>CAVPYN010000002.1:542500-713060 GCA_963709995.1 uncultured Chloroflexia bacterium | reverse complement strand
GAAATTTACGAGCAGCCCTTTGAAACCGAGATCGAGCAGGAGTACCGGACGATATACGATCTGGCTATGGGCGGCGTCGACGATGAAATCGAGATGGATTTTGAGAACGAACTTGGCGAAATCGACGAGGCGAACGAATTAGATCTCGCTGAGCCGATTCGCCAGTACGCAATCCTCGCGTTGCCGATGCGTCCAAGGTGCGGTGAGGACTGTCCGGGAATTGGAGTCGAGGAGGAATCGGATTCCCAGATCGATTTTCGCCTGGCTGCGCTGGCCGAATTGTTGGATGATGAACTTGAGGCGGAAGAGGCCTGACAAGGGGCCAATTCGATAGACTATCTGAGGGGGAATTGTGGGAGCGCTACCAAAACAACGCATACCAAAATCACGCAGGGGACACCGGCGGTTACACCAGAAGCTCAAAACACCGAGTATGGTAACCTGCCCTAATTGTCGTGCCTACAAGCTGTCCCATCACGTTTGTCTTTCCTGTGGATTCTATGCAGGGCGTGAGGTCGTAGAAATCGAACTGCGCGCACCGAGATCCTCCGAACGGCCAGGACTTTAGGTCGGGACCGTCTCTCCCGGCGCGATTTCGGGGGCTCCCTGCGACGAACGGGTGCTCATGTACGGCTCTGGGACGAGGGGGAGGATCATGCTTCGCTACGCCGCGATCACTGGCACAGGCATGTACGTGCCGGACCAGGTTGTAACAAATGACGATCTCAGCGAATTTGTTGATACTTCGGATGATTGGATTCGGAGTCGAACCGGAATCGCGGAGCGTCATTTCGCTGAGGCGACCGAAACGTCGGTGTCAATGGCTTTAGCAGCCGCGCGCATAGCGTGCGATCAAGCTGCCGTGACGCCAGCGGATCTGGATCTCGTTATCGTCGCCACATACACACCAGATCAGCATATGCCATCTGTCGCCAGCCTGGTTCAGGCTGGACTGGGCGCCAGCCGCGCTGGCGCATTTGATCTCAATGCGGCCTGCTCCGGGTTCGTTTACGCGCTGTCGGTTGGCACGCAGTTCATTCGCACTGGCGCGGCATCCAAGGTGCTGGTTATCGGCGCGGATTTTGTCAGCCGTTTCCTCGACTTCACCGACCGTGGCACGTGTGTGCTATTCGGCGATGGGGCTGGCGCGGTTGTATTGGAGCCAAGTGACGAACCGGCAGGTTTGTTGTCGATGGATCTCGGCTCAGATGGCGACGCCGGACATCACCTGACGCTCGGCAGCCCGAACCGTTTTGTCGGTCTGAATGGCGCGCGAACAGTTGACCGCGCATTCATGGAGATGAACGGCCAGGAAGTTTACCGGTTTGCGGTAAAGGTGATGGGAGAAGCCGCCGCCACCGCGGTTGACCGTGCTGGTCTGACCTACGATGACGTTGATCTGTTCATTCCCCATCAGGCAAATCTCCGAATTATCGATGCTGCCGCCAGGCGTCTTGAGATGCCACGGGAGAAGGTTTGGGTGAATGTTGAGCGCTATGGCAACACTTCGAACGCCTCCGTGCCAATCTGTCTTGTGGAAGCCGAAGACGTCGGCGCGCTGAAGCCAGGGATGAATGTGGTTCTCGTCGGATTCGGCGGGGGGCTCACGTGGGCGGCGGGTGTCATTCGCTGGACACGAGCGTCCGCGAATGCCTGAGAGAACCGCCTGGCTGTTTCCGGGCCAGGGTTCACAAGCAGTTGGCATGGGCAGAAGTCTTGCCGCGGGCCACGGCCTGGCAGGTGACGTGTATCGTGAGGCAGACGAAGCGCTCGGCATGTCCGTCTCCGGGTTGAGCTGGGATGGACCTCTCGAAGATCTGACGCGCACTTCCAATCAGCAGCCAGCCTTACTGGCCACATCGATTGCGATGCAGCGGGTGCTCAGCGACCAGGGCAAGATCATGCCTCCTGATTTTCTGGCCGGACATTCCGTAGGTGAGTATTCGGCTCTGGTCGCGGGTGGCGCGCTGGAGCTTCGCGATGCGTTGTGCCTGGTGCGACGACGTGGCGAGCTGATGGAAGAACATGGCCTCGGCGGCATGATCGCCATCATCGGCCTCGACGACGAAGCTGTCGGGTTGATTGCCAATGAATCCGGAACAGAAGTCGCAAATTTCAACTCTCCCGGGCAGATAGTGCTATCCGGAATAGACGGGGCGCTGGCTGTCGCCGAGATCGCGGCGACGACCCGGGGCGCGCGGAGGGTTGTGCGCCTGCCGGTGAATGGCGCCTTTCATTCCTCCCTGATGCAGCCAGTCGCGGACGCCCTCGCTCCAGAGATCGAGCGGGTGGGCATGAGGACTCCGGTTGCGCCTCTCGTCTCGAACGTCGATGCAACAGCGATCAGCCACCCCGACGATTTGCGACGCGAACTGGTGGACCAGATTGTCCGCTCCGTCCAGTGGGTGCAAGTCATCGAGACGCTGGCCCGAAATGGTGTAACCAGCGCAACCGAGGTTGGCCCTGGAAACGTCCTGGCCGGACTGGGGCGGCGGATCGACCGCTCACTGAGGATCCAAACGGCGGATCAACTACTAGCGGAGGATGGAGCAACCCAATGAGCGAGGAGCGGCAAGTCGCGATCGTTACCGGCGCGGTACGGGGGATTGGCAAAGCAGTAGCGCTGAAACTCGCCGGTGACGGTATGTCGGTGGTGGTGAACTACCGTGGCGATGTTGCGCCTGCTGAAGAAATCTGTTCCGAGATCATCTCCATCGGAGGAGAGGCGATCGCGATCCGAGCGGATATCACGAATGCCGACGATGTCGGCGCGATGGTGACGTCGACAATGGACGCATTTGGCCGGATTGACACACTTGTGAACAATGCCGGCATTACCCGCGACACGCTCATCATGCGCATGAAGGAAGAGGACTGGGATGCGGTACTGGAGACTAACCTCAAAGGTGCATTCCTTTGCTCGAAGGCCGTTATCCGTCCAATGATGCGCCAGCGTTCCGGATCAATCGTGAACCTGACATCCGTTGTTGGGCTCGTTGGCAATGTCGGCCAGGCGAACTACGCGGCCGCCAAGGCGGGACTCGTGGGATTGACCAAGTCAATGGCCAAGGAAGTAGGATCGCGAGGCATTCGGGTCAATGCAGTGGCGCCGGGGTTCATCGACACGAGGTTGACCGAAGTCCTCTCTGACGACGTTAGAGAATGGGCGCTAGGACTGATCCCGCTTCAGCGGTTTGGCGAGCCGGAAGATGTTGCTGAAGCGGTCTCGTTTCTCGTTTCGCCTGCAGCACGCTACATCACAGGAAACGTGCTCTCGGTCGATGGCGGCATGTTCATGGCGACCTGAGAGGGTCAAACAAATCCGTGTTCAGAAAGATTCTCATCGCCAATCGAGGAGAAATTGCCCTGCGGGTACTGCGAGCCTGCCATGACCTCGGTATTCAGGGAGTGGTTGCCTATAGCGACGTAGATCGGGCGTCGCTGCCCGTCCAGCTCGCCGATGAGGCGGTATGCATTGGTCCCGGCCCGGCGGCTCGTTCCTACAATCACATCCCTTCTATCGTGAGCGCGGCGCTGGCAACCGGGTGCGACGCAATTCATCCAGGTTACGGATTTCTGGCTGAGAGCGCGACTCTTGCCGAGGTCTGTCGGGAAGTAAATGTGACATTCATCGGCCCCGACCCGGAGACGATTCATCAGATGGGGGACAAGGCTGCTGCCCGCAGACAGGCGCAATCGAGCGGCGTCTCGGTATTGCCGGGCTCGGACGATGTCCTCAATTCCTCGCTTAACGTCCGAGATCTGGTCCGCAAGGTGGGACTACCGATGATGCTCAAGGCGTCGGCGGGTGGTGGTGGTCGTGGCATGCGTATTGCTCGCGATGAGCGCGAATTGATGCGGATGCTTCCTCTGGCTCAGGCCGAAGCACAGGCTGCGTTCTCAAATGGGGCGATATACGCTGAGCGATACCTGGACCGTCCGCGCCATATCGAGGTGCAGATTCTGGCAGATCGACACGGCAATGTCCGTTCGCTCGGGGAACGGGACTGCTCAGTCCAGCGCCGCCATCAGAAGCTTGTTGAAGAAGCTCCTGCCCCAGGCGTATCTCGACGATTGCGCGATTCCCTATCCAAAGACGCTGTGAAACTTGCGCGAGATATCGATTACGTTGGTGTCGGGACCTTTGAGTTCCTGGTTGATGCCGAGGAGAAGTACTTCTTCATCGAAGCGAATACCCGAATACAGGTTGAACACCCGGTTACGGAAATGGTGACGGGCATCGATCTCGTAACCTGGCAAATTCGCGTTGCCGCGGGAGAGGAGCTCGACTTCGACCAGAAACGCGTCCGTTTCGACGGCCATGCGATCGAATGCCGCATAAACTCGGAGGACTCGACTCGAGATTTTACGCCGATCGGAGGTGTTGTGGATGCATACCTCGCGCCCGGCGGTCCTGGGATTCGTGTCGATTCCCACCTTTACCCCGGCTATGCAATTCCAACGAACTACGATTCGCTGTTGTCGAAGGTGATTGCCTGGGGACCGTCCCGGCGGGTCGCAATTGCCCGGATGGAACGCGCGCTTGCCGAAACAATGGTTACAGGTATCGAAACGACAATCCCATTTCTTCAGCGTGTTCTAAAGGATCGAGCCTTTCGCACCGGTGATGTCAGCACCTCGCTTGTCCAGGAGTTGCTGGCGCGCACCGCTTCTCCGCTTTCTGGGAATGAGCCGGTGGGGCTAGCGCCGCCAGTGGACGAGTCGTCGGTTTCATGAGCGCGCGGCCAAGAAAGCCCAGGACACCGGGTTTGCCGGCGCGTCGCCTGGCGCGTGAGCTTGCGATGAAAGTCTTCTTCGAGGCGGATCTGACCAAGCGAGATCCGGAGGACCTCCTCGAACGTTATCGCAATGATGGCACGCTCAAGCGGATCGACGGTCGCTACGCGGAACGCTTGATCCAGGCGATCATGGCCCAACTTGAGTCGATTGATGCCAGGATCGCCGTGGCGGCGCCAGCGTTTCCCGTGGATCAGCTGCCGACCGTCGACCGCAATGTGCTCCGGGTGGCGATTTGCGAACTTGGTCCTGAATTCAGTGTTTCGGCCAAAGTCGTGATCAATGAAGCGATCGAAATCGCCAAGGATTACGGGGGCGACGCGTCCGGACGGTTCGTCAATGGTGTGCTGGGGACCGTGCTCGAATCGGCGGAATCGGATTGTGATCATCAGGTTGGTTGTTGAGCTATTCGCTAGTCGTTTATCATTCGTCGGCTGCCGGGCTGCGTAGATGGCATCATTGACGGTTGCAGGTGCTGCGCCGTTTCGCCACGATGGGCCCGAGCAGGCAGCCTGAATCTACTGCGCGGTGTAGCATTTCACTGCGGTTGCCCGATCGGGGCGGACGTTTGTCGAGGGGGAGGGCACTACAGTGTCTACGGTTTTCGAGCGGTTGCAGGGGATCGTCGCTGAACAATTGGGGGTCGAGCCAGACCAGGTTACGCGGGAGGCCGAGTTCGTGCAGGACTTGAATGCGGATTCGCTCGACATGGTTGAGCTCGTGATGTCGCTCGAAGAGGAGTTCGAGGTTGAGATCTCGGACGAGGAAGTGGAAAACATCCGAACGGTCGGCGATGCCGTTGACTATATCGAGGAGAACAGCGCTTAGTCGGTAGCTGCAGGAAGCTGTCCAGCGCTGCGCTCTCTGATGCTGGCACCATGCCCCGGCTCTCGGGTCCTAATCGCGGGCTGTGTGGCGGCGTGGGTCGGGCGGGCCGCCAGCTTGCCAGATGGAATGCGGGGCCGGGAACACGATTGGTTCCCGGCGAGTTTCCGCGCCTCCAATGTTCTGGTGGCGGACCGTGTTGCCGCGGTTGCATAGCCATCCACCAAAATGAATTGAGCAGCTTTGGCATGAACCACATGAATCCGGAAACCTGATCGGATATGGCGAGCATTACCGACAGGCTTCCGATACCTGGGCGTGGCGGCGACGAAAGCCCGCCTCCCGAAGACGTCAAGCCGCCAACTGAAGAGAATGAAGATCCAGAGTTCTTTCTGGAGATGACGCTGCAGGAGCACCTCGAAGAGCTCCGCATGCGGATTATCTATTCAACCGTCACAATCCTGATCGCGCTTATCGCGGCCTTCTTCATCGTCGACTGGGTATTCCAGCGAATCGCTGAACAGGCGAACGTGCCAAATGGCGAGATCATCACCATTTCTCCGACTGAGGGCTTCGTTACCTGGTTTAAGGTCTTGCTCTACATCGCCGTCGCCCTGTCTATGCCGGTGCTGGTGTATCAGGTCGTCCAATATGTCGCCCCAGGATTGACCCGACGAGAGAAGCGATCCGTCTATCTCGCGTTGCCGGTCGTGTCACTACTATTCATTTCTGGAATGGCATTTGCGTTCTTTGTGGCAATCCCGCGGGCGCTCGACTTTCTATCAGGCTTCAAGTCGGGACTCTTCACCTGGAATCCCCGAGCATCCGAACTTGTGACCTTCTATCTCAGACTCATGATCGGGATTGGCATTGCTTTTCAGTTGCCGGCTTTGATGTTCATCTTCGGCAAGCTTGGTATCGTCAATGCCGCTCAACTCGGGCGCGCACGGAAGTTCGCCTTTGTCGGGGTCCTCATCGCCGCGGCGATCATTACTCCGACGCCCGATCCTGTCAACATGATGATCATTGCTGTGCCGATCTACTTGCTCTATGAGCTGGGGATTCTGTTTGTCAGATTTACGTAATCCACGTTGGTCCGGAGCTGACGTTGCATAGCGCTGTTCACGTGAAGTTGTAGTTGCGATACCTTTCCACCCACTTGTTTCGCTCTGATTGTCTTAGAACGCTTGTTTGTGGTCGTGCATCAAGGGTTGGAGTACAGTCACGGGGATGAGGTTGATTCGAGTGGTGGACTAGGTCCGGTACTGGCTTGCCGTTGAAGACGCGAGCACTCTGGGCTCCATCATGAAGTGTGGTTGTCATCGAGAGGTTCCATATGGCCGAAGGTGAACGCGGCGCATTCGAGGACGACCGGGCGCTACCGGGGGAAATGAGCCGCTTTGAGCATGTTCAGGCGTCGGTCGACCGATCACTCAGATACGTCGACATAACCGCCGCAATTCTCCTCTCTATAGCGACGGTTGCAACGGCCTGGTGTGCTTATCAGTCTGCCCGCTGGGGTGGAGTGCAGGCGGCTTCGTTTGCTCAAGCATCTGCGACACGGCTCGAGGCAAACATCGCATACAATGTCGCGTTCACCACAGTGATGTACGACACCTTGACCTACATCGAATTACTCAACGCTCGTATGGCGGGGGACCAAGATGTTTTGGCGATAGTCGAAAACGAACTCATACGCGAGGACTTCCAACCGTACATTGATCAACTCGATGCTTCCATTGAGACAGGCGATGCCTCCTCCCCTATCGAGGACGACTCATATGGCAATGCATTGTTAGAACCTGCGATCTTTCTGGAAGAACTTGCCGGGGAGTTTTCTAATAAGGCGGCAGAGGCAAATCAGACAAGCGACGATTATGTACTTGCCACAGTGCTGTTTGCGTCGGTTCTATTCTTTGCCGGGATCTCCAACAAGTTCGAGAGACTCAGGATTCAGGGGGCGCTGGTGTTGATGGGAGGGATCATGCTGGTGCTCGGTTTTGTCCAGATCGCGGGACTGCCGATCCATTAGCTGGTCACGGCAACCTTCTGGATGTCGGGTCAGGGCGCGACGTTCTAAACAACTGCTAAGCTTCGGCAGCTTTCAGATTTGTTCTGGGTAAGGATTGTGGTTTCACGTCCACGGTGTATTCCTCGCGGTAGGTGACCATGCCCGGACCCGCGCCGCGGATCTTTCGGACATGCCGTCGCTCCGTGACATCGACCGGCACGCGCGTTGCGCCACGTCCCGCGCTGTAGTGCGCCGCAACCGACGCGGCCAGGTGGATGTCTTCCTCGGATGCTATCTTGCCGGGAGCGGCACGGAGAATAACGTGGGCCCCAGGCATCTCGCGCGCGTGCAGCCAGAGGTCGTCCGCGCGTCCGATGTCGAACGTAACTCCATCATTCTGCTTGCCGGTGCGCCCCACCCAGATCGTGGCACCCGAATCGAGGTCCAGGCGCCTCGGGCGGCGGGCGGATGCGGCTGGTTTCGATCCTCCCGGATGGAGCGCAACGCCGATGCCGGGAGTGTTTGCCGCGAATTCTTGCCATTCCAGGCGCACCGATTCGATTTCATCGTATGACTCGGCTTGCTCCGCTGCTAGAGCTAGTTGGTCAAAATACGCAAGCTGTCGCCGTGCTGCTTCGAGGCGCCGGGGGATCTCGTTTCTGGCTGACTGGGCCTTGCGATACCGTTCAAAATAGGACTGGGCGTTCTCCGCGGGCGACAGACTTGGGTCCAGCGCGATGCGCAATCCATCTGGTATCACAAGCTCGGACATGGCCGGTTCGATCATCCAGAGATATGCGTAAATCATTTCTCCGTTCAGCCGCAGTTGGTCCGGAGTGTTCGTTTCTTCGACCTGACGCTTGAGCGACCGAATGCGCCGCTCAATCTTCGCGCGGGCGCTTTCGATCTCGGTGAGCAAGCGACGCCTCCGGGGCGCGTGACGGTCCATTTCCCGGGTCAGTGGCGCGCCAGCATGGTGAGCTAGCACGGCCGCGGTAAGGATCGAAGGCGGTGTCTCGATGACGACGTCGTCGCGCGCTTCAACGTGGGCTAGAGGAATCGCCGAGAATGTTGCGCCGCCGTCGTGATGATAGAGGCGCGGTGTCCAGCCTCCGGTGTCAAGAGGGCTAAGTACCTCGTGCATCGCTCTTAGCAGCGCTTCAGCTTGCGCGACCGACAGATCGCGAGGCTCAACCCCCTGGTCGATGTTGCTGCGTGCCAGGACTTCTTTCGCCAGCAAAGGACTGAATCCGAGGTAAGACGCAACCAACCAGCGATCAAGGCGACTCGCGTCCGTTTCGGCAAGCTTGAGAATTTCGGATGGGCCCGCGTTTGCCGGATCCCTTTTGTCCTGTGGCGGGGGCGGGACATAAGGCTGACCGGGCAAGACCGTCCGAACCCGGCTCATGGAGGGAGTAACACGTTTGACTGCTTCTCGGATTCTTCCCGTCACGTCGACGAGAATGATATTGGAGTGCCGGCCCATCAGTTCGATGACCAGATCATTGACCAGCGTCGTTGGCAATTCGTCCTCGTCATCCTGGTACTCGGACCTCGTCAAGGTTATGCGGATGATGCGCTCGTAGGGAGGTTGATGCACCGTGATAATGCGCGCGCCGACGGCGTATTTCCGCAGGAGTAGCAACATCGGCGAAACGGCTTCCGGGTCTTGTGGGGGCCGATCATCGCCCATCAGGATGCGTGGATCCTCGCTGACGGCGCTAATGGTCAGCCAGCGGCGCTGACGCTGGGCGTAGATCTCGAACGCGAGCGTAAGAGCGTCGACGTGATGAACGCGCTGGATACGACCACCAACGATGGTGGTTGCAAGCTCGTCGGCGATTGCTGCTAGCGTGAGTGCGTCGTACATGATGAGGCGGCAAGGAGCCTACCTGCCAGCGATCTCCTCCAAAAGCACTTCAAGGACCAACTGAGCGCCAAGCGACGCCAGCGCAATCGAGCCGCCATTCAAGCGCGTGTAACAATCCGCTCCCTGTGGTGAGCCGCCGATGCGCCAGATCTGGGCAGGTTGTATGGCCTGACTATTCAGATTGAGCGGACCGGCGATCGAATCCGGCTCTACGGTAACGAGAATGTCGTCCGGCTGAAACTTCCAGGCCGGTGAGCCGACATCCCCAAGATGAACCGGTATAGCCGGGGGAACATTCCGTGAACAGTTGGCAGCATTCAAACGCCGGGCAGTCCCGTCTGCCGCCCATGCGGCCGGGCCGCGGCTGGCTATGACGAGCCTGCCACTTCCGTTCATAAGGTGATCCGCAACCCTCCGGGCTGTCTGCCGCGACGTGAGTAAATGCTGGAGTTGACTTCCGAGCGGCGCGATATCCGCTGCCAGCCTGGCGGCTGGCTCAGCCCGAGCGATGAGCAAGCTCAGCGCGGTGCAGAACGGTAGCGGCGAATCGCAAAGTATCGACGCTGGGAAGCCGTGAGCGAGCGGAACGAGCACGTCGGCGTCGACGAGCGTCAACTCCAAATCGGTGAGAACTATAGTAAACAATCCAGTTGTTCGAGCGCGGGTGACAGCTGCCGGGACATCTTCGTTGTTGGTGTCGATACCGACGACGACGTCATTTGGCTCGAGCGTCCAGAAGTCGGAACTCAGATCGGCGGCATGGATCGCGACTGAATCGAAGCCAGCTTCACGAAGCGCAACCGCCCCGTACCGGGCAGCGTCGTAGCCGAGGTTCGAGCCGGTCAGGATGATGCTCGGCGCGGCTCTCAGCACCGTCGCAGCTCCAGCGAATCTGGGGTCGTTCAGCGATCTGCTGATCGCAGCCGGTGAGTGGTTCACCCACTGTTCAAGAGCAGTCAGAGAAGTGTTCAATTCGTCGATCTGGTCGGCCCGCGCTGGAGTCATCTGATTCGTTCCCGATGCGAATAGGGCGGGGTATGGCCCGTGCCTACCAGATTCCGAGTTCGTCCTTCGCGTCTTCGCTCATCATTTCCACCGACCACGGGGGCGACCATACTACCCGTACATTGACTTCACCAACGCCCTCGTCAACGCCCGACACGGCGTTCTGAATGTCCCGGATGATCACTGGGCCGAGTGGGCAGCCCATCGATGTCAGCGTCATCGTCACTTCAACGTTGTTTGTCTCGTCAACTTCTACACCGTAGACGAGTCCAAGATCGACGATGTTGACGCCGATCTCCGGGTCAATAACTTCCTTCATGGCCTCAAAAGCGGCTTCCTGGGTAATGGCGGTCATGCGGTTGAATTCTCCTTCATTGGCTTCGTGATTCGACATACGGATGAAATTGTACCTGCAAGGTCGGATTTCCTGTTTGGCTGGAGATCGGGCGCCTCTCCTCTTCAATCCCATGGCGAGAGAAGTCGCTCCTATTGCGGCGTGGGATTTACCTGGATCTCGTCCCCGACGAGCCTGACCGCGAAGGTGTCGATACCGGCGACGGCCGGGAACGCCTCGACTTCGCCGGTTCGGACGCAGAATGCCGCGCCGTGCAATGGGCATTCAACGATGTCATCGTAGAGAAACCCCTCGGTCAGTGATGCCTCCTCATGGGAACAGGTGTCATCGGTCGCAAAGTAATCGCCATCGACGTTGTAGAGGCCGATGCGTCGCCGGCCGATACGAACCTGGGTCATTTCTCCGGGTTCAAGCTCACCAACGCGAGCCACCGTTTGGAATCCGTCGGACACGCCTATCTCCCTCTAGTTCAGCTCGACATCAGTCGTCGAAGCTCCGAAGCGGCTGTAGTTGTCGAGCGCGACGCGGAGAACGTGCAGTCCAAGCAACGCGCACTTGATGCGGGCCGGGCTAATCTCGACCCCGATCTCATCAAGCATCTCCTCATTAGTGATTGTCGCCGCCTGTTCCACCGTCTTGCCAATTGCCATCTCCGTCAGCAGCGACGCAGCGGCTTGCGAGATCGCGCACCCGCGTCCAGCGAACGCTATGTCGTCGACCACTCCATCCGAGATCCTCAGATCGATTCGGATACGGTCACCACAAAGAGGATTCGTGTCCTCGAAGCTCGCATCGTTCGGGTCGAGTGTGCCCTGGTTGAGTGGGTTGCGCGCTAAGTCGAGGATCTGTTCGCGGTACATGTCGGCTGACATCGTTCAACTTGCTCTTTCTCTGTCGCTCATTTCGCTCTCCATAATTGTAAACGCACGCTCGGCGCTAGTTACTCCGTTCACGCGTTGCAGCAGCAATGCCTCAGGTTTCGCGCTACTTCCCGCTATGGCTGCCGCGGTCCCCCCGAGGTACCGCGCATCGATTCTAGTTCGCCGATTGCCGGCGCCGCGGCGCTTCGTTTTGGATGCTCACGCGTCCGGAGCGACACGCAACCGGTAGACCATCTCGTGCTCATTCATCTCGCCGGTGTTGTGGAAGCCTGCCGACTCGTAGAGCCTTCTGGCTGGAACGTTTTCGGGATAGACGCAAAGCTCGATGGCCTCGATTCCCGGCCGACTGCGGATGAACTCGATGACGGACTCCAACGCGAGGCGGCCGAATCCCCGTCTCTGGTGGTTGCGATCAATCATGAAGCGAACGATGTGACCGGTGGCCTCGTTGGGGTCAATGTAGATCAGGGTAAACCCGACGATGGTCGGCCCGATCCGCACGGCATATGGCTCCCAGCCCGCAAACACGTACGCGTGCGCGACTGACAAGGCATTGCTGGCGACAAAGCGGCGCTGATCGTCACTGACATCGAGGGCGACTACATCCTCGAAGTTCGCTTCGTTCACCGGTTCTAGTACTACAGTTGTAGATTCTGATTTATGCTGTTCTTCCGGACAGAGCCAGGGAGGAGCAGCATGGCACAGGAAGCATACGAGCACCAGCAACCCGACCTGGCCGAGGTCGAGCAGTGGGAGGCCGAACTGGATCGGCTGGTTGGACGCATCGGTCCCCACCTTGCGCGCCCTGAAACCCGGCAGCGAGTGAATCACCCCGCCATGAGATTCCAGTGTCTGGTTCATCCCAGCGCCCGGGAGCGCCAGCGCCGAAAGGCCACTAACAATCAGCATCACGCTAAGAGCGGCTGCCAGCAGCAACGATTTCCCGTAGGAACGTTTCCTCATCGGAAGTCCTCCCCCTACAGGTTGTACGCCCTCCAATTGGGGCGTATTTTCCCCGCTAGCCCTTATCGCCCATCTTTAACTTTGCAGCAATCGGGGGAGGCACACCGGAGATCATTTCATGATGTTTCGGTTGCAGTTGATCCAGACCGGTTCTGGATCGTGCTTCTTCAAGCAACGACCACCTGGATGGTTGCCCGGATTCGATGCTTGTCCTGCTCGGCCTGTTTCCGTGGCCCGACGGACGGTGGCTCGAAACTACCCGCAGCCGATAGGTGCATCGTCGGTCTGGTCGCCAAATTCGACGGTCCAGTACCAGTCCCAGGGACTGTCCTCCACGAAGACGCGACCGATGCCGACCACGAGCGTCGGGGAGCGCAGGATGTCTTCTGTCTCGGAGGATTGCTGGAATATCTCCAGAATCTCAATCGCCGATCCGCTCCCGGCAGCAAGATTTTCCGCCACATTCCCTGAGTATCCGGCGGCCTCGACCCGGTCCTGTGGCGAAAGTCCTTCAGGCGTGAAATGGTCGAAGTAGGCTCGCTCGCCCATGTCCAGGCTATGGTCGTAGGACGCCTTGTTGAGAACCGCGGAATTCGACAAGGCATCGAGTCCGACCGAATCGCGATAGTCATTGAGCAGCGTCAGGAATTCAGCTTCGACCGCATCGAGGCAGGTGTCGAGCGGTGCCATCGGCTGATCGTCGTCTTCCAGATAGCGCCAGGCGTAATAGTGCTGGCCGATATTGCCCATCTCAACGCGCCATTCCGGGGCGTTGTCCGGCGTGTAGGTCAGGCAACGGCGCTCGAAGCACTGGACCAGTACGAGTCTCGGCGTGCCACCGACCAGCACGTTTGTCCAGTAGGGCTCGGTGATCGGGCGACCAGTCGCGAAGAAGGCGTTCTCGAAGAGCGGCGCGGTCGTAAGTGCACCGTTCTGATAGACCATCCCACTCGAATTCATGAAGGTCCAGAAGGGTTCGGCGATGCTGTGGCTAGTCACATTATCGACGTATCCGATCACCACTCCCTGTTCCGCCAGCGCTACCTCGTCGGCAACCTGACCGGCCCGGTTGACCCGTTGGGTGATGACCATCCCCACCGGTTGTGGATTGAGATCCAGCAGTGTGCTGAACGTCGCGTAGGTCGGGCCGTTCGGATCGCCGGCGTCTCCGGCCAGATTGACGTTTGCGGGCGCGTGTTCCTCGAAGCGGTCGTCGCCCAGCTGCATTCGACCTGTGATGAGCTCGGTGGCCAGGAGGCCGTTGGTGACATACCAGATACTGTTCGCATCTCCACCAGGGTTAGTGATCTCCATACGAGACTTGTCATAATACTGAACTGCCCGTTGGCCGCCTGGTGCCTGGTCGTAGGTCTCCCAGACAACCTGCGAATTGGGCTGTGGTCCCCACATCCAGGTGCGCGTCGCCTGGCCATCTGCCACCGGGCGATCGGTGCGATCCCATGTGCTCTGGAAGGCTGGATCAGACGGTCTCGCAACGGGCGGCTGCCCGTTACCGGGTGGGGGCATAGGCGGCGAATCGTCACCGTCAGAGACATTGAACGCGCAATCGAGGTACTCGCAGACGGCCTGAAAGTCGTCAACGACCGTCTGGGTTATTCGCAACGCGACGTTTTCAGATTCCGTTTCCAACGATTCAATTCCGACGATGAGCTCATCGGAAGCGCGCCAGACTGCCGAACCGCTTGCACCCTGCCATGAGTCGATCTCATGAAAGAGGTGCGTCGGTGTGACACCCGAGAACGAACTCTGAGTGCCCAACCACATCGTGCCGATCGGTTTGTCGCCAGGATAGCCGGCCGTTGTCGGCGTGAAGTCGCTCGCAGCCAGCGTGGCATCATCAAGCACGCCGATTGTCATCGTGCCGAGTGTTGCGCCGAGATTGCCGTCGCTCAACACCACAAGCCCGTAATCCGTTTCCCATTCCGGAATCAGATCACCGTCACTCAAGCTGTCAATCCAGCCCTGTGGAACCCAGATGGTGTCGGCAATGACGCTCCCATATGGCGCCTGATCGCCGTTTCGCGCCGGAATGACCTCGACCGTATCGGGCCACCCGTTCAGATCCGGTGACCACAGGCAGTGCGCCGCCGTCATGATGACGCGCTCCCCGATGAACGTCCCGGTGCATCGTTTGCCGATGCCCGCAGCTTCATTGATCGCGATGAGGTGAACGATCTTCTTGTATGGGTCCCGGGTCGTGTCCTCAATCTGAATGCGTGTATCGGGACCAATCACCAACTGGGGTTCGCGTCCGCCGAAGCCGTCGATGTAGGTGATGGTAGCTGCTACTTCTCCATCAGCTTGTGGCGAAAGTGTGTGAAGCTCACCGTCTGCTCCCGTCTGCGAGTTGGCTTCGTTTACCGAGGATGCGAGCGCTGGCATAGTCCCGAAGACTGTTGCCAGGAGCACGATCGCTACGATCAGTCGTGAAGTTCTACGGGCCATGTTACGCATGCGTTTTCAGTTCCCTCTAGTCGACCGGCCTGACGGTTACCCAGTATTCAGTCCAATTTAGCTTATCGACCGACCTCCCGTATATGTGTGCTGAAGAAGTTACCCCAACGTGACCACTGCCGCTCCCGGCATGAGCACCGTGTGTAGTGGCTGGCACCAGATCTTGCTGGCTGGCAGTGCAGTCAGGCTCGTCCGATCGTATCTCTAACGATGAGTATGCTGCGACTATCCGACGGTAGGTAGTTCTGCTCACCTACCCTTGGGCTGCGTGCTCCACCGTTCGGGTATATCCACAGATTTCGATGCGGTGTTAGATGCATGAGATGAATCCATCAAACGAATTTGCTCGAGCAACGAAGCCCGAGCCAATTGCCGAAGGAGGCAATCATGAGCGGTCGAAAAGCTGAGAACCGAATGTGGCTGAGCGAGAAACACGACCTGTGGCGGGATTGGGTGGCGCATCACCCGCGGAACCAGCGATTCGCTCCCTACTCGAAGTATGAGACCAAGTCGCGCGGGTAACTGCGCCTGACCAGAGGCAAACTTGCAGAGAGAAGCGCCGGGCATCTGTCCGGCGCTTCTCCTTTACTCGTAGTGTGCGGAGCGGCCGGCGATGGGCTACCTGACTCTATTTCCAGCCACTAGTACTACAGTTGTAGATGCTTGAATCGCCGTTTGTAGTGGCAGACCGTGGCGACCGCCTGGTGTCGTCGGCGCCAGGTTGACCAGCCCAGCACAAATTCGGTAACGGGCTTGGTTGCCCAGACCAGTTTCCAGAGCAACCGCCTGACCTCGGCGACACTGAGACCAATCAACCCGGCAGTCCGCGCCCACGTTTGAACGCCTGCAGGCTCCCGGTCTGCGCCGCGCCGAGCCCCCCTTTTAGCTCCTGTCCGGTCGCTGCCCGAATGCCCGCCAGAAAGGCATGCGCGAGCAGTGCGAGGGTGATGTGTCGGTACCAGCCCGTCCAACTGCGCACCTCGTACTCGTCCAATCCGACCTCGCCTTTGGCCTCCTCGAAGGCGATTCTCAATCGTCCAGCGCTGTCCGGCGACACGAACAACATCCTCCAATGCGGTCCCGACCGGGACGAAGGCCAGGTAGTAGGCCCGTACTCATCCGGATCAGCTGATGGAGCGACGCCCGAGTGCCCAGCGTTCCCAGCCCTCAACCGGACAATTGAGCCGCACCGCCGCCCAGTCGTAGCGCCGCGGCCCCTTGGCACCATCTCCACAACTCAGCCGGGTCCAGTCCTCCTCGGTCAGGTCGCCGAGCAACGCATCGATGCTCAGCTGCTTGCCCAGTCAGCCCGCACCGCCTGGTTCGACGCCACCCCGACGACGTAGCGCAGCTCCCGCTCCTCGAGCAGAGCCCGCACGTGGTACGCCCCACCATAGATAGAGTCGGCCGTCACCCAGCCGGCAGGGACGCCCGCATCCAGGGCTCGGGCGAGCATGCGACGGGCCATCTGCGGCTTGGTCTGGAACTGCACCGCCTCCGGCACGCCCGCCACTTCCCGGCGTTCGGCATCCTGTGCCCAATCCTGGGACAGGTAGAGTTCGCGGTCAAGAACGGCCTGGCCCTGGTCACTGGCATAGGCGAAAAAGACACCGGCACCCTACTGGGTGTGACAGTTCTCGATTCTGCCCGCCGTACCGCTGTACTGGCGTTTGACGCCAACCGACTTGGTGCCTTTCTTGAGGAAGCCAGTCTCGTCGAGGACGAGGACACCCTCAGGAGTCGCCGAGATGCTCCACAACGTAGGCTCGCAACTCGTCGCGGACCCCATCCACATCCCAGACGGCGCGGCCCAGCAGATGCTGGATACCATAGGGCGTCGTGTTGCCGCTGGCTTCGGCCAGTTGCCAACTGTTCTTGCGCTCGACCGGACGCAGGAGTCCTTGCAGGTAGGTCAGCGCGCGCTGCCGGGTTTCGGGGCGGGCAAAATGAGGACCGATGCGCTCGACGAAGTGGTCGAGATCGGCTACCCATTGCTCAACCCCGGCCAAGTCAGGACGTTGCTGCTCGTGTGAATCCCTGTGCCATGCTGTTTCTCCCTGGCTGTGTCCGGAAGAACAGCATAATTTGTGATCTACAAGTGTAGTACTAGCGCGACGCAAAAGCCGGGGCTACCCATTGATCTCCTTATCCATAGATATGGATCGAGGGCGGCAATCGCTACCGCCCTCGATCCACTCTTGCCGCATTGAGACCACCGATCAGACGGTATAGCCGATCTTCTGGTCGATGACGTTTTGAACGATTTCCTGTACCTGGGGCACCGGCACCCGGTCGATCACCTCAGCGAAGAATCCGTCGATCATCAGTTTTTCGGCCTCAGTCCGTGAGATCCCACGGCTCATGAGATAGAAGAGATACTCGTCTTCGATACGCGAAACCGTCGCGCCGTGTGTGCAGCGTACATCGTTCGCGCCGATTTCCAGATTGGGCATCGTATCGACGCGCGCATGCTCGCTGAGCGAGAGATTGCGATTCGCCTGGTAGGCGTCGGTGCCGAACGCCTTTTCAGCGACGCGTATCAGACCCGAGTACACCGCCCGCGAGCGGTCCTTGACCGCGCCTTTGAAAAGCAGATCGCTAAGCGCGTATGGCGCATCGTGATCCTGATGGGTGTGGTTGTCCAGGAACTGATTCTCGTCGGTAAAGTAGAGGCCAAGCATCTCGGCCTGCGCGCCCGGTTCCGCCATTATCGAAGCGATGCTGTTCTTGCTGAACATCGAACCGAGCGAGACGTTGAGTGAGCGGATGGCTCCATCCTGGGCGATATGCCCACGCTGGGTATTGAAGTTCCAGACGTGACGGCCCCAGTTCTGAATTTGGATGTAGCGGAGCTCGCTGCCTTCCGACGCGTGCAGCTCAATGACATTGTTTGCGAACGATTCGCCTTCCACATCCTTCGACAATGTGTCTGAGACGCAATAGTCGATGAATGTCACCCGGGCGTTCTCCCCGGCAACGACCAGCGTGTGAAACGCCGTCGCGATGCCTGGTTTCGAGTGGGTCGAGATTGCTTCGAAAGGCAGTTCGACCTCAACATCGTCCGGCACGTAGAGGAACACTCCGGTGGACCAGAAGGCGCTGTGCAGCGCCGCAAACTTGCTGTGATTGATCGGCACGGTATCCGACGACATCAGGTAGGTTTCGAGCAGGTCGGCATGCTCGCGCGATCGCCGTATCCATATCGGCAAAGATGACGCCCTGAGCCGCCAGATCCTGACGAACTTCGTGATAAATGATCGATGAATCCTCTTGCACGACGATGCCGGACATGTCCGCCGCGCCACTCAGGATCTCCCGCACGTTCTCCGGAAGCTCCGACCGGGACTCGACACGCGAGGAGAATTCAGGCGAGTATGGCAGCACGTCGTCGAGAGGCAGGTCACGTATATCTGTCCTGCGCCATTCCTCATCAGTTCGAACCGGCATCGGAATGGCCATGTAGGCTTCCCACGCCGCAAGTCTCCGCGTTTTCAGCCAGGCGGGTTCGTTGCGTAGGCGGGAGAGCTCCTCAACCGCTTCGCGTGAGAATCCCCTGGTCACTTCCTGTACAACAGTAGCCATAATCCTCCCTCGGATCAGTCATCGCGCTCTGGCGGCCAACCGTGATCTGATCAGATACCTGGTCCCCGGAGCCGATAACGCCGGGACTCAATGCATGACGTCTAGCCGACCGAACCTTCCATCTCGAGCTGAATCAGGCGATTGAGCTCGACGGCGTATTCAAGCGGCAGTTCCTTGGTGATCGGTTCGATGAAGCCATTCACAATCATGCTCATCGCTTCGTCTTCGGAGATACCGCGTGACTGCAGGTAGAAGATCTGCTCGTCGGCCACCTTCGAGACCGTCGCCTCGTGACCGATCGAGACATCGTCCTCTTCGATCTCCATATACGGATAGGTATCGGTGCGGCTCTTTTCGTCGATGAGCAGCGCGTCACAGACGACATTGGCGCGAACCGTTTGCGCCCCTTGTGAATCTTGACCAGACCGCGATACGACGAGCGTCCTTGCCCTTCGAAATCGATTTCGAGATGATCTGCGAGGAGGTATTCGGAGCGACGTGTGTCATTTTCGCACCGGCATCCTGGTGCTGCCGTCCCTCGCGAAGGCGACCGAGAGGATCTCGCCGCGCGCGCCCGGCTCCATCAGCATGACCGCCGGGTACTTCATCGTGAGTCTTGGAGCCGAGGTTGCCATCAACCCACTCCATCGTCGCGTTCCTGTAGGCCGCGGCACGCTTGGTGACGAGGTTGTAGACGTTCTGCGACCAGTTCTGGATCGTCGTGTACCGGCAGCGAGCGTCGTCCTCGACCACGATCTCGACGACCGCCGAGTGCAGGGAGTCAGTGCTGAATAAGTCGGCGCGGTGCAGCCTTCGACGTAGTGGACGTAGGAGTCAGGTTCGCAGATGATCAGCGTGCGCTCGAACTGGCCCATATTCTCGGCATTGATCCGGAAGTACGCCTGCAGCGGCACATCGATCCTGACGCCCTTCGGAACGTAAACGAAGGAGCCACCCGACCAGACCGCCGAGTTCAACGCGGCGAACTTGTTGTCGTTGGCCGGAATGATCGTGCCGAAATACTTGCTTGACCAGTTCCGGGTACTCGCGCAAGCCCGGAGTCCATGTCGAGGAAGATGACGCCCAGTTTTCGAGGTCTTCGCGAAGTGAGTGGTAGACGACCTCGGATTCGTACTGCGCGCCGACCCCAGCCAGAAACTTCTTCTCAGCTTCGGGAATACCCAGCTTGTCGAACGTGTCCTTGATGTAGGCGGGAACCTCATCCCAGGTCTTGCCCTGCTTTTCGGACGGCCGGATGTAATAGAAGATGTCGTCGAAATTGATGCCGGACAGATCCCCGCCCCAGTTGGGCATCGGTCGCTTTGAAGTAGTCGAGCGCCTTCAGGCGGTACTCGAGCATCCATTCCGGCTCGTCCTTCATTTCGAGATCTTCCGGACGACGCTCGGCGTTGAGCCCGCTTTCCGCTTGAAGAAGTAGTCCTCTTCGTCGTGGAATCCGTACTGGTAGTCAGCGATTTCAACTTCCTGCGGCGGGTTCGAATCGCAATTCTCGCTTTGTTGGATCGGTAGTTGCCATTTCTCGGGCCTGTTCCCTTCCGCGAATCGGTTAGTGCAACGTCGGAGACTTAGGCAGTCGCCGACGGCGACGTGGTCCTTCACGTCATAGCCCTGCGCTTCGAGTTCGGCCGCAACTTCCGGACCGCCCGAGCGACGATCCGGCCATCCATCACGACGTGGACGAAAGTCGGGTGTGATGTAGTTCAGCAAGCGCTGGTAGTGGGTGATCAGCAGCATGCCCATATCCGGCGTTGAAGAGCTTGTTGACGCCTTCGGACACGACTGCGCAAGGCATCGATATCGAGACCCGAATCGGTCTCGTCCATGATGCACATCTCCGGCTCGAGCAGCGCCATCTGGAGGATCTCGGCGCGCTTCTTCTCACCGCCGGAAAAACCTTCGTTCAGATAGCGGGTTGCGATCGACTCGTCCATCTTGAGCTGCGCCATCCTTTCGCGCAAGCGTACGTCGGAACTCGCGCGGCGTGAAAACTTCGACGTCCTTCGCCTGCCTCGGCGCGGGCTGCGCGCACTGAGTTGGCGGCCATTCGCAGGAAGTTCGCCATCGTGACACCGGGGATTGCCGTCGGATACTGGAACGCGAGAAAGATCCCTTTCTGGGCGCGTTCGTCCGGGCCAAGTTCGAGGATGTCCTCACCCTTGTACATGCACCCTGCCGGCGTGCACTTCATAATTGGGGTGACCGGCGATGACGTAGGCCAGCGTGCTCTTTCCAGAACCATTCGGTCCCATCATGGCGTGAATCTCGCCACGGTTCGACTGTCAAATTGACACCGCGAAGAATCTCCTTGCCCTTCGATGCCAGCATGGAGATCCTCAATAACGAGCAGTGACTCATTGCTCATGGATGTCTATCCCTCCTCCGTTGTTCATCTGTAAACATGAATTGAGCCTGTGTTCCTTGGCTCAGTCTTGCCGTTCATCGATCTGGTTGGAAAGACCGCACTCCCTCCTATTCGTCAGAGCGATCTTGCTCGATTTGACATGCCGGGCAGGTGCCCGAAAAGATCGTTTGATGACCATCAATCTGATAGCCGGTTTGCTCCGCCGCCACCTGGTGGGCCAGAAGCGCGCTCGGAACGTCAACGTCACGCAGTTCGCCGCAGATCGAACACCGGACATGGTCGTGCCGGTCCGGACGGCTATCGAAGCGGCTCGCCTGATCGCCAAAGGGAAATTCCAGGATGACGCCATGCTCGGCAAACGTGTGCAGCGTCCGGTACACGGTGCCGACTGACACCGTGGGATGTCTTGCTCGAACCCGCTCGGCGATCTCCGCCGCGGTCAGATGTTCACCCTTCGCCCGGCGTAATTCCTCAAGCACCGCGACGCGTTGCGGTGTCACGCGGATGTCATCGGGCAGTATTGAATTGTCTGGATTGGAAATCGTCTTGTCCATTGCCTTCTTTGGGAATGATTCGCAACTGATAATCACTGCTACTATGCTACGATAAATCATACCAACGCGGTCGGGATTCAACAATTTGGGTGAAAATAGCCGGAGCGTGGGAAGGATACCCTGGCGCTGGACGTTTATGAGCCCATAGGGCCTTGGTTTTAACGAGACCTGGGCGTTGGCGGAAGTGCGTTGATCGTCGTAGTGGAAAGGGCAGCAAAATGGCATCAAGGGCCGGTTACGCGAATCCAGAGGCGCTTGTCTCAACTGAATGGGTTGCGGAGCACAAGGATGATCCTGGACTCGTCCTGGCGGAGGTCAACGAGGACATCCTGCTGTACGAGGTTGGACACATTCCCGGGGCGGTAAAACTCGACTGGACAACCGAGTTGCAGGATCAAACCATTCGCGACTTTGTCGACGAGGACGGCTTCAACGAGTTGATGGGCCGCAAAGGCATAACGCCGGACACGACCGTAATCTTCTACGGCGACAGGACAAACTGGTGGGCAGCCTACGCATACTGGTTCTTCAAGTACATGGGCCACGACAACGCGAAGGTCATGAACGGCGGTCGTGACAAATGGGTTGCCGAGGGGCGCGAGCTGACTGCGTGACCAGACCGACGTTGCGCTGGCGACATACAGCGGGGCGAAGCGCAGACCCGAACTCCGGGCTTTTCGCGATGATGTCCTCAACCACATCGGATATGACGGGCTCAAAAAGATCCGCGATGGCAAGCCGCTGGTCGACGTGCGCTCCCCGGCGGAATTCTCCGGCGAAGTAACCCACATGCCCGAGTACCCGCAGGAGGGCGTCCTGCGCGGCGGGCATATCCCCGGTGCGTCGAGCATCCCCTGGGCGCAGGCGGTCGCTCCGGATGGCACGTTCAAGAGCGCCGAAGAACTGACGGCGAACTCTACGAAGGCAAGGGCATTACCGCGGACACGATGTCGTCGTCTACTGCCGGATTGGGGAACGTTCTTCGCATTCCTGGTTCGTCCTGACCGAACTGCTGGGATATCCATCGGTGCGAAACTACGATGGCTCCTGGACTGAGTGGGGCAACATTCTCCGGGTGCCAGTCGAGCAAGGGGGCATCAGCCTCGTAATCGCCGTCGCATAAGCGATGTAAATCGAGCCAGGTGGTGGACGGCAACGCCTGGCTCGTTTGATAATTCAGCCGGGGCAATTGTTATCTAAGGAAGTCGGTCGGGTGGTTCAGATAGATCGCACCCACGAAGGCTCGTCCGTGAAATTGAAGAAGCCGGGATGATCACGGAAGGTCGATTCGCCTACCGATCCGGCATGCAGTCGCTCAAGCTGCTTGACCGTGACCGAGCTACTTTCAGATACGCATCTGGCGAGCAGGCTTGGTTACTCCCTTGCTAAGGCACTTCTTTCCGAGTCGTATCGATATCGTCGCGGCGCCGTCCATCTGGGGAGCGGGTCTCGCTCAATGGGTCGCGTACTTTCTGGAACCCCGGCGGCCGGTCGATCTATGCGCGCCACGACGTAACGGCTATCACTTCACGCCGGGCCCGCAATACCTGGAGGGCAAGCGGGTACTGGTCATCGACAACCTGATCCTGACCGGAGCAACGATGAAGGAATTTGTTCAGACGATTAGCGCGGCGGGCGGAACGCCGATCGCGGTCGGGACGCTCGCCGATCTGAGCGGCATTGACTATCCGATCCGGGTGTTCGGGCTGCTCAACGACGTCGTCGAACTGTTTCACCCCGACGAGGCGCCACCGCACGCAATGGGCAGGGAGATCACGGAAGTCGGCTACTAGCCGCTAGCCGGGGCCATCCGGGGCACGAAACCAGGCCCAGCGTCGTTTTCCAAGCCTGGCGCGGGTGCCGTTCGTTCGAGGGTTCATTTTCCTGGCGTGGCTCTCGTGCCCTCGTTGAGAGTCCGGTGCAGGTGACACACTCCATCTTCCACAGGCCTGTCGTTGACAGTCCAGCAGGCGGCTGCTAGGATGCGGCCAACAATCGAATATCCCTGCGCTCATCCAGAGAGGTGGAGGGAACCGGCCCTTTGAAACCCGGCAACCAGCGCACATGTCGCATGGTGCTAACTCCGGCGGGATATCGTCCCGAAAGATGAGCGAAACGTGAAACGTCGTGGGCTTGATGCTCGTTGACGTCGTTTCCTCGGTGGCGCAGGGAACGCGACCCAAACAATGGTCGCGCTCTATGTCGCCCCGCCCAGCTAGGTTTGCTGGGGGTTGAAAGGAAACGTCACATGGGAGTCGTTCGATCGTTCCCTCCGAGATTCACGGTCACTATCGCCACTCCGGATAGGCCCTTTGTAACCGATCATGGGGCAAGCCTTGACGACGTTGAGCTTGCTGTCGAGACTTGGGGTGAACTGGATGCCGTCCGGGGCAACGCGATCCTCATCTTTCATGCCCTCACTGGAGACGCTCACGTGGCGAGCCATCCCGATCTCCCTGGCGATGGACCGGGCTGGTGGGAAGCGATCCTGGGGCCGGGGAAAGCCTTCGACACTGACCGATACTTCATCATTTGTGCGAACGCTCTAGGCTCCTGCTATGGCTCCACTGGGCCGCGATCGGTCGGGCCGGAGGGCAGGAAGTACAACTTGCGATTTCCAAAGCTCACCGTGCGAGACCTGGTCGCTGCTCAACTCAGAATGCTGCAGGTCCTGGGCATTGACCGGCTCGCGGCTGTTGTTGGCGGCTCGTTGGGCGGCATGGAATCGATCGAGCTGGCGATCATGGCGCCGGATCTGGCGAAGACCGCAATCGTCATCGCCGCGTCATCCGTCTTTCATGCCCAGGGAATCGCCTACAACGAGATCCAGCGTCGCGCGATCATGCTTGATCCGGCATGGTCAGACGGCGAATATGAATCAGGAGTGTGGACCGGAACGCGGAGTCGCTCTCGCACGCATGCTGGGCATGGTGACGTTTCAGAGCGATAGCTTGATGAGCGAGCGATTTGGACGCCGTCCCGCCCGTTACAACGAGTGGAGCGAGTTTCAGGACCGGTACGACGTTGAAGGCTACCTGCACTACCAGGGCGACAAACTAGCCAGACGGTTCGATGCAAACAGCTATCTGTATCTGTCTAGGGTTATGGATTCCCACGATATTGGTCGCGATCGTGGTGGCGAGGAAATGGCTGCTGCTCAGGTCCGGGCCAAATGTGTCTTCATCGGAATCGACAGTGACATCCTCTTTCCGGCGGCGCACGTGCGAGACTCGGCAGAGGTGGTCATCCGGAGCGGGGGCGAAGCGACGTATCGTGAACTGGTGTCCATCAACGGACATGATGGGTTTCTCAATCGGATCGACGAGATGAGTGCCATCCTGCGCGACGCGCTGGATGATCAGGCAGGTTGCCGCCGGGAGGGCCGGCTAGCGAGGACAAGCGATTCAACAAGCACCGCGACGGCTACGACCAGCGCGCCGTTGAATGGCGTGAGCAGTTTGAGCGTCGAAAGCAGCCCAAGCGTTACCAGCGCAAGTGCAACCATGTAGCCGATTCGACGCGCCTGCAGAAAACTGCTAGCGCGCTCCTGATCGTGCTGGATGCGCCGGACGAAAAAGTAGGCGATCAGTGTTGTGATCGAGGCGAGCGCCACCATCAGTGGCAGCAATAGGGCGAGAAACTGAGCCTGGGTTAGCGTATCGCCCGGTTGGAAGAAAATGACAACGAATCCAAGCGTCCCCCAGCCGAGTATCGCCTCGACGTCATAGAACGGTGCTGGCAAATGGCTTGCGATCGGGAGAAAGATCAACGCGGGCGCGAGAACGAGAAGAGCTGCCGTGAGCACTGCCTCGGGGTGTGCCAGGCTTCGATCTCCAACGTCGCGGTTGAGCACGAGATGGCCGAGCAGCAGCCAGAGATTCATGACCAGAAAGACCCACAGCAGGGGCATGGCGAGTCTTCGCATAGGTGTACGTACTCCTTCCGGAGCGCAGTGTATCACGCGCCAACTCCTGTATGCTGGCAGGGGATCCGCGAGAAGTGGAGGCGGAGAGGTGACAAGGAAAGACGGTCCGCTCGAAGTCGTCGTCGGAGATGTGGTGGAGCTGCGCAAGCCGCATCCCTGTGGTTCGCGGATCTGGACCGTGACCGGGCTGGGCGCCGATATTCGGATGCGCTGTGAAGGCTGCTCCCGCAGGGTCCTGATGCCGAGACGCACCTTGGAAAGACGCCTCAAGCGGTTCGTTTCTCGCGGGCCGGCGATGGTTCTTGCTGAGGAAATCCTGGCTGGCCAGGCTGCAAACGAGTCTATGTCGTCAGATCCACCTGAGGATTCAGGAGCATTTTGAGCAGCGCCATGCGTACGTAGACGCCATTCTGTGCTTGACGAAAGTAGGCCGCCCGTGGAAGTCCATCCACCCCTGGCGCAATCTCGTTCACTCGTGGCAAAGGGTGCAGGAGCGCGGATCCCTCCTTCATGCGAGTGGCATGCTCCGTTGTGAACTGGTACACGCCCTCGACCTCGGCGAAGGCTTCGGCGCTCGGAAAACGCTCCTTCTGGATGCGTGTGACGTAGACGATGTCTGCCGTTTGTATCGCCCGGTCGAGTTCATGAACGATCTCGTACGACACACTGGCGGCGTCAAGCGCGTCGGTGACGTCGTCGCTCATTGGGAGTTGTGGGGGTGAAACCAACTGGATGTGACAATTCTCCGTCCGCGTCAGAAGCATCGCGAGCGAGCGCGGCGCGCGCCCGTACTTCAAGTCGCCCACAAGCGCGACGTTCAAGTCGTCAATCCGGCCGATTTCTCGGTTGATCGTATAGAGATCGAGGAGCGCCTGGGTAGGATGCTCGTGAGCGCCGTCACCGCCGTTGATAACCGGCACGGAAGCAAACTGCGCGGCCCGTTCAACCGCGCTGGCGGCCGGGTGTCGGAAGACAATTGCGTCTGCGTAGGACTCAAGAATACGAACGGTGTCTTCGATCGTTTCACCCTTGGCGGCCGATGATGTATCCGCCGCCATCTCCGCCGAGATGACATTCCCGCCGAGGCGCATCATCGCTGATTCGAAGCTCAATCTAGTTCGCGTGCTCGGTTCATAGAAGACCGTCGCCAGGATCTTTCCCGCAAGACTGCGATCACCACCCTGCTCGGCTGTGAGACGCATGTGATCGGAGCGGCTCAGGATCTGGTCCAGCAACGGGCGATCAAATTGGGAAACGCGAAGAATGTGCTGCATCTGTGCCTTCCTGCCTCGGGCGATCGGACTTCTTCGAAGCGCAAGGAACGGTGAAACTGCCAGATGACGATACCAGAGCAGCCAAACGTCTTTCCCTTGTTAATGCGCCGTGGCCTGCAAGCGCTGTCGAAACATGGCGCCTCTGCTATGATCTGAGCTATCGGTGGTGTTACGAGATCGACTCTTCGCTTAGTTGAAATACACAACGTGTTCGGGAAATCGATCCGAGTTGGAACCATAAGAGGCGTTGAGGTCAAGATCCATCCGACCTTCGCTTTGATTGCCTTCTGGATCATTTACCAGTGGGGCGTTGTTGCCGATGGCGGAATTCGAGGAATAGTCTTTGGCACCTTTGTTGTAACTGCCGTCTTTGCCTGCGTTCTTGCGCATGAGATGGGCCATGCGCTAGTTGCCCAACGGTACGGTCTCGCGGTTCACGACGTAACCTTGCTGCCGATTGGTGGCGTGGCCCGCATTGAACACGGTCCGTTGACGCCACGCACCGAGACGGTAATCGCGCTTGCGGGGCCGATGGTAAATGTCGTTATTGCCGGGCTTCTATCGCCAATCGTCATCGGCGTGGCCGTGGTGACGAGCGTGAGTGACGCCCTTGGCTACTTGATCTACGCCGAACAACTTTCGATCGTTGGGTTTATCATCTATCTCTGGATTGCCAACATCGTGCTGGCGCTCTTCAATCTTATACCCGCGTTTCCCATGGACGGGGGCAGGGTACTTCGATCGCAGCTTTCCGCACGTCGAGGACGCCTCCAGGGAACCCAAACGGCTGTGGTGATCGGCCAGTTGTTTGCCCTGCTGATCGCCGGAGTTGGTGTGCTATCTGGCAATTTCATCCTGATCCTGGTTGCGGTGTTCATCGTCGTCTACGCTCAGATAGAGTCCCGGAATGTCAGCGTAGAGTCTCGTCTGCGGGATCTTCCGGCTGGCGTCTATGCCCTCTGGGATACGGGCGGGGTGGCGCCCGGCGCAACCCTTGCGTGGGCGCTGCGCGGCGGGCCCCGCGATCTCGTCGTGACCGACGGCCACCAGGTCGTCGGAATGCTCTGGCGGCGTGACTTGTTGCAGCACCTGAACGGTTCCCACCATGATCTGAAGGTGCGGGACGTGATGGACCGGCAGTTCCACGCCGTGGACGCAAACGATTCAGTTTACGATGTCCAGGTCTGGATGTCTGAAACGCAACGATCAGCCGTTGCTGTTGTTGAAGGTGGCGCTTATCGCGGCATCCTTACCGGAGAGCGACTCGTCCATATCAACCAGATCGTTGGCGACTATGAATGGCAGCGCTATCGGTCGATGGGACGTTCTCTGATGCAGCGCCTTCGGTCCGCGACGCGCTGAGAGCGGCGGATCGTTCTGCCACCAGCAAATGCTCGCGTTGCCTTTCCAAGCTTGACGGGCGTTTTCCCAAAGGAGCGCTGGCAGTTTCAAGCAAGGGCGAGCGTCCAGCGCGGCGGGGTATACTCAGGGTATTCTCGGCGCGGGCCAACGAGAGGAGCACACCGGTGAAAATCTCTACCCGGGGCGAGTACGGATTGAGAGCGATGGTCGAACTGGCTCGTCGCTACGGTCAGGGACCGACTCCGTTGTCCGTCGTCGCCGCCGCTTCAGTTGTGCCAGTCGCCTATCTCGAGCAATTGATCGCACCATTACGCGAGCGAAATCTGGTCGTTTCTACACGGGGTGCGCGGGGAGGGTACGAGATCGCTCGCCATCCCAGCGAGATCCTCATCGGCGAGGTCTACCGGGCACTGGAGGGGCCGGTCGCGCCTATGGACTGCGTTTCCGAAGAACTCGTTGACGACATCTGCCCGTTGATTGATGGCTGTGTTACGCGTGTCGCATGGGTGAAGGTACGCGATAGCATCATCGACGTGCTCGACTCGACGACGCTCGCGGATTTGCTAGAGGAGTCAAAGGACCGTTCGCCGGCCCTGGCTGCCTCGATCTAGATCTGGAATCGTTCGACTGTCTTGAATCAGTATCCCGGCTCAAGTCATCCGGGGCAACCGCTCCCCGTAACCACCGGTCCAGGCATATATCTCGATCATGCGGCGACGACGCCCGTGGATCCTCGTGTGCTGGGTGCAATGCTCCCGTACTTTTCAACCGTATTTGGCAATCCGAGCAGCGTCCATGAACCTGGCCGTGATGCTCGCGCCGGTCTCGATTGGGCGCGAGGAACGCTGGCGAGAAATCTGGGCTGTCGTCCGCGGGAGATCGTGCTTACTAGTGGCGCAACCGAAGCGAACAATCTCGCCATTCGAGGGGTTATCGAACAAGCGTCTAAGGACTTTCCGGGAGAACGACATCATCTGGTGACGTCCTCGATCGAACACCATGCCGTACTCCACGTCTGCAATGCACTCGAGATACATGACGAGGTTGAGGTTACAGTCGTTCCGGTCGATGCGTCGGGCATTGTCCGAGTCGAGGATGTTGAAGCGGCGATTCGGCCCGAAACCCGCCTCGTCACCATCATGTGGGCAAATAATGAGATTGGAACGATTCAACCAGTCTGCGATATTGCAGAAGCTGCTCGAAGACGAGGAGTGTTGTTTCACACCGACGCGGTCCAGGCAGCGGCGACCCTGCCGGTCAACGTCGTTGAAATTGGTGCTGATCTGCTTTCGATTAGTGCTCATAAGTTCTACGGACCCAAGGGAACAGGATTGCTCTTCGTCCGGGACGGAGTCAGAATCTGCCCACTCATCAACGGCGGCGGTCAGGAACGCGGACTTCGTGCCGGCACTGAAAGTATTGCCGGCGCCGTTGGAATGGCAATGGCTTTGACGCTCGCTACCGATGAACGTGATTCCCGGAACTCCCACGACCGCGCGCTGCGCGACCGGCTGATGGAAGGTCTGCTGGAGCGGATACCAGACGCGTACATCAACGGTGACCTCAGACACCGACTACCGAACAATCTCAACATTGGATTCCACGGTGTCGACGGGGAAAGCGTGCTCCTGGACCTTGATCTCAACGGGATCGCGGCCTCGAGTGGATCGGCGTGCGCTAGCGCGACCAATGAACCATCCCACGTTCTGCGAGCTATCGGCTTGGATGAGTCTGGCGCGGATAGCACCCTGCGCCTAACAGTGGGGAAATCAAACACCGTTGAGCAGATAGATACAGCAATCGGCGTTATTGTTGAGTCTGTCCAGCGGGCGCGAGGTCTTTCCGAGGTGACCTAATCGCTGACGATGTTCTTGAACTCATCGAGCGATCCGATCCCGAATTGACGCAAGAATCCATCTGTTGTTTTGTATTCATGAGGATTTCCGATCGTCGCGCGTTGACCCGCAACCTCAATCATTTCCCTCGCGGTGAGCGTGCTCAAGACGCCGTTGCAATCGACGCCGCGAATGGTCTCGATCTCCGCCCGTGTGACCGGCTGGCGAAACGCGATAATCGCCAGCGTTTCGAGCGCGGCCTGGGAAAACCGGACATCGCGCTCGATTTCAAGGAACCTGCGAACAATCGAGCCGAATCGCGGGGCAGTGACGAGTTGGACCTGATTCTCTCGGCGCTGCACGACGATTCCTCGTGAATCCTCATGGAGCAGATCAGCCAGACGAGCTACTTCCCGTTCGATTTCCGCCACTGGCCAGTCGAGCGCAGTCGCGATCCTATCGACATCGACCGGTTCCCGCGCAACGAACAGGAGCGCTTCGATAGCCGCTAGGATGCTGCCATCGCGATCGCTAGCGCCCGGGCAAGACATCCGGAGTTGGGCGTCAGATCTGGTTGACATCGACTGGTCTATCCGTAGACGCGTTGCGAATTTCAATTGAACCAAAGGCAGCTGGCTGCTGGACGACCAATTCACGCCGCGCCCAGAGCGACAGCAGGGCGACAAACGCGGCGATTGTCGCGTGCCGCTCCTGGTTGGGCACAATGTCGGCGAAGAGAAAACGCTGGCCCGGGCGGAGAGCGAAACTCATTATCCGGCGTGCCATGTCGGCGACAGAGATTGCTGGTCGTATTGGAGCGATTTCCGGAGGTGATGGCTGGCGAGCCAGCGCCTGGACAAACGAACGGTGAAGCTGGCTGATGGTCGGAAGGATCAGCCGGACGTTAACTTGCCGGCCTGGCGGCGGGACGGGCGACTGGTACGACCTCCATCCGCTTTCTTCGTTCTCCCGCATCAAGGCGGCCAGCCGCTTTACCCGTTGGTATTCGATGAGACGGGCTGCAAGGTCATCTAGAGGCTCGTCGGCTTCGACAGGCGATGGACTGGGAAGCAGCGACCGGGTTTTGAGTACGAGAAGCCGAGCTGCAATAGCAGCGAATTCGGCGAGTAGCCGGGGAGCCGGGTTGTCCAGTCCATCAATGTGAGCGAGGAAACCATCGGTAACGGCGATCAGGGACAGGTTTGAAATATCGAGGCGTTGACGTTCGATCAGTTGGAGTAACACGTCGAGTGGACCCTCGAACGTTTCCAATCGCAACTGGTAGTTCGCAAGCGACGGCGAAGGATGATTGGTCATCGAATCGGGAGTCCTTCGTCAGCGGCGATCAATGAAATGAGATCGGGGTCCGTAACCGAGTCTATGGCTCGCTCATGTTCGCGAATGAGCCAGCAGCAACGGTCGGATGCTCCAGCTTCGCGGGCAGCTGTTGCCCCGAGGGCGGCGTGGTGCTCGGCGAGAAAAAGACCACGTGAGATCGAATTGGGTGCGGCCAGCCGGGGAAGGACCGGGGGATACATGCGCCCAAGCGCGACTCTGACAATCCGATGTATTGTCGCGACTCTGGTGACATCGTCGGCCTTGCCAATGTCATGGAGTAGCGCCGCCCGGAGAAGATCCGGGTCGCTGTGCCCGGCCGATACAAGTCGGTTGTGTACCTCCAGAACGTGCCGTCGATCGAACGGAGCCAATCGGGCGACCAGCGCCCACTGGCGTTCCTGATCGAGAAGCGACTGAATCTGCTGATCTACCCGGGGATCCTCTCGACAAGTCAGCGCAAGGACGGTCTGCTTCCACCGTGTTGCGCGTACCGTTGGTCCGAGCGATTTCGGGACGAGCATTATCGCGTGAATCCAGATAAGCCTAGAGGTCCGACCAGGACATTCCAGAAGAGGTCGAGAACCGGTTGATACATCTCGAACAACAGGCTCGTGCCAGTGAACGCGCCCAGAAGGATGACAGCTAGGAGGATCCCGAATCCATACTGGTCGAGCCTTGCCATGTACGGGAACCAGAAATCTGGCAGTATGCCAGCGAGGATCTTCGAACCATCGAGCGGGGGGATCGGCACCATATTGAAGGCAGCGAGGAGCAAGTTCAGAAACACGATCTGACTCGCAAGCAGTCCGGAAAAGCCAACGAGCTCGACTCCGGTAAGACGGAGCGGCATCAGCATAATGCCGGCGATCGCGAGATTCGAGGCAGGGCCGGCGAGCGCGGTGAGGGCATAACCAACTTTGCCGTATTTGAGCCGATTCGGATTGACCGGCACCGGTTTGCCCCAGGCGATGAAACCGATGCCGAGCGCAAGCATGATCATGAAGATGAAACCAAGCGGGTCGAAGTGCGCCGCCGGGTTCAGGGTGATTCGACCTAGCGAGGCTGCAGTCGGGTCACCGAGCTGGTAGGCGCTCCAGGCATGCATGAACTCGTGAACGGTGATGGCCAAGATGAACGCAATGACCGTTGCAAGGAAAAACTCAGGATTGAATTCGAAACTGCTTTGACCGAACACCGATGTCCCATTCGACGCTTTCCCAGCTTCAACCAGAGAGTAAACACGACTTAACCGATGAGTGCCACGGGGCTAACCCGTGGCACTCGACTTTTCACTCGACTACAGACGCTGCAAGGGGCTCTTACGCGCTTTCCGTCGTTCGCCCCGAGAGGAGTTCCTGCTCCGTTACGGACACGCTGAAGTCCGCGCTTTCCACGTCTGGCGTGGAGCCAGCATAGAGGTGGCAAGCAACAAAATGTCCCTCCCCCTGGTCGACGAACTTTGGTTCGAGCCGGTTGCAGACATCCATCACGTAGGGACAACGTGTATGGAACACGCAACCAGTCGGGGGATTGATCGGGCTCGGCACGTCGCCAGTCAAGATGATCCGTTCGCGACGTTTCTCAATTTGAGGATCTGGAATCGGTACCGCTGAAAGCAACGCCTTGGTGTAGGGATGAAGCGGGTCATCATACAGCGCATCCCGGTCGGCGAGTTCCATGAACTTGCCGAGGTACATCACGATGATGCGATCTGAGATGTGACGGACGACTGAAAGATCGTGAGCAATGAAGAGATAGGTCAGATCGAACTCGTTTTGGAGGTCTTCCATGAGGTTGATGATCTGAGCCTGAATCGACACGTCGAGTGCTGAAACCGGCTCGTCGGCGACGATAAACTCAGGGTTGGCCGCCAGCGCACGGGCAACACCGATTCGCTGCCGCTGTCCACCGGAGAACTCATGTGGATACCGATTGGCGAAGTAGGGATTCAACCCCACTGTTTCGAGGAGTTCCTGAACTCGCTCGTTGCGCTCGGACTTCGGCACGAGATCATGAATCTGCATTGGCTCGGAGACGATCGAACCAACCGTCATGCGTGGGTTCAACGATGCGTACGGATCCTGGAAGATCATCTGGAGGTAACGGCGCATTCGCCGCATCTGGCCGCCATCGAGTTCCGTAAGATCGGTTCCTTTATAGACGACGTGCCCAGCAGTGGGCTCGTAGAGTTGGAGAAGCGCGCGTCCGGTCGTGCTCTTGCCGCACCCTGATTCTCCTACGAGGCCAAGGGTCTCGCCCTTGTACACATCGAACGTCACTCCGTCGACGGCCTTGACCGCGCCCACCTGGCGCTGGAAGATGATGCCCTGGGTCAGCGGGAAGTGCATCGTCAGGTTGTCGACCGTCAACAGTACATCGCCTTTTTGGTGACTATCGCCATTTGTTTGAGCGCTCATGCCTGACTCCGTGGCCCCTCTTTGCTAACTTCTTCCCAGAACCAGCATGCCGACAAATGTCCTTCTTCGCCGTCAGTCTGCATTAACGAAGGCTTCTTCTGCTCGCATTGTTCGCGGGCCCAGTCACAGCGAGGAACGAAAGGACACATGTCTGGCAAGTCGATTAGATCCGGGGGCAAACCGCGAATTGGATCAAGGCGAGTTCGCTCGGTTTCATCAAGACGTGGAATCGAATTCAGCAGTCCAACAGTGTACGGATGGCGTGGGTTCGCAAAGAGTTCTTCGGAAGACGCCTTTTCGACGATTCCGCCTGCATACATTACCTGGATGCGATCGCTCATCCCAGCTACGACGCCAAGATCATGTGTAATCAGCATAAGTGCGGTGTTGTGCTCAAGCTGGAGATTTCGCATCAAGTCGAGAATCTGCGCTTGAATGGTCACGTCAAGAGCCGTCGTCGGCTCATCGGCGATGAGAAGGCTCGGATTGCAGGACAGCGCCATTGCGATCATCACGCGTTGGCGCATACCACCTGAGAACTGATGAGGATATTGATCCACGCGTTCTTCCGCGTTCGGGATACCGACCATCTCCAACAGTTCGATCGATCGTTGCCGCGCCTGCGACTTGTTCATGCCAAGATGAAGCTGCAGGCCCTCGCTCAACTGACGCCGGATCGAAAGGACCGGATTGAGCGAGGTCATCGGGTCCTGAAAGATCATGGCGATCTCGTTGCCCCGAATATGTCTCACTTCTTCATCGCTCATATCGAGAATGTTCTCGCCTTTGTACTGAACACTCTCGCCGGTGATCCTTCCTGGAGGGATCGGGATCAGGCGCATGATCGACATCGCAGTGACACTCTTGCCACTACCTGACTCGCCGACAACGCCTAACGTCTCTCCTGGAAACATGTCGAAACTGACGCCGTCAACTGCGCTGACAACACCATCCTGCGTAAAGAATTGCGTGCGCATCTCCTTCACGCTGAGGAGAGGTTCCATAGCTGCTCCTTCTTCGCCTCCTGGTTGATCGACTCCCATGCCCCGTGGTTTTCAGTGGCGCAATCGTTACCCTGCTTGCCGCTTTCCCCAAGTCATTGCAGCCAGACCGCCAAGCCACTCAGTGGCTCACTCGCGCGGCGGTTTGCATAACACGGAACTTCGTCCCAGCAGTATAGCACGGTACTTGCTCGCCACGAGTATCTCTACTGGCGAGCGCGCCTCCACCCAAGCGGCAGGCTAACACGGCCTCGCATTGCTGGCAACATTCCTCAACTCCCGCGGCTATCCGTGCAAGGGCACCCGAGTGAGGAAGTGCTCGTACTCGGACACCTTGCCTCTGACAATATCGAAGAATCTCGTCTGAAGTTCACGCGTGATTGGTCCCTGCTGGCCGTCACCAATCTTCCGGCCGTCGATCTCGCCGACTACCGCGATTTGCGCACCGGTGCCACATACAAATGCTTCATCGGAGATGTACAGCTCGGACCTGTCGATGTCTCGCTCTCGAATCGCGAGCCCGAGGTCGCTCGCGAGTTGGAAGATCGTACGCCGGGTAATTCCCTCAAGAATATCGCCACCGATCGTCGAAGTTACGAGTTCCCCATTTCGAACGATGAAGAAGTTTGCCCCACTTGCCTCAGAGACCTTTCCAGCGGAATTGAGCATCAGCGCATCGTCACAGCCTGCTTCTTCGGCTTGGTCCTTTGCGAAGGCCGAATTGATGTATGCGCCAGTAATCTTCCCACGGCTCGGGATATTATTGTCGGTGCTGCGGACCCAGGCCGAGACAAAGAATTTCAGGGGACGGTCCATCGCGAAGTAGTCGCCAAAGGGGATTTGATAGATTGCCAGATCCGACTCGACATCCTTGAGTCTGGGACTTAACTCGATGGCGGACTTGTAGACGAAGGGGCGGATGTAGATATCCGATTGTGGATTGTTCTTCAGTGTCAGATCCTCGATGACTCTGGCGGCTCCCGCCGCGTCGACGGAGAGATCCGCGCGTAGCAGCTTGGCGCTGTCCATCAGGCGCTTCGTGTGGTCGGTAAGTCGAAAGATGTTGAGCGACTCACCTGTGGCATCAATATACCCCCGGATGCCGGCAAACGCGCCGGTGCCATACTGCAGGGCATGGGTTGCAATGCTGACCTTTGCGGACTCGATTGGGACGATTTCGCCTCTGAAGTAGGCGTAGGGTAAGAGATCGATCTTCACGGGATTTCCATCCTCCTTGATCAAAACACTGCCGGGCCACTTGCCATCTGGTCCCGATAAGGTGGGCATTGTACCGTGACCGCCCGGTGCAGGGGCGCAATTGACGCTTGCCACTCCGACGCCTAGACTGTCTACTCTGAAACTGCGGAGGGAACGGCCTGTGAAGTTCGAAGCCGACGTGCCATTCTGGGTTGGCTTTCATCGTATTCCTGGTGTTGGTTCCGCAACCATGATTGCACTGCGCGATGCTTTTGGCTCGCTCGCCGATGCGTGGACGGCGAGCCCGGCTGATCTGAGAGCGATGGGTCTTACCGATCGTGCGGCTGGCGCTATTGCAGAGGCGAGACGGGTAATCGACCCGGCAACCGAGCTGAAGAACGTGCACCTCGCCGACGCGAACCCGCTCATCGTCGATGATGAACGCTACCCCCGGATGCTGCGTGAGATTCCACATGCGCCAGCCATTCTCTATGTTCGTGGTGACATTCGTCCAGAGGATGAACTGGCAATCGGGATCGTCGGAACGCGTAAGGCTACCCCCTATGGCGCGGATATGGCCAGGCGATTCGCGCTCGACCTGGCGCGGTCGGGCGTTACTGTTGTGAGCGGGCTTGCGGTTGGAATCGATACCGTCGCGCATCATGCGGCATTGGACGGCGGCGGTCGCACGATTGCGGTGCTTGGCTCGGGATTGGATGTCTTGTACCCATCGCGGAATCGAAAGCTGGCGGAGCGTGTTGTCAACGACGGCGCCGTAATCAGTGAGTATCCACTGGGCACCAAGCCAGACGCCCGCAACTTTCCTGCCAGAAACAGGATCATCAGTGGTCTCTCTCAGGGGGTGCTCGTGGTCGAGGCGCCATTGCGGAGCGGTGCGCTCATCACCGCCTCGTTCGCGGCGGATCAGGGAAGGGACGTTTATGCGGTGCCGGGCTCGGCGCGGTCACCAGCCAGTGCTGGCTGCCATGGTCTGATTCGGGATGGCGCGGTTCTGGTGACTTCGGCGCAGGATATCCTCGATGACCTCTCGGTTGACGCCGTTCGCGCCGCGGTCCAGACGCGTTTGGAGATTCCAGAATCTGACGCGGAACGCCGTCTCTATGAGCTTGTCGGAGCAGACCCGCGGCACGTCGACGAATTGTGCAGCGAGAGCGGAATCACGATCCAGGAGACGACGGGCGTGCTGATGTCCCTCGAGTTAAAAGGGCTAGTCCGGCAGCAGGGAGCCGGATACTACGTCCGCACCTAACCTGTCCTGCTCCCTCGCAGACGTCAGCCGAATGTGGCATCATCCCGGTTCCGTACCACGCGAATCCGAACCTGTTACAGTTGAGACATCGCGAAGAAGCTGCGTACGTACGACTGTTTCAAGATATCGATAATAGTGGGAGAACATGGCAAGAAAAACGAAGACGAAGAAAGGGTCGGGCGCATCGAGCCGCTCGGCCGCCAAAAAGCGGCTCGTCATCGTCGAGTCACCAGCGAAGGCCCGCACGCTTGGGAGATACCTGGGTCGCGCCTACGATGTGCAGGCATCAATGGGACATATTCGAGATCTGCCAAAGAGCGTTCTCGGTGTTGATGTCGACCATGACTTTGAGCCCAGATACTTGATCCCTCGCGATAAGTCAGCCCGCGTAAAGGAGCTCAAGAAACTCGTCGGAAACGCTCGTGAACTCATACTCGCAACCGATCCTGATAGGGAAGGCGAGGCTATTGCCTGGCACCTCGTCGAGGCGACAAGTCCCGCCGCCGACATCCCGCTCAAACGTGTGGTCTTTCATGAGGTGACACCAGATGCGATCAGGGTTGCTATGGAGAATCCGAGGGAAATCGACACGCGCCTCGTGGATGCCCAGCAGGCCCGGCGAATCCTCGATCGGCTGGTGGGCTACTCGATTTCACCACTCCTTTGGAAGAAGGTGAAAAGCGGGCTCTCGGCTGGACGCGTCCAGTCCCCGGCTCTGCGGATCGTTGTCCAGCGTGAGCGCGAGATCAACGAATTCGATCCGACCGAGTACTGGACCCTCGACGCGGATCTCTCGAAGCAGAACCGGAACGGTCAGGAGCCGCCGTCTTTCAAGGCGCGGCTCAACCGGGTCGATGAAACGAAAGCTGAACTCCCGAACGGCAGCATCGTCGAGGAGATAGTCTCCCGGCTCGATGGCGCGGGTTGGGAAGTAGCGGATGTCCAGGTTCGGGAGTCGAGGCGCCGGCCGGCGGCGCCGTTCACCACGAGTACTCTCCAGCAGGAAGCTTCACGAAAGCTTCGTTTCAACGTCCGTCGAACGATGCAGATAGCTCAGGAACTCTACGAGGGCGTCGATGTTGGTTCGGAGGGAACGACAGGCCTGATCACCTACATGCGCACCGATTCCACCAACGTTGCGGCGGTAGCACAGCAGCGGGCGCGTGAGGCGATCGAGGCTCACTTCCGGACAGAACTCTTGCCCAACAAGCCGCCGGTGTACGCGCGACGTTCAAAAGGTGCCCAAGAGGCGCACGAGGCTATTCGTCCGACCGATCCAATGCGTCACCCGGACGTGCTCAAGAAGCATTTGAGCGGTCCACAGCTGCGACTGTACCGATTGATCTGGCAGCGCTTCATGGCGAGCCAAATGCGTGAAGCACTCTTCGACGCGACCCGGGTCGACATCGACGCGATACTCTCCGACGGCTCGCGGCCATATCAGTTCCGGGCAACCGGTTCGGTCATCAAATTTCAAGGGTTCCTCGCCGTGTATCGGGAGGGCCGTGATGACGATGAGGAAGATGAGATCGATCGGAGCGCGTTGCCCGAACTCGCCAAGGGTGAGGGGTTGGATCTAAACCGGCTCTTACCAGAACAGCACTGGACCCAACCGCCACCACGTTACACTGAGGCTTCCCTCGTTAAGGCGATGGAAGAATATGGGATCGGACGACCGAGCACCTATGCACCGACTATCCAGAACATCGTTTCGCGCAACTACGTGACGCTCGAAGACCGCAAGCTGGTTCCGACCGAACTCGGGTTTGTGATCAACGACATCCTTGTCGAGCACTTCCCTTCGATCGTCGACCTGGAATTCACATCGCGCCTCGAGGAAGAACTCGATGAGATTGCGTCCGGCGACCGGGAATGGGTTCCGATGCTCGATGAGTTCTGGGAACCCTTCACCGCGACGCTGAGCAGGGCTGAGCAGACGATGGAAAAGGTCCAGATTCGTGATGAACCCACCGGGGAGACATGCCCGGAATGCGGTAAGCCGCTCGTGTATAAGCTCGGAAAATTTGGGAAGTTCATTGGTTGCAGTGGATTCCCGGAGTGCCGCTTTACAGAGCCATTCCTCGAACGCATCGGGGTCACCTGTCCGGAATGCAAACAGGGAGAGCTTGTGGAGCGCCGGACCAAACGCGGACGAGTCTTTTACGGGTGCGAACGGTATCCAGAATGTGAATTTGCGGCATGGTCGAAACCAACTGGCGAAACCTGCCCAGAGTGCGGCGGGGTGATGGTCGTCGCAAACCGGAACGGGACGCTGCAGAAATGCCAAACCTGCAACCATCGTGAGGCGCTTACTTCCGCTGAACCGGAAGCCGTCGCCAGCTAGCTGAGGCTTTGGTAGACTCGCCGGCTGGTTCATCGCTGCCAGCCGGCATTCGTTCTGGCGGCGCTAAGGCACGAAGGGTCACGACGGGTTGTACACCGAAAGCGCCAGCCGATTCCCGTTGCCGTTCGATGACGATTGGCTCTTGTCTGTAATCATTCCCGTCTACAACGAGCGTGACACGGTACAGGAGCTTCTCCGGCGGGTCAGGGCGGTAGATATTCCGAAAGAACTCATTATTGTCGACGACGCGTCGACCGACGGCACTTGGGAGATTCTGAAATCTGAAGCGTCCGCGAGCGATACTCGGTTATTCCGGCACCGGAGAAACCTTGGGAAAGGCGGCGCGGTGCGTACAGGGCTAGCGAACGTTCGAGGCGCCATCGTCCTGATTCAAGATGCTGATCTCGAATATGATCCGCGCGATTACTTCACATTACTCCGGCCGATTCTCGAAGGGCGTTCCCAGGCGGTCTATGGTTCACGCTTTCTCGGTGAACATAAAGCGATGTATTTCTGGCACGCCGTGGGCAATCGCTTTCTGACGTTCGTCACAAACATCCTCTACGACACGACGCTGACCGACATGGAGACCTGCTATAAGGTGGTCACGCGCGAGCTTGCCGGCAGCCTCGATATCCAGCAAGAGAGGTGGGGTATAGATCCGGAAATCACGGCCAAGATATTGAGGCAGGGTGTGAGGATCTACGAAGTGCCGGTTTCGTACACCGGACGAGAGCCGTGGGAGGGCAAGAAGATTTCGTGGAAGGATGGATTTGTCGTCCTTGCCACGTTGATCCGGTACCGGATAGCGCGCTAGCGACTAGCCTGAGCTAGCTAGCGAACCCTGCCCCCGACTTGGAAAGCTGCGAGCAAATGGACGATCTAGCCATAGCAGTCGATCTTGGCGGCACCAACCTGCGCTGTAGCGTCATCGACCGCGAAGGAACGATGCGCTTTGATTCCCGGCAGTCTTCCAGAGGCGACGAAGGCGTTTCCGCGGTCATCGAGCGTATCGCGCGCATGATCGACCTTGCCGCCACGGATCAGCATCTGGGCGGCGATGTTGCAGTCGGCGTCGTCGCGCCTGGCCCGCTCGATCCAGTTCGTGGAGTCGTTCGTTACGCCCCGAATCTGCCCGGATGGAATGAAGTCGCGTTGCGTGATCAACTCAAGAAGCTGACTGGAAGAGACGTAAGTCTGGGCAACGACGCGAACTCCCAGGCGCTCGGAGAGTTCTACTTTGGCGCTGCGCGCAACGTCGAGAATCTGGTCTATGTCGCGCTGGGCACTGGTCTCGGTGGTGGTGTCATAGCCGAGGGTAAGCTGATCGATGGCATCGATGGGATGGGAGGCGAGCTGGGACACACGACAATCAATTTCGTTGGCCCGCGTTGTACGTGCGGATCCCTGGGATGTCTGGAGGCGTACTGCTCGGGATGGGCGATCGCGCGGGATGGCCAGCATCTCGCCGATTCGGACCGCAGTCATTACCTATCTCAGGTCGCTGCGAGGCGGCCCATCACTGCGCGGGATGTCGATGACGCGGTCGGGACGGGCGACGCCGTCGCGGCGCAAGTGATTCACGACGCTGGCTATGCATTGGGAGCAGGGCTCGGGAACTTCGTCAACATCTTCAATCCAGAGATCATCATCATTGGGGGCGGACTTGCAAACATCGGCGAGGCATTGATCGATCCCGCTAGACGCGCTCTGGCTCGATTCGCTCTTCCGGATCTGGTCGAGGATCTCGAGGTGCGACGCTCGGCGTTGGGTTCGCACACCGGGTTGTACGGCGCTGCGGCGCTTGTCTTTCACGGGAACACAACCTAACATCCGACAACCGATGCGCTGGCGTACGTTAGATGGCTGACAGCAACAAAGTTGACGGTCGAAATGTGGCCTGTTATAGTGCCGCCCGAGCGTAATGCAAAAGCTACATGGATGAATATTGCGACGGTGTCGTGCGCGACCTCAACGGATCGTACCGGGGATGGTAGGCTCAAGCGCATACGAACGATAATGCGGACGCCGGGTAAGTGCCGGTTGCGGGACGCGCTGATTGCACCGCCGATGGAAACCTGAGCAATCTAACTAACCAGCTTGATTTCTTGTATGTACCGCTCATGTTGGCCGTTGAAGTGATGATCGGAAGGACGGGGAAATCGTGATTAACTTCATCTTTCGCAGGATACTGTGGTTCATCCCGACGATTTTCGCCGTTTCGATTGTGACGTTTCTGCTGATCCAGGCGACTCCGGGAAGCCCATTCCAGCCCGAGGGTGCGAACAATCTGCGCCCGGAAGACATCGAGCGAATTGAAAAGCAGTACGGTCTCGATAAGCCGCTCCCCGTGCAATACGCGAACTATATGTGGCGCGGGCTGCAAGGGGATTTTGGTGAATCCTACGTTCGCCGGACTCAAGAGGTTGGGGACATTATCCGCCGGACTTTCCCAATCTCCTTTCATCTGGGCGTGATGGCGCTGACTTTCGCCGCCGTCGGGGGGGTGATACTGGGGGTTCTAGCCGCGGTTAACCAGAACGGGCCAATGGACTATTTCAGTGTCACATTGGCGGTACTATTCTATTCTGTCCCCAATTTCGTGCTCGCGATCCTTCTGATACTGCTCTTTGTGTTCTGGATTCCGGCCTGGACCGGATCTGACGCATTCTTCAACGTAGGCGGCTGGGAGTCTCCAAAAGATTGGATATTGCCGACGATTGCTCTCGGCGCCGGGCCGCTCGCGATCATCGCGCGCTATACGCGATCCAGCATGATCGATGTTATTCGGTCGGACTACGTGCGAACTGCGCGCGCGAAGGGTCTGGCTGAACGGAAGGTCATTGTCAAGCACGTGCTCAAGAACGCGCTCATTCCCGTGGTCACGTTGCTTGGTCCACTATTGGCGGCCCTCGCGACCGGGTCGTTCTTCGTTGAACAAGTCTTCGCGGTGCCCGGCATGGGCAAGTTCTTCGTCGAAAGCATGCGAGCGAAAGACCAACCGATGATTTTGGCCGTGGTGCTGTTGTACGGCGTATTTTTGGCGATCATGAACCTGGTCGTGGACGTCGCCTATGGCGCGATCGATCCGAGAATTCGTCTGACCTAGTGCGCAAATAGCGGGGAACGAAAGGGGAGGCTCATGTCGGTTGGCGAGAGCAACGAGCAGGTAAGTCAAGCCCAATTGCTCGCTGAGGCGGCCGAGGCGGCGCCGACTCGACAAGCGAGCTTGTGGGGAGATGCCTGGCGCAGGCTTGTGCGGAATCGTCTCGCCCTGATCGGGATGATTATCGTCATCGTTCTCCTGATTATTGCCGTGTTTGCGCCGGTTATCGCGCCATATGGCGAAGGTGAAGTGGTGTCTGTCGACCTGAGGCTTGCGGAGCCTTCCTGGTACTTTCCGATGGGTATCGACCAGAACGGGCGCGATGTATTCAGTCGGATGATGTATGGCGCGCGGGTATCGTTGCTGGTGGGCGTCGTTGCTCAATTGATCGTGCTTGTGATTGCCTTGCCGATTGGCTCACTTGCTGGTTACTTCGGTGGGCGGACGGATAACTTCCTGATGCGCGGGGTCGATGTCGTGTACGCGATCCCCCAGCTCTTACTGGTGCTTCTAATCGTGAACCTGCGTGGGCCCGGTATGGCGAACATATTTCTGGCGATCGGCCTGACCGGCTGGGTGACGATGGCGCGCCTGATCCGGGGACAGATGTTGACCATCCGCGAGCAGGAGTACGTCAAGGCGTCGCGCGTCGCAGGAGCTGGTCCTCTGTACATCATCATGCGTCATATGCTTCCGAACAGCATGACCCCGATCATCGTCGCGCTGACATTTGGAATTCCGGTTGCGATCTTTATCGAAGCCGCCCTATCGTTCGTCGGCGTTGGCATACGCCCGCCGCAGGCGAGTTGGGGCCAAATGGTTGGCGTTGGACAGCAATACATTCGCTCGGTCCAGCACCTTATGCTCTTTCCGAGTCTTGCGATCGCGCTCACAATGCTCGCGTTTACATTCCTGGGCGACGGGCTGCGGGATGCTCTTGATGTTCGTCTCAACGAGTAGCTGGGTTGGACAGTTCGTTAGTTCGACCGAGCACGCACTAGCCCTAAAAGGGGTGGGTGAAAAGGGGTGAGTGGTGGTCCGCAAGGTCCTCGACATTAAGAATCTGAAGACGCAATTCTTTACCCGGGCGGGTGTTGTTTATGCTGTCGACGGGGTTTCGATGCATATCGGTGAGGGAGAGACTCTCGGGATAGTTGGCGAATCCGGCTGTGGGAAGAGCGTCACCGCGACGTCGATCATGCGGCTCATTCCCAGCCCGCCAGGGCGAATCGTCGAGGGAGAGATCTTGCTTGATCGCGGGGAAGGGCCGGAAAATCTTCTCGATTTCAGCGAGAACGAAATGCGCGCGGTTCGCGGCAATTCGATCGCCATGATCTTCCAGGACCCGATGACCTCTCTGAATCCAGTGTTTACGATAGGCGATCAGCTTACCGAGCCACTCATCTTGCACCTGGGAATGTCAAAACGGGAGGCCGAAGAGCGCGCGATTGAGCTTCTACAACGTGTCGGGATACCTGGCGCGGAAGATCGCCTGGGCGCATATCCGCACCAGTTCTCGGGCGGGATGCGGCAGCGGGTGATGATTGCGATGGCGCTCGGCTGCAACCCCCAGCTGCTGATTGCTGACGAGCCAACGACAGCCCTGGACGTGACCATCCAGGCCCAGATTCTCGATCTGATGCTGCAGCTCAATCGCGAGGTCGGCACCGCGATCATGCTGATTACGCACGATCTAGGCGTCGTTGCGGAGGTGTGCGAGCGAGTCAACGTCATGTATGCCGGGCAGATCATCGAGACCGGAGAAGCCCGGCGGATCTTCAAACAACCGCAGCACCCCTATACGATTGGGCTGCTCAACTCCGTCCCCCAGTTAGGCGACAATGTAAAGCAGGCGCTTGTTCCGATTCCCGGATTACCTCCAGACTTGCTTGAACCGCCGATCGGTTGTCGATTTCGCCCGCGGTGCCGATTCCGCCAGGAGAAGTGCGAGGAATCGCCGCCGCTAGCCGAGGTCGCGCCAGGACAGCTTGCCCGGTGTTGGTTCCCGCAAGGTGAGTATGCCGTGTCGCCGACCGATGGCGTAGCGAGTTGAACCTGCTCATAGGCTGTGATCGGGGATTGTACTGATGGCGGAGAGAGATAACGTGGATACGCAGACAGCCGAGCTTCAAGCACCGTCAAATGGCGGCGGAGATACTATTCTCGAAGTCGAAGGGCTCAAGAAGTACTTCGAGCTCGGTGGCGGCTTTCTGGGCCGCAAACACCAGGTCATCCGCGCCGTCGACAACGTCTCATTCACCATTCGTCGGGGCGAAACCTTCGGCCTCGTCGGTGAGTCAGGCTGTGGTAAGACCACACTGGGACAGACGATCATTCGCCTATACGATCCCACCGATGGCCGCATCGTCTTTGACGGCGCAGACATTTCTCGGATGGGATCGAACGAGCTCCGGCAACATCGCCGGGGAATGCAGATGATCTTCCAGGATCCGTCCGCATCCCTTGATCCCAGAATGACCGTTGGTTCGATCATTGCCGAACCGCTCAACATCTACGGCGTTGGAAGCAAAGACGAGCGTCAGGACCGAGTTCGTGAATTGTTGCGTGTTGTCGGATTGAACTCCTATTTCACGAATCGTTACCCGCATGAATTTTCTGGCGGCCAGCGGCAGCGCATCGGTATAGCAAGGTCGCTTGCACTCAATCCAAACCTGATCATCTGTGATGAGCCAGTTTCTGCACTTGACGTGTCGATCCAGGCCCAGGTGCTGAATCTTCTAAAGGATCTTCAGCGGGAATTCAATCTCACATACATGTTCATCGCGCACAATCTCTCCGTGGTTGCCCATATCGCGGATCGTGTCGGTGTCATGTATCTTGGAAAGCTTGTCGAAATCGGCACTTCGGACGCGGTCACGGAAAATCCACGACATCCTTATACCCAGGCGCTCATTTCAGCAGTCCCGGTGGCGGATCCGACACGCCAGCGAGACCGGATCATCCTTGAGGGGGACGTTCCCAGCCCGGCGAACCCGCCGAGTGGATGCTACTTCCATCCTCGTTGCCCGGTGGCGCGGCCCGATTGCTCGGAGCGTGAACCAGAGTTGCGGGAACTTGAGCCGGGGCACTGGGTTTCCTGTCACTATGCCACCTGAGATCCAGGTCGGATGCAACCGATTGGAGGCGTTCAGACGTACCCTGATTAGGCAATTGTAATGACGTTGCCAGCCGGTTGTTTGCTGTCCACTCTTTGTCGCTCGGAACTTCGGGCATCTGATAGAGAGGAGGGGCAGTCGGGACGGCGACTGACCGGCAGTGACGCATTTGTTGGCACAGTTGGATTGATGAAGGCTCACCGAGCAGGTCCGGGGGCGCGGGAGAACGCCTCTCTCGTAGAGGACTGGCGAGGCGCGGCCTCACCCTACCGAAGGAGTCGTGTTTCCTATGATCCAGATCGATCAAGAACAGATTCGACTGCTTGAAAAGCGGTTGCGCGGCATCGGCGTCGACCGCCGAACATTTCTGAAAGTCGCGGCTGCAGCGGTGTCGGGGCCGGCCGCAGCGTCGCTCCTCGCTGCCTGTGGCGGCGATGACGATGATGATGATGATGGTGGCGATGCCACCAACACCGCCTCCGATTCCGGCGGCGACGTAGCGACCGAAGCTGAAACCGCCGAAGAAGAAGTATCCGAGGACGCGACAGAAGCCGAGACGGCCGAAGAAGAGGTCGAGGAGACCGCGACCGAGGAAATGGCAGACGAGCCCACGGCTACAGAGGTAAGCGGCTCCACCTCGGAGGACGAGCAGATACTTTACGACCTGTACGCCACCTCCGACGCGGCTAGCCACGACTTCAATGCGGATCTCTATTGCAACGGCGTCGCTCAGATCTGGGCGGGTGTCGCAACCTTCGACGCGGACTTTGTTGCCGTACCGGACTGGGCCGAGAGTTGGGTGCCAAACGACGACGCGACTGTCTGGACCTACAACATTCGCCCTGACAACACCGGATTTACTGACGGCTCTCCGGTGACTGCCGAAACCTTCGCCTGGTCCTGGAAGCGCTTGTTGACGCCGGAGACGGCCGCGCCGTACGCCTCGATCGCCTACGACATCAAGAACGCCCAGGAGATCAACCTCGAGGGTATGGATCCCGAAGAACTTGGCGTGACGGTAGTTGATGACTGGACGCTCGAAGTCGAAATGATTGGCCCTCGCGGCCTTTTCCCGATCATCGCGTCCTATGTTGCGATGGTGCCCGCCCACCAGCCAGTCGGTCGAGGAGTTTGGTCCAAACTGGACCGATCCAGGTCAGATCGGCGAGCCCGTGACGTCTCAACGGACCATTCCTGCTGACCGAGTGGGAACACGACGTTCGATACCTGGTTCGCAACGACCAACTACTGGGACGCCGAGAACATCGCCGGCTTGAGACCGTTGTCGGCCGATTATTCCGGCGCAGCAGGGCCTACTGCCATATGAGGCCGGCGAAGTCGACTGGGCGCTGGTTCCGGGTCCAGACCTCGAGCGAGTCCGCGACGATGCCCAGATGAGCAGCGAACTCATTCGCTACGTCTACCCGGGCATCTGGTTTCTGACGCCGCAGGTTACGATCGCACCATTCGATCAGATTGAAGTCCGAACCGCGGTATCGCACTCGATCGATCGGCACCGAATTGTCGAAGTCACCAGCGGCCAGGGCCAGCCCGCGTACTCGATGATGCCGCCCGGGCTCTTCGGATTCATCGACGATCCCGAGATCACCGACATCCAGAAGTTCGATCCCGAGCTTGCGATGGCGGCGCTTGAGGGCACCGAGTTTGAAGGCGGTGCGAACTGGCCGGATATCACGCTGACTCTTCGTGAAGAGCAGCACAATTCACAGATCATGGCCGAAGATATCGCCGCTCAGACTCCAGGAGAATCTGAACATGAACGTGGCGATCGAGATCATGGAGGCGCGCACGTTCCGCGACGCCCTCTGGAATCTCGAACTCCAGCTCATCTTCATCCGCTGGTTCTATGATTATCCGGACCCCAACAACGGCTACTTCGACATGTTCTACTCCGTCCGCGACACCGGGCGCCGGCAGGCATGGTCGAACGCCGAGTTCGATGAATTGACGATCAAAGGCAAGGAAGAAGCCCGATCCGGAAGCTCGCTTGGAGATCTATCGTGAATGCGAGAAGATCATCCAGGAGGATCGAGCATATATCCCGACGACCTATCGGGTGTCCTACTACACATTCAAGCCATGGGTGACCGGCATCCCGGTCAACCAGCAGGGCTTCATCGTGCCGGATGGCAACATCTACGTCTCGATGTGGAAGGGCATTGTGATCGAGGGCCGAGAATCATAGTCTGATTCGACAGCGCTTGAAGCGATAGTCCGTGAAGGGGAAGCCGAAAGGCTTCCCCTTCTTCGCTCGTCCCAGACAGGACATCATTTCCAGGACCGGGTCAACGGCGTCCCGCGCCGTCTTTTCATCCACGAGCCAGAGCCGTTCCTCCGGTAGACTGCCCACTTGGCGCAAGGTTCTGAGAAATCGATGCTACCTTGTCGTAAGGCCGTGGCCCGACCGGATGCCCGGTGTCTCGATAAATGCGACGTTCTCTGCATGCGCCCTGACTTCCGATAACATACAATGCTTATCAATAAGCGATTGGCAGGGTCTGCGCCGGTGCGGACTGGACTGAAGGAGACGAATCTGTGGCGAATCCGAAGTATCTATGGCTAAATGGCGAGCTCGTCGAGTGGGACAACGCCACCGTTCATGTAACCGCGATCGGCTGGTCGGCTGTCGGCGCGGTCTTCGAAGGCATCAGGGCCTACTGGAACGCCGACCAGGAAGAGCTGCTTCGTCTTCAGGCTCCCCGAGCACATGGAGCGTTTGGGCCAGTCGATGAAGATGATGCGCCATGAGCCCGCCTGGTCCATCGAAGCAACTCACCGAGCAGATCATTGAGCTCCTCAAAGCGAATGACGTCCGCGAAGACACATACATCCGGCCGCTGGTCTACCGCGGCGAAGGTGGCGGCAAAGGCTTTTCGAGCCACGGCGGATCGACAGACATTCTGATCAACACCCGACCGAACCCATCCCATCTCCTGAGCGGCAACCACGTTTCGGCATGCGTCTCCTCCTGGACGCGTATTTCGGACAATGTGATGCCGCCACGGATCAAGAACGTTGCCAACTACCGCAATGGCCAGCTAGCCGGTATGGAAGCGTCGATGAACGGCTACGATGTCGCGTTGATCATGAACCAGCAGGGCAAGATCGCCGAAGGCGGCGGTTCCTGCGTCATGTTCGTTCGCAATGGAAAGCTGATCACGCCGGATGTGACCCAGTCGATCCTCGAGAGCATCACGCGTGACGCGCTGATCCAGCTTGCCCGCGACGAGATGGGACTTGAAGTCGTCGAGCGCGCCGTCGATCGTACGGAGTTGTACATCGCGGACGAGATCTTCATGTGCGGCACCGCCTTCGAGATCACCCCGATCTCTTCGGTTGACAAGTACACCGTCGGCAACGGTGAGATCGGTCCGATTACTCGACGGCTTGAAGAGTTGCTCAATGATTCGTTCCGCGGAGTAAGCGGGATTCGACCCGAATGGCGCTCCGCTGTCGGTGTGAAGTCGCTCGTCGCGGCTGACTAAGCGGTTGCACGAGTCAACGACGTAAAACGCAGGCGGTGGTCATCCGGCCACCGCCTGATCTTTGATTGTGCTCGGTAGCGCGCATGTCTGCTGCGGTTGGAGTGGCTTGCGCGTCGAGCCTCGACATAACATGAAACTTGAGTGAGGGTATTATGATCGATATTGTAGCAATGCGCGAGCAGGGCACGTCATTGCAAGAGATCGGCGATGCACTGAGCGTGCAGGATCTCAAGGACCTGACGAACGCTTCGATCGATGAGATGCTCTCGTCGATAGAGGGATGCACGGATGATGATGTGACGTTCGTGCCGCACGATCCTGACGCATACGATCCAGCCGCATCTGATCCAAGCGAGGAAGGCATTTCCTGGACGCTTGGCCACGTGATTGTCCACGCTACCGCTTCGGGGGAGGAATACGGCTTCACCGGTACGCAGTTGGCGCGCGGCGTCCCGTTTATGGATCGCCCGAGATACGAAGTGCCATGGCAAAGCGTGAAGACGATCGATCAGTGTCGCCACCGGTTGGAAGAAAGTCGCCGAATGCGACTGGCGCTGCTTGATGTCTGGCCGGACGAACCGCACTTTGACGTAACCTATGCGCCATCGCCGAACACGGGCGAGATCAATGCCAAAGCGGCATTTCTCCGTGGTTTGATGCATGATGCCTCGCACCAGGACCAGATTCGGGAGATTGTCCAACAGGCGAAAGCGGATCGAACCAGTAGTTAGACCGAATGCCCGTGTGATCAGCGACTTGCCTGTCAGCGCGAGGAGGCGCTGACGACACTTTCGTGTAGCCGGGTAGATCTCAGTCACACGAGAGGGTTACGGCACCCGGAAACTGCCTCGACCCGTTTCATCGGTGTGGTGGGCCGAAATGACACGCTGGTTCAGTGATCAACTCCTTTGTAATCAGGTCTCGGCTTTGGCTCGAAGCGTGCTCTTGCGCGGAGACGATACAGCGCTCAACCGATCGGTTGAGCGCTGTATCGTGAAAGAACTTTCCTGCGTCCAGGCTGACGGTTCGTCTGCTGGTTGGGACACGCTTTACCTAGTAGAGGCTACATCTCAAAGAGACCTTCGTCTCGCATACGGATAACCGCGCACTTGAATCCGTCGATAGTCTTGTCGATATCGGCGGGCGTGTGTTCCATGCTCAGTAGTCCTCCACCATGGAACAAGTGAGCGCCTTCAAGCAGCATCCCACAGTTCAGTGCCAATTCAAGTTCCGGGGCCGGGCCTGACTTGAGCTTTTCTGGTGACACGCCCACCGGCATCCGCAGGTCGCCCGCGGTCATGTTTTCGCAGGTTTCGCCGAGCATGATATGAAAGACGGACGCTTCACCGTAGACGAATCCGGGAATGTCATTGCTCACCAGAACGTCGTTTGCGCCAGCACGGAAGCGCGCGGCCATGTCGTCGCAGTGCTGCTGCACCGCTGGATCGGACACGATTTCAAGGCACTTCGCGCCAGCGACAGCGCTGAGCGGGTTCGCGTTGTATGTTCCTGGATGCCCGATGCGTTTGAGCGAATTCCATTGCGGGTCGTTCTTGATCTCAAGCATGTCGAAGATCGGTTGCTTCCCAGCCACGCAACCACCAGGCAACCCTCCGGCGACGATCTTCGCCATCGTGGTGATGTCGGGAAGTACGTCGAAACGTTCCTGAGCCCCGCCGGGCGCCCAGCGGAAACCGGTGATAACTTCATCGAAGATCAACAGTGTGTCGTGCTTCTGGGTGACCGCTCTGAGTTCCTTCAGGAATCCTTCAGGCAAGGGAATCGTCGCGTACGAGGCGCCGCTTGGCTCAATAATGACGGCCGCGACATCGCCTTCAGCCAGACGCCGATCGACAAAATCAATATCATGCCCTGGCGCCACCACGACCGAGTCCACGGTGCCCTTTGGAACGCCGGGAACCTCGTGAATGTTGAAGGGGGGCTTCTCACCCGGGAGAGCATAATCCTGCCAGCCGTGGAAGTGGCCGGCGAATTTCATGATCTTCTCACGGCAGGTATAGGCTCGTGCCAGCCTCATTCCCAGGAGCGTGGATTCGGTGCCGGAGGACGTGAATTTGAGACGCTGCGCTGAGGGAACCAGTCGCTGCACCCAATCTCCCCATGCCAGTTCGTAGTCAGTGCTCGCGCCCAGATGGGTGCCGCGCTCAAGCTGCTCGGCGACCACCGCTTTGATCTCCGGGTTGTTATGGCCAGCAATCAGCGCGCCGTGCCCCATGGCGTAGTCGATCAGTTCATGGCCGTCGACATCCCACTTTCTGGAACCCTCCGCCCGGACACAATAGACCGGAAACGGTTTCGCGAAGCGGACATCGTGCGTAACCCCGGAAGGGAAGATCTCCCGCGCGGCCATCGCCCGCTGTCGCGAACCGTCGAACTCCTCGACGAATTCCTGTTCGATGCTTCTTACTGCCTGTTGTGCCATTGAACTGCCCGAACCTCTCCAAGAATTTCGTTGCGTTGCGAGGCGGGATCAGTCTTCATCCCGCTGCCGAAGCCTATCCGGATTATGGACGACGTTGCGCCGGACTGTCCACCAATCGGGCGTAGGCGCCCGCGCTGGACTACGATGTCGGAGCAAGGTCGAGGGTGTGATGAAGGAAGGAACAGTACTGATGGGCCTCACGGCATTTCCACGGGAACGCATCGCGACGCTACCGACCCCACTCCATGATCTTTCGAACCTTTCGGCTAGTCTTGGTGGCCCGAGGATTTTGATCAAACGCGATGATCTCACCGGTCTCGCGTTCGGGGGGAACAAGACACGCAAGTTGGAGTACCTGCTCGCGGACGCTATGTCTCAAGGGGCAACACATCTGATCACGATGGGCGGCGTGCAATCCAACCACTGCCGGCAGACAGCAGCGGCCGCCCGGCTGGGGAAGATGAAAGCTGAGCTGGTTCTCACCGGAGGGGATTCCCACACACCGGTTCAGGGCAATTACCTGCTTGATGGGCTGCTTGACGCCCGGTGCCATCTCATTTCCTCCGCCGACGACCCGGTGGCAAAGATGGACGAAATTGCCGCCGACCTCCGCGATCAGGGTGAAGTGCCCTATGTGATGCCTTCCGGCGGTTCGAGCCCAGTTGGTGTTCTCGGCTACGTATCGGCGATACTTGAACTCAACGCCCAGCTATGGGACCAGGGCGTTCACGCGACTCATCTCTACCACGCGGCCGGGAGTGGCGGAACCCAGGCGGGCGTCGTGCTCGGGGCCGCCCTGTACGGGTCTGAGTACCGGTTGACCGGCGTGGCGGTTTCCGGGGACGCCGACCAGAAGATTGATCGCTGCTGGGAATTGATAGCACAGACAGAGGCTCTTCTCGAGGCGCCCACTGGAATCGAACGTGCGGACATCGTCGTCGACGACACTCAGGTTGGGCCTGGATACGGCATCCCCACCGGGGAAACCCTCTCGGCAATCAAGACATTGGCGCTGATGGAAGGAATATTCCTCGACCCTGTCTATACCGGAAAGGCATTTGCTGCTCTCCTCGCTGATGTCAATAGTGGGAAGCTGACGGCGAAAGACACGGTGCTCTTTCTACACACCGGTGGGACCCCCGCGCTGTTCGCAAAGCGCGAAGAGATAGCGAGCATTCTCTAGCGTTCGATTCGGAATTGGCGACCACCGTATACTTTCCAACATGAACATTTGTTCGCTAACCTCCGGGCAATATGTTGACGTCGCGGCTGATGGGCATTTCGCCGACCGCTATGCGACCTTGACCTATCGCGTACCGGACGCCCTGATCGGGTCGGTTGATATTGGCCAGTTGGTCTGGATACCGATTCGCAATAATCTCGCGCTGGGCGTCGTCGTTGATTGGGGAGCTCCGCCCGCGGCCGCGACGTACCGGGTCCGCGACCTCCACGCGCCGGTGGAACCTGCGTTCAAACTGTCGGATATCCAGTGGCAGTTGGCGACCTGGCTGGCCGGGGAGACGCTCTGCTCACTTTTCGAAGCGGCGTCGCCGATGTTGCCTCCGGGCGTTGGTTCGAGGACCGTCGAATATCTCGAGTTAATCCAGCCCCCCGATGACACCGACCGTAAACAATTGACGGCGATGCAGCTACGTCTTGTTGAGCGACTTGAGGCCAACCAGTCGATGACGCTGGCGAGCGCGCGGCGGGCGATGGACTCAAGTCTGGCGACGATCGTGCCGGCATTGGAACAAAAAGGGATTCTCAAACGGGTCGCCAGGGTTCGCAATCGTCAACCAGAGTCCAAAGATCTCCCGCTCGTCGTGCGTCTGCTGGAGGGAGGGGATCCACCCCCCGAGAGGGCCTTCCGACAGGTGGAAACGTATGAATGGTTGCGTGCCCGTCTTCGACTCCGGCCCGATCGGACCATGCCGCTCGAAGTCGTGCTCAAGTCTGAGGCAGTCGCCGGTCGGCCGGTGCTTGATGCGCTGGCCTCACGCTCGCTGATCGCGATAGAAGCTGCCGAGCAGCCCCCTCGCGGAAGCGAGCAGCAGGATGTCCGATTTGTCCAGCTGACCGGGGAGCAGCAAGTTGTCGCTCAACAGATCGACCACGCGATTGAGGAGAATTCTGCCCAGCGGTTCTTGCTGCATGGTGTCACCGGAAGTGGAAAAACCGAAGTCTATTTTCGAGTCATCGGCGAGGTACTGGAGAGCGGAAAGTCAGCGATTCTCCTTGTGCCTGAAATCTCGCTCGCCGGTCAGGTTATCGAGCGCGCGACATCGAGGTTCGGTAGTCAGGCGCTGGTGCTGCACTCGGCGCTGGACGATCGCACACGGTATCGCAACTGGGTGACGGCGTTATCCGGTGAACCGGTCGTTGTCGTTGGGCCAAGGTCGGCACTGTTTGCGCCACTTCCGTCTATTGGAGTCATTGTTGTGGACGAGGAGCATGAGTCTGCGTACAAGCAAGAGACCCCGCCCAGGTACCATGCGAGGTCGGTCGCCATGAGACTGGCGGACCTTCATCGCGCCCCGCTGATTCTCGGCAGTGCGACACCGGACGTCGAGTCGACCTATCGCGCAAAGCTAGGCGGCTGGAAGAGGCTGAATCTGTCAGAGCGAGTAGGGCAGCGGGCCGTCGATCAATTTGGCCGCGTCGGTCCACTGGCGATTCCGCTTCCGGAAATCGAAATGATCGACATGCGCCACGAGCTCAGGCGCGGGAATACGACGCTATTCAGTGCCCGGCTCCGACAACTGATGTCTGCGCGACTGGAAGCCAGCGAACAGACGATCCTGTTCCTGAACCGGCGAGGAATGTCGACATTCGTCCAGTGCCGGTCATGCGGCGATGTGGCATCGTGCCCGCTCTGCGAAATACCTCTCGTCTACCATCGTTCCGGGGAGCGCATGGTCTGCCATCGGTGCGGATTTCGCGTCCCGCCGTTGCGACGTTGCCCGGAGTGTCGTAGCGACAGCATAGGCTACTTCGGGACTGGCACCCAGCGGGTGGAGTCCGAAGTTCGACGACTGCTGCCCCAGGCCCGGGTGCTTAGGTGGGATCAGGATGCGCTGCGTGGCGGGACGACGCACGAAATGCTGCTGAACCGGGTCGAGGAACATGAGGCCGACATCGTGGTTGGGACCCAGATGATCGGGAGAGGACTGGACCTTCCGGGCGTCACTCTGGTCGGAATCGTCAACGCGGATACGTACCTGCATCTGCCAGACTTCCGCGCAGCAGAGCGAACGTTTCAGATGTTGGTGCAGGTCGCCGGACGAGCGGGCAGAAGGGCGGTTGGCGGGGAGGTCGTTATTCAGACCTTCTCGCCGGACCACTACGCGCTTACGACGGCAGCCACCCACTCATACCTGGATTTCTACCGGGAAGAGATCGCGTTTCGGGCACGTCACGGGCATCCCCCATTCAAGCGCCTTATCCGGCTCATGGTGCGTGACCGCGACAGTGATGCCGCGGAGCGGCGGGCTGATACCCTGGCCGCGGAGTTGGAGCGTTTCATACTCGGCCGGCCGGAGATTCAGGGAGTTGACATCCTCGGTCCTGCTCCGGCATTCGCGGCGAAATGGCGCGGCCAGTACGGTTGGCAGATTCTCGTCCGCGGCGATGGGGGTCTTCGTGTTGTCAGCGACGTCCATATTCCAGCTGGTTGGATTGTGGACGTCGACCCTGTCACCCTTCTGTAGAAGCACGTTTGATCGCCCAACTTTCATATACTGATAGACGATCGAAGCGACCGGATTGTTTGGACAGGTAGAGAGTAAGTGACCAGACTGGAACTCATCGTCGAACCCGATCCACGTTTCAACCGAATCAGCGACCGCCTACGACGGAAGTCCGAGCAGGTAACCGAAGTTACACCAGAACACCAGCAGCTTGCGCGCGACATGTTCGAGAGGATGTTGGAGGAGTCCGGAGTCGGGCTGGCCGCGCCCCAGGTGGGGCATTACATCCGTCTGATTGTGGCCCGGATTCCGGCTGGATACGCCGAAGATATCAGTGAAGATGTTGACCTGATCTTGTTCAACCCAGAGATCGTCAAAGCCGGCGGACGGGAGACCGACTTTGAAGGATGCCTGAGTTTCCCAGATCTACTGGGGCCGGTGGAACGCTACAGTTGGGCAATCGTGCGAGGACATGATATCGAGGGCAACAATGATCCGGTTTCGGGCGAGAGGTATCGTTGCCCGTGTTTTGCAGCATGAGATCGATCACCTTGACGGATTTCTGTTTTTCGACCGGATGGAGAGCGTGCGGATGCTCTTCTATCCCCACGAGCTTGAAAAGGATGAGGACGAAGTCGAAGACACGGTCATAGCGTAATTTCCGGTTGATGGATCCGGTATGACTCGCCCTGGATAATCGTCGCGATTGCCGCAACGGTTTCATCCAGTTCGTTGGTCTCGTTGACCACCATGTAGTCAAATTCCCAGGCAACCGAGAGTTCGTGTGTTGCCGTGTTGAGGCGTCGGATCACGACGTCAAAGTCATCCGACTTACGGTCTCGTAGACGGTGGAGCAACTCGGACATGCTCGGTGGCACGATGAATATGAGAACCGCGCTGCGGGACGATCTCGCGAATCGTCCGTGCGCCCTGCACGTCAACTTTGATGACAACCGACTGCCCTGACGAAAGCGATGAACGCACGCGGTGCTTCGGAACCCCGTAGAGATTTCCGTAGACGACGGCGTGCTCAAGGAACTCGCCGTCCTCTACGAGTCTCTCGAAGTCGTCCTTGTCCATGAAGTGATAGTGAACGCCGTCGATCTCGCCGGGTCGCCGGCGCCGGGTTGTTGCCGTCACCGCGTAGTGGAGATCGCGGCAATTGTTACGCGCATTGCCTGGATGACCGCGTCCTTTCCAACGCCCGAAGGTCCGGACACGACGAAGACGCGCGGACGTCGGCCCGACTGTAGATCCTCGATGATCTGGTCGGCGCGTTCGTTTAGTCTGACTCCGCGTTTCATCCACACTGCGCCCCAACCCCAGTTCGCTCGCGGCACTACACTTCAAATCAATGATGCCCCATGAATGCTCTAAACAACCACTAATCTGTTGTCGGCAATCTTCAGAAAGCCGCCTGACTCCTCTACAATGCTTTCGAAGCACCGCTGGAGGATAGAGGAGTAACCCAACCGTGGCTGTTGAGAAACGAGTAGAGATTGAAGATCTGTTCGCCATCCGTATGGTGGCTGATCCTGTGATATCCCCAGATGGCGAGCGGGTGGCATTTGTCGTCAGCCAGCTCGATGAATCGAAGAATGGATACAAGTCCGCAATCTGGATGGTGGATGTCGATGGGGGGTCGGAACCGTACCAATACACCTCGGGCGACTGCTTGAACTTCAGCCCTCGCTGGTCGCCGGATGGTGCGTCGCTGGCGTTTCTCTCGAACCGAACCGGTCGCAATCAGGTGCATGTCATCGCCACTACGGGAGGCGAGTCACGACAGGTGAGCCACGGCGACGATCCGGCCGCGGATATCGCCTGGTCGGTTGATGGAGAATCGATCTTCTTCGTGCGCAAGGCCGGTGATAAATTCAATAGCGACACCGATACGACGGTTATCCGCACGCTGCGCAATCGGATGGATGGCGAGGGATTCTGGGATGGCCGGAGAAAGCAGATATTCCGCGTTGTCCTGTTGGACGATTGCGACGCCGAGCAGATTACGAGCGGCGATTGGGATTCGTCACAACCCGCAGTCTCGCCCAATGGTACGAAGATAGCGTTCGTGTCCAACCGGGAGGATGATCGTGACGCGAGCACCCGATCCGATATCTGGATTCAGGATCTCCAGACCGGCGCACTGGATCGAGTGACTCAAGGTGACGGGTCGTATGGATCGCCGTCCTGGTCGCCCGATGGAACCCGATTGGCGTACATCGGACATCCGGTGGTTGCGCCCTACGGGCCCACGACGCTTGACAATCTCTACGTGCATGATGTCGACACGGGGGAGGATGTCGGATTGTTAGGCTCGCTTGACCGTGAACCCGGCAATTCGGCGATGGCGGACACGAGATACGGCTTGCCCGCGCAACGTCCAGTCTGGAGCGACGACTCAACGAGGGTGTGGACGTTGTTGAGCGATAGCGGCAGCGTGCATCTTTACGACTGCGGCGGCAACTCCGCGCCGAGCCCGCTGCTGGCCGGCCGTCGCGACATCCAGTCTTTCTCTGCGACGAGCGATGGGAAGATCGCGTTTGCCAGTTCGACGATGTCCGACCCGCCGGAAGTGTTTGTGCGGGACGGACGGGACGAACGGCGGCTGACCAACATGAACATGGACTATCTGGCGCAGATAGAGCTCGCGGCCGTCGAAGAGGTCAGATTCGAAAGCGATCCTGGCGTCGAGGTGCATGGCTGGCTGCTAAAACCGCCGTCGTTCAATGCCGCCGCGCGATATCCGGCAATCGTCCAGGTTCATGGCGGACCTCACGGTATGTACGGAGAGGGTTTCTTCCACGAGATACAACTGCTGTCCGCTCGCGGCTATGTTGTGTTGATGACCAATCCTCGCGGTTCAACTGGTTACGGTCAAGAGTGGGTGGCGGGGACGATGCGGGATTGGGGCGGGGCAGACTATCGGGACGTCATGGCCGGGGCTGACTATCTTGCAAAGCAGGGTTTTGTCGATTCGGATCGTATCGGCATCACCGGTGGCTCGTACGGCGGGTACATGGTCAACTGGGCCATCGGGCAGACCGACAGGTTCCGGGCGGCTGTCAGTCAACGTTCGACCGCGAACAGGGCTTCGCTCTACGGCACAAGCGACATCAACTGGAGTTACAACGATTGGGAGTTCGGGGGCTCTCCATACGAGAACCCAGACTTCTACCGCGAACGTTCGCCGTTGACCTATGTTGCCAACGTCTCAACTCCATTGCTCTTGCTACATTCGGAGAATGACCTGCGCTGCCCGATATCGCAAAGCGAGGAGTTCTTCACGGCGCTGAAGCTCCATGGAAAGGTTGCCGAGTTCGTGCGCTTTCCCGACGAGAGCCATGGGTTGTCCCGCACCGGCCAGCCCAGGCACCGGGTTGAACGCCTCGAGCGGATCTGCGCCTGGTTTGATCGCTATCTTTAGCGATAGCAGTATCATGGAATGGCAGGGTTCCCGTGCCGCCCGCTAGGCTGCGGGCGGTCCGTAATGAGAGAAGAGGATGAACATGAGTGGCGAACGTCAAGGAAAAGAACACCAGAGCGTCGAGGATCTCCTGGCAGATTTTCGCCGCTACGGCACGATCCAACCCGATGGAGTCGAGATCAACGACCCTGATGGACTTCGTGAGCATCTCGCCGACCGCCTGGCTTTTGACGCTGTCTTTGGCGAAAAAGAGGTCATGTCGATCGCTCGCTGGCTGATCTGGGAGACTGCCCAGACGCTCGGCGCGCGCCCGGCCTCGATCCACGAGTATTACATCGCGGGAGGGCAGGGAGCCTGGACGAACCGGACGACGCCAGCCATCAACATTCGAGGCATCACCTACGACGTCGCACGGGCCGTCTTTCGGGCCGCGAGGACACTCGATGCTGGCCAGCATATCTTCGAGATCGCAAGATCCGAGATCGGATACACCTCTCAACGTCCACATGAATATGCCTCGTCTATCCTGGCGGCAGCTATCCGTGAGGGTGTCAAAGGGCCCATCTTTATTCAGGGAGATCACTTCCAACTGGGTCTGAGCGACTACCGCCAGGGGGCGGACACGGAGGTGCGCGCGGTCGAAGGATTGGCGCTTGAAGCGATCAATGCTGGTTTCTACAACATCGACGTGGACGCCTCGACGATCGTCGACTATTCGCTACCGTCTGAGAACGAGCAGCAGCGAGACAATGCGCGGCGGACAGCCGAGATCACCAAATTCATCCGTCGCAAGCAGCCGGATGGGATCAACGTCTCGGTCGGTGGTGAGATCGGCGAGGTTGGCACCGAGAACTCGACCGTCGAAGAGCTGCGGGCGTTCATGAACCACTTCAACGCGTTCATGGGATCGACCGCGTCCGGGCTGTCCAAGATCTCTGTTCAGACCGGCACCAGTCACGGTGGGGTACCGCTGCCGGACGGCACGGTTGCCGATGTCGCGGTCGATTTCAAGACGCTCGGAGATCTATCTGAGGTTGCGCGCGAAGAGTTCTCGCTCGGAGGCGCAGTTCAGCATGGCGCATCAACGTTGCCTGATGAGGCGTTTCACCTCTTCGCTGAGGCCAACGCGTGCGAAGTGCATCTGGCCACCGGATTCCAGAACATGATCTTTGAGAGCAACGCCCTGCCGTCAGATCTTCGCGAGGCGGCCTACAACTGGCTGAACGCTAACCGGGCGCACGAGCGTAAGGAAGGCGAGACCGACGCCCAGTTCATCTACAAGACGCGCAAACGCGCTTTTGGACCGTTCAAACGCCACTTCTGGACGATGGAGGAAGATCGGCTCGACGCTATCTGCGGCGAGCTTGAAGAACGATTTGTGCAGATGTTCGAGTTGCTCGGTGTCGCGAACACCCGCGCAGAGGTTCATGCGGCAACGACGCTCGCCGAAATCCACCGCCAGCAACCGTCCGCTCTAGAAGAAGTGTTGGTTGCCGGAGACTGACAAGCGGTGGTCAAGCCATCACCGGGGCGGGCCGCACATATACGAGCGTCTCGTCCAGACCGATCTTGAGAATCCGGGCGACGATGTATTCCGAGCCTTCGTGCTTGAAGCGCCGCCCGGGTTCCAGACGGTCCACGCGAAGTTCACGTTCGGAGCGGGAGATAATCTCGTAGGTGGTTGCGCCGCAATCCGCGCAGAGGACGTATTGATCGGCTGTGTCGACGCGTCCGGCGTAGCCACGCTTCACCCAGCGCACGTTTGAACTTCCACACGCAGGACATCGCTTGTCTTGTGCTTCATCCGTTCGGTGGTTAGTCAAGCCCGCGCAGTCTCCGTGTCTGCTGAGAATCGTTCGCTGTCGATTTGGGCCGATTCTAACGAAGCTTTGAGTCGATACACAACCAGATCAAAGCAACCGGCGGGCGCATGAGAAGGCGCCCGCCTGAGGATTCAAAGAGTTCTGGGGAGACTTAGAAAGCGCCGCAGCCGCAGCCCTGTGCCGTGCTAGCATTTTCGCCAGCGTCGAACGAGTGCCCACAAGCGCAGCTCGCGACGGCGTTCGGGTTCCGGACTGTGAAGCCGCCACCCATCAGGCTGTTGACGAAGTCGATTTCCGCCCCGCCAAGATACATTGCCGAGAACTCGTCAATGAGGAGGCGCACACCCTGGGTGTCGATAATTGTGTCGCCGTCTTCGACCTCTTCTTCGACCGACATGCCGTACTGAAGACCTGAACACCCGCCCGGAGCGACGAATACGCGCAAGGCAAAATCAGGAGTGCCTTGCTCTTCCAGGAAACTCCTGAGTTGTACGACAGCGTCATCGGTGATTGTGACGCCTGGGGTTACCGTTGCTGTCATTTTGTGACCCTTCTGACCGATTGATCAGTTACTACACTCTGATTCTAGCACCATGTCAAAACCTGAGTTGCACACTTGGGATAATGATAGCGTATCCGGCCAGCTGATGAGAATGGTTGCAGCAGCGACAGCCGGAGGGTGGCAGAGAGCTAGCCTCCTCACGCTGGGCCAAGGATGTCACGCACGCTTTGTAACTGATCCTTGAGAGCGTCGGGATCCCGTGCATATTCGATCGTCACCGCCTGGGGCGATGATCTTCTCAAGACCGCCGAGAACAACCCGAGGTCCGCAGGCGTGAGAATTTCATGCACATCTTCCAAACGACCCATCCCGTCATCCAGAGGCCGCGGTGATGAGAGATGGACTTCCACGGCTCGATCCAGCGGGAGCATTTCTAACGCCTCCACTGGATCAAAGCCGAGCCAGCTTGCGCTCACTCGCCAGTGGGCGAGATCGAAGAGCATGCCTGCGCCGGTCAGTTCGAGCACCTCGGAAATGAACTCCGGTTCGCATATGTGCTCGTACGCTCCCTCGGGGCAATAGTCGAGGTTTTCGAGAAGAAGCTGCAAAGGGCAGTCCCGGCGTGCTGCGTTCGTGGTACGGACAATCCGGTCCAACAGCAGGGCTCGATCAAGTGGCGGGCTCTCGGGATGCATGTGGTTTTCGAACCGCACCTCCTCGCATGCGAAGCCGAGGTGCATGCTGAACCATGGAGTGCGGGTAACGGCGATGGCGTTACGGAGGCGTTCCGGCCAGCCAGCATCGATGGCATCTGGAGACGCCATGCTCCAGTCCTGGTCCAGATTGTGGAGGACGATCCGTTCGTGAGGACGAACGAAGGCCGGCGTCAGGAGCCAGCCGGGAACCTCGATGAAATCGACGAGATCGATGATATCTTGCCGCGCATCGAGCGCCTCAAACCAGGTGACGCCGAGCGCAATAGCCAATCAGGCTGCCTTCAACCGGTCACGCAGCGCGTCACGCACGAGGTCGCCAAATTCGGCCGTCGACAGCGAGGCGCCGGATCCTGCTATGTCGCGTGTTCGCGCACCTTCATCCAGGACCGAAGCCACCGCTCCCTCGACAGCGCCTGCTTCAGCTTCGCGCCCGAGCGAAATGCGCAGCAGCATTGCCAGCGAGAGAATCGCGCCGCAGGGGTTAGCCACTCCCTGGCCCGCGATGTCCGGCGCTGATCCGTGGATCGGCTCGAACACGCCAAATTGACGTCCAGCAACTCCGCCGCCGACACTCGCCGAGGGCAACATCCCGAGAGAACCGGCGAGCACCGCCGCTTCGTCGCTGAGGATGTCGCCGAACATGTTTTCCATGACCATGACGTCGAAGTCGAGCGGCCGGCTGATCAAACGCATGGCGCAAGAATCGACCAGCGCATGTTCCAGGGCGATCTCCGGGTGATCCCCGCCAACTTCCGAGACAACCTCGCGCCACAGACGGGACGTCGCCATGACGTTCGCTTTGTCGACGCTCGTTACTTTCCCACGGCGTGTTCGGGCCATGCTAAAGGCGAGTTCGGCAATGCGGGCGATCTCCACCTCGCCATAGGGCAGCGTATCGACAGCCTGCCTCCCGGAGTCGTCCATCCAGCGCTCGGAAGGTTTCCCGAAGTAGATGCCACCGGTCAATTCACGGACGATCACGAGATCGACGCCGCGAACGACATCCGGTTTCAGCGGGGAGGCGTCAATCAGCGCTTCGTGGACTGAGATCGGCCTCAGGTTTGCAAAGAGCCCCAGTGACTGGCGGAGCTTCAGGAGGCCGGCTTCGGGCGGATCTCCGGCGCAACATCTTGCCACTTCGGGCCGCCAACCGCGCCGAGCATGGCTGCGTCACAGGAGCGAGCGAGTTCAATGTCTTCGTCTCTCACCGGCACGCCATGCGCGTCAATCGCCGCGCCTCCGACGTTGGCCCGCAAAATCTCCAGTACAAACCCGCGAGCGGAAGCGATCAGGTCCAGCGTCGCCTCTGCTTCAGCCAACACTTCGGGGCCGACGCCGTCGCCGGGCAGCATCAAGATCTTGTAGGTGGAGGTCATACGGCGGATTCTCGATCAATCGCTGCCTGGCGAGCCTTCACCCGATCGGCGACGGCGTTCATCAGGCCGCCCGATTTGATGATCTCCTGGACGTACGACGAATGCTGGGTGGCGTCGTAGGATTTGCCGGTACGGACATTCACCACCACCCCTTCGGTCGTGTCCACCTCGAGGATGTCGCCATCCTCGGCTTCATCGACTGCTTCCGGGCACTCGATGATTGGAAGCCCGATGTTGATCGCGTTCCGGTAGAAGATACGAGCATAGGAGGCCGCGACAACGCAGGACACCCCTGCGCCCTGGATCGCTATGGGCGCGTGTTCGCGTGAGGACCCGCAGCCGAAGTTCTTGCCGGCGACGATGATATCGCCTGGCTCTACCTTCTCCGCAAAGCCGGGATCAATGTCCTCCATGACATACTGGGCCAGTTCCTTGGCATCGGAGGTCAGGAGATAGCGCGCCGGGATAATGACATCGGTGTCGATGTCGTCGCCGAACTTCCAGACTCTGCCTCGATATTGCACTGTTTTCCCTCATCCCCATCCCCTCTCGCTGTAACCCAGCTGGAGAGCGGAATAAACGTTATCGAATCGCGAAATCAGGCTGGCGCCAGGACAGACTCCTGCAACTGGCTCGGGCTAGCCACACGTCCCAGAATCGCGCTGGCAGCGGCTACTCGAGGGCCCGCCAGGATGATCTCGGCGTTGCGATGGCCCATCCGCCCCCGGAAGTTCCTGTTTGTGGTCGATACGCATCGTTCGCCGTCGGCGATAACGCCCATGTAGCCCCCAAGGCACGGTCCGCACGTCGAGGTGCTGAACACCGCCCCTGCTTCCATGAAGATCTCGTCGAGTCCTTCTCTGGAAGCTTCGCGGTGCACCCGCTGACTACCCGGAATCACGATCAAGCGCACATGAGGATGCACTTCGTGCCCCTTGATGATTTCCGCGGCGGCCCGTAGGTCGGATAGACGCCCGTTGGTGCAGGAGCCGATGACGACCTGGTTAATCGGCATATCTTCGATCTCGTCCGCGAAGTGAACGTTCGAAGGTAGGTGCGGGAGGGCAACGACTGGACGGAGATTTGAGACGTCGATTTCGACCACGCGTTCGTATTCGGCGTCCGGGTCGGAAAAGACCGGCTCATAAGGCCGATCCGTGACGGCGGCAAGCCATTCCCGGGTAATGTCGTCGAAGGGGAAGACGCCGGTGTCCGCGCCAGCTTCGATCGCCATGTTGCACATCGCGATGCGGTCGTCTTGCGGCAGTTGATCGATCACCGGGCCGGAGAATTCGAGGACCATGTTGAGCCCGCCATCGACGCCGATCTGCCCGATCGTGTGCAGGATCAGGTCCTTACCGCCTATATCGTCAGGCAATGTCCCGGTGTAAACGAGTTTCAGGGTCGGAGGGACTCTAATCCAGGTTGTCCCGGTCGCCATCGAGGCTGCGATGTCCGTCGAACCCATGCCGGTTGAGAAGCAGTTGAACGCCCCGTAGGTGCAGGTATGGGAATCCGCGCCGATGATGATCTGCCCCGGAAGGGTCAAGCCATTTTCCGGCAAGACGACGTGCTCGATCCCCGCCCGTCCGAGTTCGAAATAGAGTGTGCCCTGTTCGTGTGCGAAATCGCGCATGATCTTCGCGTTTTCAGCGGAACGAATGTCCTTCGCCGGCACGAAATGGTCGGGAACGAAGACGACCTTCTGCGGATCGAATACCTGTTCCAGACCGGTCTTCTGAAACTCCCGGATCGAAAGCGGCGCGGTTACGTCGTTCGTCATGACGAGATCGAGCGCAACCTCCACGATATCTCCCGGCGTGACGCTGTCGAGGCCAGCGCCTTTCGCCAGGATCTTTTCCGCCATTGTCTGCCCCATGGTTAGACTGCCTCTCGTTTTGTCGCGCTGGTCTGCGCTTTGTCTGCTCGATCAACCAGTGCTCGGTTGATGGCCTGGATATAGGCGTCAAGGCTGGCCGCGATGATATCCGTCGAGACCGCCTGGCCAGTATAAACCTGATCGCCGACGCGCACACGCGTCAGCACGCTCCCCTGAGCATCTGCGCTCGATGTTACTGCTTCAACATGGAGGTGTTCGAGCTTCGGCTGGATGTCCACCAGAGCATCGACGGCGGTATAGAGAGCGTCAACTTGACCATTGCCGCGTCCGGTCGCCTCGCGTTCCCGGCCGTTGATCTCCAGCATGACAGCCGCTTCGCAACTACCGTCCGACGCCGAGCTTGCCCGCCAGTCGAGGAGGCGCACAACCTCGACCGAACCGCGTTGGAGGTTGTCTTCGACGATGGCGATAATGTCGGCATCGCTGACCGTCTTCTTACGGTCGGTCAGGTCGATGAAGCGCTGGTAGAGCTTCATCAGCATTTCCCGGTCGACGTCGTAGCCCAACTCCACGAGCTTCGCGTTGAATCCGGCCCGCCCTGAATGCTTGCCCAGCACCAGCTTCGACTCTTCCCAGCCGACGGACTGGGGCGTCATGATCTCGTAGGTTTCTCGATCCTTCAGCATGCCGTCCTGGTGGATGCCTGCTTCATGGGCGAACGCGTTCGCGCCGACGATCGCCTTGTTCGGCTGGACCATGATGCCGGTCATGCGGCTAACCAGCCTGCTGGTTGGCACGAGTTGTGTTGTGTCTACGCTGGTGTCCAGGTCACGGTAGAGGTCACGGCGGGTCTTGAGCGCCATGACGACCTCTTCCAGCGACGTGTTGCCGGCCCGCTCTCCGATGCCATTGATGGTGACCTCAACCTGGCGCGCACCGGCCTGGACCGCCGCCAGGGTGTTTGCCGTGGCCATCCCAAGATCGTTATGACAGTGAACGCTGATGACGACGTTTTCGATGCCGGGGGTGTTGGCGCTGACGTACTGGATTAGCTCCGCGTACTCGGCCGGCATTGTGTAGCCGACCGTGTCGGGAATGTTGATCGTCGTCGCGCCTTCTTCGATTGCGGCGGCGAAAATGCGACAGAGATAGTCCCGGTCGCTACGAGTGGCGTCTTCCGCCGAGAACTCGACCTTGGAGACGTATTCCTTGCAGCGGCGCACCGCGGCCCGAGCCATCTCGACGACTTCGTCAGGGCTCTTGCGAAGTTTGCGCTCCATATGAATTGGCGAAGTCGAAACAAAGGTATGAATGGAAGCATCCTCGGCGTGCTGCACAGCTTCCCAGGCTGCGTCGATGTCGGTGAAGCTTGTTCGGGCCAGTCCCAGGACGGTTAGACCCTTGACCTCTTTCGCGATGCGTCGCACGGCATCGAGATCGCCCGGGGAGGCAGCCGGGAATCCGGCCTCGATGATATCGACGCCGAGCCGTGACAACTGGCGCGCGACTTCGATCTTCTGCTCGGTGTTCATCGTCGCGCCCGGCGATTGCTCGCCGTCTCGCAGGGTGGTGTCAAATACGATTACTCGGTCAGTCATCTCTTTTGGGGTCTCCTTGCGTGATCAGGGCAACTGGTTGGGGTTAGGTTCGCTATGGCGAGGGATGCTCACCGGATATGACGCGGCCCCCGATGGGGCTAGATAAGGGAGAGGTTGACAAGCGACGACCAGTTGGCGAGCAGCCTGGATTGGCTACTGGCCGAATGCTTGCCCGGCAGTGAAGCTACGGTGTGAAGTAGATGCGGCATGGCATTCGACTCCCATTAATGCAAAAACCTCATCCCTGACAGGGACGAGGCAAAGACCCGCGGTACCACCCTGGTTGGCGGCAAGAATTCCGCCCACTCACGTCGCTGTATCGGGCGTACCCGTTCCCAGGCACAGAGAGGCACACTGGGTGAATGCTCGGATGCGAGTTCGACGCATTGCGGTGTCCGGGCTTACACCGTCCCCGGATCGCTAAACAGGCTATTGCGTCTACTACTCATCGTCTACGCAAGAAAACGATAACAACGCCAGAGTCCGACGTCAACCAACGATTCAGCGCCGGGGAACCGGTTAGGGCGGAGCCGAACGCTTTCGGGTTGGCTCTAACTGTCCCGTGGATGGCGTCATTCTCTTTCCCGAGATCGCCTCGACTTCAGAGCAATCGACACCCGGATTTCACGACTCGGGCTGGCAACCGGGTAGCAAGACGTGTAAAATGACCGCCGGTTACTGACCGATGGTCATTGAAAATGGTCGATAGCGTGGCGGCGACAAGTCGGACGAGAGATACCGAAAAGACCAGGCTACTGATTCTCGAAGCAGCCAGCGATCTTTTCATTCGCGAAGGCTACGATGTCGTGAGTGTGCGCAAGATTGCGGCGCAGGCCAACATATCCCACGGCACGATCTACATCCATTTCAAAGACAAAGATGATCTGCTCTACCAAGCGAGCGAAGAGCAATTTTCCCGATTGCTGAGTCGGCTACGTAGGCTCCCACGGTCCCGCGAGCCTTTTCAGAGACTGACCGATGCGCTACTGGCGGCGATGAGGTTCGGGCTGGATCACCCCAACGAATACCAGTTGATGATGGGGTTGCGAACGACGTTCGGGGGCCCGAAATCGCCAAATCAGTGGGGGCCGACCGCCGATCAAGTTGGGGCGTTCTTTCGGGACATCCTGAGGGAGGCGTCGGCTGCGAGCGGGAAGACCGGCGACGATGACGACGCGCTTGACGAGTTGATGCTGCTCGGCCTGATTCACGGAGTCGTTCTCGAAGGCTCCGACGACAGCACCGGTCGCGACCGGGCAGAGCAGCTTGCGGAACGAGCCGTCGAAACGTTCGTTGCTGGTCTTCAGAACAGGGCGCCTCGTAGATGAGCCTTTTCGCGAACACCGTCCGTTGGCTGGGTTTTGGCCGCGAACCGACCGATGACATTGACACACTGATGCGCCGGCGTGTGATGCGCCTTGCCCTCCCGGCGATCATCCAGGGCTTGCTGATGACCTCGATTCAGGTCGTCGATACGTTCCTGGTATCGCTTCTGAGCGAGGACGCGCTGGCAGCAGTGGGAACCGCTAGCCAGCTGATCTTCGTCATGTTCGTCGCGCTGATCGCAGTCGAGATCGGCGCGTCGGTTCTTGTTGCCCAGGCAGTCGGCGCCGAAAATCGCGATAGCGCCGGGAGGGTGGCCCGGCAATCTGTGTCCCTCGGGCTGATCCTCTCGATCCCGATCACGATGATGGGCTACGGCCTGCGTTACCAGTTGATAGGAGCGTTCGGGCTCGAACCGCAGGTTGAGCAACTCGCCGTCGAATACTGGAGCGTCGTTTCGCTCGCAATGTTCGTCATCATGCTTGTCTTCGTGCTTTCCGGAATCTTACAGGGATCAGGTGACACGACGACGCCAATGTGGGGCACGGCGCTAGCGACGATCACGAACACGTTCTTCGCCTACGTGCTGATTTTTGGCAAGTGGGGCTTTCCCGAACTCGGGGTGGCTGGCAGCGCATGGGGCTCGGTCATTGGCTGGTCAACGGAAGTTGTCTTTCTACTCGTGATGATCGGGCGTGGAACCCGGCCATTCACCTTCTTCCGACGGCGTGGATGGTGGCCAAGCATGAGCACGACGCGCGGAATTGTCGTCGTCGGCGGACCGACGGCTGTTGAAGACCTCGCCATCTCATCCGGTCTGGCGGTTCATACCGGCATCGTGGCGGTGCTTGGAACTGCCTCGCTGGCCGCTCATCGGATCGTTTTCAATGCCTTGAATCTATCGTTCATGCCCGGGTTCGGACTTGCGATCGCCGCGACCGCCCTGGTCGGCCAGTCGGTAGGAGCGAAAGACCCCGCGTCGGGCCGCCGGGCAACGAAGATCTCGGCGCAATATGCGGTCCTCTGGATGGGATCGATGGGGTTGCTTTACTTTCTGGCCGCTGGACCGATCGCCGGAATCTTCACGAGCGATGCAAACGTTCAGACGATAGGCGCAGACTCGATGCGTGCGCTTGCGATCTCCCAGCCGTTCTGGGGCATGTTGTTTGTCTTTTCCGGCGCTCTGCGTGGTACCGGCAAGTCGCTCTATCCGGCGTTGATCAATTCGGTCATGATCTGGGCGTCCGTGGGACTGTCCTATGTCGCCGTCGAGGCGGGATACGGATTAGCCGCAACCTGGCTGGCATTTGTGCCAACCTCGGGGATCGCGATCTACTTCCTCTGGCGGAGGCTGCGCCGGGAACCGCTGCTCGATGAGAGTCGTCCGGAAGCGGACAACTGGGCGTTGCTGCGAGAACCCCAATTTGACTCGGATGTCGTGCCCGAGGAAGGCGTGCCGGAAAAACGATCCCGACAGCCGGCTGGGACGACTGCTAGCGACTGAAGATGTCCTTGGCGTATCCCGTCAGTTCAACATAACCGAGCCCAGACGTAGACTGATTTCCGATGGTTCCGGAGACGACAACCTCGCCTTCCCAGTAGATCGTTCCTGTCGACGCGGTTGTGTCGAGTTCCTGATCCGGCATCGAGGATTGCAGTGCAAGCAAGATATGCTCCGCTGGTATATCTAGCGTCCAGCTGACCGGATAGGTTGCTCCCGTCGTATCGCTCGTCCAGAAGCTGTTTTGCTCGATCGAGTAGGATTCTTCGCCCAGATGAACGACGGTCCCATCAGAGCGAATGAGCGTTCCAAAGTCCGGGACATCGCCGATCTCGTCGATGCCACGTAGTTCGAAAAGCATGATGGCCGTGCCGTCATCGAGGTTGACTGCGAACCAGTCCCAGCCACCTCCGTCGACCAGGACAAAGTCTCCCCACTGATGATCCATCCACGCTTCGCCGGTCACATTCATCGTCTGGCCGTCGACCTGGAGGGTGCCGCTCAGCTCCATGCCAGGTCGCGAGTAGTAGTAAGAACCGCCAGCGACCCCGATCTCCATGTATCCAGTTCCGTTGTTGTGAAGAACCGGTTGTTCGCCGGTCGTTAGCCTGAGATCGAGGCTGTACTTCTCCATCGATGCCCGCAAGGTGTCGCTGCCGTCCAGACCGTGCATCTCCCAGTCGTCCAAGGTGAGGTGGAAACCACGCTCAGCCTCGCGGTTTCCATCAAAGCCCGACTTCTGGGCATAGTGAAACTCACCCTTGGCGTTGTCGGTTATCGCGAAATGACTGGCGTAGAAGGCCGGGAAGCTGCCGCGCTGTACCTGGAAGATGACGAACTCGAAACCATAGCGGTTGCCGTCCTCATCGAACATGTGACCGGTGTAGTACCACCACTCGGTTAGGTTGTCGTGCGGCGCTTCGTCCGCCGGAAATTCAATCGGGCGAATTTCGAGCGTTGGCGTCAGGAGCGAGGCGGCCTGGCGGGTCGCCGTAGGCGAAGCTTCCGGGGAGTCACCCGAAATCCGTCCGGGAGCCACAGCCCGACAATACGAAGAGGATGATGAAGCCTGGCAAGAAAAGACGAAACCTCAATGTGCCGTTTCCTTTCGAGGGAGTGAACGGGAGATCCAGCCTGGCAACCACCAGTTCCAATCTCCGAGAAGCCGCATCGTGGCCGGTACAAGCAGCGCCCGGACGATTGTTGCGTCGAGCAGGATCGCGATCGCTATTCCCAGGCCGAGCGACTTCACCAGCACTATTTCCGCGGTGGCGAACGATGCGGTCACGAGGACAACGATGAGCGCCGCGCCGGTAATGATCCGCCCGCTGCGCTGCAGACCAATCGCGACGCTCTGACGATTGTCACCTGTTCGCAGGTACTCCTCTCGGATTCGAGAAAGGAGGAACACCTCGTAATCCATCGACAGGCCAAAGAGGATGCAAAAGAGGATGATTGGCTGCGACGCCTCGACATAACCAAGTCTGTCGAAGCGGAACAACCAGTCGAGGTGCCCCTCCTGAAAGATAAATACCATTGCGCCAAAGCTGGCTACGATGCTGAGCCCGTTCATGGCGATCGCCTTCAACGGCAGGACCACCGACCGCAACATGATGAGCAGGACCACGTAGGTCACGAGAACGATAAGCGCGGCGACGTAGGGAAAGGCCGAATACATTCGATCGATGACATCCTCGATCTCCGCCGCTCCACCATCGACCAGAACCGTCGTCCCGGGGGGCTGGCTGTAGTTGCGGATGTCGCGGACAAGTGAACGCGAACTGGCCGAATTGGATGGATCGCGGGTGTAGACCAGCACAGCTGTTGTGTTGCCCGACGCAAGACGATCATATGTGGTCCCGAGGAATGGGTCGCTGAGCAGATCCGGACGCTGGTAGAGGAACTGATACTGCTCCAGAGTGAGCCGGCGGTCGGCGGTGACGATGCTATCAATGCGGAAGATGCGCTCATCCATCGCCAGCCAGCGGGTGAACTCCCAAAGATACGCTAGCTGCTCCGGTTCGCTGACTGGCGTCTGGCTGGAGACTGAAATGATCAGAGGGGAAATCTCTCCCTGGTTGAACTCGCTCTGCAGGATGTCATATCCCTTCCGGGAATCGACGCGTGGCGGCAGGATCGAAGCGTCCGGGGAAGACAGGTTTGCGCTGAGGAACGGGTATCCAAGGGCCAGCAGAATGCCAACGGTAGGGATGAACACCGCCCAGGGGCGGCTCATCACAAACTCGGAAAGCCGGACCCAGAATGTGCCTTCGGTGGATTGCCTCTTTCCGAATATTCGTAGCGAGTTGATGCGATGCCCGACGACAGCCAGGACGGCTGGAAGCAGGGTCAACGCCCCTAGAATCGAGAGGGCAACGACGAACAACCCGGCGATGCCGACCGAGCGTAAGAACATGAAGTCGAACAGCGTCAGGCCTGAAAGCCCGATCATCACGGTCATTCCCGAGTAGAAGACCGCACGCCCGGCGGAATCTACGGTCGAAGCGACAGCGTGGTGTGGGTCGTTGGAACGGAGTTCCTCTCTGTAGCGACTTGTCATAAACAAGGAATAGTCAATGGCGAGCCCGAGTCCGAGCATCGTCGTCAGATTGAGCACGAATATCGAGAGATCGACATACTGACCAACGATGAAAAGCAACCCCAGGACAGTCGCGACGCTGAAACCGCCGACAACGAGCGGGACACCGGCACCCATCAGCGTTCCAAAGACGAAGAGGAGCGCGACCAATGCGAAGGGAATCGCGATCAACTCGGCACGCTGCAAATCCTCTTCTGACAGTCGCTCGACATCCTCGAAGAACGCTGGCGCGCCAGCGACCGTCGTCTCAAGATCCGTGGCAATCAACCGGTCGCGGATGTCCGGAAGCACGCGCTGCGCTTCCTCGGGTGGAATGTCCAGCTGCACCAGTGTGTAGGCGGTGTTGCCGTCATTCGAGATCTGGGCTGGATTGTCGATGAAGCGCACAGCGCCGTTCACTTCGGGGTGGTTGAGCACGTCGCTGATCGCGATCTCGGCGCTGGTGACGAACTCCGGATCGGTGGCCCGGTGTTCGCCGGACTGGAATATGATGATCAACGTTGAGGGCGCAAAGGAATCGAGGGATGCCTCAAGGCTTGCCCGAGCGCGAGCCGATTCAATCTCATTATTGCTGAAGCCGCCAACCTTGAGAACCGAAGGCAGACGAGGGACAAGCGGGGCGCTTGCAAGAAACAGGAGTAGCCAGACAGCGATGACCCAGCGTCGACGACGGGCGGCGAATTGTCCGATCCCGTAGAACATCAGGGCTTTCCCAGACTCCAGCGCGCCTCTACGATAGCGCCGCGCGAGCATGCCGGGCTGAAAAGTTCAACCCGAGGTTTAGATATTATCATATTGGGGGTGAAATGAACGTTTCGGAGGATCACAAAAACGCCGTGCGGGATCAGTTCGGGAAGACTGCTCGCGACTATGTCAGTTCTCCAACCCATGCGTCGGGTCAGGACATCATCCGACTGGTCGAACTAGCGGAAGCCGGGCCGGAGGACATCGCGCTGGACGTAGCGACCGGTGGGGGACATACCGCGCTCGCGCTCGCCCCACATGTCCGTTCAGTTGTGGCGAGCGATCTTACCCCCGACATGCTGGCAGCGGCAAAGGAACACATTCGTTCAAAAGGCATAGAGAACGTCACATTCGAAATTGCCGACGCCGAAGCGATGCCATTCGACGACGCGAGCTTTGATATCGTGACTTGTCGGATCGCCCCTCACCACTTCAGCGATATCTCCGCATTTGCCGGCGAGGTTGCGCGCATGCTCAAACCCGGTGGGCGGTTTGTCATGATGGATTCGATCAGCCCGGACGACGATACCTTTGACGCCTTCATCAATGAATTGGAGCAGCGCCGGGACAAGACACATGTCAGGAGCTACCGGCTCGCTGAATGGTTCGAAGTGCTCGAAGAGGCCGGTCTTGTCATCGATCACCACGAATCGGTCATCCGGGCGCACGAGTGGGAGAGCTGGACGGCACGATCACGCATGACGGCGGACGAGCGGGCGGCGCTCGACGCCTGGGTCCACGACACTCCCTCGGATGTGCTCGACTACTTTGGCGTCGCGATTGAGGATGGGAAGATTCTCCATTTCACCGATTTCAAGGAACTGATTCGCGCTCGGAAGTAGGTTGGCATGATGGCTTGGGCAGGGAGTGCCGGTTGAAAATCGTCAAGATCGAGACGTTCAAATACTGGATCGAGTGGTGCAACTGGCTGTTCGTGAAAGTCACGACAGACGAGGGATTATATGGCTGGGGTGAAGGCTCGATCGGCGGGCCAATCCAGGCGACCGAAACCGCCATCCATGAACTTGGCCAAGCGCTAATTGGCGAGGACCCTGCCGGGGTAGGGAGGCACTGGCAACGCATGTATCACGCCTGGCGCTGGCGAGGCGGCGCGGTTGGCCAGACCGCGCTCTCTGCGCTCGATATCGCGCTATGGGATCTGGAAGGGAAGCGACTAGGGGTTCCGGTCTATCGCCTGCTCGGCGGCCCATTTCGAGAGCGTCACCGCGTCTATGCCAGTCACTGGCTGACCGCGGTCACGACGCCGGAAGCAGCCTATGAAGGCGCCCGGGAGGCGGTCCGTCGCGGTTTTACCGGTTTCAAGTGGATTCCATTCCGGGCGTCCGAGATGCGAGTCAATGAGCGTGCCGCGATCCGGAAAGCGGCCGAGTTGATGGCGGCTGCCAGGGAGGGTGCCGGGCCGGATGTCGAGATCTTCATCGAATGCGCGGAGTTCCTATCCCCACGCACAGCGGTGCTCGCAGCCGAGGCGCTGCTGCCCTATGGTCCGGCATGGTTTGAAGAGCCGATCCCGTTCGAAAACGCCCGGGCAATGGCGCGCTTGAGAGAAGCACTTCCAGTCCCGATCGCGACCGGCGAGCGGTTGCTGTCCCGCTTTGAATTTCGCGAGCTACTCGAGGCGGGTGGCGTTGACATCATCCAGCCGGATCTGATGCACGCTGGCGGTATCTCGGAAGTCCGCAGAATCGCCGCGATGGCGGAGACATATTACATTCCGGTCGCGCCGCACAATCCGACCGGCCCGATCTGCAACCTGGCGGCACTGCATTTGTCGGCGTCCATCCCTAATTTCCACGTTCTTGAGCAGATGGAGGACGAGCGCCAGTTGCGGGATGAGCTGATGACCGAGCCGATCCGCTACGCCGACGGCTACTACGAGTTGCCGGAAGGGCCAGGGCTGGGAAGTGATCTCAAGCTGGAGGTGCTTGAAGAACGCGCCTTCAGACCAACCCGGATGTCCAGATCCAGTGAATCGCTCTGGTGGTAGCCGGATGGGTGGAAGGGCCTGTTGTTGCCAGGAAAAGCATCCGCAAGATCCGGCCGGCGTCCCGGACTGTCGTTGGGAACGGTGCGCTTGATCGGCGCGACGCACAAGGACCCATCGACTGCCTGCACTCAAGTCTAGTGCTTGAAGTGCCGCTTTCTAGTGAACAACATGGTGATTCCGGCTCGATCAGCCGCTTCGATAACCTCGGCGTCGCGCACCGATCCACCCGGCTGGACAACCGCCGTTACGCCGGCTTCGATAGCCATTTCGATACCGTCCGCGAATGGAAAAAACGCGTCACTTGCCAGCGCGCTTCCTCTGGCCGCGTCACCGGCAACTCGAGTTGCGATGCGGACGCTCTCCAGGCGATTCGGCTGTCCCGCTCCGATTCCGACGACCCGATCCTCGTGAGCGAGCACAATCGCATTCGATTTGACCCAGGGAATCACCCGCCAGGCAAGTTCGAGCGCCTGCGTTTCACCGTTGGTAGGCCCACGCTCGGTCACGGTCTCCCATTCCCTCGAGTTGGCGCTTTCCCGGTCCGGTTCTTGTACCAGCAGGCCGCCCGGCGCAGTGCGGACTTCCCAACGCGCAGGATCGGCATCGACAGGGGCGGTGACAATGCGCCGGTTGGATCGCCGTGACAGAAGTTCGAGCGCAGTGGGCTCATACCCCGGCGCGATGATAATGTCGAGGCGCTGGCGCCCGATCGCTTCCGCCACAGGCACGTCGACAAGGTCATTGAACGCGAGAATTCCGCCAAAGGCAGAAACCGGGTCGCCGGATAGGGCGCGCTCGTATCCCTCCGCAAGTGAATTTCCGACGCCTACACCACACGGCAGGGTGTGCTTCACAATAACTGCAGCGGGAGCCTCAAACTGACGGACGCAGCCCAGGGCAGCCACTGCGTCAAGATAATTGTTGTAAGAAAGCTGCCTGTTGTCGTGGACTGACCAGGTCGCGATTCCGCCCGATGGCCCGACTGTGGGGCGCGTGTAGATTGCCGCGCGCTGATGAGGGTTTTCGCCATATCGAGCTTCGCTGAGCAGCCTTCCGGAGACGCTCAACTCGGGTGGGAATCCCGCCTCATCTCCACGAAGATACTCGGCGACAAGGCTATCGTACGCGCTGACATGCCCGAATGCTCTCGCAGCAAGACGCCGCCGCGTAACCTCGTCTACGCCCTCCAAACCTGCCCGTTGAATAGTGGCGAGCACGTCGTCGTAGTTGTCCGGGTCCACAAGGACGATGACACCCTGATAGTTCTTCGCCGCGGCGCGCAGCATGGCCGGACCACCGATGTCGATGTTTTCGATAGCGTCTTGATGCGCGACATCTGGATCAGAAATGATATTGGAGAATGGATAGAGATTGGAAATCAGGATGTCGATCGTAGGGATGCCGTGCGACGCCAGGGTCGCCATGTGGTCGGGTGAATCTCTCCGCGCCAGCAACGCGCCATGAATCGCTGGATGCAGGGTTTTGACACGGCCCTCCAGGATTTCTGGAAAGCCGGTGAGTTCACTTACCTCGATGACTTCGAGCCCTGCGTCGCGCAGCGCGCCGGCGGTCCCACCGGTTGCAACCAGTTCAATCCCAGCGCCGGCCAATCGCCTGCCGGCTTCGACGACGCCCGCCTTGTCCCACACGCTCAGGAGCGCCCGAGCCATATCTTCCCGCTTTCACTAGCATATCCAGGCGACACTTCATTATCCGGCTGCGTCGCGCTGGAATCGTACGCAATCGCCAGCTATTGAATCATCGGAAGCTTGAGACCGGTTGCGCGCGCGTGTCCTATCGCCCGCTCGTAGCCTGCATCGGCGTGACGCATGACGCCGGTGCCTGGATCGGTAACGAGCACCCTTTCAAGCCGGCGGGCTGCATCCTCGGAGCCATCGGCTACGACGACCATGCCTGAGTGGATCGACAAGCCCATGCCAACTCCGCCGCCGTGGTGAACAGACACCCAGGTGGCGCCAGATGCGGTGTTGAGCAGAGCGTTCAAGATCGGCCAATCGGCAATCGCGTCCGAGCCGTCGGCCATGTCCTCCGTCTCGCGATAGGGTGAGGCGACCGAGCCAGCATCGAGATGATCGCGTCCGATGACGATTGGTGCTTCGACCTTCCCGCTGGCTACGAGTTCGTTGAATGCCAGTCCCGCCAGGTGGCGTTCGCCGTAGCCAAGCCAGCAGATCCGCGCAGGGAGTCCCTGGAACTCAACCCGCTCCTGCGCCATGCGCAACCAGCGATGGAGCGCGTGATTCTCCGGAAACAGTTCGATGAGCGCCTCGTCCGTGGCCAGGATATCCTCCGGATTGCCGGAGAGTGCAACCCATCGGAAGGGACCCTTGCCTTCGCAGAACAACGGTCGAACGTAGGCGGGAACGAAACCGGGATAGTCGAAAGCGTTAGTTACGCCTGCCTCAAATGCCTGCCCCCGGAGGTTGTTGCCGTAGTCGAAGGCAACCGCGCCATCGTGCTGGAATTGGAGGATCGCCTTCACATGAACGGCCATCGCCTGCCGTGACCGTGCCAGGTACATTTTCGGGTCGGTGCGTCTGAGAAGCGCCGCATCTTCCAGTGTCATCTCCGGAGCGACGTAGCCATCGAGCGGGTCATGCGCCGACGTCTGGTCGGTAACGACGTCCGGCGTGAATCCCCGGGCGATGAGCTCGGGTAGTACTTCGGCGGCGTTGCCCACCAGAGCGATCGACCGTGCAACGCCCGAGTCTCTCCATTCGCTAACCATCCTGACCGCCTCATCAATCGAAGCCGTCATCTCATCGCAGTAGCGCGTTCGAACCCTCCTGGTTACACGCTCGGGGTCGGCCTCGACCACCAGGCAAGTCCCGCCGTTCATGGTAACGGCAAGCGGCTGTGCCCCGCCCATCCCACCTAGCCCAGCCGTTAGTACGATCCGTCCCTCCAGCGTTCCATCAAAGTGCTGGCGAGCCAGTTCTCCAAATGTTTCGTAGGTTCCCTGAAGGATGCCCTGGGTGCCAATGTAAATCCACGAACCGGCGGTCATCTGGCCATACATCGTCAGGCCCATTTCTTCCAGCCGCCAGAATTCTTCCCAGGTCGCCCACTGTGGAACCAGCATCGAGTTGGCGATAAGCACCCGCGGGGCATCGGCGTGGGTCCGAAAGATTCCGACTGGCTTCCCTGACTGAACCAGCAGAGTTTCGTCCTCCTCGAGATCCCGAAGCGAGTCCACGATGGCGTCGAACGCCTGCCACGAGCGGGCTGCTTTCCCTGTCCCGCCATAGACAATCAGATCTTCAGGATGCTCGGCTACTTCAGGATCGAGATTGTTCATCAACATGCGGAGTGCCGCTTCTTGGGGCCAACCCTTGCAACTCAACGTGGCGCCGCGTGGGGCGCGAACTATTCTGGAGCTCATCAGTTATTCCATTCCTCCCCGATCTGATCCGCTAGCGAGCCCGAGTGAACTAGTTGCCACACTGTCTCGATATCGATAGCAACGACCCGATCGTCTCGTTCAAGCATCGGAACGCAGCTTCGGATCGTTTCGTAGACCATGCCGAGCTTTCCAGCCGGCGCCATCGAACGCAGGTCACACGCCTGGGCAGCGCAGAGCGCTTCAACCGCGACGATTCGTTCGACGTTCGCCGTAATGTCGCGGAAGTGGCGCGCCCCGATTGTGCCCATGCTGTTGTAGTCCTCAACATTCGCCGACGTCGGGATCGAATCGACCGCGGCCGGATGGGCGAGGATCTTGTTCTCCGCGACGAGGCCAGCCGTCAAGTAGTGGGCGATCATGTAGCCCGAGTTGAGGCCAGGATTCGCGACGAGGAACGGAGGAATCCCGTACTCCACGCCATCCATCATCAATGCCACCCTGCGCTCGGTTATCGTTCCCAGCGAGGCAATAGCCACCTTAGCGAACTCGAGGGGAAGCGCCAGGGGGTGCCCGTGGAAGTTCGCGCCCGAAATCGCTTCACCGGTGTCAGGGAACACGAGAGGATTGTCGGTCGCCGAATTCAGCTCAATTTCGAGGGCGTCGCGCAAGGGGCGTAGCGCAGATGACACCGCGCCATACACCGGCGGAATTGCTCGAACCGAATAGGGGTCCTGGACTCTTGCTGAAACCCGCTGCTTTTTGTCGAGCGGGCCGAGCAGGTCCAGGATAGCCGTCGCGACCGCGCGCTGGCCCGCCTGGGGGCGTGCCTCATCTAGCCGTGGATCGAAGGGTTCCCGCCTTGCGCCAAGCGCGAAACAGCTCAAGGCCCCAACGGCGATCGCGGTCCGGACCAACATTTCCGCGTCGAGGAGAGCCAGGATGGCGATCCCAGCCATGACAGCGGTTCCATTGATGATCGCGAGTGCTTCCTTCGGCCCCAGCACAAGAGGCTCGATTCCAGCGACCCGTAATGCCGGTTCCGCCGGGACTATCGACCCGTCTTCGACGACCTGACCCTCTCCGGTAAGAACCAGGGCTAGATGGGCGAGTGGCGCGAGGTCGCCGCTCGCGCCCAGTGAACCCTGCTCCGGTATGGCCGGGACGATCGCTGCATTGAGAAGATCGAGAATTTGCTGGATGACGCCCGTGCTCACACCGGAGTATCCACGAGCCAGTGAGTTTGCGCGCGCGAGCATTATTGCCCGCGCAGTCTCGCCGTCAAAATGGGGACCGGTCCCGGCGGCGTGGCTACGAAGCAAATTGTGCTGGATCGTTTCAACACTCGAGGCAGGAATCGCAACGTTTCCGAGCGCGCCGAATCCCGTGTTGACGCCGTAGACCGGATCGCCCTTCTCGACAATCCGCTCGACCGCTTCACGGGATCGTTCGATGCGCGGGATACAGTGATCAGCGAGCTCAATTGTCGCGGACCTCCGGGCAATCTTCTCCACATCCTCAAGACTGAGCGTATTGCCGTCGATCAGGAGGACGGGATGCGGATTCTTGGCTTCAACAGGGCCGGCCATTGCGCCTGCCTTTCCCATATCGCCGAGACTGGCCGGCGTCAGGCGCTGCGCTGGGCGGTAACGTGCAGTCCGGATGCCAGTAGAGGACCATCATAGATCGAGTCCTCCAGAAACGCTCCCCGCCAGGTGGCCACGAACGCAATGCGGCAGATCAGGTTGACGATCCGGGTTGGCAAGAGCCCATCGCCGCCACGACTGCGTTCACGCTGCCAGTAATCCAGAACATCATGGACCTGCCCGGTTAGATGAAAAGAGTAGGCGGTGTCTCGAACTTCGAACCCGGACGCCCAGGCCAGAGCAAGCACATCGGCATCGCGGTACCGCTGAATGTGTCCAACATGGTCTGTTTTCCAGCGATGAATCGGAACCGGCGAATCAGAGGCGAAGATACGATAGAGCGAACCAGGTTGGTCCTCGAGCGGCACGAAGAAGTGCAGAATTCCGCCGGGCTGGAGAACCCGATGACATTCCGCCAGCAAAAGGTCCGGATTGGGCACGTGCTCCAGTAGGTCAAAAAAAACGATCGAATCGAAGGTGCCATCTTCGAACGGAATGCTCTCGGCGTCGAAAACGCTATAGCTGGGTCCGCCGCCAATGCGGATTGCTTCGTCAACGGCCTGGTAGCTAATGTCGCCGGCAACGACGTTCCATCCAGGGCGATAATGAGCGACGGCCCGGGCATAGCGCCCCGCGCCAGCCCCGGGCAGCAAGATGCTCTGCTTGCCGCCACCGATTGCAGTGAACGCTCTCTTGAGCCTCAACGCAGCGAGACTACGGTCCCCAAGACGCACCTCGTCACGACCCTGGATCTTCCGGGGATCGTTGACGTCATAGCGACGACGCGAGCCTGGACGGCTGCTCACTTGCTCATGTCCTTGACGACTCCAGCGCGCCACGCAACACATCAAGCGTCGACACAGTCCAGTCTGGACGAATGCCGGTTGCTTCGATGTCGCTGACGCTGGAAATTCCAGTCGTGACGAGAACCGTCCGTGTGCCTGCTCGCTCACCCGCCAGGATGTCGGTGTCGAGGCGGTCTCCGAGCATGACCGTTTCATCTGGGAGGAGACCAAGGTGCTTCAACGATCTCTCGACCATCACCGGGCTAGGCTTGCCAATAACCGTCGGTTCTTTCCCGCCGGCGACGGTGAGCGCGGCTACGATCGCGCCCGCGCCAGGAATCAATCCCTCGGGCGTTGGAAAAGTCGTATCGCCGTTGGTCGCCACGTAGTCCGCGCCGTTCCGGATTGCGAGGCAGGCGACACGTAGTGACTCGTATTCAAGCTCGAAATCAGCGCCCGATACGACGACGCTCGCATTGGCCCCAGCCGGCTGAAAATAGCCATCCGCGAAGACGGCCTCTCGGAGCGCGCTCATCCCTACGACGTAGGCGCTCGTTCCACGCTGATAGGTGCTTCTCAGGTAGTCCGCGGTGGCGAGCGCTGACGTGAAGACCTGATCCGAGCGCAGGGGAATTCCCATTCCGTGCAGCTTGGCCACATAGTCGTCGGGTGTCTGGGTCGCGTTGTTCGTCGCCATGACAAATGGCAAACCCAGGACATCAAGCGACGCGAGAAATGGCTTCGCCTCCGGGATCGCCTGCGAGCCGCGGTACAGCACGCCATCCATGTCGATGATGAAACCCCGTATCGAGGATATCCAGTCAGGAATCACGTCCACCAACCCACCGCCCCTAGTCCTACCTGCAAATCTCGCACGTCCCACTCTAGCAGAGGCCCACTGGCAACCACGACTTGGTTGCTATACTGCCCAACCTACATCGAAACAGCAAGGAGCTATTCTAATGACATCCACAGAGCACCCGGTTCTTGAGCACATCGATCAGGACGAGACGATAGCACTGCTACAGGACCTCGTCCGTGATCCCGATTCGGTCAACCCGCCCGGTGACGTCCGGCGATCGATCGACGTTTCACAGTCGAAGCTAGCGGCGGAAGGATTCGACTGCGAGATCATCGGAGATCTGGAGCACGTGCCAAATCTTGTCGCGCGCTATCGTTTCGGCGACGGGCCGTCGTTGCTCTACAACGCTCACGTCGATGTCGTTCCGATCGGCGACGACGCAGCCTGGGAGTTCCCGCCCTTTGAAGCGACTATAGCCCGCGGGCAAGTCTATGGTCGTGGTGCTGGCGACGACAAAGCCAGCGTCGCAGCCCAGATCATGAGCGCGATCGCTCTAAAACGATCCGGACTGGAGTTTGGCGGTGAGATCATCGTCAACGTCTGTGGGGATGAGGAGACCGGCGGGACCCACGGAGCGAAGTTCACCGTCGATACCATCGATCCGAAGCCTGACTACGTTGTCGCTGGCGAGCAGACGCTGAACCGGGTTTGCGTCGGGGAACGGGGAGGCGCCGGAGTGACGGTGACCGTCATTGGCAGGACGGCCCACGCTGCCCTGCCATGGAATGGGGTTCCCGCCATCGAAGGCGCGGCGGAGATCATTGCCGCCCTGCGGCGAGAACTCTGGCCGAAACTTGAAGCGCGGCGACACCCGCTTTTCGACCCGCCATCGACGGCAACGATCAGCTTGATCGAAGGCGGCGTAAAGTCCAATGTTGTGCCGGACCGTTGCGCGTTTCACGTAGACCGGCGGATTCTTCCGGGCGAGACCTCCGAAGGCGCGGCGGATGAGATTCGGGTCATCGCCGAGCGGACTGTGCGGCAGTTCCCCGGAATGCGGGTCGAGGTGAAAGGTCGGTCCGGTGGTCGAGCGACGGTGCTTGATGTCGATGCCGAGATTGTCCACGCGATGTCGGCGGCCAACGCCGCACTTGGCATACCGCCAGAACCGATCGGCTACAACATGGCGACCGATGGGAGACACTTTGCCGCCGCTGGCATTCCAACCATTATCTACGGCCCCGGAGACCCATCGCTGGCCCACGTACCCAACGAATGGGTAGGGATCGATGAGGTGATGGAAGCGACACGAGCCTACGCGCTCTGTGCCGTCGAGTTGTTCTCGCGACAGTCGTAGCGATTACTTTCCTCGAAACCGGGGTTGGCGCTTCTCCAGGAAGGCCTGGATGGCCTCCTTCGAGTCGTCGGTCGCGAAGGCGCGGCGGATGTTGGCCAGTTCGAAGCGAACGTGGTCGGTGAGGTCGAGATTCCATGCGCGCACTACCCCGCGCTTGGTCAAGCGGCTGGCGATCGGCGCGCGCTCGGCGATGAACGCGCAGTAATCCGCGAAGCGATCGGCGAAGACATCGTCGGTCGCGACCTCGCCGACCAGGCCAAGTTCGAGCGCTTCAGCGGCTCCCACCGTCCGGTTTTCGAGGAGGAATCGCATCGTTCGTTCGTAGCCCATCGCCTGCTGCAGGGTTAGGGTCAGCCCCCCATCGGGAGACGCACCGATCCGCGGGTAGCCGGCAATCAGGATCGCGCTTTCAGCCATTAGCCGCATGTCGCAAGCCATCGCCAGGGCAAGCCCGGCGCCAGCGGCAGGACCATTGATCCCGGCGATCACTGGCTTATCGCAGACCTCTCGCAACACGACCAGAAAGCGTCCCACCCAGTTGACGTCGTCGATCACGGCGTCCATCTCCGACAATGGAGATCCGCCGCCGGCGGTTCGATCGCGCAGATCAAGCCCGGCGCAGAATGCGCCATCGACCCCGGTGATTGCGACGACCCAGACGTCATCATCCCGGGCCGCTTCCTCGACCGCGGTGACGATGTCCCAGGCGAGCTTGTCGGTCAACGCATTGCGCACCTCGGGACGGTTGAGGCGAAGCGTGCGCACGCGCTCGTGTTGCTCGATAAGCAGACTACTTGACATGCTCACCTCCGTAGCAACTGTGGAGTTGGTCTCGGGCCAGCTTCCACCGTTCAGGCGTGCTTGGCCATGGTCTGACGATTCATCCGTTGGGATCATAGACCGTAACCGGGTTTTGCGTAGGTCGCTCAACCCGCCATAGGTTATCGGCTCGCTCCGAAAGCACAACGATTGCCCGTACGGATAGCGGGATCGATGCGGCGATCCTTCGATCCGCTTAGAATCAGCCAGCGGCATCGGGCGAGCAAACGAGTGAGACGGACACTTCTGGATGACGAACTTCTTCATTCCTGCGTGCTCGCCGTTCCGGTTTGATCTAGCCCTTCGCTATCTTGCCCGCTCCCCTGACGAGATCCTCGACATCGTTCGTGATGGTCTTCACTATCGGGTGATTGAAGAGCCGTCGGGTCCCGCCCTCATAGAAGCGGCTGAGGTCTGGGAATCGGACAACGTGGGGCTACGAGTACGTGTGCTTTCCGGCGCTATCGATCCGGAAATCGCCGTCCAGGCGATCAAGACCATTTTCCAGACCGGCGGCCGGCGACCTCTGCTTGAATTCCAAGAACCACTCGGTAAGAGACTGACCGATGCATTCGCGGGGCTTCCAGTGGTTCAGACACTGTCAGCCTGGGAGGCGCTGGTCTGGGCCATCCTCGGGCAACAAATCACGATTGCATTTGCTTACAAGCTGAAACGGGCGTTTGTCGAGCAGTTCGGGGGCAGGTTGGTCTACGACGGGCAGGTGTTCTTTGCGTTTCCGTCCCCGGAGCGGGTCGCCGCGCTGGATCACGAGCGGGACCTGCGACCGATGCAGTTTAGCCGCCAGAAGTCGCGCTACATCATCGAGGCCGCGCGAGCGATCGCCTCTGGCGACTTCGATCTCGCCGGGATCGCGGCATTGGACGATGAAGACGCAACAGAAGAGCTTCAGCGGCTGACTGGTGTGGGCCGCTGGACCGCCGAATACATCCTGCTCCGGGGTTTTGGTCGTCTCGACGTCATTCCCGCCGGAGACGCGGCACTCAAAATGGCCGTTGGGCGGCAACTTGAACTGGGCAGAAGCGCAAGCGAAGACGAAGTACGCCTGCTCGCTGAACATTGGCGTCCACGGCGGGGAGAAATCGGATTCAAGATCTGGTTTGCGCGCCAGGCTGGCTGGTTCCGGTGACAACAATCCATGGATAGTGATGGACGCGGTGCTACACTGCCGCCGCGATGCGATGGACACACCCGGCAGACTTCGATGAATTCCTACTGGATAAGAGAGCACGACATGGCGGTTGGCGCACAATTTGGACCAGCGACGACGCGACTCGATGATGCGGCGATCATGCTCGAAGCGGAATTGCGCGGGATGGTTGACGGCGAAGTTCGCTTTGACCGTACTAGCCGCATGCTCTATTCGACCGACGCCAGCAACTACCAGATCGAACCTGTTGGCGTACTGATCCCGCGCCACGCCGGTGATGTCCAGGCTGCAATGGAGCTTGCTCGCAGACACGGTATCTCAATTCTCCCGCGAGGCGGCGGCTCCGCCCTAGCCGGACAGACCGTCGGAAAGTCCCTGATTATTGACTTTTCGAAGTACATGAACAACGTTCTGGCCATCAATCCCGAAGAGCGCACGGCAACAGTCGAACCGGGAGTCAACCTGGCCGTCCTCAATCGCCAGCTACGAACTGATGGGTTGATGTTTGGGCCAGACCCGTCATCCGGGGATCGGGCGACGATTGGCGGGGTTGTCGCGAACAATTCTTCCGGCGCGCACTCGATTCTATACGGGATGACTGCCGACCATGTCAACGCGGTCAACATCATGCTCGCAAGCGGTGATCGCATGACGCTTGACGCCGGAGCAACCCAGCACTATGGCCAGGATACCGTTCTTGGTAGTCTGATGAGTAAGATCCTCGACTTTCAGGAGACCCATCGGTCGACAATCGCGCGCGATTTTCCGCGCCACTGGCGGAGGGCAACCGGCTACTCGCTAAATGAACTGCTGAAAGACGATTTCAATCCCGCTCGCTTGCTTGCGTCATCCGAAGGAACTCTTGCAACGACGCTCAGTGCCACAATCGACCTGGTTCCGACACCGAAAATGACCGCGCTGGCCCTCCTGCAGTTTGATGACCTCGTGGAATCGATGGCCGCCACCACGACGATCCTCGAGACGAATCCCTCGGCGATCGAGTTGATGGATCGGATGCTGATCGAGCTAACTCGCCAGCAGGCCGGATTCGCCAGCCAGATCGCATTTGTCCGCGGCAATCCCGAAGCGCTCATCACCGTTGAATACTACGGTGAGTCCGAGGACGAATTGCGGCGCAGGCTTGATCATCTCGAGGTTCATCTGCGATCGAGCGGCATCGAGGTCGACGTGCAACAGGTCATGAATCCATCCCGGCAGGCCGACATCTGGTCGGTGCGCAAAGCCGGCCTCGGACTCCTGATGAGTGTCAAGGGCGATGCCAAGCCTATCCCCTGCATAGAAGATGTATCGGTGCCGGTCGAGCACCTGGCCGAGTACGTGGCGGAGATCCGGCGGCTTTGCGCGTCATTCGGAACAACTGCAGCCTATTACGCTCACGCTAGCGCCGGGTGCCTTCATATCCGCCCGTTGATCAGCCTCAAGAACCAGAGCGGCATCGAGACGATGGAGGCGGTCACCCGGGCGTCGGCGGACCTTGCGGCGCGATTCGGCGGCGTCATGAGCGGGGAGCACGGTGACGGGCTGCAACGCTCGGAGTTGAACCGCGTCATCTTCGGCGACGATCTCTACACGGCGATGGTCGAGCTCAAACAGATCTTCGATCCTGATAACCTGATGAATCCAGGAAAGGTAGTCGAAGCGCCACCAATGGTCGATAACCTGCGCTATGGCGCCGATTACCGGACATATCCGGTCGATACCTATCTCGATTTCAGCCCTGAAGGCGGATTTGCTGCAGCGATCGAGATGTGCAATGGGGCCGGAGTTTGCCGCAAGATCGGGACTGGAACCATGTGCCCGAGCTATATGGCAACTCGCGACGAGCAGGACACCACCCGCGCGAGGGCCAACGCTCTCCGCAACGCGCTGGCAGGCAAAATGTTCACGCCCGAGGAGTGGATCGGGGATGAGGTGTACGGTGTCCTCGATCTCTGTCTCTCCTGCAAAGCCTGTGCGACGGAATGCCCGTCCAGCGTCGACATGGCAAAGATCAAGACTGAATTCCTGGCCCACTACTACGAACGGAATGGCGTCCCCGTGCGAGTTCGCGCGATGGCGGACATTCATCGAACTTCGAAGCTCGCCTCGCGGACCTCGGGCATGGCCAATATCTCAATGAATTCGTCAATCGGGCGTCTGGCGATGAAACGCATGGGTATTCATGAGAGCCGCCAGCTGTCGTCGTTCGCGCCGGTGCGGTTTGAACGATGGTGGGAACGCCACAGCGCGAAGAAGGATCGAGACGCCGCCGGGCCCGAGAAACGGTTGTCGCGAGGTGAAGTCGTTTATTTCCACGACACGCTCACCGAGTTCAACTTCCCGCGTGTTGGGCGGGCGACGGTCCGGTTGCTTGAAGCGGCGGGCTTCGACGTTGTTGTGGAGAAAAGACGAAGCTGTTGCGGGCGGCCATTCTATTCAAAGGGTCTCGTCGAAGAAGCTCGAACTCTCGCGCGAAAGAACGTTGACGTGCTGGCGCCGTACGCGGAGCGTGGCGTTCCGATTGTTGGATCGGAACCGAGCTGCATCCTGATGTTCCGTGACGAATATCTGGACCTGCTGGGTCATGATCATGTCGAGGCGAATCAAGTCGCAAGCCACAGCTACATGATTGACGAATTCCTTGCTGGACTTGAGAGCGTCGACGGCGGTACTGGCATCCAGTGGCGGATGGACCCCAAGAGAAATGTGCTGTTCCACGGCCATTGTCATCAGAAGACGGTCGTCGGAATGGGGCCGTCGATGCAAGCGCTGCGGTCGGCTGGTTTGAATGTCAACGAATCAGGAGCCGGATGTTGTGGAATGGCCGGTTCCTTTGGTTTCGAAGCCGAGCACTATGAGGTCTCACGGAAGATCGGTGAAGAGCGTCTCTTTCCGGCAGTGCGTGGATCGCAAGATGACACGATCGTCGCTATTGCTGGCGTTTCTTGCCGTCAACAGATCGAACACTTCACTGACCGCAAGGCGAAGCACATCGCCGAGGTGCTTGCCGAACAGGTTCTACCCGGCCACAAGTGGACGCCAGCCTCTCCAGTCGCCGAGTAGGTGACAGGGGCTGAAGCATTGGAGATCGATGGTCCTTACCCGGATCTGACTAGGGATGCCGATCCTGTGCCTAGTTGGTTGTAGGACGCCGGACCACCGAGTGCATCGCCCGATCTACTCCCTCTTGAATCTCGCCGGTGTGCCCGATCTTGCGAGCCATTGACCGAAACGGTCGAAGTCCTGAAGTTGACGCTCGACGGGCCGGTGAATCGCCGCCCGGGCGCCAGGATGATACGCCGCCGCAAGGTACCGGCCATACCATTTCACCGGAGCGCACGCGCTTGATTTCACGGTAAGGTCGTGCGCTTCAATCTGATTCAACGACCGTAGAGCGACCGCTCCCAGCGCGATGATCAGTTCCGGGTCGACAATTTCGATCTGGGCGCGAAGCCAGCCACGACAGTTGGAAAGTTCGTTCGTACGCGGTGGCCGGTTTCGGGTTCTTTCGTCCAACGGATTGCAGAGGACTGCGTTAGTGATGAACACGCCGGCGCGATCCAAACCGGCTGCTTCAAGCAGGCGATCGAGGCGCCGTCCAGACTCATCGCCACCAAAGGGTACTCCGGATTGTCCCGCTCCGTGACGTCCTGGCGCTTCTCCGACGAGCATGCCCCGCGCATTCCATGGACCATTTCGATCCGATAGCACGCGAATCTGGCCATCCATGGTGCTGCAGGCGCGACAGGCCTGTGCCCTGTCGACAAGATCGGCGAATCTACCGCCGGTCCGGGTCAACGGATTCAAGGAGGATGACGAGCCGGTTATAGTCACGATTCATCAACCGGGCAAGAATTCTGCAGGCGCTCTCTAGCCAAACGTGGCTGTCGTCCAGAATCTGATCCACCCAGGTCAGGTGCGCGCCGACGATCTGATCCGAACTGACCTCACTATTGAAAGCCAGCAACCCAGCCAGGTACTCGGGGCGCTGACAGAATGTACGGATGTCGTCGCGAGCGCATGGGTGGACGCCGAAGTGCAACGGGACCGGGTATGGAGGCAATGCGTGGCGAATGCTGCCAGCAGCGGCGTATCCGACCACGGCGACGCGAAAGATTGAGCGCAAAACGTGGTCGAGTTCAGGGTGGCGGTTATACACGTCCTGATCGGCGCTATCAGGTTGGCCCCGCCGGACGGCCTGGCGGCCGGGATCGATTCCGCTCGTTTGTCCGAAGGACACGACGGCATAGGCGGTACGCGAGTCGTCTATCCTCGCCTGCACTAGCTCACCAAGTTGAGGTAGGCGATGGAGCCGGTCGCTTTCGGCGAGAAACCCGATCGTGCTCGTCTCGATTACCTCGCCGTGTCGCATGGTTGCAGGCGTGTTTCCCGATCTAGACATAGCGACCACGTTTGCTCCCATCCTTCCCAGTGTGCGTGAGAACAATTCCGTGGCGAGCAAGTTCGCGTTCGATCGCGACTTCTATCATGAGGCGATCCGATGTGCCGAGCACCGCTTGCTCATGAGCTTCCTGCAACGCCACCGGATAGCCGCGACCACGCTCGCACTGATCGAACACGACCCAGTGGACGTGGTCGAGGAGTTCCGGGATTCGGCTTACCCATCGCGGGATTTCAACACGACCTATCTCAAGTCCCACATTCAAGTAGAAGTAATCGATTCGCAAACTGTCATCACGGCCTAACTCATAGCGGTCCAAGATCTTCGATGTGCTGGAAAACACCGCCGAACGCTGGCCGCGCTGGAGCGGTTCGACATGTTCGTAGAAGAACCGATCGGTGACCTCGGGGATGACGTCGCAGGCGGGGGTATGCGCTTCGGCAATCGTTCTCCGGCGGCAGTGGTCACAGTTCACGGCAAGCCCGGCAGGTGGGTAGTCGCAGACGGCGATTCGCATGAGATTGACGATTTCTCGCGTTCCCGGGGCAGACACATAGCTGGCAACCGGGATGCGATTGTCCCGAAACCAGCGCATGGCGTCCAGAAAGCCAGGCAGTGCCCACTCGGCAACCGGCTCCGGTAGCGTTTCCAGGGACCAGAGAATCAGCGTGCCGTCCTGGAGCGCAAGGGCAGGCGCCTGAGCATCCTCGAGCAACCCGGCTGCTACTCGCAGTTCTTCGGCCGCGCGTTTTGGTCCAATGGTCGCGCCATTTACCGGGATCTTGTGGACGGGCAGCCCGATGAGCAGATCCTCCTCATGAAATCTCAGGTCCGGTTGGGAATCCAGCATGGCCCCAGGAGCTTCACCGTAAGTAAGACGGACTCGCCCGGTGTTGAGCAAGTAGTATCGTGCAGGTTGGTGCCGGCTTGGAAGAATGAACGACCCGTCAGTGGCCGCAATTGTGTATTGTGAAAGCTCTGTGGGAAGCTGTCGCCCCTCGCGAAAATCTACCTGGGGAGCTGGTAAGAGAAAGCTCGACTTGGCTGGTTCGAGGCGATTTGAGAGATCCAGGCTATCCAACGTGTCCCAGGTTTCCTGGAGGACGTCGAAGCGAGCGCGATGATGCGGCGCACCCATTTCACCGATCATCTCGGAGATCTGACCGGCTATTCGCGCAAGATCCAGCGTCATGCGGGCGAACCCACGATCGAGAGGCGAGGAACCTCGCGCTGGGACTCGATGCGGGCGATCCAGGACTCTGGAGCGCGGAGTTCGGCCAGGGTTGGCAGGTTCGCACGTCTTTCCCATACCTGGACGGCGAATGCGTGGGAGCGCAACTCCACGATTCGGTTGATGAACGACTCGCCAAGCCGGTACTGTTCGAGCTTGATGTCGAGGCCAGTCAGGCGGGCGAAGATCTGCTCTGCAGGGGATCGCTGACTCAGGCGTTGCTCGAAGCGGCGATGAATCAATGCATAGTCGGGCAGCAGATCGTGACCGATGGCGTTCATGACGTGATTAGAATAGCCTTCGATCACGGCCATCATGGCTTGCATTTCCGTGAAAAGATCCCGCTGTTCCGGGCTCATCATCAACTCGATCCAGGCATTCGCGTCGCTTGCCGATGAACGGGCGCGTTCCCAGAAGGTTTTGATTGCTTCGCTTCCACGCTTCAAGTACTGAACATCGTCGGTGAGCAGAGAGAAGTATCGCTGGATCATGTCGTTCATCGCATCGCGCACCCAGGGGTTGCATTCGAACTCGAACGCATGCGTTGTCTCGTGGAGGGCCAGCCAGAGCCGGAACTGGTCCGGCGGGACATCCAGGGCGCGCTCGACGCCACTGATGTTTGGCTGCACGAAGTAGAGCTTCCCCCCGGTCTCCATTGGCTCCCGGCCCAACAGGGCGAGATCGTACTGGCCAAGCACCCTGCGAGCCAGGTAGCCGAGGAGAAATCCGATTTCCGTGCTCAGAACTTTCTGATTGATGCCGCTCCAGAGGTCACCGAGACGGCCGGGAAGAAACCGATCCCCTCCCAAGCGCTCGATCGGCTCGAACATGACCTTGAACGAGTCGATATTGGCATCGATCCAGTCGATACGATCGAACGCATAGATCTGGTTGCCTAGATCAGCCGGCAGGACCATACCGGTGTAATCGGTGATAAGTGGGACTGTTTGGCGCACGAGCGCGGCATATTCTCGGTCGAGGTGAGCTCGGGAATAGTTGTCAAGTCCAATTGTCCGGTTCATCGAGACGGCGATTGAGCGCACGCGGTCCCAGTCAATCATCTTCCCGTCGGTTTCGATGATCTGGATCTTGCGAGTCTGCCAGGCCGTCACTCCTCCGATGAGCGCGCCGGCCACGATCCCGGCGGCCAGACGCTTGCGTGTTTTAGAGTCGAGTGAAGTCACGAGTTGTCCTTTGCAGGGGATATCATTGATTCTCGGATCTGATTATGACTCAAACGGTTGTGGGATTCACCCGCGAGCCGCCAAGCGGGCAGTGAGCGATCTCAGCCGCCGTAGCTCTGACAATGACACTGGATCTTCCATCCAGCGTTCGATCCGTTCGACGTCGCCATTGTCCGGGGCTATCTGGCGACGCTCGCATAGACGGGGCAGAATTCGCGCCCACGCTTCGGCGCGCCCGCTGGCGGCCGGGGGATCGAGTGCGAGCCCATAGGCGATTGCGGCCGCGTCATAGGACAGAATCGAGACGGCGTGATCTCGCCACAATCGACTTGGCAGGCAACGCGCTAACGTCCAGATTCGGTTCCGAGCGATGAGCCGGGACTTGAAGGGACTGCCCTCCCCGGCGGAGGCGGAGTAGGCGTGGGTAGCGACGGCTGCTGGCTGGTTGATCGCGCTCCAACCGCGTAGCTGAAGACGGAATGCCAGATCGGCATCTTCCTGGTACATGAAGAAGACCGATGGAAAGCCGCCGGCCTCGATGAATGCCGCGCGTCGATATGCTGCCGCCCCGCCGGACGCCCCGAATACCTCTTCGCTCGTGATGGCCTTCAGTGGACAGCCGAGCAGATGGTCGAGAGCTACCCCGTTGCGGTGGATCCGGATTCCGGCGGATGCGATGATCTCAGGATTCGTTTCAAACACCAGTGTTCCGGCGACGGCGGCCACTTCAGGCTGTCGGCCGAAGGGATCGATGATTTCCGCGACGAATGTCGGGCTCGGGACTGTGTCGGGGTTCAGGAGGATGATCAGGTCGGAATCGACCCGGCTGACGCCGATGTTTGCCCCTCGGGCGAAGCCTCTGTTGTAGCGCAACGGAAGGTAGGTATGGTTGGGGTAGCGATTGTATGCTCCCCGCGCCGAGTCATCGGACGAGGCATTGTCAACAACGATTGTTCTGTGGGGGGCGGTCTGGTTTGCCAGAGCATCGAGCAAACTAGTTAGGCGGTCTCCGCCATTGAAATTGACAACAATGACAGTTGGTTCGCTAGCGGGTGTCATACGGTCGGGGGCGCTGCGTCGCTGGTCATCCTCCGGGCAAGTTCTTGAACGAGCCTCGCTCCGTTCACCACTTCTTCGAGCGCGACCCGGCCGCTGGTGTTCTCCGGATTGCGGGCCACGGCTGCGTAGCCCACGGTTGGAATGCCGTGTGACTCGATGAGCCCTGCTGGGCTAATGCTCGGCACGGTTCTCAAGACGTGTGGGTACGCTTCGCGTAGCGCAGCGATGTTCGCCTTCCCAATTACTGGGGGACGCATGAGCAAGATCTCGACGCTGACTCCCGGCAGTCGTTCCTTGAAGTGAGCGATGGCAGTGCGAGCAACAACCGTTGCATTTTGTCCAGGGACAAGATGCAAGTCGATCGTGGCTTCGCAAGTTACTGGGAGATACGGATTCGGGTCGGGTAAACGCAATTCTCTGACGACGATGCTTGGCGTAAGGTAGACGCCCATCGTCAGATGGGCCGCGGGCATGGTCACGTCGCCGGGTGCCACTCGCTGCAGCCAGGCTTCGGTCCGGCTTTCCAGATCGTGCAACGTATCAACTGACGTCTGGTCTGCCGTATCAACTCCGTCGTAAAAGTTTTCGAGCAGCACTTCATGGTCGCGGGACACCAGTTCGCTGATTGCTCTCGCCAGCGCGAGGCCAAGATCGGTCACAACGCTGCCGTAGTGGGACTCAGCATAGTGATGGTTCGTGTGGGTAACTACCTTCATAGAGATCCTGCCAGGGGCGGAATGGATGATGGCCGGCGAGATCATTGGAAGGTCGGTCGCCTCCCAGATTCCGGCACTGAATGTCGTGGGATGTGTCTTCATCCACGCCTCAAGGGAGCGAGAGCCCAGGTTTCGATCGGTTTCGATCACCAGGGTGAAGAGATCGGAGAAGTCGTCACTCATCTGCGCGGCGACGGCGGCTACAACACCAGCTTTCCGGATTATTCCGGGGCCGCTGACGAACGATTCGCGGAAGGACGGAGGCTGTCCCGAGTGGCTGCTGGCATACGGATCCGTGTCGTCCATATACGTTGCCAGAAGAATCGGACCGGAGCCAGCGACCACTAGTGGCGACCGGTCTTCCGGCGCAAACCATATGACCCGTTCCTGGGTGCGTTTCAACCGATCGTGCACAAATCGAGCGGCGCGCTCGACGGCATCGGGATTTCCAACATGGGCCGGCATCGCGCCGAGCACGCGAATCATGCGGCGAATCGTGTCAGTTACTACGCTTTGCTCTGTCTCTGTCGTCATAGTGAACCAATAAATATAGGAACGCTGTGCCGCTGGAACTTCTCGATCAGTGTAGCCGAGAGTAAACCATTCGGGCACATGACAAAAGTCTGTGACGTTGACCACATGATGCCCTGGATGCTAGACAATGGCAGCACAGTCGGGAATCGCAACTGCGAGTGATAGATATGTGAGGAGCAATAGCAAATGCCAGCGGAAGTGATTAGCACTGACAAAGCGCCGGGCGCAATCGGACCGTACTCCCAGGCTATAAAACTGGGAAATCTTGTCTTTACGGCGGGACAGATTCCGCTCGATCCGGCGACCGGTCAGATAGTCGATGGAGATATCAAAGATCAGACCGAGCAGGTCATGCAAAATGTCGTTGCCATTCTCTCCGAGGCAGGCTCGTCCATCGGAAAGGTCGTGAAGACGACCTGTTTCCTGACCGATCTTGGAGATTTCGCGGCGTTCAATGAAGTGTACGCAAAGTATATGGGATCGAACCGGCCGGCTCGTTCGACGGTCCAGGTCGCGGCTCTCCCGGCCGGAGCCCTCGTCGAAGTCGAGACAATCGCCGAGTGCGAATGACCGTACTCCGATCCTGAATCGAGAGGTGGATGTTGATGAGTTCGCCACAGAATTGGATCGACGAGGTCTCTCAGGAGAATCTGACATCGATCAATGCAGGAATTGCGCGTTGGGTGAGGCTAACCGGCACCGAGGACGAGCGCAAGGCTTTCGATTTCATCGCGTCCACCCTCGATTCCTACGGTCTTGCGACCAAACTGCATGAGCCGACCTGTCTCGTTAGCAACCCCGTATCCGGGAACCTAGACGCTGGTGGCGTGGAGTTCGAGTGCATCACCCATTCGTTTTCGACCAGTACTTCTAAGTCCGGCGTCTCCGGGCAGCTTGTGTATGCGGGAGGCGGGACAGTCGCGGACCTCGGAGCGGTTGAAGCAGCTGGCAAGATCGTCCTGACCGATGGTCTTGCCAGTCCACAAAAAGCATATGCGGCAACCGGCGCGGGTGTTCGCGCGCTGATCTGCATCTCTGGCGAGCATTTGCACGAGATGACCGTCAGCCCCGTCTGGGGATCTCCAACCCCGGAGTCGTTCGAAATGCTGCCCCAGGTACCTGTGATTTCCGTCGATTCCGACACTGGTGACGAACTCAGGACAGCGCTTGATGACGGTGAGGTCCGGGCGCACGTGACCACCGAAGTCGACACTGGTTGGCGAAAGATACCTGTGCTGGTCGCCGATCTGGATGTTGAAAGGCGCGACTACGTTCTCTTCAGTGGTCACGTCGATTCCTGGCACTACGGCGCGATGGATAACGGCAGCGCCAATGCCACGATGGTTGAGGTTGCCCGTGTGCTCGCCGGGCATCGTGACGAACTCCAGCGAGGTGTGCGCTTCGCATTCTGGTCTGGACACTCTCAAGCGCGTTATGCGGGCTCCACCTGGTTCGCGGACGCCTACTGGTTCGACCTTCGGGACCGGTGTATCGCCCACGTCAACGTCGATTCGACAGGCGGTATCGGGGCGACGGACCTGACGACGGCCAACACGATGGCTGAAACGTATGAGTTCGCGCGAGAAGTAATCCGGCGGCAGACTGGTCAGGAACTGGTTTACCAGCGCTTCGGACGGGCTGGGGACCAGTCGTTCTGGGGAATCGGCCTGCCGGCAATCTTCATGTCCGTGTCACACCAGGGAGCGCCATCGGACGTGACCGCTGACCTGGTGCGGCTCACTGGTGGAACCGCGGCCAGGCGCGGGGCGGCTTGGGCTGGTGGTGGCACACCACCGAAGACACGCTGGACAAGATTGACCCTGAACTACCGCAAGGGATACAAGGATTTACGTCGAGGTTATCGCGAGACTGGTGACCGAGCCAGTCTATCCGTTCGACCTCACAGGTCCGATCGACGAGATGATCGCGGAATTGAGATCGTGCGACAGAGGTGGGCGTCCGTGAGCACCCTTTCCGGGACGATGATCTTGCCCGATTGACGGCGTTCGGACGGACCGTCGGAGACGCGCGGCGTAAAGCGATTGCGTTCAGGGAAGAGTCCAATCCGAGCAACTTCGGACGACACTGCGGCGGCATTCGGGATGCGGCGATTCGGGCGCGCGAAACACCTGATGCCGGCCAATTACACGCTATCCGGCGAGTTCGATCATGACGCGGCCCTTGGCGCGAAAACGCTTCCTTCGCTGCAGCCGGTATCCTCGCTCGTGGCAATGACCGAGGATGAGTGCTGGGCCTCGATCCATAAAGTTCGGCGGGCGGTCAACGGTGTTCGCTACCGCGTCCGGCTTGCAACGGAAGCGCTAAGCGGCGTAGATAGTTAGGGTTTGTACGGGGAGTTTTCAGCATGCAGGCGCCACAACCCGTGCTATACTACGGGGCGCGGGCGCGTAGCTCAGCTGGCTAGAGCGCACGGTTCACATCCGTGAGGTCACTGGTTCAAGTCCAGTCGTGCCCACCCTGGGGGAAGCCTAATCTGACGACCACTCTCAACTGAACCTGTGCATGTTTTGCACTCTGCGTTCGTTTGGGCTCCGGGAGGAGGAGCTAAGGTGACGGTAAATGAGCCTATCCTGCTGACGCCGGAAGGCAAGCAACGTCTGTCCGAGGAGCTGGAGCGCTTGCGCAATGAGGATCTGCCGGATCTTCAGGCGCGCATTCGTGAGTTCGGTGAGTCCGGCGACATCTCTGACGACAGCGACATCGAGATTACGAAAGACGAGCTCATCCAGTTGGAGAATCGCATCCGCGATATTGAGTGGATGCTCGAAGAGGCAACTATTGTCGAACATTCGTCGGGTGTCGATGTCGTAGAGTTTGGCTCGACGGTTACCGTTATTGATGAACTCGGAGAGCACGACACCTGGGTGATCGTTGGCCCTCAGGAGGCAAACGCCAGCGCTGGCCGGATCTCCAATGTCTCGCCGGTCGGGGCAGCCCTGATGGGTAAACGGGTTGGCGATAAGATCAGCGTACATGCCCCGGCGGGCGAGATCATTTATCAGATAACCGAGGTTCAATAGCAGAGACCAACTGACGAACCGGCCGAGACCGCCGCGGTAGACACCGATGCCGCGGCGTTTCTATTGGCGACGAGTGAGACTCAGGAGCATGTCCGATGGAGTTGGAGTTTACCGAGCAGCAACGTATTCGGCTTGAAAAAGCTGACAACCTGCGTCAAGCCGGCATCGAACCATATCCTGCGAGAAGTGGACGCACGCATACATCCTCTGAAGCGATCGAGCATTTCGAGCAGGTTGAAGGTGGATTGGCGGGCACGCACGATTCCGAGCGAATCACGCTTGCAGGCAGGGTGGTAACGGTGCGCGACATGGGCCGCTCGATCTTCGCCCATCTCGAAGATGGCCACGGTCGCATCCAGATCTATCTTCGCAAGAACGGCCTCCTGGAAGGCGATATTGCATGGTTCAGCCAGCATGTCGACCGTGGGGATTTCATCGAAGCGAGTGGGAGCCTTTTCCGCACGCGAACCGGCGAGATCACGCTCGAAGTCGCACACTGGATAATGCTTTCGAAGGCGATATCCCCGCCACCGGAAAAGTGGCACGGTCTGACCGACGTCGAGGAGCGATACCGGCGCCGGTATGTCGATCTCTTCACCAACCCCGAGGTTCGTGAGGTCTTCCGCACGCGAACGCGGATGATCGCGGCGCGTTCGATCGTATCTGGACAATGCGGGCTTCCTGGAAGTTGAGACTCCGACACTCCAGCCAGTTTACGGCGGGGCGCTTGCGAAGCCCTTTACCACCTATCACAATGAACTGGAACAAACGCTCTATCTGAGGATTGCTGACGAGCTCTATCTCAAGCGGCTCATCGTTGGCGGGTTTGAACGGGTCTATGAAATCTGCAAAGACTTCCGCAACGAGGGTGTTGATCGCAACCATCAGCCTGAGTTTACGATGCTCGAGTTCTACATGGCTTATGGCGACTATGACACGGTAATGAGGACAGTTGAGGACATGGTTGCGGAGGTTGTCGTGGCGCTCACCGGGGAAACGACGATCGAGTACGAGGGACAGTCGATCGATTTTCAGACGCCCTGGCGCAGGATTAGCCTGTCCGACGCGATCTTCGAAGAGACCGGTATCGACTTCGATCAGCATCGCAGTCAGGAAGATCTGTACAGGCTGGCGAAAGAGGCCGGCGCGGATGTTACGCCCAACACCGTCTGGCCGAAGATCGTCGATGAGCTGATGAAGACGTTTGTCCGTCCCCAGCTGATACAACCTGCATTTCTCGTCGACTACCCTGTCGAGCTTTCCCCGCTAGCCAAGCGGCGTCCAGACAGTGAATTCACCGTCGAGCGGCTCCAGCCGTTCGCGGCGGGCATTGAGTTCGGGAACGGCTATTCGGAGCTCAATGATCCGCTGGATCAGTTCGAGCGATTCAAGGCACAGGCCGAGCAACGGGAACTGGGTGACGATGAGACGATGCCCATTGATCTCGATTACGTGGAGGCGCTGATGTATGGAATGCCGCCTACGGGAGGATTCGGTCTCGGGATCGACCGGCTGGCTATGCTCTTGACCAATCAGCATTCGATCCGTGAGGTGATCCTGTTCCCGGCAATGCGAACCGCCCATGCCAGTACGACCAATGGGGATCCGGAGGAGCAGATGCAGCCCCGGTGATTTGGTGCTCCTGGCTGGCGAGGGGAGCGCTGCATGCGTCCGAATCAACGTGACCATGCGACGGGGCCAGGTTCGCACTCGTGAAGGTAGGAAGGAGGGCGAGGCTGATGGATGCGATCTGCCTCGATACTCATCCCCCATCGAGCACGCCCGGCGATTCCCTGCGAATCTTCATGCTTGGACCATTCGAGTGTTGGCGAGGCGAGGAACTTATTCCTCGCCGGGAGTGGAGAACGCGGCCCACTCTCACGCTGTTCAAGTTGCTCCTGGAGGAGCGCGATCGTCCGGTTACGATCGAGCGCTTGATCGACAACATCTGGCCAGAAAGCGAACCCGGAGCAGCCCGTCGAAGCCTGCAGGTTGCCGTGCGAACGCTCCGATTAACCCTTGAGCCCGGATTGGGGCGGGGCACGGACTCTCGATACATTCACACCGAACCCGGCGCGTATCGATTTGCCGCGGCGGCGAGTACCATCGATGTGGACCAGTTCCTGGCGGCGAGCCAGCGAGCGACAGCGCAGTGGAGGCGCGATAAGGGCGCGTCGATTACAACTTGTGCTGAAGCGATCTCAATCTATCGTGGCGAATACTTCGCGGATGATCCCTACCTTGAATGGGCGTTCAGCACCCGGGAACGACTACGATCGCGATACCTCGATCTTTTTGACATATACAGCGACGCGCTAGCGGTCGTTGGCAAATGGGACGAGGCGGCGCGATGGCTGGAGCAGGCACTCGATCTCGATCCCCTGGGAGAAGAGCTCTACCGGCGACTCATGCGCTGCCACGTCGCCCGGGGTAGGCGTTCCCATGCGCTGGCCGTCTTCGAGCAGTGTCGACAGGTCCTCCACAGCGAACTAGGCGTCGAGCCTTCCGGTGAGAAGCTGAAACTCCGAGCCGATGTCGCCAATCGATGGGCGGGCTCCAGCAACCTGCATGCCGAGATTGCCGCTGGTGGAGTGACGTCTGAACTACGCTTGCCATTCGTCGGACGGTCCAGCGAGCTAGCTGAGCTCCTCAGAGCGGTCGAGCGCGCGAGCAATGAGACTGGCGTGGTTGTTTAGGTTTCGGGCCCGCCAGGAGCCGGCAAGTCGAGGCTTGTTCAGGAGTTCTGCGAGCAACTTTATGAAGCTCCAACCGCGTCTCGGGTTCCTGCTCCTCGTGTCGTCTGGCTTCGCTGTCATGAAGCGGAGCGGACGATACCCTATGCGCCTCTTGCCCGATTGCTAGCCGGTTGGTTGGAGCAAGAGCCAAGCCTGGCTGGCCGCCGCAGACTGGAACCATTTGCCCCGGCGCTGATGCGGCTCGTGCCGCAGGCCCGGATCCTCGCGGGTGACGATCGGGCAGTTCAAGGGTCGATCGAAGTGTCACAGCTGTTCGAAGCGATCACCCAGGCGCTGCGGATAATGTTTCGGGGCGATACCGGTGTTCTCGTGGTTGACGATCTCCAGTGGGCGGATTCACAGTCGATTGTCTGGTTGAGCTATGCCATTCACCGCCTCGGTACCGGCGTCCTGACGGTCGTCTCCAGGCGGTCAACCGAGGCCGCGCCGCCAGAAACAACACAGCTGATCTCCGACGCACGGCGCGGCGGGCAATTGATTGACCTGCCGATGTCGCCGCTCGAAGCCAGCGCGCTTGATGATCTGCTCTCGTTTGGAATACGAGACGTCAAACGTCGATCTGAGCTCAGCAGGAATCTCCATGCGATTACCGGCGGATTGCCGCTGTTTGTGATTGAAACTCTTCGCTCGCTTCTGCGCGCTGGCCAACTCGACGTTGATGATCAGGATGGATGGCACATCGATCAGATCGCTTTGCGGGTTGAAGGCCGGGTTGGGATGCCGGGCAATGCCCTGCGTGAATTCATCTGGAGTCGCATCAGCCGCCTTGAGGCAGAGGTTCCAAACGGCTTCTGGGCCGTCTGTGTTGCCGGCACGTAGTGTCGTGCCCAGGTCATTTCGGCGATTACGGAAACCACGCTGGAGGAGACGCTTTCGGCGCTCGATGCCCTGTTGGAACGTGAGTTGATTCGGATGAGTCCGGGCGGGCGCAGTTATGTCGTCGAACATCCGGTCGTGCGGGAAGTAGCCTACGGCGCCCTCAGCGCCGCTAAACGCCAGGAATGGCATGTTCGCATCGGGCGTGTCCTCCAGGATCTCGCGCCGGATTATTCGATTCCACCCGGACAGGCGCTGCACCATCTCGTCGAAGGCGACGCGCCGCGAGCGGCAATCGTCGCGGCGGCGGTTGACGCCGGCGATCAGGCGATGCGGCAATCTGCCGTCTCCGACGCCCTCCGCTTTTGCGGCCTGGCGCTGCAGCACTTTGAAGCGGGGTTGCCTCATGCATCGCCCGGTATTCAACATTTCAGCATTCTGGAGCGTCAAGCCGATGCGCTGGTCGCCGCTGGACAGTGGGACAACGCGATAGAGGAGTACGAGACACTGATTGCGATCAGTAGCGATCCGATCAGCGCCAGCCGGGTGAAGCGCAAGCTCGCCAGCGCCCTTGGGGATGTGCGCGGGCGATTTGATCGCTCACTCCGGATCCTGACCGAGGCTGACGAGATTCTCCGGCACTCCGGCGAAGATCAGAATGCGCCCTATGTTCGGATCGAACTCGGAAACATAGAGGCGGGGCGAAGCTCGGCATGTTTCTTCCAGAGTCAGTTCCGTCTTGCGGTCGAACATGGAGAACGCGCGCTCGAATACTGGAGTGGAAACGAGGGGATCGATCGGGGAGAAATCGAGCTACTGCTTAGGATAGGCAGCGCCGAGCAACGTCTTGGGAATCTAACGTCGGCCGAAGACCGTTATCGCACGGCGATCGCGCGGGCTGCCATGCTTGGGGATCGCGTTCTCAGCGCCCGCTGCCAGGACATTCTCGGTGGATTGCTTGGTCTGCGCGGAAACCTGATTGAGGGCCAGCGCATCCACCAGCAGGTGGCCGGAACTGGTGCGGAGCTTGGCGTGCCACGACTTGAGATAAGCGGGCTGACGAACACCGCTAACGCCTTGTGCCAGCGTGGCCGCCTCCTGGAGGCCCGATTGACGTACGAGCAGGTGCTGGGACGGGCGGAAAGCCTTCGGGCGCAGTACACGGTGATGCACGTGCTTGTCGGGCTGGGTGAAGCTCTGGTGCGCCTGGGCGAGACCAGTCAGGCCATTCACACACTTGAGCGAGGGATCGAACTTTCGCGGGAAATCAACAATGTCCAGCGACGTGGACACGCCTATCTCCACCGGGCTGAGCTTGAACTGTTGATGGGAAATGCCGGGGAGGCTCGCTACTGGGTGGAGCGAGGGATGGCCGCTGGCGCCGAGATCCACGACATCCATGCTCAACGCGAGGGCTTGCCGCTGCTAGCGCTGGCACTGACCGCAAACGGGCAGGCGGCTGAGGGCGAACGTGCGGCTCGCCGGGGTTTGGAAATTACCCGTGAGGGTGGATTCCGATTGAGCGAAGGACGAAATCTCCTGGCGCTCGGCAGGGTTTTGTCCGTGCTCGGACAAATCGACACTGCTCGGGAAACGCTTTCAGAAGCTGAAGCAATTGCCCGGGAGTCCGATATGCGGTACGACCTCGGATGGACTCTTTACGCCCGTGCCGCAGTGACCGCCGATGCCAGGGAACGCGAAACACTTCTCCAGCAGGCCCGAAGCATCGCGTCAGAGCTCGCCGCGATCCCGCTTGCACGGGCAATCGAGAACGATCCCGACTTCGATCGGCCTCTATAGGTCGCAGGGCACCCACTCCATTACCGATTTTAGCGAGATTTTAGCGGGTGGCTTTAGGCTGCGGGCATGAAACGATGCGCGGCAGTCGAACGTGACCCTGGACCGGCTTCAGATGCCCGGAGAGCGACGCTCATCGTGCGCATGTGGACCGAGCCAGCTCAGCCGGACAGGCGGGTTTGGCGTGGGACGGTCGAGCATGTCCAGCGCGGGGAGCGATGCGCCGTTGCCGATGTCGAGCGATTGCTCGAACTGCTGGCGTTGTGGCTTTCGGCGGAAGCGGAATGAACGCGGGGTGGGATCCCTGAACTTGTTCGGCACGAACGCATCGAGAACAGAAAGCGAGTTGAGCGATGCGCACACTGGCAATACGGGTCTTTTTAGGGATATTGATCGTTCTTCCCGCTCTCGCGGGCTTTCGTAGCCAAGCGCATGCATCCGTACCCTTAGAAGTGGATGTTTCGGATGGGTACACGTTCAGTGGTGTCCAGAAATCAACCGCAAGCGGGGCGGAGGAGTTCTTCATCGAAAGCCCATTTGGACCGTTCACGGTGAGCGGAAATCGAACCTTCGTGCAATTGTCCGGGGTGCGGGGGGAGTCCAGCACCTTCCTGAACTGTTCTCCTGACCAGGCGGTTACCTACACGTCGGAAACTATCAACAACCTGCAGACGAATCATTACAGCGTGGACCTTGCGCCAACCGGAGATCAGTTCACGAGCATCGAAGTAGGTGTTCCACAGGTTGAAAACACGGGCGTGGGCGTGACGACCGAGTTCCCGCTCGAAGCGCTCAACGTCGTCGCGACCTTCGTCAACGATGCCGGGACGCCGATCAGCATCCCGCTCGACCTGACAAGTCCCTCGCCCGGCGAAGACGCTCGATTCCTGGGCTCGTTTAGCCCGCCGGTGAATGTGAACACTGATTTCACCTTTGACCTGACGTTTACCGCCGAGGTCCCGCCCCAACTCGAGGGCAACCCGGACGTGGCATCGCTCAACTGCCCACCGCCCAACGAGAATCTCGAGGAATCGACTGATTTCGGCCGGTCCCAGATCATTCTTCGCGATCAGTATGTCGTTATCAACGTAGACGAAACCGCCAGTAACAGCGCGCCTGTCCTCAATCCGACCGGCCTTTCCGATCGAGAAATGCAGGAGGGACAAGAGGGTGCGTTCGGCTTAACGGCATCGGATCCTGATGGCGACGTCATTTCCTGGACAGCTCAGGGATTGCCGGCTGGCTGCCAGCTGACCGTGCTCAATCCGAATGGGACTGCCGCCGCGATCATTTGCGACACGTCGGTCCAGGCGGGAACCCATACCGTCACTGTCACGGTGACAGACCCGTTTGGCAGTTCCAACGCAGGCACCTTCACCATCACCATACGACCGTTTCTGGATACTGGGGGCGATCAAGCAGTTGTCCAGGGCGAACAGATTGTGTTGACGCCAATCGCGTCACCCGGAGCGACGATCGAGTTCGACCTGGATGGCAATGGCAAGTTTGAAACACCGGGCCCGGTGGCCACGTTCGACGCTACCGGGCTCGACACGGGTGACTACAATGTTGGAATCCGGGCCACGAAAAACGGAGTGACGATGGTTGATGACGTCGTTGTCACGGTTGTTGCCCCCAACTTGCCGCCGGTGTTCGAATTGACCGGGTCAACTTCGGCGATCGAAGGTCAGATGATCAGCGTTGCGCTGAGGATTACGGACCCTGAGAACGGGCCCCTGTCCTTTGTGCGTTTCGATGCGGTCTCTGAGGACCATCCGTGTGTCTTTAGTGTGACGGGTTTAACCGATGGGTCAGTCGAGATCGATCTGGTATGTGACACGCAAGTCGGCGACGCTGGCCAGTATGTGTTCACTGCGTTTGCAAGCGATGGAGTCAAAACGGCGTCGACCACCGTGGTGATCAACATACTCGAGGCGGGCAATACCCCGGTGATTGTTGAAATCGACGATGTCGTTATGAACGAAGGAGAATCGACCACTGTGCCGGTCGTTGCGAACGACCCGGACGGTGACGACATTTCCTTAGTGGTAAGTGGGCTTCCATCCTTCGGCACGTTCATCGACAACGGCAATGGAACCGGCGCGTTCACGTTTGCTCCAACCTTTGTCGACGAAGGCGACTACATCGTGACTGTGCGGGCAACCGAGGTTAATGATCCGGCCTCTTCCACCGAGGAGATTTTCCTGATTTCGGTCAACAACGTTAATCGGAATCCGAATCTCGACCCGATCGACGATTTCAATATAGACGAGGGCGACGTTACGACGCTCACGGTTACTGGCGGTGATGTTGACGGTGACAGCTTGGTCATCAGTGCCGACGTTCCCTCATTCGTCTCGCTGGTTGATAACGGTGACGGGTCGGGGGTGATAACGGTCAATCCGGGCTTCGACGCCAGTGGAATCTACAGTGCCACGATCACCATCACTGACAACGGAACTCCAAGTTTGACTGACAGTGATACGTTCACGATCACGGTCGACAATGTCAACCGCAATCCGAACATCGATCCAATTGACGACGTCTTCATGAACGAAGGCGAGACTGAAACGATCACGATAACCTCGGGCGACGTGGACGGTGACGGGGTTGTCACGATCGCCGATCTCCCGCCGTTCGCATCGTTCGTCGACAACGGTGACGGCACCGGCCTCATTTCTCTCAGTCCTGATTTCGATGATGCCGGCAACTACAGCGGCTCGGTCTCGATTACAGATGATGGATTCCCGAATCTGTCGGATACTGAGACCTTCACGATTACAGTGACCAACGTGAATCGAAACCCCAATCTCGATCCAATCGATGACGTTTCAATCACTGAGGGAGATTCGACGACGATCACGATCACCGGCAGCGATCTCGATGGAGATGGGTTGACGTTGAACGCGAATCTTCCCGCGTTCGCGTCCCTCGTGGACAACGGTAACGGGACCGGCGTAATCACGATTAGCACGAACATCGGCGATGCCGGGAGCTACCCGGCATCGATCACGCTCTCCGATGACGGCGATCCGGTGCTGGATGACGAGGACACGTTCACGCTAACCGTCACCGAAATCGAGAGACCAGGAGAGGAGAGCTACGACGAGCTTGAATCGTTAATCAGGGCGGTTGTCGACAACATGGTTGTTGAAGGTGTGTTGTTGTCGATGGTGAACCTAGCCCAGTACTTCGATGAGATCGGGTTGGAAGGAGTAGCCGTTCGTCTCCTGCGAACCTTCATACGGGTGGTGGATAATCTGCCGCCGTTCCTGATCGACCAATTGGACGCCCAACAGTTGATCGACTTCGCCGAATCGCTGCTGGAGAACCTGATCGACTGAACCGTCGTTCAGGTTGGAGAGGGCTCGCTGGCTGGCGGAGCCCTCTTCTTTTGTCCGCGGTTCGAACGTTGGATCGACGCGAATCAGGGTGATGCCTAGTTGATAGGCGAAGCCAATCGGAGGGCGAGTGTCAGGTCCGCGAGTACCAATGCTCGGGACTCCACGCGCGCAACGTCGTCGACGATCGAACCGATGCGCATCACATAGGCTGGCTGGAGCGTGGCGACCACTGTTCGCCCGTCCGGGCGTGTAACTGGCTTGCCCCGTCGCTCGGTGAGCCTGAAGTCCGATCCGATCAACGCTCGCGCGGCTGGTGCGCCGATGGCCAGAATGACGGCTGGATCTACATACTGGATTTCGAGATTGAGCCAGCGAGAGCAAGCGCGAATCTCGGTGAGCCGGGCAGGTTGATTTTCGACTTGTCCCCCTCTCTCGCGCCCCTCGAAACAACGCAACAAATTGGTGATCCAGATCTGTTCGCGGGTCGTTCCAGCTTCGGCGAGCAACTCATCGAGGAGATCTCCCGCCGGACCAGAGTAGGGGATGCCCGAAACGTCGTCCGAAGAACTGGGCGCTTCCCCAACGAGCATGATCCGTGCCCCCGGATTGCCGGCGCCAAACACGACCTGCGTGCGGGTTTCGGCTCTCCCACAGGCTTGACACCCGTTCGCGGCTTGTCGCACCTCGTCAATGTTGCTGTAAAGCGGCAACTCCATCATCGGAATGCTCGCATCGATAGACGCCGAAGACGCGCTCGATTCTCGACGACGCGAAGTTTACCGGTTGGGACGACAGGTGCCTTGATCTCCAGATCACCGTGAGGGGCAGGCGCCGGTCGCGCGCTCAGTCAGTTTGCCTCAACGGGTGAATTCTAGCGCTGGAGTACCTTGGGACATCCACCTTGAATCAATGGATACTGGCGTGTGAACGTCCGGCCACCCTCGCCACAACGATAAGTGCAAACGTAGATGATGCGTTCGGTCTCCGCCACCGGGTCAAGAATTTCCGAGCCCTCGAGGGTGCCCTTTTCCGAGTTGACATACTCCTTGATGCCCGAGACGGCCAGGACCAGGATCGTGGCGAGCGCGCCGAGAGCCCCGGCTCGCCCACCTGCACGGCGAGGAATGATGCTCTTTGCTGGTGGAACAGGGGGTGGGATTGGTATAGGAATAGCGCCTGACATTGCGATGCCTTTCATTCAGATTGAAACCGATTGCTCCGGCTACGGTGATTTCTGCGACTCTCAGGGCCGGGGGAAGCTTAAGGGGCAACCCGAGCCCTGTTGAGCGCGAATGATGATCAGGCGACCGTCACCGCATCGGTAGGTGCATTCGTGGTATCCCTCCTCCAGCTTGTAGACGGAGCCCTGAAGCTCGCACATCGCGGGAGGGTCAAACCGGTCGGCGATCTCGCTGCCAACGTAGTAGGCGAGCGCTAGCGTGCCAACCACTCCGAGGACGCCACCGATTACTGGAAGGGCCATGTTGACCTCCTGAACGTTGATGTTTTCAACCGCACATCTGTGCGGTCGAACCTGCCGTGGCGCATGTCTTTGCCTCATCGCTCTTTGGCTGACCCGCCTAAGCGAAGAATGAGGCGCTTTCGCATCGTAAGTAGTCGCGCTTAGATCCGGCTAAAATGTGCGAGGATTTCGTGTCGCCAGAGGCAAGCACAGGGTTAGATGAGACGGCATATGAGAGTTGTTAGCACGACCATCCAGATTAGTGAAGGGCAGAGAACATGGCGGATATGACGGCACGCGAGCGCGTGTTGGCGGCGCTAGCTGGCGACGAGGTAGACCACCCTCCCGTCAGCCTGTGGCGGCATTTTCCGGAGCGGGACCAGTCGGCACAGGACCTCGCGGGATCGACCCTCGGGTGGCAGCAGCTGCTCGATCTGGATTTCATCAAATTGATGCCCCCGGGGGACTACGCGACGATCGATTGGGGAGCGAAGAGCGAGTTTCAAGGCGCGCCCGGCGGCACGAGGGAGACCGTGCATTTTCCAATCCAGAAGCCTGATGACTGGTTGAGCATCGACCCGGTTCGGGTAGATCGAAGGTTTCAATGCCCAGGTCGTTGATGCCTGCCAGCTGGTTCGTGACGGCGTCGGACCAGTCATCCCGGTGCTCCAGACGATCTTCAGTCCGTTGACGATCTGCAAACAAGCTGTCCGATGGCCTGGTTATCGATCACTTGCGGAGCCATCCTGATCTTGTTCACCAGGCTTTGGCGGTGATCCGTGATGTTACGGTCGAGATGACGCGGGCTTCGATTGCGGCTGGAGCGGACGGCGTATTCTTTGCCAGCCAGTGCGCGACCAGCGACCTCGTCAGCCGTGAGGAGTATGACGAGTTCGGTGTCGTCTACGATGCGCCTGTCCTTGCGGCTGCCAGGGACGCGGGGAGCATCTTCACGATGATCCACATACATGGCGCAAACACCTTCTTTCGACCTGATGGCCGGATATGACGGTCATGCGATCAACTGGCACGATCGGCGAGTCGGACCAGCAATCGCGGAAGTTCTTCGCGACTACCCGACCCGGGCTGCTGTTGCTGGCATCGACGAAAAGGCCGTGGCAACGATGTCCGTAGAACAGGTGCGAGCGCAGGTTCTTGACGCGCGCGATCAGGCCGCCGATCGCAGGCTGCTGGTGGGACCGGGCTGTGTGGCACTCGTTGCGAGTCCAGAGTCGAATCTGAAGGCCGCGGTTGAAGCGTCTCGTCAGTCCTCGGGGTGAAGCGGGCCCGCCGGTGACAATTTGCTCTCGTCTTCTTCTTCTGGGTGTTCGAGCCGGTTATAGACGTAGGTAAACACGTCTCGGGCAACCGCTGCTAGAGGCACGATAACGACGATCCCGATGAAGCCCCACATAGATGCGCCGATCACCAGCAACATCATGATCAGCGCCGGATTCATGTTGACCGCATTTCCCTGGACGCGTGGCACCAGGAACGTGTTCTCGAGTTGCTGAATCCCAAGCGACAGGATCGCGACGAGAATGATCTTTTCCGGTTCGGTAGCCAGCACGACGATCGCGGCCACGACGAAGGAGATCCAGGGGCCGAGAATCGGAACCATCTCGAAGATTCCAGCGACGATCCCGAGGGCCAACGGTTGTTGGACGCCGATGACCCACATGCCTATGCCGGTCACAACGCCGACCATCAGGCCGAGGAAGAGCTGGCCGCGGAGATAGGAGGCCGAGCACCCGATCGACGATGCGAACGATCTGGTAGACGTCCTCGCGGATCTCCTCCGGCCACAGCCGATAGAAGTAGGCCATGGCCTTGCGCTCATCCTTGAGAACGTAGAAGAGCCAGAGCGGCAGCAGCACGAGTCCTGCCATCAGACTGATAAAGCGTTGGAATGTGCCGATGGTCGTCGCTGCTAGGCGGGAGCCGGCGGAACTCAAATACGTCGTGATTTCGTCGAGATTCGCCTCGATTTGTTCCTTTACCTCCGGAGGGACTTCGTTCTCGTAGCGATCGACTCCAGTAGTCCGCTTCCTGCCGCGAATCTTCCCAGTACGCGGGAAGATCGTCGATAAACTGATTCGTTTCTTCGTTGATCACCGGTATTGCGGTCACCGCGAGAATGACCAGAACTGCGTGCGAACAGGAGATAGACCTCAAGGATCGCGATCGCTCGAACCTTGCCGTCGGAAAGTCGGCCATTGAATGGCACGGTCTTTTCGAACCTTCGTCACCAGAGGTGAAAGCAGATACGCGATCAGGGCGCCGATCGCAAAGGGCAGAAGCGAACCACGCACCGACCACAGGATGTACCCGAGCACGAGCAAGCCCGCGATGACGAGCAACGCCCGGTAGGTGTCTCGACGGCTTGCATCCTCGCGAACTGGTTCCATTTACCTCGCCACCTTCGAAGACCGAAAATGGCCGGCGGCTATCCACCGACCATCTGTGTTACGGGAGCAACTGTAGCGATTTGCTCTCGATGACCTCACTAACCATCGTGATGAACTCGTCGATCGAACGTGAACCGAGGTTCTCTTCAGTTCGCAAGCGCACCGAGGCGGCGTTCTGCTTCGGCCTCGCGATCTCCAACAATCAGCATGTAGGGGATCTTCTGGAGCTGGGCCTCGCGAATCTTGTGCTGCATCCGTTCGCTCCGGCGGTCAACATCGACCCGAATCCCGGCTGCCTTGAGTCTTTGCGCGACTTCGTTGGCATAGCCGATATGACGGTCGGCGATCGGGATGACGACCGCCTGGACGGGGGCAAGCCAGACCGGAAACGCGCCACCGTAGTGCTCGATCAATCCACCGACGAAGCGCTCCATCGAGCCGAGGACCGTTCGGTGGACCATGACCGCGCGATGGCGATCACCATCTTCGCCGATGTAGTTCACATCAAAGCGTTCAGGAAGATTGAAGTCGACCTGGATTGTTGGTCCCTGCCAACCGCGCCCCAGAGAGTCCAGAAGCTTGATATCGATTTTCGGGCCATAGAACGTGCCTTCGCCAGGATCGATCTCGAATTCCAAGCCCATTTGGCTGACGGCGTCCATGAGCGCCTGGTTGCCCGGTCCCAGTTCTCGTCGGAACCGATCGACTGCTCCGGCCGAGTTGAGACGTAGATCTGGTACTGATAGCCAAAGACGTCCGGAGAAGTAAAGCGCGAGATCGACAACGCCTTTGACCTCGTCGATCAGTTGATCAGGACGACAGAAGATGTGCGCGTCATCCTGGGTAAAGCCTCGCAACACGTAACATGCCGTGCAGGGCGCCGGAGCGTTCGTAGCGATAGACCGTGCCGAGTTCGGCATATCGAATCGGCAGATCGCGGTAGGAACGAATCGTCGAGCTGTAGATCTTGATGTGACCCGGGCAATTCATCGGCTTGAGGTAGTAGTTCAGGCCGTCGATATCCATCGGCGCGTACATGTTTTCTTTGAAGTTCTCGAGATGGCCACGCTTGTCGTGTAGAGCGCTTCCGATCCGATATGGGGCGTATAGACCAGATCGTATCCGCGCTTCGAGTTGTTCGTCCGTCTCGAACTGTTCAACAAGATGGCGCACCATCGCGCCTTTTGGGTGCCAGAGTATCAAGTCCGGCTCCAAGCGCGTCGTCGACGCTGAAGAGATCGAGATCCCGTCCCAGGCGTCCGTGATCGCGTCGCAGCGCTTCCTCGCGTCGCTCCAAGATAATTGTCAAGCTCTTCTTGCGTCCTCCAGGCCGTGCCGTAAATCCGCTGGAGCATCGGACGATGTTCGTCACCACGCCAGTAAGCTCCGGCCACACTGAGGAGGTGGACTGGTCCGATCTTTCCGGTATGCTCAACATGCGGGCCCCGGCACAGATCGAAGAACTCCCCATTCTGGTACGTGGAGATCGTCTCATCATCCGGCAGCGTTTCAATCAGTTCCACCTTGTAGGGTTGATCCCTGAACAAGTCGAGCGCTTCAGCTTCTGGACATCTCCTCGCGTTGGAAGCTCTCAGCGGCAGCGATATGTTCCCGCATCCTGGCTTCGATCGTCTTCGAGATCGTCGGGTGTCAGCGAACGAGGGAGACTCGAAGTCGTAATAGAAGCCATCCTCGATCGCCGGACCGATGGCGAATCGGGCGTCCGGGAAGATGTCGCGAACTGATTCGGCCATAACGTGTGCGGCTGAGTGGCGCATACGCGCAAGTTCGAGTTCGTCGTCATTTTCGACTTCGAGCTCCAGATCGCCGTATGCTTCAGCTGCTGCGGATTCTGCCTGCACCATGATGTTCTCCTTCATAATCCTTGTTAGCAAAGGTCTGGTTTGCGCCGCTCTTGTGCGGCGTCAGTCTCGGGCGCTGGTTGGTAGTAGTGCTTCGGCAACTGGGGTACCCCATCGCCTCGATATTCCTTTCCATCTCATCCGGCTTAAACAAGAAAACCACCGCCCGGCAGGGACGGTGGATTGCGAATAATCCAACGTGGTTCCACCCTGTTTTCAGCGACGTGATCGGTCGCTGCTCAGGAGCCTGATAACGGTGGCTAGCCGCGTTCCGCTTATTCCTGATGCGTTCGCGAATCGGCTCGCGGGTGGTCATCGCATGACCTCGCCTGCGTACAGATCTTTCAGCCTGCAGAATCTGTATCTCTGGTGCGCGTGGACATGCGATGGTGGCCCGGTCTCGCCTCTATCCTCGTGAAAGTCTGGTGGGCGATACTGGACTCGAACCAGTGACCTCTACGATGTCAACGTAGCGCTCTAACCAACTGAGCTAACCGCCCGAACGCAACCGCTAGGATAACACGGCTGGAGACGTTCAAACAATATGAGATGCGGGGTGCTATCGATCCTCTGCCTCGCGGCGTAAACCGTCGAGCATGGTTTCTGATAGTTGCAGCACGGTGTAGAGCGTCTGGTATGTCGAACGTGCGATGAGGTCCGACGTTTCGGTGGCCTCCTGCTCCGAGCGTCGGATGATGTATCGCGCTTCATCGAGTCCTTCAATCGCCCGGTTGATCCAGGAAGCCTCATCAGCGTGAAAAACGCTGCGATGTTCTTCGCGCAAGGTTACGAATGCAGGAGAAGACCGCTCGATCATGGCGCGCACCTGGCTCCACGTCTCGGTCTCATACGTATCAAACAGTGGCTTGATCTGAGACTGCCATCGGTTGCGGTACAGGATCGCTCGCCCGAACATGGCGTCGATCGCGGCGTCGGTTGCACCGGAATAGAGATATCGCTCGGCTTCGTACTTTGGCGGGAGATCAACCTCGGCCCGGTGATTCCATTGTTCAGTCCATTCGCGCTTGAGGAGTGCGGAGGTTGCGTAGATCTGCCGTAGAGACGCGAACACGTCGTCCATTGCTTGTTCTCTGCGCCGATCAGGCTTGCGCTCCCGCTTGAACAGGAACCGCATCGGGCTTGCCGAGAGGGCGATAATCAGCACGGAGAGCGGCAGCAACGTCCTTCGCATACATCTTTCCCATTTGTGACCAGCTTTGCGTGCTCTGCTGGTCGGTCGCAACTCGCCGAATGGCGACTAATGCCCGAGGATTCGAACGGATTCCGATCTTGAATGCCATTCTAGCTTCCATGTGCCGAACTCCTGCAAAAGTTCAAGCGACTTCGCAACGAGATCCCTCAATTCAACGTTTTTGATCTTCCAGGCGCCATTGATCTGGTTGACAACGAGCATGGAATCAGAGCGCACCTGGAGTGCAAGATCCGACGGACTCAAACCGACGCGTTCGCAGTCGAAGATCACCGCCCGCAATCCACCGATCAGCGACTGGTATTCCGCCTGATTGTTCGTGGTTATACCCGGGAAGTCCATCATCGTCGGCCAGCGTACAACACGCCCCTTGTAGGCGAAGCTCCCATAGCCTTTTCCAGGGTTGCCGCGAGATCCGCCGTCGAAGACGAGCAGCACGTCGGTAACGTCGTTGATCGGGCTTCCCGGGCGGGATGGAGACGGACGGTCGCTGGTGACCGTCCATCCGTCTTCTCCGGCGATTGCGGCTGCAAGGGCGGCAAAATGGCCAGTCAAACTAGACGAGAGCTTCCTCGCGTTCCTTGCGGGCGGCGATGATCGAGTCGGTCAGATGAGATGGAACCTGTTCATAATGGGCGAAATCGGTTGTGAACGTTCCCCGTCCCTGCGTGATCGAACGCAAATCGGTTGCATATCGCTGGATCTCGGCGGCCGGAACGGTGGCCTCGATCGTCGTATACCCATTCTCTCCAGGGACCATCCCGGTCACATGCGCGCGTTTGCTGGTTAAGTCGCTCATCACATCGCCGGTGTAGCTTTCCGGGATCGTTACCGCGAGAGTATTGACGGGCTCCATCAACACCGGATTGGCAAGCTCCTGAGCGCGCTTGAACGCTTGCGAGGCGGCGAGCTTGAAGGCCATTTCGGATGAGTCAACTGAATGGTAAGAGCCATCGGTCAGCGTAACCCGGACGTTCGTGACCGGGAAACCTGCCAGGGTTCCCTCCTCGAGCGCTTCTCTGACGCCTTTCTCAACGGCCGGAATGTAGTTGCGTGGCACGGAGCCGCCGAAGGTCGATTCCTCAAACTCGAAGCCGTCGGGGATTGGCTCGACCGTCAAGTAGACATGGCCGTACTGGCCGTGACCACCAGTTTGCTTCTTGTGCTTGTATTCGACCCCTTCGACCTTCTTCATGACCGTCTCCCGGTAGGGAACGGTCGGGAGCGAGAAATCGACATTTACTCCGAACTTGCGAGAGATCTTCTCCAGCGAGATCTGAACGTGGGATTCTCCAAGGCCGCTCAGGATTGTTTCCCCTGAATCGGCGTTCGCTCGAGACGGAGATCGTGCGATCTTCCTCGGATAGCCGGGTGAGAGCCTGTCCCATCTTATCGAGGTCGGCTTTCGTTCGAGGGGTAACGGCCGCTTCAAACAATGGGGCCGGAAAATCAATTGTCGGGCAGTGTCACCGGTCTGGAAGGAGCCGCGAGCGTATTGCCAGTGTGGGTATGCACGAGCTTCGCGACCGCGCCGATATCGCCCGCGACGAGCGTGTCGGCGTTGATTTGCTCTTTTCCTCGCAGCATGAAGACCTGACCGAGTCGCTCGTCCTCATCCTCATTTGATATTCTGCAGGTGCGCTATCAGACTTGACCGTGCCGGACACTACGCGAAAATAGCTCAAGCGACCGACGAACGGATCGGCGACCGTCTTCCAGACGAACAGGACGGCTGGATCAGCGGCATTCGGCGCGAGTTCGATCTCGTCACCGTTGCGCGTCAATTCGCATTGGCGCCGCGTGGCTGCGGGGCTAGAGCGTTGATCGCATCCAGCAAGAGTTTCGCGCCACGGTTCGTTGTCGCCGCGGTTACCAGGACCGGAACGATCTCGCCTGCAGCGACGGCGGCATTCAACCCCGCCTGGAGTTCTTCGGGCGTGAGTTCCTCGTCTTCGAGGTACTTCATCATCAGTTCTTCGTCGTTCTCGGCGATCGTCTCGACGAGTTCCAGACGATAGGTCTCGGCCTCGTCCATAAGTCCGCTGGGACCTCGTCCTGGTCACCAGTGACCCCGAGGTATCTTCCGCAAAGATGAGCGCCTTCATGGAGAGAAGATCAATGACTCCCTTGAACGACGATTCCTGTCCGATCGGGATGAACAACGGAGCAACTGCGTGACCAAAAATCGATTGGGCCGACGCGAGGGCGGAAGCGAAATTGGCGTTTTCCCGATCGATCTTGTTGACGACCAGCAGACGGGGCAGATTGCGTTCGCTCGGCATAGCGCCAGGCATACTCAGTGCCAACTTCGACGCCAGCTGAGGCGTCGAGGACGATCGACGGCGCCGAATCAACGGCGGAGGCGGCGGAGATGACTTCGCCTGCGAAATCCGCATATCCAGGTGTATCGAGCGATGTTAATCTTGTGGTCATTCCATTCAACGGGATGAGGAAGTATGGATCGACATACCGCGTTTCGCTTCTTCGGGATCCCAGTCCGACGTCGTGTTTCCATCTTCAACTCGTCCCAGTCTGGTAATCGCTCCGGAGGAAAAGAGCATCGCTTCTGGTCATGACGTCTTGCCGGCGCCACCGTGGGACATCAGGGCAACGTTCCGAATCTCGGATGCTTGATAGGCTTTCATACAGGATCCCTCCAAACTACGCGACCGTGGCTGGACACGTCGAGCGGTTCGGGAGGAATCGCTGGTTCGAGCTCAAGATACGGTCGGTTCACCCGTGGGGCTTGCTCGACTCTGCGATTGTCTCCGACCGTGGAACGTGCCCGGGAAAGCACTTCGGATGATTATAGCCGACGATATCGCGATACATGCGGTGGCGTCAACGCCTGGCGAGGTAGCCCAGCGAAGTGCGCGCTTCCTTGCGTACGCTATCGTCCGGGTCACGTGATGCTATCCGATCAAGCACGGGAGCCGCGTCAGGACCGCAAAGCTGGCTCAGGGCCCAGGTTGCGTGACTGCGAGCGAGCGGCTCATCATGATTTCGAATCATGTCGAGGAGGATCGGTTCAGCGCGGGAATCGCCTGAATTGCCAAGCGCGATCGCGGCGTTTCGCGCCAGGCCGCGGCGTTTCGCACGGGTTACCGCGGTGCCCGCAAAAAGCGAAACATACTTGTCGTGAGTCATTGTGGCGAGCACTTCAAGCGAGGGGAAGGCGTTGTCGATTGTTGCCGGCGCAAAGTCACAATCGTCGATCTCTTCAGCCGCGGCGGTGTACGGGCAGACATCCTGGCAGATATCGCATCCAAACACCCATGCTCCCATCTTCGGGCGGATTTCCCGTGGAATGGCCCCGCGTTCCTCGATCGTCAAGTAACTGATGCAGCGCGGCGCGTCTATCCGGTACGGCTCGACGATTGCCTGCGTAGGGCATCGGTCCAGACACATCGTGCACCGCCCACAGTTTCGCGCTAGGGGCAGGTCAGAAGGAATATCCAGGTCGAGATAGATCGCTCCGAGCATCACCCAACTTCCGTGACCCGGAACAATGATCATGCTGTTCTTGCCGAACCAACCCGCTCCGGAACGGGCGGCTATTGCCCGGTCGAAGGCGCGAGCGGTGTCCGCCAAGGTGCGGCTTTCGACGGGCCGCCCCAAACCATCCGTGATTCGCTTCACGAGATCTTGCATCCTCCGACGCAGTGTCTTGTGATAATCGCGACCCCAGGCATACCTCGCAATCCGCCCGCGGAGTACTCCGTCGTCGGGAGGTTCTCTACACCCACTCCAGAAGGGAACGCCAACGGAAACGATCGACCTCACACTGGGATGAAGCGTAAGAGGCTGGGCCGACTGGTCCGCTCGATCTTCGGTGAACCAGTCCATCCCGCGAGTGTGTCCACGCCGCATATGATCACGAATGTAGGTTCGTTCGCGCTCAAAACTGCTTGCGCTGGTGACACCGGCTACCTTGAGATTGCTTTTGGCCGCGAACTCGCTCAATTCAGCTCTGGTCAAGTCAGGCATGAACGCTCTTCGGTCTGAGGGAATCAAGCGCGCTTACTGCATATTCAAGTGAGGGGAGGCCTGCGCGGGCGCCGAAGGCCGTACAAGCAAGCCCTCCAAGCAGGTTGCCCCGGCGCAGCACCTCCCGGTCATCAGCGTGTTCCAGCAATCCCCAAATGCACCCGGCGGCGAATGCATCTCCTGCGCCGGTAGTGTCTTTGACCTCAACATCAAAGGCTCCTACTCGAGCGGTGCTGTCTTGCCGAATCGCGATCGCGCCGCCGGCGCCCAGGGTCACCAGAAAGAGGCTGCAGGCATTGCCAGCCATCTCCCGCTGGGTCTTCTCAATGGCCGAATCCAGATCCGCGCAGCCCGTCAGTTCCAGGAACTCACGCGAGTTTCCAAGTAGCACGTCGTGCCGCAAAGCATGATCCCATCCGGATTCGCGATCCATTTCCACGAGGTAGACCATGGTGCCGATCAGGCGGGTGCGGGGACTACGATGGGCGGGAAGATCGAGCCAGAAACGGCGAAGGTTGGCGTCGTCCACATCTAGCAAGACCCACCGGTGATTTAGTATCCGATCAACTGGAAACTGCTCCCCAGCGACCGGCTTGGCTCCCTGGATCCAGAATATCGTTCGGTCCAGTTCATCACCTTCGCCCGAAATGATGATGACTGACCGGTCGGTAGGTATGTTCGGCTTCCGGATGACCGCTTCAGTGTTGCATCCCGCCGCAATCAGGGACTCGATGATCGCGTGGCCGTGTTGGTCAGCGCCGACACAGGAGGCAAACATCGGCTGAATACCTAGTTGTCCGAGCGCCGCGCAAGTGTTCGAGGTGGTGCCACCTGCCTGCTGGAACTCGTGGCTCACGACGGTGTACTCGCCCGGTCCGGGGTAGCTCTGGCAGACTAGGAAGTGGTCCCAGGCGCACATTCCAACCGCCGCGATCCCTAGAATCAACGAATTACCGTTCTTTCGTAACCGATATCCGACACCGAGAAGTATAGAGATAATCCACAGACTTGGGTCCGCCACGTAGAATTCAGGCAGCCAGGAAGGACGGCTCTGTTATGACCGGCACGACAGTTCTTGTGGTTGAGGACGAGAGAAACCTTTCCGAAGCACTGAAGTTCAATCTGGAGCGCCAGGGTTATGACGTTATGGTCGAACATGAAGGGCATGGCGCCATCCGGCGCATCGCCGCCGATAATCCGCAGCTCGTTATTCTGGACGTCATGCTTCCGGGACTGGATGGTTTCGAGGTTTGCCGCCGTGTGCGGACCCATTCCAACGTTCCAATCATGATGCTGACGGCGCGTGGCGAGGAAGTCGATCGAGTCCTTGGGCTGGAGATCGGCGCCGACGACTATCTCACCAAGCCGTTTAGTCTGCGGGAGTTTCAGGCGCGCGTGCGCGCGTTGCTACGGCGCGGCAGTGGAGAAAACGTGTCCTCGATCCCTGCAGTGAGTGAATCCGGGAATCTTCGAATTTCACCAAAGGCCAGACGGGTTTGGATTGATGATCGCGAACTGGCGCTCCGTCCTCGGGAATTCGATCTGATGGCCTTCTTGATTCGGAATCGGGGCTTGGCGTTGTCACGCCGCCAGTTGCTCGACGGCGCCTGGGGCAGTGATTATGTCGGCGACGAGCGCACCGTCGATGTACATGTCCGGGCGTTGCGCGAGGCTATTGAAGTCGATGCTTCCCAACCGGAGCGGATCGTAACTGTGCGTGGTGTTGGATACCGCTTCGAAGGCTAGGCCATTCAGGTCATGAACCTCCGGCTCCAGTTTCTGCTTCCGGTTGGAATAGTGCTACTCGGGACGCTTGCTGGCTGGCGCCTCGAATACGCAATACTCGGATTCGTGCTGTCGGGACTGATTGGAATTGCGATCGCCACGCTGTTTGCTGAGCGTGCCATCCGGCGTTTGAGCGATGTGGCGTCGATTCTGCTCGCCGATCCTGACGAACACGAACCGGAACCTTCGACTGCACGCGCCGCAGATGAAATCGACACGACGCGCGCAAACATCTTCCGGGCGCTGGAAGTACAGAAGGAGCGATTCGATCGCGAACACGAGGAGTCGAACCGCCGGATACGGCTGCTTGATCGGCTATCAGATGGTGTGATGCTCGTTTCCCTGAACGGTGAGGTCGTCTATGCGAACGTTGCCGCGGCAAGCCTGGTTGGTGGGCGCAATCCTATTGGCCGTTCGTTCATCGCCACTATTCGCGATCATGAATTATCTGATGCTCTCTTCGATTGCCTGCGAACCGGGAGAGAGCACCGGCATTCGCTGGAACCGCTGGGCGGGTCGCGAGTCATCGATGCGATCTTCGCCCGGATATCCTCTGCGCCGCCGGAAGTCCTGGTGCTGATGCGAGACGTGACGGAGTTGACCCGGCTACAGACCTTGCGACGAGACTTCGTGGCCAATGTCTCGCACGAATTGCGCACACCGCTATCAACAATCAAGATCCTGACCGAGACACTCATTGAGCTCAATCATGGTCGTTCGGATGAGTCCCGGTTTCTGAAGAAAATCGACGCGGAGGTCGATTCGATGACCGAGTTGGTTGGGGATCTCATGCAACTGACGCAGCTAGAATCCGGGCGGACACCGCTGACCTATACCACCGTGCACTCGTCCGAGATGCTTTCTGAAGTGCGAGGACGGTTGATTCCCATCGCCGACCGTCAACGTGTTCATCTTAGGATCGACGAGCAAGCGGGTGGATTCGAGTTTACTGGCTGACGACCGCCGAATGAAGCAGGTGCTCATCAACCTCGCGCACAATGCGATTGTCCACACGCCCCCAGGAGGAGCGGTGACGCTTGCTTCGCGGGAGCAGGACGAACGCGTGCGCTTCTCGGTGACGGATAGCGGCGTCGGGATTCCTCCCGAATATCTTGAGCGAATCTGGGAACGCTTTTACAAAGTTGACCGGTCGCGAACTCATCCTGGGACGGGCCTGGGACTGGCGATTGTCAAGCATGTTGTCCAGGCCCACGACGGGTCCGTCATCCGTTGGGAGTGAGGTGGGCCGGGGATCTACGTTTGAAGTGGAGATTCCGGCAACGCCTCAGCGGTCTAGTTCCCTTACCCCGGTTTAGACGGCAGCCGGTTCCTGTGCTGACCGCCGTTCCTCAACAAGAGCATCGATCTCGGATTTCAAGACCTCAAACATTTCGGACTCGTCGACCCGGCGGATGATCTCGCCCTTGCGAAAGATCACACCTTTGCCACGACCGGCCGCAAGCCCGATGTCGGAGTCACGCGCCTCCCCAGGGCCGTTGACGACGCACCCCATCACCGCGACCTTGATCGGTTCGTCGATTGTCCGCAGATAGTCGTCGACTTTGTCCGCCAGCGTGAAAAGATCGACTTCAAGACGTCCGCAGGTTGGACAGGCCACCATCGTCGCGCCTTTCTCGCGTAGGCCGAGACTCTTGAGGATCTCGTAGCAGACGACGATCTCGTCCACCGGATCGGTCGTCAGCGAAACACGCATGGTGTCATCCGAGCCCGAGTGCGAGCAATGTGCCGAGTCCGACGGATGAGCGAATCGTGCCGGTGCGGGCGGGACCGGCTTCCGTGACGCCGATGTGGAACGGGTACAGGATTGCGAGGCGCCATCCGCGGTATGCCTCGATCAGCACCGGGACTTCAAACGCCTTGAGCGAAATCTTGATGTTGTCAAAGTCGAGATCTTCCAGAATCCGGATGTGGCCTTCGGCAGTCCGGACCATGTGCTCGGCGATCAACTCAATCTGGGTTGACCCCTGTTCGGCCATCTCGTCGACGAATTCCTTGGACATCGGAGGCACAGAGCCGAAATTGACGCCTATGCGAATCGGCACGTCCCGCTCCTTCGCGGATCGCACGACCGCTCGGACGTCTTCCGGTTTTCGGATATTGCCAGGATTGAGGCGCAATCCATGGATACCGGCGTCGAGCGCGGTCAGGGCCAGGGTATGTTCGAAGTGAATGTCGGCAATGAGTGGCACCGGCGAGTGAGGCACGATATCCGGCAGCGTGGCGCGGCGACTCCGTCTGGGACCGCCAGGCGCACAATCTCGCAACCGGCGTCGGCCAGCTCGGCTGATCTGGCGCAGCGTGGCCTTCGGCGTCGCGCGTATCGGTCGTTGTCATTGACTGCACGACGATCGGTGAACCACCACCAATGCGAACATCGCCGACGTAGAGCGGGCGTGTCAGGCGTCGTGGGGCGAGCAGGGTCATCAGCGGTCCCTCCCAGGTGATTCCAATCAAAAGCATGTGTGTCCGGGCGCGCTGGATGAGCGATTCCCGTCCGATTCTATTGTATGAGAGATTGTCCGCTCAGGATTCGATCAATGTCGACGAATGCGACGGCGATCATGATGGTCAAGAGTACGACGAGCCCGACCACGTGGACCAGCCCCTCTTTTTCCGGCGCGATCCGCTTGCCTCGTCGAGCGACCTCGATCGCAACGAACATCAAGCGCCCACCATCGAGCGCCGGGCAGGGGCAGCGAGATTCAATATGGCCAGGTTCAAGGACAGCACGATCGTAATGGTCATGACTGCAACCCAGCTGGATACTGCCGACTCTTCAACTATCTCCGAGGTGAGCTGTCCCATACCAATTGGCCCGGCGACGGTTGACAGCGGCACCTCGCCGTTGAGGAGCATGATCAGCCCTTCGAACATCAACTGGAGGTATTCGAAGAACTGTCGCACAGCCATGGGCAGGACGCGAATGATACTAGGACGTTCGAATTGGATTTCAGCGAGGACGGTGGCCCCAAGGGTCTGATCGTCGTCAGCGATCTCGGATGGCAGCGTCAATGGGACGACTACAACCTCGTTGTTTCGTTCTATCGTTGCATCGACGGTATCGCCGAGGTACCGCTTGATCGCGAATTCATAGCTGATGCTGTCAGTAACTTCGAGGTCTCCGATAACGACGATTCGATCCCCGCTCTCAAAACCTGCAGCCGCGGCAGCCGAACCTTCGGGAACTTCGTCGATTACGATAGCGGCTCGTGAGACGTCGGCTATTCTGACCCCGATTGCTCCCTGACCTTCCGGTGGATTCTCGCGCGGCGACACCTCTGTAGTGAATGTCCTCGTCCCCACGAGCCAACGTGACGACCATCGAACCACCGATGTTGTCATTCGTCGCGTTGCGAAAATCACTAGCCGCATCGACATCGTTGCCATCGATCTCGATGACCTGATCCCCGGCCTGAATTCCAGCCGTCTTGGCGGGGGAATCATCTACGAACGTCGGTGATGTAGACCGATGATGATGTCTTGCCCTGGACGAGAATCAGAACGGCGATGAGGACCAACGCCGTGAGGAAGTTCATGGCTCGAACCAGCGGCCAGGAACGATGCACGTTGTCCGGGAGTCTTTGACTGCATACTCCGCCCGCTGAAGTCCTTGCCATCCTCACCGAGAACCCGCACGAAGCCTCCGAGCGGGATCCAGTTGATCGACCAGATCGTCTCACCGCGCTGGATACCGTACAGACGAGGAGGCAAGCCAAAGCCGAATTCTTCGACTTTCACTCCGGCGCGTTTTGCCATCACATAGTGGCCCAGTTCATGAACGAAGATGAGGAACGTAAGAATTGGAATGATCAGAAGGGCTGCCATCATGGCGTTCACTGCTCTGTTGGGTGGCCCAATGATGGGCCGGCAAACAAATTCGACACAGTTTGAAAGCACCAAGCCGTATTGGATGGTACCTACCCTGGGAAGTCCGAGTCAACGCGTGAGTTACGCGAATAGTCCTGATTCCGCGGGAATGTCGATGCGATCCTATGCTAGAATGCGCAGTCGGTCCGGCAGTAGCGCCGGTCGTAATCTGGGGACGAAGGGAAGCGGTTCGAGGATGCTCATTGGTGTCCCGAAGGAGATCAAGGACAATGAGAATCGGGTGTCGACGACGCCAGCCGGTGTTGCCGAGTATGTAGCACGGGGACACGATGTCCTCGTCGAAGCGTCCGCAGGGGCCGGCAGCGGCTTCTCGGATCAGGAGTACTCAGCGCTTGGTGCGTCGATCGTGGACAACGCGAACGAAATTTGGGCTCGAGCCGACATGATCGTCAAGGTCAAAGAGCCCATTGCCCCAGAGTACGGGCTCATGCGCGACGGTCAGCTGCTGTACACCTATCTTCATCTTGCGGCGGAAGAAGCGCTCACGCATGCGCTGATTGATCGCGGTGTCACCGCGGTTGCGTATGAGACGGTCGAATTGGCCGATGGGTCGCTGCCACTTCTGTCCCCGATGAGCGAAGTCGCCGGACGCATGGCGACTCAGGTCGGCGCCCACTATCTAGCGAAGTACCTTGGCGGGCGCGGAAAACTGCTTGGCGGTGTGCCCGGCGTCGCGCCCGCGGATGTGGTGATTATTGGCGGGGGTATTGTCGGGACAAATGCCGCGCAGATAGCGCTTGGCATGGGTGCAAATGTGACGATCCTCGACGTCTCGGTCGATCGCATGCGGTACCTGGATCAGGTGCTCCATGGACGACTGACAACGCTCATGTCGAATCGGATTTCGATCGCTGAAGCGGTGCAAGAATGCGACTTGCTCATCGGTGGAGTGCTCATCCCTGGCGCGAAGGCGCCGAAGCTCGTAACCGATGAGATGGTCTCGACGATGCCGGAAGGCGCCGTGATCGTCGATGTCGCGATCGATCAGGGCGGTTGCATTGAAACGGCGCGCCCAACGAGCCACAGCGATCCAATTTACACGATTCATGGCGTTACGCATTACTGCGTGACGAATATGCCTGGGGCGATGCCGCGGACGAGCACTTTTGCGCTGTCTAATGTGACGTTGCCCTACGGACTCATGCTCGCGAATCAGGGTGTACAGGCTCTCAGGGACAATCGGGCGTTGCAGCTAGGATTGAACACCTATCGAGGGAAAGTGACCTACGAGGCGGTAGCTGAGGCATTTGATCTGGACTATACGCCCGCAATGGATTTGCTCTAATCTTTCAAGGCTGCGCTACGATAATGACCAATGAGATCCAAACGGGGTTCCGTGCGGCTCGGGGGACACGACGGAACGGACTAGCTCGTGCGACAAACTGTAGAGAGATTCCTGAGCGAACTTGCGAGTGAGCGAGGATTTTCCTCGAACACTGTATCTGCCTATGGAAATGATCTTGGGCAGTTCGTGAAGTTCCTGGAGGAGCAACGGCGCGTGCCCACCTGGTCGGTATTGACTGACGATGATGTGCAGGCATTCGAGACGTATCTCCGTGAACGCGGCTACGCGGCATCCACTGTCGCTCGGAAAACTGCCGCGACGCGCACGTTTTGCAACTATCTCGTTGAACAACAGATTGTGCGAACTGATCCTTCAGCCAAGATGACGACACCAAAAGTAGCCAAATCGATTCCAAGAGCGCTTACACGAAACGAAATCGACCTACTGCTGGAGCAACCTGAGCTTCTTGATGGTGAAGAGATGGCTCGCGACATCGCTATGTTGCGGTTGCTCTACTCGACCGGAATTCGGGTTTCTGAGCTTGTCAGTCTCAATGTCGAAGACATTCAGACTGACGGTCAGGCGTCCGTCATGGTTGGGCGCACGGATCGCAAACGGAGCGTGCCGGTAGGGCAGGATGTTATCGAAGCACTTTCGAGCTATCTGGATGTCCGGAAACCCGCGGAGGTCAGCGAGAATTGCGTTGAGAAGGCATTGTTTCTCAACCATCGCGGCCGGAGACTGACTCGACAGGGATTCTGGCTCATTCTCAAGACCTATGGTGAGCGTGCGGGTTTTGATGACATCACGCCCCATACGTTGCGCCATTCGTTCGCTGCTCATCAAATCCTTAACGGCCGCGAATTGAGCGACGTCCAGGAACTGCTCGGGCATGTCAGCATCTCGACGACACAGGTGTATGAAGATCTTGCCGATCAGATGAGGGAGCCGTCCGCTTCCGCAGAAGCAGTGTCCGAACCGGAGCCGACGTCGGTCGGAATCTAATTCTCCGGTGTCGTCTGCGTCATCCCGGCGCTGGACCCAGTCATCACCGCAGAACATACGACGGAAAGGGGCGAGCCATGGCTGAATCCGATGCCAGTCAGGTGTCCATGGAAACTATCGTCTCGCTTGCGAAGCGGCGCGGTTTCGTGTTTCAGGGAAGCGAGCTTTACGGGGGACTTGCCAACACATGGGACTTCGGGCCGTTAGGCGTTGAGATACGACGAAACATCAAGGATCTCTGGTGGAAGCGGTTCGTGCACGAACGCCCGGACATCGTTGGGATGGATGGATCGATCCTGCTGAATCCACGCGTCTGGGAAGTGAGCGGGCACGTCTCCGAGTTCAACGACCCGGAGGTGGATTGCCGGGTGTGCCGGGGGCGCTTTCGGGCGGACAGCCTGATAGAGGATGCGACGGGTGAATCAGTCGAAGGACTATCGGTCGATGAGTTGACCGCGTTTATCCACGATCGGGAGATCAAATGCCCGACCTGTGGGAATCGCGACTGGACTCCTGCCCGAAACTTCAATCTGATGTTTCGCACGCAGATTGGGCCAATCGATGAGTCCTCGACGCCGGTCTACCTCCGACCGGAGACCGCCCAGTCCATCTACATGCAGTATCGCAACATTCAAATGGCAAGCCGCCAGAAGATTCCGTTCGGCGTTGCCCAGATTGGCAAGGCGTTCCGCAATGAAGTGACGCCTGGCAACTTCATATTTCGGCTTCTTGAATTCGAGATGATGGAAATCGAGTACTTCATCGAGGAATCGGATTGGACGACTCAATTCGAAGCCTGGCTCGCCGAGCAGCAGAGCTTCATCCGTTCGCTCGGGGTGAGTGACGAACACATCCGGCCACGGGAGCACGGGCCGGAGGAACTATCCCACTACTCGAAGCGAACGGTCGACCTTGAATATCTCTTCCCCTTTGGGTGGAAGGAGCTGACCGGACTGGCTTACCGCGAAGATTTTGATCTGAACCTCCATCAGGAAGGTTCCGGGACGAATCTCACGTACTTCGACCAGGCAACTGATCGCCACTTCCTTCCCCATGTTGTCGAACCCACGTTTGGCGTCGATCGATTGTTGTTGGTGCTGCTCATCGAAGCATTTCAGGAAGAAGAAACGGTTGATGCGAACGGGAAACCGTCGCACCGTACGGTGATGCGCTTCGTTCCCGAGATCGCCCCGTACAAGGTTGCTGTGCTCCCACTCTCACGCAAACCAGAACTTGCGACGTTCGCCAGGGAGATCTATCAGAATCTCCAGCAACACTTCGTGGCGGACTACGACGAGACGCAAAACATCGGGCGACGCTACCGCCGCCAGGATGAAATCGGGACCCCGCTCTGCGTCACGGTCGACTTCGAATCTCTCGATGACGGGGCCGTGACGGTTCGCGACCGTGACACGATGGAGCAGATTCGTGTTCCGGTTGAGAATCTCGTGCCGGCAGTCGAAGGGCAACTCGCGAGCATGTCAGCACGGTTGCTTGGAAGAGACGTTCTGGCCGGGTCGAGCTAATCCTGAAAGTTGATGTGACGGAGAATGCCGTTGAGTTCTTCGTCAGAGTAGAAATGGATCACGATCTGACCCCCGTCGGGGCCCCGGCGTAGATCCACTCGCGTCCCAAGGTGCGTCTGTAGCCGCATCTGCACGTGTCTCTCGTCGTCGCTCAACTCTACCCTGGCGTCTGCTTGCTTTGGTTCGGTCGGCTGCCGCGAAGCCGACGCGACTAGACGCTCGGTCTGTCGAACGTTGAGTCCGTCTTCAACGACGCGGCGGAAGAGAGCAAGTTGCTGGGTTCGATCCGCGACCGCCAGAAGTGCGCGAGCGTGACCGGCTGAGATCGTTTCCTCCACGACCGCGGCGCGGATGTCTTCCGGCGCGTCAAGCAGGCGGAGGGTGTTGGCTACGGCTGAGCGACTCTTACCCACCCGTCTCGCCACCTGTTCCTGGGTCAGGCCAAACTCGGTTACGAGCTGGCGGTAGGCGAGGGCTTCCTCCACTGGATTCAGATCGGCGCGCTGGACGTTCTCGACGAGTGCGATTTCAAGCGCGCCAGCGGTCGTGATGTCTCGAACGACCGCTGGAACTGTCTGTAAGCCGGCCGCCTGTGCTGCTCTCCAGCGACGTTCACCGGCGATGATCTGGAAGGGCCTATCGCCGAGGGCACGTGCCACGATGAGTGGCTGGATTACGCCATGTTCCCGGATCGAATCCGCCAGCTCTTCCAGCTTCCGGTCGTCCCAACTCACACGAGGCTGGAGAGGGTTCGGTCCCAGGTCGCCAATCGGGATCTCCATGACGCCAGCTGGTTCTTCGGAGCCGCCGGAAATCAGCGCATCCAATCCTCGCCCGAGTCCGCGTGTTCGTTTTCCCGACACTCCATGTCCCTTCAAGATGGCCTGATGACAGTATACCGGCATGGTCTTGATGCATTACGATAGTGGGTCGCGATCGACGGAGTCAGGAGATCGATTTGGGTGAGCTTCTATTTGGCGCGGTCATTGTGCTCGGGTTGATGCTCGTCACCTACGGACTTGACGTGCTCGCCAGCCGGCTCAGCCGATTCGGACGCTTAATCGGGATTGCGGCAACCCTTCTGGGCTTCACAGTCGTTCTAACTAGCGCTTTTCCAATCGCCACGTCATTGCTTTCGGGCGATCCGGTCACTCCAGTCACGCTGGGAGTGTTCGCCGGCGGGCTGGTGCTGGTTCTCGTCTCAGCGCCTTTCTCTCACAAGTTGATCGCGCGCGCGTTCCCCCAGCACAATGACAGCGGCCGGTTCGAGATCGGACTGATCGTTCTGCTTTGGCTCGTGATCCTGCAGATCGTCACCTACTACGAAGTGGATCAGAACTTCGATGAGATAGCTATAGGCGCGGCTGGGATACAGGCTGCTGCTCTGCTTGGAATCGCTGCGGCATCGGTAGGCTTTCTCACACGCCGGAATCTTTCGGGCTCTCTGGCGCGTCTCGGGCTTGACCGGGTGACGCCACGCGTCATTTGGGGCGGAACGCTGATTGTCATCCCCACCCTGATTGTCGGAACGGCATCCGTCGTGCTGATTGACAGGATATCTCCGGGCAGCACAGAAAGGCTCGCTGACACTGTTGACCAGATAACCGGTGGAGAGACTGGTCTGGGCTATGCGCTGGCTATCGGAATCTTCGCGGCAGTCGGAGAAGAGACGCTGTTCAGAGGGGCGCTACAGCCAAAATACGGTCTGTTCTTTACTTCCCTCGTGTTCGCGCTGCTGCACGTTCAGTACGACCTGCTTCTAGTTGTTGGTTCGCTGCTGCCGGTCGGAATAATCCTGGGGTTCGAGCGACGTTATCTCGGCACCGTTGCCTGCATCATCACCCACGCCCTCTACAACACTCTGGCCGTAGTGAGTGGCGGTTAAGGCAAACAATCCTCTTTGTACACGCCGGGATCAGGATCCGGGATCTGGATAGAGCTCCCAGGTTCCGTCGTCATAGAGGACGTACACCTGACCGGTTGAACTCATCATCATCGAACCGCTCTCGAAGGACTGCACCTTCGAGCTGAAGACCTGTCCAGATGGTGCAAGAGCGTGTCCGAGCGTTGCCTGTATCCATGGTTCCGAAGCCCAGAGCGCTCCAAGGCTGCCACCTGGAACCCAGGTACCCTCGACCGGCCCAGGCTCAGAATCGGCTGTCTCGTTGGACGAAGGAACTGCGCTCCAGAACGCGCTCGCGGCTTCCAGTATGTACGTCTGGCCGGTGTCTGATCTGCTAATCATCGAACCGTGCTGGAAGTCGAGCTCGGCTGAGGAGATGTCGTAGGCGGCAGCGACTGGCGCCCCCAACCGGCTGATGAGAATCTCGTTGCTCCAATAGACGTTTCCGAACGCACCGGTTATCGCCACAGTCTCTGGCGTTGCCGTAGGGCTAGGAGGAACAGGCGTCGCGGTAGGAGGAATGGCAGTTGGCGTAGCGGTAGGTGCCGGACGTGGCGTTGAAGTTGGGAGCGGTGTCGCCGTTGGTTCCTGAGTTGGCGTTGCACTAGGCGGGGCCGGTTCGAGCGGTGTTGGAGTCGGAAATACTGGAGCCGGAATGGTTGGCTGCCCGCCTGGCTCGGAAGTCGGAACCGGCGCTACGGTTGCCGGGGATTGCTGTGAATCGGTCGGCGCAATCGGCCCGTTTTCCTTTTCCGTCGCTGTGGCCCCAGGGATCGACGTTGGCGGAATGACGATTGCCTGCGTTGGTTGATCCGGTTTTGTGACGGTGGCACGTGGGGTTGGAGATGGAGACGGGCTGGCGGTGGCGCTGGGGAGCGGTTGGGGTGTTTGCAGCGCAAATGAATCGCTCGTCCCGAATTGGAGTCTGAAATCCGATTCCAGATTCTTGCCCCATTTGTCTGCTGCGCCCGTTGTGATCGAAATCGCGTAGGTCGAGTCAGGTTTGAGCAATTGGTTTGCCCCCAGCACCAGTGTGTTCCCGTCCCACGAAATCGTGAGTCGATCCTTTTCGCTGGCGGGAACGATGGCCAGTGCGGATTCGACAGATGCCTTGTCCATCTCTTTATTGAACGTAATTTCAATCGGTCTGAAGAGCGGCCACACAACACCATTTCCCGGCTGGGATGACACAACTTCGGGATCAATGGAGCGCTGATACCCGCTAGCGAGCAAATAGATGGCAACGACGAAAATCAGTGCGACGGTGGCCAGCGCGGCCGCCGAATAGCCTACCTTGCTGCTGAAACCGCGCAACCTGCGTGGCCTTGCGTCGAGCGTTTCGGCAAAGATCGAATCGCGTAGATTTAGAGGGGGCGAAATGGGAGGCAGTGAACGCAGTTGCCCGCCGATTTCCCGGTAGGACTCGAGTGTGCGGCGGCACTCGTCGCAGTTTGCCAGGTGGGCGAGCAGATCGGCACGCTCACTTGCCTCGATGTCGCCGTCGAGATAAGCGGAGATCAACTCCCTGTATTCGGATGTGGAGCAAATCTTTCCGTCGTCCATATTCCACTGCCTAGACCGGCGCTTCGCCGATCAGCCGGACGTAGGTCTGCCGGAACTCCTCGCGGGCCCGGAACAGAACCGACTTCACCGCCGATCGCGAAAGCCCCATGATTTCGCCGATCTCCTGAGTTGATAGCCCTTCAAATTCGCGCAGGACCAGAGCCTGACGGTTTCGCGGATTCATTTCGTTCAGCACGAGTTGCACGTCGGACGTGTTTTCTGACGCCAATGCCACACGCTCGGGATCATCCGACGGATGGCTGCTAAGGAGCGGTTCATGTTTCGGAGCCTCCCATGGCAGCCAGCGAATGCGTTTGCGCCTTCGCAACACGTCGAGGCATGCGTTCGATGCGATCCTGTGCAACCACGCCGAGATATTAAGCTCGTTATTGGTCCGGCCGAGGTTCTTGTAGGCACGGATGAAGCACTCCTGCGTGAGATCGAACGCATCGTCTGGGTTCCCCATCATTCGATAGGTGAACGCGTAGATCTGGCGCTCATAGCGCTGTATCAGCATTTCAAACGCTGCCTGGCTGCCGGCTTTCGCCTGACTTACCAGCAGATCTTCGTCGGCGGTTGTGCCAGGTTTCTCCACCGGCAACCCTCATCAAATACAACGATTGACCGGCGCAACGGTTCTATCGGCCGGTCAGGTCCTCGAAAGTTTGCGCCCTCACGTGAAACGACGTTCGAAGTATGGCTGAACGAGGCTGCGGGCTGCCAGTGTTAAACTCTTGGGCGGGACAGGATCGTTCGCTCGGGGACTTACGGCGGGACTCAAGAGTATGGCTCACGAATTTATCGAACGATTGCGGCAGGGTCCAATACTCTGCGATGGCGCGATGGGCACGCTGTTGTTCGAACGGGGCGGACCGGTCGACCAGTGTTTTGATCAACTCAATCTGACGAACCCGACGCTTGTCCAGCAAGCGCATCGCGATTACCTCGCCGCGGGCGCCGAAATCATCGAGACGAATTCGTTTGGCGCAAATCGCTTCAAGCTTGAAAAGTACTCGCTTGCCGACAACGTTTTCGAAATCAACCGCCGTGCCGCAAAGAATGGAGAATACGCCGTCGAGGTAAGCGGACGCCCCGCGTTCGTGGCCGGATCGATCGGGCCGACCGGGCGCACGCTTGCTCCGATTGGATTGCTGCAGCCGGATCTTGTGCGAGCGGCATTTAGAGATCAAATCAATGGGTTGCTCGCGGGTGGCGTGGATCTCTTGATGATCGAGACGATCGGGTCCCTGGCCGAAGTCGAGCAGGCGATCGGCGCCGCGCGCGGACTGTGCGACCTTCCGATCGTGGCGCAGATGACGTTTTCGAACGATGGCCGCACGATTGCCGGTCAAACGGTAGTGGAGGTCGCCCGGCGTCTCACGGAGCTATCCGTCGATGTCATCGGCGTCAATTGCAGTGTCGGCCCGAGGGGCGTGCTGAGAGTGCTGCGGGAGTTGCGCCAGCTCGTGCCGGAAGAAGTACCGCTCTCGGCGCAACCCAATGCCGGATGGCCGACACAGGTCGATGACCGGATCATCTATCCCATGTCCGCCGAATACATGGCGAGATTCGTCGAGGATGCATTGGCGGCCGGCGCATCGATGGTTGGCGGATGTTGCGGGACGACCCCCGAGCATATTGCCGCGATGCGAGCGGCAATGGACAACCGCGCGGCCTCAGGTTCAGCGCGACTATTTCAGGTCGTTTCGGAACGGGTCGAACAGCCAACGGTCGTGCCGGCGGACGAGCCGACGCAACTCGCGCGAAATCTGGGAAAGCGTTTCCTGGTTTCCGTCGAGCTCGATCCTCCTCGCGGTTTGAATCCCGAAAAGATGCTTGCTGGCGCACACTTACTGCGCGACGCTGGTGTCGACGTGGTCAACGTTGCTGATTCGCCGATGGCACGGGTCAGGATGAGCGCGCTCGCACTGTGCTACATGGTCGAGCATCGCATCGGCCTCGAGACGATCCTGCATTTCACGACCCGAGACCGAAATCTGATGGGCTTACAGTCGGACTTGATCGGCGCGCACGCGATGGGTGTCAGAAATGTGCTGGCGCTGACTGGGGATCCACCCAGCCTTGGTGACTACCCGGACCTTACGGCTGTTTACGATGTTGATTCGATCGGTCTGATCCGGATTCTGAAAGCGATGAATGAAGGCTCGGACGCCGCGGGCGCTTCGATCGGGCAACAGGCAAGCTTTACGATTGCGGTGGCTTGTGATCCAACGCGCGATGATCTGGAACATGAGGCTGACCGCCTCCACAGCAAGCTTGAAGCGGGCGGCCATTTGATCATGACCCAGCCGGTCTATGAGATGGTCACCTGGAGCAGATTCGCTGAGATTTACGAGCGCAAGTATGGGCCGATCCCGGTGCCCGTTCTGTTGGGCATCCTGCCGCTCTACAGTTACCGTCATGCCGAGTTTCTCTACAATGAAGTGCCGGGAATACGGCCGACAGATGATATTCGCGAACGCATGCGCAGGGCGGGAAGCGCCGCCCGAACGGAAGGTGTGGCGATCGCGCGCGAGTTGTTGCTCGAGGCGCGAGACGCTGTCCATGGCGTGTACGTCATGCCGTCATTTGGCCGCTATAGCATGGCGGTCGAAGTGCTTGAGGCGCTCAGGAATCGCCAACTAACGGCGGCTTTGCCGGTCGCAAGCGCTTGATGCTACACTTGCCCGGTTACGCTTCATCCGGCGTGCTGTCGTTCGCCGGATTTATCATGCTCGCCGGGGAAGGCTGGTATTGTCATGGTTGATATCATTCGAGAGATCGAATCCGCCTATCTGCGCGACAATATTCCTGAATTCAGCCCCGGTGACACTGTCCGGGTGTTTGTGAGTGTCGTTGAGGGTAGCCGCGAACGGTTGCAGGCCTTTGAGGGCGTGGTCATCGGGCGCGGTGGCCGGGGAGTCAACGAGACCTTCACAGTGCGTCGCATCGCCTCCCATGGCATCGGTGTGGAGCGCACGTTCCTTCTGCACTCTCCACGCATCGAACGCATCGAAGTGGTGCGCAACGGGCGGGTCCGGCGGGCGAAGTTGTACTATCTTCGTGGACGGACCGGGCGAGCCGCGCGAATCCGGGAGCGCCGTCGAAAGCCAGGTTCCTACCTCCGCTAACACATTGGCAAAGCGGGGCGGCGAATCTCAGAATTCGGTCCGCAAGCCGCGGTTGCCACGTATCCCGAACTACTATAACGAGCGCCGGGCGTGGGCTTCCGGAAGGCAGCTTGTCGCGGGCGTTGATGAAGCTGGGCGGGGCGCCTGGGCGGGCCCGGTGGTGGCGGCAGCGCTTATTCTTCCGGCCGAAGCGGAGCGGAGACGGGCGCTTTGGCGAAGTTTCTCCCTGCGCCAGATTACGATCAACGATTCAAAACAAATGCGTGCCAGAGACCGCGAGGCTGTTGTACGGATTCTCAACGACTTTGAGATTCCCAACGCTGTTGCCGGCGTATCTTCCGGCGACATCGACTCCCGGGGCGTCGGGTATGCAAATGCTCTTGCGCTGCGATCGGCAGTGCTGCGGCTTCGACCGCCGCCCGATTTTGTGCTGAGCGATGCGTTTGATCTTCCCGACTATGAGGGTCCCCAGATCGCGCTAGTGAAGGGTGACTGCCGGAGCCGAACTATTGCGTTGGCCTCGATTGTTGCCAAGGTCCACCGGGATGCGCTGTTGGTGGAGCTGGACAGCGCCTATCCGGAGTATGGCTTTGCTCGACATAAAGGATATGGCACGAGTGAGCACCGGTACATGCTTGAGCGCTTCGGTCCCTGTCCCGCCCATCGACGGTCTTTTGCGCCGGTGCGCGAAGTTGTCTGCAATTCCCGGGATGAATGAACAGCGCGGCGCTGCAGCCGAACGGTATGTGGCCGATCGTCTGGCACGCAAGGGATATCGCATCCTCGCCACCAACTATCGCGCTCGACCCGGCGAGATAGACATCATAGCGGTGGACGGTGAAGCGCTCGTGCTGGTGGAAGTGAAGCAGCGTACTGGTGTGCGGTACGGGCGTGCCGAAGAAGCGATGGATCCGGCGAAGGTCAAGCGGATCATGGAGACGGCGGAGTATTTCATCGTCGAACATCCGGAGAATGCTGACCGTCTTTGGCGACTCGATCTGATCGCGATTACGCTCGATCGTTCGGGCGCGGTGCGAAGATACGATCATCTAGAGGACGTCATTGTTGACTAGCCAGAAAAGAGGGGTATGGTATGAGCCGATCCGTGCAAGAACATCGCGAGGCATCGCCGCGGAGCGTCGGATGTGCGGTGATTACCGTGAGCGACACCCGCACGGAGGCAACTGACCGATCCGGTGCGATCATGAAGGATGCTCTGGTGTCCGCAGGCCACGAGGTACTGCATTACGCCATCATTGCGGATGAGCGGACCGATATCCTTGATCAGCTCGAGCAATGTGGGAATGACGCTCGGATTCGAGCCATCCTTTTCAATGGTGGCACTGGCATCGCCAACCGCGATACAACATTCGACGTGCTGTCCGGGGAGATCGAGAAGGAACTTCCGGGGTTTGGCGAACTCTTTCGAATGCTCTCCTGGGAGGAAATCGGTCCGGCTTCGATGCTCTCGCGCGCCACCGCCGGGGTCTACCGTGGCCGTATCCTGTTTTCGACGCCGGGATCCTCGAACGCGGTTCGACTGGCTATGGAAGCGTTGATCGTTCCCGAACTCGGGCATATCGTCTACGAGATTTCAAAGTAGCGATCGTCATAGCTCTGTAAGTTCTTTCGCCCAGGATGAAGTTGTCTTGCTGAATTGGCCCCACTACCGGGGCGTGCCTGAAAAGGCGATGCATTGTCCGAAACGATTCTCGTTGTTGACGATGAGCCCAGTATCTGCGAAGTCATGTCATTGTATTTGTCCCGCGATGGTTATCGAGTGATCACTGCGAGGGATGGTGAAGAGGCTCTAGAACAGGCCCGGTCACAGCGACCAGACTTGATTTTGCTGGACGTGATGCTGCCCTATCGAAGCGGTCTGGAGATTACCGAGATTCTCCGATCCGAACGGGACGTTCCAATCATCTTGCTGACTGCTCGTACCGAGGAGATCGATCGCATCAACGGCCTGGAGCTTGGCGCTGACGACTACGTTGTTAAACCATTCAGTCCACGGGAGGTCGTCGCGCGGGTGCGCGCTGTCCTGCGGCGCTCGACCGGCTCTGTCGAGATGGCCCCTGAGAAGCTTGCGCGCCTTGCGGTGGGCGATGTTCAGATCGATCCTGGCGAACGATCGGTCGTGGTGCGGGGACGAGCGATCGACTTGACAGCCACCGAGTTCGAACTGCTCCAGTTTATGGCAAAGAGTCCCCGGCAGGTCTTTTCCCGTTCTCAGCTGCTCGACAACGTCTGGGGCAGTGATTTCGTGGCGGATGAAAGCACCGTGACCGTCCATATTCGCCGTCTACGTGAAAAGATCGAGGTCGATCCGTCCGAGCCAATTTACATTCAGACTGTATGGGGCGTGGGGTATAGATTCGATGGTGGCGAAAGCAGCTAACCAGGTAGATCATCGATTGGCGTCGGCGCCGCAGATTCTGCTCGGGGTCGTCGTTGCATTCTCGGCTGTCGTCGGGTTGGCAATCATCTGGCTTGGCGTCTCACGCACCGAGTTTCAGGATCTGATCGTCTATCTGGCAATCTCGTCGATGGTGTCCGGAGCGATCGGATATCTCGCATATCGGTGGGCCGAGTCGGGCAAACGCTCGATCCGCACCAAGATTCTCCTTGCCTATGGGGTCGGTGTCAGCATCGTTATCGTCAATATCTTTGTCACCGCCAGGTTGATGTTCTTGAATTCCCATGACCTGAGTCTACTCGTGCTGCTACTGGTCTTCGGCGCGCTGCTATCGATATCCATCGGCGCGTCGATAGCCGGGAGAATGACCCGGGCAGTTCGCAACCTTGCCGATGGCGCCCGTCGCGTGGCAAGCGGAGACCTCGCAACGCGTGTGGAAGTGGTGACGAACGATGAATTGGCCGAACTGGCCGATTCCTTCAATACGATGGTCGCCAACGTTCATCAGTCTGAGGAACTGCTCCGACGCTCCGAGGAATCGCGCCGCGATCTGGTGGCCGCCGTCTCGCACGATTTGCGAACCCCTCTAACCGCCATTCGGGCGATGCTGGAGGCCCTCAGTGACGGTGTAGTCGAGGATCCGGCGACAATCCGTCGATACCATGAGACGATGCGCCTTCAGGTCACACATCTCGCTCGTCTGATTGACGATCTATTCGAGTTGAGCCAGCTAGATAGCGCGTCCCAAGCATTGAACTTCGAACAGGTCGATCTTACGTCGATCGTGCGCGAAACGGCCGAAAGTCTGGCCATGTCAACTGGTGACAGGGACGTCACGATCGAGTTCACGGCGGATCAGCCGATCCGGATGGCGCTCGACCCTTCCCGGATCACTCGGCTAATTGGCAATCTCGTGGATAACGCTGTGCGCCACTCACCACCTCTATCAACCGTGGTGATCGACGTGCAGCGAGCGGATTCCGGGGCACGGATCACTGTCGAAGATCAGGGGCCAGGAATTGATGAAGACGAGATCGAGCTGATCTTCTCGCGCTTCTATCGTGGGGAGAAATCTCGCTCGCGCTCGCACGGAGGCGCTGGACTGGGGCTTGCCATTGCCCGGGGAATCGTTGAAGCCCACGGCGGCTCGATTCATGCCGAGAACCGGAGCGCAGGTGGCGCCCGGATAGTCGTATTCCTCCCGGTCGATCCCCAACCCTCTGGCGTTTCGGAGCGCATCGAAGTAGGGTAAAGGCTGGCTAATGGGCGAGTCTGAAAGAGGCTGGGATTGATTCAACCTCGCGTGCTGCGCGGTATGCGCGACTTCCTTCCCGCACAGATGATCATGCGGCAACGAGTTGTCGAGACGATCCGGGGCGTCTTCGAGCGCCACGGTTTTGAACCGATTGAGACGCCTGTGCTCGAGTATTTCGAGACGCTCACCGGCAATCTCGATGACGAGAAACTGATCTATCACTTCGAGGATCAGGGCGGGCGCGAGGTCGGAATGAGATTTGACCTAACAGTGCCGCTGGCGAGGTTTGTTGCTCTCCATCAGAACGAGTTGACGTTCCCGTTTAAGCGCTACCATATCGCTCCGGTGTGGAGAGCCGACCGGCCTCAGCGTGGCCGGTTCCGCGAGTTCTGGCAGTGCGATGCCGATATTGTCGGCTCCTCGTCAATGCTTGCCGATGCCGACGTAGTCAGCGTCATGGTGGAGGCGCTCGAGGCGCTCAACCTTGGCGACTTTGTGGTGCGGATAAACCATCGCAAGATCCTGGAGGCTATCGCGATCTTCGCTGGCGTCGCCAGCGACGAAGCGGGCGGCGTGTACCGGTCCATCGACAAACTGGACAAGATCGGAGTTGACGGGGTCGTTCAAGAACTGCAGGAAAGCGGGGTCCCTGGAGCTGCCGCGAACGCGATCGTCGAACTCGTTGCGTATCGGGGTGATAGCTCGGAGATGCTGGCTCACGTATCCAACACACTGGGCGACACGCCTGGAGCTGCTCCCGCACTGGATGACCTGGCGACGCTCTTTTCGGCGCTTTCAGCATCGGGTGTAACCACATCGCGCTACAAGTTCGATCTTTCGCTGGCGCGGGGGATGGGCTACTACACCGGCCCGGTCTATGAAGCGCATCACAATGAGGTAAGCATCGGGTCGCTTGCTGGCGCCGGAAGATACGACGGGCTCGTCGGGCGCTTTTCGCGGTTGGACATGCCGGCTACCGGAATATCACTGGGGATCGAGCGCATCTTTGAAATCATGCAGGAGCGTGGGAGCCAGGATACAGCACGGTCGGTTTCGCAGGTGCTGGTGACGGTCTTCGACGAGCAATGCGTGAGTGAGTCACTAGCGTTCGCGGCGGAGTTGCGCTCGACAGGTTTGCGGGTTGAGACTTATCTCGAGCCAAGGCGCAACATGGGACGGCAATTCTCTTACGCAGACGCGAAAGGGATCCCAGTCGCCGCAATCCTTGGCCCTGACGAAATCGAGCGACGGATGGTGGCACTCAAGGATCTCCGTACAGAGGAGCAATTCGAAACTCTTCGCGAGGATGCCGCTGCGGCAGTTCGCAAGCTGCAGCCGGACAACTAGTCAGATAGACAGACCCGGCGGGTTAGTCGTCAGTTGCCGGCGCGTCGGCAATCTCCGCAGCACGCTCCACTGGAAATCTGGCCGAAGTCTCCAGCAGGCCGTCGTAGACTTGTTCGACGTTCAGAATCTGGCGATCCCAGGAGAATTTCTGTGCTGCTCGAACGCGCAGTGCGTCTCGTTGCGTTGGTAGAGCATGCAGTGCGTCATCGAGCATACGGGCCATCGCGTTTGGATCGTTCTCCTCGAAATACAATCCAAGGTCGCCGAGCAGGTCGCGATTCACGGGAGAATCGACGCAGACCGTCGGAAGCCCCATCGCCATGTAGTTGAGGATCTTCCCATTCGCTTCTGTGAGTGAACGTTTCGGCGCGGCGGCAGCTTGGCCAATCGACAGGAACGCTGGAGCCTCCTCATACGCAATCCTGCCCGGAAAGAGAATGCGCTCCGCATGGGGCAGTTCTCGCGCCATCGCGGAATAGCGGCCAACACCCGGATATCCAGCGATGACCACGAACGCGTCCCTTCTGGATTCGAGTAACCTGGAGGCGGCTCTGATCAAGGTTGGCGTGCCCTGATAGTCGGCTAGTAGTCCAAGATACACGACGACCGGAGCGCCCGGCGGTATCCCGAGTTTCGCCCGCCATGCTTCCGCGTCAGACTGCCTGCCCGGACTGAACCGCTTGAGATTGACCGCGTCGTCGATGACCTGGACTCGACCAGGCGACCGTTCTCTCATCATGAGATGCTGTGCCGCGGCGCGGCTACTTGCGAGGATCGCCGCTGGGAGCCGATCGATGAGGTGTTCCATCTGGCGCACGAGACGGGGACGAACTCCCTCTTGTGGGAGGAATCCGTGGTCGATCATCTCTTCCGTCAATGAGCCCTGATAGTCGAAGACCACAGGTATCTTGAAAAGGCGACCGATGATCGACCCAATCAATGCGCCTTCATGCAAATGAGCGTGGATAATGTCGGGACTAAAGGCGCGCACCTCTCTGAAAACTTTCGCGAAGAGCGCGACATCGAGATACATCTTGTGCTTCGATGAGCCGACGACTACCCGTTTGCGCCATGGGATGTCCACCGTGCGATTAACTGTCACTCCCGGCAGATCCCGGCCATTGTGATACGTGCATACTTCGACGATGTGACCGCGTGCATGAAGCGCTTCGATTTCCTCGAGTATGCGCACATGACAGCCGTAGTCAGCGAAGAACGAGGTGGGTGCGATCATGAGAATGCGTCGATTTGTGGTTCTGATGTGGCCCTCCCCCGATCCGGGGAGATTGTATCCATTCGTTGAGCATGGCAACGGGCTGGACTTGACGAAGACTTGAAAAGACTCGATAGTGCCAGACATTGTTCGGTGGACTGGGATCCACAAGATAAGGAACCTTGAGAGGTTAGAGTCAGGAAATGACTGGGACGAAGATCGCGAATGGCGCCGCGCTTGGCGTGGAAGAGGAATACTCGCGAGTCATGATTGTGGTGGCGCACCCCGACGACGCGGAGTTTTCGTCTGCCGGCACGCTTGCCCGATTTGCCGAGGAAGGATTTGACGTCGTTCTCGTCGTCTGCACATCGGGAGACAAAGGAACGGACCGTCGAGATATTTCGTCTCGGGAGCTTGCGGAATTGCGTGAGTCGGAACAACTGGAGGCGAGCCGGCGGCTTGGCCTGACATCGACGGAATTCCTCCGGGGTGGAGATGGCGAGCTGACGCCGGATCTCGAACTGCGGGGCAGGATCGTGCGAATGATCCGGAAGCACCGGCCCGATATCGTCATAACCCATGATCCTTTTCGGCCATATGCGCTGCACCCCGATCATCGCGCGGTAGGCACCGCGACGGTCGATGCGGTCTACCCAACCGCGCGCGATCCCCTGTATTTCCCAGAACACCTGGACGAAGGTTACGAGCCGCACAAGGTAGCGGAGCTCTGGTTGTACGGTTCTGAGACTCCGGACAAATTCGTTGACATCTCAACTACCGTGCACAAGAAAGTTGATGCGTTGAAAGCTCACAAGAGTCAGGTGGGGACGGCAGAGACTCTGGATGAGCGGATCCGCGATCGCGCCCGAGAGCGGGGTAAGGACCACGGGCTTGAAATGGCCGAGGCGTTCAAGGTGATCCGGCTCAGGCGGTAGGTGTTTTCAGGGGGTGAGGGACGATGTCACTGCTCAAGATTGGCACAGCGGTTGCCGAAACCGGCGCGAGGGGATTTGGAGCGATCCACGTCGGATCGCTTGCGGACGGATCGGCGATTCAGATTCCGGTCATAGTCATCAATGGAGCTAAACCCGGAAGACGTCTCTATCTGCAGGCTGCTGCCCACGGTATTGAGGTCAATCCGATTGAGTCGTTGCGGCGGGTTGTTCTGGACTTGGATCCGCAAGAACTGACTGGTCAGATCGTTGTCGTTCCGGTCGCGAACCCACTCGGGTTTCGCCATCACGATCGGCGCACGCCGACCGATCGAGAGGACATGAACCGTGTCTGGCCCGGCCGCCGGGATGGCACGATTTCGGACCGGATGGCGCATGCGCTGTTCAGTGAAGCGGTTGCCGGATCGGATCTGGTGATCGACCTCCATACCGGATATTCGACAATGATCACGCACACGGTGTTTGGCGAAGGAGATGCTCGTAGTGAAGATCTTGCCCGTTGCTTCGGGACCGAATACCTTCTGATGGAGGAACGAGACGAGGATTGGCAGATAGCGCGATTCTCCGGCAAACTGAGAAATGTGGCGGCGGCGGAAGGCATCCCAGCAATCACGCCCGAACTCGGAGGCTACTCCAAATTCGAAGGCAATCAGATACAGGCAGGTGTGATGGGCGTGACCAATGTGCTGGCGAGTTACGGATTTCTGCGAGGCGATGTCACCGTGCCAAGCCGGCAGATCGTGATCAGGAATCACCTTACTCGTGTGACCGCGGATGCCGGCGGTGTATTTGTGTCGACAGTTCGACCCGGGCAAGAAGTCTGGGAAACACAGGAACTGGGCTACATCTATTCACCGGCGACGTTTGAGATTATTGAAACGATACGTTCACCGTTCGACGCGACTGTCGTGCTTTACGCGGAAAATCCCATCGTCAACAGCGGTGACACTGTTGTGAACCTGGGGAAACGTGGTTAGGCTCCGGCTTTGAATCGGTTCGTGTATGACAAGAACAGGGAGAAGCAACTTGTCTGAGATCGAGTCAGGGAATCTGGTACGTGAGAAGCTTGCCCAGGCAGTGGAGATTTTGGATGAGCAGGACGTGGATCTCTGGATGATCCTTGCCCGTGAGAGCGACACAATGGGTGACCCGAGTATGCCGCTGGTGGTCGGAACGAGCGTTACCTGGGAATCAGCGTTTTTGATCTCACGAACCGGAGATCACGTCGCCATCGTCGGCACCGGCGACGTCGAGAATGTGAAGCAAACCGGTGCCTGGGATAATGTCATAGGTTACGTAGAAGGCATTGGCGACGTGCTTCGAGAGCAGATCGCGACGCTGGACCCGAACGCAATCGCGCTGAATTTCTCGAGGGATGACAACATCGCTGATGGCATCAGTCACGGGATGTATTTGCTTCTGGAGGACATCCTGGCGGAAACTCCATATGCCGGGCGGCTGGTCGAGGCGGGTGACATTCCGCGAAAGGTGCGCGGCCGCAAGTCCGCGACCGAGCTCGCAAGGATTCGGCGCGCCGTGGCAACAACTGAACGCATCTGGGAAGCGACCGAGCGCTTTATTCGTCCTGGAGTAACCGAGCAGGACATCAGCGACTTCATGCATGGACAGTTGGAGGAGCGGCGGCTCGGGTCATCCTGGGATTGGCGCTACTGCCCGACGGTGACCGCCGGTCCTGACTCGCCGATTGGGCATGTCGGACCGACCGAAATTGAAGTCAAGGCAGGTCAACTGGTGTCGATTGACTTTGGCGTAAATGAAACCGAATACAGCTCAGATATGCAGCGCACGTACTATGTGCTCGCGCCAGGCGAGACGCAGCCGCCGGCAACGGTGGTTGACCACTTCAAGATCATCGACGAAGCGATTCAAAGCGCGGCGGCGTTCATCAAGCCCGGCGTTGAAGGGTGGGAAGTTGACAACATCGCCCGCGAGATCTTCGAACGCGAGGGTCTCGAAGAGTGGCGATTCGCGCTGGGGCATCAACTCGGACGAGCCTGTCACGATGGCGGTACGGTGCTTGGCCCGAGGTGGGAACGCTATGGCGACCGTCCCTATGGTCGAGTCGAGAAAGACGAGGTGTACACCCTGGAAATCGGTTGCTCCGTGCCTGGATATGGGCGCGTGAGTCTTGAGGAAGATATCGTTGTGACCTCGGACGGTTGTGAGTTTCTGGCCCCACCGCAGAGGGAATTGATCGTCCTCCAGCGCTAATCTGATGCTTCAAGGGCGAGGGACATTGGGGGGTCGGTTGACTATTCTTCTTTGATCTCGTGTGGCTGGACGCGTATCGATTCTGGGGAGTAGCCGCGAACGTCGGACGAAGGAGGCGGTTTAATGACTGGCCAGACTCGGAGGCGTCGTCCACTTGCCCTGATTCGCCGCGGGCGCTGGGGGCGCTTGCCGTCTCCGGCCGGCTTCGACGGCGAAGAGGTCGCGTCAACGCTTCGCTCGATCGAATATGGGGGAACGCGATGGATCGACCTGAGACGCCCGACGGGCGAGCAGGTCGAGAGTATTGGCGATGACCTTGATTTGCATCCATTGGTCATTGAAGACATTCGGAGCCGGATCCAGCGCCCGAAGATCGACGTCTACGATGAGTACCTGTTCATCGTCCTGAAGTTTCCGATTCACGACAAGACAACTCGACTGAATGAGGCATCCGAGATTGACTTTGTCGTAGGGGACGATCTTTTCGTGACGGTTCATGACGGCACTCTCAGACCGCTCGTAACGCTCATTGATTCCATCTTTGAATCTGATGAGATGAGCATCGAGTTGCTTCGCGCGAATCCCGGTTATCTCTTGTACGAAGTGATCGACCGGTTGGTGGACTACCTGGTCCCGATCGTTCCCCGGCTTGAAGAACAGGTCGCCGCAATCGAAGACATGATCTTTGATGATCGTTCCTTGAAGACGGTCCAGGAGATATCGGTCATCCAACGAGACCTGATTTCTTTGCGCCGGATTCTCCGACCGCAATTGACCCTGTTAAACAGGCTCGAAATAGCGACCTTTCCGTTTCTCGACGAAGATCTCGACGAGTACTGGGGCGACGTTTCCGATCACCTGGGACGGACGATCGATTCGCTTGAAGAACTGTTTGAGATTCTGGCGGCGCTAAGCGACACCCACGACAAGCTCGTTTCCCAGCGCATGAATGACGTCATCAAGACGCTCACGATCTTCTCGGTCATTATGCTGCCTCTCACCCTGATAACCGGGTTCTTTGGGATGAACGTGGAGCTGCCGGGCGAGACCAATTGGGCGACTACCGCGCTGATCATCGTGATGATGGTCATCCTGTCCCTGGGGATGATCGAGTATTTCCGGGTCAAGCGGTGGCTCTAACGCAAGCACCTAGACGCTTCGATCATTCCCTGCTACGGGCAGTAGGGCTAGTTCTACTAACGATTGGCTGTGGCCTGGCAGTCGGTTGGACAACAGTTCATCTTGGCCCACCCGCCGGTTTTGCATTGCTGTTGGCGGCGCCAGCCGCTGCACTTGCGTCGCGGTCGATATGGTTTCTGTACGGCGCGCTCCTTGGTGTCATTGCACTTGCGCCATTTCTCGTGATACCGGTTTCAGCCGGAGGCGCGCGGCCAACACTGTTCGAGGTCGTGGCGCTGGCGCTCATTGGCTCCTATATCGTGATCTTATTGATTGATAAACGGGAACGGCTGGTTGTCTCAGTAGCTACCGCCCTCTGGTTCCTCTACTGCGCCTATCTTGTGGCGGCATTTGCGCTTGGTGCACGATTTGGAGTTGACCAAGACCTCACACGGCTGTTCTTCAGATTCGGGCTAGCGCTGGGTATGTTCTGGATCACGGTTCAGCTGGTCCGGAGCCGCTATCAGGTCGCGGCGATTATCACCGGCATAATCGCCGCGAGTGCTGTCGCGGCCGGGGGTGCCCTGGCACTCTACGCTGGCGGGCCAGCACTCACATTCAGGGTTCTTTCAAGGCTAGTCCCGTACGGCTATCCGGACACGAGAGTTGTGCGCTTTATTGAAGATAATCCGGACAACGCGATGCGCGCGATTGGAACCGGGGTTGATCCGAACGCTTTCGGCGGGCTGATGATGATTGGATTCGTACTGGCAGTCGGCCTCGCATTCAATCGCACCAGACCTATCCCCATTGGGTTCGTTGTTACGGCAATTGCCTTGACCGGGCTTGCTGTACTGCTCACCTATTCACGGGGAGCATGGGTGGGGGCGGCTACCGGCGCCGGAGTAATCATCTGGTTCCGTGCCCGCGCTCTGGTTCCGATCGCGGCAATCGCGGGAATGGCGGCGCTGGTAGGTGGACTAGGATCGGCGTTCATTAGCCGTTTGGAGGCGGGATTGCGGTTTCAGGACGCCGCTACCCGGCAGCGCCTTACAGAATATGAGAATGCAATAGCGATCATACGAGAACATCCCTGGTTCGGGATCGGATTCGGCAATGCGCCGTCCCCGGAGTTCGGTGTCGGGGTATCGAGCATCTTTCTGCTGGTTGCAGAACAAACCGGCCTGATCGGTCTGGCGGGGTTCTTGATCATCGTGGCAGTCATAGCTCTTCGTGGTTGGCGCGCGTTCAGACGGACAAATGACGACCTGGTGCTGACGCTGGGCGCGGCGTTTGCCGCTTCGCTCGTTGTCGGCTTCGTCGACCACTACTACTTCAACATTCGCTTTGTACACATGGTGGCGCTATTCTGGATACTGGCGGGCCTGCTCGTAGTCATCGTCGAGAAGGGCCTCGCCGACGTAGCTGAGAATGAAGGGAGCAGTTGATGGGCAAGGCTTTGGAGGGCGTGTTCGCTCCGGTTGCGACGCTTTTTGACGATAGCGAAGAACTTGACCTGGAGCGATTCGCCGGAAATCTTGACTGGTACTGCGGTACCCCGCTCGATGGGATCGTGCTGCTAGGGTCAAACGGTGAGTTCGCGTCGCTGGATTTCGAGGAGCGCGTCAACCTGATTGACGCGGGCGTCCGGGCGATAGACGGACGCAAGATCGTGCTTGCGGGGACGGGCGCGGAGTCCACACGAAGCACGATTCAGCTTACCCGGCAAGCCGCGGAACTGGGTGTTGATTTTGCGTTGATTGTGACACCGCACTACTACCGGCCCCGCTACGATCGGGACGCATTTCTCGGCCACTATACGGCGGTAGCTGATGCTTCGCCAATCCCGATCGTTGTCTACATCATGACGACATACACCGGGGTTGATCTCCCCACCGATGTCGTCGCCGAACTATCCCACCACCCGAATATCGCCGGCGTCAAAGACAGTGCCGGAAACGCCGCCAAACTGGCGGAGATGGTGTCTTACAGTTCAGACGATTTCTCGGTCCTCGCTGGATCAGCCAGTTTCTTGTACCCGGCATTGTGCGTCGGGGCAAAGGGGGGATCGTGGCGCTGGGGAATGTCGCGCCTCGCGAGTGCGCCGAGCTGTTGCGGCTGTTCAAGTCCGGAGACCACGACCGGACGCGCGAACTGCAATATCGACTTCTCGCTCCTAATGCTGCCGTCACGTCGCAGTTTGGCATCGCGGGATTGAAAGCTGCGATGGACCTGGTAGGGCTGCAGACGAGCGCTCCGCGCCCGCCACAACGTCCGGCGACGCCGGACGAGCGTGCAAAGATCGCGCGCATCTTGGAGAGCGCTGAGCTTGTCGCCACTGTATGAAGTGATTGACGTACCAGCGCGTCTCGGGCTCCTTGCCGATACGCATTGGCAAGTCGTCCCAGACACTGGAATCGTCGGTCAACTGTTGCGCGGGCTCGATGGCTGCGATGCGATTCTGCATGCGGGCGACGTCACGACGATGGCGGTGTTGAGACGTCTCGAGGGAATTGGCGACGTGTTGGGCGTGGCTGGAAACAACGACGACATTCAGGTTGTGACTGCACTTCCAGCCGAACGGCACCTCAGCGTTGGCCGGTGGCGGCTGGGCCTGTTACACGGGCACGGTGGACCGGGTCCAGCGCGGGAGGTGGCGTATCGCCAGATGAAAGGGTCGGCCGATTGTGTCGTTTATGGACACAGTCATTTACCTGATTGCTCTCGAGTTGACGGCATGCTGATGATCAATCCAGGATCTCCAAGCCAGCGCCGTCGCGCCCCGGCCCGAACATATGCGATCATGACGATTGACGACGAGCTTTCGGTTACTCATTTTGAGTTGACGTAGAAGGAGTGCCGCTACATGGTACTGACCGATCCCACGAATCTTCGGATTCCCGGGCCCACACCAGTTCCGCCTGAAGTCATGGAGGCGATGAGCCAGCCTATCATCCCCCACCGCAGCGCTGCTTTCGGTGAAATGTTTGAAGGGCTCCTGGCCTCCCTTAAACGAATCTTCAATACAGACGACGATGTCTTTGTGATCGCTGGCACCGGTTCGACGGGCTGGGAGGCATCGATTGTCAACACCACATCTCCCGGCGACACGGTAATCGCCGCCGTAAACGGCAATTTTGGCGTGAGGTTTGTCGATGTCGCGGAGCGCTTTGGGCTCAACGTAGTTCGCCTCGACACCGAGTGGGGGATGCCGGTTGACCCGGATGAGATTGCCTCGGCGCTCGAACAGCATCCGGAGACGAAGTTCGTTCAAGTTGTCCACAATGAGACTTCGACGGGTGTGCTCAATCCGATGAAACAGATCGGGGAGATAGTTCGCAACCACGGAGCGATGTTCGTCGCCGACTCGGTTTCCGGGGCGGCGGGCGCGCCAGTGATGATGGACGAATGGAATTGCGATGTTATCTTCACCGGTTCCCAGAAGGCGTTCATGTGTCCTCCCGGTCTTTCAATCATCGGGATTGGCAGCCGCATCTGGGACGTGACCGGGACGGCGTCATACCCCCGGTTTCTCCTTGATTTCGATCGCATTCGTGAAGCGGCTCGGGGTGGGTCAACACCATCGACTGCGCCAGTAAGCTTGTTGTTCGGGCTGAAGGCGGCTTGCGACATGATCGAAACTGAGGGCCTCCAGAACCTCTACAAGCGCCACAATGAATTGGCGAAGTTCACCAGGGATGGGCTTGTTAACCTGGGATTCGAGCTTGTAGCCGAAGAAGGATACTGGTCGCCGACCGTGACTGTCGCCTGGACGCCGGACGGCACTACGGCGGACGAGATCCAGACGGCGTTGATCGAACGTCATGGTATCTATATCGCCACTGGTCAGGGCCACATGCGCAATCGGGCGATCCGGATCGGCCACATGGGCTGGACTCACCAGCCGGAACTTGAACGCACTCTTGAGGCGCTCGATGACGTGCTGGAGCACGTGCCGGCGATCGCCAGCTAGCTGCAGTTCGAGGCCAGATGATAACAGGCGCGGCTCTGGGGCCGTGCCTGTTCGTTGCCCGATCCTTGGAACGGGTACTATAATGGTTGCAGGGCAGTTATCCGCCGAGCGTGCGACGCTGCGCGATGACGCCGGAACTGAATGACGGAAGAGACGGGTGGCGGGCCGAGCAGAAGTGCCGCCGGAAGATCCCAAGGGAGATAGATCCACATTGGAAAACGCTACAGAAACGCAAAGCCCCGGGCGGGTCTTGATGGAGGAGATGCTCTCCGCGCCGGAGTATGAGTTCCGCGCACCGCAATTCGGCGATGTCATTGACGGGACGATTACTCGCAAGGACCGGGACGAACTTCTGGTTGATATCGGGTCAAAATCCGAAGGGGTGATCTCATCTCGCGACTTTTCAACATTGAGCGAGGATGAGTTTGCCGAGCTGGCAATCGGAGACAGGGTGCTGGTGTTCGTCACCCAGCCCGAGAGCCCTGACGGGATTATCGGCCTTTCGATCGATCGTGCCCGCCAGGAGAAGAGTTGGCGCAACCTTCAGGAACGCTATGACAGTAACGATGTCATCGAGGCTGAGGTTGTCAACTACAACAAGGGTGGTCTACTGGTGAACCTCGATGGCGTGCGCGGTTTTGTGCCCGCATCTCAGGTAACCGAGATTACCACCGGAGATGAGCAGCAAAAGCAGGCCGAGATGGCGAGGCTGATCGGCCGGACGCTGCAGCTCAAGATCATCGAGATCAATCGCAATCGAAACCGGCTCATTCTCTCCGAGCGGCAGGCTCTGCAGGAGCGGCGCGACGAGATGAAAGAGAAACTCATCGAAGAACTTACCGAAGGTGAAGTTCGACGAGGGCGAGTCTCAAGCATTTGTGATTTCGGAGCATTTGTCGATGTCGGCGGGGCGGATGGACTTGTTCACCTGTCCGAGCTTTCCTGGAGCCGCGTAAAGCATCCGAGCGAAGTCCTGTCGATTGGCGACGAGATTGACGTGTATGTTCTGGGAATCAACTCCGACGAGCGGAAGATCGCGTTGTCGATCAAGCGTACGCAGCCGGAGCCGTGGAGCTGGGTCGCCACGAAGTACGAGGTCAACCAGTTGGTTCTCGGCACCGTTACCCAGCTGGCGAACTTTGGTGCGTTTGCACGCATCGAAGACGGCATCGAGGGTCTCGTTCACGTGTCCGAGCTTTCGGAAGAGCGTGTCGAGCATCCGCGACAGCTTGTCCAGGAGGGGCAAGAGCTGATCCTGAGGATCATCAGGATCGATCCCGCCAGGCGCAGAATGGGCCTCAGCCTGCGGCGAGGTCTTGAAGCAACTGACGAAGAGGTGGCGCTGGCGCTGGGTCCGGAGTACGTCGAGTTGAAGCATCAGCTCATGGCGGTGGAACTTGCGCCGGAGCACAACGAAGTGACCCTGGAACCTGATGACGAGTTCGTGGTTTCGGATGACGAAGCTATTGATGAGGTCGAAGAGACTGATGAGATAGAGGAAGGCGGATCGGTAGCTGTCGCCGAGGATGAAACTGATGTTCCGCCGAGCGATGAAGCAGCCGCCGAAGAAACTGTTGCTTTGAGTGAAGCAGAAGAGGACGCACCAGCGTCATAGTCTGCAACCTTCATGGCGCTTTCGCCGGGCTTCAAGTACTGGAGCCCGGCGGACACTTGAGAAATCCTCGCAATTAGCTGCCGCTAGTACGCATAATACGAGTATTCAAAGGCACCGCATCGGGGCGCTGACAATCGCGCCGCCTGCGCACCAGATCGCGTCTCCAGTAAGTCTCAGGAAAGGGGTTCAAGATCCCCGGTTTTGAGATAAGATGGACAGACCCGATATGGCACACTGTCTACACGGCGGTGTCATCGTATCCGTTGGAGAGACGGCTATGGCTGACAAATTCGAGAAATTTACAGAACGAGCCCGCAAAGTCCTGACGCTTGCTCAGGAGGAGGCGCAGCGCTTCAACCATAACTACATCGGGACCGAGCATTTGCTGCTTGGTCTGGTGCGGGAGGGTGACGGCGTCGCCGCCAGGGTGCTTAGCAATATGGGCGTGCAGCTCACAAAGGTGCGCTCGGCTGTTGAGTTCATTATCGGTCGCGGCGACTCCGGCGTAACTGGAGAAATTGGCCTCACTCCGCGGGCGAAGAAAGTCATTGAGTTGGCTGTGGACGAGGCGCGACGGCTGAACCATCACTACATCGGGACTGAACACTTGCTGCTCGGTCTTGTTCGCGAAGGCGAGGGCATTGCCGCAGGGGTCCTTGAGAGTCTCGGCGTGAATCTTGAGAAAGTACGCGCGCAGGTCATGCAGGTGGTGAGCCAGAATCAGGGCTACCAGCAGCAGAAGCAGGCAGCGAAGACTCCCTATCTGGACGCGCTCGGCTTCGATCTCACCGAGGCGGCCCGTCAAAACCAGCTCGACCCGATCGTTGGGCGCGAGACGGAAATCGAACGGGTCATGCAGATTCTTTCACGCCGGACGAAGAACAATCCGGCGTTGATCGGTGAGCCGGGAGTTGGCAAGACTGCGATCGTCGAGGGGCTGGCCCAGCGAATTATCGATAGCGAGGTCCCGGAGCCGCTGCAGAACAAGCGTTTGGTGGCGCTTGACATCGGCGCGCTCGTGGCTGGAACCAAGTATCGAGGCGAATTCGAGGAACGGCTAAAGACGATTGTCGGCGAAGTCAAGGAGACCGGGACAATCCTGTTTATCGACGAGCTTCATACGTTGGTCGGAGCGGGAGCGGCGGAAGGCGCGGTAGATGCCGCGAATATCCTTAAGCCGGCGCTATCGCGTGGAGAAGTCCAGACCATCGGCGCGACGACACTCGACGAATATCGAAAATATATCGAGCGCGATGCCGCCCTCGAACGCCGCTTCCAGCCGATTCAAGTGCCCGAGCCCACCGTGGAAGAAACGATTCAGATCCTGCACGGAATTCGGGAACGGTACGAAGAGCACCACCAGCTGACAATTACCGATGAAGCATTGACCGCTTCGGCAATACTGGCGGCGCGCTACGTCACTGACAGGTTCATGCCGGACAAAGCCATCGATCTAATAGACGAAGCATCGTCACGCGTCCGGATGTACCGCTCGGTATCACCACCAAGTCTCAAAGAAGCCATGCGCGGTCTGGAAAGCCTGCAGACGGAGCTAGACGGCGCCGTCGCGAGCCAGGACTTCGAGATCGCCGCTGAACTGCGGGATCGTGAGCGCAAGCTCAAGATGCGCATTTCAGAGCTCGAAAAGGACTGGAAGGACGAGCAGGGCAGCGACAAGCCGGAAGTGTCCGAAGATGATATCGCCGAAGTTGTCTCTATGTGGACAGGGATCCCGCTGACCCGGATTGCGACTGAGGAGTCCGAGCGCTTGCTGCAGATGGAGGAAGCGCTACACGAACGGATCATCGCCCAGGAAGAGGCCATCAAGCAGGTTGCCAAGGCCGTCCGGCGCGCCCGGGCCGGACTCAAAGACCCGCGTCGCCCGATCGGCTCGTTCATCTTCCTTGGTCCGACGGGAGTCGGCAAGTCCGAGCTCGCTAAAGCGCTCGCGGAGTTTATGTTTGGCTCCGAGGATGCGCTAATCAAGATAGATATGAGCGAGTTCATGGAGCGTCACGCCGTGGCTCGGCTGGTCGGCGCACCTCCTGGATACGTTGGATACGAAGAAGGCGGCCAGCTTACCGAAGCGGTCCGCCGCAAGAGCTATTCGGTCATCTTGCTGGACGAGATTGAGAAGGCGCACCCAGAAGCGTTCAACATGCTCCTTCAGATTCTCGAGGATGGCAACCTGGCAGACGCCAAGGGCCGGCGGGTCGACTTCCGCAACACGATCATCATCATGACCTCCAACGTCGGCGCGGAGCAGATCATGCAACGCACCGGCTTCGGCTTCGGCGTCGCTGGCAGTGATGACGAGCAAGAACGACATCAGTATGACTCGATGCGTGAGCGCGTTCTCGGACAACTGCGACAGGTCTTCCGACCGGAGTTTCTCAATCGTATCGACAACGTGATCGTGTTCCACTCGCTCAACCAGCCGCAGATTCGGGAGATCGTCGATCTCCAACTCGCGCGGATTCGCAAACAGTTGGAAGAGCAGGAGATCTCGATTGAATTCACCATCGAGGCGATGGATCTTCTCGGCGAGCGTGGATACGATCCTCAGTACGGCGCAAGACCACTACGGCGGATCATTCAGAACCTTATCGAAGATCCGATTGCGGAAGGTCTTCTTGAAGGCCGATTCTCTGGTGGCGATCACATAGAGGTGGATGTTGAGGATGACCTTCTCAAGATTGTCTCTGCTGCTGGCGTCGCTCCGGTAGGATAGCCGCCTGTATGTAATTGATTGTTGAAAGGTGGGGGCGCGCCGCGTCCCCACCTTTCTTTCCCCACGAACATACGAAGGGAACCTGCTGTGGCAAAGGCTCGTACTCTCTATGTTTGCCAGCAATGCGGGCATCGGAGCAGCGGCTTCTACGGCCGGTGCCCCGAGTGCGACGCCTGGGGCTCGATGGTCGAGACGATCGAACGCGCGCCAGAACGAAAGGGATCGGGGGGCTCCGTCCGCCGGATGTCGAACAGCGGACCAACAGTGCTGAGCGAGGTCACGAGTGCTGAGATCAGGCGTCGGTCCGTGCCAATTGGTGAGGTCTCCCGGGTGCTCGGGGGCGGAGTGGTTCCGGGCTCACTGATCCTTGTGGGGGGTGATCCCGGGATCGGCAAGTCGACGTTGTTGCTGCAATGCGCTGGTGGGATGGCACAGGACGGCTCGACGGTCCTGTACGTCACGGCGGAGGAGTCGGAGCAGCAGGTGAAGCTGCGAGCGGAAAGACTCGGGGTTCGCTCTGGCGAACTGTATCTCTACTCGGAGACGGAGATCGACGCGGTGCTTGAGGCGGCCGAGAAGCTGCAACCGTCGATCATCGTCGTGGATTCCATTCAGACCGTTTTCAGCTCGGAAATCACGTCGGCGGCCGGGAGTGTCAGCCAGGTGCGAGAGTGTACGGCTCGTCTGATGGGATATGCCAAGACGCGAGACACCGCAGTGTTCGTCGTCGGACATGTCACGAAAGAAGGTTCGATCGCTGGGCCGCGTGTGCTCGAACACATGGTGGATGCGGTGCTCTACCTGGAGGGGGAGCGGTTTCACCAGTATCGCATCCTGCGCGCTGTCAAGAATCGCTTTGGATCGATCGACGAGGTGGGCGTCTTTGAGATGGTCGAATCGGGGATGCGGGAGGTTGAGAATCCCAGCGCGGCTTTTCTCCAGGAACGAGCTGGAAACGCGGCAGGTTCTGCGGTTACCGTGACCGTGGAAGGCACGAGGCCAATCCTCGTCGAGGTACAGGGTCTGACCACCGAAGCCGCATATGGGAACGCCCGCCGGACCGCTAATGGCTTCGAGATGAACCGGCTACAGATGCTCGTCGCCGTGCTCACTCGTCGCGTCGGACTCAGTTTGAACGACCAGGACATATTCGTGAATGTGGTTGGTGGGCTTCGGGTTCGGGAGCCAGCCGCCGATCTCGGCGTCGCGGTCGCGGTCGCCTCCAGTTACCGCGAGAAGCGTGTGCATCCCGGCACTGTGGTTGTTGGCGAGATCGGACTCTCCGGTGAGCTACGGTCGGTGAGCCAGTTTGAACGCCGGTTGAACGAGGCTAGCAAACTGGGTTTCGAGCGGGTCATCGCTCCCGCCGCGCTTGGAAGAGGGATGGCTCGTCCGCCGTCGGGCCTCGTTCTCGCTCGTGCCTCGGATGTAGCGGAAGCAATCAATCTCGCGGTCGAGGGAAGCTGAAGCGCTGCGACAATGACGTGCGACCTGCGCGTCAAATCACTTCGGCGAACGGGCGACGCCGATGATTTCGTCCGCCAGGAGGCTGGCTGCCTGTGGGGCGGCATGCAATCGTGCCTGTTTGCCCATACGCGCGCGTCGAGGAACGTCGTTGATGAGACTCTGGATCTCCGACACCAGGCGTCGCGCCGACAGGTCGGATTGCTCGATGATAACCGCGCCTCCATCCGAGGCCAGAACTTGCGCGTTCGCGAGTTGCTCGCGCGCGCCTGGCAGGGGAACGAGGATGGATGGCAATCCCGCGCCCGCAAGCTCCCCGACAGTGCCCGCGCCACTACGGCTTAGAACGAGAGCCGCCGACGCATAGATGCCGGCCAGTTCGGGACCAACCCGTTCGACCGGGTGGTACCTGGCGCTCAACTGCTGCTGGATGAGTCCTCGTTGATGGACCAGGCGAGAATAGCTGCCATTGAACTGATCGGGACCGGTTTGATGAATGATCTCGACGATCTCCAGGAGCGCTTCCAAACATCCGCTTACGGCGTCGTTTATCGCCTTTGCCCCCTGAGCGCCACCGGTAATGTAAAGCAGTGGCCGGTCAGCGGCGAGGTCGAACAGACCGGCGGCCTCCTGCGGATCTCCGTTAGAAAGCGAGGACCGGACCGGATTGCCGGTTACGACAATCCTGGCGGACCGGCGCGTCTTCGGGTGAGGGGTGGACGCGTGCGACAGGGCCACCGTGTCGCAAAAGCGCGCATTTATCTTCGTGGCAAGCCCAAGGACAGCTGTTTGCTCGTGAGTGATGGAAGGAATACCTAGAATGCGCCCGGCGACGACTGCTGGGACTCCGGCGTAGCCGCCAGTCGAAAAGATGACCGATGGGCGCAGTTTGCGAAGCAGCACGACGCTCTGGACCACGCCAAGAGGCACTCTGCCCCCGTCGGGAATGGTTTGCGCCGAGAAGTAGCGTCGAAGCTTTCCAACGGCGACGCTGTGAAATGGGATATCCAGATCCGCGGCGGCGTCGGCCTCCAGCCCGGTCGACGATCCCACCCAGATCAATTCGATGTCAAGTGGCCGGGATCGCAGTTCCTGTGTCACGGCTACAATCGGGGATATATGTCCTCCCGTGCCACCGCCGGTCATGACGATACGCAGGGGGGGCCGGTGGCGCGTGGTAGACTGTCGTTCCAAGTGGACCTGCTTCTCATTACCCGACCGTAAGAACCTCAGCAAGGCAATGATATTCGAGTGCGAAAGCTTCTGGAGAGTTATCAGGTGACGGCGCACCGGCGGGGGCTACTTTTTGCTGGTGTGATCGTGGTCTTCGTCGTGCTTCTGGACCAGATTACCAAGTGGCTCGTCTGGAACAGGTTCGGGCCGGCGGGGGATCGATTTGAGTCAGAATACCTGGGCGGGCTGTTGCATTTTCACTTTGTGCGCAACACCGGCAGCGCTTTCGGGCTCTTCCAGGGTCAGAGTGGATTGCTCACAATTGCGACATTTCTGGCAATCGGATTGCTTGCGGCCTTCTTTGTGCGAAGCGCGCGTGAAGACCCGATCGTTGCTATTGCGTTGGGACTGCTACTGGGTGGAGCAATCGGAAATCTCATCGATAGAATTCGACTCGGGTATGTCATCGACTTTATCAAGTTGCCGAATTGGCCGACCTTCAATGTCGCGGATAGCGCGATCACGGTGGGCGTCATCATGCTCTTCGTCGCCGTGCTGTTCCGCGACCTGCTGGAAGACAGGCGGGTCGAGGCCGTAGACGGGGTCCCCGATCCTGGTGTGGGGCTCCACTCCGCTCGCGAGGACTGATGCCGCAGACGCCCGAATTCGTGCTGCGATTGACCGCCGCGCAGGATCAAGATGGGGAACGGCTGGACCGCCTCGTCGTTAGCCATCTGGCCGACACCAGCAGATCGTTCGTCCAGCGGATGATCGATGGTGGCGACGTGCTGGTGAACGGAGACACGCGCCGTCCCAGTTATCGGGTTTCGGCCGGCGATGTCATCGAGGTTCGAGCGCCGGTTCCCGAAGAGCCCGAGGAAGTCACACCCGCGGACATTCTGATCCCGATCGCCTATGAAGATGATGATGTAATCGTTTTCGACAAGCCCGCAGGTCTGGTCGTCCATCCGGCGCCTGGACATAAGGACAGCACCCTCGTCAATGCCTTCAAGTGGCTGCGCCCGGAATCGGTGCAACCTGGAACCGAACGGCCAGGCATCGTCCACCGGCTGGACAAGGACACCTCCGGCTTGATCGTCGTTGCCAAGAACGAGCGTAGCCGGCTCCACTTGCTTAGACAGTGGGCACGACGCCGGGTATTGAAGGAGTACACGGCGCTCGTGGTTGGCAGCTTTCCGGAGGATAGTGCGACTGTCGACGCGCCGATCGACCGCGACCCGAACAACCGTAAACGCATGGCGGTCGTCGAGGGTGGACGACCTGCCCGCAGCCATTTCCAGGTGGTCGAACGCCTGCCAGGATTTACGTTGCTTGACGTCGAGATCGAGACTGGCCGGACACACCAGATTCGGGTGCACTGCGCATTCACTGGCCACCCGGTTGCCGGGGATCGGATCTACGGGGGTTTTCGCCAGAACATCCCACTCGAACGCCAGTTCCTCCATGCGCGTCATCTTCGTTTCGATCTGCCCGATGGCAGGCCGCTAGATCTGATTTCACCACTCCCGCCCGACCTGGTTTTGGTCCTCGAGGTGCTTCGGGAGCGTGTGGTATGACAATCGCGCGCGGTCTGATCGAGCGTATCTATGCCAGCGCTGTCGATGCGGTGGATCCCCGATCTCGGGTCCGAGACGCGATCCAGTGCGATCCCGGGAACAGGGAACTTCGCGTTGCCGGTCAGACAATTGAGGTTCCGACCGGGGGAGTCTATCTGATCGCAATTGGCAAGGCTGCCGTGGCTATGACTGAAGGGGCGCTGGATTCTCTCGGCGACCTGGTGGAATCCGGAATTGTCGTCACCAAAGAGCTACGGCAGATTGAGAGCGGGATGATCGAGGTCATTCAGGGCGCGCACCCGGTTCCTGATCAGCGCTCGATCAATGCCGGTGACGCGGTGATTCGCTACGCGCGCGCTGTTCCCGCGGAGGGGCTCGTCATCTGTCTTATATCCGGTGGGGGCTCGGCGCTGGTCGAATCTCCCCGCCAGGGAGTTGAGCTCGAATCACTGCAATCGGTTACTGCAGCTCTCCTCGACGCGGGTGCAAACATCCAGCAGCTGAACGCGGTGCGCGCCCGTCTGAGCCGGATCAAGAGTGGCGGGCTGCTCCGAGAACTCCGGCAGGCGAGTGTTGTGAACCTCATCGTTTCTGATGTACTCGGTGACAACCTTGAGACGATCGCTAGCGGTCCATCGACTCTGCCCGCACACGGTGGTTTGCGGGCTGAAGAGGTGCTCCAGGAGTTTGATGTGGATTTCCGCCTTCCGATGCCAGTGGAGTCGGTGGATTTGCCGCCGCCGCTGCTCTCGGATGTCGTCGCGAATCTGGATCGAGCAATCGATGCGGCGGCCCGGACGGCGGTCCGCCTTGGGCTCCAGCCGATCGTACTCACGAACCGGCTCGAAGGCGAGGCCCGTGTCGCCGGGAAGCTTGTCGGGTCGATACTGAGACATTCTAATCATTCGTTTTCGATGCTTTCTTGCGGATCGTGCCTGATCGCTGGTGGCGAGTCGACGGTTACGGTGCGTGGAGACGGGACCGGAGGCAGGAACACCGAAGCTGCGCTGGCTGCCGCTTTGGAACTCAGAGGCACGATAGGACTGACGCTTGGGTTTCTTGCGACCGATGGTGATGACGGGACGACCGGCGCCGCCGGAGCGATCATCGATGGTGCTACGATCCCGGAGTCCGAGACTGGAGATGCAGTTCATGCCCTGCGATCGAACGATTCGTTCGGGTTTTTGTCCCGCAAGGGCGCAACCTGGTCGCCGGGACCAACGGGAACGAATGTGAACGATCTTGTCATTGGAATCGTAAACGGAGATGCAAGGAGTAATCAGTGAAGGTAGCCGAGGCGATTGTCGAGATCCTCGCGCAAAGCGGTGTGGAATACATCTTTGGTCTCCCGGGTGACACTGGTATGGACCTGTACGATGCGCTCTTCCACAACGAAGGTCGTATACAACACGTGATGACGCGTGACGAGCGGTCAGCTTCGTTTATGGCCGACGCATATGGCAGAGTGACCGGTAACGTAGGTATCTGTGAGGGGCCGAGCGGCGGCGGCGCGACGTACATCGTTCCGGGCGTCGCCGAAGCTCATGGGTCTTCGATCCCGCTGCTTTGCCTGACCTCCGATACGCCCGTTCGTCAGCACGGACGAGGAGTGCTAACTGAACTCGACCAACCTGCGCTATTCGCACCGATTACGAAATGGTCGGATCGCATCACTTCGGCGGACACTGCCCCGGACATGATCCGTCGCGCTCTTCGCATGGCAACGTCCGGGCGCCCGGGCGCAACATTCCTTTCATTGCCAGCCGACATCCTTGCGGCCGACGTCATCGACGAAGATGCGGTTTACGGGGACCCAGCGTTCGGGCACGCGCCTGCCGGGCGAACACGTCCTGATGCATCCGACGTCGAACGGGCTGCCGCATTGATTCGAGCCGCGGAGAAGCCGGTAATCGTCGCGGGCGGCGGCGTGTTGGTATCCGGAGCCTGGAGCGAGCTGACCGCTCTTGCGGAAGCCGCTACGATCCCGGTGGGCACCTCGATTAACGGGAAGGGGAGCGTTTCCGAGAACCACGAACTGAGTCTCGGTGTCGTAGGAGGAAATGGCGCTCGCCCTTATGCGAACGAAGTCGTGAGCAGTTGCGACTTACTTATCCTCGTGGGCACGCGCACAGACTCGACGACAACGCAGAATTGGACGATCCCGCCGAAGTCTCGCCAGCCGAAGACGATCCACATCGACGTCGATCCTTGGCAGATCGGCAATAATTACATGACCGAAGTTGGGCTCATAGGCGATGCGAAGCTTGCGCTCGCGGACCTCGCCGTCGCGGTAGGCGCCCTCCAGCGGAGCGCGGAACGCCAGCTCTGGATTGACCAGATCGGCGCTCTCAGGCGGGAGTATTTCGCGGAGCAGCAAGAGTACATGAGTTCGGATAGTCAGCCGATCAAGCCCCAGCGCGTGATTGCCACATTGAGAAAGCTTCTTGGTGACGATGCCACCATCGTCGCCGATCCGGGAACGCCAACGCCGTACATCTGCGCCCAGTACTTGCTGGACCGGCCCGGTCGTTGGACCGTCATCCCGCGCGCGCATGGCGGACTTGGCTACGCGCTGCCGGCAGTCGTTGGCGCGTATTACGGGGCGAAGGAGCACGGGGGACGCACAGTTGCACTTATGGGCGACGGTTCGTTCGGCATGTCAGTTGGGGAGCTGGAGACGATCACCAGGTTGAATCTGCCGGTTGTGCTCATTCAATTCAACAACCGGGCGTTTGGCTGGATCAAGGAACTCCAGCATCTGTATCATGGCGATCGCTACTTTTCGGTTGATTTTAACGACGTGGACTATCCTGCGATCGCCGGAGGGTTTGGCTTGCGCTCCTGGCGCGTGACGGACCCGGCTGATCTTGAAGCGACGCTTCGATCGGCACTAGACGACGGCGGCCCGTGCTTCGTCGATGTTGTTTCAGAGTCACAGATCACGGAGACTCCGCCGGTCCATGCCTGGCTGGAAGCGGAAGCCGCGCGTGGGTAGCTGGGGGCGGGTATGACACAGATACCTCTTCTGCTTGATGTAGATACCGGCGTCGATGACGCGATGGCACTCGCGCTCGCGACACAGCTCACCAACTTGCGTCTGGATGTAGTTACAACGGTGGCCGGCAATGTCCCGATCGAGCACACCACCCGCAACACGTTGCGAGTTCTCGACTGGCTCGGACGGGCGGATGTTCCGGTGTATCAAGGTATGAGCGCCCCGACTCGCCCTTCCGCTTGTTACAGCCGGTCACGTTCATGGAAGTGACGGCATCGGCGGATGGAAACTTCCCGCTGCCAGCAGACAAGCTGAATCCCTGACCGGCCCGGAAGCGATCGTCCGGTTTGCGCGCGATCACAGCGGGGTAGCAGTGCTTGTGTTCGTTGGACCGTTGACCAATCTGGCAGTCGCTTTGTTGCTTGAGCCGCAGTTGCCTCGGATGGTTGCCCGGCTCGTCATTATGGGAGGTGCCTTCTTCGGCCCAGGAAACGTTACAGAAGATGCTGAATTTAACGTATATGTAGATCCGCATGCCGCGGCGCTCGTCGCCGACGCGGATTTCTCGGCCACCTGGATCGGCCTTGACGTGACACACCAGACGTCGCTATCTCGTGAAGACTGGGCCAGACTTGCGGGTTCGACGGATGCGGGAGGCACGCTTCTTCGTGAGGTGTGCCGCCAATCTTTTGAAGCCAGGGGCAATGACAGGGTTTTTCTTCACGACCCCCTGGCAATCGCGGTCGCCGAAGACCCGTCGCTGGTAGGCCTTGAGTCAGGTGAGATCATCGTCGAAGTGCGGGAGCGAACGCGAGGCCGAACCCGGATAGCTGTTGGCCAGCAGGGGACTGGCGGCGCGGCATCAGAAGTTGATGTTGACCGTTTCCGTGAGATGTTCAGTCGCGTATACTCTGGCTAGTGTACGTTTGCCGGTGTCCTGGGAATGTTGACTCGCAAAGGCGATCAACCGTCCTTCGCCCTAGCCAATCTCCGCCTCGTTCACACCGGGACCCGTGAGTCAAGGTCAGGTGAGATCGATGATCGATCCGTTTTCCCTCAATCGAATCCCCCTCCAGGACCGAGATCTTCTCGAAAGACTCGATAGCTATTTCGCGACCGTTGACACACGATTGCAGCGTGGCGAGGGGTGGGTGATCTTCAACGCCGCCGGGGGGCGATCCCATCGAATCACGCGCTATCTGCAGGCTCGTCTTGGTGAGGTGCTCCCCCGCTGGAGCTACCTGTTCATGCCCTGGCGGGATCTGGCGTTGACGTCATACATGATCCAGGTGGAACTGCAAGGCGTGGAAAGCCCGGAACTTGAGGGCCGCGCCCGCAAGGAGTATGACATTGCGACACGAGTGTCGCGGCAAACGATGGCGCAATCGGTGACCGCTGATCTTTTGATCGTTAGCGGATTGCATCCGCAGCACGCCCACGAAGTGCTGTATCTGGCGGATACGATCGAGCATCGCTACCGTGACCGCCTCGCGACGATCATCCTTACGCCGGACCAACCGCATCAGTTAGCGGAAGGAATCTCGCGCGACCTTGGATTCGGGGATTCGACCTGGCGCCAGATAGAATCCCGGCTGTATGAGATGAACCTGATCGCGATGTGAAGGAGCGGTGGGCACGTGTCTCAGGAGACCCGCGTCACCGCCAGATCACCCAGGGCGCCGAGTTGGGAGCGGATCAGAGGATCATCGATAACACACAGCCGCTCGCGCGCTCGAGATACATAGGTGTGCGCGACGTCCAGGGCGCGATCAATCCCACTGGATTGGGCGATCAGCCTGGTTATATCCTGAATTTCGTCATCCGGTACCGAATCACCATCAGCGATACGACGAACGAGCGTGGCTCCAGGGCTTCCACTAGCCTCCTCAAGGAAATACATCGTGGGAAGAGTGATTGTCCCCTGGCGAAGGTCGGCCCCGACCGGTTTGCCGGTCTGATCGGACGTCGATCGGAAGTCGAGCACATCGTCCACGATCTGGAATGCCATGCCGATCTCCGTGCCAAAGTCGCGAATCTCGGTGATCGCGTTTTCAGGCGCTGACCCTATGATTGCTCCCATTTCGGCCGCGCCGGCAAAGAGCGATGCCGTTTTTCCGTAGATTCGGAGTTCATAATCTTCCCTGGTCTGGTCGGTGCGGTGACCATTAAAGATTTCACGGAGAACGCCGTCGGTTATCTCACCAAGCGTTGAAGCGAATACACGCACAACGCGCGGATTCATCGTTTCTGTTGCCAGCATCGCCGACTGGGCAAACAGGTAATCCCCAAGCAAGATGACGGCAGCGGGGCTGAACGCCGAATTCAGAGTGGGTTGACCGCGCCGGAGCAACGCATTATCGATTGTGTCGTCATGTACCAGCGATGCCGTGTGTAGCAGCTCGATGCCAGCGGCGGCCGGAATCAGCACCGGAACGTCGTAGTCAAACCCCCGGGCCGCTAGCAGGAGGAGCACAGGTCGTAACCGTTTGCCTCCTGAACGGACAATGGCGTTGAGGAAGTCGCCCACGAGAGGGTATTCGACATCGGCAGCTTGGAGTAGCCGCTGCTCAACGAGAGCTAATTCATGTTGCAGACTGTCGAGAATGTCCTGGAAATCCAACGCGCAGCGATATCCGTTTCGATGATCCGGTGAAAGACGACCACATAGGTGAACTCACCAGACGGTAAGATTACCGGTCTCCAAGGGGGAAGTGTACACTTGACCGGTCCGAGAACGCATGTTCTTTGGCGATGTTTCAGCGGGTTCAGGAGTCCTCCTGGATACCTGGATGCCAATTGAGCAGCGGTTGGGGGAGACTGGATTCGTGGATCATGGCGACCAATCGCAGGCGGGACGCAGGCGGCCCTGGGCAAAGGTAAGCTGGTGGTACAGCCTTATCCTTCCGGCCGCGATTCTGCTCTTCATCGTCAATCTAGCTTTCGATCGCCTGGGTTCTGATCCGGCGGTCTCCGGAGTGGTCACGGATGCCTATACCGGAGAACCGGTTGCGGGCGTGCGGGTGGCTACTGGGGCCACTGCCGTAGAGACGGACAATGGCGGCCATTTCTCTTTCGATACTCCACTTTCGGGCTCGCTGTCGGTTTCCCGCGACGACTACGAAAGCACGCAGGTTCCAGTGCAGCCTACCGACGAGAAGGTAGCGATTAGCATCCGTCCGACTACGCTGTCTGGCGTCGTGACAAATGTTCGGAGTAATGAACCAGTAGTCGGGGCGACGATCACCGTGTCGAGTCCGGATCGAGAGAGTGTCAAAACGGCGACGGATGAAGACGGACGCTATCTCCTCTTTGACGTGCCCTCAAATGCGACAATTACCGTATCCCATCCCGGGCTCACGACGATTACCCAACCGGTGAACCAGAGCACCGTGCTCGATTTCGACGTTCGCCCCGATGTCATTTCAGGTTTTGTGTTGGATGAAGCCGGTCTGCCGGTCGCGGAAGCTCGGGTCGAGCTTGGCGAGGTCAGCGCGACGACGGACGCCGATGGCGCGTATCGACTGGCCGGGGTGCCGGACGAGGGCCAGATATCGATCCGGAGAGCCGGATATCGAGAGGTGGTCGCTGATTACCCGGAGGACTTGATCTTCAACGCCACGCTTGAGAGATTCCTGGTCAAAGCAGTTTACGTTTCAGCATTGACGGCAAGTGATGATGAACAATGGGGCGAGATTCTGGACCTCATTGATGGGACCGAACTCAATGCGGTCGTGCTGGATGTGAAGGATAGTAGTGGACTTATCCGTTATGACTCCGACATTCAGTTGGCGCAGGAAGTAGGGGCGGTCGATCCGGTTTTCGATCTGGAATCCCGGCTTGAAGACCTCAAATCTCGGGAGATCTATGCGATCGCTCGCCTGGTCGTCTTTGAGGATCCAGTGCTTGCAACTGGAAGACCCGATCTTGCTATCAAAGATCTTGATACGGGTGAACCGTGGACGACCTGGGACGGTCGAACCTGGGTGAACGTAATGGATGAGACTGTCTGGAACTACAATACTGAAATTGCCCTCGAGGCCGCTGCAGCCGGGTTCGACGAAATTCAGCTCGACTACGTCCGGTTCCCGACGGAGGGGCCGGTAGAAGTCGCGGATTACGGCGCGCCGGTCACTGCGGAGTCGCGGCAGGCGGCGATTTCAGCGTTTCTCGAAGGTACGCGAGCGGCAATCGGGCCAACAGGCGCGGCCCTTGCAATTGATGTTGCCGGGACAACCCTTTGGGACGAGGGGGATAACGGAATCGGGCAAGATCTCGAAGCAATCGTTCCCCTGGTCGATGTTGTCAATCCTGTCCTCTTTCCTTCTTCCTTCCCGCCAGGCACATTCGGATTCGATTTCCCGAATGATCACCCCTTTAGTGTGATTGAGATCAACATGGAACGTATACAGGAACGTTTCAGGGAGTCGGCATTCAAGTTCCGACCGTGGCTCCAGGATTTTTCGAGCGGTCTCGGCATCAACTACGGGGTTGACGAGGTGCGGGCCCAGATCGATGCCGCGGAACAGTACGGAGAGGCGGGCTGGATGCTCTGGAACGACGCCAATGTCTACACGCTAGATGCGCTTGCAATCGAGTGACAGGCGTAAGCGTGGCCGCCAGGATGTTCCGGTGACGCTCGAACAGCACAACGCGCGTGGTGAGCCTCGTACACGGTCGACCGGAGCTGCGGCTGTCGCCCTCCTCCAGTCGATGCGCCCGCGCCAGTGGTCGAAGAATCTCATCGTCTTCGCCGCGCTGATTTTCGACATGAAGTTGGATGATCCCTCCAGAGTGCTCGTTGCAGTCGTTGCATTCCGGCAGCTTCTGCCTCGCAAGTAGCGGCGTCTACCTGGTAAACGATCTTCTTGACCGGGAAGCAGACAGGCGCCACCCGGTGAAGCGCTATCGACCGATCGCATCTGGCCGTCTTTCACCGTCTCTGGCGATCGCCGTAGCCGCAATGGCCATCGTGGTGGCGCCAGCGATCGCAATGATGATCCGTCCTGGGTTCGGACTGATCCTGATCTTCTACATCGTGCTGATCCTCGCCTATTCTATCTGGATCAAACATCTGGTAATAGTCGACGTGTTTGCAATATCAGGAGGATTCGTGCTGCGGGCCGCTGGCGGGGCGGTCGTGCTGCGGTGCCGATCAGTCCCTGGCTCTATGTCTGCACCGTACTGCTCTCGCTCTTTCTCGGATTCGGAAAACGACGAAACGAGATGCAAACTTCTTGAGGTGTCGCTGGCCTTCACCGGCGAAATCTGGACGAGTACTCGGTCGGGCTTTCTCGACCAACTCATTCTGCTCACAGCCGCGGCAACCATCATGTCGTACTCGCTGTACACATTTACCGCTGAGTCTGCCTGAGAATCACGCGATGATGCTGACGATTCCGTTCGTGCTCTACGGAATATTTCGCTACCTACTCCTTGTTTATGTTCGTGAGGAAGGTGGCGCGCCCGAACAGCTGCTCCTCACCGACAAACCGCTGCTCGCCTCCGTTGCGCTCTGGGCGATTGCCGTAGTTATGATGCTGTATGGCCCGCTAGCCTAAATACTTTGTAGGCTATTAGTTGAGTCGGCTATTGTCAACAATCTGGCATTTCGATATAATAGAATTAACGATATTGCCCGGTGCCCGAGAGGCGATTTCCCCGGCGTTAACGAAAATAACAAAGGAGAAAGCATGACGGACGAAACGACTCGCCGGCGCCGCCGGGCGGGTGAACTATCAGATCGACGGACTCTTGCATGGGATGATGCTCAACTCGGTACGTGGCGGCGGCCTACCGCTCCGGGGGCGAAGAAGCGCAGTGGAGACCAGCAATTGACGTGTACGAAGTTGATGCGTATTGCACATTGTCGTCGACTTGGCGGGCGTCCGACAAGATCAAGTTCACGTCGCACTCGATGAGAATATCGTGAGGATCAGGGGCGAGCGGCCCCGGTCAGCAGCGATCCAAATCGATCAGTGCACGAGATCGGAATCCAATATGGTCCATTCGCCGCCGATATCCAGCTACCCTATAGCGTCGATCATGAACGAGTCGACGCGCTGTACGAAAACGGGATGTTGCACATTCGACTCCGCAGGACGGCTCCGACGCCGATAGCGGTTACCATCGAGGATCAGCGTGATGGCGATCGCAGTGATCTACCCACCTCGATAGAAGCGAAGAAGTAGCAGTTACATCTGACCGACGATCAGAATCCTAAATGATCGTGAGCAGTAATATCGAACAGACGAATCGAACTAATTGGCCCAGAGCAATGACCGATTGACGCTCCGAGGCGGACTGAAGTGGAGTCCGGCGAAATGCTACCCGTGTTGCCGCTGCGAGGGACGGTGGTTCTACCGCTCACGATGGTGCCGCTCGCTGCTGGCCAGCCGCGTTCGTTGCGTCTGATCGATAGTGTAGCGTTCGGGAGATCGGCGGATCGTGCTTGTCAAACAGCACGATGACGACCAGACCGATGCCGGACCAGACGACGTGCGCCGATCGGTACGCTGGCGACGATTCGTCAGCTGATGCGAATCCCGGATGGTACGGTGCGCCTTGCAATTCAGGGGCAGAGCCGTGTCGAAGTCACTGACTGGGTGACGGAGGATCCGTTCCTGCGGGCACGGGTGGAGCCCTTTCCCGAGGACAGTGATGCTGAGGATGTCGAGACGACGGCGCTCGTGCGCTCGACGCTGGAACTGTTCCAGCGGCTCGTTAGTCTGGTATCGAACCTACCCGATGAGCTTGTTACAGCGGCGATCAATATCGATGAGCCGCTCGCACTCGCGTACCTGATCGCCACGAACTTACGTATTGAGCCAGATGAGCGTCAGAAACTGCTTGAACTCGATACGATCCGCGAGAAGCTCCTCAAGCTATCCGCATTCATGACGAAGGAGCTCGATCTCCTCGAACTTGGAAAGAAAATCCAGGGCGATGTCCAGGATGAAATGAGCAAGACGCAGCGCGAGTACTATCTCCGCGAGCAACTCAAAGCGATTCGCCGCGAACTCGGCGAGGAGGACGACGCCGGCGCGGAGGTTGATGAATTGCGCGAGAAGGTCGCCGAAGCAGGTATGCCGGAAGAGGCCGAGCGCGAAGCGAATCGCGAGCTCGACCGACTCGGGCGGATTCCACCAGCGTCAGCCGAATACGGCGTGATCAAGACGTATCTTGACTGGCTGGTGTCGCTGCCATGGAACGTGTCGACTGAAGGCACGATCGACATCGACGAGGCGCGGGAGATACTCGATCGCGACCACTATGACATGGAGAAGGTCAAGGATCGCATCCTCGAATACCTGGCCGTTCATCGGCTGCGCAAAGAACGACACGAGGCTGGTGATGAATTCGATGCGCGTGAACCTATCCTTTGCTTTGTCGGACCACCTGGAGTAGGTAAGACATCCCTGGCGCAAAGTATCGCGTCGGCGCTGGGTCGACACTACACCCGCATGTCGCTCGGTGGCGTTCGGGATGAGTCTGAAATCCGGGGTCATCGTCGAACCTACATCGGCGCGATGCCCGGTAGAATCATCCAGGCCATTCGCAGGGCCGAAGCGAATGATCCGGTGTTCGTGCTCGACGAGATCGACAAGATCGGTTCGGACTGGCGTGGCGACCCTGCCTCGGCATTGCTTGAGGTACTCGACCCGGAACAGAATGCGACATTCCGGGACCACTACCTAGACGTTCCGTTCGACCTCAGTCAGGTGATGTTCATTACCACTGCAAACCTTCTGGACCCGATTCCGGCTCCGTTGCGTGATCGCATGGAAATCATTCATCTGAGCGGCTACACCGATGAGGAGAAACTGAATATCGCCCGCAGATACCTTGTGCCGAAGCAGCTGCGTGCGCACGCGCTTCCACCGGACGTTGTGACCTGGTCGGATGATGGACTCCTGCAGGTCATCCAGCACCACACCCGGGAAAGCGGCGTTCGGAATCTCGAACGCGAGATCGGCTCGATCGCTCGAAAGCTTGCGACGAAAGTAGCCAGCGGCGAAGACATGCCCGAACGATCGGTCCATCCGAGATTCGGGAATTCCTCGGACGCCCGCGCTATTACTATGAGGAGCTAGCCACGCGCACAAGTTTGCCCGGCGTCGCGATAGGCGTTGGCGTGAATGCGGTCGGTGGTGACATCATGTTCATCGAATCAAGCAAGGCTCGAGGCAAGGGCTCGCTGACAATTACCGGTCAGCTGGGGGACGTGATGCGGGAGTCCGCCCAGGCGGCTATGTCCTACGTCCGATCCCGGGCTGCCGAGTTCGGCATCGAGCCAGATGTCTTTCAGAACCTCGATCTCCACGTACACGTGCCGGCTGGCGCGACACCAAAAGATGGCCCGTCGGCTGGCGTGGCCCTGACGACAGCGCTCATATCGTTGCTCACGGGGATCCCAGCGCGTGAAGATGTCGCCATGACCGGTGAAGTGACGCTCCGCGGTCAGGTATTGCCAGTTGGCGGTATCAAGGAGAAGGTGCTCGCCGCCCGGCGAGCTGGAATTTCGGTCTTTATCTTGCCGCACCGCAATGAGTCGGATCTGGATGATATCCCCGACGAACTGAAGAACGAGATGACATTCGTGCCGGTTGATACCATCGACGCTGCGCTGGCAGTTAGCTTGCCGGATGAGTTCAACGAGCGACCAAGCACTGACAACGGCGTTGCGGAGCCTAGCGCACATGAGCCGGTCGCCGCGCGGATTCATTAGCCGCTGACCTGTGACTGCAGGAGCGTGACCAGGTAGGACTTGAATAGGAAACGAGTGGCTGCCCAAGTGGGCAGTCACTCGCTGTTCGTCAGAGTATGAGAGAGTTGGAGAGATTCAGGCAGTGACGGCGGTCACGACCACAGCAGCTTCAATGAGAGCGATGAATGGCCGCAGGTGCTCGCTATGTCGGTCGTACATCATTTCCGGATGCCATTGAACGCCGAGCATCCATGGGTGTTCTGGTAGAGTCACTGCTTCTACCAGCCCGTCGGGCGCGGCGCCAACCGCGACCAGGCCCGCCCCAAGTTCTTTTATTCCTTGATGGTGGAACGAGTTGACCTGAATTGTTGACGTCGAATACACGCTTTCCAGCAGCGAATCATCGACGGCGCGTACAGCGTGGCTGGGATCGTGACGGTCAATTCCGTCCTTCTGCTGCTGGTGATTCAATTTCGCCCCGTATTGATCGGCAACGTCCTGATATAGCGTTCCGCCCAGGGCTACGTTGAGGACCTGAATGCCCCGACAGATGCAAAGCGTTGGAATGCGGCGGTCGATCGATTCTTTGATTAGCAGCAGTTCAAGCTCGTCTCGGCCCGGGTGAATACCGTACGTCGTCGGATGAATCGATGTATCCCCGTAGCGGCCGGGGTCGATGTCGCCGCCACCACTTAGGAGCAGCCCGTCGACGAGAGCGACAAGCTGGTTCACGTTGCCTTTCTGGGGTGGTATGACGATCGGAACGCCTCCGGCGGCTTCGATTGCCGTCGTGTAGGTGTTTGCGGTTCCGTAGAGATCGAAGGTTCCGTGCGAACGCTCGATTGTTGATGGTGAGGGTGTTATGCCGATGACGGGCTTACGGGGCATCTGGACGAGTCCTTCCGACCATTGCTGAAGAGGGGAGCAAAGTCGCCACAAACGGAGCGGCGACATAGGATAGCAGCCATGGACCCCTTTTTGGTCAGCATGCACTTGATCCGCGATTAGCACCAATTGTGATCGAGGTTCCTCCGGCTTCTAGCTTGCTTACGCGAATCCGGGCAATTGGAGCAGGATATCCTTGATCGCAGTACGTCGGGTTGGTATACTAGCCGTCTTGCCTGCTACGCCTCGCAAGGGTTGACCTTGATGGGAGGAAGCAGGTGGAGACGCGAGTCGTCAAGCGATTCTTGACACTCGAAGATCCTCTCGGTAAGATAGCCGAGCACTCGAAAATCGAGTGGCAAAGGAGCCGGAAGTTTCCGGCTGCACGTTGACAATTGAGGAGTGGAAGAGGCAGTGCGGGTGCTGTGGGGTGTGTGGACGTTGAGCGAAAGCTGAGCGTTGGCGCACTGTATGGTACTTGAACCTGTTGAATGGAATTGTCGAGAGGCGATTCGATGAGATAGGGATTGAACGAACTACAAGATGGAGAGTTTGATCCTGGCTCAGGATAAACGCTGGCGGCGTGCCTAATGCATGCAAGTCGAACGGGAGCATTCCGATACATTGACTTTCGGGTTGATGTGGAGTGTGGACCGTGGCGGACGGGTGAGGAACGCGTGGCCGACCTGCCCTGATCATGGGGACAACCACGGGAAACTGTGGCGAATACCCGATAGCTTCATGTGGGGGGACCCAGTGAAGAAAGCGCTATGGAGCGGATCAGGAGGGGGCTGCGCCCGATTAGCTAGCTGGTGGGGTAAAGGCCTACCAGGGCGACGATCGGTCGCTGGTCTGAGAGGATGATCAGCCACACGGGGACTGAGACACGGCCCCGACTCCTACGGGAGGCAGCAGCAAGGAATTTTCCCCAATGGGCGCAAGCCTGAGGGAGCAACGCCGCGTGGGGGATGAAGCATTTCGGTGTGTAAACCCCTTTTCCGAGGGACGAAACGAATGACGGTACCTCGGGAAGAAGGCCCGGCTAACTACGTGCCAGCAGCCGCGGTAATACGTAGGGGCCAAGCGTTGTCCGGAGTTACTGGGCGTAAAGGGTGCGCAGGCGGTTGGTTACGTCGTGTGTGAAAGTCCCCGGCTTAACCGGGGAAGGTCGCGCGAAACGGGCTAACTGGAGGCAAGGCGAGGTCGGTGGAATTCCCGGTGTAGTGGTGAAATGCGTAGAGATCGGGAGGAACACCAGAGGCGAAGGCGGCCGACTGGACTTGACCTGACGCTGAGGCACGAAGGCGTGGGGAGCGAACGGGATTAGATACCCCGGTAGTCCACGCAGTAAACGATGGATACTAGGTGTAGCGGGAGTTGACCCCTGCCGTGCCGGAGCTAACGCAGTAAGTATCCCGCCTGGGGAGTACGGCCGCAAGGCTAAAACTCAAAGGAATTGACGGGGCCCCGCACAAGCAGCGGAGCGTGTGGTTTAATTCGACGCAACGCGCAGAACCTTACCAGGACTTGACATCCCGGGAACCCTGCTGAAAGCTAGGAGTGCTCTTCGGAGAGCCCGGAGACAGGTGTTGCATGGCTGTCGTCAGCTCGTGTCGTGAGATGTTGGGTTAAGTCCCGCAACGAGCGCAACCCCTGTGGCTAGTTACGTGGATGTCTAGCCAGACTGCCGCATAGCGGAGGAAGGCGGGGATGACGTCAAGTCAGCATGACCCTTATGTCCTGGGCGACACACACGCTACAATGGCCGGTACAGAGGGCAGCCAAGTCGTAAGACGGAGCCAATCCCAGAAAGCCGGTCTCAGTACGGATTGGGGGCTGCAACTCGCCCCCATGAAGGTGGAGTTGCTAGTAACCGCTGGTCAGCATACAGCGGTGAATACGTTCCCGGGGCTTGTACACACCGCCCGTCACGTCATGGAAGCCGGCAACACCTGAAGTCGGTGGGCTAACCCGCTAAGGCGGCAGCAGCCGCCGAGGGTGGGGCTGGTGACTGGGACGAAGTCGTAACAAGGTAGCCGTAGCGGAAGCTGCGGCTGGATCACCTCCTTTCTA
>CAVPYN010000002.1:0-537500 GCA_963709995.1 uncultured Chloroflexia bacterium | reverse complement strand
ACTGAAGACTCCGGTTGCGCGAACTGCGGTGAATCCACCAGGATATCCTCGAGGAGTGTCCGGAGAGGAATAGACATACCGGCAGCAACATAAGCTCTCACGAGCAGATCGTTTACTTTCTCGCCCGGACCACCGACGGCAACCGCTTGTAGCCCGGACGGTAGGATCTGTGATTGGTAGAACTCAGTTGGTAACGTCAGTTCGCTGAGCGCGTTCGTGTCGAGCACATCGTCCAGCGCGTAGCGTAAGAGGTGGTCTGGATTCGCACGCCAGATTCGGGCGATGTCTTCGCCCTCAACGTGAGCCCGATCGGGGCGTTCGAGTCCAAGGGTGGAGATCGCTTGTTTCAGACCGTAACCTGGGAGATGTCCCGAAACGTCATAACGCTGGATTTGCTGATAGGTGTCGATAACATGACGCCCATGGATGTATGCGGCGTCAAAGGGGATGATTCTAGCGCCTGCCTTGAAGCGTTGTTTACCTCCGAAACGGATCGGCGACCCATCTCTGCCCCAATTTAGATCCAACCCATGTCGCGCCGCGCGCTCTTTCAGGAATGGAAGGTCGAAGTTGAATATGTTGTGCCCTTCGATAACATCGGGGTCCGAGGCGCGCACCCACTCGCTCAGGCTTTCGATGAGTTCGGGTTCGGTGAAATCGCGGGCGTGGGCGATAAATGGTCTTTGACCGTTAAGCGTTGCGACGACAACGATGATCTGGCTCGTTGGATCGGACGGGTTGAGACCTAGTGTTTCGATGTCGATCTGTGCTCGCTGAAGGTCTTCGAAACGCATCCCTCTAAAGAGGGTAAGACCGCTTCGAACAAGGTACTGCTCTTGTCGCGATACGAATACAAGGTGGGGCGCACCAGCACGCCTAAGCTCGGCTCGTGCGTCTGACCACAGGGATAGCGCTGAGAAGTCCTTGAAGACCCTCAATTCTCCGTCGCCGTCTAGCCGTTGCTCCGCGCTTACCAAACGCGCCAACTTGCTGCTCTGCTCCGTGGTGATCAGCCAGGGAGAGAACGGACGCCGGATGGTTGTGACCCGTCCGTTCTCCGCTCGTTTGTAGAGCGTAGCAGTGTCGTCGGAGAGAACCTCGACGGCCAGCAGGCCCTGTGTTCCGGGCACATCAAGGATCCCAGGGAACGATTCGATTTCGACGGCAAATAGGCTCATTCGTGTTGACATCTTTCAGGCTGGGACGTTCATAAGCTTAGCCCACCGTTACCAAAATCCTATTGTTCCACCCGACGCGGCTCCATATGATCGAAGCACAGTGCGGCGGGTGGAAGATCGGCCGTACTGATGTGTAGGTCGGCAGACGTACTTTTGCCCAACCGGCGACTCTCAGGGAGAACTATATGCGACGGAGTGGACGGCTTTTCATCGCGCTCGGTGCGGGGCTCGCGATAGTGGCTATTGGGCTGGTGCTCGTAGTGCTCCTCAGCGACGGCGGTAGCGACGACAGCTCCGACGCTGAAGGCACTCCGGCATCGGACGAACCCCAGGAGATCACTGTCATCGTGGCTGCTCGAGATATTCCGGCCGCATACGGTGATCGTTGAGGAAGATCTCACCGAAGATACCGTGCTTTCGGATCAGGTAGCGCCGGATGTCATGCGGAACACGATCGAGGCGGTGGGTTTCGCTTATTCCACCGATTTGAAGACGGGCCAAGCGCTCGTCGAAAGCAATCGCGAGTCGCCAGGATTAGCGAACAGCATTGAGCCCGGTAGGCGGGCGTACCCACTGCTAGTCGACGAAACCAATATGGTCGCTGGTCAGATTCGGGATGACGACCACGTTGATGTCATCTTCACCACCCATGTCCTGCTGACTCGTGTCAACCCGACATATCCCCTTGAAGTGCTAGATCAGCTTGAGCTTCAAGATGCGCCAGGCGATAGCGTCCGCGGCGAAGGAGGCCGGCCCGCAGGCGCATCATTGCCCGAATACGGATCGGAGCCGGAGGGACCCACGTACCCGTATCCTGGTGAGGACGGATCCCGATTCTGGGTTTCAGATGTCGTGGATGGCGATCCTGTGGGCAAACTGATTCTTCAGAATGTTCGCGTGCTCCGGGTGGTTACCGCGTCTCTAGATGAGGCCGCTACCCAGGATGAGAGTGACTTTCTGATACTCGATCTGAGTCCTGCCGAGGCGGAACTGGTTCGATACCTTATCCATGCCGGAACCTATCAGATCGTGCTCCGTGGTCCCGACGATACCGAGATCGTCGAGACTTCGGGCGCCACGATGAATATTCTCGTTGATAACTGGGGGCTTACTGTGCCGAAGACGGTTCGGCTTCCTGAGGCTGGAGCGCAATAAGTGGGGAACATTCGGGTTCTCATTGTCGATGATGTTCAAGAGAGTCGTGACAACGTCGAACGACTGTTGAGGTTCGAACCGGATATCGAGATCGTCGGTAAAGCCGGAAGCGGTCGCGAGGCGATTGAAATGACGGCAGCGAAAGCGCCAAGCGTCGTCCTGATGGACGTCAACATGCCAGGAATGGATGGCATCGACGCGACAAAGACGATCCTCTCCCAGCGGTCCAACACTGGTGTCATCATGATGTCGGTACTCAATGAGCCGGATGTCCTCAGGCGTTCGATGCTCGCTGGCGCCCGGGAGTATCTGGTGAAGCCGTTTAGCCTCGACGATCTCCTCTCCGGGGTTCGGACGGTGCATCAGATGGTCGAAACGATGCCGGTGCACACGGTTGAGAAGATAGTCAACGCGACGCCTAAAGGAGACAAGGAACGGTCAACAGGTCAGGCCCGGGTGCTGACGTTTGCCAGTTCAAAGGGCGGGGTTGGAAAGTCATTCCTGGCATCGAACTTCGCGATCGCATTGCGTGAGATTTCCGGCCAGCGTGTAGCTATCCTGGACGCCAATCTTTCATCCGGAGACATCGGTCTGATTATGAACGTCGGTGATGGGAAGACAATCACCGAGGCGGTGAGCTACAGCGACTCAATTGATGATGAGCTCTTGCAGACCATTCTCGTCGACCATGCCTCCGGCGTCAGGTTGTTGGCAGCCCCTTCAGCTCCACAAGATGCCGAGATGGTTACTCCGAAGATCGTTCGCGACTGCCTCGCGGTGATGGCAACAATGGTCGACTACATCGTAATCGACACGAAACCCGGTTTTGAGGACCTAAATCTCCAGATTTTTGATCTCTCCGACCTCATTATGTTGGTAGTGACGATGGACATGGCGGCTATCAAGGACGCAAGGCAGTTCCTTGAGATTACCGATCTCCTCGAGTATGAACACCATCGCGTTCGGATTGTTCTCAATCGTCTCAATGACTACTCGGGGATCCCGGCAATGGAGATCGGTGAGAGCCTGCGGAGAGATCTGTGGGCCCAGATTCCAGATGAGCCCGGTCCGGCCCTCCGAAGCATCAATGAGGGTGTGCCAATCGTGAGCGGGAATCGTGAGAACCGGGCGACCGTCGAGATTCGCAGGATGGCCGCTGACTATTTGAAAGAAATCGACCCCGAGTTGTCCGATGTTGCCGCAATGGAAACTGCAGGGACGGGGAGATCGTCACTGGTAGGTCGTTTCAGGCTCGCCCTTCGGAACACGTAGTTGATGGTGATCCTGCTGAGAAGGCCTGAACTGAGGCAGAGCGTCTTGAATTGCGGAGGGAGCTCAGCGAATATGTCATTGCTGAAGCGTATAGGAACAAATGGACCGCCTGGTCAGGACCCAGAGGTGCGACCGGATACCGGACAACTTCCGGCGGCGTCGCCGAGTTCGCCGGAGGAGCCTGGGTCGGAAACCGGCTCAGGCATGCTGCGTTCCCTCGGCACGCGCAGACTGTCGGAGGCTGCGGAAGCCCGAGCAGGGGCGAGGTCGGGCGTTGGCGGGGGTTCATCTATCCTCCGGAGACCTGGTACAGGTGGAGGCGCCAGGAACGACTCCTTCTCTGACCTGAAGACACGAGTCCAAAACCGATTGATTTCAGAGCTTGATCCGCGTATGGATCTATCCAACCCGGAGGAAGTGCGAAAGACGGTTGAGGATACCTTCAACTCCGTGCTGGAGTCTGAAGCAATCGTGCTCACACGCGTTGAGCGTATGCGATTGTTTGAGGCGATTTCGGCAGAGATTCTGGGTTTTGGCCCAATCGAACCGTTGCTGAACGATGATTCGATTTCTGAGATCATGGTGAACGGTCCGAATCAAGTGTACGTTGAACGCAACGGACGCCTCGTCCTGGCCGACGTGGTGTTTCAGGATGATGACCATGTCATGCGCGTAATTGATCGCATTGTGAGTCCGCTAGGGCGACGCATTGATGAAAGCTCGCCGATGGTTGACGCGAGGCTCCCTGACGGCTCGCGAATCAACGCGATAATTCCGCCAATTTCGCTCGTTGGACCGGTACTGACAATTCGAAAATTCGCGCGAGATCCACTCACAACCGACGACCTCATTCGTTTTGGAACGATGTCCCCGGAGATGGTGGTGTTCCTGGAGGCTTGTGTAAAAGCACGCCTCAACATTGTTGTGTCTGGAGGCACCGGCTCTGGAAAGACGACAACGCTGAATCTGCTATCTTCATTCATTCCGGAAGATGAACGCATCGTCACGATCGAAAACGCCGCGGAGCTTCAGCTTCGTCAGGATCATGTTGTCACGCTTGAGTCCAGGGCGGCAAACATCGAGGGTCGTGGAGAAGTCTCGATCCGGGATCTGGTCATCAACGCCCTGCGTATGCGGCCCGAGCGGATTGTCGTTGGGGAGTGTCGCGGTGGTGAGGCGCTTGACATGCTTCAAGCGATGAACACTGGTCACGACGGTTCGATGACGACGGCTCACTCTAACAGCCCACGCGACAGTCTTGCGCGTCTTGAAACGATGGTGCTTATGGCTGGAGTCGATCTTCCGGTGCGAGCCATTCGCGAGCAGATTGCGGCAGCGATCGATCTCATCGTGCATCAGTCACGACTGAAGGATGGATCGCGAAAGATCACGTACGTCACAGAAGTACAAGGGATGGAAGGGGATGTCATCGTTCTTCAGGACATCTTCGAGTATGAGCAGACCGGCATGGAAAATGGACGAGTCGTTGGCCGACTCCGGCCAACCGGGATTCGCCCGAAGTTCATGCACCGGTTCGAAGTTTCGAACATCTACCTACCCCCGAATATCTTCGGGGCGCACGACCGCGTGCTGTAACGCGATGGACGCAGGTATCCGTCTGGTGAGGATAGGCATGATATGACGATTCCGGTTCTCTTGATCATCCTGGGCGTCCTGCTGGTTGCGGCAGCGTTCCTGGTGATCTTTGGAGTCCAGACGACGAAGACGAGGGCTGCGACTCCAGAGATGGAGAGCCGGCTCGAACGCTACGGTCACATCACGGATACCATCGTCACGCCGCATGACGAGCCGCGAGCCAGATCGGTGATGGCGAATAGAGTCGAGGAGGCGGTTAGCAAGAGATCGTCGAGTCAGGCGATTCGTGATGCTCTTGCCAGGGCGGACCTGCGCATGACCGTTGGAGAATGGATACTGGTACGGATTGGATCGGCAGCAGCGTTTTCGCTCATCGGCCTGTTTCTGGGTCGTTTTGCGCTTGCGGTTGCAATCGTGCTCGGCCTCGCAACGGCGATTGCTGGCTGGATGGCCCCGCAAATCTATCTGGGCTTTCGCGCGCGCAAGCGACAGAACAAGTTCAATGATCAGCTTGGCGATACGATCAGTCTGATGGCCAATTCCCTTCGGGCTGGCTACAGCTTGTTGCAGACGATGGATCTGGTGTCTCGGGAGTCACCATATCCCATATCCGAAGAATTCCGGCGTGTTGTGCGTGAGGTCGGACTCGGAATTTCACCGCATCAAGCACTCGACAACTTACATCGCCGTGTGCCAAGTGAGGATCTCGACCTGCTCATTACCGCGATCAAGATTCAGAGCGAAGTGGGTGGCAACCTGGGCGAAATCCTCGACGTCATCGGTGAGACGATTCGTGAGCGAGTCCGGATTAAGGGCGACATCAGGACGCTCACTGCTCAGCAGTCCATATCTGCCTATGTACTGTGCGGATTGCCAGTTATCGTCGGTGGCCTGGTGTTCGCACTTAATCCCAAGTACATGTCGGCGATGTTCGTCTGGCCGTGGGTGTGTATGCCAATCGGTGCTGCGATTCTCATCCTTTTGGGATTCGTAATCATGCGGAAGATTGTGGCAATCGAAGTCTAGGCATCACGAATGGTCCTGGCATGTCACGGCTATTAGTAGGATTTTGAGAGGAGCGCGGCGCTAATTATGGAGATCGTGATTGCCGCTGTCTTATTGATCATCGTCGTCGGCGGAGCGGCTGCGCTCGTGGTCTTCGGCGTGCGTGCATCCAAGGACACGATTAGCATTGAAGAGCGGCTCGCGGCCTTTGCCGAGAGTCCCGTCTCTCTTGAAGAGATCGAGTTGTCGCTTCCGTTTCGCCAGCGAGTTATTACACCGTTCGTCCTAAGACTGGGATCGTTCTTTAGCCGCTTCTTGCCTCACAAAAACGTTGAGAAACTGCAACAGAACCTGATTGAAGCTGGCAGCCCATCGAACATCGGCGCCACGGAGTTCATGGGTGTTCGGTTGGGGCTTGGAGTTATCCTGGGGGGTTCGTTCTTCCTGCTGTTCTTGTTCAGTTCCGGTGCCTCTCCTTCGACGCTGTTGTTCCCGCTGGTGATAGGCGGGATAGGATACATCCTCCCCGGTGTTTGGCTTAGTCGGAAAATTAAGTCCCGCAAACACGAAATCCAGAACGCTCTCGCGGATGCAATCGACCTCCTTTCAATCTCGGTTGAGGCTGGTTTGGGATTCGATCCGGCACTTGCTCGGGTAGCGAACAAGTGGGATAACGCGTTGACCGACGAATTCAAGCGAATGCTCGGGGAAATGAAGATAGGGAAGTCCCGACGTGAGGCGATGCGCGAACTGCAGCAGCGGGTAAATGTCGATGATCTCAACGTCTTCATCTCATCGCTCGTTCAAGCCGACCAGCTTGGAGTGAGCATCGCGCAAATCCTACGGGTTCAGTCGCGCCAGATGCGTGTCAGGCGGAGACAACGCGCAGAGGAGAAAGCCCAGAAGGCGCCGATCAAGATGCTGTTCCCGATGGTTTTCCTGATTTTCCCGGCCATGTATGTCGTAATTCTCGGGCCGGCGATACCGGTGTTTCTCGAGAACTTCTAGGTTCGAGCAAGGTGGAGACTGGCGATGGCACGGATAGCCAACCGAACCCGGGCAACCGCGATCGCGCACGCGACAGAATTTGCTCGAAATCCCTGGACGCGCTTTCGGGGCCTCATGCTGAGAAGCCCGTCATCTTTCTCGGAAGGCGATGCACTCATCATTGATCCCTGCACTTCAATCCACATGTTCTTTATGCGCTTCCCGATTGATGTGCTGTATGTTGATCGCGACAATCGTGTCGTTCGAACCCAGGAATACGTCCGGCCGTGGCGGATTGGTCCCCTCCATGCTCGCGGGGGCAAATATGTGATTGAACTCCCACCAGGAACCATACAAGCTACAAAGACTCAGGTTGGAGATTCACTCGTGATCGAGTCTCCATCCGTCTGAACTCACCACGGTTTCAATCCCACCGCTTTCGAGACTATGATGTGTCTCGATCTCGCGATAGTTATGTGTTCACAATCTGATCTTGGGACAACGAGCGGTGGGTGATCCGAAAACGACGCTGTTGCGATACGGGTATGGTGGCATTCGCTGGCTTTCGCGCGCTGTATTCCCAGAAACCTGTGCCGGCTGTGGGGTGGCGGGTTCCTGGATGTGTGAAGTATGCAGCGAAGAGCTTGAAGAAATTGGCATGGCTCCGTCCGCATCAGGATCAGACGCGCTGGGACTGGGTCTTGATGCAGCTGGTGTTGAGCATCCCGCATCAGAACCACTCGACATACGAAGTCGATTCGTTTTCGCCGGTCCGGTGAGGCAGGCTGTTCATCTTCTGAAGTATGAAGGCGAGTCTGCACGAGCTGCCTGGTTCGGAGAAATCTTGCTACCGCTCGTCTCGCTAGAAGATGCAACTGAGACTGTTCTCGTTCCGGTTCCGCTGACCGCTGCTCGCGAGCGCCGGCGTGGATACAACCAGTCAAGCTGTATCACTAGCCATCTGTCGCGTGTCAGCGGGTTGGAGACGATTGAGGGACTCACGCGCGTGCGTGAGACGCTACCGCAGGTGGGCCTGGCAGGAATCGAACGCATCGAGAATGTTCGAGGGGCTTTCACGGCATCCGCGAAGTTGCGAGATCGGCACGTCATAGTCGTCGATGATGTTGTTACAACTGGCGCGACCATGCGGGAATGTCTGCAGGCAGCGCGGGCTATCGGCGCTGCCTCGGTAAGAGGCATAACGGCGACGGCAGGAATTCACACATCAAACGGCCGTCACGGCTACAAACGCCGCTGATCGTACAGAATTGCGACGATGAGCACCAACGCGACCACTCCGGTTGCAACTGACAGGATTACCACGGCAAGGGAAACGGCGGTCATTGCGCCCTGGTCCGACGATCCAGCAACGAGTTAATCTGCCGGGTGGTCCAGGCGTCTGTTTCCGCAATCGACTCAAGCGAAACGCTGGTAGCTATGCCTGGGTCGAACTCATCCAGCACTTCTTCGACCAGTGCAACGATAGACGTGAACGCAATCTTTCCTTCGAGAAACGCGCCAACAGCGAGTTCATCGGCTTTGGATAGAACTGCTGGATACAGGCCCCCCGCGATTGCCGCCGATCGTGCGATCTCAGGGCCGGGGAAGGTTTGAAAATCTGGCTCCATGAAGTCCAGATGAGAAATGTCCTTCAGCGACAGGCGATCCCCCGGTCCATCTTGACGGTCAGGATAGGTTAACGCGTACTGGATCGGGATGCGCATGTCGTGCGATGAGAGGTGGGCGAGAATACTCCCGTCTGAATACTCCACCATGGAGTGAACGAGCGACTGGGGATGGATGACGATCGTGATCTGATCGAGGGGGCAGTTGAACAGCCAGTTGGCTTCAATGAGCTCAAAGCCTTTGTTCATCAACGTGGCCGAGTCAATGGTAATTCGCGCCCCCATCGACCAGGTCGGATGATTCAGCGCCTGCTGAACGTCAACCTTTTCAAGTTGATCTGTTGTGTGTCCGCGGAACGGTCCTCCCGAAGCAGTCAAAAGGATTCGATGAACCGTTTTGTCGATGGATCCACTGTCGGGAAGACATTGCCACACTGCGGAGTGCTCGCTATCGATTGGACGCAGGTTTCCCGGATGCAGCCGGGCAATCGGCATGACGATTGGGCCGCCGGCCACGATCGTCTCCTTGTTTGCCAGTGCGACGATCTTTCCCGCTTCTAGCGCGGCAACCGCTGCTGGCAATGCCGCATGGCCAGTGGTTGCAACAACGACGATATCAACTTCATCCAGTTCGACGATCGATTCAAGTGGATCTGCGGCATCGACGGTGTGCGTTCCGACCAGTTGCGTGTCGGGCGCGCCGGTCAAGGCAGCGTAAGGTGGCTTGTAGACATCGATCTGTGCTTGCAGGGCATCGGCGTTTGAATGTGCGGCCAGCGCCACTATGTGGAATTGATCGGATAGAGCCGAGACAACATCGATTGTGTTGACGCCAACCGAACCGGTCGAGCCGAGAATTGCCACGCCACGACCCATTAGGGCCAGCCCTGGGAATCGAGGAAGATCGCCGCATAGTAGGTTAGTGGAACCGTCAGTAGCAGCGAGTCAACGCGATCGAGGATTCCGCCGTGACCGGGGATAAGTGTCCCCATGTCTTTGATCCCAATTTCACGTTTGATGAGCGACTCGAGGAGATCGCCGATCATCGTCCCGACAGCGACGAGCGCGCTCAGGATCAGCATTAAACCAATGGGTACTGGAACTCCGACGACGTAGGCCGCCAATGTGCCAGCAAGCATTCCCCCAATCAGCCCGATCAGGGCGCCTTCCCGCGTTTTTCCGGGGCTGACGTGGGGTATCAGTTTGGTCTTACCCCATGTCCGGCCACCGAGATAGGCGAAGACGTCGGTCGCCCAGGTTGTGGCGAGCACGTACAACAGCCAGGCAAGTCCCAACGCCGCGCCGCCGTCACCGATCACCTCATCGAGATCGATCACCCAGGTGCTGTCTGCCGGTCCCTGCAATCGCCGCATCAAGACGAAATGCATCATCGTCAGGCCGACGTACATCAACCCGGTAAGGCTAAACACCCAGTCAATGAGCGAGCCTGTGATATCACGTTTGACGAGGTGCTGCGCGAGCGACGCCATCGTGTAGGCGGTTAGCACGCCTGCGAGGCCAACGAACGGCGCGTCTGTACCGGCAACGATGAAGAGTCCCGCGAGTGCTGCCATTCCGGACCAGAGCGAGGGACGCACGTTGATGCGTTGGAACGCGCGATAGATCTCGACCAGGGCGCCATAGGCGATGAGGCCGATCGCGATCGTGAATATCGGGCTGCCAAATAGCGCGGGGACAATAAAGACAAGCACGACCCCAACGGACGAAATCGCCCTCTGGCGCAACACGCGTTAGACCCCCGGCCGATTTGACGGTGAGCTTGCCAGCCCGCCGTAACGCCGTTCGCGATGTTGAAACTCGCCTACAGCGGCCTCGAGGTCAACTTCCGAGAAGTCTGGCCAGAGAATCTGTGGGAACACCCACTCCGAAATAGGCAGCCTGCCAGAGAAAGAAGTTGCTCATTCGCTTCTCACCAGAGGTTCTGATGATGAGATCTGGATCTGGCATACCAGAGGTATAAAGAAACTCTGCGTATCTCTCTGGCGTTACTTCTTCAGGTTTCAGACCTGAGATGATAATGCGCTTCGTCGCCTCGAGTATCTCTGACCGACCGCTATAGTTGAACGCCAGAGTGAGGTTGATCCCCGAATTGGACGCGGTTAGCCGCACGGTCTCTTCGATTTGGGCAACGAGTTCTGCGTGAAGCCCATCAAGGTTGCCGATATGCCGGATCCGGGCGCCACGGCTGTGGAGCTCATCTCGTTCACGGGGAATCGTTTCGGCCAAGATCCGTAGGATACCCTCGACTTCATCTTCGGGTCTGCTCCAGTTATCGGTCGAGAATGCCCAAAGTGTCAGGAACTCAACACCCAGTTCGCCGGCCCGGGTGGTGATGCGGCGGATGTTTTCCGTGCCAGCCTCGTGCCCCCTTATGCGAGGTAGCCCCCGCTTCTGTGCCCAGCGACCGTTGCCATCCATGATGATGGCAACGTGTCGGGGCACATCCCTGTGATCCGTATTGTGAGGTTGGTCGGCCATATCGAGTTAGCTCCCGGTCCCGGTCGGGTCAGATTTCGAGAACTTCCGCTTCCTTCGCCTTACCGACCGATTCTGCCTGCTCGACGTACTTGTTCGTAAGATCCTGAATCTCACTCTCGGCCCGGCGCTCTTCGTCTTCACTGACCATCTTCTCGTTCAGGAGTTCCTTGTAACTATCGATGCTATCGCGACGAACATTGCGAACCGCGACCTTTGCGTCTTCGACCTTCGATCTGACAAGTCGAACCAATTCATGGCGCCGTTCTTCAGTCAGCTGAGGTATAGCGAGGCGAATCACAATTCCGTCTGAATTCGGGGTAATCCCGATGTCAGACTCCATTATTGACCGCTCGATTGCTTGAAGGCTGCCCCGGTCCCACGGCTGGATGACAAGCAGCCGGGCTTCCGGCGCCGAGACGCCGGCGAGCTGGTTGAGTGGCGTTGGTGTCCCGTAATAGTCGATCATCAGGCGGTCGACGAGGGCGGGAGATGCCCGTCCGGTTCGGATACCATTCAAGTCGCGTTGGAGCGCTTCGATAGCCCCGCTCATACGATGGCTAGCATCTGCGGCGATTTCATCTAGCATCCTGTATTTCTCCTCCCGGCGTAGCGGCAAGTCTGGTGCGATGCGACGAGCAAACTCGCGCTAACTGCGGATGAGCGTGCCGACATTTTCTCCTCGTGCCGCCCGCTGGATATTACCATCGTGGTCGACATCGAAGACAATGATTGGAACGCAGTTATCCCGGCAGAGTGTTATTGCAGCTGCGTCGATGATCCGCAGGTCTCGTTCGAGGACTTCCTGGTAGCTGATTTGTTCGAAGCGCTTGGCGGAAGGGTCTAACTGTGGATCAGCGCTGTATACGCCATCGACGCCATTTTTCGCCATCAAGATTAGATCGGCCGACAATTCAGCGGCCCTAAGTGCTGCCGCCGTGTCGGTTGTAAAGAACGGATTGCCGGTGCCACCAGCCAGGATGACAACGCGACCTTTCTCCATATGGCGAATTGCCCGGCGTCGAATGTACGGCTCTGCGATCTGGTGCATGTCGATCGCCGTTTGCACGCGCGTTTCCACGCCAACACGTTCGAGCGCATCCTGAATCGCCAGTCCATTGAGCACGGTCGCCAGAATTCCCATGTAATCAGCTTGAGCTCGGTCCATCCCGTGAGTGCTCGCGCTCAGACCTCGCCAGATGTTGCCACCGCCAATGACCACAGCAACCTGGACGCCTTCGCTATGTACATCACGAATGTCCCTGGCGAGGCGATCGACAACGGCCGGTTCGATTCCGAATTCCTGTGAACCCATCAAGGCTTCACCCGAGAATTTGAGGACAACCCTTCGAGTGCTGCTGGGGCCAGGATCGCCTGGAGCCGCGGTCATTCGCCCTCGTCCGCGTCGTCACCGGCAAGTTCTCCGAGTTCGTAACGCACGAAACGGCGCAGCACGATGTTCTCCCCGATGCGTCCGATCGCATCGCGGATCATCTCCTCGATTGTCACGCTGCTGTCGCGCACGAACGATTGGCGACCGATAACCGTTGCATTCAAGAACGCTGTCTCGCTTCCGAACTCCTCGATTCCGGTCGTTCGTGCCTCCTCCGAGATCTCATCCTCAGACAAGTAGCGTGGGTTCATCCCTACGACGTGGAGGGCGATATCCTGTGCAAGCTTGGCGAAGTCATCGGTGCGAGCCACGAAATCCGTTTCGCAGTTCAGTTCAATCAGCGAACCGAACCGATTGTTCGAATGTATGTACGAGACGATCAATCCGTCTGCGGCTCTGCGCCCACTCTTCTTGTCCGCGCTTGCAAGCCCTTGCTCTCTCAGCACAATGACGGCTTTGTCGACGTCGCCGCCAGCCTCTTCAAGTGCTCTCTTGCAGTCCATGATCCCCGCGCCGGTTCTGTCGCGGAGTTGCCGTACCATCGCCGCCGACATCCAAGTTCCCTTCGCTAAACTCGAGCCCAAACAAATGCCTGACTGGATCACACGTATGAGGATCCGAGCCAGGCATGCAACACTAGTACATCAAAGCGCGCGGACCTTCCGGCCTACGCATCGTCCTCATCATCATCGCTGTCTTCTTCATCGGACGCTGCCCATCCCGCGTATTCCGCATCAGGCGCCTCGGGCGCGGCATCAGCGAACTGGGTCTCGCGGCGAGTCAATCCATCGATAACTGCATCGGTCAATGTAGACAGAATAAGCCGGATCGACCGGATCGAGTCATCATTTCCCGGAATGACGTAATCAATTTCGTCCGGATCGCAGTTCGTGTCGGTAATCGCAATAATCGGGATGTCGAGGCGGTTCGCCTCCTTGATTGCCAGCGTCTCTCGATTTGGATCGACAACGATGACCGCTCCCGGAAGTTGGTTGAGGTTCTTTTAATCCCCCGAGCTTGCGCTGCAAACGCTCCAATTCGTCCTCTCGCGCCAGCGCTTCCTGCCGGGGCAGGACGCCGAACGCCCCCACAATTTGTTCCTGCTCAAGACGACGGAGGTCGTTTAGTCGACCACGAATGGTCCGGAAGTTGGTCAGGGTACCTCCGAGCCAGCGCCGATTGACATAGAACATCCCGCAGCGCAGTGCCTGTTCTTCGACCACGTCTGCCGCTTGCTTCTTGGTTCCGACAAAGATGACTTTGTCTCCACGTTCCGCTAGCTCGACCAGCAGGTCCTGAGCTTCTTCGAGATGGATTGCGGTCTGATGGAGATCGATGATGTGAATTCCGTCACGGTCGCCGAAGATGTACGGCGCCATTTTGGGATTCCAACGCTTGGTCTGATGTCCAAAATGGACACCGGACTCAAGCAACGAGCGCATCAGTTGTTCGGTGCTTTCACCGACCATTGCAGAGGTCATAATAAGGCTCTCCCCGTGTTTATACTTCCGTGTGGTTCATCTCGTGCATACACCCGCGAGGCGGGAACACAGTTACACGATCCGCACACGTGCAAATTAGCCCGACGCATGCCGGACCATCGGGGAGTATAGCACAGGCCAGCGGAGGGTTATCTCGTCTATTCGACAACTACGAGGTATTCGTCGACGATCCATCCTGAGTTGATCTCGTTTCCGGAGATCTGCCACCAGACAAAGTCTTCACTTTCGATGGGTCCCCCGATGACCTGGATTTCGGTACCGTCAAGGAATACGGCCAGGACCTCCGACGATGTCGATGCTTCAAGACGCACGTTTACGCCTGCCCCATCGGTATTCGCTACTTCGACGGTTGCCCCCAGATATATCGGGACTTTTTCGCCGTTCGGGGGAGGGGTCGCTCCACCCGGGGTTGTCGCCGTTGCGGCGCCCGTCCCACCCGAAGTTGCCGTCGGTGCGACCGGCGGTGGACTCACGCTACCGGAAATGGTCTGCGTTGCGGCGGGAGAAGATGAAATTGTCGGCAGAATCGCTTCGGTGGAGGTTCCACTGGCTGCCGACCCATCGCCATTGTCATCGTCGCCAAGGAAATTCGCGATCCAGAACCAGAGAAGGATTACCAGAACGACGACGCCGAGAATAGGCAGGGCAATCCGCAAATAATCGGTCCAGTAGCGCTCTTCTTCATAGTAGTTGAAGTCGCGGTCATCGCCGCTCCACGGTGGGTCGCCACCATCACCGGAATGAGGATTAGGCGGGTCACCGCCACTGTATCCAGATGAACCCGAAACGCTGTATACTGGCGACCCTAACGACGTTAACGTAATGATGCGCCGGCTGGCATACTCAACGTTCGAGGCGTCTTGATTTGGTTCTTCCGACTCCCAGAAATCCCCGGAGCCGCGGTCGCAGTCAAGATCATCCGCCGACACCAAGTGATTATGATGTGAGGCGAAGAGGTGTGTATTGCGACACCAGCCCATCCTTGGTATCGATGAGCGCTCGTAGTACTTGCACGAAGCGCAATTACGCCGTCCCATAGCTGATCTCCTCGGGTCGTACCGGTCGTGTGAGGTCCATATCGGATCTAACCGCCCGTCGACATCTCCCACCTGTCACATCATACCGTATCGGCAAACAGACTTGGTATTCTGCCGGATTTGACTATTCTTCATCGTCGCGGTCAAGTTCGGCGTCGTCTTCGTCCGGAGCAAATCGCCGAAGAAACGAATACTCGCCGTTGGAATGCTCGCTCTCCGTGGCGACGCCCTCCTCGGTTTCGAGCTGGACACTCTCATCCTCATTGGATGATGGCTCCATCGCAATTTGGCCCTCGTACCGCGCACCCTCATGGATAACAAGCGCCCCGGTCTTAACGTCTCCGCGAACGATTCCGGACGAGCGAATCTCCAACCGACCGCGACAACGGATGGTGCCGCTCATTTCGCCGGCCACGACGATGCTAGAGGCATCGATCTCGGCATCGACCAGGGCCCCCTCGGCAACGATGAGCACGCCTTCACATCGAATAGTGCCGGACATCTTTCCTTCAACCCGAAGATCGTGCTCGGTCTTGAAGACGCCGTCGATTTCAGATTCAGGATCAATGTAGGAGGACTGGCTCTGGCGCCGGTCTTGTTCCCCACTCCCGAAATGTCCTTCAATGCCCGAAAAATCCACCGGCGCCCTCCCCTTCTCGGTCCGCGACGATTCTAGCTTGGTTCCGTCGCTGTTTCCTCGGCTTCGACGTCAGATTGACCATCCTCGTCAACGCGCATCTGAAACTCGCCGTTGATCGATGCACCGTCGTGAACAACGATCGTCGGCGCAAGAATGCGCGCTTCGACGCTGCCAGTATCGAGCGTCTCAAATCGATCTGTACAAGCGACGGAGCCCTTGAAAGAACCCGCCACAGTCACTCGTATGGCCTGAACCCGGGCATTGACACGGGCGCCGCGAGCAATCGTCACATCTCCGGACGCGTATATCTCGCCATCGAACGTGCCCTCGATAAACAATGGGTCCTCGCTTCGCAAGGTACCGCTGATCGAGGCGCCCGCGGAGATCGATGATATTCCTCGTCTTTCAGCCCCGGAGACAATCCCAGGACTGGATGGTTGCGGTGTCGGACTGTCCAGGTCGCCTCCGGACGCAATGCGGCTTCGCCAACTTGGGGTGGGTTCTCCCCAGGTCGAACTGCCGCTATTAGCGTCAGCTGGCGAATCACCTCCGTCGGTGTCCGGGTAGCGTTCGTCATCGTGTGCGTACAAGATTCGCCTTGCCCCTCACAGTAGCGAACAATCGCTTTCCAGCGGCAGCGAGATCGTCAATTGCCGCCAGCGCATCTTACGATAACCTGAAACACCGGGAACGCGCTACATAATCGAGGAAAGGGTCAGGTATCGAGTGGGAATCGATGGTACGCCCGATAGGATTCGAACCTATGACCTCTTGCTCCGGAGGCAAGCGCTCTATCCACTGAGCTACGGGCGCGTCTCATTGTGGTAACAGTATACGACGATGGCCCGGCATGACGCTGCGAGGTGCGTATGCTCTAGAAATTATCGGATCGCGTGTATGTCGCACCAGGTGGTGTCAACATCGGAATCATTCTCGCGCCGGAGACGGGCGATACTTATAGACACGGGTCTCAATGACACTGCCGTCGCGCAAGGTCCTCGAGACTGGCTAAATGACTTGACAAGCAGGTTCGGCGATCGTCACGACGCACGGACATGCGGATCACTTCGGGGGGAACGCGTTTGTTGTCAAGCGCACGGCGCGCGCGTCTGGGCGCCGGTCTGGGATGAGTCCGTTCTGCGTTATCCGCTCTTTCAGCCGTTGTGCCTGTTCGCGGGCGCTGATCCGCCGGAATCCTTGCGCGAGGGATTCCTGCTTGCCGAGCCATCACCGGTCGATTTTGTCTTTGACGCAGGCCCACTGGAAGTCGATGGGGTAGGCCTGACCGCGATTTCACTTGCCGGCCACTCCGGTAACCAGATGGGGATTGTTTGTGACGACGTTTTCTTCTCGTGCCGATGTCGTGCTGCCGGAGCAGGTGCTGGACAAGTACCCTCTTCCCTACCTGTATTCGGTGCGCGACCATCTGCCTTCGCTGGATAGAGCTCTGACCACACCGCACAGGATTGCAGTTCCCGGGCACGGCCCAACGACCACCGATCTGGCCTCAATGGTCGATCTGAATCGCCGGCGCGTACATGTGGTTGCGGAGAACATCGTTCGCACCTGCCAGGATCCGTCGACGCCGGAGGTCATTCTCAGACGGGCGGTGAAGAGTCTCGGAGCCGAGCCAGCCGACGCAGCGGGGTTCTACCTGCTCCAGCCGACCATCTTTGCGTTCCTTACCTATCTTGAAGATCAGGGGCGCTTGGAGCATAAGATTGAAGATGGTCAGTCAGTCTGGAAAGCGACCTGATTCGCGGCTCCGAAGTCCTCGTCGACGAGCGACGAAACTTCTTCGCCAAGCGCTACAGCGTAGTTCGTGCCGCGGTCCTCAGGGTATATCTGTGACATCGTTGCCAGGTACACGCCTTTGACCGGCGCGCGATGATCCGGCATTCGCTCGCGATGATGTAGGGCGATGATTGGCTGGGCGGCGGGGGTTCGAAACACCCAGGTGTCCACTATCCACGAACGATCAAAATCCGGATTGATCCTTGGAAGATAGCTCAAGTACTCATCGACGAGATCAGCCTCGGACATCGAGAGATAGCGATGATCCGGTTCGACGTATGTATTGACGTAGAGATAGTGATTGCTAGCGTACTGCTCCGGCTCGATGAAGTTCGTATGTTCGACGATAACCGTAAATGGGAGCGAGGAGTCGGCCATGTTGAGCCAGTAGGTGTCAGTCAGCTTCCGGTTCATCCGAAGTAGAACGCAGGCTGCCCCCTGATACCGGGTTCCGGTCAGTTTATCTCGATAGCTCTCAGGCAGCGATGGCATCATCCGGGCCAGCAGGGGTGCGGGAGTTGTCACAACTACAGCATCAACATCCTCCGAGCGATGAGAGAAGTCGATCCTCAACCCTCCCGTTGCGGAATCCTCGACGATCGCCTGAATCTCCACTCCGGTCTGTAGATCCGCGCCTTCCCGCCTGGCTGCCTGGACCAAAGCGTCGGTGAAGACATTGAAGCTGCCGTCGAAGTACCCCAACCGTTCCTGGCCGAGGAGACCCGGGCGCGATTGGGTGCGAAGGTAGATCTTGTTCCAGAACCAGACCATCGCAATCTGTTCTGCCCTCGGCCCGAACTTGGCGTGTAGCTGCGCGCCAAGCGTCCGATCAAAGGCCCGATCTCCCAGCCATCTTCTCAACCACGAAGCTGCTGTGACTTGCTCGAAGTGTTTCCAACGGTCGCCACGCGATGAGACCTGCTGCAAGTACAGGGTGACGAGCCCAATCCGCAACCGGTCAATGAACGGGACCATCGGAAGCCGGAGGAGGTCGAACGGGCTTGCCAACGAGTAGATCCGACCAGCCGAGTAGTAGGAGTTCTGAGATGGGAACCACTTTAGCGCGTCCTCACAGCCGATCTCCCGCGCGAGCTGGATGATGGCTTGATCACTCATGAAGAGGTGGTGGTAAAACTTTTCAAGGTTTCCGCCGGGTACTCCGAACGCGGCGGCAAGCCCGCCAAAGTGATTGGAACGTTCCCAAAGAGTAACGTGGTAGCCGATGCGGCGAGCCGGTAGGCAGCGGCCAGTCCGGTGTATCCGCCGCCGACAACTCCGACCTTCGCAATTGACACTCCGCGCAAGTTCGCGGCTACCGTGCTTGTGCGGCGGTTTCCGCCTCGGTCGCTGGTTGCTGGGGTCGACGCCAGAAGGTCACAGCTCTGCGAACATCCCCCTCTTCCCACGACACCAGAAGTTGGGCGGCATTGAAGATCGACGAGTACGTCCCCGCGACAACGCCGATGAGCAAGGCAAACACGAACCACCTCGTTGTCTCGCCACCGAAGAGCCAGAGCGCGGCCAGAGTCAGGACGACGGTTAACGACGTGTTGATCGAGCGGACCAGTGTTTGCACGATGCTGTAGTTCACTGTTTCATCGAACGTCGGGGCCAAGCGGGCTGCGAGATTCTCACGAATCCGGTCGAAAACAACGATCGAGTCATGGACGGAAAATCCGATGACGGTCAGCAGGGCTGTCACGAACAACGCATCGATTTCTACGTCCAGCAACCATCCGAGTATCGAGAAGACACCAAGGACGAAGATGGCGTCGTGGAGCATCGCGACGATGGCGCAAATTCCGTATAGAAACGGATTGTTGGTGTTTCGGAATGCGAAGGCGATGTAGAGCAAGATTCCCAACGATGCCAGTCCGACGGCGACAAACGCCCTGTCCCGTATTGCCCGTCCTGCCGAAGGTCCCACGCTTACTATGCTGAGTTCTTCGAACTCTCCGAAGGCATCGATCAGGTCGGCCTCTATCGCATCCTTCTCCACCGACCCTTCCTTCAGCTCGCCCATACGAATGATAACCGTGTTGTCCTCGCTCAGCTGAACGACATTGTCGCCGTAGCCGTTGTCGGCGAGAATCTGGCTCACTTCGTCTGTGTTCACCGTGCCGACAAATCGGATATCCCAATTCGTTCCTCCGGTGAAGTCAATGCCGAGCTGTAGACCATTGAACACCAGTGAGATCAGCCCGGGTACGAGAAACAACGCGGAGATGAGATACCAGAGATTTCTCTTGCCTACTAGGTCGATCATGTGAGTTGGATGCCTCTCTGGTCTCCGGCCTAGTCGGCCATTCCGTAGTCAGGTTGAGTGTTCTCGACCCCCAGCCACCAGTGATTCGTGAACCAGCTCCGGTCGAGCAAGACGCGCATGAAGCTGCGTGTGACAACGACGGCGGTGAACATCGAGGTTGCGACACCGATAAAGAGCGTAAGCGCGAATCCTTGAATGATGCTCGCGCCGACATACTGGCCAAACCAGTAGAGAATGGCGCAGGTGATCATCGTGGAAATGTTCGAGTCGCGAATTGACGGCCATGCGTGACTGAAACCGGCTTCGACGGCGACACGAATGCTGCGGCCACGCCGAAGCTCTTCTTTGAGTCTCGCAAAGATCAGGACGTTGGCGTCGACAGCCATACCGATGGACAAGATGAAGCCAGCTATCCCCGCAAGGGTTAGCGTGACGGGAATCACTTTGAATAAGGCGAACACGATCGCCGTGTATATGAGCAGAGCAAAGACGGAGATCAAGCCGGGAATCCTGTAGTAGAGAATCATCATCGCGGCCACGAGACCGAGACCGACGAGTCCGGCAGCGATGCTCTTATCGATTGAATCCTGGCCCAGCGTCGGGCCGACCGTGCGACTCTGAACGACCTCCAGCGGCGTAGCCAGTGCGCCAGATTTAAGTTGCAGCGCGAGATCCTCGACCTCTTGCCGGTTCATCCCGCTGATTTGGCCGGATCGCCCGATCGCGTCCCGGATCGTGGCAACATTGACGACCTGCTTGTCAACAACGATCGCCATTGGCTGTCCAATATTCGCGCTGGTGAACTCGTACAGCTTGTCGGCTCCGGAAGAATTCATCTCAAAACCGACGACGACGGCCCCTACCTGGTTCGTGGATGGATAGGCATCCGACAGGTCAGCTCCGGATACGATTGTGGTGAATGTTGGCCCCGATGTGTCGGGTTGAACCTCGGCATCGGGCGAAACCCCATCTGTGGCCGGACCAAGCGTCGTGTTGACAAACGACCCTAGAGGTGGGAACGCGCCATTGGTGTCGATGATCTCAAGCAGCGCGGTTGCTTTTAGAACCTCGATAGCCGCCTCGGGATCATCGACGCCTGGCAATTCGACCAGTATCTGGCTGTCACCACGTGTCTGGATAACCGGTTCGCTGACACCCAGCGCGTTAACTCTACGTTCGAGTGTGTCCCGGGTGCCTTCAAGGACATCGGAGTCTACACTCTGTCCTTCAACCGGGCGTGCTTCCATGACGACCTGGAGTCCTCCCTGGAGGTCCAGCCCTTCCCGGACAAAGAAGTCATCTTTTGCGCCGTTAAAGTTCAGAACATCTGAAGGCAGTGAAATCCAGCCCGCGACGATGGTGATGATCGCAATCGCGATCAGCGTATACCAGGCCTTAAAGCGCACGTGTTAGCTCCCCTGCGCGTTTGATCAATGTCTAATGGCCGTCCCCGTGCCAAGCTGGCAAGTCGCAGGAAGCCGAACTCGGAGTGTACGTCCGGCTTCAAGGTGATGTCAACTCGTGCCCGGTTCGGTCCGAACATCAACAATGCGCGGGGACTCCTCCGGGATACGCCGGTAGAGGCCAGATGCTTCGATGTAGGCGGCTACCTCTGGCAGCACCTGAAATCTGTACGGCCTCCCACCTCGAATTCGATCCCGGATGTCACTCGATGAAACGTCGATGAGCGGAACGTTGATGACGTTGATTCGTCCACGTGCCTGGGATACCAGGATCTCGATCTCGCGTCTGGAGACATCGACACCCGGTCGCCGGGCAACGCCGAGATAGGCTAACTCGGCAATTCGCGCGGGCTGACGCCATCGTGTGAAGTCCCGGAGACTATCCATCCCCATCAGAAAGTGGAGTTCAGTGCCAGGCCCGTGAAGTGCACGAAGTTCCTCGAGAGTGTCAACGGTGTAGGATGGCCCGGGCCGTTCCAGATCGATTGTGCTCACGGAGAAATCAGAAACCGGGGAGATAGCAAGCTCGATCATTCTGATCCGGTCCGCGTTCGGCGCGAGCGTCTGGGAAAGCTTGTGCGGCGGTCTGGCGGCAGGCAGGAACAAGACATGATCGAGTTTCAGTTCGTAGGCCAGGATTTCGGCGACGATCAGATGCCCGATGTGGATGGGGTCGAAGGATCCTCCAAGAATCCCGAGCCGCTTCCATTGGTCTGATTCCATGTTAGCCGTCGTCCCGCCAACTGTGAAGCGAATCCGTGATGCCGGTCGTCCCATCGGTGCATAGTTAGTGCGGGACGGGTGAAAGCAATTGCCTTCACAGGTCGACATCTTCTAAATGGTACCCGGGAGGACAAGCGGTGTCGTTGGATCAACCGGCGTCACGCGGTAGACAGCCAAATCGATCAATGCTGGAGAGTCAGCCTCGCCAACAGGGTAGTGGTGGCGAGCGGACTTCGCGGGGCTGGAGGGCGTGGCTACTTTCTGGCACAGCGCGAGCCGGCGTCGCCACCGGGTTTCTCCTCATCCCCACGGTAAGACTTCAACTCGATGATGCTGCAACAGCGTTGATGTGCGTGGTCCTCTCAGCGTGTCTCCTGGCAACCGCTCTTGGTCACGTGTACCTCACCCGGTTGCCGTTTCGGCGTGATCTGATTGCCGATGCCGTTGCCGTCGTTGCTCTCGCGCCATCGGCAATTGTTGCGGCGAGCATTCAGAGCGCGGACGATCGCTTTGGTGGCCGGACGGAGTACCTTCTCGCTGCGCTGGCGGCTGCCGTGACCATCTTTGCGATTGTGGCGGCGGTCGCACGCACTGATATCCGACTGGGCTTTGGAGATGCCACGCTCGGCGCGCTGGCCGGGGCGCTAACGCTTGCTGCGGTGATTGGCAACACGCCTCGATTTCCAAGTGGAGATGCCTGGCAGCCGCTTTCACTCGCCTGGATGGTTGCCGCGCTCGTTAGCCTTGTTTACGGCATGCTTCCTGACGCGGTGAGATCGATCGTGCCGGTCGCCTCGTATGCGCTCTTTTGCGTCGTGATCATTCTGTTCCCCGCCGAGACTTCGGTAAACGCCGTTGATCCCAGATCCCTGCCGATTCTGGCGCTCACAGCAACCGGGGCCATCATGCTCCTGATGGCCCCGGCAAAGACGAGAGTCGAAGGATAGAATGGTCCCGGTCAACTGCTGCCGTTCGGTGATTCGAGCCCGTTCGGAGAGTCCACCGCTTCAAGTTGGGCGCGGCCGTTTTCAGTGAAGACCGTGAATGATGCGACTTCGTTTCCACTGCCAAGTCGCATGACCGCCACGCCCTGGGTCAGTCGACCGATAATCGAGATCTGGCGGACGGGAATCCGAATTACGATGCCCTCGGTTGAGATGAGCATGGCGTCGGCATCATCTTTGACGATTGCCGCTCCAGCGATCTTTGCGTTCTTCGGCAACTTCATCGCTGTTACGCCCTGACCACCGCGACCCTGTTGTCGATATTCATCGAGCCGTGTGCGCTTGCCCAGACCGTGAGTCGACACCGTCAGCAAGGTCGCATCTTCCAGGTCAGCCGGGACGACCTCCGCGGCAACGACGTAATCATTCTTGCTCATGCGTATACCGATGACGCCAGCTGCCGGTCGTCCCATCGGCCTGACATCGTCTTCGGAAAACCGAATCGCTTTTGACTCGCGGGTGACGAGGATAATATCGCCTCCACCCTGGGACCATTGGACCCAGGCCAGTTCGTCGTCATCATCAAGAGAAACCGCGATCAGTCCGGTCGAACGAACTGACGAGAACTGATCCACGGTCGTCCGCTTCACCCGCCCGTTTCTTGTGCAGAAGAACAGAAAGCCGCCATCATTGAAGTTGCGAATCGGCATCAGTGCGGTGATCGACTCATCGGGCTCTAGCGAAATCAGGTTGACGATCGGCATTCCTTTTGCGGTTCGGCCAGCATCCGGGAGTTCGTGAACTTTGAGCTGATACACGCGCCCGCGAGTTGTGAAGAAGAGCAAGGAATCATGCGTGCTCGCGGTGATGAGGTGTTGAATATCATCCTTTTCAGTCATCTTCAGACCGGTGACGCCTCGTCCACCTCGATGTTGCGGGCGGTACGTCTCGTGCGGAAGGCGTTTGACGTAACCGCGCTGCGTAAGGGTGACCACGACATCCACTTCAGGAATGAGATCCTCATCGGTTAGATCACCGACGGCTTCAATGATCCGGGTGCGACGAACATCGCCGTACTTCTCGCGAAGGTCGATCAGGTCCTGCTTGATGACCCCGAGAATCTGCTCCTCGCTGCTAAGGAGCGATTCGAGCCGGGCAATCTCCTTGAGGAGTTCGTTGTATTCCTCTTCGACTTTGCGGCGCTCGAGCGCCGCAAGCCGGCGCAGTTGCATATCGAGGATGGCGTTAGCTTGAACCTCAGTCAGGCTGAATCCTCGCATCAGATTGGTGCGCGCTGATTCGGCGGTTCTGGAACGCCGAATTGTTGCGATCACTTCGTCGAGATTGTCCAGGGCGATCTTCAAGCCCTCGAGGATGTGCGCCCGCCGCCTCGCGCGTTGCAGTTCGAACTCGGTTCGCCGGGTGATGACTTCCTGTCGATGCTCAACATAAAGCTGCATCGTGCGCCTGAGCGGGAGCACACGCGGCTGCTCGCCATCGACCAAAGCGACCATATTGACGCCAAAGGTCTGCTGCATGGCCGTGTGCTTATAGAGATTGTTGAGCACCTTCTTCGGCTGGGCGTCGCGTTTGAGATCGATGACAATGCGCATACCGGTCCGGTCGGATTCGTCGCGCAGATCGTGGATTCCCTGCAGCCTGCCGGCCCGTACATGTTCGGCGATCTTTTCGATCAACGTCGCCTTGTTGACCTGATAGGGTAGTTCTGTCACGAAAATCGCGTAGCAGTTTGCCCGATCCGAATTGTCAATGTGGGCTTTCGCACGCATCACGACACGGCCCCGACCAGTTGCGTACGCCGCCGCGATACCTTCACGGCCGAGGATCAAACCTCCGGTCGGGAAGTCTGGTCCGGTAACGAACTGGTTCAGGTCCTCGACGGTTGCATCCGGGTTCTCGATGAGGTGAATCAAGCCATCGCAGATCTCGGTGATATTATGCGGTGGGATGTTGGTGGCCATGCCGACCGCTATGCCTGACGCCCCGTTGATCAGCAGATTCGGGAGCTTGCCTGGCAGAACCTTCGGTTCATGGGCACTTTCGTCGTAATTGGGCCGGAAATCGACGGTGTTCTTTTCAATGTCAACGAGGATTTCATCCGCGATTGAGGCAAGGCGCGCCTCGGTGTATCGCATCGCCGCGGCGGAGTCTCCGTCAACGGACCCGAAATTGCCCTGGCCGTCAACCAGTGGATATCGAAGCGAGAATTCCTGAACCATTCGCACCAGCGCGTCGTAGACCGCCTGAATCAGAGTGCGGGTGAAAGCTCTTGAGCACTTCACCAACGATACCCGCGGACTTGCGATAACGCGTGCTAGAGCGCACTCCCATGTCGTGCATGCCATAGAGAATGCGCCGCTGGACCGGTTTGAGCCCGTCCCGAACATCCGGAAGGGCTCGCTGGACGATGACGCTCATCGCGTAATCAAGATAGGAGCGTCTCATCTCCTGTTCGATGGCGATTTGCTGAACGATTCTACGCTCCACGTAAGAGCCTCCAACACAAACTGAAAGGTAGATGTCTTAAACCGGTCAAGTGTACCATTTAACCGCGTACTTTCGCATAAAAGTGACGCCTGGAAGGCGCTCGTGTCAGAAAGTCAAGTCGTATTTCAGAGGGATGGCAAGATACTGGTCGCACCGGGCCAGGATCAGCTAGAAGTTGCTGCAGTCGTGCGGCAATGTGCGAGCCTGGAAGCCGTCGTCGCGGGAAGTTTCAGGTTTCGGATAAGCGACGTCGCGCTGTGGGGTGCTGCCGCTCGAGATCACACAGCCGACGATGTGCTCGGCTGGCTGGCGCTCCATGCTGGTTCGCGCGTTCCTTCGACTGTTGCAGCTAGAATCGCGACTTCGATGTCCCGTTACGGTGTCTTGAGGGCAGAGACTTTCGACGATGGGCTTACCCGACTTACTTCCCGCGACCCGGGAATTCTGGTCGGCCTGGGCATCGACGCTAGGCAGACGTATACGGACGCTGAACTTGCCCGGCTAAGACTCGACCTGGCGGCGCAGGGCTGGCCCGTCATAGATGACCGCATTGTTGCATTCAAAAGCACTCAAGCGATCGATTGGCGTGCCGGGGTGACACTTCGACCCTACCAGCGCGAGGCAATTGACGAAATGGAACGCGCGCGGCAGGGGATCGTGCTCTTGCCCTGTGGAGCGGGTAAGACGGTGGTCGGGATCGGCGTTGCGATACGGACGGGTTTGCCGGCGTTGATTCTGACGCCTTCAATCGAAATTGCGAATCAATGGCGGCGGACGATGCTTTCCATGACAGATCTCCAAAGCGAGGATGTTGCCATCTGGCAGCGTGGATCGCTTCCTGCTCCGGTCACCATCGCCACATATCACGGGGCTTCCCGAGGCTCGTCCCGAGCCGCTCTTACGTCCCATCGATGGCAACTTGTGGTGTATGACGAGGTCCAGTCGCTGCCGGCCAACGTGTTTCGTCTCGTGTCCGATATCCCGGCGCTTCGAAGGCTGGGACTGACCGCGACGTTGGTTCGAGAAGATCGGCGCGAAACAGAAGTGTTCGCCATGGTCGGTCCGGTCGTGTTCGATGTTCCATGGGTGGAACTCGAACGACAGGGCTGGATCGCCCCGGCGACCTGTTTTGAGGTGCGAATACCCGAAGCCCCTACATCCCGCGCTCGCCAAAGGTACAAGGCCGCTGTCGTGAAACGCCTACTGGCGCTTCACCAGTCTGAGCCAACTCTGGTCGTGGGATCCAACGTGCCCTCGCTCGTGGGACTGGCGCGGACTTTTGGCATTCCTCTGTTGACTGGGAAATCAGATAGCACGGAACGTGATCGGTTATTCGGGGCATTTCGTGATGGCTCTGTCGATTGCCTGGCAGTCTCCAGAATCGGATCCGTTGGTCTCGACCTTCCGGGCGCAAAGGTCATGATACAAGTCAGTGGGAATTTCGGATCGCGCCAGGAGGAAGCCCAGCGGCTCGGCCGTCTTTTGCGTCCGGATGATCAGCGGCGCGCGCATTTCTACAGCCTCGTGTCGATAGGCACGAATGAAGAACGCTATGCCCGCAAACGACAGCAGTTCCTGGTGGATCAAGGGTACGAGTATGAAATACTCGACGCGGCAGACCTTCCCAGAGCGTAGAGGGCCGTTCAGCGTCGCTGGCTGAACTCTTCCAGGGCAGCTTCGGCGGGGACGTCAAACAGCGCGTGGGATGGAATCCACTGCGGCAGGTGTTCCCGCACCACGCTTTCGAGCTGACAAATCAGCGCTCCCCGCGCCTCCGGCCAGGGAAGCGCGTCTGAACTCAAGAGCTCGATCGATCTGCTTCCAGGTCGGAGGACGGCTGCCGCGACAACGACTCTTTCGACCGGTTGGACCGGCAGTGAAAGCTGAGCCACGCCCCGGAAGAACGACGTGGGCTTCGTGCCGCCGGGGCCGTCCGCGATGATGAGTAGCGGCTGGCTCGTTGCGTGAAATACGGCCCGATTCAGCGCTGCGGGCACGCCGATTCTCAAGCTAAGAACGAGATTGGGATCTTGGTCATTCAACTTTGCCTCACCAAAGACAGGGAGGGTACGTAGTCTCAGCCCGCCGTCTACAGACAGCAGCAATGAATGGATGATCGATTGCTGAACTGCTGCCCAGACCACTGGACTGTCAGACGCCTCATGTAGCGGGTAAGAGAAGTTGCGCGCCAACATTTGCCGTTGACGGCGAGAGAATCCGTCCTGTTCAGGACGGATTCTCTGCAAACAGCTATTCTCCACGGGCGGCGGTCAATAGAGAGCTAGTCCGCCGGCACTTCCACGGAGCGTTGCTGGCTCGCGAGCGCGGTTTGCTCGATGAATTCTTCAACCTTGTCCCGCGCAAGGTCGTCATGATACTGGACCGGCGGCGACTTCATGAAGTAGGCGGACGGAGCCAGCAATGTGCCGGCGATGTTGTTGTCCAAGGCCAGCTTTGCACATCGTACCGCGTCGATCACGACGCCAGCCGAATTCGGGGAATCCCACACTTCAAGCTTCAACTCGACATTGAGCGGGACATCGCCGAAGGTCGTGCCCTCCATTCGAATGTGGCACCATTTGCGATCTTCGAGCCACGGAACATGGTCGCTAGGACCCACGTGGACATCGTCCGGATCGATGCCATAGTCGATCTGGGACGTCACAGCGTTGGTCTTGGAGACCTTTTTCGACTCCAGGCGTTCACGTTCCAGCATGTTGAGAAAGTCGGTGTTTCCGCCAAAGTTGAGCTGGTAGGTCCGATCCAGGCGAACGCCGCGATCGATGAACAATCGCGTCAGCGCCCGGTGGGTGATTGTTGCTCCGACCTGCGACTTGATGTCATCTCCGATGATCGGAAGACCGAGGTCACGGAATCGCTTCTGCCAGTACTCCTCACGGGCGATGAAGACGGGAATGCAGTTGACAAACGCGCAACCAGCGTCGAGAACTTGTTCCACATACCACTTGGTCGCCATTTCTGACCCCACTGGCAGGTAGTTCACAACGACGTCCGTCTTGGTCTCCTTGAGAATCGAAACGATGTCTGCGGTCGGACCCGGCGCAGGCGTGATTATCTGGGAGAGATACTTTCCGAGTCCATCGTGGGTCATCCCCCGGTGCACGGGAATTCCCAGGTGGGGAACTTCAGCGAATTTGTAGGTGTTGTTCGGTCCGGAGAAGATGGCCTCGCTGAGATCCTTGCCAACCTTTTCGGAGTCGATGTCAATGGCGGCGGAGAATTCGATATCCGATATGTGGTATCCGCCGAGATCGACATGCATCAATCCTGGAACAAAGTCTTCGGTCGACGCGTTCTTGTAATACTCCACGCCCTGAACGAGTGACGACGCGCAATTGCCAACGCCAATAATCGCAACTCGTACCTTGCCATCGTTCAAACCGGGTCTGTTGTGCTCACTCATGCCAGAAAAGCTCCCTTGTCCACTTGGCATCTCGATTCCGAACTATCTACTTCCGGCACGTGACCGCGGTTCCCGATCGATTCTCCCTCGAATCGTCTGAATAGACGAGAAGGTTGGCCAACGTTCTGGCAGTTGTCGCGCGAATTGCCAGTTTCAGACTTTCGCGCAACCTATTGATTGTAAAGGTTGGATCTGTTAGCGGTCAAAGGCAAATTGCTCTTTCGGTTGCTCTTTTCCAGAGACCTATCCTTGCAGACTTGTGCCGCATTCGGTGCAGAACTTGGCGCCCGGAGCATTTGACGCCCCGCACTGTGGACAGGCGCCAGCCGGCTGTTCCGCAGCCGTGCCACAATTCGGACAGAATTTCGCGCCTTGCGGCAGCCCGTGACCGCAGTTCGTGCAGAACCTTGTCGCGGATCCGGCGGCCGCGGGCGTTGCTGGTCCAGAGGCCGGTGTTGATACGGGTTGTTGTGCGGCGCCCGCTCCAGTGATCGCCTGTGACATGACCTGACCCATGGCAACGCCCATGCCCAGTCCCGCGCCTAGTCCTGCGCCCTCGGTCAAAGTCCCACCGCCGGAACCCCCTTGGCCCGAAGCGTTTGGCATCTGGCCAATTGCTTGAGCTGTCTGATACTGGATGTAACGGTTCATGTCGCCCAGGGCAGCCATGCCGGAACGCTCGTCGATGCGTTTCTGGACCTCTTCCGGCGGCGTCACCGCCACTATCTGGAACGTCAATAGATCTAGCCCGAGACGTTCGAAGTCGTCGGTCAACGCATGACGGGCGGCTGCCGCTATCTCCTGGGTCAGTAGGGGCAGGTCCAGAATGCTCGTCATCGTCTCGCCGACCATGTCGTTGAACTCGGTGAGAATGATTGAACGAAGGAAATCCTCAATATCTTCGACCAGATAGGCAGCTCGGGTGCCCACAACTTGATTGACGAACAACTGAGGATCGTTTACCCGCATCGAGTATGTTCCGAATGCCCGGAGCCTCACCATCCCGAATTCGGTGTCGCGATAGACGATTGGCTGCAGGGTTCCCCATTTGAGGTCGGTGAATTCGCGGATATTGACATAAAAAACTTCGGCCCTGAAGGGGCTTTTGCCTCCGAAGGGGAGACCGAGCAACCCGGTCAGGAGCGGGATGTTTGCCGTCGAAAGAGTGTGGCGTCCCGGTCCGAGTAGATCGAGCGCCTTTCCATCGCGCGAGAAGACCGCGCGTTGGGATTCGCGGACCACGCACTGGGAGCCGAGGCGAAACTCGCCGGAGCCGTACTCCGGAATTCGATGCACGATTTCGTTTGCTCGGGCGTCAGGATATTCGATCAGATCGAGAATCGCCACGGCGTTGCTCCTTACAATGTGAAACCCTTTAGGCGCCTATCTTGCGCCAGCCGGCTCCTACGGCGCGTCTTCGGATCCGCCACCCGACGATCCATCGGTCAGCGCGGGCTCGTCTCCATGGATTCGTGCTTTGAGGGCCAGCAGTTCGTCCTCGACGTCGGGCTCTGACTCAAGCTCGGAAAATTGCCACTCGATGTCGTCCTGCTCAAGTTCCTGCAGCGCCATCGCATGAGCTTCTTCTCCCGCGATACGCTTTTCCATCCGCTCTAGCTCGCCCATGGCACTCATGTCCGGGAGCGTGGAGAACGTTTCGGTGATCCGTCGCTGGGCCTGGGCACGGCGATGGCGGGCGATCAGGATGTCCCGCTTCGACTCTGCTTCCTCATACTTTCGTTCCAGGATCTTGAGCTGGCTCCGAAGCTTCTCAACCATCTCCTGCTGCGACGCTAGTTGAGTCGCATAGACGCCAGCGAGTTCCTCAGCATCATGCTTGCGGCGCAAGGCCTCCCGAGCCAGGTCCTCACGGTCTCGCTTGAGTGCCATTTCTGCCCGGCGCTCCCACTCGCGAGCGTCCATCTGGGCATCTTCAAGCTCGGCTTCAACGAGCTTTTCCTGAGCGATCATGCTCGCGACATCGTGGCGTGCCTCGCGGATGCTTGCCTGCATCTCCCGAAGGAGTTCGTTCAGCATCTTCTCCGGATCTTCCGCGCGGTCGATCATGTCATTGATGTTTGCGCGGATCAATCGCGACATTCGATCTAAGATTCCCATACCGTCTGCACCTTTCCTGATGTGCCGTGATTCCAGTAGAAGCGCGGCTACACCGCAGTCCCGCCTTCACGTGACCAGAGCTCTAGCTCCGCCGGGTCAATTGACTCGCCAAGAAGGGCGAGCTCGTCGCTCCTCCAATGATAAACGGTGAGCTGCCTGTTGCCGCCGGTTGGTTGATAGAAGCTAACCTTCAGATCCCGGACGCCACTCGCACCCGCCTGTCCAATAACCTCCGCAGTTCCGTCAGTCGAAGTCTGGAACCGGAATGATGCACCTTCAACCGACACCTCGTCGTCGTCCGTGGACTCGATTTCGACGGTTCGGCACCACCAGAACCGGTCACCAGAAGACGCCGGCACCCGTAGCCACGACCGTCCGTCGTCTCCCTTTAGCTGGAAGTCCCTCCAGGACTCAGAAGACGTTTCAACGGTGATCCGCCCAATAACCGAGTAGTTGACGTTCCTGAATGTGATCCCATCGCCGTCGTGCAGATCATAGGCCGTCGGAGACCCCGTGCGTGGCTTCCCCAAGGCCAGCAGCGCGGATACTTCCGCTTCGGGCTTGGGTTCGCCAGTGTCGATGATCTCCGACCGCCGGTCGAACCGGTCGAGAAGCGTTTCGATTCGCTCGGAGAGCGCTTCGGAGCGCTCTCGAAACACGGGATCATCCGGATCGGCGCTAGACAATCCCTCAGCGCCTGCGCGCAGGTCGTCGATTCCCTCACCGAGGCTCAGGTCGAATGCGGCAATCTGATCGAGCGCATCGGCGTCCACTGGTCGATCGCTAAACAGCCCCGCGTAGCCATAGGTCGCCGTCCGGAGCCGATCGATGAAGTGATTGAGGCGGCCATGCGGCGCGTCGACATACCGGATAGCCTGGAGCTTACGATCTTGCGCCAGGCGGGCCGCCAGTCGACCTAGCCCATCCGCGATCTCGCCATAATCCCGCGCCAGGCGTTCGCGAATCAGACGGTCCGACTCTCTACGCCGTTCCCGATCCCTATAGCCGCTCCAGCCTGGTATCGAATCCAGGAAGCTTCGATGCTCCGGCATGTCCATGCTTGTCTCCTTCTAGCTCGCGAAGTGGTTCCAAGTGATTATGGTAGGAAATATTCGGTTCCGCAGTATGGACACCGAATGAGTCCATGCCCGGCAAGTTCCAGTTGGCTCCCGCAACTCTGGCAGTATTGCATCTCGCGAAGTTGGGATGCTTGCCGGGCGAAAAGCTGGCCCCGGTTCCAATCAACATAACCTGAGAACAACCCCTTCGACACGAGATCGACGAGGTTGTCTCTGACCTCTTCCCTGCTCAGTCCGCTTTCGAGCGCGAGATCCGCGACGCTTATCTCGCCCGCCGCTTCGATACGGCCAATCATCCGTCGCTGCACGGTGACCCGGTCATATTCGCGCGCTTCGGCTCGAGATCGAACGATCAAGAATCCACCGACGCCGAGTAGGGGCGCAACCAGAAAGAGGAATGCAACGATACCGCCGAGCATGGCCCCACCGGCTTCCAGGTCGGAACTTGCCAATCCGATACCAAGCCAGATTGAAACAAGCAGCGTCACGACAAATCCGGCTACAACGAGACCAATTCCGACGTAGAGCCCTGACTTACGCACCGATCAGCCTCTGCACTGCATCGGCAACCGACTCGGGAGCGACCATCTCGAGACAACTCCTTGTGCTGCATCCTGCGGGTCGTCCAAGACGATGACCAGTGTACAGGCACGGTGAGCATGGGAGCGGTGTCCTGACGACGACAGCTATAGTACGGCCCTCCATGTCTTCTCGACTACCCGATCCTGGCGCCCAGGCAAGGTGGTTGGAGGGGCCGAAAATCGACACCGTCGGTGTTCCGACCGCGGCCGCCAGATGGCCAGGAAAGCTGTCATTACCGATGAACGCCACAGCCCTTTGCAGGACCCAAGCTGATTCGGACAGAGTGGTCTTTCCAGCCAGATTCAACACTGTTCCTGGTGGAGCGATGGCAGCTATGCTCTGACCGGCATCAGCCGCGTCAGCCCCGCCGACGATAACCGTTGAGTGCCCTCGCTCCGCCAGGTGACGAGCGAGTGTCACGTACCGGTCAATCGGCCACTCCCTGGCTGGCGAGAAGACTCCCGCCTTCGGTGCAATCGCAAGATAGTTGCCCGGCAGCCCTTCGACGCAAGTCTGTTCAGGCACTTTCAGCTTCGGTGCTGGAAGGACGCGCTGGCCACCGGCAGCGATAGCCACCTCTTGCATGTACTCTGATTCGTGCATGAAACCAAAACCACGATCGGCAAAGCGATGTGTAAGAAATGCGCCACGGCCGTTGTCGAGCCCAGCCACGACCGGCGCGCGCGCCGAAGCAGCCAACGCTCGAAACTTCGCAGCGCCCCAATCTGTCGTCAAGTGATGCAGGACTACGACACGATCATAGCGCTGGCGCGCCAGACGGAAGCCTAGACGTAGCGCGGAGGACGCGGCTTGGACAGCCGCAGCACCAGGCTGGTCGTACATCGATTTCTCGAAGGTGATCGCCCGAATCGAGTCGTCAATCAATGGCGCAAGCCCGGCAGCACCTGGCGACGTAAGTAGATCGATCTGTGCTTCTGGAAATGCCGTTCGCAGCGATCGGATAGCCGGCTCGCTTACGAGCAGGTCGCCGAGATCTGCGAGTTTGACGATGAGGACTTTCACCGGGTTGATCCTGCGGCATTTATATAGGCGAGTTCAATGGATCTAAGTGTTTGCTCGGCCGCTCGCTCCCAGATGAAGTGCCTGGATCGCTTCAGCCCTGCCTTACGTAATGAATAGCGTTGATCCGGCTGGATGACCGCGCGAATCCCCTCACAGATTGCGTCGACGGAATGTGGATCGACGATCAGCGCAGCTCCCCCCGCGATCTCGGGTAAACTCGAAGCGGATGAACTGACGACCGGGCAGCCACAGGCCATTGCCTCGACGATTCCCATGCCGAAGCCCTCGTAAAGAGAGGGAAGAACGAAAGCACGTGCCCCATTGTAGAGCGCCGGAATGTCATCATCGGCGACATATCCCAGTCGAAGTATGTTTGACGCACGGGCACTCTGAGTAATTCTGGCGTTAATCGGGTCGCTCATCCATCCGTCGGCGCCAGCGATGACGAGATCGAGATCCTGAATATCCAGTGCTTCGAACGCGGAGATCAGACGGGACGCGTTCTTACGCGGTTGAACAGTGCTGAGAAAGAGTAGATAGGGGCGCCGGATTCCCAGGTGCTTGAGGGTAGACTCTAATTCCTGGTCGGGCAGAACGCGGAAGCGCTGTGGATTGATCCCATGATGCACCACATCGATGCGGTCCGATGGGACGCCGTACGCGGCCATGACGTCATCAGCAGTGGACTGCGAAGGGACAATAATGCGGGTTGCCTGGTTGACGTTCCAGCGCGTCGCGGCCTCAAGTGCCAGCCGGCGCCTAAAGGTGTGGCCCCGCGAGGCAAATCGGTGACCAACATCATGGATCGTGACGACCGATGCCGCCGGATGGATCGTCGGGATGACATGAGCTGGCACAAACAGAGCGTCCGGTGGGCGCGCCGTCATCTCCTTAGCCAATCCCAGATGCGTCCAGAACCTTCGCTGGCGAATCGGAACGTTCTCTACCCGTTCCCCCGATTGGGTTAGGGGACTGTTGCGGTGGTACAAGCGCAGTGCCGGGCGGTCTTCGATGCGTGCGAGAGCGGCAATAATTTCACGCGAGTACCACTCGGTCCCGGTCATCTGGGTTCCCGATGCCCTGCTGGCATCCACGCCAATGATCTTAAGCGGCATTGCCGAGTGCTTCCTGAATCGCTTCCACCACGAGCTTGGGCGTTATGGCCAACATGCAGCCGCATACTCGCGCACGGCCTGCGGATAGATCTTCGCAACGGGGGCACGACCAGTCGGACGATATCGTGCGATGTTGGGGATTGCCTGGGTATGGCCCGTACCGTCTTGGATTGCTGGGGCCAAATAGCCGGATCGTTGACGCGCCAGCCGCGGCGGCCAGGTGTAGCGGGCCATTGTCCGACCCGATCGCCAGCCTGCATGACGCGAAGAGGCCCAGGAGTTCTTCCAGCGACGTCTTGCCCGCGAGGCTCGTCACGTGAGAGAACGATGAAGCGATCTCGGCGCATTCCACAGCTTCGTCCGCCCCGCCGGTAATGATCACCCTGAAATCGGAAAGCGACCGCAGCACGGCTTGCCATGAGCGGGCGGGCCATGTCTTGACGGCAGCCCCTGCACCTGGATGGAAAACGATATAGGGTTCGCTGACCCGATGCTTGCTCAAAAGCGCCGTCGCCGCTGATCGGGACTCGTCGCTAACGTCAACCCGTGGAGACATGTCGAATCGGCTTGCATCCAGCTCTTCGCGGTCCAGGCCGAGTAATCCGGCTGCGATCATGACTGCGCGATCCGTGTTGTGAATGGAATCTGTCAGGCTGACGGTTCCTGTTGCGAACGGCCTGTTTCGGGGATCGTTGCTGGAGACTACTGATCGGCTTACCGCTGCCCGAGCGAGCGCAGTTGCCCACCAGGCGTCGTCACGCAAGATGACGGCCCGCGAGGCATAGAGGGTTCGCAGACGTGCCGCGTCACGCCGAAGCTGAGCGTAGGGGGCTACCGGTGAGTTGCGGACCTCCGAGCGGTCGAAGCCCGGGAAGCGCACATCGACGATGTCATCGACTGGCCACGCCAGGCGCCCGATGGCGGTAGACCACGCTCCCAGAACCCCGATCAGTTTCGCACCCGGCAGACGGCCGCGAATCATTCGCACCGCTGGTTCCGACAGTATGATGTCGCCCAGGTGGTCTGGCTGCAGAATCAAGATGGTATCCGCGTCTCCAGATTCGGGCCTCCCCAGGAGCGCCGCCAGTGCTGGAAACATGCGGTTTCGAAGCGAAGCGGTGTTCAACACGGCGTGGTCGTTCCCGTTGCCCCGAGGATGTTCTGCAGTGCATGTATCACTGCTGTTGCTGATACGCCCGCAGTTTCGGGTAAGCCGTCGAAATGCCTGCGCAGATCCCGATCGGCGATGGACCAAGACTCCGACGGGGCCAGAATGACAACCCGTTGCCCTCGAGGAGCATAACGGCCGGGGTTCGTTGGACCGAAGATAGCAATTGTCGGGGTCCCGGTCGCTGCGGCAAGGTGACTCATCCCGGTGTCTGGTCCGACGAAGGCCGCAGCTCGTGCGACTATCGCGACACTTTCCATCAGGCCTGCTTTCCCGGCGACGATCGAAATTCGATCGAGCCCAGGCGCCGATCGCGCCGCTACTTCGAGACAGAGGCTGCGTTCAGCTCCGGAACCGCTCAGAACGACACCGACTCCCCGCGACGCGAGCCAGTTCACAATTTCTACCCAGGAGCGGATGGGCCAACGCTTGCTGGGCATCCGTGAACCAGGATTTTCCGCGCCGGCGGGATGCAGGACAACATAGCGCTCTTCGACATAGGGAAGCAATCCGGCGGCGGAGTCTCGGACTACTTTTGTGAGCGTTATCGCTGGAGTCGTCGAGCTGGCAGCTATCCCGATACTCCTCAGGGTTTCAAGGTAGCAGTCGATTTCATGCCGGTTAGCCGGCGTTTCTCTGGCTACCGTGGCAAGAATCCCGCAGCCAGAAAGGCGTGCTGCCCCTTCGAGCAGGCGCGAGCGGTCCAACACAATAAGCATGTCCGGCTGAGAGATTCGCAACTGTGCCGCAAGTTTTGGGAGGTCGCGGGCACGAGGGACGTCTGGTACTCGCTTGAGCCGATGAATGCCCGGATGCTGCTCGAAGACGGTCTGGCTGTGTGCGCCGCACCAGACTTCTATGACGGCATCGGGGCGGGCACACTTGATGGAGTCGATTGCCGGCATCGCCATGACCGCGTCGCCGATGCAACATGGTTTCAGGATGACGATGCGCGATGGTGACTTCACCGGATTACCCGAGGGCGTCACGATCTACGATCGCGAAGGTGAGCTCGCCTTCGGCCGCAAGTTCACCGTCTACCGTGGCGCGTCCCGTTCCCTTACCGATGCTCCGGCGCATTCGGCCAATCCTGGTTTCGAGCCTCAGGGTGTCGCCCGGCTTCACCTGCCGCCTGAAACGCACGTTGTCGATACCAGCAAACAACGCGATCTTGCCGCGATGCTCTTCGCTCGCCAGCAACGCAACCGCTCCCACCTGGGCTAACGCTTCGATGATGAGCACGCCGGGCATCACCGGATAGTCGGGGAAATGTCCCTGAAAATAGGGCTCGCCCATCGATACCTGCTTTATGCCGACAGCGCTCTGCCCCAGATCCATCTCCACAATTCGATCGACGAGCAGGAACGGAAATCGATGAGGGATGATCTGCTGTATGGCAACGGCGTCGAGCTCTGCAGGCGTCACAATCAAGATCCTCTCTGTGCTGTCAGGCCGCGGGCGCCGAACGGGTCACCAGCTGACGTCTGTGCGGTCCTACGCCGACGTAGCGGACTGGAAGTTTCAGAAGCTCCTCGATCCGGCTGACGTACTGCCTCGCTCGATCAGGGAGATCATCGAGAGAATCCGCACTGGTCGTGTCTTCGCCCCATCCCGGCCATTCCTCAAAAACAGGTTCAACGCGAACGTAGTCGGAAATTCTCGCTGGTGGGCTAAACACGTCTCGCCCGTCCAGACGGTAGCCGGTGCAGATGCGAACCGAGTCGAGACCATCCAGCACGTCGAACTTCGTCAGGGCGATTTCTGCGACTCCGTTGAGGCGAGCGGTATAGCGTGCCTGCACTGCGTCGAACCATCCGGTTCTCCGTGGTCTTCCAGTCGTTGTGCCGTATTCATGGCCCCGCTCTCGCAGCAGTGCGCCAGTGGCGTCGTGGAGTTCCGTCGGAAATGCGCCTTCGCCGACGCGCGTCGTGTATGCCTTGTACACGCCGATCACCCGATCAACCTGGGTTGGCGCGACGCCCGCACCCTGGCAGACGCCTGCCGCAGTCGGCGATGACGAAGTGACGAACGGGTAGCTACCGTAGTCGATGTCGAGCATGACTGCCTGAGCGCCCTCGATCAGGACCTCATCGCGGCGTTCGATGGCGTCCTGGACGACGATCTCTGTGTCCGTAATGTAGCGTGCGAGATCTTCACCGTATGCCGCATACGCTTCGGCAATTTCGTTGAGATCAAGGGGCGGATGATCGTACCGGCTCCGAAGGAGTTGATTCTTCTCTTCAAGCACTGCCCCGAGCCGATCCATCAGGTGTTCCGGGTCGGCGATATCGGCGACGCGTAGCCCGGTTCGGGCCGCCTTGTCTGCGTACGCCGGGCCCATGCCCCGTTGGGTCGTCCCGATCTTCGCGGGGCCACGTTCTTCTTCCTCAAGTTTGTCGAGGATCGGGTGATAGGGCATAACAACATGGCACCGGTTCGAGACGCGCAAATTGGACGTGTCGACTCCGCGTTCGTGAAGATCTCTGATTTCTTCCAGCAAGAGTGCCGGGTCGAGCACGACGCCAGCGCCAATCACGCATAGGCAGTCCGGACGTAGGATTCCGGACGGAATGAGATGGAACTTGAAGGTTCCCTGATCGGTGACAACTGTGTGCCCGGCATTTGCGCCGCCATTTGCCCGGACAACCAGGTCTGCGCGTTCCGCCAGGATGTCGACGAGTTTGCCCTTGCCTTCGTCGCCCCACTGGCCTCCGAGTATGACCGTCACCGCCATGCCGCGGGCCCCTCCTCGTGAATAGGAACCGGTGCTAGTACCCAAATGGCCGATCACCGACCAACCGCGAATTCTAACAGGTGCGGCGGTTACGGGGGATCTAGGCCGCGACCTTCGCCGACGTTTGCCCATCTGTTCGCAGGCTGGCGAGATGCTCGAGAAGTTCTCGTTCCTCATCACTCAGCCCCTGCGGGAGCACGACCTTGAATTTGATCACCAGATCGCCCCGTCCGGTGGCGCCGGGCTTCACGGGCCAGCCTTGTCCCTTAAGCCGCATCGTCTGACCGTTCTGAGTTTCGGCAGGAACCGTAACCGCTATCCGCTTCCCGGACAGCAGAGGAACAATCACCTCTCCACCCAGCAATGCGGTGTAGAGTGGAACTTCGACCTCCGATCTGAGCTGACCATCTTCGAGCGAAAAGCGTGTGTCTTTCTTCAGCCGCACCCGCAGATAGACATCACCAGCAGGACCACCGTTACGTCCCGGCCCGCCTTTGCCCGCCACGCGTACACGGGATCCATCGCGCACACCAGCCGGGATAGTCACCTCGATCTTTTGACGCGAGGGCGCCTGGTTCGGTTCGTTCGTTGCGATCTCAAAGGTTCGCCGAGTTCCATTGAACGCTTCAGCGAGCGAGAGTTCCACCGGATATTCGTGGTCGTCGCCTCTCACGGGCCGTGGACGGATACCCGTCCGGCCTCCACTAGACCGCCGTGGCTGCCCAAATCCTTCGGAGCCGAAGAGTAGGTCGAAGAAGTCCGAAAAGCCGCTGCCTCCCGAAGCAGTATGGAACTCATATTGGGCCTGGTCTCCGGCAGCTCCAGTGAACCATTCTGTGAAATCCGCGTTGCCCGCTTCCGGCGCGGACTGATATCTAACCCAGTCGGTCCCGAAGTGGTCGTATTTGGAACGTTTCTCTGGATCAGACAGAACCTGATAGGCCTCGTTGATGTCCTTGAAACGATCCTCAGCGTCGGTGCCGGTGTAGACGTCCGGGTGATATCTGCGAGCCTTCTGTCGATAGGCCTTCTTTATCTCTGTTGGGTCGGCGTCGCGGGCGACACCAAGCACCTGGTAATAGTCTTTGAATTGCACGACTCTTCCTAATCTCGAACGCAGCAGGTCGAAGGTAGTTGTAGTATAAACCTTTAGTCGATCTGACGCAACTATTACGAGGTGGATAGCTGCTCAAACAGCTACTTTTCGCCTCCGGCGACTTCGCAGCAGTTTGTACAGGAGCAGCGCCAGCACAGCTAGAACGCCGACGATTAGCACCGGGGCCAGGAGCGCGATAACGGTCAGACCGATGGCGATGGCATCCTCAACCGCGCTGACAAAGGGATTACCTATTCCTCCGGTTGTTGCGGTCACCGTTGGTCGCACTGACGCCTTGATAGTGTGAACGCTGCCCGCCACGAGTAGCCCCAGCACCATCGCGAATATCGGATTGATTGAATCGACGGTGCCAGTGCTAGCCATGACCAGTATCGCGCCAGCGGCTGGACGAATGATCGAGCTAACGAGGTCATTGACATGATCTACCAGAGGAACCTTGTCGGCAAGCACCTCGATGAGAAGCAGGATCGTGATGATCAGGATCCCCGCGGTCGACGAAAGGAAGTCGTAGGGTGGGGCAAGATGCAGCAGGCCGAAATACCGATCGGCCAGCGCAATCGCGAGGAGAGGGATGTAGGCATTGAGGCCGGCCGGCATTGCGAGGCCGACCCCAGTTAGCAGTTCGAACACCGGTAGTCGCTCACGGGTAAAGCCACTGATAGACCGCTAAATGATAACCCGCGACCGGGGCCGCGGGTTATTCGCTGAATCCTGACTTAACCGAGCGTTAGAACGCTGGGTGTTCGGTCCCGACTACGCCGCCGGAAATGCCGCGGATCTGCCGTCGAATCTGACCGACGCCATGGAACGTCGCAAATCCTGCATAGGCCGCGGTGAAGACAACGCCGACCAGGCACAAGATAAGTCCAAGACTGCCCAGGAAGCCAGCTATGAGCGTTAGCACGAAGTACAGAAGAAATGGAACGACTCCAAGTCCCCTGATCTCAGCAATGATCTCGCTGACCTGAAGCATCGATCCAATTTCTTCCGTCTCAGCGAAGCGGCCGAGAATCGTCGGCGAAATAAACATACTGATGAGTATCCCAAGTGGAAGAATCAGGCAGATCTGCATGAATAGGGCAAGAACGCTAGCGGCGTCACTGCCGGACGCGCTGATGATCGCCGCGCAGATTCCCAGGACCCAGACCGGGACAGCCCAGATGATACTGCCAACCCAGACCTTGAATCCTCTCGCCAGATCTCCACCAAAGTCATCCCAATCAGGCAAGGGGTGCTCAACTCCATCGATGACGTTCCGTATCGTTCGGACGCCGTAACCGGCAAAGATGAAGAACCCGAGGAAACCAATGAGAATGATTGCGAACAAAGAGGAGACAAGAATGATCAGTCCCCCGATCAGGACCTTCTTCACCCATTGAGGGTCCTTCGTTACATATGTCAGCGCAAGTCCAATGTCCACGCTGTCACCTTCCCTATCGATCGTGACTTCTAAGCCGCCCATCCCCCGAACTGAACGCGACTCGAACGCGATGTACGTACTCTGAATCTAGCATGAGCGCATTCCGGCAGTCAATCCGGGATTCCGTGTTCGATTCTGAAGATCCTGCGAGTCAAACCTGATCGTTTCGAGATGATTTCCTGAATCGCGTCTCCACTCACCAGGTAACTAGCGAAAAGGAGCACGAAAAGGAAGGCTGCTGATATCCAGAAGCGCGAGGCAAATGGGGCAGTCGCATACGGCTGGAAGGCTACCAGGAAGCGCTGGAAGTCCAGATGAAACTGATCTCCAAGTTGCAGAACCAGATTGTTGCGGCCGTCCGGATGATGGTAGAAGCGCTGAGGGTCCTGGAATCCCACCATGGTCATGAGGAACCCAATCACCCAGAGCGCGTAGCCAAGGAGGCGCGCGGGACCGGACGCGGTGGAAAGCCATGTGGCGATCGGTCCCGCCGCCAGGGGCACGACCGGGACGAGATAGCGGGCGGGCGGGCCCCACTCGCCCCACCAGACTTTGTAAGCCGCCACGACGACAAGGTAGGGAGCAATCGCTATCAGTGCGATGGTTGCCAGCCGTGGTAGCGCCAGATACCAACGGGGGAGCGCCGCGAGCGCGAGAACGAGCACTGGCGCTGCGACGAGCAAGCCCCATTGGGCATCGAGAACCAGGCCGAACCCGCCATTTATTGTTCCGGCGATCCGGTTGAAACCGGCATGATCTTCGCTGCGCTGAAACGGCGCCCCGTAGAGCCAGAGGTTGTACGTTAGAAGGGCAATACCCCCGATGCCAATCGGGACCAGCGAAAGCGCTGCATTTTGAAGAGACTTTCGCGATCTGACCAACCTGATTATCAGAACGATAGATAGCGCAACCGCGGTAGGTGCAAAGCGCTGGTGCAGCCAGGGTAGAAACCCGACTGCCCCGCCGGTCAGCAGCCACTGCCACCATTCGTTCTCATGAGCGGCGGAGCGGCGAATCGCGTAGAGCAGCAGAAGTGCTGCGGGGACTTCCGGAAAGAGCAGTAGCGCGTAGGGTCCGATTGGCATTGCGATTGCCAGCCCAAGACTGATCGCGCCAGCGAGCCAGTTTCCCGCTCCACTCTGTCGGGCCAGAAGGTACATCTGGGCCGCGAGTAGCGCACCGGCAACCATAACGACAAAGTTGGCTCCAAAACGCCCGACAATCGACCAGGGCGCAGCGATCAGGGCTGACAACCCGACGCCATGTTTCGTGTACAACCCGGGTCGATCCGATGTTGCTTCATGCGCTCCAACGAGACGAGGGGGATTCGCCCAGCCATTCCAACCTGGCGGAAGTGGGTCGGGAGGGTTGAGGCTGTCGTCGAAAGCGTAAAGGACATAAGGACCCGAGTCGCCAACGACCGTCACCGGGGTGTAGTTGTTCGATTGGTCGAGGTCCTGATCCTCAAAAAGACTGATTGCCGTCATGACGTAGAACGGTTCGTCTCCCGTGAGAGGATCGAGCCGATCCGAAAAACGGGGCCAGAGTGCCAGGTAGAGGGCCAACGCGGTAACGAAGACGAGCACCACCGGGGCCCAAGTCGGGAGTAGTCGTGTGGTACTCAATTCTTCCCGAACTTTCGCAAAGCAAGCGTCCAAACGACGAGAGCGAACAGGATTCCCAGCGAGTCTACGAGTATGTCGTCAACGGAAGGTGTCCGTCCTGGCACAAATGACTGATGTATTTCGTCGCTGATCGCGTAGACGAACGCGCCCGCTGCCGCTGGGATCACCGCGATCTTCGGGGATGTGGGACCGGCGCCAGTAGCGATGAGCAGTAATAGAGTGAGACCAAAGTAGAGCAGAAAATGTCCGGCTATGGCGGCAATCGTGTAGGTCACTCCGGGCGGCGGGGGCAGTGTCGCCTGGGAAGACAGCCAGAAGATGCCCGCCATCCAGAGGACTGCGGGTATCCAACCAACGTTGCGTTTCAGCCACAACGAGAGATTCACGACAATCTATAACCCGCGCGCTCATATGTGGCGACGACTGAGTCAGCTAGCTTGTCGATTGAGAACTGCTTGGCTCGCTTGCGCGCTGCTTCCGAAAGTGCCTTTCGTGCGTGCCGGTTGTTGAGCAGATCGACCACGGCTCCCGAGAAAACGGAAGGATCGGTCGACTCGGTAAGGTAGACGCTATCTCCCGCGATCCTCGCGATGTCTCCGACGTCGCAGGCTACCGTTGGCCTGCCTGACGCCATGAGCTCGAGTAACTTTACCGACTGTTTGGAGCGGTTTATCAGGTTGTCCTCGTACGGAAACAGGGCAACGGTCGCTCTCGAAAGCAGCTCTGGCAGCTCGTCGCGTTCTGCGTACCCGTGTAAACGGAAGCTGAGGTTGTTTACAGGGATGCTACGGATGGCGTCCTCATCAACTGTTCCGATAAGCTCGAAATCAGTCCGCTCACGTACTCCCTGGTCGAGGTGATGGGCCATTTGCCGCAGCCAATCGAATGAAAACTCCGCGAATCGGGAATACATCAGGACACGAGGCTTCGACGCCCTCACGTCGGGAATCGCACCCTCCAACCGCCCGATCCAATCTGTTTCAAGACCATTTGGAACAAACTCTACGTTTGGCGATCGCGACCGCTCTCTCATACGAAAAGCACGTTCGAGAAGGAGGGTACTGGCTGCTGTGACGCCGTCCGCATTGCGAATGAGTCGGCGCTCTTGAAGGTTGAATAGCCGCCGGCTGCAGAGGCCGTAGATTCCAGCGTCGTTCCAGCCACCGTCACCCTCCCAATCGTCGTAGTCGACAATCACTGGGACCGGGCCGAGCGTGAGACGAAGCCACTCGGTGGCAAGCCCGCCGAAGCCCTTAGGCTTGAAGACATGGACAAGGCGAGGGCGCAGATCTTGAGTGATCCTTGCCTGCTGCCAGGAAGCATGTGGCGCTTGCCACGGCCGGACGCTGGACGTGTTCAGCACAATCACACCGCCGGTCTGTTCCGAGATACCAGCATATGCTGGATCGTCCCAGGGAGTGGTCACGATCGCGATCTTCAGGTTGTACTTGCGAATGATTGACTGAGCAATGGGCAAAGCCCTGGACTGGAGTGTGCCCCGCGTCCAGAGACCAAACGTGCCCAGCATGACAATATCGACGGCTCGACCGTGGCCAAAATGATTCATAAGGAGAATGGTAGTCGATCGGCCAGCCAGTTGGCTCCGCTTTGACATCGCCAGAATGGCGGGTTGCGGTTTCCTCTAGTTGTTCTACCGCGGGGGACGGATGACGGTGACGAGCTTGCCCTGAATCTCGACATTCTCGGCCGCGGTAAAGATGGGTTCCATAGTCACGTTTTCCGGCTGCAGCCTGACTCGCTCGCCTTCCAGATAGAAGCGCTTGAGTGTCGTCTCCTCCTCATCAACGAGCCAAACCGCTACGGTGTCTCCATTTTCGCAAACCTGTTGCTGCTTGAGGATGACAACGTCTCCGTCGTTGATCAAGGCATCCACCATCGAATGCCCCTTTACGCGGACTGCAAAGAGTCCGTCTCTGTGTGCTCCGAGCATCTCTGGACCGATCTCAACCGATTCATCGAAGCCCTGAGGTCCAAGATCGTTCGGGACTGCGATCGGCTGGCCGGCGGCAATCTGGCCGACGATCGGGATCTGCAGCAGATTGGAGCGCGTATGCATTCGGCCGGCTAACTCGATGCCACGTGAAATGTTGCGATTTCGTCGGATTTCTCCGCGCTGTTCGAGCACCTTCAAGTTGTAGTCAACAACGCTCGTCGATGAAATACTCAGACCTTCCTGGATTTCTCGGATCGTTGGTGGGTAGGAATGCGAGTCTGAAAAGTCCTCAATGTACGTCAGGATTGCCTGCTGGCGGCGGGTAAGCGCCTTCATGACGGTGATCCTCTCATAGTTGGCGCGGGGATCCGTAAGGAGAGTTTCCACGAATCGCGCCGCGTATTATGGCGAGTATAGTCTCGAACATCTGTTCTTGTCAAACTCACACTGCCAGACGAATGTACAGCCATCAGGGGGCGCCGGGGAGCAGCTTCCCGGTCCGAATTGGCTATATGGAGACGGTCCGAGCGTGCGTACACTGCTAGTAGCGATCAACTACTGGAATCGGTGCGACAGCAGTAACGGACTGGGATCAACGATCAGATGAATGCGATGGACATCTTTATAGTGGTGTTGTTCGCCCTGATCGCGGGCCTCGGGTTCTTCTTCGGAATTATCCGGATGACGAGCTCGATGGCGGCTATCTACCTGGCAACCGTGATTTCAGCAACCTTCTATCAGCGCTTCGGCAATCTGATTCGGGACTTCATGGGGTCTGTCAGCGAGGCCGCGGCGAACTTTACCGCGTTCGTGATCCTGTTTGTCGGTATAACCGTGCTCCTTTCCATTGCAATCGTGAGCGCGATCCAGCCTGCGTCGATCAGACGCCGTTTCGCTATACTGGATAACCTTGGCGGCGCGACGATTTCAATCGGCATTGCTTTCATCGCGATCACGATGTCGATGGCGATCATGGTGGTAATGGTCCAGGCGGCAGCGGCAGCGTCCGGTGATTCGTCGGGTGGCACGATGGGTTTCGTTCGCGATCAGATGGATGCCTCTACCCTTGCTCCACACTTCTTGAGGCTTCTTCCCGTATTGACCGCTACGATCCAACCCTGGTTTCCGGGGGGGCTACCTCCCATTTTGACTGAAGTAAGCAGCGTTTAGCCGGCCAGAGTCGCCGGTAGGACCGGCGGAAATGGCCTTCACAATCCTCGACGCGCTCGAATTTGACCGGATCCAGGATCAACTAGCGGATCACTGCCAGTTCTCGCTTTCGATGGATCGTGCGCTCGAACTTGGTCCAACACATCGCCAGGAGATCGTGTCCTATCTCCTCGACGTAACCTCCGAGGCCGTCAATCTCCTCGAGAGACGGCCCGAAATTACGGTGGGTGGGGTCAAGGACGTACGAGAGCCGGTAGATCGAGCCAGTCTCGGGGCGATTCTTCCACCATCCGATCTACTCGAGGTGCTCGATACGATCGGCGCGGCGCGCAACCTTCGCCGATCGTTTCTTCGGGTTGAAGATCGGGCGGCGGAATTCCCGAACCTCAGTGAGTTTGTAGCCTATATCGACGAGATGCCAGGGCTAGAATCAGACCTGCGTCGCTCGATCAGCGACTATGGAGACATTCTCGATTCAGCAAGCGACGAACTTGCCACGATTCGCCGCCAGTTGAGGTCAGCCCAGGCCAGGGCGGCAGAGCGCATCCGGCGATATACCCAGAGCGCTGATCTCAGCGACGCGTTGCAAGAACCGATAGTGACGACTCGAAACGGTCGGTTTGTCGTGCCGGTGCGAATTGACCGGCGATCTCAGCTTCCCGGCATGGTGCACGACACTTCGGCGAGCGGTCAGACACTGTTCGTCGAACCCTCCGAAATGGTTGAACTGAACAACAAGGTTCGGGAACTTGAGGCTGCCGAACAGCACGAAATCGACCGTATCCTGCGGTGGCTATCGAGGCAAGTAGCCGAAGGCGCCGAGACAATCCTATCGACTCTCGAGGGGATGGCGGCAGTCGATCTCGCTTTAGCTAAGGCCCGCCTGGCGGCGTTCATGGGGGCGACCAGGCCCAGGATTTGTGATATTGCAGACCCAAAGAAACGTCGCCTCGCGCTGAACAAGGCGCGCCACCCCTTGCTTCCTGCCCTGGAAGTTGTGCCACTCGACCTCGTACTTGGCGGCGACTTCCGAGTGCTAGTGATAACCGGTCCCAATACAGGCGGGAAGACGGTGGCGTTGAAAACCGTCGGCCTGCTCGCGCTCATGACGCAGGCGGGCCTCTTTATCCCGGCAGACGAAGGCAGCGAACTGCCGATCTTCGATGCGATCTATGCTGATATTGGTGACGAGCAATCGATCGAGCAGTCGCTCTCCACCTTTTCATCCCATATTGTGCGCGTCATCGCGGCCCTGAACGGGGTTACCGATCGCAGCCTCGTTTTGCTTGATGAACTCGGCGCTGGTACCGATCCCGAAGAGGGATCGGCTCTCGCGCGGGCCATTATCAATCAATTGCTCGCGGTGGGCTGCCTCGCGATCGGCACAACCCACTATTCCGAACTCAAGACGTTCGCTTATTCAACTCCAGGAGTTGAGAACGCAAGTGTCGAGTTCGACGTAGAAACTCTTTCTCCGACGTACCGCCTTGAGATCGGATTGCCTGGGCGATCGAATGCTCTCGCGATAGCTTCGCGGCTCGGCATGCCGGATCATCTCATCCACGAAGCGCGCTCTCTGATGGACCCGGAGGCGGAACACGCAGACGTGCTCATTTCTGAAATCCGAGAACGCAGAAAAGATGCTGAGCAGGAGTACGTGGCGGCAGAGGCGGCTAAACAGGAAGCCCAGCGCAGCCTGGAGGAAGCGCAAGAGCTTCGCGCGAGCGCCGAACGCACCGCGCTGGCGGCCATTGAACAGGAGCTTGCTGAAGCACGCGAGCATATCCGTCGCATCCGACGCACCCCTGACCAGGTATCAGCGGAGGATCTACACTCGGCCCGAGGCACAGCCCAAGAGGATCTGAAGCGAGCTTCCAGAGAGGTGCAGCGAGTGATCAAAGACCGCGCGCCTTCTCTGCCAGTGAGGCAGGCTTTCCGGATCGGGGACACGGTTGAGCTGCTATCGATCGGTGGAGAAGGGGAGATAACAGGGTTCACGGAGAACGGGTACGACGCCGAGATTCAGATGGGGGCGTTCAAGCTTCAACAGCCGGTTCGCGATCTCAAGCTTGTCAAACGCGGAGCGAGCGCGCGACCCCGTGCGCCGATTCGTACTCCCGCGCCGCGTCGGAGCGTCGACGCTGAACTTCACATTCGAGGGCAGCGTGCCGGAACCATAGAAGTCATGCTTGACAGCTATCTCGATGACGCATACTTATCCCACATGCCCTTCGTGCGAATCGTGCATGGGAAGGGCACTGGCGCCCTGCGCGAAGCCGTCCGCGAAGTGCTCAACCGCCATCCCCTGGTGCGGAGTTTCGAGACCCCGCCCGCGAACGAAGGTGGTGATGGTGTGACTATCGTCTATCTGAAGGAGTCCTGACATTGGATGAGAAGAACGCGAAGATCGTACAGGTCGCAACCGCGCCGAACGAGACGATCGCGATGATGTGGCGTGACATGCTTCGTGATGAGGGGATCGTCGCCGCAATTCAAGGCGGTGGAGTGGGATACACGTTCGGCCAGAACATATTGAACGAGCAGTACGTTCTTGTCCGAGAGGACCAGGCTGAACGCGCGCGGGAGATCCTGGATGAAGTCAACGATGGCGAGGGTGAGGTCTTTTGGGAAGACGAACCTAGCTAGCGGAGAGCACGGCGCCTCGCACTTCTTCCACCGCGCGCAGGGTATGCTGCAGTGCCTCCCATCGATCGACCTTCAAGTCTGACAACGTCAGGCGCACCTGATTTGGCGTTACCCGGACTCCAGAGCCCAGCAACTTTCGAAGGCGGCCCTGGTCAATTCTGGAACCAACTACAGGTCGAATCAGGATCGCTCCGTCGCGTTCGATGATTGAGGTGATTCCGAGTTCACTCGCTGTGTGGCGCAGGCGCACCAGGTCAAATACGCGTCCGGCTTCTTCGGGCGGGGCGCCAAAGCGATCTGCCAGCTCGGCTCGAAGTTCTCCAAGTTCGCCGGGACCTTTTGCCGAAGAGATCCGATGGTAGATCGACAGACGGGTTGATTCGTCCTCGATGTAGGTTTCTGGGATACGACTGTCTAACGCAATATCAATGTTGACGTCTTCCGGTTCGAGAATGGATCGCCCGGATCTCAGCTCTTCGATGGCATGCTCCAGCATGCGGGTGTAAAGGTCCAGCCCAACGGCGGCAATGTGGCCGGACTGCTCCGCGCCGAGGATGTTTCCGGCGCCGCGAATCTCCATGTCTCTCATCGCGATCTGAAATCCGGCTCCCAGTTCAGTGGCTTCCTGAATCGCCGCCAGGCGCTGGCGTGATTCACTCGAGAGGGCGCTCTGAGGCGGATAAAGGAGATACGCATAGGCACGGACACTCCCTCGCCCGACTCGTCCGCGCAATTGGTACAGCTGCGTAAGGCCGAGAGCGTGTGCGTCATCAATAATTATCGTGTTGGCGTTAGGTATGTCCACGCCCGATTCGATGATCGTTGTGCAGAGTAGGACGTCGAATTGGTGCTGCATAAACGCGAGGACGACATGCTCCAATTCGCGCTCATCCATCTGGCCGTGCCCGATGCTGATTCGTGCCTCCGGCACCAACTCCTCAAGCCAATCTCGAATCCGGTAGATACTCTGAACTCGATTGTGAAGGAAGAATACCTGCCCGCCACGAGCCAGTTCGCGCAGGATCGCTTCACGGACCAGCGAGTCGTTGCGCGCCGTGACAAATGTCCGGATTGGCACCCTCTCTTGCGGTGGAGTGCTGATCAGCGACAGATCACGGATGCCGGTCAGCGCCATGTACAGCGTTCTCGGTATCGGAGTTGCCGTCATGGTGAGCACGTCGATCGACGCTCGCTGTTGCTTGATGTATTCCTTCTGCCGAACCCCAAAGCGCTGTTCCTCATCAACCACGAGGAGCCCCAGGTTGCCGAAACGAACGTCTCGTTGGACTAGACGGTGCGTGCCGATAACGATGTCTACGGTTCCATCGGCCAGTCCCTCGAGAATCCGTCGTTGCTCGCTGCGCGTGCGCAGTCGGGAGAGCATTTCAACCCGGACGGGAAACGCCGCGAGTCGTTCACGGAACGTCTCGAAATGCTGGAGCGCCAGGACGGTCGTCGGAACGAGCACCGCGACCTGCTGGCCACCGTTGACCACCTTGAACGCTGCCCGGAGGGCAACTTCGGTCTTTCCGTAGCCGACATCCCCGCATACGAGACGATCCATCGATTGGAGTGACTCCAGGTCGTCGCGTAGTTCGTCGATAGCTTGCATTTGATCGGCGGTTTCTTGAAACGGAAATGACTCCGCAAGCTCCAGATCCCAGTTCGTGTCTGGCGGCAGACTGCGGCCACCAGCGAGCTCTCGCGCCGCGTAGATCTGGAGCAGCTCAGTTGCCATTTCCAGGACGGCCTGTCGAACCCGGGCTTTAGTCCGCGTCCACTCCTGCGATGAAAGCCGGGTGATGCGTGGTGTCCCGGCAGGGGATTCATAGGGTGTGAGCCGGTCTGATTGATCTATTGGCACATAGAGCCGGTCCGCATCGGCGTAATCGATCTGAAGATACTCGCGTTCGATCCCGCTCAGATCGAGAGTCACCAATCCTTTGAATATTCCAACGCCGTGTTGGACGTGGACGACGTACTGTCCGTCGATAAAATGACGAGTTGGCCGATGACGCTGCCGTCGCTGCCGCGGCGCGGGTCGAGCAGCCTTCCGGATGCCGAACAACTCGCGATCAGTGAGGATCAGAGTCAGCGGATCTCCAAGAGCGAAGCCCGCTTCGAGCGGTACATGAAGGATGTCAAAAGATCCTGGAGCCGGGGGATCGAGCGAACCTGTCGACCCGGAACGAGCGATCCTTGGGTAGAGGTCGTGTTCCTCCAGGAGGTCGCGCACGCGCTCTGCCTGGTCGGTCGCGATGACGATCCGCCAAGCCATACTGAGCCGTTGTCGAAGATCGTTGGCGATTGCATCGATGTCGCCGGCGAACAGCGGTGGCTCGACAAACGCCTCGCGAGTACGAATGACCTGGATATTGTCGTGAGCTTCGAGACTTCCAAGCATCCACTGATCGTTTGCCTCCAACTGCTTCTGAACATCCCGTGTGGATGCAAAGGGTTGTTTGAGTCCGTCAGGGATTTCACCGGCACTGAGTAGCCCCTGGCGCACCTCTTCCGCCTGAAGTTCGATTTGCTCGATTTCCATCGCAATGGTGTCGGGTTCGATGACAACGGTGATCATGTTTCTGGGAAAGTAGTCGAGAATTGTTGAGGAGTTGGCGGAGAACGCGGGTGCGAGTAGATCCACCGCATCGGGGATGATTCCGCTGGCAAGCTGCCCGAGCAGTTCTGACCACTCATCACGCACCTCTGGCCGCAGCGAGCTGAAATCGAGAGAGTTCTCCAGTTCGATGATTTCGTCCGATTGTCCGATGTCGTACTCGATCGGCGGGAGTATTCTCGCGGCCTCAAGGCGACCGGTTGACCGCTGTGTTGAGGGGTCAAAACTGCGGATGCTCTCCACCTCGTTTCCAAACAGTTCGACGCGAACTCCGTCGGACCGCCCCGGAGGTGCGATATCGATGATCCCTCCTCGCCTGCTGGCGGTGCCAGCAATATCGGAGACCGGTTGGATGTCATATCCGGCGGAGACGAGGCGGGTCATGAGTTCTCGATCGCTAATCCGATCGCCGATGGCTATCGATATGACATCACGTTGAAACGAGGCTACAGAGCGCACATACGAGACGAGTGCCCGGATCGTCGTCACCACGACCGGCTGACGGGGGGTTGTGGCGAGCAACCGGTCCAGCACACTAACTCTTGCGCTCGAGAGATCCGGATCGTGAGGCAACTGCTCATAGGGGAGTGGATCCGGGGACGCCCATGCCAGCGGCTGTTGGTCGTTCGGCAAGAGCGATGAGAGCGCGGCTCGAAGCCGGTCAGCGCTGTCTTGCCGCCCGGCCACAATCAGCAGAGGGCGTTGTGTTCGGACGGCCAGCGCGGCGATCGCAACCGGTCGCGCGGCAAGGCTCAACCCTGGTGAGATCTGCAAGCGCTCCTTGAAATCGGGCAGCTTGATGTCGTCATACATTGGGGCCAGATAAGCGAGCGACAATCGAATCTCTCTAACGTCTTGCGGATGTTGACGCTGGCACGTGGACTCGACTAGATTCCAGCGACCACCGAGTATAACGAACCGGTGTCTTCGATCAGCAGTAGTTGGGGAGCCGGATGGAATGGATCCGCCGGTCAGTATCTACTGTACGCGTTGTGCCCTACGCCGTGGCCATCGCTACTTTTTGTGTTGGCGCGCTCGCCATCTGGGCTGTGCTGTCCTTGTTCTTGAACCCAGCGGACACTCTGGTCATTGAGGTGGTCCCCCTGCCGGATGAAGATCTCATTCGAGCTCAGGTGGAAGGCGAGGTCAAACAGCCGGGCGTATACAGCATACCGGCGGGAAGCACCCGTGCAGACGCGGTCGAAGCCGCCGGTGGGGTGGAGGAGGGCGCGGGCGTCGCGGACCCCGACTCGGTACTTGCCGACGGCGACATCGTAGTCGTGGAGTTCATTGAAGCGGACACTGGAGACAATTGGCAATTGGACATCAACACAGCGTCATCTTCAGAACTTGAGGCTCTCCCTGGAGTCGGCCCCGTGCTCGCACAGCGTATTGTCGAATACCGTTCAGAACAGGGGCCATTCAGGTCGATTGATGAATTGGCGAACGTTTCGGGGATTTCTAAGCGAATGGTTGACGAGTTCCGCGAGCTGGCGGTGGTTGGCGGGCCCTGAATGGGAATGGCTTACGGTCTTGCCGCCCTGATCGGAGTTGGGGCGGCGCAATCATCAAAATCGATTCCAATCGTCACCGTGCTGGCGTGCATGGTCGCATTCGTGTTCCTCTCGCCGTCGACTTTTCGTCCGGCATTTGTAGCTGGCGTTGCGGGGCTGCTATGTGGCCTGCTCGCGGCAGAAATCCAAGACGGCGCCAGCGCGTCCACATTAGACACGCCCTATCCCAATCAATTCCAAGGTCGAATCGGATCTGATCCGCGCGCGGGCGATAGTGGACTGCACGCCCGATTCCTCTGGACGGGGCCGGATGGGATTCCTCGCGAGTCTCGAGTCTTCTTTTCTCCGACCATCGACGCTGGGCGAGGCGATTTGGTTTACGTAACTGGTGAGATCGATGGTCCAGGGGCTACTAGAATATTCGCGGAGTCCGCTAAAATACGAGAACGGGCAGATGGAATTGAAGTCGTCAGGCGCGAGATTCGCCAGCAGATCAGCGACCGCATTTTGCTTCGGACCCCAGGATCGAATGGAAGTTTGGCGCTGGGGCTCTTGATTGGCGACGACAGCGGACTGACGAGTGACGAGCGCGATGCCATGCGTGCGAGCGGACTGTCACATATCACGGCGGTTAGTGGATCGAACGTTGCCTTACTGATTGGGTTCGTTGCTCTTCTGACCCGTGCCCTCGTGGGGCGCAGCTATCTCCTTCTCGGCATTCAGGTGATAGCGATCCTGATCTACGTCTGGATCGTTGGATTTGAGCCGCCAATCGTTCGCGGCGCGGTGATGGGATCGCTTGTGCTGGTGGCGATCGTTATCGGCCGGCCCTCGCACTTCTTGACATTGCTCCTCTTAACCGGCGCCGGGATGGCGATGCTCGACCCTGACATTCTTGGATCTCTCTCATTCCAGCTGAGCTTTCTTTCGATGTTCGCCATCGGTGTCATCGGCTTCTGGGCGACGCGCGCCGAGAATATCCGCCGTAGGGTCCTCCTTGTGCTGGCGGTCCCGTCTGCGGCCGCAGTTGCGACAGCGCCGCTAATCGCGATGCGATTTGGAACATTCAGCCTGGGGACGGTTCCCGCGAATATCCTGGTCGCGTCGCTTATCTTGCCGGCAACGTTGCTGGCGGGGGTTGTGGCGATTGTCTCGAGCGTGCCGATCCTGGGCTTCTGGGCCGGGACAGTGCTCTGGTTGATAACTGGCGCAATCCTGGAAGTTGCGAGAGGGATCAGCAGCATACCCGGGGCGTACTGGCGTTTTTCACCTCCCAGCCCCGGAGTTGCGATCCTTGCCTATGTGGTGTTGGCAGCTCTGGCCGCTCCTCTCGTGCCGGAGGTGCGGCTGGGCATCTTCAAATTTCGGAGATGGGCAGGTGAGTTACCCGTTCGCGCTTTCGCCTCGGCGTTCGCTGGACTGGCGGTGCTCTGGCTGCTCGCAACAATGTCGAATTGACATCCGATATGTGGTCACGTAGGCTTGCCGATGGCGCGACACGCCCCCATGGTCTAGCGGCCGAGGACGCCACCCTTTCAAGGTGGAGATCGCGGGTTCGAATCCCGCTGGGGGTACAGTAAGAATCGAATCCACATCGCACTGCGGATCTTCGGACGTCCCTCGCGAGTCCGGACGAGTCTGAACAGGATCATGTTGCGTAGCGGCGGGCAAGCGGCCAAAGCTTATGACCGCACATCGCGGTTGGATCCAGGCTACGCTGGTTTCTGAAAGGTCCCCGTCGTCTTTGCTCGGGCGGCGGTGTTTCCCCAACCATCCAAAGTTGTCCTCGACAGGGCCACTAGTCATCTGCGGAGAACTGGATTCAAGCGTGTGTAGTGGTCGATTGGACGCTGCAGGCAACGGTAGTGGAACTCTTGCGTCGGGATGAATTCGTTGATTGGTCCAACTCCCGACATCCGAAGCGCGGATCATGACTGGTAGTCAGTAATTTGGGAGCGATTGGAGCGGCGGAACCTGCCAGGCGCATCAGCGCCTGGCAGGAGATCGGAGCCTAACGATACCTGTCGGCGTACTCCATGCCACGAGCACGATTTCCGTAGCCGCCGCCGCTCCACATCGCCATATCAGCAAAGACCGCGAGTGCGATCCAGATCCAGTCGAACCCTTGCACGCCGCCGATGCCAACGGCGACGTACATCAGGGTCGTCCATGGAAGGAATATAAATCCCAGGAATGGCCAGAAGAACGTGTCAAATATCCGTTCAAAGCGATTTTGATCGAGCAACCACCAGACAAGGATCGCCATTCGAGGGCCGAGAAACACCATTGTAGTTAGCAAGCAGCACATTTCCGCCAACTTTCGATTAATCCGAGATTCGATCTACAGCGACCCATGGTCGTTCGAGTTCAGTTTTCCAGCGTTGAACCGTCTTCAGCGCCGCTGACTGATGAAGATTGTCACCCCTTCATCGAATTGCCCGTGGCGGTGGCTGATCGATAGCGACCACCGCTTCGTCACCGCACGACTGGCTCTTATACCATACTTCGGGCGCGGTGTCGCTCTATCCGATCAAGCTGGCTTCGCGATAGGTGCGCTGATCGAATGATGTTGTCTGCCATCCATCCGTCGCCGATCCTGCCGGCGCCGACGCCGCTACCAGCACCGCGATGGATCTTCAGCTCCGGCTGATGATCCATCGCCAGATCGAAATCACAATGGACAGGGGGCTCGCTAGTGCATTCCTCCGCCAGCCGCGTCCGTAAGATTCTCCAGTACCCTGTCCAGATTGAACGACGCGGGCTCCTGTCTGGGTGGATGCTCAACCAGGGACTGCAAGTGAGCCGCAACAATCCTCTGCGCGGGATAAATCGCGAACGCGTGATCGATAACCCAATCCCAGTAGGTGTTGGAGTTCTCGTCTGCCCGCTCGAAGGGATCCCGCCGAAGATTGAACATCTTTGGAATGCGCAGGCTGATGAATGGCTCGGCCCATAGTGCAAGGGTCTTCGCGCGCTGTTCCTGGAAGACGAGCTTCCAGTCCTGGATGCGGATTGCAACCAGGGCGCCATCATCGTTAACGTAGAAGAAGTGGTCTCGCGGGCTCTTCTCTTCTTGACCCATGAGATAAGGCAGCATATTGATCCCGTCAATATGCACATTGAAGGTCTTGCGTCCGGCCGTGTGGCCGTTCAGCAACTTCTCGTTGATGCCAGGTTCTCCGGCAGCCGCGAGCAGGGTGGGAAGCCAGTCCTGGTGCGAGACGATCCCGTTCAGCACAGTTCCGGCCGGGAATTTGTCTGGCCAGCGCACGAAGCAAGGGACTCTCCACGCACCTTCCCAGTTCGAGTTCTTCTCGCTGCGCCAGGGGGTGATGCCGCCGTCCGGCCATGTATTGTAATGCGGGCCATTGTCGGTGGAGTAGACAACGATAGTGTTGTCGCTGATCTCTAGCTCATCAAGCTTCTTGAGAAGACTGCCAACTGCCCGGTCATGGAGCACCATCGCGTCGTTGTAAAACCCCTGACCGCTTATTCCTGCAGCCTCTTCGGGGATGTGGGTCCGGAAGTGCATGTGGGTGGAGTTCCACCAGATGAAGAACGGATCGCCATCGGTGTGCGCCTGCTCCATGAACGCCAGCGTGCGATCGGTAATGTCGTCGTCGATCGTCTCCATTCGTTTCCGGGTCAGCGGGCCGGTATCTTCAATAGTCTGGGTCCCGTCCTCATTCGCATACGAGTGGATGACCCCACGCGGGCGAAACCCCATCCTGTCCGCAAGCTCCGACGGATAGTCCGGGGATTCCGGCTCCTCCTCGGCATTCAGGTGGTAGAGGTTCCCATAGAATTCGTCGAAACCATGGTTTGTCGGTAGGTGCTCGTCCCGGTCACCGAGGTGATTCTTGCCGAACTGTCCGGTCACATACCCGAGGGGCTTGAGAAGTTCGGCGATGGTCGGGTCGTCTGGATACAACCCCCCTTCGGCTCCCGGCATTCCAACCTTCGTCAGGCCGGTGCGGATCGGATTCTGGCCGGTGATGAAGGCGGAGCGCCCTGCAGTGCAACTCTGCTGGCCGTAGTAATCGGTGAAATCAACGCCTTCCCTGGCAATGCGGTCAATATTCGGCGTTTGGTATCCCATAGCGCCGCGATTGTTGTGACTGATGTTGTACCAGCCGATGTCGTCGCCCCAGAGAACCAGGATATTCGGCCTATCTTGTGTTGACATATGGCTCCACTTCCAAATCATCGCGCACCACGCCCGAGTAGGCTCCAAAGATTTTTCGGTCGCGCACAAGTCTAAGTTAAGTGAACGGAGAATCCATCCCCCTGCCACTTGAGGTGAACGAATTCGACCGATCCGCCTCTGCGGGCGCTCTCGAACCAGTACCCCTCCGGCGCCATGGCCTGTGGTGTTGCGTCCTGCTCCGCGGTTGGTTCAGCCGCCGGTTCCTCGGTGGGAGCGGTTCCGGGATCGTCGGTCGGCGCAATGCCCGGTTCCTCGGTGGGCGAGATCGATGGGTCATCTTCGCCGTTGTCGTCACGGAGGGCGTTGAAGACGAGGAGCGCGAGCAAGACAACGAGTATCAACAGCGCAGCGCCGAGAATCGGCCCCAGCATCGATGACCGCGATCTTTGCTCAACGCGAACAGATTGCTGCGCCATTGGCGCGGGGGCTGCCGGACGTACCGGAGCCGGGCGGAGCCTGGCCTGTATGTGTTCCTCCAGCCGACCGGCGTCGTCAATTGAGGATATGCTGTAGATTCGGGTCGTCCCGTTTCGTAATCGAATGCTTATCGATGCGTGGTCTCGGCCAACATACTCGACATCCTGAAGATCGATCTGTTCCAGGACATGCCCTTCGCTCGACGTGATCTCAAGCGAAAAGTCAGATGCGCGGTATCCTCGGGCATCAGCCAACGATCCATAGAGATCTTGTGCGGACATACGTAGCCTCTCAATAGTTCTGTAGCAGAATCGTTCAATTGCGAGAACAGAGCGCATCGACCAGAGTCGACCGAAAACGATTTCCTTTCGACTGTGTTCGGCCCCCGAAGAGCGATGGTGCAAGTTTGGTCATAGGGCCCAGATCGAGCAGCCGCTTTTGCAGCTACGCGTTCAATCCTCAGCAGCGGCAACGATACAGCGAAAACCAATATGGCTGGTCGCGGTATCGACCATCTCAGGTTGACGGGCCGGGGGCCGGTAGCGCATGCAGTAATTCGGGGCGCAGAGGTGTGAACCGCCTTTAACGACTTTGCGCGGGATATCTATTTCAGGCTGGTTGGGGTCGAAGCTCTCCTCGCGTCTGGGGCCGCGGGGATTCACCGGAGCACAGCATGGAGATTGCATACCCTCGTGCTTCGGCTGATACCAGTCTGTCGTCCACTCCCAGACATTGCCGATGATGTCGTAGAGGCCGTAGTCATTCGAGGGGAAACTGCCAACGGGGGATGTGCGCAGATACCCATCGCGAAGTTCATTGTGCCAGGGAAACTGCCCTTGCCAAATGTTCGCCATAGGGACGCCATCAAGTTCCAGGTCGTCTCCCCATGCGAATTCGGTGCCCTCCCGTCCGCCACGCGCCGCGAACTCAAACTGAGCCTCCGAGGGGAGTGACTTTCCCGCCCATGCGGCAAATGCGCTGGCATCTTCGTAGGATACCTGCACGACCGGATGTCTACCCAACTTGCTGATCGAACTTCCCGGTCCGGTGGGGCTACGCCATTGTGCGCCCGGCACCCACTCCCACCACTGTGACCAATCGTGCAAACTCACCGGACCGGGTGTGCCGGTGAATACGAGGCCGCCCGGAACCAACATTTCGGGTATTGCACCGGGGTAGTCCTCCGCCTTCGGCGCGATCTCCGCAACCGTTACATACCCAGTTGCCTTGACGAATTGCCGGAACTCCGCGTTCGTCACTGGATACCTGTCCATCCAGAAACCTGATACGTGCACGGAGTGGGCGGGAGCTTCTTCCTCGTAATGGTGATCAGACCCCATCCTGAAGTGCCCGCCTGGCACCCAGACCATGCCTGGAAACGGTGGTTCGGGCACAATCGAAGAACTGCCTTCAGTCATCTAAACTGCCATTTCTTGAATCAACGGTCCCACCTGGTTGCGGATAGCATCATCCTGGCTCCTCTTCTACGTCATTCGGACCTTCATCAGAGGATGTCAACGTCGATGCGTCGAAGTCCGATTGCAGCTCCAAGTATAGGAGAGTCATGCCGCTTACACCTTGGGGCGGTAAATGGATCGAGAAGATCAGACTGAAGATGTCTGAGAAGAGCGCTAGGGTCTGGAGGCTATTGCACGCAGCAGCAAGATCGCTGCAAGTCGGCCGGAAAGGAGAGCAGTCACGTTGCAGACCAACTGGGGAATCAGGATGCTTGGCAGACTCACGTTCGCGGCCTCGGGAGCGCGGAAGTGCCGCTTCAACGACCAGACGGAGTGTCCAGCAGGTAACTGCACTTCGGAGCTAACGAATCATTCTGGTGAAGTCGGTTTCTCAAAGTCCATCGAACGCATATCCGGCAAGCGCATTTCATAGCCTTCTCCGGTTGCAGCCAAGTCCGAAGTACGCGACTATTTCGCGTTGTCGAATCTGGCCGTACGCACCTGCATATCCGATTCGCGATGGCACTGATCGAATGTGGCGATCCGAACTAACTACGAGAGGCAAGGTCGACGCTTGTCGAATCCAGCAGGTAGAAGTGATTCGCTGTCGTGGCTTGCGCTCGTCCGCCGGTACATTCCGATTCTTGCCTGGCTACCTGCCTACAAGCGGGAGTATCTCCGGTGGGATGCTGTTTCGGGAGTAACCGTGGGCGCGCTCGTGATTCCTGCTTCTATGGCCTATGCCCAACTCGCCGGTCTGCCACCGGTCACAGGGCTGTACGCTGCAACGGTCCCGCTCGTTGTCTACGGCCTAATCGGCACCTCTCGTCATCTCCAGTTCGGTCCCTCGTCAACGCTCGCAATCATGACGGCCGCAGCGGTTGTCCCGCTCGCGCAGGGAGATCCGGGTCGATACGCCACGATTGCGGCCACACTGGCGTTGATGGTCGGCGTGATTCTGGCCGTCGCTGGCGTTCTGCGACTCGGGTTCATCGCATCATTTCTCTCGGAGCCGGTGATTACCGGATTCAAGGCAGGAGCGGCTCTGATTGTCATCGCCGGTCAACTCCCCAAGCTATTTGGGGTTGAAGGGGGCAGCGGCCTGTTCTTTCCGAAGATCGCGTCGCTCATCCGGGATCTGGACGAAGCCAACTACTGGACGCTCATGCTCGGTATCGTAAGCGGTGCACTCATCATCTCGATCGAGCGGTTGCGGCCGCTGTGGCCGGCGGCTCTGATCGTGGTCCTCGGGAGTATCCTCCTCATGACATTCAGCAACCTCGAAAGCCGTGGAGTTGAGGTTGCGGGCGACATCCCGACCGGCTTTCCGGCTCCTGTCTGGCCCACCGACTTGTCAATGGATGATCTTCAGGCGCTCGCGCCCATGGCATTTGCGATCGGCCTGGTTGCATACGTCGAGGGCATCGCCGTCGCTCGTGGTTATGCAGTGGAACACCATTACAAGATTAGTCCCGATCAGGAGTTGATCGCCGTTGGGGGTGGGAACATCGCCGCGGGCATCTTTCAAGGCTTTCCGGTTGACGGTAGCCTTTCGCGATCTAGTGTCAACGTCGAGGCCGGCGCCCGGACCCAGGCGGCCGGCATGGTGACCGCCCTTGTGGTGATTATTGTTGTTGTAGCGCTTGCATTCATTTTCGAGGACTTGCCTGAAACGGTGTTGGCGGCAATCATCATCACCGCTGTTTCCAGCATGATCAGCTATAGCCATGCCAGGCGGATCTGGGACGTCGGCCGGTACGAAATCTGGTTCTACGTTGCCACCCTTCTCGGTGTGCTCACGTTTGGAATCGCCGAGGGTATTCTGATCACGGTGGGTCTATCACTTCTGGTGCTAATCGGACGCGTATCCCGGCCGAATGTTGCAATCCTGGGCCGCGTTGATCAGAGCAATACGTTCCGTGATGTCGAAGATTGGAGTGGTGCTGAAACGTACCCGAATCTACTCATCGTCCGCCTTGATGGGCTGATGTTCTTTGCCAACCATGAGGGATTTGAGGACTTCCTGCGAGATGAGATCCACCGTCGAGATGAAGTAGACGACCCGGTGCGTTGTATCATCCTGGACGCCGAAGGGATTACGGATGTCGACTTTTCGGCCCTTGAAGGGCTGACCGATCTCTTGCGTGACCTTCGAAAGAACGGGATTCAGGTTATGATCGTGCGTGTTCGACTCGCGGTGCTGAGCGAGGCGGCCCGCTCCGATCTGATGGATGTGATCGGCGAAGGGAATGTGTACCTGACGATTCTCGATGCGGTTCATTCGTTCCAGGGCTCGGGGGAGCCGGTGCCTCCCGCCGGACCAGTTGCCTGACGAGACGTCTGGCGTCCGTACGCGTGCATTGGCTTCGGGCCGCTCTCTGAATTTACGGGCAAGTTGTCTGGGCCTTCGTTGGAAGTGGAAAGGGTATGTCGCATGGAGTGGGTCACTGGAGCAGGTCTCTTCATCATCTATCTGTTCATGCTCTTTACGGTTGCCGTATACACGCTCAGGAAGGGGCACACCGTACTATTCATAATCGGGATCCTCCTTCCGGTCCTCTGGCTCATCGGGGCAATCCTGCCCGCGAAGCCAGGTTCACGTTACGATCTGGAGATGAACGCCCGGTACCAGCGTGATATCGACCAAATGACACGTTAGAGGACCTGCCAAAAGCGCCTATGCACCGAAGTCCAACCCCGACATCTCCGCTGGTGTGGGGGGTCGAAAGAGCGATTCGAGCGCGACCAATGGTCTAATCGACGTTGGCCATCTGGCTAATCGCAACTGAACGGGGCAGCCAGACGGATTGCGGCGGAGGACACGGTCCACATTGTGAATCACCTGGAGCACGCAGCCTGTCGAAGCTTCATTGATGATGTCTGCCTTAACACTCGTATCAGTTGCGCGATGAGAATCTACCGGACAGCAAACGGACCGAACAGCTTTTGGCGCATCGTTGCCAGCCGCTAGCCCGTACTGGATGCCTGTGACTGATCGTCCCCGCGTTGCCAGGGCCACTTACCGTCAATCTCGAGATCAAGGGTGAAACTCAGGAACGTGCGGATGAGAACAATGATCCCGAGGCTGGCGGCAGATTCAAGCGAGGGGTCAAGAGAGACCGTTTCAATGATATCTGCGGCCACCAGGACTTCGAGACCTAGCAACAGCCCGCGACCAAGTTGACGTCGATAGATTGTGTAGGCCTCGTTGAAGTCTGGCAACCGGCGCGCGTTGCGGACGAAGTAGACGGTTGAGAGTACGGCGCCGAAGACAATGATCGAAACACCAAGAAGCGCAATGACCTCGCCAATCCACTCAATGAGTTCTCCGTATTCCGTGCTAAACATAGCGACTCTCCCAAACATTCATCCTGCTGGACAACGCCTATCCCGATAACCTCCCAATCAATCATCGTAGCCGACAGAATACTGTGATTCGCGTCAACCGCTGTTGCTGTTGCCCAGATAATGATCGTGCGCTAGCATGAAGATCCCGATGCGACGCGTACTAGGTGCGGCAACGGAAAGTGGAGGCGTGGAAACTACGTGCTAGATTCCACGTTGCGCTACTGAGGGAATATTCACTGGGTAAATCTGGAGATCGCGGGTGCGCGAGTTGAAAGATGCCAGCGAATAGATCGGAGCTACTCGCAGCGTCGGGATCGTAGCCATTCGGAGTGCAATCACCGAGTCGGCAGGATTGCAGGGCGTTACGCGCGGGAATCCGATCAATTCGACTACACTGTGTGTGTGATTCCTCGGGGGAGAATGAGCTCGATACCCGATCGAGTTGGCGATGGTAGCTTCGGTGAAAGGCGGCCAGCAAAATGGAAGACGGATCTTTTGACAAATCGCAACTTCACGATGAGTTGCTCGAATCCCGAGGGGAACGCCTTCTCGATAAATTCCTGGCGTTGCCAAGTGTACTCAGGGCGGTCGTTGGCTGTGGCACATTGCTCGTAGCGTTTCTGCTGGGAGCTGTTGCCTGGGGACTCCTGCTCGAGTTTATCTTCAACTAGCATGCCGGAGTTGTGTGGTGAAGCCCCGCTGGGGGCTGTCTCTTAGCCGTACGATTGGAGGAACGTAATTGGATGAAGAACGGCGTGAACTCGGGTTCATTGACTATGCACTGATCGAGTTTCCAGAAAACCGATTCAATGGTGAAATTTCACCTGCGATTCTCGATCTGGTGAGCCGGGGAGTCATCTCGATTCTCGATCTCGTATTCATAAAGAAGGACCAGGACGGTTCAATCACTGGCCTGGAAATCACCGACATGGATGAAGATGAGATCGGTGGTCTCAGGGTGTTTGCCGAGGACGCGTCCGGATTGCTGTCCGAGGACGATGTGGTGGCGGCCGCAGAGGTTCTAGAGCCCAATACGGCGGCCATGTTTGTCGTTTGGGAGAACAAGTGGGCGATCCCGCTGGCTGGTTCAATCCGCAGAGCAGGCGGCGTGGTGGCCTCGTCAGGTCGTATCCCGTTGGAGCATCTGGCGGAAGTTCTCGACGAACCCGAGTAGTAAGGAGCAAACACTATGATGCGGAGACGAGGGCGTAGACGGCGCTTGGTGCGTACGGTGGGTCGGACGGCCGTGGTTGCCGGGACCGCGACGGTGGTTGCCGGGAAAGTCGGGCAGCACCAGCAGAGGAAGGAATCCGAACAGCAGCAAGCTGCTTATGACGCGCAGCAAGAGTATGACCCGGAGCCTTATCCGGAAGGAAGTGCCGCGCCACCGCCGGCAGCCCCTCCAGCGGAGACAATGGATGACAAGATCGAAGCACTCCAGAAACTGGCTGGACTGAAAGATCAGGGCATTCTCACCGAAGAGGAATTTGAGGCACAAAAGGCGAAGATCCTCGGGAGTTGATCACTGTTCAAATGGCAGGTAACGTTGCCTCGCCAATGGCGCATGACTGAGTTATTGAAGTCCAGCGAGGCACAAGGTTAGTTTCGTTGGTCGAGCAGTTCGCGCCTTTTCCGATTCGTTGGACTCTCAGATCTCTCGATTCGTTGTGTGTGAATCTCAACCGGTGATTTGTTTCAGATTTGGTTGATAAGCGAAGGGCGAACGAAGAATGGCAGACAAAGGACATCACGTTGTAATCGGGTATTGCGGCAGCAAGGAAAAGGCGGAGTCCGTTGCCGGTGATGTGATGGAGTGGGACCGGGTTACCGATGCAATCAAGCTCGGTGGGATCGGCATTCTCACTTGGGAGAATGACAAGATAAAGGTCGAGAAAGTCGGGGCAAGGGCCACCGGCACTGGCGCGAAGTGGGGAACCATTCTCGCGGTCAGCACGGCCGTGCTGACCGGCGGAGCTACTTTGTGGGGAAGCGCGTTGGTCGGCGCCGCCGCAGGGGCAGCAACCGGCGCCCTGTTCCACAAGAATCTCGGTCTCACCGACCAGGACAAGGTGCGCCTTGATGAGCATTTGCAGAAGGGCGGCGCGGCGCTGGTCGTGATGGCTGACGATTTCGAAGTCGCGGCGACGCGGTCGGTGATGACAGCCCTGGGCGCAGAGGTCGAAAACTACGCCATTCCGGATGAGACGGTCGAAATGGCCGAGAGTGCCGAGAAGGTCGAGCCGGCCGAGGCATAGTCTCGGCGGCAGAGCTATGAACAGCCGATCCACCTCCAAGGCACCGTATCGACGGATGTAGGTTGATTGATTGTCCGGGTACTGATAGATCATGCTGGACTGCAAGGGATTAGAGCGGGATCCGGTCGGATAGTCTCGCGGTTGCGTTCCAGTTGTGCAGTTGGTTCGAGCCGGCTGGAAAAGGAGCTTCCGGTTTTCGGCGCCAGGTTCAGGCGATTTTTAGCCGGGTAGTCGCCCAAGGCGGTGGGGGGGGCCTGCGTTCCCGTGGATGACGAAGTTGGTCGTAAGCAATCTGTGGACAGAACGAATAGGAACCTATGACGATGGAAACTGAAAGTCCAGCTCCTTCATTCATGCATGTTGCCCGGCGATGGTCAATTCTGCTGCTGGTCCTTGGCACCTTACTGATATCGGTGAGCAGCGTTGGCTTCTGGGTGCAGTCAACAGTGATTTCCGAGGATGGTTTCGTGTCGCTTTCGCAAGACGTTCTTTCTGCCCAGGAGACGCGGGAAGTCATCTCCCGGGCGATTGTGGACAACGTGCTTGATCAGTATCCGATCCTTCGGGCCCTGGTCCGAGATCCACTCGAAAAGGTCATTACTGCGATTCTCGGATCGTCATTGTTTGAAGCTGTGACGGAGTTTACTGCCGCGAAGATGTGGAACATCCTTTTCAACGATGGTGGCACGGTGTCGATCGACATTAGCGGTTTGCAGAACATCCTTCAAAGTGTCATCGCTGGTATTGCTCCAGATGCCGCGGCCCAGATCGAAGCCGCTGATCTGCCGGATGAACTGGTGATCGTCGACGTCAATCAGCTGCCTGACCTTGGGCCAGTGGCAAATGCGATCGTCTGGTCGACCTGGCTCGTCGTTATCCTGGGCTTCGCACTTACCGTGTTCATGATTGCTCGTGTCTGGAGCCAGCCGATTCTTCGCTACAGTATGGTGGCCTGGACCGGTATTTTCCTCATTGCCGAGATAGTGATCCTCGTCTTGATGACGCTACCGGCGCGATCGTCCATCGTCCTGGCGGTGGATGGCAGTGCCGGACGCTCGATCGTGGGAACGACTTTTGACGATCTGATTGAGTATCTCTACTCGATTCTACTGGTACTGTTCTTGGCTGCGGTAGCAATGGTGGCGGTTGGACTTTGGAAACGCCGAACGTTGCTGATGCCGCCGCCAGTTCCTGAGTCCGCGGACACAGAATCAGCCGGCCCGACAACTGAATTGGAATCTACTCCGGCGACTACCTAAACGCCGGCCCAGTCTCAGAAATGCCAGCCGAAAGGATCATCGATCAGGGGCCGGCTGGCATTTCCGGCTTTTGCACAATGATCGAACTATCTCCGGCGCCGGAGGACCCTGTTAGCCTGGATCATTCACGGAGAAGCTGGTTTGGTCTCGGTAGAGACGCCACCGGTGGCGCCTGTTGATCTGGATTCCCATGTCTTCACGGACAAGTGTCAATGTCGGTCGCGAGACGCGCCAGCGGTACGTCCCTACCTGCAATACCGCATGTATTCCGTCCGCGCCGGAGAATGATCGGGGCTAGCCGTTGGCGCGCTGTTCGTTCCGTTCGCGTGCTCCTGAAGTGGCGGCGCAAATCTCGGCGCCAATGATGATGATTTGGGCCGCAAGATAGAGCCAGAACATGAAGAGCAATCCAAGGCCGAACACCGCCCCGTATGCGCTGAATCCACCGGTCAGACTGATATAGATCGGATACAGTTGCGAGAGAAGCACGAAGAGGAGGCCGGCAACGGCGGCTCCTGGCATCGAACCGCGCCAGCCGGAGCCGTTTCGCGGAATTGCGCCATACGCGACCAGGCTCATCGCAAATCCCAACAGAAACGCCAACACGTAGACTGACAAGAACTCCTCCACGGTAGGATCGATGTCCAGGTACTTTGCCAGCGGCGTTCCGAAGAGACCGGTCGCCAGCGCGGAAATAGCGGTCGCGAACACAAGAACCATTGCCAGGGCTGGTGCGACGAGTAGCGCCCAGAATTTTCGCTCGATGTAACCATGACGTTCCGATCGGTAGACCACGGCGAAGCAACGATCGAGTCCGCCATACAAGCGGCTGCCGCCATAGAGCAACGTGATAACGGTCACCAAACCAACGCTTCGAAGATCGCTGGATGCCGTGTCAATCCACGATGCCACCGGTTCGGAAAGCGACTGGGGAAGCTCCTCAGTGACGATGCTAGACAGTTCGTCGCGCCGGGAGTCGTCTTGAACAACGACCCCGATCACAATTCCAATCGCCATCAATACTGGCATCAGCGAGAACAGCGCATTGTACGCTAGCATCGCTGCCAGCCCGTCGACGTCGTCACTCAGGTAATTTTGCGTAACACGGCCTGCGAATGAGCGCTTCAAACGTTGCCGGAGTGCGGCGACGCGCTGATTCTCTGCTAATTGTTGGGCGCCATGCGACAGCCATTCACGGGGTTTGCCAAGCGCCTGCCGACCGAGTCGGTTCCGTAACTTTGGCATACGCAGACTTCATCACCAATCGCTGGATTTCCTGGTCCAGTCAGATGGCACGTCGCTGCCGCCTTCCCGGGTGAGTCGCCGCCGAAACTTCAAGAACGTCGGTGTTGCACATATCGGACCGGCCGCGAGGGACTCTCCCTGCCGGAAGTGCGATGCCTCTTCCAGGAGATCTCGGGGGACGAATGAAAAGGCATCAGCAAGGTAGAGGAGATCGGCGCTCGAGTTCATCCTCATAAGCATGAGGTTGTCACACTGCGAGAGAACATTCGGATGAATCTTCTGGGGACGTTGTGAGCAGAGCAGCAAATAGAGACCGAATTTGCGACCTTCACCTGCGATTCTAATGACGAACTGCGTCAAAAGATCCTGGAGGGCGTCTTCCGACTCCGCCGGGCATATATTGTGGGCTTCGTCGATAACGATCAAGACCGGCTTGCGTTCATTTCTCCGGCGCCAGAGTTGACTAAGGAACGCGAGCGTGGCTACTTGCTTCTCAGCGGGAAGACCAAGCGTTCCAATGTCCAGAACCATTGCGCGCCAGTCGTCGTCGATCTGGTCGATGAGCGATCGTTCGCCTTTCTTACACCAGAGCGACCAATCAGAGATTCCGAGATTCCGGACGCGAAGATTGATCTGACGCGACTCCGCTGATGGGTTACGCATCGCTGCGTCTAACACGTCACCAAGCTCGACTGTTTCTCGGCCGAGGAGATCCACGATTGTCCAGAAGCTGCTGTACTCCTCACGGTCCGCTAACGGGTCCAACTGGAGCACAAGTGCTTTCTCCTGGCGCGCGAGATCTCCGAATTTGATCGAGAGATTGTATTCTCCCTGGTCTGGGTTCGGGCGGAACACCCGTATGTCACCGGCCAGATTCTCATACGCTTCGATCTCTGCCGCAACGAACGTTTCTGATGCGTCTTCCCGGACTTGCCCGAGCCGGACGAAGTCAGAATTCGGATCAATGATCACCATGCGGAGTCCCGAACGCAAAAGTAATCGCTCCAGGACCACACCAAGCGAGTATGTCTTCCCCGAACCTGATTGTCCGCAGAGGAACGTATGCCTTCCGAATCCGCTCGTGCTCAGCGAGACAGTGGAGTCTTCATTGCCGTAGGTCGCGACTCCAACGTCGAGTCCATCATCGGAAGTGCGCTGCAGATGCAAATTGACGAATCCGCCGTCTGCGGTTGTAAACTCAGCGTCCTGGAAGATGTCGGTTGAGCGAAGCTGACCCAGGCTGCTTCCGTCGGCTCTCCCCAGTAACATCCCTTCGCCCTCGATGAAACGAATCTCGGGCCGGACAGTCACTTGTGCGACAGACGCTCCTTCCAGAGCTAGGCCGATGCGCTGCTCTCCATCAATCGCAAGCTCGGGACCATGGCGCATGTCGATCGTCTTCGAGATTACTTGCCCGAGATACCTCTCTCCGCCAGCAGTGCGAATGTCCACGTAGCTTCCGGCCGGAATTGGATAGTCCAGGGGCGCCTCATAGCCGAACGTCGTTCCATCCGTTGAATATGCAAGGGGAATTGGGGCGAACTGCTCTTGGAAGCTCCTTCGCGCAGCTATCAGCTCTTTACGAGAGATACCGACCCCTGGTTGCGCTTTGTCTTGTTTCACTCTCGCTCCTCGCGTCATCAATCGCACAGGCAGGCTAGTCCCCAGAAACACTAACACGGCAAGATACGCGACTGCCGTCTGATTTCTTGCGACGGGCTCCAACTGTGAATGTCGAGCCCCCAGTTCCTCGTTGTGCCGTTATGACGCCGCTGCATCCACCGTGAAGCGGTCGACTCTGGCTCGATTCGGGCGTCAAGACCTATCGCTTCTATCCAAGGGGAACGGCCCGGGGTGCCGTGATAGCGGGCACGGATGGTGGGACAGAAGTCGTGCGTGAACCGTCAAGGACTGTAACGAAATTGAATCAATCGTCACAAACGTGTCACGCGGCTTGTACGCAGGTCAGCCCACACTAAGTGATATCTATTGTCGCCAGCGGAGCCTGGAGATTCCAACCCATGATCAAGAAGAGCCAGTATGTTATCCCGTTCAGAGATCTCGATCTCGGAGATGTTGCCGTTGTTGGTGGGAAGAACGCATCCCTGGGGGAAATGATAGGGGCGCTGTCTGGTCGAGGTATTCGCGTTCCAGATGGATTCGCCACGACCGCCGCGGCTTACTGGGCGTTTATCGACGGCGCCAGCATACGTGATGATATTCGGGCGTTGATTGAGGCGTATCGCAATGCCCGCAGCCCGTTAGCGGAAACCGGGTTGGCTATCCGCGATCTGATCCTGGCGTCCGAGATCCCTCCGGCGATTGCTAGCGAGATAGCCGGCGGATATCGTGCGTTGTCCTCAGCGCTGGGCATTTCTGACGCTGATGTAGCGGTGCGCAGCAGCGCGACAGCCGAAGATCTCCCCCAGGCGAGCTTCGCGGGACAGCAGGAGACGTATCTAAATGTCAGAGGAGAGCGTGAACTTCTGGAAGCGTGCAAGAAATGTATGGCATCGCTCTTCACCGACCGGGCGATCAGTTACCGCGAGGCACACGGTTTCGACCACATGCAGGTCGCGCTTTCGGTCGGCGTCCAGAAGATGGTGCGGTCCGATCTGGCAGGCGCCGGAGTCATGTTCACGCTCGATACAGAGACCGGGTTTCCAGACATCGTTCTAATTAATGCCGCCTGGGGACTCGGGGAAACGGTGGTCAAGGGCATCGTTGATCCGGACGAGTACATGGTCTTCGAGCCGCTGCTCGCTAGTGCCAAGCACATGCCGATCATCGAAAAAGAGCAAGGCGCGAACGAACAGAAACTGGTCTATTCGAACGTTGGCAACGAACTATCGACAGAGCTCGTGCCGACAACCGAACAGGAACGTTCCAGATTCGTGCTCGAAGACGCGGAGATCGTACAGCTCGCGCGTTGGGCAAGGGACATCGAAGCTCACTATGGACGGGAGATGGACATCGAATGGGCGCGGGATGGCGAGGCTGGAGATCTGTTCATCCTCCAGGCCCGTCCCGAAACGGTTGAGTCTCGTCGTGAGGCGACTTCGATAAAGAACTACAGCCTGACTTCGAAAGGGGCCGTGCTCCTGAGCGGACTTGCGATTGGATCTGCCGTGTCGGCTGGCACCGTGCAGGTTATCCGGCACAGCGATGACATCGCCCACTTCGAACCGGGGTCGATTCTGGTCACCGAAATGACCGACCCAGATTGGGTGCCAGCGTTGCGACGCGCGGCGGGAATCATCACCGATCACGGAGGACGGACCTGCCATGCGGCGATCGTCAGTCGAGAACTGGGGATCCCGGCGATCGTCGGAACTGGAAACGCAACCGAGAAGCTTCATAGCGGCCAGCAAGTGACGATATCGTGCCTCGGCGACGAAGGCACGATCTATGACGGCATCCTTGAATACGAGGAATCCGAAGAACACCTCGACAACCTTCCTGAGACCCGGACGAAGATCATGATCAACATCGCAAGTCCCGCGGCGTCTTTGCGCTGGTGGAGGCTTCCGAGCAAAGGCATCGGGCTCGCCCGGATGGAGTTCATCGTCAACAATCACATCAAGATCCATCCCATGGCATTGATTCATCCGGAGCGGGTGACCGGCGCGGAAGCGATCGAGCAGATTTCGCAGCTCACGAGAGCGTATCCTGACAAGCGAGAGTACTTCGTAGAGCGGCTGGCGCTAGGCATCGCGAAGATTGCAGCGCCTCACTATCCGCATCCGGTCATCGTACGCATGAGCGATTTCAAGACGAACGAGTACGCCGATCTGATTGGCGGACGTGGCTTCGAGCCTGAAGAATCGAACCCCATGCTTGGTTTCCGCGGGGCATCGCGATATTACGACGACCGGTACCGCGAGGGATTTGCGCTCGAATGTGCCGCGATTCGAAGAGTGCGCGAGCATATCGGCCTGGAAAACATCATCGTCATGATTCCGTTTTGCCGCACGCTGGAAGAGGCCGACCGGGTTCTGGAAGTCATGCGTGACCATGGTCTTGAGCGTGGCGAAGATGGTCTTCAGGTCTATGTGATGGCGGAGATTCCCTCGAACATCGTGCTGGCGCGTGAATTCGCTGAACGATTCGACGGCTTTTCAATCGGCAGCAACGATCTCACGCAGTTGGTCCTGGGCATCGATCGGGATTCGTCAGACCTCGCCCACCTGTTCGATGAACGAAACGACGCGGTCAAACGAATGATCGTGGAGCTTGTGGAGAAAGCGCACGAATCCGGTACTCCAGTGGGGATCTGTGGGGAAGCCCCCTCGAATTACCCGGAGTTCGCTGAATTCCTTGTTGGCATCGGGATCGACTCGATTTCCCTAAGCCCTGATAGCGTCATCAGTGGCATCCATGTGGTTGCGTCCGCCGAGCGAAATGCCTAGCCTGAATGTCTTGGATCGCCCCTGACCCTGATCTTTAGTAAACCGGCTATGTGCTTGCGAGTATCGAAATAGTCCATGGAAAGGATATGTTGAGCATGTCTGGTGAAGAACTCATAGGCCAGAGAAGGACCCATGCTGGCGACGATACTGCAGAGTGCGACGTCTGTGGGATTGTTGTGTCATCCAGTCAATTGCGTGACGTCGAAAGCAGTTCGCTACTCGCCGAACACGATCACGTAAATCGGATTTGCGCGACCTGTTGGGAACGCGTCAGCCGCGGTGACATCGATTTGGAGAGCCTCCTTATCGAGGAAGATGAACGACGAGATACACCATCCGAGTGAAACAGCGACGGTGAGGGCCGGCGCCAGACCAGATCCGGATACGCTGGGGGAATACCCGGTTCATCTTGTCTGCACGAGGTGGACCGGGCGCACCGATCGAGACGGCGCCGGAAGACGCGACCATCCCCTGGTGGGCCGGGCGGAAAGTTCTGCATTCCCAGGCCGGGCGATAGCTTTGTGACGCGCGGCGCGGACAACGAACGAGAGCGGATACATCGCTCAGGGCCGGGCAGCGTCACGCTCTCGTTTGCGGCCGTGAAGAGTTATTGCCGGGGAACGTGGAAAGGAACGCCCGTCTTTCTCGACGAGGCGGGGCTCATGAACAACCGGAACGTAGGTTGCAGGCCTTCGCGCGCCCTCAAGCTCGACGCTTGCGCCAGTCACCTTCCGTCGAGTTGTGGGTGATGTCCGCCTCAGTCACGAACTGTCATAGGGTCGGAGAGGGTTATCGGCACGGCCAGTCACGGGCTGCTCCAATAGTCGTTCGCTCCCCGCCGGCCGGACAAGCCAGCGAGGGAACGACTATTGGAGCATTCGGGCTGACCTTCGACCACCTACGTGGCCCTGTCTTGCGAGAAGTTGGCCGGCCGGTTCTTGCCGAGCGTCTGCGTTGATCGTCGTCTCAGGTAACTTCGCGCAATCTCCCAATCGTGGCGTTATAGTCGTTTTCGATCACGCAATGGACATCCACGTCCATCAGATCCATATAGGGCTGGAGGATGTCAGTGAGATCCTGGGGGTTGTCCGTCTCAATCAGCAAGAAACCGGCGCCTCCGCCTGCGAGATCGAACCATCCCTGGATCTTCTCCGGCATGTTGGCGCCGGCATCGTGTTGGCGCACGACGCGTTGGGCGACCTGCTCGCGGGTCGTTGTGGGATGCCAGGAGTACCTGCAATACCAGAGCATCGTCGAGATCCAATCGTGTAGCTGCGAATCCTGTGGACCGACTATAGCCGGAATTGCGCTACACCCGAGTCACAGAAGGCCCAAGCACGTTACAACTGTGCAACATTGCAGGTGGTGAGACTATGGGCTGTTTTCAAGTCAGATGTGTATCGTTGGTCGAAAGGGCTGTCGAATCAGGGGGTTGCAAGTCCGTGCTCGAAAGCGAACGCTGTGGCAGCTGTCCTGGAGCTTACCTCAAGCTTGGAGTACACCGAGGAGAGGTGTCTGCCAACGGTGCGCGGGCTGATCGAGAGCGCTTCCGCCACCTCGGCGTCGGTCATTCCCCGGGCGACCAACCGCAAAACGTCGATCTCTCGCGGTGACAGACCGCCAGGGACTGTGCTAGATCTTGCTGGCTGGGGTAGCCGGCTGAACTCCTCGACTTCCTGCAAGAACGGACGGGCGCTGAGCCGCTCTCCAATTTCGCGGGCTGTGTCGGCGAGTCCCGTGGCCACATCTAGATCATTCTGGGCCCGAGCAAGGAGGGCGAGGGCAAGCATCGATCTCGCGATTTCGAGAGGCGCGTCACAGCTTTTTGCTATCTTCAACGCAAGGTCAAGGTGCGACTGGGAATCGTCGAGATTGCCCTTCCCTAGATAAACGCGCCCAAACCATCGATGTGCTGACATCAGGGCAAGCGGCTGCCTCGGAGATTTCGCGAAGTCGATTAGATCGCTTGCTTTCCGGCCCGCCAGGTCGAGTTCACCTTCTGCAAATGCGAGCGCAATGTCATTTAGCCGATGTTTGGCAAGGGCCGGTAGTCGATCAGTCCAGGTTGCCCACTTGCCGTAGGCATTCGCCCAGGCTCTTGCTTCCTGGTGATTTCCCTGGACCAGCTCCAGTTCGAACGCAACCCGAAGCATCTCCATCGTATTGTGTGCGAGCCAGACACTCGGTTCCGTGTTGTGGCCATCAGGCAATGCCGACCGGATCCTCGCGGCTGCCTGCTCGAAATTGCCTTGAAGCAAATCCAGCTCCGTGATCAGCAATGTACTCCCTGAGCGGAGGATTGGTATTTCCAGGCAAGCTTCCGCCCTGCGCCGCGCTTCCTCCCATTCACCAAGAAGGATGTGGCCCTCGGTGATGTGAGGCGGTGACTGGATCTCGATCAGGCGAGTGAAGTCCGATCGAGACCAGTATTCGTCGGCAAGCCTGATCGTCTCGCGACAGGCGGCAGGATTGTCGGCGAGATATGCCTTGTCGAGCGCGACGTACTCCCAGTCATATGCGCCAGCGACGCCGTGCGAGTTGTTGACTTCATTGCGGCGCCGACGCGACGCGGCGAACTCCGAGCGAGCCCGATCCACGTCCCCAATGGCCGCGTACGAGAGGGCAAGTCCCATGTGGGCCTCGCCGATTTCGTTCGCGTCGCGCTCGATTTCGCCATCTTCCAGCATCTGAAAGAATGTGTTGGCGCGGTCGATCGCTTCCTTGTGGCGACCAAATTGTGCGAGCATTTGTGAAAGCGTGCCGTAGCTGACGACGTGACTCAGATGGCTTGCGCGAATTCGTTGTCTTTCGCCCGCGGAAAGACCCTCGTATAGCGACACGCCACGATCAAGCTCTTCGACGGAATTCTCGCCAGCAAATGCTCGGATTCGACCACGTAGCCAGGTCCCTGTCGCAAGGATAGCCCTGTCGCCGATTTCTCGACCCCGATCGAGAGCGAGGTCAAGAAGCCCGATCGATTTTGCCGTGTCGACGTAACGGTAGGCTTCCGCAGTCTCAAACAGCAACCATGTGTGATCGTCCCTGCGGGCTGCGTTGCGGTCGAGGATCGACAACGCTTCTTCAAACCTCGCCGCCGCCGCCATGTATGCAGCCGCCTCGATTGATCGCCGTCCAGCGACGATCAACCAGTCCGCCGCGCGCGGGTCGCCAGCGAGATAGAAATGGTGGGCAACGGTATCGGGATCGGGAAGCGGATCGTCGGCCAGGTACTCGGCGATCACTCGGTGAAGCTCTCTGCGCCGGAGGAGAAAGAGGCTGTTGTAGAGCGCTTCCCGAATCAATGCGTGGGTGAATGATAGGCTGTTTCTGTTCGACAGTTCCTCAAGTATCCCTATCGCCATTGCTTCTTCAACGATTGGCGCGAGATGGTCGACGTCTCGCTCCGTCAGTGCCTGCCAGAGTGGAGGCGGCACTTCCTGCCCGATGACCGAGGCAATCTCCAGCGCTTCCCGGGTGGAATTGTCCAGTCTTGCAAGCCTGCCGTCGATGACTTGCTGAACGAGTGGCGGCATCTGGAGTTTCTCGAGATCCCCCAGTGACCAGAATGGATCCCCTATCTGGTCGAGTGGCTGGCGCCGGATCAGGATGCGATCGGCTTCGAGCGCATGCAAGACCTCCTCAACGAAGAACGGATTTCCTTCAGCGTAGCGGTTGAGAAAATCGACCAGACGCCGGCTGTCACCGCTTGCGAGAGGGTAGTGTCGCTTGACCAGCGACGCAATGTCGGATCGATCGAAACGATGCAGCACCACTCGCGTCGCCTTCGGCTCTCGAACTAGCGATGGCAACATGCGATAGAGTGGCGCCTGTGGTGTAAGGTCGATGTCTCGATAGGTTGCGATGATCGCGATCGGGTCATTTCGAACACGCCGGCTGAGCACCCGTAACACTTCTAGCGATGCCTGGTCGGACCAGTGCAAATCTTCCAGCACAAGCAACAAGCCACGTGTGCCCGCCAGGTCTCGCAAGAAGTCCTCGAACTGCCCGGCGAGTTCCACCGGCGGGGGCACGCCGCCGGTGGCCATGCGTTCAATACCGGTTGGTAGGGTCGGTTCCTCAGCAACAGGTCGATACATCCTCGCGAGATCGATCCAGACACTGTAGGGCCGCGTCGTTTCAAGGTCATAGCACAGGCCGGAAACAACACGAATTCCTTGTTGCCCGGTTTCTTCAACGATCTGGCGTACAAGTGTCGTCTTGCCGATGCCCATTTCACCGCTGACAAACGCCAGGCTGCCCTGTCCAGCTAGCGCGGACAGGACTGCACTTTTGAGGGCTCTCGATTCCTCCTGGCGTCCGACGAAAATGTTGGCCTCCTTCGCCGAAGCACAGTGATGGGACGGTGGCCCGTCCGTCGGGTGAATGTGGTCGGGCCCAATTATAGTGATCTGTACGCCAAGTTACCCAATCACCTCTCGGATATCCTTTTCACTGGCAAACGAGTGCGGGAAATCGAGCAGCCCAGAAACCCCAGACTCGAAGGCTGTACGCCACTCTCCGTCGGGCAGACGCGCGCTTATCTGCTCAGCCAGTTCTTGCGTCCGGTTGAGGTGGCTCATCGCCAAATTGTCGTCGCCTGCGCCAAGATGGGCCGCCGCGAGCGCCTGTTCGATCTTCAGTCTCAACGACCGATCTCTGGTTGCGACAGGGCTCTCTGACGCCGCGGTCAACTCCCGGATGGCTGCTGGGTATTGGCCTGACGTCGTTAGCGCTTGCCCTTTCACGAGTGACAGTTCAGGAATCGTTACTTCCCTGGAGTTCTCTGGCACAGTCCGCTGGAGCCGGTCGGCTGTCGCAATAGCTGATGCCGTATCGCCTTCGGCAACGGCAAGCTTCGCGCGGCGGTGCAGGAGTCGTCGTTGGCCGAGAGACTCGAGGGACGAATCCGGCCCTATCTCGCTCTCTAGCAATTCACGCGCAAACTCGCGATCCCCTCTTGCGATATGAAGGTCTGCCAGGCTTGTGATCGCCCACATCGTCCAGTACGCCGATCCAAGTTCCCGTGCACGCTCAAGCGATTCGTCCAGGTACGCGCTCGCCCGTTCGAATGAGAAATGCTGGATTGCTACGCTGCCAAGGGTCTGAGCAGCGGCAAGACTCCACTGTCGGTGTCCGACAGAACGAGCGATTTCCAGCGCTCGTTCTAGAGATGCAATTGCCTCGCCTGGTTCTCCGTACGTGGCAAACACTTCTCCGATCGCGATCAGCGCGAACGCTCGGCCCGCATTCCATCCGATGGAATCCGCCGTCTCCAGCGCCCGTCGCCCATACGCTATCCACTCCGCAAAATCGCCGTCGGCTGGCACTGACGTTTCACTATCTATCCCACCGCCGGTGATCGCGAGCATTGCAAGGCTTGAGGATAGACCGCGACTGTCTCCCAGATCTTCGAACATTTCAACGGATTCCCTGAATGACGCCTCGGCGCTCATGAAGTCTCCGGACAAGTAGTATGAAAGCCCAAGCAGGTCAATCGTTTCCGCAAGTCCCCGATCGTTCTTCTGACGTTCGAAGATCGATCGGGCATCGGAGTGATATTGACGCGCGATCTGAGGTTCGCCAATATTGACATGCCAGTTGCCCAGACGGTTCAGGCTGTGAGCGATGCGCGTGTCGTCGTTCATGTTTCTCGCGAGGTCAAGCGCCTCGCGGATTAGCTTGCCAGCAAGACGATAGTCGGATTCTGCCCAGAGAGCGCCCAGCGCGATAAGGGCTTCCCATTCGAGTTCTCTGCTCTCTTGCTGGCGTGCGATCGCGACTCCGTTTTGGAAGTCATCACGGGCGCTTTCAAACTTCCCGATCATGTCCATCGCGTGACCGCGTAAGAGGAGCGCTTTCAGGGGTTCTTCCTGATTTTGTTCTCGCGCCAGATTGACGGCTTTTGTTGCATAGTCGATCACCGCGTTCGGTTCGTAGACGCTTTGCGCCTGTTCAGCGGCGCGAACCAGCCAGCCTATCCCCCGGACGTCTTGAGCCTTGTAGTAGTGATACCCGATGTCCCCGGAATGCTCGTTCTGACGGTCTGAGTAGACTCGCTCGGTTGCTTCGCCTGCCATGAGATGAAACTGTCGGCGGTGTCGCAGTAGGATCGTGTTGTATGCCGCCTCGGCGATCATCGCATGCCGAAAGGTCAGCGTATCTTCCGACGGACCGCTGTCAGGTCGCAGCATGTCCAGATCTATGAGCATGTCGATGTCGGCGCCAATGCTTGCTTCTTGCTGAACGAATTCCTCTAGCAGCCTCCGGCTGAATGTGCGGCCCAGCACCGACGCCTGCTGCAGCGTTCGACGAGGTCCAGCCGGCAAACGATCGATGCGCTCGAGCAGCAACGCTTGCAAGTTTGTGGGTATCGACGGCCGGCTGTCCGACGCTCCATCGGCGACACACCAGCGATGTCTACCCGAGACATCGCGTACGAGGACTTCCTGTTCGACGAGCGCATTGATGAGTTCCTCGATGAACAGCGGATTTCCTTCAGACCTGTTCAAGATAAGTTCCTGTATGGCGCGAGCTTCCGGCGAATCGTCGCAGGTAAGCTCTGAGACGAGCCGTGCTGCGTCAGTGGATGGCAACGGACCGAGGTTGATCTCCAGCAGATGCTCGGTGTAAGTCTCCCTCACTTTTCCAAGGACATTCATCAACGGGCTGGTTGGGTCTGGCCGGAATGTGAAGAGAAACAGGACCGGGGCGTCGCCCAGTAGCTCGTAAAGCTGGCTGACAATCTCCATCGATGCCATGTCTATCCAGTGATAGTCCTCGCCAACGAGCATGAACGCTCCTCCGGGATTCCAGCCCTGGACGATCTGGAGCACGACTGAGGCTAGCTCGACCTTGAACTCGTCTGGCTCGAACTCCGGGTCATTCGTCCCCGAGAACTCGTCGATGTCGAGGGCCATGACGCGCTGGATGACGCGGGCTGCTCGCTCGCGGAACTCGCTGGGGAAGTGCCGGGTGCTTTCGATGAACTTCTTGCGAACGACTTCGGACGAATCGTTCTCATCGATGCCGAACACTTTTCTGAAGCGAGCCTGCACCGCTGCGTATGGCCTGTTCCCGTCGTGGGGGTTAACCCGATTTTCTAGCACCGCAACTGATAATCCGCCGTCTTCGGCTGGACGTGACTTTACGTACCTAAGTGCCTCCTCGACCAGTCGCGTTTTTCCGACTCCGGCTTCGCCGCTGATAGCAACGATCCGGCCCCGGCGCTGGAGTCGCAGCTCATCGACCGCAGTTCGGATGGCGTCTAGCTCTCGATCCCTGCCAGTGAATGGAAGATCACGGCCGCTAACATCCCAGAGCCGCCCGACCGGCTGCTTCTTTCCAAACACCCGATAGATCAGCTCGTGTTTTGCCTTGCCCCGAATGCCGGTGTCTCCGAGAGACTCGAATTCGAAGAACGGCTCCGCGAAGTGAAACGTGGAGGCTCCGACGAGAATCGTGCCGGGCTTGGCCATTTCCTCCAGTCGAGCCGCGACGTTGATCGCGTCGCCCATGGCGGTGTACTCGCTAACATGGTCCGCGCCAAAGGCCCCGACGACGACAAGTCCGGTGTTGATGCCGATTCGCACATTGAATTCGAGGTCATGCTGCCGGCGTATGCGCTCCTGGAGCGAAGCAATCCCCTCGACGATTTCAAGGGAAGCGAGGATCGCACGCTGGGGATCGTCTTCGTGCGCGTGAGGCGCTCCGAAGAGTGCCAGGATGGAATCTCCCATGAGTCGAATAATCGTGCCCTCGTAGCGCTCGATCGGGCGTAACATCAGACGATAGACATCGTTCATGATGTCACCCCACTCCTCGGGGTCCAGGAGTTCGGCCATGGTGGTTGACCCGACGACATCACAGAAGAGGATCGTGACGACGCGCCGCTCGCTTGTTATCTCCAGCGGCTCAGTCCAACCGGCGAGGCCGCCGGGGATAGTAGGGGATTGACCGCTGGGATGGTACATCCTGGTAACCGACAATGCACTCATGGTTAGCCTCCTTTGGCTGAATCACTGCGCTTCATTGCGCTGCCCATGTCAATGACGAGGCATGTGTCCAGGCTCCATTACCTGGATGCTCGTATAGTAGGACCTCCGAATCGTTCATACATGTGCAGAACTACCCAATTGACTGCTCTGCTGAATTCCGGCGCTGATGCGCCGACCGATCATACGCCGTTCTCGGGAACCGCGGTCCCAATGGTCGTGTCTTGAGTTGTCGTCGATGGAAGTGGAGCATGAACAAGCGCGGCTGCCGCGAGCGCGACCAGGAGCGATGCGACTCCGATCAGACGGAAGCTCCCCACTTCCAGCAGAACACCGCCGATGGCGCTTCCAAGTGCCGCTCCGATGGCGATCGTCGAGATGTTGAGCACCATCGTTGTCGCAGCGCCGATGGGCGTCTCCTGAGCAAGTAGCGTTGTCAGACTTGTAAACGTAACGCCAGTCACGAAGGCCATCACCATGGCGATCGCCACGGTTGGGAGCGGTCCCGGTTGAAGGCTGTAGATTGCGACCGCTCCGATCCCGATCATTGACGTGCCGACCCCGAACGTTCGCCGTGGATTGAAGCCACCCAGGCGTCCCCCGCCGGCAACATTGCCGATTGCCAGACCGGCACCCTCCAGCATGAACGCCATGCTGGCCTCACGGTTGGAGAAGTCGAGTACGTCAAAATAGAATGCGCCGAGGTAGACAGCGAGACCGGTAGCAGCAACAGATCGCAGCATCGAAGCGAAGTAGAGCACACGCATCGGTGCAATTGCGATGAGTGGGCGGTAGTTCGCGAGAATTCTTCGTGGAGAGGCGCATCGTCCTGTCGTAGGCGGGTCTGACGGTAAGAGTTTCGAAACAAGCGCCAGCGCGAACAGGAACGCAACCGCCAGCACCAGGAAAGATCCGCGCCACTGAATGACGGATGCGACCATGATCAGGGCGGGAACTCCAACAACAACTGCGATCGACGCAGCCGCTTGAGTCATCCCGAGGGCTCTGCTTCGCGAACTGCCGTCGAAATGCGTCGAGACCACGCCGAACGCTACCCCGTAGGTCATCGCCATGCCGAGGCCGCCCACAACACCCCCGACGGCCAGCAAGAGGACGTGCGGGGAAAGAGCGATAACTGCCGAGCCCGCTGACAAGAAACCTAGCCCGACCATAATGCTTCGTCGATGACCATAGTGATCGGCGACTGGTCCCGTGAACAAACCAGCGAGCGCCGTCACGAGCGCTCCCATTGTTATCACCTGACCGACGATCGGAACGGATGCTCCGATATTGGCAGCGGCCTGGCTAATGAAGGGGCGAAACCCGATCCACCACAGCATCCCGACGAAGACGGTGGAGAACACCGGCGCTAGCAATCGAAGTTCCAGGTGAGGATTGCCTTCAATGGCTTCAACACGGCCTGGTGCTGACATACATGCCTCCTTTGGCTTCATGTGAGCGCGCTCCATTGCCCGCTCGCGTTCTTGGTTTCGCGCGTCGTTACGCGTCATGTATCTAGACTATCCCCGGAGAGATGTAAGCGCATGGGTGAAATTCCCTGTTCCTTGGGAGGCTCTGATACCCATATCTCCGGCGCTAGAAACGCCCGTTGGTTCGCTAGCAGACGTCCACCACGGAGAGAAACGCGTCCATCGGTGGAAAAGGCGCAAGAATCGGGGGGCGAGGTTCGCTGCGGTAGAATTGGAAGAAGACGTGACCCGTCCAGCTCTGGGCGGGTCAATTGCTGAGAGGTATCTGGCGCCTGCTTCGCACTTCCGCGAATCGCCTCACGCCCGCAACATCGACCATAGTGAAGGATCCAAAGCAAAACGTGGAACTCCGAAACATTGCGATCATCGCCCACGTCGACCATGGCAAGACAACGCTGGTTGACGGATTGCTCAAACAGTCCGACATTTTTCGAGATCCTGACGCGGCGGGTGAATTGATCATGGACGCCAACGACCTTGAACGAGAGCGCGGCATAACCATTCTCTCGAAGAACGCGTCGATTACCTATTCCGGGGTCAAGATCAACATTATCGATACACCGGGCCATGCTGACTTTGGTGGCGAAGTGGAGCGCGTGCTCAACATGGCAGACGGGTGTCTGTTACTCGTCGATGCCGTGGAAGGGCCGATGCCCCAAACGCGAGCAGTATTGACCCAGGCGCTCGGACTGGGACTGCGTCCGATCGTCGTCGTGAACAAGGTTGATCGTCCATTTTCCAGGCCCGAGTATGTGGTTGAGAAGATTCACGATCTCTTCCTCGAAATTGCCACAGACTCCGAACAACTCGAATTCCCGACCATCTTCACGATCGCTCGAGAGGGGCGTGCTGGATTCTCCGTCGACCAGCTGTCGGACGATCTCCGCCCTCTCCTAGACACCATCCTCAACGCGGTTCCCGCGCCAAGCGTTGACCAAGATGGCCCATTTCAGCTTCAGATAGCTTCCCTCGGATACGATCCACACATCGGGCGAATAGCGATCGGCCGGATCGCACGCGGATCGGTCAAGTCCGGAGACGTCTTGACCCACATCGATGGCAATGGCCCATCAGCGACTCAGAAAGTGACCTCCATCCATACGTTCGAAGGTTTGTCCCGCCGCCCCGCCGACCTGGCCCCAGCCGGAGAGATCGTTGCACTGACCGGCTTTCCGGACGCGAAGATCGGCGCCACGATCACGGATCCCAACGTACCTGAAGCCCTGCCGTCAATTCCGGTTCAGGAGCCAACGTTGAAGCTCACATTCGGCGTCAACACATCGCCGCTCGCTGGTCAAGAGGGTCAGTATTCAACGTCGCGCCAGCTGGGCGATCGATTGACTCGGGAGCTTGAAACGAATTACGCACTGCGTGTGGAGCCGGGCGACCAGCCCGATCAGTTCTCGGTATCCGGTCGAGGCGAACTTCATCTCTCGATTCTCATTGAGACGGTCCGGCGCGAAGGCTATGAGTTCCAGGTATCGCGACCGGAGGTCATTACCAGGGTCATCGACGGGGAACTTTCAGAGCCGGTTGAACACCTCGTGATCGATACAACAGAGGATCACGTCGGGCCGGTCACGGAGCTTGTTGGCAGTCGCAAGGCGCGCATGACCGATATGGTCAACGACGGGCGAGGCAATGTGCGATTGGAGTTTTCGATCCCAACCAGGGGATTGATTGGCCTGCGAAACGCCTTCCTGACCGCCACACGCGGCAACGGATCGATTGCGTCCCGCCTTACCGGATATGAGCCGTGGTTGGGCGAGATCAGTACGAGCCGTAGTGGCGCCCTAGTCGCATCCGAGAGCGGCATCGCGCTTTCTCACGGAATCGCGAACGCCCAGGTACGTGGGTCGACCTTTGTCGAGCCAGGCACGGTTGTGTATGAAGGGATGATTGTTGGTTACCATCCTCGCCAGGAAGATCTTCCGATCAACGTCTGCCGGGGCAAGAAGCTGACCAACATGCGCGCCGCTGGTTCAGATTCAACCGAGCGACTAACGCCGGCCGTCGTGCTCAGTCTCGAGCAGTCACTGGATTTTCTTGCAGACGATGAGTTGCTTGAAGTGACGCCGAAGAGCCTACGGCTGAGGAAAGCGCTTCTGTCCCATCACGACCGCAACCGAGCCCGGAAACAGGAAGCAGCTAAAGTAGCAGGCTAACCCCGTCCGGTTTCATGGATCTGGCCAGTTGATAACTCATTGCTTTCCGTTTCCCCTGGTCTGCCGTAGCCCCCACCGCCAGCGACGACTGATGTGAATGTGTCGGCTGGATCATTGAGCACGATCTCTCCGCTTGCCAGCACACCATCAGGGGCGAGATCGACGCCGTTCTTCAGCAGCTTGTTGATTTCGCTCGGCTCTCCGCCAAAGAGTCCAGGCGCTGGAAAGCGCAGCCGGTCAGGGTGAACGTAGATGTTGACCGGGAGACTATGGCCCGGGATCTTGCGCACGGATACGCGCTGCCCGGGCGCGCCGTTCCAGCGCCCTTCTCCGTTGTTGTCGACCAGCACGTTCTCTTCGATGAGTAGCGGGATGCGACTCTCGAATATCTCAACCGGGACATTTCCGGCGCTCGATGGGAAGCAGTTCCGTGTCGCGCCCTGATGCCCATAACCGGCGCCGCGCCCACCGCCGCAGATGAAATGGGCATTCTGCGGACTGCCTGCTTCATCGCGAGCGTATGCGCGGAAGGTGTACATCAGTCCATTGCCTGCCTGGACGCGCTCTGGCAGCGCGTCGGCGAGTGCCCGAAAAATCAATGTGTGCAGGTGCCAACCGGTCTTGGTGCGTGTGTTTACCGATGCAGGCGGAAGGGCGTTCAATATCGACCGTTGCGGAGCGCTTACATGGATCGGCTTGAAACTGCCTTCGTTGTTCGGCACACCCGGAGACAGCAGACACTTGAGCGGATACACCGTGTGCGCCCGGGTGTAGTTGAACGCGCAATTTATGCCGCCGCCGAGCGTCTGGGCTGCTGATCCTTCATAGTCGACGAAGAGGTCGTCTCCTCGTACCTCGATTTTGACTCTGAGCGGAAGCGGATCGCCATTTCCTTCAATGATCTCTTCAGCCACGTAAAACCCGTCGGGAACCGCTTCGATCTCCCGCCTCATCGCCAGCTCGGTTCGACCCTGTATGGTCCGGCCCAGACCTTCCAGCGAGTCAAGGCCGTACTCATCAAGAAATGCAACCACTCTCCGATCTGCAACGACGTTGGCCGCAACCTGGGCTTCGATGTCGGTCAGCACCATGTCCGGCTGGCGTACATTGTGACGAATGATCGCGAACAGAGTCTCGTTCGGTCTGCCCTGGTCGTAGAGCTTGAGGATGGGAAAAAATAGACCCTCTTCATGGAGGTCTTTGACGCTGATTCCGTCGAGCGCCCCACCAATCGATGACGTATGCGCGACGGTGTTCGCAAATGCCACGACCTGGCCATGGCGGAATATCGGTGTGACCACGGCGATATCGTCCAGGTGACCAGCGCAGATCCAGGGATCGTTGGTCGCAAAGACATCCCCCGGGCGCATATCGCTCAACGGATGCTTCTCGATGATCGCCCGGACGACCTCCGGCATGATCAGGTTGAAGACCGGCATTGAGCGGTAGGAGTGGGCCAGTGAATCACCATTGCGGTCGTGCAGCTCACAACCGAAATCCTGAGCGGCGCCGATGATGGTTGATACCGCAGTCCGCAAGACCGTCGTCCACATTTCATCGGCAATGTTGATCAGGCGGCTCCACATGATTTCAAGCGAGACTGGATCGAAGTCGGAATCGACGGATTGAGCTGTATTTGGACTCATCTACTCGTCTCCTTCTCGATCGAATGTGATGACTAGTGAAAGGTAACTGTCAACTCGAGCGCGGTCACCCGGATGAATGATGCACGTGGATTCCCGCTCTTCTACGACCGCCGGACCTTCGAAGGTCATTCCTGGGCGCAGGAGATCACGGTCATAGACTGGCGTGTCAATCCGTCCGTGACCGTCGAAGTACACCGGCCGGAGGTTTTTGATGGCATCTGACGCGTCATGGCTTTCCAACTGATGTTGGCGTAGCCGAACCGCGCGATCGGGTCCCGTCGCGGTTAACCGCCATTGGAGTCCCTCAACTGGCAGACCTTCGAGCACTCTGCCGTAGCGGTCCGCGTACGCTTCGTCGAATCTGGAGCGGATCGAATCGATGTGTTCCTTCCCGAGGGTGCCGGAAGGCAGCGGAACGTCGATTTCGTGATACTGGCCCTCAAGACGCATCTCAGCCCAACGCCGGATTGTCACATCGCCGGGGTCGACGCCTGCCGATGCCAACTCGGCTACCGCCGCGGTCTCAAGTCCCTGAAACAATGCATTGATGGCCTTCCAGTCCGCTTCATCCAACCTTGTGAGGTACGTGCGTCCGGTGGAGAAGGCGATTGGAGCAACGAGCGAGCCGAGCGCCGAAGCCACCCCGGCGCCAGGAGGAAAGATCACCGCCGGGCTTCCGAGAATCTTTGCAACGGTAACGGCGTGCGCGGGGCCAGCGCCACCGAAAGCGATAATCGCCAGCGATCGAGGATCCCGGTTGCGCTCGACGATATGCACCCTGGCGGCTGCGGCCATATTCTCATTGACGACGCGGTGAATGCCCCAGGCTGTCTGCTCCGGAGTTAAGCCGATCTCCGCCGCTAACTTCCCGATGGCATTCGCGGCACGTTCGGGGTTTAGCGTGATGTCACCCCCGAGGAAGTAGTCAGCGTTTAGATAGCCCAGCAAGAGATTCGCGTCCGAGACGGTTGCCTGCGTACCTCCAAGGCCGTAGCACGCCGGGCCGGGATCTGCGCCAGCTGAATCGGGCCCGACTTTCAGTAGTCCAAGTTCGTCCCGGCGCGCGATGGACCCGCCGCCGGCGCCGATTTCGATGAGATCGACGACGGGCGCGACGATCGGCAGGCCAGATCCCTTCATAAATCGCCGCACCCGGGCTGCTTCGAGCTGGTGCGCCATCTCTGGTTTTCCACCCTCGATGACACACGCTTTCGCGGTGGTGCCGCCCATATCGAGTGATAAGACATCGTCATACCCGGCGATCCGACCGTAAAACGCTGCGGCAATCGCTCCGGACGCGGGTCCGGATTCAAGCAACCTGATCGGCCGCTGTATCGCCGTTTCGGCGGAAGCAATCTCTCCCGAAGACATCATGAGGTGCAGTTCGGATCGCAGCCCGGATTCGGCGAGCGAGTTGCGCAAATCGGATACATACGCTGCTAGTGCCGGTTTCGTGAAGGCATCCGCGACAACGGTGGATGTTCGCTCGTACTCACCGGCGATCGGAGCCACTTCGGAGCTCAACGACACTTGAATAGCTGGTATACCCTCCCGGATCGCTTTCGCGACAACCTGCTCATTCGTCGGATTGCGGAAGCTGTGCAGGAAAGAGATGGCGACTGCTTCGATGTCAAGGGCGCTCAACTCCAGAATAAGCCGCTGAAGTTCAGCTTCGCTAGGGCTTTGAAGGATCTTGCCGCTTGCCAGGACCCGCTCGTCTACTTCAAGACGCAGTTCCCGGCAGACGAGCGGATCCGGCGGGGGAGCAAAAAGATCATAGATGTCGTACATCTGCTCCCGTGCAAGCTCGATGACGTCACGGAATCCGCATGTTGTAACCAGCGCCGTTCTGGCGCCCTTTCGCTCTATGACGCTGTTTGTGACCAGCGTCGTCGAGTGAACGGCGAATTCGATGTCACTCGCTGACATGCCGGACCTGGAAGCTATCTCCTGCCATCCTCGGAGGACACCGCGCGACGGGAATGACGCGTTCGTAAGCACTTTATGACGGTACACGACATCTCCGATGTCGAGATCCACGAGCACAAAGTCGGTAAATGTCCCGCCGACATCGAATGACAGCGCGAGCCGGCCCTGACTGTCCGTCACCTTTCCCCCGATTCTCATGAGCAACAATCATCGCGGCCAGGAGGCGCGCGTTGGGACATTACTATATCGGCTGCCTCTACCGCCGCATCAAGATGCCCGGGCCGGCAGAAGACCCAGGATAGTCGAAGTGCGATCGGTGATGCGATCCAGTACCGCCGGGGATGGTCCCCTGTCGTTCGCATGCCATCAGTTCATACGCGCAGACGAGTAATTTCGTCTAGGATGGCCGATATCGAACTCGGTCGGAATTGAAAGGGCCGTGACTTATGACCGTCACCCATGACAGGCGCCAGCGGGCTGAAGCAGATGATAGTGAAGCGATCCCGGGCAGGTTGGACGCTTCGACGGTGGCGGAATTCAGGGCCGCCTTCGATGGATTGCCCGCCAACCGAGTCGCCCAGAACGCGGTGACCCGCACATCAGTCGACCACATTGCGCTTAACCGCGGCGTCATCAACGAAACCGATCACACGTTCTCGACGTCCCTCGACGACTGGAAGGTCACCAGCCAGGGGCAAACTGGACGCTGTTGGGCGTTCGCTGGTCTGAACCTCCTCCGGGTTGGCGCGAGCCGCAAGATGAAGCTGAAGAATTTCGAGTTTAGCCAGGCGTACGTCCTGTTCTGGGACAAGCTCGAACGGTCGAATTACCTTCTTGAGGCGATCATCGAAACGGTGGACGAGCCGCTGGATGATCGGACTGTGGGATTTCTGCTAGACCGGCCTCTTGAAGATGGCGGACAATGGAACATGTTTGTCGCCCTGGTCAAGAAGCATGGGCTAGTTCCTAAAGCTGCGATGCCGGAGACTCAGTCTTCCGGCGCGACCCGCCGAATGAACCAGGTGCTCCTGAGTATCCTCAGGCAAGGGGCCCGGGACCTCCGCAACGCTCGTCAGGCGGGAGCATCAACGGAGGAACTACGCGCGGCAAAGCTTGGCGTGCTCGGCGACATTCATGATGTCCTTGCGATCCATCTTGGTTCACCTCCGAAGTGCGTCAGGTGGCAATGGACCGACCGGGATGGCGAGTTTCATCGGGATGATGAGATGACCCCACAGGAGTTTGCAGCCAGATACGTGTCGCTGCCGGTAAACGACTACGTCTGCCTCGTCCACGATCCACGTCCCGCGAATTCACCGGATCAAACCTACACGGTGAAATACCTCGGCAATGTTGTCGGAGGAGATCCGGTCACCTATCTGAATGTCGACGTTGGTTTCATGAAAGATATTGCGCGTTCCACGCTCGAAGATGGTGAGCCAGTCTGGTTCGGATGCGACGTCGGCAAGATGATGCACCGGCAACTCGGCATCTGGGACGCGAATCTCTACGAACTTGACGCTGTCTACGGGGTCGACTTCGGGCTCGACAAAGCGGACCGGCTACTCTACCACGATACGTTGATGACCCATGCGATGCTCTTCACCGGCGTAGACGTGCTAGATGGAGCCGTCCGCCGGTGGCGGGTCGAGAATTCATGGGGCGAAAAGGCTGGTGTTCAGGGGTACTTCACTATGAACGACAACTGGTTCGCCGAGCATGTGTTCGAAATTGCGGCGCATCGTGATCGGTTGCCCGCACATCTTCAGGCGTCTCTTGAGCTTGAGCCTGTTGTATTGCCCGCATGGGACCCGATGGGTGCACTCGCACGCTAGTGACCATTCCTCGGAGTAACAGCGTGTGTGACGGCTGGAAAGCATGTGAAAAGGCAAGCTTATGATCGTCCAGAGCCCATATCCTGAAGTTGAGATTCCTCCCGTTTCGGTTCCTGAGTACGTCATGGCCGGCTTCTCGGCGCTTGGCGAGAAAGTAGCGATTATTGATGGCGAGACCGGCCAGGCGATGACCTATGCTCAACTCGACCGGAGAATTCGCGCCGTCGCCGCCGGGCTCCAGCATCGCGGGATTGGTCCAGGCGATGTCATCGCGATATTCAGTCCGAATCTGCCGGACTATGCCGTTCTGTTTCATGCTGCTGCTCTCGTTGGGGCAATCTCTACAACGGCGAATCCACTGTACACACCACGAGAGTTGCGGCTGCAGCTTGAGGACTCAGGAGCGGTCATGGTGTTCACGACACCGGCCTTTCTCGACGTTGCCAAGGCGGCGGTGGAAGGAACTGCGGTCCGTGAGATTGTCGTGTTCGGGCAGGCTCCCGGCGCCACCTCGTTAGATGACTTGGTTAACGGCGATGGCGCGTTCGCACCGGCAAGAGTTGATTCGCTTGTAGACCTCGTTGTGCTGCCGTATTCGAGTGGCACGACCGGTCTTCCCAAGGGTGTCATGCTGACGCATTCCAATCTCGTTGCGAACATGTGTCAGTGCGCCGGCATTCTAGATCTTGAACTGATCCATGAGGATGACGTGATACTTGGCGTCCTGCCCTTCTTCCACATCTACGGGATGCTCGTCATCATGAACTACAGTCTCAGGACCGGTGCCACTGTCGTGACGATGCCGCGATTCGATCTAGAAATGTTCCTGCGGCTCATTCAGGACTACCGGGTCACTCGGGTCAACGTCGTGCCTCCAATTCTGGTTGCCCTGGCAAAGAGCCCGGTCGTGGACGAGTATGACCTGAGCTCACTGAAGTCCATATTCTCCGGCGCTGCGCCGCTCGGAGAAGATCTTGCCGCCCAGATTGGTGCTCGGATCGATTGTGACGTTCTGCAAGGCTATGGCCTCACCGAAACAAGCCCGGTCACGCACACCGCCAAATCCCATCCCGACATCCGTGCTTCGATTGGTCGTCCGATCCCCAATACTGAGGCTCGTGTGGTTGATGTCGATAGCGGGGAGCTACTCGGCGCGGGCCAGCAGGGCGAGCTTCAAATTCGCGGACCGCAGGTCATGAAGGGATATCTCAACAATCCCGAAACGACGGCGGCGGTCATCGACGAAGAGGGTTGGCTACGCACAGGCGACCTTGCCTATTATGACGATCAGGAGCGATTCTTCATCGTCGACCGGGTCAAGGAATTGATCAAATACAATGCCTATCAGGTTGCCCCGGCGGAGTTAGAGGGGCTCTTGCTTGGTCATCCTGCCGTCGCCGACGTGGCGGTCATCCCCGTGGAGGACGAAGAAACGGGCCAGATACCTAAAGCTTGCGTCGTCCGGGCCAACGAGATTTCGGAACAGGAACTGATGGACTGGCTCTCAGAACTCGTTGCTCCCCAGAAACGTATTCGAATGGTGGAATTCGTTGACTCGATTCCAAAGTCAGCCAGCGGTAAGATCCTGCGCCGGCAACTCATCGAGCGAGAAGCTACCCTTCGTGGAGGCGGCTAACGATAGGAATCTAGCACCCCGGCTGCTCGTGCAAGGATCTCGCGTCCTTTCGCGTCTTCAGGCATCCTGAAATAGATCTCGGACGCTCCAGCGTCGATGTATTGTTCGGTTACCGTCCTGAAATCATCGAGCGAGGCAAACGGGTCCCGATCGAGAACTCCGCGAAATGCGAACGCCGACCATCGGATCTCGGATGCGTCCCGATTGGTCTCGTCGCAGGCGCGCTTCAGTTCTGCTCCGAATTCCCGCATCGCGGCCGGTCCGTGATTCAGGTTCCATATGTCGGCGTACTTCGCGACGAGTCGCAACATGCGCGGTTTCTGGGCGCCGATCATGATCGGCATCCGTTCCTGGAGCGGGCCGGGTTGAAACGGTGCGTCTTCGAGGCGGTAGTAGCGACCGTTGAAGGTCGTGCGACGGTTCTCGAAAAGCGATTTGAAAATCTGGAGAGCTTCTTCGAGCATGTCCACTCGATCACCGGGACTGCGCAGGTCCCACCCGAAGGCGTCATGCTCGCGGGCATACCAGCCCGCGCCGATGCCGAGATCAAGCCTCCCGCCACTGATGTGGTCAACCGTCGCCGCTTCCTTTGCCAACAACACTGGATTTCGATAGGTGTTGCCGGAAACCAGAATGCTTAGACGCAGACGTGGAATCAGCGCGGCAAGGGCCGAGAGCATCGTCCATCCTTCATGAAACCAGCCATCCTCATCACCAGCGGTCGGCATGAAATGGTCGACGATACCCGCGCAGTCGAACCCTAGCTCTTCAACCAGTTGCCATTCGCCGAGCGTCTCGGGCCACGGTTTCGACTGCGATGTCCAGATTCCGAAGCGTAGTTCGTGCGAATTCATCGTTCTCCTCGTGCTGATCCGATTCGTTTCCACGCTACACTAACCTGACGACGTTGAATTTGTCAGATCTGCTCTTACCCGCGTATGGCTGTGTAACCGAGTTGATGTCACCACTAGGAGTGCCTGTATGAGAATTGGTGTTGTGTTTCCACAGACGGAGATCGGCGAAGAAGCGATCGATGTTCGAACATTCGCGCTTGCGGTGGAGGATCTCGGATACGATCACTTGTTGGCATACGACCACGTGCTTGGGGCAAGCACGGCGAACCGGCCCGATTGGAGTGGTCCATACACGTCGGAATCCGTCTTCCACGAGATTTTCGTTCTATTCTCGTATATCGCCGCGATCACAGAGCGCGTCGAGCTCGTTACCGGGGTCGTGATTCTTCCACAGCGGCAGACGGCGCTCGTTGCTAAGCAGGCCGCATCGCTCGATCGTCTGAGCAACGGCCGGCTTCGAATGGGCATCGGGGTCGGCTGGAATGACGTTGAATACGTTGGCCTGAACGAGAACTTCCGCGATCGGGGCCAGCGTTCCGAAGAGCAGATCGACGTGATGCGACAGCTCTGGACGAATGAGGTGGTCGACTTTGAAGGTCGCTGGCACAGGATCCCGGAAGCTGGAATCAAACCTCTACCGGTGCAACAACCTATTCCTGTTTGGATTGGCGGTTACGCAGATGCGACGCTCCGGCGTGCTGGGCGCATCGGCGACGGCTACTTCCCGCGCGGGCTTCCAGGTGCGAAACTCACGGAAGACATGGGAAAGATCCACGAAGCTGCACGTGAGGCAGGCCGAAGCCCGGATGAAATTGGCATGGAAGGACGCATCAGCCTCATCGACATACCTTCAAGCGAATGGGGCGACGTCACGGCCGCATGGCGCGATGCCGGGGCAAGCCACGTGTCGGTCGTGACGATGGGTGGTGGCCTCCAGGGACCACACGAACATATCGAGCTGATTCGACAGTACAGGCAAAGTGTCGGCGGTTAGGCGCGGGATGCGAGCGAAGGAACATGGTAGTCGGACGTGACGCCGGAGATCGGGTTGGCCTTTGCCATCCTTTTGGCTGCATTTGTCCTATTTGCGCTTGACGTCTATCCGATAGACTTTGTCGCGTTCGCGATTATGGCGACGATTCTGCTCCTGCACGAGCCGCTTGAAATGTCCCTGCAGGATGCAATTTCAGGTTTCAGTAACTCGGCGACAGTCACGGTACTGGCTGTGTTTATCCTGTCCGCCGGAATTCAGCGTACAGGGGCTATCAACTACATATCGCAAAGAATGGTGGCGTGGGGAGGTAATGCCGAACGGCGGCAACTCGTCACGATTCAGGGCGTTGCCGGCCCGATCTCGATGTTTATTAACAACACCGCCGCAGTCGCCATTCTGATACCGGCTGCGATCAGGATGGCGCGCGAGTCGCGGCGCTCTCCTTCGAAGCTACTCATCCCGCTCTCCTATGTCTCTCAGTTGGCCGGCGTCGTTACGTTGATCGGCACTTCAACCAACATCCTCGCAAGCGAACTTGCCGATCAGGCGGGCCTCGGTGGGTTCGGTATGTTCGACTTCTCCATGATTGGTTTGATGGTCTTCGCCACGGGAGGGCTCTACCTCCTGTTCATCGCGCCAAGGCTGTTGCCGGAACGTGGGAAAGAAGGCGAGCCCGAACGGGAGTATATGGTAAGTGAATTCCTCAGCGAGCTGTTGATTCCTGCGGAGTCCGAGTATGTGGGCAAGACCGTCGCCGAGGCGGCGATTGGCCAGGAATTCGGTGTGCAACTGCTTGAAATCATTCGCGGCGATGACCGGATCATGAACATCAGGGGAGAAACGCTCCTGCGAGCCAACGATATCTTGATCGTACTTGGCAGCACTGAGGAACTCGTTGCGATTCAGGCAGATTCCCGACTCGCGATAGAAGCACAGGCACGTCTGGAAGGGACGGATGAACTACCGCACGAGATCCGTCTCCTCGAGATCGTGATTGGTCCGAGTTCCGATCTTATCGGCGGCAACCTGATCACGACAAACTTTCGAAATCGATACGATACGACCGTAATCGCAATGCGGAAAGATGGCCGGGTGATCCGCGAGCGGCTGGGGGCGGTTCGGTTCGAATTCGGTGACACGCTGTTACTTCAGGGGTCCCCGGAAGCAATCGAGCGGATAAAGGCTGAGCGCGGATTCATCGTGACTGAGGAACCACAGATCGAGACATTTCGGACAAACAAGATTCCGATTGCCGTCGGAATAATCGCCGCGGTTGTCATCTTTGCAGCATTTGGCCAACCGATCCTGGTAACAGCAATCGTCGGCGCGGTCCTGATGGTGATTACCGGTTGTCTGAACGTGCGCGAGTTGCACGAATCAATTCGATGGGACGTCATCTTTTTGCTAGCCGGAATGATTCCGGTTGGCATCGCGCTCCAGAATACCGGTGGCGCAGAACTTCTCGCGGATATTGCGGTCGATGTCGCCCAGTATGTCCCCTCGCTGGTTGTGTTGTACATCTTCTATGCAACAACGACAGTCATGACTGAACTGATTTCCAACAACGCATCGGTTGTCGTCATGGTGCCTATCGGGATCAGTACGGCGGATACCCTGGGACTTGATCCGAAGGCAATCATTCTGGCGATCATGTTCGCGGCATCGACGTCGTTCACGACCCCGGTTGGCTATCAGACGAACACGATGGTTTACGGCCCGGGCGGCTACAGATTTACTGACTTTGTGCGCGTGGGTGGCCCGCTAAACCTGCTCATGGTGCTGGTGACGCCGTTGTTCATCTGGGGGGTCTGGGGGCTTTAGCTCTGCTGGCGAGGACGCTACCGGCTGCTCGTCTGGATTCCCAATTCGAGGGCAAGACCCCTGGCAACTTCGGTCGTGCTTGCGATGCAATCGGGGATCCCTACGCCGTGATACGCTGCTCCGACCAGCGCCAGGCCACGCACAGATCGAATTTCTTGTTGAATCGAATCCACCCGTTCACGGTGACCCACGTGGTACTGCGGCATGGCGTTGTGCCACCGGTAGACGCGCGCGAAGAGTGGGTCCGCCGATAGTCCGGTGATTGCCGCCAGGTCCCTCCGGACGGTTGCGATGACCCGGTCGTCGGGCAAGAACGCCGGAGCTTCGTTACCAGCCCTCCCGACGAAGCCCCTGAGAAGCGCATGACCCTCCGGCGCACGCTCCGCGAATTTGCGACTCGACCAGGTAGCGGCGGTCAGCTCAAAACCTTCTACCCGGGGAACGACAAATCCCCTGCCTCCCGAATGGCCGGACACATCGCGCTCTGAGAAGCCCATCGAGACAGTTGCCGATGATACATAGCAGATCTCGCCAAGCGCGCGGGATGCGGCCGGTGCGAGGCTGGCGAGCAACTGCGCGCTAACCCCGGCAGGCGTAGCAAGGACAACGGCGTCAGCTTCGAATGTTCGGCCGTCGGTCGTTGATGCGGAGTAGCTTCCATCCATGCGCCGTTCGATTGACTCGATCCTCGTGTCCAGGAACGTTCGTTCTTCCCCGATGCGGGACGCGGCAGCCGAAACGAGCGAACCAAGGCCGGTACGGAAGCTGACGAACGGCGTGTATCGGCTCTGGGGTCGTGCCTGCCCGAGCCGTCGTCCCGCCAGCGCTGCGCGGATGAGCCCGCCGTGGCGCTGCTCGGCTTCGCGCAGGCGCGGAAAGGTCGCGAGGATGCTCAATTTGCTAGCGTCCCCGGCGAAGATCCCGGAAAGCAGGGGTTCGGCGAGGTTTTCGAACGCCTGGGCTCCAACGCGGCGGCGCATGAACGAGGCTACTGACTCGTCCCGGTCCCCCTGGCGGGCTGGCAGAAAATAGTCCGTCAGGAGCCTGAGCTTACCGTGAAGGTCGAGGAGTGGTGAGGCGAGGATTTGCCTGAACTGGGTTGGCACAAGCATGGTGATGCCTTCGGGCAACGGCGCCATTCGGGAATCGCGTACGATGTATGTCCCGCCACCGTCAGGATTCGTGTTGATCAGATCGGTTGCGATCCCAAGTCTCTGCGCGAACGCAATCCCTCCAGGTTTCGTGGAAAGAAATGAATCGGGACCGGCATCGATGATGTAGCCATCCCGGTACTCGGTGTAGATTGGACCGCCGAGACGTTCGCTTGCTTCGACGAGTTGGACGTTGAAACCATCGTCTCTCAATTGAACAGCCGCGGCTAGCCCGGAGATGCCGCCGCCGATGACCAGCGCCGTGGCGGACACCAATCAGTTCGCTTCGGCGACAGCGGCACGCACTGCGTTCGCGACAGCCTTGGCAAGGCCAGGGTCGTCGTTCAACATCTCCGTGCGCTCAAGCCGTATACCGAGTTGCTCCGCTTGAGCCCGGTGCTCGATATCCACATCGAACAGCACCTCGACGTGATCGCATACGAAGCCGATCGGGACGAAGAGGAGTTCGCTGACTCCCGCGCTGGCAAGCTGCTCAAGGGTCTCTTCTACCGTTGGTCCGAGCCAGGGATCGGCCGTTGCGCCTTGGCTCTGAAATGCAAATCGATAATTCGTCAATCCCATATGGGTAGCGACGAGATCTACCGACTCAAGAATCTCCTCGCGATAGGGATCTCCCGATTCAAGTACACGGGCAGGGAGCGAATGTGCGGTAAAGAGCACGACAACGTCGTTCAGTTGCCTGTCGGGATAGTAAAGTTCCATTGCATCACGAATCTTGCCGGACACCGCATCAACGAATTCGGGTTCCGCTTTCCAGGTGCGGACCTGGGCAACCGGGATATCCGCGCTTTGATCCTTGAGGGCCTTGTCGAGCTTGCCCATGTACGCGCCAACGCTCATCCGGCTGAAGTGTGGAGCCATCACTGCGCCGACGATGAGATCGTGGCCCCCGGCAAGCACCTCGGGCATGACTTCTTCGATGTACGGATGCCAGTGCCTCATCCCGACGTAGCATCGGTAATCGTTTCCGTCTCCAACGTCATTGAGGACCGATTCAATGCTTTGCGCCTGGGCGGTGGTGAGCTCGAGGATCGGCGAGCGACCACCGATCTGTTGGTATCGTTCGGTAATCTCATCGATCAGTTCCTGGGGTGTCGGCCTCCCGCGCCGGATGTCGTCGAGGAACGGCGGCACCTCATCAAGCGAATTCGGCCCACCGTAGGCCATGACCACAACGCCGACGCTCTTGTTCTTTCCTGACATCAGGCCGCCCTTTCACTCAACGTATGAACCATCTCAACCACCGACGCCACCGTGTTCTCTGGAGTTCCTGGGAGGATTCCGTGACCTAGATTGAAGATGTGTCCGGGATGCCCGTTTGCTTCGGTCAGAATGCGCTGGACTGATTCCTTCAGGCCCTGCCCGTTGTCAAAGAGACGGATTGGATCCAGGTTGCCCTGAATCGCTCGATCGCGCCCGATTTCATCCCATGCTTTGTCTAGAGAAATCCGCCAGTCCACCCCGACGACATGGCTGCCAGCGTCGCTAACCGCGTCTAGCATCCCGCTTGTGTTTGTCCCGAACAGGATCACTGGCACTTCCGAGTTCGCTCGCAATTGATCGACGATTGATTTCGTTGAAGGAAGCACGAAGGATCTGTAATCATCGGGACCCAGCGCGCCCGCCCAGGAATCAAATATCTGCACGCACTGGGCGCCGGCTTCGATTTGACCGAGCAAATAGTCAACAGTCATCGCGCTGAGTTTTTCCATGAGGATCGACCAGGTTCCGGTCTCGCCATACATCAGCTGTTTTGTCTTCAAAAACTGCCGCGACGACCCGCCTTCAATCATATAGCTGGCCAGAGTGAATGGGCCTCCAGCAAATCCGATAAGTGCGGCTCGCCCGTCGAGCATTCCCCGTACACTGCGTAGCGCTTCCATCGTCGAGTGGAGTTCGACCTGTGGATCGAATTGCCGCAATGCGAGGATGTCCGATTGGTTTGAGATCGGATTGTGAAGTACCGGCCCTTCGCCTTTTGCGAACTCGAGATCCATACCCATGGGCACCAAGGGGGGCAGGATGTCGGCGAAGATGATCGCGGCATCAACCGGCATCTGCTCGATCGGAATCATCGTGACCTTTGCGGAAAGCTCAGCGCTGGCGACGATATCGAGCAGCGTGTGGTCTTTCCTGATTTCTCGATACGCGGCCTGGTATCGTCCTGCCTGGCGCATGAACCAGACGGGAGTGCAATCGACGGACTTCCGCTGGCATGCCCTGAGGAATCGTTCCGCGCCCTGCATAACCCCTCCGATCATCGACACGTCGGACCGGAGGCGATTGTATCAATTGCCCTTCTCAATGCCGGGCGAGTTCCTTCGGGTAGCTCCCTCGAGACGACTCCAACGAGCTATCCTGAAACAGTTCCTTCGTGTTGGTAGATGCCGCTGTAGCCAGCCGATGTCGCGGCCATCAGCGTGTGAAAGACAAGTTGGCAGATGCGCGCATTGCGCTCGATCGTGAACCCCGCGGGGTGATAGACAACCATCAGCGAAACGCCACGCCCGGAGTAGCCGGCGTCCCAGACAGCTGTGTGTAGCGCTACTCCGGAGCGCAGCAGGCTCGAACGCGGTCGCGCGTAGGCCATGAGCCAATCTGGTAGATGGACAGTCTCATTGAATCGAACCTGGTAGGCGCCTTGCGGGAGGTGAAGGCGGTCATATGTCTCGAAAGGTACATCTTCCGTATCCGGTAGGATTCGAGCCGCATTCGTGCGACCAAGCAATCCTGGACCGCGAAAGCGGGAAACGCATTCTATAGTGATGTCGACACCGTTGGGCTGAACCTGCTGTTCCGGGTCCGGCATGTCCTCAAGCAGTGGCGGGTTCTCCCCCAAAAGCGTGAGAATCGAGTCGCGGCTCAACACTCCCTGACCAGTTGGCAGACTCAAATCTACGATCCTTTCAATGGCTCTAGCAGTGTACGTACATAGTATACAGGCGAAGGAAGGCCGTCGAGGGGATTGAATAGCGTCACGTTATACTCAAATAGAGCATAACCGGTGGTGTTGAAAGGACTGAATTTGAAGGATGCGTCATTCTCAACCGGGTCGGAGTCGAGACGGCCAAGGTTCTACCAGGCGGATGTCGACGACATTCGATCAGGGCGAACCGCGGACGTCTACTTTGAGCGTACCGTCGCTGTCCTGGAACGGGCCGGATTGAATCCGCACGTCCGTGCGGAATTCGCGGTGAAGGGTTTGCCGTCTGAGTATCCTTGGGCGGTGTTCGCGGGACTTGAAGAGGTTTTCGCGCTGCTTGAGCTACGGGACGTCAGTTTGCGAGGGATGCCCGAGGGTTCAATAATCCGTCCCTATGAGCCGGTCTTCGAGCTTTCCGGTAGCTATCTTTCCTTCGCGCAGCTAGAAACAGCCATCCTCGGTTTCATCTGCCAGTCGTCGGGCGTGGCCACCAAGGCGGCACGCATCCGGCATCGAGCTCAAGACCGGCTGCTGGTGAGTTTTGGAGCGCGGAGAATGCATCCTTCCGTCGCGCCAGTGGTTGAGCGTTCAGCCTACATCGGCGGGTGTGATGGAGTGAGCGTTATCAAGAGCGCGGAGCTTCTCGGCGCTGATCCGACCGGAACGATGCCGCACGCGCTCATCCTAATTGTGGGCGACACAGTCGAGGCGACGCGTCTATACGATGCTGTGATCGCGGCCGACGTGCCGCGCATTTCCCTCATCGACACATTCGAGGACGAGAAGTTTGAAGCAATCAGGGTCGCGGAAGCGTTTGGCGAGCGACTTGCTGGCGTTCGTCTTGATACACCCGGTAGCCGCCGGGGCGATTTCGCGAAGATCATCGAAGAAGTCCGCTGGGAACTCGATTTGCGCGGTCATCGACACGTGAAGATTGTAGTAAGCGGTGGGCTCGATGAAGACGAAGTTGAAGCGCTTCGACCGATCGTCGACGCGTTTGGCGTAGGAACAAGTATCGCCAGCGCGCCGACGATAGATTTCAGTATGGACATCGTTGAGATTGAGGGGAAGCCGGTCGCGAAGCGCGGCAAGATGTCGGGCGCGAAGCAAGTATGGAGAGATCCTCAAACCCTCGTTGATCGCGTGCTACCGCTCGCGGACACGGCGGCGGGCGGGTATTCACCGATGATGATCGAATTGATGAGCAATGGGCAACTCGTTGAAAACCTCCCGACAGCACAGCAAGTCAGGGATCGGGTGCTGGCACAGCTCGTCATAGTCGGGAACGAAACGAGGTAGGCTCTGAACCTGAATCAGGGAGTCACAATTGAAGAGGGGCGCGAGCAGGATTGGGAACCTTGCGTTCAGATCCTGCGTTCGTTGCCCGCCTGGTTCGGAATTGACTCGGCGATACAGGCCTACGCGGCAGACATCCGTAGACTGGGCGCTCGCGTAGCGCGTCACGACAACGAAGTGGTCGGCTTTCTCAGCTTGAATCAGCACAATGAGGTGACTTCCGAGATTCATGTGATGGCAGTTCATCCTCACTTCCATCGCCTCGGTGTCGGCCGGCATCTGGTAGAAGACGCCGGGCGCGAATCGCGTGCTGCCGGATGCAAACTGCTGGAGGTTAAGACTCTGGGACCGTCTCATCCGGACGAGAGCTACCGCCGTACTCGCGCATTCTACGCATCAATGGGATTTCTGCCGGTTGAGGAGCTTCACGACTACTGGCCCGGGAACCCGTGCCTGATCATGGTAAAAGTGCTTGTGGAATTCCCGTCTTGAAGAGGAGCTCATGACAAACGATCTTCGCATACTCCGCCATCCGCTACTCGGTCCGGACTCGGAACAGAAGATGGTCAGCATCACCTTTGACGGTGTCGAGATTCCGGCTATCGAAGGCGAGCCGGTAGCCGCCGCGCTGCTCGCTAACGGCATACGTGGTTGTCGGACTTTGCCCGGTTCCGGTGGTCCGCGCGGTGTCTTTACCGGCGTTGGTCGCTCGCTGGAAGAACTCGGCATGGTTGACGGGGAGGCGAACGTCCAGTTGATGACGACCCTGGTTAGGGACGGAATTACCGTCGAGACTCAGGAGGGTCTTGGAGCTAAGCAGGGGTCAACGTGATAGAAGCTACCGAGATCGTGGTCATCGGCGCTGGCGCGTCTGGAATTGCGGCGGCCTGGGCTGCCGCATCAAGCGGGTCGCGTGTGGTCCTCCTTGACGAGCAGGACGCACCAGGCGGGTGGTTGAGGACGTCGCTCGAGCGGCTTAATGGTCCACCCGACTTCATCGATGGCAAATATGGATTCGAAGCGGCTCATCTAGCGCCAGACCTGGTTGCCGTTGACGGGCTTGACTACCGGCCCAAATCGATCGTCTGGGGACTCTTTGAAAATCGATTGCTGGGAGTCGTCAGCCCGGGGCACTCCTATCAACTCGAGGCAAAGAAGATCATCATCGCCAGCGGTTCCACGGAGATCGTATGGCCCTTCGAGGGCTGGACCTTGCCGGGCACCATGACCGCGACGGCGGCTCGCCGCTTCATGCATTTGCATCGCGTGCTTCCCGGTCGACGGGTTGCAGTTGTCGGGCAGGGCATGGATGCGGACCGGATGGCAGACGATCTGGACCTCGCGGGAGCCACGGTCGTCTCGCGTGCTCCGACTCCGGACGGCCTGGCGGCACGAGGAGACCGGCAGGTCAGCCGTCTCGTGGTCGACGATCAAGAAGTCGAGGCAGACGCGGTGATTCTGGCCTTGGGAAGTCTTCCGGACCCCGAGCTAGCGCGGCATGTGATGGCCGAACTGGAGTATTCGGAGGTCAATGGCTGCCACGTTCCGACGCGGGACCGAACAATGCGGACGAGCGTTGATAGCGTCTATGTTGTTGGCGACGCTGCCGGGCTCGCGCCGGCGAACGTGACGATTGCCGAGGGATTCATCGCTGGCTACGCAGCGGCGGGGAACCCGAAGCTAGATGACGCGATCAGGTCGCTTGCCAAACTGGGTTCACGGCGAGAGCCTGGTCCTCCGATTGCGGATCCTGCGCGGATTCCGGACGAAGTCCTGGTTGATCGGGAGGAGCAGATCACGGCACGCCAGATTCGTGACGCGATTCGCGCCGGCGCCGTCAGCGTGAACGATGTGAAACGCAGAACACGAGCCGGTATGGGAATCGCGCAAGGGCGAGACACCGAGTACATCGTTTCCAGGATGATCAGTCATGAGACTGGGATTCCTCTGGACCAACTCGTACCGATGACCGCTCGCCCACCGGCACGACTCGTATCGCTAGCGGAGCTTGCCAGTGTCGCGGCCGCCACGGATTAGCTGGATGTAGGAGGTCAATGTGGCCGAACGAGACTATTCAACCTATAGTTACTGGCTTGAGACCTGTGAAGACGATCTCACTCCTCGACCATCTTTGTCGGGTTCGGTTGATGTTGATGTGGCAATTCTCGGGGCAGGCTTCTCCGGCCTCTGGACGGCGTACTACCTTCTGAAGAACGATCCCAGTCTCAAGGTCGCTATCGTCGAAAAGGAAATCGCAGGATTTGGCGCATCCGGAAGGAATGGTGGCTGGTGCTCGGGCGGTTTTCCGCTGAGTCTTGGTGAACTCGAGCGCCGGTTTGGCGCCGGGGCAGCCAGTCAGGTGCATCGAGAGATGGTGGCGACGGTTGACGAAGTTGGAGACGTTGCTGAAAGGGAGGGGATCGACTGCGACTATGAGAAGGGCGGAGCGCTGCGGCTGGCTCGTGGGCGTCACCAACTTCAGAGCATAGTGGAGTCGGTCGATGGTCTCCGATCGCGTGGTTTCGCTGATGGCTATCGGCTTCTCAATGAGGCCGAAACGCAGGAGCGGGTGCGTGTGCGCGGCGCTATCGCATCGGTGTTCAACCCGCATTGCGCGACAATACATCCAGGGAAACTAGTCCGCGGACTTGCCAGGGCCGTCGAGCGACTGGGGGGAACGATCTACGAACAGACAGCGGCGACCGGATACTCAACCGGTAGGCGCCCGATCCTACATACCCAGCTCGGAGACCTACGCGCCGGTGTCATCGTACTATGTGGCGAATCGTATCTGTCCCAGCTTGAACAGCTTTCGCGCCAGTTGATCCCTATCTATTCGCTGATTGTTCTTACCGAACCGCTTGATGAGGATCAGTGGGAGGAGATCGGCTGGGCCGGTCGGGAATGTATCGGATCGAGCAAGTACGTGGTCGACTATTTGTCGAAGACCTCGGATGGCCGCATTCTCTTCGGGGGTCGCGGGGCGCCCTATCACTTTGGTTCAAGTATCAGAGATGCGTATGACCTGCATGAACCGACTCACGAGATGCTCAGGCAGGCGACGATGGAGTGGTTCAAGCCAGTTCGAGAAGATCAATTTTCGCATGCCTGGGGCGGACCGCTGGGGGTTCCGCGGGACTGGATGCCCACAATGTCCTACAACCGCACGACCGGCGTTGCCACGGCGCGAGGCTACACCGGGCAAGGCGTGTCGACGACCAACCTCTCCGGGCGGGTGCTCGCCGACCTGATTGCCGGACGGAAGTCCGAGCTAACGCTGTTGCCAACGGTCAATCATCGTTCACCAGACTGGGAGCCGGAGCCGCTGCGCTACGTCGGAATTCGCTTCGTCCAGCAAGCGTACTTCCAGCTTGACGAGCGCGCCGAACTGACTGGCATCCCTCCCGATGGCGCATCTTTGGCGGAGCGCATGAGCCGTCACTAGCGCGCAATAATGCGGCTTTCCGTAGCCAACGGTCTTTTGTAGGATTGAACCTGATAACTGGACCGCATCTGCCCTATCGGCTTTCGAAGGGTTTTGTCCCCGGACATTCCGAACCCTACATAGCGTTGTACTTGCGATCCTGTTGATGCCGCATGGGATTCAGCCTTTCCGGAGAGGAACCAGATATGACCGTGAAAGATCTCCCGAAAACCCTCGGAGACTTGCGGGAGAGCGGCTATCAACTGCTCCCGGTGCGTGAGGAGATGCGGAAAAATCTGCTTGCGCGGCTGCGTTCGACTGAGCCACTATTCGCCTCGGTGCTCGGCTATGAGGACTCGGTAATCCCGCAGCTGGAAAATGCGATCATTTCGGGTCAGGACATCATCTTCCTCGGCGAACGCGGGCAGGCAAAGACGCGCATGGCGCGCAGCCTGGTCAATCTACTCGACGAATGGACGCCGATTGTCGCCGGGTCAGAGATCAACGACAGTCCATTCGAGCCGATCTCCTTGATGGCGCGCGAGATCGTTGCTGAGCAGGGCGACGCCACTCCGATCGAATGGGTGCATCGAAATGACCGTGTGGCTGAGAAACTCGCGACCCCGGATACGACGATTGCCGACCTGATCGGTGAAGTTGATCCGATCAAGGTTGCCGAGGGTCGCTACCTTTCGGACGAATTGACGATCCACTATGGCTTGATCCCACGGACGAACCGGGGGATCTTCATCATGAACGAACTGCCCGATCTTGCCGAGCGGATCCAGGTCGGCCTGACTTAACATCATGGAAGAACGGGACGTTCAGATTCGGGGCTATCGGGTCCGGCTTCCACTCGATGTGTATGTCGTCGCTAGCGCGAACCCGGAAGACTATACGAATCGTGGGCGGATCATCACGCCGCTCAAGGATCGCTATGGATCTCAGATCAGGACACACTACCCGCAAACGATCGAAATTGAAATCGACATTATGGAACAGGAAAGATCCCATTTCGTAACCGATGGGGTCGAAGTCATCGTTCCACAGTTCATGCGTGAAGTGATAGCCGACATCACTCATCTCGCGCGGCGCAGTCATGATATTAGCCAGCGGTCCGGTGTCTCGGTTCGGATGTCGATCGCCAATTATGAGAACCTGGTGTCAAACGCGCTGAAGCGGGCTATCCGCAACGGTGAATCGACCGCCGTTCCGCGAGTTTCGGACCTCAGGGCGGTGTTCGCGTCCACGACCGGCAAAATCGAACTTGAGACGATGGGCGATGCTCAGGAAGACCGGGTTATCGAAAAGTTGGTACAGGGGGCGATCGTGACCACGTTCAATAGCTACTATTCTGTGCGCGATTTCGATGACCTCGTGCTGGCATTCGACAATGGCTTGACGGTTGAGGTAGGAGACGACCGCAGGGCCATGGAGTATGTCCATCAGGTTTCCCACATGGATGGCATGAGAGATGCGCTGAACAAGCTGGATGTCTCTGGATCCCCACAAGGGATCGCATCTGGCGTCGAGTTTATCCTGGAGGGATTGCACCTCAATCGAAAGCTCAACAAGGATGAGCTTGGCACGCCGTCGGGCGCCGTGCGCTACCAGAGCTAGGTTTGCTGAGATCCACGAGTGGCCCCGGACGTTGGATGGGGCCGATGAGCCGGTTGTCAATGGTCTCATTCGTGGACGCGTTGAAACAGCCTGGACTGGTTCCCTGCGATGGATGCCCGTTGTGTCGATTGCTAGATCAAAGTTGATTGCGAGATTACGGTAGCTCGCCTATCCTTGGAACACTGTAGTCGACCGAACTTGGACCGCAAAGCGTCCCATTCGCACGCTGGTCGATCGAACGTACCGATCGGGTTGCGTCCCCGGAATCTTGTCAGCGTAAAGAATTGCCTTGCTGAGAACTCGAGAAGAGGGCGACGATGAGCTACGGATTCTCGCACCCTAACCTGCCCCGTCCTTCCCAGCGCTATTCCCGTTGGGATGGAACCCAGCACATTGCTGATTTCAATGCCGATGACCTGATGGAAGCCATCTCCGATGATCTCCTCGCTGATGGCAACCTCGAGCGTGCACTCCAACGGCTGATGCGTTGGGGGATGGATGGTCAGGATGGCCAGAAGATGCCAGGCATCCGCGACCTGATGGATCGTCTCAAGGAGATGCGCCAGCGTGAACTCAACCGCTATGACATTGGCTCTGTCCTCGAAGATATCAAGGAGCGGTTGGACGAAATCAAAGCCCTCGAACGAGAGGGCATTCAGCGACGCCTAAATCAAGCCGCGAATCCAGCAGAGGATCTGTCCGGGGACGGCCAGCCACCCAACACGGAGTCCCAAGGCGACTCCACGACTAGTTCTGCGGGCACCGGGGACGGGTCGGCGAATCAGGAATCGGATCTGGATGCGTTTGAGGAGCAGCAGGCTCTTCGTGACATGCTGCAACGAATGGCAGAAAAGAAGCTAGAGCAATTGCACGGATTGCCTGACGATCCGGCCGGACAGATTCGCGCGCTCCAGGACTATGAATTCATGGATCTTGAGGCGCGCCAGAAGTTCCAGGAGCTTATGGAGCAGCTCCAACAACAGGTCTTGAACTCCGCATTTCAAGGGATGCGGCAATCGCTGGAGAACATGAACGCCCAGGATATGCAGGGCCTGCAAAACATGCTCCAAGATCTCAATCAGATGTTGGAGGACAAAGCCAACGGACTCGACCCCAACTTCGAGCAGTTCATGCACAAGCACGGCCACTTCTTCGGCGGTCAGGACATCAAATCGCTCGAGGATCTGATGGACCACATGGCCCAGCAGATGGCGGCGATGCAGTCAATGCTCGACTCGATGACCCCGGAACAACGCATGGAACTCTGGAACGCCATGCAAGCGGTGATGAACGATCCTGGCGTGCAGGAGCAGATGCAGCGTCTTTCGGAGAATCTTGCTCAGATGATGCCGGACAATCCTTATGCCCAGCAATATCAGTTCCGTGGGGGCGAGGAGCTCAGCCTTGCCGAAGCGATGCGGTTGATGGAACGCCTGCAGGAGATGGAAGAAGTTGAAGATCAACTTCGCGGCATCACGGACTGGCGGGACCTGCAGAACCTCGATGATCAGAAGCTGCGCGATCTCCTGGGAGATCAGTTTCGTCAGGACATCCAGCAACTGCGCGAATTGACGAAGATGCTGGAAGACGCAGGATACATCCGCAAGAATCGCGGCGGCTACGAGATGACCCCACGGGGCATTCGCAAGATAGGGCAGAAGGCGCTCAACGACATCTTTCAGCAGTTGAAGCAGGATCGAATTGGCCAGCATGAGATGGATCGTGGAGGATTCGGCATCGAGCGGATTGACGAATCAAAACGCTACGAGTTCGGCGATCCCTTTCTGCTCGATCTTCCACAGACGCTGCGAAATTCAGTCTATCGCGAAGGACCGGGATCGCCACTGAGTTTGACGCCCGACGACTTTGAGGTATATCGGACCGAAATGACGACGCAGACGTCGACGGTGTTGATGGTGGATATGAGCCGTTCGATGCTCTACAACGGATGCTTCTCGGCGGCGAAGAAGGTCGCCCTGGCGCTAGACAGCCTGATTCGCGGCCAGTATCCCAGGGATAGTCTGTACATCATCGGATTCTCATACATAGCAACCGAGCTCAAACCGGCAGATCTCCCGACGATCACCTGGGACGAGTACAACTACGGTACAAACCTCCAGCATGGACTCATGCTTGCGCGGCAGAAGCTCGCGCGCCACAAGGGCGGGAGTAAGCAGGTTATCGTTATCACCGATGGCGAACCGACGGCTCATTTCGACGAGTTCGGAGACGTCCACTTCAACTACCCACCGACCTGGCGAACCTTGCAGGAAACACTGAAGGAAGTCGTGCGCTGTACACGCGAGCGGATCACGATCAACACCTTCATGATGGACCGTAGTCCGTACATGACCGGATTTGTCCAGGAAATTGCCAAGATCAATAAGGGTCGCGCCTTCTTCGCGACGCCGGATCGATTAGGCGAGTACCTGCTGGTTGACTACGTGAGCAACAAACGGAAACTCGAGCGGACATAGAATCGACCGCGATCGCGCACTACCAGTCGAATTAACTGGGCGTATCCGTCCGTCCGGGTCGCCTTGCCTCGTAGCGGTCTTGCGCAAAAAATCGCCGTTCCAGCGGCGGTCGGGGCGAATACGTGAGCCCGTCAGATCAACAACAGCCAGATGTCCTTGCCGTCTATTCGAACCGCGGGCCGGTCATGGCAAATCCACCAGCCAGGAATCAATGGCATCGATCTCGACCGTAATGCTCTTAGTTCGGCAGTCCAGGACGTGTCCTCCAGCCTGCTGGTCTTCCGTGAGGGCATGAAAGTGGTAGCCGGCCGCGTTCGACCCGCTCATGTAGTCCGGAAGCCTGAATCCGGCCATCGTTGCGTCGACATTCGTGAGTTCGAACTTGATCTGGTCCTTTAGGACGTCGGCAAGCGGAGCGTACGGTTTTTCCTGGCGGTCTTCGCTACGGGTCGTCAACTCATCGAATTGGCCATGCACCTTGATCGCGTACGCCGCGTCGATGTCCAGCAGTCCGTCCAATTCTGCCTCCAGGTCAACGCAGTTCATCGGATTGTTGAATGTGTGGCGAGCGTCGGTTTCCCATGTGGTAACTGCTGCGAATGGCGTCGTGATGTTGCCATCCACCGCTTCTGCGATCCCGGATGCCGGCACGCGATACGCAGCGCCATCCAGAACGATGAGCTCACCATCGAGCGCGTCGAACGTCCCGAGACCGAAGTCGCCCTTCTCGAGCAACCCGTCAAAAGTGATGAGTCCGTCGTACGCTCCGTTCGAGAGGGCCGAAATCGTTGAAATCTGGTAGAGCTGCTCTGCGGCGCTGCCTGATTCGGAAGCGTCCTCGTCATCGTCATCCGTTTCAGCAGAACAACCAACCAGTAGGAATGTGACGAGCGCAAAGATCCCGCAGGTCCATCGCAAGCGATCCATGTTGTCCAGGACTCCCCATCGTGCTCAAGTCGGACTTGGGCTATTCCAATCGCCGGGCGTCCGGACGGTCTCAATGTCGTCGCGGATTTGCCAAACGCGGAGCCGTTTGCAGCTCCGTGGACGGTTTCTGTTGTTTAGATTGTAAGAGTTCGGGAACTTTCTGGACGGACAATGCGTTTTCAACTGTGCGCTGGCTCGTGGACCCTCTTGCGGGTTGCAGCTCTATCGGCGCCACTGGAAGAATCCACCTGGAGGTTACGAATGATATTTGGACTGGGCAAGAAGAAGACGGTCGTCGATTCGCGCGAGGCGCTAGCAGGGCGGGACGCGCCAGCCTTTGATGTTCCGCTCACCCATGCGGTGCTCGGGACGTCGATTCAGCCGCCGTTTGCAGAGAATAGTGAGCAGGCGATATTTGCATTGGGCTGTTTCTGGGGTCCAGAGCGCGTCTTCTGGCAAGTCGAAGGGATCTACACGACCGCGGCTGGATACGCTGGAGGCTTCACCAGTTATCCTACGTATCGTGAGGTATGCACAGGAAACACGGGCCACGCCGAAGCTGTGCTCGTGGTGTACGATCCTGAAATCGTCAGTTATCGCGAGTTATTGCGGGTCTTCTGGGAGTCGCATGACCCGACGCAGCGCATGCGCCAGGGAAACGATGTCGGTACCCAGTACCGATCAATGATTCTCTACGGCGACGATGACCAGTATCGGGTTGCGAAGGCGTCGATGGCAGAGTACCAGAAGGCATTGCGCGCCGCCGGATACGGCGAAATCGCAACCGAACTTCAACGTGCCGGCGCCTTCTATTATGCTGAGGAGCAACACCAGCAGTATTTGCACAAGAACCCCTGGGGTTATTGTGGGATGGGTGGAACCGGCGTAAGTTGCCCTGTGGGTTTGAACATCGAGACGGAGAGCGACATGACGGACACGAAGATGGTTGACGTGCCTACGACAGACGTCGAATGGCGATCCCGGCTCTCGCCAGCGCAGTATCACGTGTTGCGCGAAGCTGGCACGGAGCGAGCATTTAGCGGCGAATATGTGGATCTGGAGGCGGACGGAGTCTACCGCTGCGCCGGTTGTGGGAATCCGCTTTTTGAAAGCGAAACCAAATACCACTCAGGCTCGGGCTGGCCCAGTTTCACCGATGTGGTCTCCCCCGATGCCGTAACGCTCCATGAGGACCGGTCGTTTGGCATGGTGCGGACCGAGGTGAACTGCGCACGTTGCGGTTCCCATTTGGGCCATCTGTTCGATGATGGTCCCCGGGATGCGGGCGGGCAGCGATGGTGCATGAATAGCCTGTCACTTGATCTTGATGAAGAGGCCTAGAACGCGGGATTGACCGGCAGGAGCAATCTGTTGCTCGAGTTCATCGCCATGCTCAAAGTTGACGTGGCGTCGCATCTGTGTTTCCGTAGTGTGCTGGCGCATTGATAACTTGTTGGGCCATAAGAAGATGCAAGACCTGATTCGTGACGAACACGTTTTTCCCCTCGGTCGTGTCACTCGAGCCGAGGTGGAACTGGACATCCATTCGGGTACCCTTCGCCTGCGGGGAGGCGCGAATGAGTTCTGCGAAGCAGTATTCGAGTATTCACACGATTTGCTTCGTCCGCTATCGGAGTTTCGCCAGGACGATGACGAGGCGAGACTCATCATTACCCAACCCAGAATTGATGCGATTAATGAACCAGTTGCCAATCGTTGGGATCTAGGGTTCTGTGGCGTCCCTGAGATTGAGCTTGCCATCGCTTCTCGAAGCGGCAGTGTTTCGCTCGATCTCGATGATGTGAAGGCGTCGAATCTGGAAGTGAAATCCCGAAGCGGAGCCGTCGACCTCAGCATGGCTGGGAGCTACCCGCACCTCGACGAGATAATCCTCGACTCATCCAGCGGGAGTGTGGACGCGGCCTTGACCGGAGAGTTTCCCGCTCTTTCTGAACTTGAGATTGATGTGAAGAGTGGCCAGACACGAGTTGCGGTCACCGGTAGTTGCCCCGAGCTTCGCCGGATCGCAATCAGTTCGAAGAGCGGGTCCGTCGATCTCGATTTGAACGGAACGTTCGGTCGTGACGATCTCGGCGTTCGAGTCGATGCGGTGTCGGGTAATGTGACGGTCGCGATACCGGAGGGTGTTGGCGCGTCAATGCAGGCAAGCGTCGTATCCGGGACGGTCCAAGCGGGGGGCTTCTCGTCGGGCACGGGCCGGCTCGTAAACAAGGCGTTCGGGAACACGACGGCAACGTTGTGGCTGAACCTGCGGGTGACAAGTGGATCGATTAGGGTAGTGACGGTCTAGTTCCACGCCCTCGCGGGGAACTTGATGCTGGTTTCAGGAAAGGTGAGATGGATGACGGTTCCGACCACAGACTCGTTCATGTATCAGACAATGCACCGGCAGCCTGAGGATCTCCAGAGGCTTCTCGACGAAGGTTGGGAACCCGCCGCTGATGCCGCGAGCAGGCTGCAAGACCGCGGTCGGATCCATGTGATCGGAATAGGTACGAGCTATCATGCTGCCCTCATGGGCGCATGGTTACTGCGTTCAGCCGGGGCCGACGCGCGAGCGATCCACTCCTATGATTTCGCTCACTATCCATCGAATTTTCCGGTTCGAGACGGTGATGCCGTCATCGTCATGACTCACACCGGTGTAAAAACGTTCTCGAAAGTTGGGATGCAGCGAGCGCAGGAGTCTGGCGCGCGGGTACTATCCGTGGGAAGCATGGAAGCGGAGCATCCGTGGTCAGAATTGGCACTCCGGACAACGCCTCGTGAGCGTTCCGCAGCCTACACATCGTCACACCTTTGCGCCATGACTGTTCTTGCGCAAGTAGCAGCCGAGCTTGGTGACCTGAACGGTTCGTCGGCCTCAGCCGGTTATCGCAACGCCCTGGCGGACCTGCCGAGACAGGTCCAGAGTGTTCTGGACCGGAAAGATGAGGTCCTGCCAGTTTCCGAAGCATGCGTCGACCGGCGAGTCTACGCTGCTGGAGCCGGCCCCAACGAGTTCTCGGCGATCGAGGCTGTTATCAAGGTGCGCGAAGCCGCCTATGGCTGGATAGATGCGCTTGGATTGGAGCAATTTCTGCACGGCCCAATGGTGGCATTCAATCCGGGCGACCAGGCCATCTTCGTGAACGTCACTGGCAACTCGGAGAAGCGGGTTGATGAGGTTGCCGCTGCCGCTGCCGCTATGGGCGGGCATCTCTGGATCATTGGTAAGGGCGTGCCCTCGGTTCCTACAGCGACTGTCTTTGACGTTCCTGAAACTCTCGAGGATCTGTCGCCTTTGCTCACCGTCGTCCCTCTACAGCTATTCGCGTATCACATGGCGGTCGTCAAAGGAATCAACCCCGACACATTCCGGCGCGACAAAGAGCCCCACAAGAGCGCGTTCGGGCTGCTAACGTTGTAATTGACGTAAAAGAGGAAGAGGTGTCTGTGCATCCGCTTGTGGAGCAACTGAAGTTCGCGCGGTCGGAGTTCATGCGCGTTTTCGACGGCGTAACCGAGCAGGATGCCCGGCGGCGGTTGCCACCGATGAACTGTCTGAGTTGGATCGTCGCTCACCTGGCGCTCCAGGAACAACGCTACTGGATACAAATCGCTCAGGGCAACGGCGCCCATCCGGAGCTGGTGGAATTGTCGGGATACCCGGACCGGGCAACGACGCCTCCGATGGAACGCGTACGTGACATCTGGCAGGAGGTCACGGGCCTGGCGGATGGCTTTCTGGACAGCGCCACCGACGAGACACTGGAACAGCATTTCGTGTTTGCGGGCAAACTATTACCGGAAAGTGCTGGTACGATGCTGCTTCGCAATATCCATCATTACTGGTTCCACACCGGAGAAGCTCACGCGATCCGGCAGCAATTGGGACATCTGAATCTGCCTGATTTCGTAGGTGACCAGTCCCTCGCGCCATTCCGGAGCCGATAGAGGAACGAATAGCTCAGGCTACATGGCGCCTGCGGCGATCCGGCGGGCAAACTCGCGGACCGATGAAGCATCAACTGGAGCTTCAACCCGACCGCCATTTTTCAGGCCGGTGCCGACGATCGCTCCGTACGCGGGTGGAATCAATGTATGGATCGAGTCTATCGTCGCTCCGGACCCGACATAGACCGGGACGTCGCCAGCGGCGGATACCGCTTCTTGGACATCGGTCAGACCGGTGGGCTTTCCGGTGGCACTGCCGCTCACGATAACGCCATCAGCCAGGCCACGATGAATTGCGTCTTCAACGGCATCGCCAACTGAAAGGACGCCCAAAGGCGAACCGTGTTTCACCAGGACATCGGCGAACACAAGGATATGGCCCGCATTGAGCTCGCGGCGCAGGCGCATCGTGCGGTCCGGTTCTCCGCTTACGATGCCCTGGTCGGTCACCATCGTGCCGGTGTGAACGTTGACTCGTATGAACTGCGCATCACATGCGACCGCTATTCCGAGCGCCGCTGCCGCGTCGTTTCGTAGCACGTTGACTCCGATTGGGATGCTCACGTTCTTGCGAATAGCGGCGGTGATTCTGGTCATCACCGCGATTGTGTGAGCGTCCACACGTGAACCGCGGAATGGAGTGTCTCCATAGTTCTCGACGATGAGCGCATCCGCGCCACCCTTCACGAGGCTCGCTGTGTCACGCAGGGCGTACGCTTCACATTCGGCGACGCTCAGGCGTGATAGCGGTGCGCCAGGAAGCGGTGGTAGATGGACCATGCCTATGAAACGTGGAAACGTGTCCAATTGCTCTCCATTCTGCTGGTGACGACCGAATTCGATATTATACGAGCGAGGGTCGTGCACGATGAATGGACAGCGTTTGCAGGCATCAAATCAGCCGCGCTTCACACTGGCCGAACTCGTCGAGGCAACGGGTCTGAGCGATCGTACGATCCGCTACTATATCGAGCAGGGCATCGTTATGGGCGCTCGCGGTCGTGGCCGCAGTTCCTACTACACGCCCGAGCATCTCGAAAGGCTGGCACGGGTTGCCGATCTCCGGTCGCGCGGGCTGAGCCTTGATGAAATTCGCGATGCCATATCTCCAGCAGTTTCCAACTCGGCTATTCCGGATGAGACCTGGCAGCGCCACCTGGTCCATCCGGCCCTGGAGATCAACGTGCGCAGTGACGCGCCGGATGAAGTCCGGTTGCTCGTCCAGCGCATCGAACAGATCGCGGACCAGTGGTTCAAGAGCCTGAATCCGTAAGATCCCAGGGCCGGCCCTTACCTGGCGCTCGTTAGATCCGTAGAATCGTCAGTGTAGGATCATCGAATCGTAGATCAGACGGCTAGGGAACATGGCTAGCATTTACGAGCAGACCGCGCTTGAACCCGTGATTAGCACATTTCGAGAACGTGGCTTCTACGCCTACGGCACATACGACGATCAGAATCGCTGGTGTATTGCCTGTGATCTCGAAGAAGGGCATGTTGATGTCCGCATCGGGGACGACGGGTTTGAAATGGATGCCTGGGCTACCCTGACCGGAATGTATGTCGACGAGGAGAACGCCCGCCGGCGAATCGCCCTCGAACGGCTTGCCCGAGTGTCCATTCCCGCAATTCAGCGGGGCCTGCTGGACGACACGGAGCAGCTCCATTGGGATGATGTTGAAAAGGGTATCGCGATCCGAAAGACGATTCAGCTTCCGTTTGCTGCATCCGAGACGTTGCCGGATATCGCCCTCGACCAGCTCGAGGATGTGAACCAGACGCTGCTGTTTCTCGCCCGTCAGATCAATAGCTAGGGGTTTCAAGTGGACCGATGGCGGCGAGCGCTTGGAATAGCACTTCGTGACGAGCCCGCGGATCTCATTTTGACGAACGCCCGCGTGGTCAATGTGTTCACGTGTGAGGTTCAGTTATCATCGGTGGCCATCGCCGATGGGCGCATCGTTGGCACAGGCGACTACTCGAACGCGAAGCAAGTTATCGACCTCGAAGGCGCCTATCTTGCGCCATCGTTTATTGACGGTCATATTCACACAGAAAGCTCGCTGCTCTGGCTTCCCGAGTTCGCGAAAGCGGTCGTGCCGCATGGCACCGGCGGCGTCGTCACCGATCCCCATGAAATCGTGAATGTCGCCGGAATCGCTGGATTCGAGGCGATGATCGCCGCGGCTGACGGTTTGCCGCTAGATGTTCGATTCACCGTTCCATCTTGTGTCCCGGCCAGCCCGATGGAATCCGCTGGCGCGGAGATGACCACCGAAGCGATCGCCTGCGGTCTTGGTCATGCGGAATCCGCCGGCCTCGGTGAGATGATGAATTTCCCGGGAGTTCTCGCTGGTGATGCGGATATCTTTGAGCGTCTCGCAGCTGCATCCGGCCGCCGCAAGGACGGTCACGCGCCGGGCCTCACCGGGCGGTCACTTGATGCTTATGTTCTCTCCGGGATGACCAGTGATCACGAGTCCACCCGACTTGATGAGGCCCGGCAAAAGCTTGAGCGAGGGATGATGATCATGTTGCGCGAAGGTTCGACCGAGCACAACATGCTGGATCTGCTGCCGCTAGTTAATGATGCGACCTTTTCGCGATGCTGTTTTGCAAGCGATGATCGTGACTGCGCAATGCTCCTGCATTCCGGGCACATGGATGAGACGTTGCGACGGGCCGTCGCCGCAGGGCTAGACGGAATTCGCGCGATCCGCATGGCGACGTTCAATACGGCGGATTACTGGCGATTGGATGGAGTTGGCGCGATTGCTCCAGGATATGAGGCGAATCTCGTCGTATTGCGAGATCTGGTGCAGTTTCAAGTCGAGCGCGTCTTCTTCCGGGGCGTCCTGGTTGCGGCGAACGGCTCGCCTTCGTTCGCGGCAACTTTTGAGATTCCTGAAGTACTGCGGAACACAATTCATGTCGCCGAACGATCGGAAATGGACATAAAGCTTCTGCCGGAGAATGCCCGGCGTGCGGTAGGGGTAATTGACGGACAGATCGTTACTCGATTGCTGGGGGTGCAGCCCAGGATCATCGATGGCTTTGCGGAGCCGGATCTGGAGCGCGATCTCCTGAAACTCGTCTGTGTCGAGCGCCACCATGCAACTGGCAGCACCGGAGTCGGATACATCCACGGGTTTGGACTCAAACGGGGCGCTCTCGCCTCTTCCATCGCTCACGATGCCCACAACATTGCCGTCGTCGGGACGAACGACGCCGATGTATTGACCGCGATCGACGCAGTCGCCGCGATGCAGGGCGGGCTCGTCGCAGTCGCCGGTGGCGCTGTGATCGGACAATTGCCTCTGCCCGTCGCCGGGATTCTCAGCGATCAACCGCTCGAAGCTACGGCGGCGGCCTACGAACGCATGGAGGAGATCGGCCGCGAGCTTGGCTCGACACTTACGTCACCGTTCGGGTTGCTCGCTTTCATGGCGCTGTCTGTCATTCCGGAAGCCAGGGTGACCGACAAGGGCTTCGTCGCGTTCGACTAACCTGTGAGCTTCTTGTAGTCCTGATCGACAAGCTCGCTCGTGATCTTTGCGGACAGCAGAACTCCTGGCAGGCCAGCGCCCGGGTGAGTTCCCGCGCCGGCGAAATACAGACCGCGGATCGCACTCGAGCGGTTGTGCGGTCGGAAATATGCGGACTGAGTCAGAGTTGGTTCGATTGAGAATGCCGAACCCAGCCAACTGCGTAGTTCGTCACGGAAGTCAATTGGTGTAAATCGGTGTTCGACCTGAATGCTGGCCTCAAGTCCAGAGAGGCCGGCGCTTTCTTCCAGGAACCGAATTATCCTGTCCCGGAATCGATCTGCCTCGACATGCCAGTTTACGCCCTTGCCCAGATGAGGAACCGGAGCAAGGATGTACAGGCTCTCGCCGCCGGGGGGCGCCATAGCAGGGTCTGTCTTGGTCGGGGCGTGCAGATAGAGCGCAAGGTCTGAAGGCATTCCATGACCGTCGAAGATCTCGGTCAGGAGTCGCTCGTAATTGTCGGGCATGTAGATCGTATGATGCTGGAGACTGTCATATTGGCGGTCCAGCCCCAGATAGAGCAGAAAACAACTCATCGAGTATCGATAGTGATCGAGCATCTTCGACTGGATGCGGGGCCGGACATCTGCCGAAAGGAGTTCGTGGTACGTCCTGGCGACGTCACTGTTGGCGACGACCACGCGTGCTCCGGTGATTTCGCCGTTGGTGGTACGGACCCCTCGGACCCGCCCCCCATGGACAAGGATCTCGGCAACGGGCGTGCCAGTATTGACCCTCCCTCCAAGCTTCTCGAACAGCCTTCGCATTCCTTCCACAAGGGTGTACATCCCACCCATCGCAAACAGAACTCCGCCCTTGCGCTCGAGATAGGGAACGATGCTGTAGATCGCGCTTGCGCGAAGCGGATTCCCGCCTATGAACAGCGGATGGAATGAGAAGACCTTTCGGAGATCGGGGTCTGCGATGTAGCTGGAAACCATGTCATGAACACTTCGATCCGCGCGGAGTCGAAGCAATTCGGGCACGATCGAAACGAAATCGCCGAACTTGCCGAATGGTTGTGCCGCGAGGTCCTGAAAGGCGCGATCGTAGATGCGCTCGGTGTGTGCCAGAAAGGCTTGGAAGCCCTCGACGTCGTCCTTGTTGAACTTGGCGATTTCCGAGGAGTCGTCAACCCCGTAGTCGAAGAAGCGCCCATCCTCGAAACACACTCGATAGTATGGCGATAGCGGGACGAGGGGGATATCGCCGGCAAGTTCCTGCCCCGCGGAGTGCCACAGGTCTTCGAGTAGGTCTGGAGCGGTAATAAGACTCGGTCCCATGTCGAACGTAAAGCCGCCGTCTTCGAGCTGATAAGCGCGCCCACCGACTTTTTCGCGCGCCTCAATGATCGTGACATCGAAGCCTCGTGCCTGTAGTCGAATCCCCGCAGCCAGTCCCCCGAATCCAGCGCCGATCACCACCGCCTTCACGAGGCAGCCACCCGGGTTTCATCAAGCTTGATCGCATCGGCCCTTGGCTTCGAGAGGGAGATGACACGGCGTTCCAGTTGGGCGACCGCATCGTCGACAGATGCGAACTGGCTGAGATATGCCGGTTGCCCGAATCTGACGACGATTTCAGCTTGTCCTGCGTGCTTGTACTCGAATCCAACCGGCACGAGTGGAATCTGCCGGCCTAGTCGCTTCTCCGCGATCTGCGCGATACGCGCGAAGCCAGATTGAAAGGGCAGGAACTCGCCGGGGGCGCTCTTTGGGGAGTACGTCGGATCAACATTTGGATACGCTTCCGGAAACACTACCAATATTTCACCGCTTGAGAGAATATGTATTGAATCCTGTGTTGCTCGACGTAGATACGAGCGCGCCTCCCGGGCGGAATAGGCGCTTTGATTGGAGCCCCGAGCAAGGCCGTCGATCCTCAACACGACCGGCCAGCCAGCGGCATGACATGCTCGCTCCATCAGGTGACGGACAAGGCCGTTCCTGATCCAGTCTAGACCGACCAGGATGTGGATTGGACGTCGTATCGCGCTGTACAGAGCGCATCCGTCATACAGGTGATGATAGTGACGGCAGACGAGAATGCATGGTCCCTGATCGGGCACCGACTCGATCTGCTCGATCGTAACTTCTCCGTGTCGGCGTGCCACGATGGTCCCACCTGTTGCCAATACACGCTGGGTGACTGTGTTGCCGGTTGTTACAGGTTGTGCCGCAGGCTGCTGTGATAGCCAGGCAATCGTTGCTGGCAGTACTCCGAGCACAAGGGCGATAACGACCGGCTCCCAGAGGTCGACACTCAGGCTCAGCACCATAGCGAAGATCATGTTGGCGACGTAGACGAAGTAAGGCAGTGTCGTCCGAATCTCATCAGACGCCGGATCCGCCCTCCAGGCTAACCGGGCAAGTCCTATGAAGATCGTGCCAGTCAAGGCCCAACCCAAGAAATTGATTACTGGCATTCCGAAGTACGGCCCCGTGTCAAACCATTGCCAGAATTTCACCGGCATTGCCTCATGTGCCATTGCCGGATCCAGCACCAGATCCCATACGACAAGCAAGTAGACGCCCGCCACGACTCCGGCTAGTGATCGACGTCGAGGGAAGTAGCGGCGAGCAAAGCTCAGCCCGAGAAGATAGCTCGTGAGGCCGAGATAGAACCAGGAAAGCGGTATGGTAAAGGGCACCCGATCTAGGACTTTCATGCCCAGCCCGCTCGTGTAGGCATATTCCCCAAACGGCAGACCTGTTGTCGTGCCGATGAGTTCGGCAGAGAGCGAGACTGGAACAGCAATGGCGAAGAATATGAGGGTCTTGCGCCAGCCAATCGTTGCGCTCCCAAACGCAAGCAAGGTGAGAGCGCCGAAGATGATATGCGTTGCGCCGCCGTAGTCCATACCGAATCGAAAGACCCGGATACCCACGTCGCTTCCAGCCCAAAGATCCGGATTCGGCACTGCAATAAGGATGCCGCCCAGTCCAAATGCGAGCGCTGCGACGTGTGCGATGTAAAGCAGCCACGAACGTTTCATGTATTACTCCCAGCGCACGAGATCTCGGCCGCGCCACCGGTAGCGGCGTTGAAGCGCGCTAACGATGAGCCGGACGGATACGGGCAGATCCAATATCGGCGAGAGCCAGTAGCTCCAGCGGGGATCGCGATAGGCTCTTCGGGTTCCGGCCAGAACCCCAATTCGCGTGCAGAGTATTGCGATCGGCGCCAGGGTGGCAAATACATCCCCTCGACGTTTCCCTCGGGCTGCGATCGCGATGGAAGGAATAGCCATGCCCTGCACGAGCAACACTTCAAACAAGCTGGCCCAGCCACGCAAGCCGAAGTAGCGGTCCCGGGTCGGGAGAGAACGAGACCACCCAAACCAGGCTTCGGTCCAGGAAGAGTACATTTCAGTCGTAACCAGGTTCCCAGCCTCGTAGAACCCTACACGTCTTCCCAGTTCAACGAACCGGCGGGCAAGCGTTACGTCCTCGCAGATCGAGGTACTGACTGATTCAAATCCACCGGCGCTTTCCAGAGCCTCCGAGCGCACCAGATAGCACTGTCCGTTGGCTTGGACGTCAATGACTCGATCGAACACGTTGCCAGGTATGCCGAAACGGTAGACGAGCGTCGTTAGCATCGAGGGGTGCAACAGGCTCAGTCGATGGCCATCAACTCGCTGCAGGGTCGCGAGACTGAGCAGATCTAGTCCTTCGTCTTCCGCCTTCATGATCATTGAGCTGAGCGTTTCGGGCGCCATTGCAACATCCGCGTCGATAGTGAGAATCCACGTGACACTCTGCTTGAGGGCATCCGTGCCAGCGTGAAGGCCCCAAGTCTTTCCATTCCAGCCAACCGGAATCGGCGATGCATCGACCAGTTCTAGTCTGGGATCCCTATCCATGTACGCGGACACGATGTCGATGGTCGAGTCGTGCGACCCACCGTCGACGACGATGAGTCGAATATCTCCCGGCACTCGAACGAGCGCATCTAGACAGCGCCGAATTCTATGCTCCTCATTGAGAACCGGCAGGACGATCGCAGCCGCCAGGGCTTCCGTCGGAGGCTCATCGGTTCGAGTCAGTTGATCGCCTCCCGCGGTTCTGATCATCCGTGTGATCACCCGCGCGAGGGCGAGGATTTGCAGCCAAAGGAACGCATGCAGGCAGAAGCGCGACCAGGAGCGGCTAGGCAAGGCTGCGCGCATCTGAATCCTCTGCGTTCAACCCCAGGCGAACCATCGCCATGCTCACTGCAAGTTCCCTTGCCTTGTCCCATCTGGTCGTCGCGGCGCGCAAGTTTATCGAGTCGTGCCCGTTGCGTTCGATGACCGCCAGCAGCGTTCGGTAGAGCCTGCAGGCGAGCAGGATCGGGAATCTCGAGTCGGGAGGCAGCAGCCAGATGCCGGACATCGCTCGCGAGTACATATGTCGCGTCTTCCGGATTTCATCGCGCATCAAGGCTCTCAGGGGTCGAGGAATCTGGGACCCACTGTTGCGGACCGCAAATAGTGACGCAGGGCGCAGGCCGTAGCGTGCCAGCACGGTCTGGGGAATGTAGACACGATCTAGTCGCAAATCATCGCCAACATCTCGGAGAATATTTGTTCGTTGCATCGCGGCTCCAAGACTTGCCGCCGATAGAAGGGCTTCTGGCGTCGTGGTTCCGAGAACGTGCGCCATGGCGATGCCGACGGTTGAGGCGACCTGATAGCAGTAGCGATCCAATTCCGTTTCGGTGGCGAGCACACGTGGATGGAGATCCGACGCGACGCCGTCTATGAATTCGGCGAAAATCGTCCGCGGGATGTCATAGGTCTGGATCGCTCGCTGGACGCCTTCCGCAAGCTCTGACATGGGTGGGGTGTTTCCTGGACCACGAAACCATGCGAGCCAGGACTCGAGGATTTCATCGATTGCGCCTCGCATGTGAGGTTCCGGGTTGCTATCAACCAGGTCATCCAGGGTTCGAAAGAAAGCGTAAAGGTCGACGACGGTTCTGCGCTTGTCAGGAGGCAAAAAACGAGTCGAGAGATCGAACGATGTCCGCGCGTGGGCGGCCATGATCTGCCTGGGAGATTCCGTATCCCAGATTTCGCCCGCAACAATCCTGGGACGCTCGCCGACAGGCGCCGCTCGCAACCGGGCAACAGTGCTAGTCATGGGCTGTACTCCGCAATGACGAACCATCGGGTGTACCGGGAACCACGGGCTAAGGGTACTCCAAAACCAGAACTAAAGGAGTAAGCTGCCAGATGGGAGATATAGTTGAGGATCTCCAAACGGAGCTATCTCGGAAGCCATGAATGTCGAAGCGTCCAGGACGCGCGCTCCTGAGCGCAAGAGTTGGGGCAAGCCGGGGTTAGGTCCACAGATCGCTAGCCTGACTCGGGGGTTGAGATCCAGGGCGATAGAGACGGCCGCTCCGATGGCTGGAGCCACATTCCCCTGACCATTTACACCCAGTGGACCAAGAAAGACCGGCGGGTCGCCATCAAACCACTTCGCGAGGCGACTGCTCACCCAGTCCTGGAGAATCGCGTATCCAATGATTGAACCGTTTCGCTTTATCAGGATAGCCCTCGCGCCAAAGTCACGTTGCCAGAACTGAATGTCTGCCGGTCGCAACCGTCCCGATGCCTGCCCGTCCAGTGCGACTAGCGAGTTGTCAATGGGCGCTGGTTCGACGCTCAATCTCGAAAAAGAATAGAGGTTTGAACTTGACCTTTCGAATTCAAGTTCATATATTGGCCATCGTGGCACGAACCCTGTGCGGACGTAGAGCGAGACAGCGCGCGGGTCATCCGAAGCCACGACTCCCTGAGGACCGAACGTACCATCGAAAGCGGCATCGAGTAGTCGCCTCGCCTACGCCCTTTGCCCGAGACGTATCACGGACGAAGAGCTGTGCGAGAAAGATCGTGCCCTGTCGTTCAATAGTCGCGATAAACCCGATCGGCTTCGAGGACTCGTCGACGGCCAGGATGATGTTTCCATTTCTGAGCGCGTGGCGCTGGAAAGGGTGTTCGTCCTCCTCTGATATCTGGCGAGCGAGGAAGTCTTCCCCGAGCCCCTCCAGCGTCAATCGAAACATTTCCGGCAGGTCAGCCTGGATCGCCGCCCGAAGGGCTATTCTCTTGTGGATGGACACCGCTCATGTTGTCCGACTATCCGCGGATTTGTCCTCTACCGATTTGCGATCCAGCCACCACCGTTCCGAATACGCGCCTCGCGGTTCCGCTAGTAGATCGCCGCCCGGAATCAAGGTTCCAAGCAGTCGCCCGGCTACAGCGCCCATCGACAACGGGATGATTGCAAGTCCAAAGTAGAGCAACGCCCGGGTGGATGCGAAATTCTCAAGTCCAGTAGTCTGGATGAGCACGCCGGTCCAGACTGGAGTGAAGAGCAGGGCAGCGTACATGGCAGCACCGCCAGCACAGCATAGCAGCGTGAGCGGCACGAGAACCGAAGGGCGTTCGAAGGTTACGCCGAGGATGAAGCCTATCAACGTCGCGCCGACAAAGGCGTATCCACCATCGATGTGAAAGCCGAGGATTCCACGCAGTGACTGATCGGTGTGGATGACCAGCGTGCCAAGAGCCATTGTGCAAGCAGTCCAGATCAGCGTGCCGGCAACGATCAACCCGATCCGGGTCCTCAATGCGTTTCGAAGGTTACGCTGGCTCATACTCTGCCTGGCCGATCTTCCCGCGAAACCTGAAAACGAGTGGCTCTTCAAAATCCGCGAACGTGAAACGAAGTTGTCCGGTATAGCCGAGCGTGGCGGTTCCTCCCTCGGCCTGTATGCTGTTCGAAGTAACAGTGAAGGTGACTGGAACATCGCGGCTCTCTGCCAGCAGGGATGTTGATTGGTATCCAACGACTGTAATCCGATCCCGCAAACGCGCCATCGAAGTTGAGCGCTACGGAGAAACTCTCCAGTGTCGCAGGAAAACTCGAGGAGTTGACGACTTTGAATGTCGCAGTAGCGCTTTCAAACGCCGGATCGTCCCAGCGAAAAGAATCGGGAACATATTGCATCTCCACCTGAGTGAACGCCTCAGCGGCATCGTGGTAGCTAGTGAATGCCCGGAACGCGACGACAAAGCTCGCAACACCCATGACCGCCACGACGACAAGAAGAAGTGGATTGAGCCTCAATATCATCCACCAATCGCTACTGCTAAGGCTCCGAAGCCGACTATGGCCGCGCCTGCCAGTTGGTAATACGCTGGCCTTTCGCGAAGCACGATGATACCGAGAATGACTCCGAAGACGATACTCGTTTCACGTAGTGGCACCACGATTCCAACACTTGCCGCTTGTAAAGCAAATAGCACCAGCACGTACGTGCCAAGTGACATGACCCCTCCTGCGACGATTGCCATTCGCGATCCGCGCCATTCCTCCACAATGTCAGTTATGCGAAAACGCAAAACATATGGAACCTGAAGCAGAACGGCAACGAGGATCAGACCATAACCGTACAGGAGCGGGTTCGCCTCTCGAACTCCACGTGAGTCGAAGAGCGAATAGCAAGCGATAATGAGGCCGGTGAGCAGCGCAAACCCTGCGGCGGAACGCTGATTCGGCGGCTCGCGATGTCGACCTCGTAGCCCGCCTGCTGTCAGCAGAAACAGGCCGGTTAGCACGGCGAGGATACCGACGATAGCTAGCCTCGAAGGGCGTTCCTCGAAGATCACGACCGCGGCGAGTGGCACGATCGCGACGCCCGTGCCACGCGCGATGGGATACACAATCGACAGCCCACCACGGGAATAGGCTGAGCCGAGTGCGACGAAATAGGCTACTTGAAGCGCGCCGGAGGCAAGTATCCAGGGCAGCGCGGATGTCCCGAGACCGTCGATGGAGATCGCGACAAGAGCGAACGGAAACCAGACGACGATCGCGGCGGCATTGAAGCAGAAGAAGAACGCGTACGGGTTCCTGCTGCGGCGGGCCAGAAGGTTCCATGTGGCGTGCATCAGCGCGGACGTTAGGACGAGGGCGAGCGCAACCGTCTCCATGCGGCTAGCATAGTCCGTAGGAGGCCTCAACTGGGCGCGCCCGCCGGACACTCTCGTTGCGCCGGTAAGAGAAGGGAAAACAAGATGTCATCACACCTTCAATTCGGTATTTGCACCGATCAGAATATGGACTGGGAAACGACCGTTGAACGGTGGCGGTACTTCGAGTCGCTTGGATTTGACAGCATCTGGAACTGCGACCACTTCGAACAGCCCTCCAGGCCGGGCGGTCCGTATCAGGAAGCCTGGACTCAGCTGGCAGGTCTTGCCGCGTTGACCGAGCGAATTCGTATTGGCGTGCTTGTGTCGAGCAACACATTCCGGCATCCAGGGCTCCTGGTGAAAGAGGCGATCACCGTCGACCACATCTCCGGTGGCCGTTTGGAGTTCGGCATCGGCGCTGGATGGTACGTGGCTGAGCATGAAGCGTACGGTCTGGAGTTCCTGCCATCAGGGAAGCGCGTCGACCAGTTCCGGGAAGCAGTTGAGGTTATGGACAGCCTTGTTCAGGAACGAAGAAACAACATTTCATGGTGATTTCTACAACTTGCGTAACGCTCCTTCCCGGCCGCGTCCGGTGCAGCAACCTCGCCCGCCGTTCACGATCGGCGCCCACCGCCCGCGGATGATGCGCATCGTGGCCGAATGGGCTGATCGGTGGAACACCAGCGGCAACGTCGATGAAGTCCGTTCGAAGAACGCGATGCTGGACGAGGCGCTGGCAGAGGTCGGCCGCGAGCAAGACTCGATCATCCGCTCACTCTACGGCTGGGCGGCTGTGATGCCCTACAATCCCTGGGAATCCGTCGAAGCTTTCGAACAATGCGTTGGTGAATATCGCGAAGCTGGGATCAACGAATTCATCATCGATCAGCCAGATCCGTCCCGATTTGGCGTGGTCGAGCGCGTGGCCACAGAGGTCATCCCGCGTTTGCGAGGCTGATCGGTCTCACCGGCGCTAGTCCCGGATCAGCACCTCGTACTCCTCGAATGGATCGCCGAGGAGCGGCCGGGCGTATAAGTGGAACGCTTCGCTTGGCTCCGTTCCACCGGCGTCGATCATTGCGTCCGGCAGCGTCCATTCAACGTTGGCGATGGCATCCAGTGGCGCGAGTTCGAGATAGGACGCATACGACTCCGATGGCTCGCGCCGGATCACAACGCATGATCCGTGATCGCCTTTCATGACCGACTGCACGGCAAACTTGCCGCATCGTTCCGCCTCATCCAGATCGATTCTGGATGCCAGGTCGATCGACGCCCGCGTAAAGCTCCCCGGACGGTCCAACCGTGCACGAAGTCCGAGACGTATCGAACAGAGATCGGTCAAAGCGTTTCCCGCACTTGGAAAATAGGGATGACCGAACGCGTCAATCCACTTTGGCTCGGAGCCAGCAAGGTGACTGCCATCCGCCCATCTTGCGGTTTCCGGGACGACGATCAACACAAATCTATCCCGTGTAACTCGCTGCTGAATACGGTCGAGCACGTCTTCCTCCGACTGAAGCGGGCGTTCGGGCAGGATGGTAAATGGCGGCGGCAAGTCTTCAGGAATCGCTAGCGAACAGGCGGCCGCGAGCCATCCCGCGTTACGACCCATCACTTCGATGACCTTCACCGGATAAAGCGTGGCTGTAGCCATCGAATCAAAGAGTGCATCCCGTGTGATGGTCGCGAGACAGCGAGCCGCAGACGGATAGCCCAGGCTGTGGTCTGTTACCGCAAGGTCGTTGTCGATCGTCTTCGGGATGGCGATGACACGAAGGTTCCAGTTGGCGGCCCGCGCAGCATGCTCCAGTCGCAGGGCCGTGTCGGCTGTGTCATTGCCACCGATTGCAATCACCGCTTCGATGTCAAAATCGCGAAGATGTACGACAATCCGCTCGAGTTCTGTCTCTGTCGGGCGAAACCTGGACGTGCCGAGACCGGCCGAGGGAGTTCGTTTCAAGCGTTCGAGACGCTCATCAGATAGATGGTCGAGGCGGATGAGTTCGCCAGCGGCGGCGCCCACCAGACCGTTCTGCGAGCCATAAACGGTCGCGAAACTATTCCGAGCCTCAGTGATTATCCCTGTAAGGCTGGCGTTCAGAACGGCGGTCGGGCCCCCGGACTGAAACACGAGCAGACCGCTCATCCTCTGGCTCCGCTTCCGTCAATGTCGTGCCGGGGCTCCCGATCGACGTCCGAATGTTTGGGGAATGTCAGGACCATTTCCCCGGTTGTAGTCAATGGTACGTTGTGAGAGTCTCGGTCTGGTAACGATCTGTTACCATAAACGTGCGGTCGAGTTGAAGAAGTGAAGGCGTGTAACTTGAGCGATCGTATTAGCGAACTATTGGATAGACTTGCCGACCGAGTGCGGGAAGTCGTCAACTCGCTCCGTGAATTCCCGGAACCTCGGGACCTCGTCCCTCAACGCGTCCCGGTCCGAGCGGACCGTTAGTAAGCGAACCACGCTCCGTCACACGCAATCAGGTTCATATTGCAATCTTCCCGTTGCCGAGACTTCCCAGGCAACACGACGATCTCAAGAACCGCGAGAATTCGGCGGATGCACTTGAGACTAGATTCAAACAGGAGGATCGGATGCTCGGCTGGATCGTTTTCGGGCTGATTGGCGTGGCCGTTCTCGGGCTGAGCGCTGCAATTGCTCGGCGTTGGGGGCGAGGTGCCCATAGCGGAATGTCGGAGAAGATGGAGTCCGAATCCGCAAATTACCTCAACTACAGTCGCGGCCCGTTTGTCAGCTGATCACCGGCAACACCCGCGGCACCGTGCGCGGCCCGTGTATCGAAATCTGCTTCGTCCTCCGCTGGCGTATCCCCAACCCGGTCGAGATTGACCTGTAATCCGCGCGGCACAGCGTACGAAACCAGTTTCCCGACAGATAGGGTGAGAGAAACTACGACCTAGCGGTCTGCATGTCCAGGGCAATCTGGTATCTGAAGACCGGTTCAGTGTTTGCTTGAGAATCAGGCGACCGGATGAATCTGAGAATGAGAACCGTCAAGATCGAGCAGAAGGTCGACTGCGACGAACTGACGGTGCGTACGTACGCTATAATCTACCGGGAGTCTGCTCCGCCGACTGACGACCAGGAGATTGAGAATCACTGGAATACGCCAGAATCGAAGTCGACTTCAGGCGATCCTTTTCGTCGCGCTCCTGATTGTCGTGTCCTCCGTTCCCGCCTTCCAGGCGGACGCAACAACTCGACGAGTGACATTGGACGCAAACCCGGGCATCTTTGGCATCGTCGGACTGGATCCCTGGTACACGTTTGATGCAAATCCGGAGTACCCGGGCGAACTCAACCGTGCTCTACTGGAGCGTATGGCGTCTGACATGGCCAGCATGGGAGCTCGCTGGACTCGGATCGAGTTCCACGCCGAGCAAACCATCGAGAGCGGTCCAGGGCCGATTGACTATGCGAAACATGACTGGTTCATCAATTCCGTTGCGCCGAAATACGGTCTGAACATCCTGGCCGTCCTCGGCAGCGGGCTCATTGGCGATCTTGACCCGACCTGGAACCTGCGTTATGTGAATGATCCACTGGATGATTCGGGGTCCAACCGCTACATCAACCTCTACACTGAACGGGTGCGTGAAATCGTGACCCGATATGGGAACCGGATTGGCGCTGTCGAAATTCTGAACGAACCCAACGCAAGCGCCATCATCTCGGTACAGACTCAAGGACTGACGAAAGCCGTCGAACCTGCCAATTACGGGCAGTTGATTCGCAGGAGCTACGAAATCGTCAGCGAGGTCAGCCCCGAGACAGAGGTCGTTCTTGGCGGCCTCCTGTACGACGACGAGTACGGCGCGTCCCATGCTGAACGTGGCCGGTCGTCTGAGTTGGAGTGGTTGGAGAAGGTGTATTCATCCCAGCCGGTAATGGCGTACTGGGCCGAGCATGGCCGTCATCCGTTCGACGCGGTGGGGGTCCATCCGTACTTTCTTCAGCCTCAAGAAGTTGTTGAATACCTCCTTGAAGTCCATGCACTCCAGGTTCGATTCAATGATCTAACCGGGCGAATCTGGATCACAGAGATTGGCCTGCCTGCTGACGCGCCGGCGGCTTCATCATCGAGCGGCATCGGGACGCCCTCTGATGGGGAGCGCACCCAGGCTGGTTTCATGAGCGCGATTTACACCAGCGTCGTTCAGAAGGCCCCATTCGTTGAGCGGGTATTCTGGTTCAAGTATGAGGATTTTCCGGTGGATGGTGCGTTTACCGGCTGGGGGCTGGTGCGGCTCGAAGGAGCGCAAGATCAGTACGGAAGCTTTTCGCGACCATGGCCGCGCAAATTCGCATTTCTTGTGTACCAGGCGCTTGCCCGTCCTGACTACTTGCCGGTAGCGCCGGTTGATCCACCGTCTCTTCGGGACGAAGATCTGGTCTATTTTCCCGAGACCCGGCATACGCTGGCTGGCGCGTTCCTCGAGTTCTGGCGGACAGCGGGAGGTGAAGAGCAGTTCGGATTGCCAGTCACTGAACCGTTCGAGCAACAAGGGCGTATGGTGCAGTATCTGGAGCGAGCACGGTTCGAGCACTATCCGGAATACGCTGGCGAGGGACGCGATGTCCAACTCGGACTGCTCGGTCACTTTCTCGTGGACGAACGGAACCTGCCCACTGATCCCGAATCGATCGGTCCAAATCCAAATCAACTCCAATTCGATACCACCGACCTGACGGTACACGGTGCATTCAAGCAGTTCTGGGAGCAAAACGGTGGTCTTGCGCGATTCGGCATTCCGCTCACTCCCGAGTTCATCGAGGATGGCGTGCTCGTCCAGTATTTTGAACGTGCCCGGTTCGAATATGTACCGGCCCCTGACGACACCGGGTATGAAGTTCGCCTCGGAAATATCGGCTCGGAGGTGCTTGAGATTCCCGGCTGGTACAGGTGAGTGAACAGTTTCAGCCGTCCCCAGATGGCTCACATCCAGAACTCGTTGAGCTCCTGGTTGACGAGATCGCAGCGCGCGGGCGAATTTCTTTCGCGCGGTTTATGCAGCTGGCACTTGCCCATCCACAGTTTGGTTACTACGCAGCATCGAAGGAACGAGCCGGGTATCAAGGCGATTTCCTGACCGCGCCGGAGACGCACCCGATATTCGGCGTCGTCGTCGCACGGCAGATCGTCGAATTCTGGAAACAACTCGGTTGCCCGCAACACCTGGCGATTCGCGAGTTTGGCGCTGGTCGAGGAACACTTGCCAGACACGTCCTCACTGCGTTGTCCGATCCGCAACCCGGCAGCCTGTCTACCGTGAATTACCAGCTTATCGACCTTGCGGCGTCGCCGGAGGCAAGGCCAGTAAGCGAACTGGAACCGTTTGAGGGCGTGGTACTCGCGAATGAATTCCTCGATGCCCTGCCGTTTCACCGGCTCATCGTGGAGCAGGGGGAGTTGCGCGAAATCTACACAGCCTTGTCGGAGGGTCAATTTGTCGATGAAGTCGGACCGCCCTCCAAGGCCATTGCCGGCAGCGTACCGCTTCCTGAGGGTCTTGCGGAGGGACAACGCATCGAAGTCGCGCCGCAGCGACAAGAGTGGATTCGGTCGCTCGGTTCAAGCCTGGAACGGGGCTTCGTGTTGATCTTCGACTACGGGTACCATCAACCCGATATCTACGATGTTTCCAGATTTCCAAGGGGAAGTCTCAAAACCTACCGCCATCACGATGTTGGCGAGGACCCCTACGCCCACGTTGGAATGCAGGACATTACCGCGCACGTTGACTTCACCGCTATCGAAACGGCGGCAAGGCAGGCGGGCTTCCAAGCCGCGGATACCATCACGCAATCGCAATTCGTCATAATGAGGAACATTGAGCAAGATCTACTACAGATTCAGAGCAACGCTTCCGAGCCGGAGCAGTATCTGGCCGCGCGAGCCGCGGTGTTTGAACTGCTCAATCCCCGAGGACTGGGCCGGTTCCGGGTCATGGCGCTGGCAAAGAACATCGATGTCCATGCAAGGAATGCGGCAGGATTCGTCTGGCGCTAGTGGACTGAACATGCGACTTTGACCGCAAGAATCAGATAGTAGGATGACGGACAACGGTATACGCTGGAGGCAGGAATCTTGCTGGATTGCGTGAAACAGGTAGGAGAAACCATGACTGCTTCAGCTTCAATCTCCCGACGAGCCGATGGGCCAGCCTTCGATGATCCCCGATGGGATGCACTAATCTCACGTGATGCCTCCCAGGATGGCGATTTCGTCTATGCCGTGCGTTCGACCGGAATCTACTGCCGACCCTCATGTCCATCAAGGAAACCATCGCGTGCACACGTGGAGTTCTTTGATGGTCCAGACGAAGCGGAAGAGAAGGGGTTCCGACCTTGCAAGCGCTGTACGCCACGGACCGTGGGCGCTGATGTGCTGTTGGCCTCCCGGGTTGTTGAGATTATCGCCGGATGGCAGGAAGGTACGCCGACACTGGCGGACCTGAGCGAGGCTACCGGCATCAGTCCGTCACATCTCCAGCGCACATTCAAGAAAGTCACGGGCGTGTCTCCAGCCGAGTACGCCCGGGGCGAACGGGCCAGGCGGCTTCGTGCGAATCTCAAATCGGGAAATGACGTCACAACGAGCCTGTATGAGGCGGGGTTCGATTCGTCTTCGGCACTCTACGGGTCTGTAGATCGTGAAATCGGGATGACGCCCGGAGAATACGGCGCGGGCGGCGCCGGCACAACGATCAAGCATTCAGTTGTGGAAACTGATCTTGGCATGCTGTTGATTGGATTCACGGAGCGCGGTGTGTCGGCAATCCTTATCGGCGAAAGTGAGGGCGAGCTCATCGCCGGGCTCGCTTCCGAATACCCCAAGGCAGATCTCGTACCCGACCCCGCGCCGGTCGGCTGGATCGATTCATTGCTTTCCTACCTCGAAGGACGTTCGCCGCATCCTGAGTTACCTTTCTCGATCCGGGCAACGGCTTTTCAGCGAGCGGTCTGGGAAGCGCTGCAGGCGATTCCTCCGGGTGAGACCCGGTCATATGGCGAAATCGCCGCCGCGATCGGCCGCCCTGGCGCGGCCCGGGCGGTTGCGCGGGCTTGCGCGGCGAATCGAATTGCCCTGGCGATTCCGTGTCACCGGGTCGTTCGCTCCGATGGGAGCGAGGGCGGCTACCGATGGGGTGTAGATCGAAAGCGAGCGCTGCTTGCGCTGGAACGGGATGCGCTCACTCGCTAGCCAGGCGCCACATCGTCACGGCTTGGGATTCTCGTAATCTGTACGTAATCGTCGAGTTGGATACTCTTATCGAGGAGGCGATGTTCTCCCGTGCAGAACGGAACTAGGCGAGGAATCCGCATGGCATCGCGGTCGACCGAATCTGATCGAGTGGAATCTACTGAAATTGTGATCCCGGCGCCCGCCAGGACCGCATGGTGGCGGGGCGCCGGGATCGGCAATGGGCTCATCATCGGAGCGCTAGCGGGGTTGATCGCGAGCGGGGTCATGCTTTGGATAGGTCGCTCCTGGGGCGGGTCGATTGTCGCCCAACTCATCGCCGAGCGCACGACCGCCGAGCTTCCATTGTCCGTCGTGCGTGATTCGATCCAGAGCCTTGAGGAAAACGCGAAACCGGTTGCGCTCGTTGGCATCACCGTTGCACAAGTCATCGTTGCCGCGCTGGGCGGCATAATCTACGGCATCGTTGCCCGATCAGATGCGCGGTCGCGAATCGTTGGCGCCACGGTCTTGAGCGTCGCTGCTTGGGTCGTTCTCTCCTTCGTTGCCGCGCCGATTGGCGGGATCGGCTTGCTTGCTCTTGATTCGCCGCTCGGCGCGGGCGACACGCAGGTGGCGTTCATCGTGTCCGCCGTTGTTTACGGTGTCATAGTCGCGCTCATGGTTCCGTGGCCTTTGACCGGTGACGAATCTGTGGATGACGGTCGGCGTCGTGTGCTGAAAATAGCCGGACTCGGGGCGATGGCCCTACCAGCAATCTGGGCGGCACGATACATCGGTTCCCATGCCAATCGGCTACGAACTGCAGCCGATACCGAAGCGGCATTTCGGGCTACCTCAGGCGAAGGCGACTTTGAAGTCGCAGGCATGCCCGAGTTCTACACGCCGCTCGATGCATTCTATGTCGTGTCAAAGAATCTCGTTGACCCGACGGTGGACGCTGTCGACTGGTCGCTCGAAGTGGGCGGACTCGTAGACAATCCGCTGACTTTCAGCTATTCCGACGTTCTCGCGCGAAGTTCCAGTGATATGGCTTCCACGCTTGAATGCATCTCGAATCGGGTCGGCGGGTCATACATCTCGAACACGATCTGGACTGGGTTCCCGCTGCACGAGTTGCTCGACGAAGCGGGAGTTCAGGATAGTGTCATCGACATCAAGCTTGAAGCGGCGGACGGTTACACTGAGTCGATTCCTTTGAGCGAAGCGATGCAGGATGACACAATGCTTGTCTATCTTATGGATGGCGAACCGTTGACTGACAAGCATGGGTTCCCACTCCGCCTCATCGTTCCGAATATCTTCGGTATGAAGAACGTCAAGTGGATCACTCGAATCGAGGCTGTGGCCGAGGACTACCAGGGGTACTGGCAGGATCGAGATTGGAGCGATGTGGCTACGGTGGTCACGATGAGTCGCATCGACATTCCAAAGCGCGCCTACAAAGCCCGGATCGGCGAAACGGTTGCCATTGGCGGAGTCGCGTTCGCAGGAGACCGGGGAATATCGCGGGTCGAGGTCTCGCTCGATGATGGCGAATCGTGGAGTGACGCCGAGTTGTCGACAGTTCTTTCAAATCGAACATGGAGGCTCTGGCGACTGAACTACTTCGCGGATGCGCCCGGCACTCGGAAGGTTGTTGTGCGCGCTACGGATGGCGATGGTGTGCTCCAGACTGCCGAGGAACGAGAATCTCTGCCCGATGGCGCAACGGGTTACGATCGAGACTGGTTCGAAGTCGTGGAGGCGTGATCGCCGAAGCCAGGGCGCTCGCGGCTATCTGAACATGTCCTTTTCCGGCTCCAACACCAGATCCCTGGCGCTGCCGTCGCCGGGGACATATGGATAACCTCGAATTATCGCCACGGGTCGAGCGTCGATCTTGCCATGTACCAATTCCGCGGTCGCTGCGAGCTCGTCGGGCACGGCCATGATCGTTACTCGGAGATCGTGTCCCCAGGGGTCGGAAACACCACGGTAGTCCGCGAACGTCTCCATACCGGCAACGCCGATGGCGACGTTCGTGATGCCCTTTCTCCAGGGGCGGCCGAATGAATCGCTGATAATGACGGCCGGCGCCACGCCCAGGTGTTGCCGGAGGCCCTCGCGGAGTATCCGAGCGGATCGATCCGGATCTACCGGCAGCAAACAGACGACTCCATCGCCTGGAACGTTCGAGGCGTCAACCCCGGCGTTTGCGCAGATGAACCCGTGGTGTGTTTCGGTGATCATGACTCCACGCTCCATGCGGACGATCCGTGCGCTTTCTCTCAGCACAATTTCGACCTGCCGGGCGTCCTTCTCCCATTGCTGCGCGAATGTGAGCGCTAGCGCTGACGGTACGATATCCGCCAAATCGACGAGGCGGCCCTCGGCTTTGGAAACGATCTTTTGGGTAATGACGACAACGTCCTCATCCAGAAGATCGAGCCCGCTCTCCTCGACCGCCTGGACGAGAATTTCAATCAAATCATCTCCCTGGCGAATTTCAGGGATTCCATCAATGCCGTATACGCGAACTTCTGGAACAGGCATCCTTCGTCCGGCCTTCCCGCCTCCAACACACGCTATCCATCAAGATCAATCGCCGAATTTCCGCTGTGAGCGAGACCCCAATCCCGATTACATGGAAACCGACCAGCACATTGACAGTCTCTTCGGCTTGGCAATCCGCGAGCTGGATCGGAGAAGTCCCGGATTGGTTCAGGCAGCATTCTCACTTCAGATCTCTCAGAGACGATCAAGATGACGAGAGCGCGGCTGGCCCAACTCGCCGAAAGCTGCACTAGGCGCCGATGTGTGGCACTACATGCTCGCCGTAGACCTCGAGAAACTCCTCCTGGTTGCGGCCAACGTTGTGCACGTATATCTCATCGAATCCAAACTCAGCCCACTTCTTGACGTGCTCCAGATGCGCCTTCGGATCATTGGAGATGAAGACTCGATTCTCGTAGTGCTTCGGTTCGACGAGCTTCGCCATCGCCTGGAAATCTTCAGGCTGCCGAATATCGGCCTTCGGAAATGCCATGCCGCCGTTTGGCCATTCCTTGACCGCGTTTTCGACCGCTGCTTCGTGGGTCTGGGCGTAGGAAACGTGAATCTGGAGCATTTTAACCATCTTCGCCGGGTCTTTGTCTGCCCGCTTCGCGCCACGCTCGAACTGCTCAAACAACCCGTGAATCCGTTGCTCCGGTGCTCCAACGGTGATCATGCCATCGGTAAACTCGCCAGTTCGCCTGGCATTGAGTGGTCCTGCCGTCGCCACGTAGATCGGCGGGGGTGAGTCGGGCAACGTATAAAGACGCGCATACTCCATGGTAAAGTAGCGCCCCTCGTGCTTGACGCGGTCGCCGGTGAACAGCTTGCTAATGATCTCGATCGCTTCGAACATCATGCGTGAGCGAGCGCCGCCATCCGGCCAGACACCGCCAACGATCGCCTCGTTGAGCGCTTCGCCCGCTCCAAGTCCTAGATAGGTCCGTCCAGGGTACATCTGTTCCAGCGTCGCCGCCATATGGGCGACGATCGCTGGATGGTAGCGAAAACTGGGACAAACTACGCCCGGACCAAATCGCTGATTTGTCCTCTCCCCGAGCGCCGCCATGAAAGCATAGCTGAAGCCGCTTTCGCCCTGCTCGGGCACCCAGGGATGGAAATGGTCCGACGCCATGACCGTCGAAAATCCCAGTTTCTCTGCTCGCTCGCAGTAGCTGAGCAGGTCATTTGGCGTGAACTGCTCCATCATCGCCGCATAGCCCATTACGACCATCGGATTCCCTCGTCTCTCTTTAGTCCCAGGTCAAACAAGTTAGAAGCCGTGCGCGATTATGTTGTCGATGTCGACGACGATCGACGCGCGCTCCTCTCCCCTAAAATTAGCAAACTGCCGGTCAATGTCTTCATCCGTGGCATCAGGATTGTAGCGGCGCGCGATGGCAAAGATGTCCTCGACGGCTTGCTTCTGATCGTCGACGACTTCGACCACGGTACCCTCGATGGTCAAGAATCGGTAGCCGTCCTCCCAACACAGGGAGATCTTTGGATTACTACGGACATTGCGATCCTTCACGCGTCCAGTCGCCGTGTTCATAAGGATCTTGTCGCCCTGAAGGGTGTACCAGATGACGGTCTGCTGGATCCGGCCATCCGGGTAAGATGTGGCCAGAACTGGAAATCGCGGTTCGTCGAGAAACGCCCGCATTTCGGGAGTCAAGGACTTCAAAGCTTACTCTCCATTGGTAGTGCTCAACATCGATCGACACAAGACCCTAGCATGATAACTGACAGCCCTGCTGGGTCCAGCCTATTCGAGATCCATCGTTCGAAGACGCAGCGATGCGAGCAGCAGTGCTGCCGTAATCAGCGCCAGGAGCGCCGGAAGCGCAGAGTAAAGCTGCACGGCGTTGTCAAGCGAAAGCGACGTTTCGGTTACCATCCGCACGTATATGGACTGGACATAATGCCGGATGCTCAACACCCATACACCAGGAATAACCCTGCTCAGCAGGCTCTCCCATATCAGGACGTAGAGAATCCCGACGACCAGCGCACGCGGGATGATCAAACTGACCGCGATGAAGACAGCTCCATAGGCCGCGACTCCCACCAGGATCGTCACGAGCGCTGCAAGCAGCACATCTGCCGTGCCAGCCAGATCCCCGGAGGCAGCGATTATCCATGTCAGAATCAGTCCGAACCAGAGGGAAAGAATCGTCGTCTCGGCGACTGCAAGGTATTTTTCGGAGACGATCCGCAACCGGCTGATCGGCTTCAACACCAGATAGACGAGCGTACGGTCATCGATTTCGTCACCGAATGCGGTCGTTGCAAGGATGAGTGTCGCGATGGGCAGGAGGGTTCCCAACATGACGTCCAGCATGATCTCACTGATGAACTGGCTGGGCGAATCATCGATGGTCCCTACCTGATATATCACGCCAAACAATGCCGGCAGGGTGGCGAAAAAGACGACGAATCGTATGGCTTTGCCACTGCTGAATTGGAGTAGGGTAAGCGTAGAAATCGGAAGCAACGAAATCAGCGCTCTCGTGAGGCTCCCCATCGCTACCGCCCCACCACATAGGCGAAGACACTTGTAAGTGAGTCGTCGAGCGCCGAAACCTCGTACAGCGTGACATCGTGTTCGGCGGCAAGGCGGGCAATCGATCTGTAAAATGCGCGCACGTCGCCGGACTCCACCGTTATCCCGCCTCGTCCATCGAGATCTCCGGGATCAATTGCGACCCCATACACCGACGGGTCGCGAATCAGTGCCGCAGCGAAACGCCGCGGGTCGCTTGTCTTCACCCGGATCCGGTTCGCTTGTTCATCCATACGATCCCGAATCGTGTGGAAGTTGCCGGCGGCGGCCAGCTTGCCGTTGACGATTACCAGGATTCTGTCCGCAAAGCGTTCAACTTCATCGAGCACGTGGGACGAGATAAGGACCGTTCTCCCGGAACTACCCAACTCATTTATGAGTTCGATGATGCGGAGTCGCTGGAGAGGATCGGTTCCGGAGAGTGGCTCGTCCATCAGAATTACCTCAGGATCGTGCACAAGCGCCGCGGCGATCTTGGCGCGTTGGCGCATCCCCTTCGAATAGCCACCCAGCTTGCGATCCGCGTCGTCCACAAGTTCGACAACTTCTAGTGCCCGTTGAACCGCCCGCTCTGGCTCTGGCATGTCCTGCAGGATCGCGTTGAGATGCAGGAACTCCCTGGCAGTGAGAAATGGATAGAGATGCTCCTGTTCTGGCACCAGCCCCACTTTGCGGTATAGCTCCTTGTCTCCACGGACTGGCCTACCGAGTATCTGGATCTTTCCCGACGAAGGGCTCAGGAGGCCGGTGAGCATCTCGAGGAGTGTTGACTTCCCGGCGCCATTGGGGCCGAGCAGGGCGGTTACACCAGCGTCCAGACTGAACGAGATATCGGAAACGGCAACCACATCGCCGTAGAACTTCGATACCTGGGAGACGGTGATCGTCTGAGTCAGGGGCGTAGGGGCCTCCGGTGTTGAGGGTGCTAGATCTGCCACGAGGCTCACTCTTCCCGAAGGTACGTTCGATGCATCAAATAGACGGCGATGCCCACAACCACGAGCAACCAGATAGGTATGATGATTTCTGGCAAGTCTGACGTTTCAAACATCGCATTCTGCGTGTCCGAGCGAAATACCCACTGTCGCATCGCATCGACAAAGTCGGGCGGACTAAGAAAGATGAAGTAGCCGCGCTCGGAGCTCGAGTCGAATGCCTCGTAAAACGCGTTTGCGATAGCGGCCAGCATGAAGTTGCCAATAATGACGATGGCGGCGGCAATGCCCTTGCGCGTTGTCAAGGTCGCAACGATCAGGCCGATCGCCGCGAAAAAGACAGACACCAGGATGCCGTAGACACCGATCTTCAGGAGATCGCCAAGATGACCAGCGACATATCCCAGAGGACTGTTATCAGTCAGTGCAAGACCCAGATAGAGGATGAAGGGTGGCCCAAAGATGATCGTGCTCATGAGAATCCCCATGGCCGAGACTTTTGAGGCCAGATAGTCGATCCGCGTCATTGGTCTTGAAAAATACAGTTGCAGTGTGCGCTCGCGCCGGTCATCGCATAGCATTTCAGGCGCCAGCGCGGCGGCAAAGATGAGGACGATCACTTCGAGCGTTCCGTAGAGGCTGTCAAACCCGAATCCCTCCAGATCGTCCGCCGGAAGGAGCGCAAGCAACCCGACTATGACAAAAGCTGGAAGGTAGGCGAGAACGTAGAGAATGACCGGCAGTACTTTCGCCGTCCAGCGCTTCTTGATGCCTAAACCGCGTCGAATCGAAAACATCATGAGTCGCTTGACCGCGTGTGAACGCCCGAGCAAGGGCCCGTCGTAATGCTGGTAACCGCGATCGAAAACTTCGCCGTAAGGTTGATTGGTGCTCTGCAATTCTGACGACATCGCGCTAATCCTCGCCGCCGGCCGTACTTGATTCGCCCGGTGATCCAGGCAAACCGCTAACGGTTCGGATGTACACGTCCTCAAGCGAGAATTCTCTCGGTTTGAGTGCTCGCAGCGCGCAATCGGCTTCAACGACGGCGTCGCGCACGGCATTGTAATCCTGCTCCGTAGCGGCTTCGACGACAATGTCCGCGCCGTGGAGAGCGCTCGCAATGCCGCGTTTTTCGAGAGATGCGCGGACGCGCGGAACATCGCCTTCGACCCGCAACACGACGTCGGCGGAAGACCGCCGCAGGCTCGCGATTTCGTCCGCGACGACCAATCGTCCTGCGTCAAGCATGATCACGTAGTCACATACGCGTTCAACGTCGCCGAGAATGTGCGATGAAAGCATGACCGTGATCCCAAGCTCATTGTGTATCCGACGAATGAGCTCCAACATCTCGTCCCGGCCACTCGGGTCCATGCCATTCGTCGGCTCATCAAGAAAAACGAACTCAGGATCATGCACGATTGCCTGTGCCAGCTTGACGCGCTGTTTCATTCCAGTCGAAAACTCGCGCATGAGCCGGTAGCGTTCTTCGCTGAGGCCCACGTGGTAGAGAACATCGTTCGAGCGCTGGCGAGCGGCTCTAGACGGTAAACCGCTGATCTCGGCCATGTGACCAACGAAATCCGCCGCAGTCACGTCTGCGGGTAGCACATCGGATTCCGGTAGATAACCAACATGCTGGCGAATCTCCGGGCCATGGGTGGCAATCGGCATCCCCAAAACGGTTGCTGAGCCCGACGTCGGGGCTAGCAGACCGAGAAGCCCTTTGATCAAGGTCGACTTCCCTGCGCCATTCGCCCCGAGCAAACCGATCGCGGCGCGCGGAACGTTGATCGTCAGCGCTTCGAGAGCGGTCACGTTTCCATACGCCTTGCGAAACGCGTCGGTCTCGAAGACATAGGCCCCTGAAGCCGACGTCACGCGCCGGCCGTCCATTCTGGCAACCCATTTCGTTTCCAGGATTCGATACTGGCGCTCAAGAGTTCAGCGGCCGAACGGCGCGTGACGTCTGCACCTTCGCCAGCCCCCGACACCGAAACAAGAGCAAGAGCCACGACTTTCCCTGTAGCCATCACCGTCTCGACCGCGGCGGCAACCTGTTGGATATCTGGCCCGTTCGGTTCCTGCGTTCCGTGATTTGGCACGAACCTGGCGTCAAGGATGTCGGAATCGATGTGGAGGTAGAGATAGTCGCAGCGATCCGCAAGTCGCGAAACTGCGGCCGTTAGATCGTCTCCTGGAAACCCTAGGGCGGGCGCGGCAATTTCAATGGACGTCGCATCCACAAGTTGCTTCTCGGCCGGGTCCAGATTCCGAACGTCCACCATGAGAATGCGGTCGGTTGGGATTGGGGCGGCCAGATGGGATGCTTCACGCCATTCCGGCCAGTCGAGGCCCGCCGCGACTGCGACCGGCATTCCCCCGAGCATGCCTGATAGCGTCGTCTTTGAGGTGTTGAAGTCGCCGTGAGCGTCAAACCAGACAAGACCTATTCTGACGTCAGGACCAAAGACATCTTGCCAGCCGCCAAGCACCCCGGTGATGTGGGCGCAATCCCCTCCTACCATGACAGTTGCTCGCCCGGCGCGCACTCCCTGGGCGACCGCGTCGGCGATGCGCCCTCCGATAATTCCGAGATTCAACGTCGGACTGTCACTCCGCTCGGCTTCGGGAAACTCTGGATCCATCAACGTAGCGGTCGATGCGAGATCGCCGTATGCGCCGGCGAGGCGATAATAGTCAACGGAACGCTCGTCATCCTCCGATTGCGTTGATCCGCGATAGCGTACACCTACAACGTTGAGACCCCTGCTTGTGAGCGAACTCATGCCAATCCAATCCCCACTACGTCGCCACATTGTGGCTCGCATCCTACCATTCAGGTGAGATAGTAATCAGGAAGAAATGGCCACAGGTGATGGAGGACTAGACATGCGGATACTGGTAACTGGCGCGCGAGGGTTCGTCGGACTGAATGTGACGCTCCACCTCGCCAGCGCTGGGCACGATGTGATCGCTGCGGACCGCACACCGGTAGATCGATGGGTGCAGGAGTTCTTGCGGGAGCAGGACGACCGGATCGCTCACATCGAGGCGGATCTGAACATCAACGGCGACCTGGCTCGCGCGGTGCCTGAAGGGCCATTGGATGCCGTGGTCCATGCTGCGATCATTACCGCCACGACGATTGGCGTGGAACTGGAGCACGCTCGAAGTATCGTCGACACCAACGTGGGCGGAACGATCGAAGCCCTGGAAGTGGCGTGTGAACGGGGTGCGCGGCGGATGGTGTACGTCTCCAGCCCGTCGGCGTTTGGTGAAGTCGAAGCCACCACGCTCATAGCCGAGCAAGTTGTGCCACACCCGGAGTCCCTCTACGGCATTACCAAGCTTGCAAGTGAAATGATTGTCAAACGCTGGGAGACTCTTCAGCCCATCGACACGGTGTCAGTCAGAATCGCTCAACCATACGGACCTGGGGAGCGGGCCACAACTGCCAGGGTGAGGACATCGCCCATTTGGGAATGGCTGCAGGAAGTGGATTGTGGTGGAAAGCTCCCAACCGGGCCGCTCGAACGATCTAGAGATTGGACGTACGTAGAAGAGACTGCTCGGGGTATTGCTGAACTAGCCACCTCGCAACATCTCGCGTACGACCTCTATCACCTGGGAACCGGAGAGGAAGTGTTCGTAAGTGAGGTTGTCGAGGAGCTGGCGAGACGGTTCGGTCGCGTAGAAGTTGACGAGCACCCCCCATTGGACGTTCTGAATCCGAATATCGCCGGTCCGGGCCGGCCCGCGCTTGACCCAACAAGATTCGAACGGGAGTTTGGTTGGAAACCTGAAGTCTCAATTAGGGACGGCATGACCAAATATCTGTTGTGGTGGACTAATTTTCGCGCGCGAGTGGGAGTTGGTCCAAACGCATGAGACATCCGCAACGTGTGTTGACTGGCCCCGTGATTTATAACGGCGTTACTCGGCAAGCTTATCCAACAGAGCGCAATAGCCACGACGGGCCATGTCAAATGATCGAAGCTGGAAGTTCTCGTTTGGCGCGTGCCCCCGACTATCCGGCATGCCCCACGAGTAGAAGAACATGTCGGCGGCAAGAATCTCTTGAAAGGTTGCGGCAATCGGAAGGGTTCCTCCCAGCCGAACGAAGTACGGATCTCGATCGTAGAGATCTCCCAGAACTTCGTAGGCGGCCTGGATCACCGGATGGTCCTGGCGGACACGGAATGCCCTGGAGCCCCCGGTTGTCTCCCGATTGATCGTGACTGTCGCCCCAGCTGGAGCGTGTGTTTCGAGGTGTGCTGCGATCTGATCAATGATTCTCTCGGGATCCTGGTCGGGAACGAGACGGCAAGTGAGCTTGAAGTGCGCTTCGGCCGGAGTCACCGTTTTTGTGCCGTCGCCGGTGAACCCGCCCCAGATTCCGTTCAGATCGAGCGTTGGACGGCTCCAGTTCAGTTCGACCGGAGTGTAGCCGGGTTCGCCAACGAAGATGTTCGCACCAATGTTCTCCAGATAGCCCTCTGAATCGAACGGAACTTCAGCAAACGCTTCCCGCTCGTCATCACCGAGCGGGACAACATCGTCGTAGAATCCTGCCACCGCAACCCGGTTCAGATCGTCGTGCAGCGTAGCCGCCAATTGGGCCGCGGCTCGGACCGCATTCTGCACCGATGCTCCGAACATCCCGGAATGAAGATCTGTGTCGGCCGTGCGAATATCTACCTGACAGCCGGTGATGCCTTTCGTGCCCAGGGTCAGGGAAGGCGTGTCTGGACCCCACATGCCGCCGTCGGCGCAGAGAACGAAATCACAAGCGAGCAAGTCGCGATGCTCACCGACAAACGCCGGCAGGCTTGGCGACCCGATCTCCTCCTCGCCTTCGAAAATGAACTTGAGATTGATAGGCGGAGCCCCGTCGGTGTTGCTAAATGCCTCGACGGCCTTGATCGGCATGAAGAGATTGCCTTTGTCGTCGGCGGCCCCGCGGGCGAAAATGCGACCGTCCCGAATATCGGGCTCGAACGGCGGTGTAACCCACTGGTCGAGCGGGTCGGGTGGTTGCACGTCATAATGGCCATAGATCAGGGCCGTGGGCCCGTCGCCAGCGACACACCATTCACCGAAGACAACCGGATTGCCCTTCGATTGCATGATCTCGACGACCGGCACACCGGCCTTCTTCAGCGCCTGCGCGACCCATTCAGCCGCCCGACGCATGTCTTGGGTATGTGCTGGAAGCGCTGAGATGCTTGGGATCTTCAGGAACTCCAGCAATTGATCGAGATGCGCCTGACGGTGCTTAACGCAGATACTCTTGCCACGGTCTTGTAGTCATTTGCGTCTCCATCTTGGGTCTGTCTAAGCGTTTGAGTCGGGCCATACGTCGTGCGCGTATAGTAGTCGAGAATGTCCTAACGAGTGACAGGTGTCGAGATGACGGCGCAGAACATCACCACGATGCGACGACAGGAATTCATCAACGAAGTGTGCCTACTGGTTGAGCAGGCGTTGCCACCGGGTCAGCGAGACTTTCGATCTCGAAAGACCCTGAACCTGCTCAAGATTCATTTCAACGACAACTATCGTATCCACTACGAGCTGATGATATTGGCGGAGCGAAAGATCGTTGAAATCGGGCTGCATTTCGAGGATGGTCCGAAATCCACAGATCAGCTACTCCGGCATTTTGACAACCACATAGTCGAAATCAAACACGAACTCGGTCAAGAGGTCGAACTCGAGCGCTGGACGAAATCATGGGGACACCTTTTCGAGGTTGTCCCGCTGAGACCGTTGACCCGGGAATATGCGATCGCGCTCGGCGGACGGCTAGTGCGGTTCATATGCGTAGCGCAACCGATTCTCGATGAGGCATTCGAGGCTGGTCTCGTTTCGCTGGCGCCGCACGCGGCTTCGCCGAGACCACGCTTCTTCGCGCGCAGATAGGAGCTACGTTGTTCTTCCCATTGCGGAAGGTGAAACCGTTGTTCTAGGATCTATGTGTGGACCCGAGCGTCGTGAACAGGGTCGCGATACGCTCCGGTCACTGGAAAATTACCAGAAAACGAAAGGGAATGACCTTGGCACACCAGCTACCTGATCTGCCGTATCCAAACGATGCGCTCGAACCGCACATCGATGCTCGCACCATGGAGATCCACCATGATCGACACCATGCGGCGTACGTCAATAATCTAAACAATGCCATTGAGGGAAACGCGGACCTTGAATCGAAGAGCATCGAGGATCTACTGGCCGACATTGATTCCGTGCCCGAGGGTATCCGCACGGCTGTCCGCAACAACGGTGGCGGCCATGCCAACCACTCGCTCTTCTGGGAGATTATGGGACCGGACGGCGGCGGGAACCCGAGCGGCGCTCTGGGGAACGCGATCAACGCCAAGTACGGCGGGGTCGATGGTCTCAAGGAGAAGGTCAATGCAGCTGGCGCCGGTCAATTCGGAAGCGGCTGGACCTGGCTCGTCGTCGGCGGCAACGGCGATCTTGAAGTGATGTCCACGCCGAACCAGGATAGCCCGCTTATGGTGGGCAAGACGCCTATCCTGGGAATCGATGTGTGGGAACACGCTTACTACCTGAAGTACCAGAACGCGCGCCCAGCGTATCTCGATGCCTGGTGGAATGTCGTGAACTGGGACGCGGTTGCGGCTCGCTACGACGCGGCCACCGGCTAACAAGCGCGAACAACCTGCAAGCCGAAACGGGAGGGCAAATCGCCCTCCCGTCTTCTTTGGGGGACTTTTGAGGCAGACAGCACATCCGCGCTTTCCTGATTCGAAATCCAGCCATCTGCTTCCCGACCTGCTCCCGAACGCTGGTTGAGGACGTTCGCGGGCGAAGCCTCGCGTCGCAGCTCCACGGAATGGGAATCAATCGAAACGAATTCGTATGAGATCTCCCTTTCCGGTCCAGGTGACAGATTCCCTACGCACCATCAGACTGCAAGGCGATCCATCGACCAGGATTACGACCAACAACGTCTACGGCGTTGGGGTCGGGGTCACACCTGGAATCGGAGTAGGCGTCGGCGTCGACTGGGCAGGAGCTGCCGTCGACCCTGGCTGGGGCGTCGAATCCGTACCCGGCGGATCGTCAGGCTCTGGTGTCGCCGTTGCCGGAGGCGTCTCCAAATCTGGATTCGGCGCTCCAACCTCTGGCTGTGCGATTCCAGGTTTCTGTTCGGTCGGCTCCGGTGTCTCTGATGGGGCCGGAGTCGGGGTCGGTTCGATGGTCCGATCGCCAAGATAACTCACTTTGACCTCGTTGTTGCGATCAAGCCCCAGGGCGATGAACGTTGGCCAGCTGATCTCAACCGCCCATTTTGCTCTCCAGGCGATCTGGTGCGGAATCGCGACCTGATCGCCGATCGTGCATTCAAGAACCCTGTCATTCGCCTCAAGTTTCAGACGCTCGCCTATGAGGTAATCTGGATGAACGCAGTAGAAGCCGTTCGGATCCGGGGCCCAGTATTCGACGGCGTTGCCCCAGGAAACATGCTTCAGCATTGCCCCTTCCCACCATTCGACCGTGTATGACTCGCTGTAGTAGGCTGCACGGCCCTCTCCAACGAAACTACCAACATCACGGACCGGATCGACTTTCGGCCCAGACGGCGGGTACTCGGCTTCCAACTGTGACGCGGTGTCCAGAACCGCGGTGGCCCACTCCGCTGGATTGGCAATGACGGCGCCGGCACTTGCCAGGCTAGATGCGGTGGTGAAGTAGCTGGTGAGGATCGTGTGCCAGTCCCACGCCGCGTACATCTGGGCGGCGAACTGATCGGCCGCGACCTGGACGTTCGTGGCCGGATCGCTCAGATCAGCCACTTCCAGGCTTTCGTTGGCTGAAGCTCCCATAATGCCGTAGCCGCCGTTGGGGGCGATGGAGAAAGGATTTCCGCCGGTCGTGTTGAGAGAGATTGCCGCGAACATGTAGGGATCAATGTAGTGCTCGCGTGCGGCTTCCAAGATTTCCTCCCCGAAGGGAATATCCGCGGCCATGCGCGCAAGTTCTGCGCGACCAGGGCGCTCAAGGCCGCGCCAGAGCCGGTAGTGCATGCCAACGTTGCCAGACTCGAGTCGCCAACCTTCAGGGTTAGATGGTGTATAGGTGAGCGTTCGGCGTTCGAATGCTTGAATCAGCACCAACGTTGGCACGCCATCGACTTCGGTTGAGATCCAGTACGGCTCGGTTATTGGAAGGCCAAGAATGTTGAGTGCCGGAACGCCGGGGCCGGAAGCCCAATCGGTGAACGGGCTGGCAACGTTGTGTCCGAGTATCTCGTCGTAGGCTCCGATGTCAATGCCCTGGCCGATGACTTCGCCCGGAATGATTCTCCCGTCGGCGGTCAGCAACTCGGTCACCTCTTTGCCAATCTGTTGGAGCCGCCCTTCCGAGCTTCTCCTGGGAGCGCGGAGCTCATCTGCCTGCTCGGGCTCTGGATCAAAAGGTTCTATTGATGCGAACGGCGCAAGGGTGGCGTACGTGACCGGGTTTGCTTGCTCGAAATCACCGACGAGCGGGATTGTGGCGGGTTCTCGATTGACAAATTCGGACTGACCTAGCTGAATTTGACCGTTCAGCAATTCGACGGTCAATAGCGCGCCTGAAACCATCCAGATGGATCCAGACGGCGCCTGCGGATCGACGAGATCCAGGCGGCCCTTGTCGTAGTAGACGATCTTGCGATAGCCGGTTGGGCTTTGTGGATAGTACTCATACGCCGCAGCAATCGGCTCCGGGCCGAATGCCCACGCACGATTAGTTTCCCCAGACGCGATCAATCCGTCGGTCATTTCCCAGACAGCCTGGATTGATGGGTCAACTACAACTGGCTCCGCCTCAGACAGCGTTTGGGATGGTTCGTCTGCGATTGCTGGAATCGCAAGGACTGCGACTAGCAAGATCATGAACGTCGAAGCAGCGACCCTCCAGGCGGGCCGGTTCACTCGCCGCATGAATGTTCATCCTCTCCCCAGTGGATTGACGGCTGCGGTAACAACACGCCCGCACATCGTCTTCTGGCGCTGCCAAACCCCACAATTCGACCGTTGCGCCAACTCCCTATCGGGTAGAACCATAACGATTCTACCTGTGACGTGTGAGAACTCACACAATTCACGAAGGGTTACGCTAACTTTCCTCCAGTGGAGACTGTCTTACGTTCGTTGGTTCGGCTGGCTCAAGTTCCCGCCGAAGGATTTTTCCGGCGGCGGATTTGGGAAGTTCAGCTCGAAACTCGATCTGTCGCGGCACCTTGTAGCGGGCCAGCCGTTCGCGGCAGTAGCGGTTGACTTCGCTCCGGCTCAGCGTCTCCCCCTGTTTGACCACGATGTAGGCTTTTGCGACTTCGCCTCCGACGTCGTGCTTTACACCGGACACGACAACCTCCTCGACCTTGGGATGATCCATCAGCACATCCTCGATCTCACGAGGGTACACGTTTTCGCCTCCCGTAATAATGATGTCTTTCAGCCTGTCGACGACGCGAAAGTATCCATCCTCGTCCATGATCGCGATGTCGCCGGTGTGCAACCAGCGCTCGTCGTCAAGGACCTCCGCAGACTCTTCTGGCCTGTTCCAGTAGCCTCGCATTACTTGAGGTCCGCGAACCAGCAACTCTCCAGCCTCTCCCACGCCAACGAGTTCGCGTGTATCCGGATGGACCAGTTTCGCCTCGGTGTTCGGGAGCGGTAGGCCAATCGATCCATCCCTTGCGCGACCGTCCAAAGGATTCACGTGAGTGACCGGCGATGCCTCAGAAAGCCCGTATCCCTCCACCACCCTGCCACCCGTTATCGTTTCAAATCGTCTCGCTATGTCTGGCGCGAGCGGCGCTCCTCCGCTGACGCAGATACGGATCGATTGCAGGCTTCGCTGGCGCTCGGGGTTGTTCTCAGCCGCGCGGTTCAGCGCGTTATAGAGCGTTGGAACGCCGGGCAGGATAGTCGGGCGGTACCGTTGAATGAGATCCGTCACGTCTCCAATGTCGAACCTCGGCACCAGCACAAGGCGTGCCGCCGCATGCACAGCGAGAAACAGGCAGAGCGTCCCACCGTAGGCGTGGAAGAAGGGCAAGATTGCCATGAGCGTCTCTTCACCGTCTCGAATCCCGGTGAGCCAGGCACGAACCTGGTACGAATTGGCGACCAGATTCCGGTGAGTGAGGACGGCGGCCTTGGGCAGTCCAGTTGTGCCACCGGTGAACTGAAAGACGGCGTTGTCGCTCGGAGTCCGCATATCGACAAGTGGCCCGGCAGGCGCGCCATTTAGAAGCCTTATCATCTGATAGGTTCCAGCAGCCGGTTGATGCGGCACGCTGATTGTTTCTCGCCGGTACTTGATTGGATATAGAAATCGCATGAGGTGCGGGAGGCCGTCCTGAACTCCAGTGACGATCGCGGTCGACACAACACTTGAATCGAGCAGTGGCGCGACTTCGTTCCAGTATCGATCAAGCGTTACTACAATCCGAGATCCGGACTCCGTGGCGAGTGTCGCGATTTCATGGGACGTCAGGAGTGGATTCAACGCGGCGACAATTCCACCAGCCTTCAGGATTCCATACGCGGCGACAAGATATTGGGGCACGTTTGGCAGCACGACAAGGACCGGTTCTCCCGGCTTCAGGCCGATCTCCTGCAATCGATACGCGAACTGGTTTGATTGCCGGTCTATCTGGTCGAAGGTGAAATCACGCCCATAGTACGATACAAAGGTGCGGTCACCGTAGATGGCAACCGTCCGTGAGAGCATCTGTGGCAAAGTGATGTCGGGGATGTCAATCTCTGCTTCCACCCCCGCAGGATAAATCGCGGCCCAGGGCTTTCCCGAAAAGATTGAGCCCGATCGAACCGCCGGTGTGCGTTGGGCATCCGCCAAGGTGCTCTCCCGTCGTTTACTTCGGAGTGGTTCAGATCATGGGTATTGAAACCGAAGTGTAGTCCGTCGGCGTAGTAGTAGCTACAGGGGTGTTGACGCGACGGATCAGGCGTACTATGGTGAAATCCATATGCAAATTGGTCTGACCATTGATCCACTGGAGACATATGTCTGAGAACTTTTCCATTTCGCCAGTGCGAAAGCAGCGCGTTTCCCACCACGTGGCAGTTGAAATCTGCCGGATGATCCGGGATGGCGACCTGAGCCCAGGTGACAACCTGCCGCCGGAGCGAGAACTTGCCCGGATGCTCGAAGTGAGCAGAGCGTCGCTACGTGAAGCGCTTCGAGGTCTCGAGATAAGCGGGATCATCGAATCTCGGCACGGTGGTGGCACCGTTGTTCGCAAGTTTTCGGCATTTGGGACCGAATCTCCGCTGGCGATGGTCTTGGAAACCCGACATGATCTTGTGAGCGACCTCTGGGAGGTGAGACGCATAGTTGAGCCGGCCTTCGCTGAACGCGCCGCAGCCCGTGCGACACCAGAAGGAGTGGAGTGGCTACAGGAGATACTCGATCGGCACCGTGAACCGTACAACCGTCCGGGGTCGGGTGAGCTAGCCCGAACCATGGATCGGGAGTTTCACGGAGGTGTGGCTCGCCTGTCGGGCAATGAGGCTGCAGAGCAAGTCACTGACTTGCTAAATGGATTGGTCCTCAAGGGTTATCACGCGAAACGGGCGTTCATACTGGAGCGGCGCAAACTTGCATTTAGTCGCCACGTTTCGATTTTTGAAGCAATTCGTGACGGCGATCCTGTCCGAGCACGTCGTTGTATGCGGGAGCATCTGGAAGAAGTAGAAGAGTTCATACTCGATGAGTTGATGGTACGGCGGGACGTGGCCGGGCAGTCCGGCATTCGTTTCGACAGGCGCGTGGCTGACTCGGTAGCTGTCGGCTCAATGAAAGGGGGCGCGTAGGAGATAGCCCAACATCATGATGTTCCGCCCTTGAAGTGGGGAGTGGTTCGGGGGCTCTGTCGAAGGCAATTGGCGCACCAATGAGGAGGATGACCAGGAAATGGACGAAGAACGCTTCGAAGGTCGATCGGTTTCTGACGTAGATTACAGTGTCCTGAGTGGACCAAGGGTTTCCCGACGCACGATGATGAAGCTCGCGATGATCGGTGGATCGATCCCGTTCGCGTCATGGTTGGCCGCCTGTGGCGGCGACGATGATGATGATGACGATGATTCCGGAGGCGATGCGACCGCCATATCCGGGGACACCGGAGCGGCCGACGCAACCGCAACAACTGACGATTCGGGTGGAGATCCCACAGCGACGTCAGCGGAGGTCAGTGGAACCGCTGTCGAAGCAACGCCGACTACAGACACGGAAGCCACTCAAGGTGGCGAGTTGGTCATGGGTTTCGGTACCGTCACCCAGATTCTGACGCTTGACCCGGCGCAGGTGACCCAGGGCATCGTTGCTGGCGAACTGATCTGTAACATCTTCTCCAGCCTCGTGCAATTTGATGAAAACCTGGGTCTGACGGCTGATCTAGCCGAGACCTGGACAGTTTCCGAGGACGGTACCGAATACACGTTTATTCTGCGCGAAGGTCTGCTCTTCCACAACGGTGATTCGTTGACCGCAAGCGATTTCGTGTACACCTACGAGCGAACGACGAACGAAGAGTTTGCTTCGCCACACGCCAACAAGCTGAACCTCGTAACCGAAATAACGGCGGTGGATGATCAGACGCTCTATATCAAGTTGAGTGCGCCTTTCGCTCCGTTCCTAGCGGTTGCCTGCAGCCGGGGCCCCGGCCGGGCGCTCACCCCGATTTCCAAGCGAGCGATCGATGAAATGGGAGACGAGGACTTCGGCTTGGAACCGGTTGGCTGTGGTCCGTTCAAAGTGGTCGAAGGTAGTCGCGAGGTCGGTACTGGACTCGAGCTGGAACCGTTCGAGGAGTGGTACGGCGGTCGGCCGCTACTCGACAAGATCACGATTCAGATCATTCCCGAGCCTTCGAGTCAAACGAGCGCTCTCGAAGCCGGGGATATCGACATGCTCAACATTGTTGACGAGTCCGGCGTTGAGCTGATCGAGTCAAACGGCGACCTTGTGCTCGTTCAGGCTCCAGGGACAAGTTGGGCCGGTCTTACGATGAATTATACGCGGCCACCGTGGGACAACATCAACGCTCGAATGGCCGTATCGAAGGCAATTGATCGAGACGACTACGTCGAACGGACGTTCTTCGGGCTGGCTACACCTGGCCACAGCGCAATCGCGCCAGCTTTTGGCTGGGTATACCATGCTGAAGATCCTGAGAATCCCCAGGCCTATGACCTCGAAGAAGCGAAGTCGCTGGCGGCGGAGGCCGGATTGGACGGCACCACTGCTGTCCTGATGGCGCTCTCGGACAACTCCCGTGCTCAGGAAGTCATTCGAAATGCACTGGCTGAGATTGGCGTCGAGGTCGAGATTCAACCGCTCCAGAGCGCGGCGTTGAACGAGCGCTGGCAGGCTGGCGATTTCGATCTGCATATCAACGGCTCCGTTGTAGACGCGGATCCGGATGACGGGCACGCGAACTTCTTCTACTCTGACGGTCCGTGGAATGTGTACGGGTACAACAGCGCCGAAGCTGACGCGCTGTTGGACAAGACCCGGGCGACGAATGATGTCGAGGAGCGCAAGCAAGCATGGCTTGATCTGGAAAAACTTCTACAGGCCGACGTCGCGTATGCGTTCCTGTCGCACTCGATCGACTTCACGGCATTCCACAAGGATGTGCAAGGCTACCGCGTCATTCCCGAGATGCGTTACATGGAAACGGTATGGATGGACCGCTAGCGGGATAGAAAAGCCGGCGGGCGCTGGAGGATCCCAGCGCCCGCCGGCAGGCACGCGGACGGAGATGTCACATGACACGGTACATTATCCGGAGGCTGATACATTCCCTGTTCATCATCTGGGGCGTTGCGACTCTCGTCTTCTTTGGATTGCGCGCCATCCCCGGGGATCCCGTCGTTCAGTTTCTTGGCGCAGAGTACACCCCCGAGGCAGCGGAGGCACTGGATCAGAAGCTCGGTCTGAACGAGCCGGTCTACGTTCAATACTTCAAGTGGATGTCCAATATGCTCACCGGGGATCTTGGCGAGTCAATTGCAACCGGCGAAACAGTGAGCGACGCGATTAGGTCCGGATTACCGAAGACGATCAGCATCGCTATCGTGGCGTTCACTCTCGCGGTCGTGATTGCGATCCCGACCGGGATAATAGCGGCTCTAAGGCGGAACACCTGGCTCGATTATGTCGCCAGTGTGGTCGCGTTCATTGGCGTTAGCATGCCAGCATTCTGGTTCGGGATCATGCTTATCATCATCTTCGCCGTCCGGCTCAACTGGCTCCCTGCTGTCGGGTACTCATCGATCTCGGAGGACGGTCTCTGGGAGTGGTTCAAGCATCTCCTGCTACCGGGCCTCGCCGTTGGTCTGGGTTTCTCGGCGATCTTGATGCGTTTCGTTCGTGCCGGGTTGCTGGAAGTGCTCGGTAGCGACTACGTTCGAACGGCGAGATCCAAAGGATTGACGGAGCGATCCGTTGTCATTCGCCACGCGCTACGAAATGCGCTCATACCGGTCGTGACCATCGCCGGCATTCAGCTGGCCCTGTTGCTGAGTGGAGCAGTGGTCATCGAGATTGTCTTCTCGATTCGTGGACTCGGGCGGATCCTCGTCGGCGCGATATTCGACAAGGACTATCCGATCGTTCAAGGTGTGATCATGCTCGTTGCGGTCATCTTTGTCGGCGCAAATCTCGTTGTCGATATCATCTACACGTTCCTGGATCCGAGAATCCGCTATGAGTAGCGGTGAAGGCACCCCGGTCGTGACCACAGCATCCGGGAGATCCCAGACCCTGCTCGATGATCTGGCGGAAGAACGCCGGGCGGCACAGGGCAGCCGCGTCTGGCGCAGATTGAAGCGGGAACGCAAGGCATTTGTCGGCCTCTTTATCATCGGATTTCTGGTTCTCATCGCGATCTTTGGGCCGGTGATAGCCCCCCATGACCCGGACGATGACGACTTCGGCCTCTTCCGGTCTCCAAGTCTGGAGCATCCGATGGGGACCGATTCTTTTGGACGGGATCTCTTTTCGAGAGTCCTCATCGGAACGCGGGTATCGCTCACGATCGGCATCCTCGCCACAATAGCGGCAATGATCATCGGCATTAGTCTTGGGCTCGTTTCCGGTTACTATGGCGGCTGGATCGATAGCGTGATCATGCGATTTATCGATCTCCTCTGGGCATTTCCGGTCATCATTTTGACCGTGGGAATGGTTGCGATCTTTGGCGCTGGAGCACGGAACGTCATCATCGCGATTGCAATCGCATACATCGATGACTTTGCGCGTGTGGTTAGAGCGGAGGTACTGCGGCTGAGGGAAGAGGAATTCATGGTGGCGGCGCGGTCGATCGGTGCTGGCGACCTACGGGTCATGGGCCGTCACATGTTCCCGAACATCGTCGCCCCGATTATCGTTCAGGCAACGTTCGCCGTCGGGCTGGGCATTCTTGCCGAATCCGGGTTGACGTTCCTTGGTCTTGGCGTGGATCCGACGACGCCGACCTGGGGATTGGCGCTCAACGAAGGACGAGACTTTGTGCGGCGTGCGTGGTGGATCAGCGTTTTCCCCGGAGTTGCGATCGTATTCACCGTCTTGGCGCTCAATCTTTTTGGGGATGGATTGCGCGATGCGTTCGACGTTAGAGGAGTTGGTGACGGAGACGGAGGTTAGTGTCCAGCAGCGTCGCCGTATGCGACTTCCTGGACCTCTCCTAGATCATCCCGGGCTTCGGACTCATCTGCCAGGTAGTAGGTCATGGACTGCATCAAACTGATCGGATCGATCTCCCGGACCCAAACGCCGTCGGGAACGCGCAGTGTGACCGGCGCGTAGTTGAGGATACCCCGCACGCCACCGTGGATGAGGTGTTCGGTGACTTCCTGTGCCTGGTCGGCCGGCACCGCGACGATTCCCATCCTGATGTTTAGCGCACGGACACGGGACGCGATCTCAGTCTCCGTTTCAACGATGATGCCGTGGGCGCTGTGACTGCCTACGAGCGCGTTCGCTCGATCGAAGATGGCGGCGATTCGAAACGAGGATGGTTCGAAACCGTGGTAGTCGGCGATTGCCTGGCCAAGATGACCGAATCCAACGAGTGCGACGTCCCATTGCCGGTCAATCTTGAGGATCTGCTGGACAGCCTCAATCAACGTCGGGACGTCGTACCCTTTTCCTTGCTTCCCGAACCGGCCGAAATAGGAAAGGTCCCGCCGAATCTGGGCCGCTGTAACGCCAATCGCGTGCGCTAGGTCACTTGACGAAACGGTTACCCGTCCATTGTTGAGCAAATGCCGCAGACCGCGCGCATAGATAGGCAGACGGCGTACCACAATATCAGGGATTGGATCTCTGCCGGAGATCTCCTGGTGCATAAATCCCCCGAGGATCAGACCATTACTGACTCGCGACGTTAAGTGCGACCCGTCCTGTCTATGGACAAAGGATTTGCCGGTAAATGGGCCGCAGGGCACTTCGTGAGATTCAGCACAATCTTATCATCGCCGGGTCTTCGAGACACTTCGGTGTCCCGGAGATCGCGGCTGACTCCGATCCGGGTAGAAGGTGCTCAAAGCAACTCTGCACGAAGATTGGCAATCTCAAGTTCAAATGATTCCCGGAGCTTGGTCTTCTCGCGCGACGGGAGAAAGGATCCATCAACGGCTCTGAACGTAAAGTCAACCAGGTCGTTCAGCGTGAAATTGAACTCCTCGATCAGGATTTCGAACTCCTCTGTGAGCGTGGTATCGAACATTGGTGGGTCGTCGCTGTTCACGGTCGTGACGACGCCCGCATCCGCCAGACTGCGGATTGGGTGATCCTGGTAGCTGTCATAGACCCCCAGGCAGACGTTGCTCGACGGGGAAATCTCCAGCACAACCTGTTGCTCCGCGAGATTCGCGACAAGCTCGGGATCCTCAGCGCTGCGGACCCCGTGCCCGATTCGTTCGGCCCCGGTCTCGAGCGCGTCACGGACGCTGTTCGGACCGTCCGTTTCACCGGCGTGAAGAGATATCCGCGCGCCGGCAGATCGCACGAGATCGAACGAGTCCGCGTACCGGCTCGCCGGGTGGCCCAGTTCCATTCCGCCGAGACCGAAGCCGATCAACCGATCGCCAGCATTATCGGCCCACCACTGAGCCGCCGCCATGATCTCCGCGGGCGTGCGACCCCTGACCGGATCCATGATGAACTGCATCTCGACTGCGAAATCCTTCGAAGCGATCTCCGCCCCCGCGCGGAGTCCACGCATGACGACATCCGGAGTCGCGGGATTTCGCGGATTGAGGATTGATACGGGAGCGAAGGTGATCTCCATGTAGCGGAGGTTCTGCGCATTTGCCCTTCGCGCCATGTCGATCGTAATCATCTCGTAGTCCTCCTCATCGACCAGGCAGTTGCAGATCTCAAGGTAGACCTCGATGAAGTGAGGGAAATCCCTGAACTTGAACCAGTCCTGAGCATCTTCGACCGTGTTGAAGGGGAGCTGGCGGTCGTGTTTCGTCGCCAGGAGCATGAGGGTCTCGGGATACACACTTCCTTCGAGATGGACATGGAGTTCAGCCTTCGGCATCCGCCGGATGAACTCACGGGTCTGCGGCTCTAGCGTTGCCATCTTCGCATTTCCAGGATTCTGCTCCTTTGCGTTACTGGTCGTCAGTTTGACGCGACGCCGTGAGACCAGAACCGTGGTTACGCTACACCACGAATCTGCGGCGACAATCTTACCGGGGACAAGGCGAAGCGGTGCGCCGGTTCGTAGAATTCGGCTTGACGACTCGAAGGGACGTTGCCAACGAAGGGATCGAGAATTGAGCACCGGACGCTGGATGGAGACGATGTCGTGGTTTACGGAGAATCCATATCGACCTCTCGTTCTCATCATCCTTGCTCAGAACAATGGTGCACCGCTCGATGAGATGAATCTGGCTGGCCGGGCAGGACTCATGCACCAGCAGGTGACGGGAGAAGCGATCGAAACCGCCTTGATGATCAAGCAGATCATCGACCTGGAACAAGAAGGGTTCATCCAGCGGGCGTCGGATGGATTTCGCTGGGAGATGACCGACCTCGGAATTCTCGTAAGCCGTCAATGGGTGCCAGGTGACATCGAACCCCTGCAGACGGGACCCCTTGAATCTGCTGATATCCGAGCCTGGCGTGATCGTATCATCCAGTCGATGGATTATGATGCCGAACTCGCGGAGCGGGCCGCAATCGGTCAGGAGGAGTGGCTACTTACGCAGAGCCAGCGATTGGTGGAGATGCACGTCCTGAACCGCGTTCTTGGCGAACAGAAGATGCCGGAATGGTTGATCGAAATGCGAGATCGGGCTCGACGCGGCGCGGACGTAGACGCGCCGGCGGCCGTTGAGGTCGACGAACCTCCAACGACTCTAGAAGAGTAGCGACGCCAGCCGATAGCATACGGGCAGCTAAGATATACAATGATTCGGTTTCGCTAAACTAAAACTCAAGATGAGTGAGTAGGCATCGTATGGCAATTCCAGTCGCATCGCGGAAGTGGACACGGAGAAAGATACTGGCGGCCATGGGGTCGGCCGCCGCCATTCCCGCCATATCCCTGATTGCCAGCTCATGCGGCGGAGACGAGACATCATCGGGTAGTGGAGACTTGTCCGACTCGGCTTCTCCTTCACCCGCTTCGACGCCAAACGGCGGGAACGTCCGCGTCGCTATGTCGGGAGACCCGCCCAACCTCGACATCCATCAAACGACCGACTCTATCGTTGTTCTTGTCGCAAGCCACATGTACGAAACACTTTTTACCTGGGACGCCGCCTACCAGCCCGTCCCTTTGCTCGCTGAATCTCACGACATCAGCGAGGATCGACTTCAGCATACAGTGACTCTCAGGCCGAATGTACTGTTTCACAACGGGGAAACGCTGAAGGCGATCGATGTTCAGGCTTCAATCGAACGATGGGGGAAGATTTCCGGCCTCGGGAAAGGGCTTATGGAAGCTGTCTCCTCGATTTCAGTTCTTGACGACCGAACGTTGCGGTTCGAGCTACTGAATCCCTTTGGCACGTTTCGCGTCGCGCTTTCACGGCAACTCCAAGGGTGCGCAATCTACCCTCAGTCTGTGATCGAACGCTCAGAACCGGCATTCTTGGCGGAGTATGTCGGCACCGGTCCCTATCGATTCGTCGAGTGGCTTCCTGATCGCCATGTGCTTATTGAACGGAATGACAGTTACTCGTCGCCGGCAGGCCCAGTAGACGGATATGCGGGAACGAAGCATCAGTTCGCTGATACGCTTGAGTTTGTTCCGGTTCGTAGCGAGGCGTCACGGATTGCCGGGATGCAAGCTGGCGATTTCCACTTCGTCGAGACAGTAAGTGCTGATCAGGAACCAGTGTTAGAAGCGAGCGATCTGGTTGCCGTAGAAACTCTTCCCGCAGACTCGTGGCTCAATGTTGTCTTGAATCTCCGATCTCCCCATCTTGAGGACCTGCGAATCCGGCGCGCGATCCAACTGGCGCTGGACCACGAAGCGATCATGCTTGCTGCGTTCGGCGAAGGATTCTACGAGCTGTCACCGGAACTCCTACCCGGCGCACCAGCCTGGTACAGCGATGCCGGCAGTGAGCTCTATTTTCAGTTCGATCCGGATGAGTCGAAGCGCCTGTTGGAAGAGGCGGGGTACGACGGCAGCCCATTGCGGTTCATGACGACGCAGGAAATCCAGCAAGAGTACAACGCGACCCTGACGATGGCACAGCAACTTGAGGCTGTTGGCATAGCTGTGGATCTGCAAGTGTACGACGGCGCTACGCTCAGTGACCGGCGGAATGACGACACACTATGGGAGTTCTATACCGCCTGGGCAAGCTTTCGACCGGATCCGGCGATGCGCAATCTCACGAGCTCGGCCACCGGTTGGTGGGAAGATGAGGAAAAGGACCGTTTGCTCGCCGAACTGCAATTCGAGTCCGACTTCGAGCGCAGATACGAGATCTGGGAGAATGTGCAGTACATGTTCTACGAGGATGTGCCCAGACTAAAGATCGGCAATAGCAAGCGTATTCTGGCGAGATCCAAGAACCTGCATGATGTGGGGCCAACCGAAATGCAGGCGGACCTCTCGAACGCCTGGCTGGATGGATGACGGCCTACGTTATTCGACGTGTGATTCTCTTCGTACCGGTCATGCTGGTCGTCGGGACAATTACCTTCCTGCTGATACATCTCACGCCTGGAGATCCAGCAGCGGTCATGCTCGGCCCGGACGCGACGCCTGACCAGGTTGCTCAACTGCAGAAGGATCTTGGCCTCGACCAACCACTAGCAATTCAGTACCCGAAGTGGCTGTTCAACACACTGCGATTCGACCTCGGGCAATCGATCTTTCTCGATCGCCCGGTTTCACAGGCCATCGGCGAGCGAGCTTTTCCGACAATCCAGCTGACTATCTACTCCATGATAATCGCGATCTCGCTGGGTGTTCCCGCTGGGATCGTCGCAGTGTTATACAAAGATTCGGTCCTGGATCGAGCCCTGCTTCTTCTCTCGATGGCCGGAACCGCAATCGCGGACTTCTTTCTCGGAATGCTCTTCATCCTGGTGTTCGCCGTGGCGCTTCAGTGGCTGCCAGCGGGAGGCTACGTGCCGTTTTCAACCGATCCGGTCCAGCACTTCAGACTGATGCTGTTGCCCTCACTGGCCCTTGGAATCTCGATCGCCGGGCTTCCGGCCCGCTTGATACGGACCACGATGCTCGATGTGGTCCAGGAAGATTATGTGCGCGTCGCGATCTCCAAGGGGCTTGCGCGGCGCACGGTCGTCACTCGGCATGTGCTTCGCAACGCGTTGCTACCGGCGGTCACCGTGTTTGGTTACACGATTGGAGACCTGCTGGGGGGCGCTGTTGTCGTGGAAACGGTCTTCAACATCCCGGGTATGGGACAACTTGTCGTCAATAGCATCGGCAGGAGAGACTTTCCGGTCGTTCAGGGCGTTGTTATGTTCGTTGCATTGGCATATCTGTTCTTCAACCTGGTTGTCGACATCTGCTACGTTGCCCTTGACCCAAGGGTAAGGACAAGTCATGTCGTCGGGTAAAGCTAGCATGTCGGTACGCGCCGGGGTGCGCGCACGACCTAGCGGCTGGCGAGCGCGCTACCAACCTGATCGGCGCCGGTCGCTTGGTTCGCACATCATCAGTTCTCGTCAAATCATCGGCAGCGCCGCGTTCCTGTTACTTGTCGGCCTGCTTGCGATTCTGGCGCCAATCGTTGCTCCCCATGACCCAAACAAGATCAGTCCAGTTGATCGCCTGCAGTCCCCATCTGCCGATCATCTGCTGGGGACCGACGATCTGGGGCGGGACGTGCTCTCGCGTCTCATCCATGGTGGGCGGGTTTCACTTGTGGTCGCGCTAGCGGTTACGTCGGCGAGCGTTGTGCTTGGAACTTTGCTGGGTCTGCTCGCTGGCTACTATCCCAGGGTGGATGGTCCGATCATGCGGATCATGGATGGCGTCATGGCATTTCCGGGAGTGCTGCTTGCGATCGCCATCGTCATATCGCTCGGTCCGACCCAGAAGAGCGTCATCCTTGCTTTGACCGCGGTCTATGTGCCAGTTGTCGCCAGGCTCATGCGCAGCATGTCGCTGGTCATTCGTGGGTTGCCATATGTTGAAGCGGCCCGAGCGGTGGGATTGAAAGATCGCCAGATTCTCATTCGCTACGTGCTGGTGAACTCGACCTCACCGTTGATCGTACAAGCCACCTTCATTGCGGCTTATGCGATCCTTGCCGAGGCGTCGCTCTCCTTCCTGGGCGCGAGCGTCGATCCGGAAACCGCGACCTGGGGAAACATGCTTCGAAACGGACAACGATTGCTGAGCCGCGCGTGGTGGCTCGCGGTCGCTCCCGGAACCCTGTTGTTCCTCACCGTTCTTGCGTGCTCGCTACTCGGGGAAGGCTTGCGTGATGCTTTCGACCCGCGGAGCCGTGAGCGGCGAGGCGACCCGATGCCAAACTAACTGCAACCGGAACCCGATTGCGTGTCCGACCGGGTTCCCCGCTGAGGGGTGTGTTAACCTTCGCTAGATCTATCTCAGCAGAGAGGGTGGAGCGACGTGCCGGTCCCTCACCGTTCCCAAGTATGGTCGGCAGGGTTGCACCCTTCCACGAGCGACCAACCGCTATCCGACGACGTTGGCGACACGGATAGCGGGAGGTAGCGCCGCCATAGTTCTGCCTCCCGATTCGTTGAATTGGGAGACCCTCAAAATGAATGACCATCCGCCTGGGCCCGATCCGCCGTCGAGCGAGCAGACGCACGACAGCCTCTGGCTCAATGGCGATTTTCGCAGTCTCTGGATCGCGGAGACGATTTCGCAGTTCGGATCGCACCTATCCATTGTGGCCCTGCCATTACTTGCGGTTTTCGTGCTTGGCGCGTCCCCGGCCCAGATGGGATACCTCACGGCGGCTGGAACAGCCCCGTTTCTAATGGTTGGATTGTTTGTTGGTGTCTGGGTCGATCGGGTTCGCCGGCGCCCCCTCATGATCGCTGCCGACTTCTTGCGGGGGTTGTTGCTCTTGTCTGTTCCCATAACCTGGGGACTCGGAATCTTGCGAATCGAGATGCTCTACGTAGTGGCCCTGCTCAGCGGCAGTCTGACCGTCGTGTTTGATGTTGCCTGGCAGGCGTTCCTGCCTTCAGTCGTGGTCCGCCGGCAACTGGTGGACGCCAATGGGAAGATGCAGCTCAGCGCATCGGTTGCCCAGGTTGCTGGTCCTGGCCTGGGAGGCGGGCTTGTAGGACTCGCCGGAGCACCACTGACTATTCTCTTTGACGCGCTGAGCTACCTCGTTTCCGGCGTTTTTCTCTTCCGTATCCGGGCTGAAGACGCGCCGAACGGCGACCATGCGAGCGACACAAACCTCTGGTGCGAGGTGCTGGCAGGCTTGAGGATGACCTTTCACATCGCGGTACTCAGAGCCCTGATCTACTCACGGGTGATCGTTACCCTCGCAGCGGGCATATTCTTCGCGGTTTACGTCCTGTTCATGGTCGATTCACTTGATCTCGGGCCGGCCGCTGTCGGCCTGGTGCTGGCGATGGGGGGTGTAGGTTCCCTGGCTGGCGCTGCTATAGCCGAACCGATTGTTCGCCGGTTTGGCGAAGGATGGACAGTCATTGGCGGCCAGTTCGCGTTCGGCGTGTTCGGAATCACGTTGCCCCTGGCAGTCTTCTTCCCGAGCGTTGCATTGCCGATGGTGATCGTCTCCGAATTCGCCCAGTGGATGAGCTTTGTCATTTCCAACGTCGGGGATGTTTCGATTCGACAGGCCTCCGTGTCCACTCGCTTTCTCGGGAGAGTCAGCTCGGTGTTTCAGTTCTTTGGACGGGGACTAACGCCGATCGGAGCACTGGCGGGAGGCTTGCTCGGGGAGTTGGTAGGGGTGCCGGCAACGATCGTACTCGCGAGCGTCGGGTTTCTTCTGGCATTCCTGTTCGTGCTGTTTTCGCCCTTGAGGAGCTTTCGAATTGAAGGTGACACAGTTGGCTAATTCGTTTCTACGGAAAAGGCAGGACGAGGCAGATGATTGATTCATGACTGCCTCGTCTCCAGCAGATATGTTGAGATTGGACCAACATGTTGGGTTGCGCTCGGTTGAATGACATGGATTCGCACATCGGGCACTGTATATGGACCTATCCTGGGTTAGATGGTTGCCGGGCGCCGTCAGCCGCGGTTGCATGCGCGCCCCCGTTCAAGCTGGCGGTACCGACGTCGAGATGAGCATTGTGCTTGCGTATACTCGATCCGAACGTACTCGCTCCGACCCTGGCTTTTCATCCGCCAAGTCGCGGCCAAGATTTTGAGGGAGTCACCATGAGCACGACGATGGATCCGCAAGACACTACAACGCGTCCCGAACCGATCCTTTGCAAGAAGTGCGCGACCGACCTATCTGGCGACCGCCAGTGGCGCCAATACCGGGTCTGCTCGTCCTGCGGGTTTCATGGACGAATTGGAGCCTGGGAACGCGTTCAGATGCTACTGGACGATGGATCTTTCGATGAGGATTATGCGGACCTCGTTTCCGTAGATCCTCTCGAGTTCACTGATTCGCGACCATACGTGGAGCGGGTGACCCAGGCTCGTGAGCGTACTGGATTGAAAGAGGCTGTCCTTGCCGGCCGGGGAAGGATTCGCGGTCACGAATTCGTCATTGCCGTTGTCGATTTCGGCTTTCTCGGCGGCAGCATGGGATCGGTCGCAGGCGAAAAGATCGCGCTCGCGTTTGAGCAAGCGATTGATCGGAAGATTCCAATCGTGACGGTCGTCGCCAGTGGCGGGGCGCGGATGCAGGAAGGGATGCTCAGTCTCGTTCAAATGGCAAAAACCGCAGCCGCGGCGCGCCTCGCCCATGAGCGTCGAATTCCATACATTTCCATACTCGCTGATCCGACCACCGGCGGCATGTACGCATCTTTTGCGTCTCAGGGCGACATTATTATTGCCGAACCGGGCGCGCTGATCGGTTTTGCGGGACCCCGGGTCATTGCCGGCACGATGGATGCTGGCGACGACACCGAGGCGATTCGATCTCACAGTCCCGAATTCTTGATGGAACACGGTTTCCTCGATGCGATAGTCAGCAGGATCCGGCTACGGGACACACTGTCCACGATTTTTCGCGCAGTATCCGGGCCCGAACGGGCGCTTCCGAAACTGAAAGAACCGGTAGTCGAAACCCGCAGGATAGCTGCGGAAGATGCCTGGAATGTCGTCCAGCTTGCCAGGCGGCAGGATCGGCCGACAACGCTGGACTACATTCGACGGCTTTCCCCACAGTTTGTTGAGCTACACGGAGATCGAGCTTACGGCGATGACCCTGCCGTCGTTGCAGGTCTCGGTGAGATCGCGGGCCGAGGCGTCGTCATCGTCGGGCTTGAGCGCGGCCATGACGCGCCGGAAAGACGAGGTGGCCAGGCCCTGCCGGAAGGATATCGCAAGGCGCTCCGTGTCCTCCGACTTGCCGAGCGATTCGGTTGCCCGGTCATCACATTTGTTGATACTCCGGGCGCGTATCTCGGAATCGAATCGGAAGAACGTGGTCTGGCATCAGCGTTGAGCGAGTGCCTTGCGCAAATGAGCGTACTTCCGGTCCCGATTGTCTCGGTCATTATTGGTGAAGGGGGAAGTGGGGGTGCTCTTGCGTTAGGTGTGGGCGATCGAATTCTGATGCTAGAGCACGCGATCTATTCGGTGATTGCCCCGGAAGGAGCAGCAGCAATCCTCTTCCGGGATCCTTCCCGCGCTCCGGAGGTCGCTGAGTCCTTGAAGCTCACTGCCAGGGATTGCGTAAACCTCGGCGTTGCCGATCAACTGGTCGCCGAGCCGGAGGGTGGGGCCCATGTCGACCCTGATTTCGCGGCTGCACAGGTTCGTGACAGCATCATCTGGGCACTGGGGTCACTCGAAGGCACCGACGAAAGACGACTCATTGAGTCAAGGTATCGAAAGTTCCGGCGCATGGGACGGATGAACACCTACTGGCGTGAAGTGCTTAGTCGCGAGGCAGGAGCGATGGGCAGTCGTGTGTCCACCACATTCGGCATGATTCGTGAACGTCTAACGGGTGGGGAAAGCTCCGACGAGAGCGGTGCCGAGAATCTCCCCGCGCCCGACCCGGGCAAATGAGGAGGAAGGATCCGTCAGTTCATAGTGCCATTCCGGCACGGTTATCGAGGCGACGGCTGATCAAAGGACTCGTCGGGGCGAGCGCGGCATTTGCGAGTGCGTGTGTTCGCGGTCGCGACGATGAGATTCCAACGGCAGACCTCTCATCTTCGACGCCACCTATGGTCCCGACCGTCGCAGGATATGAAGATCCAGATGTTTGGGACGGAAGGACGCTCGTTATTGCCACACCTGGTGAAGACGGCAGTGACTATGCTGACGCACAGGCAAGGGCAATATTCGAGCCGTTTCAGCGTCTGACCGGTGCTGTAATTCGGACGGATCGTGTTGATGTTTCGGAGCTTGAATCCCAGGTAAACGAAGCGGATGTTACCTGGAGCGTCTGTGACATCCCGGCGGAGGATGTTCTCCCGCTGGCAAACAGCGCCATCATCTCTGAGATCGACTACTCCATCGTCGACAGTCAGGATCTCTTTAATCCACTGGTGCTCTCCCACGGAGTTGGCGTCAGTCTCTATTCCATGGTCATGTCGTTCTACGAGGGTGAAGGATCGACTGGTCCGGCGCCAACGAATTGGGGTGACTTCTGGGATACAGTGGCTTTTCCGGGAATGCGCGGGCTTCAGGAGTCGCCCATCGGAACGCTGGAGTTCGCACTTCTCGCATCCGGGGTGCCGAAAGATTCGTTGTATCCACTCGACGTCAATTCGGCGTTCGAAATGCTCGATGACATTCGGGATCAGATAGCATTATGGTGGAGACAGGGCGCACAATCAACCCAGATGATCGCGGCCGGGGACCTGGTGATGGTCGCTACGTGGCAGGACCGGATCGCTGGATTGATCGACGGTGGAGAGCCGGTGGGATTCACGTGGAACCAATCCCAAATCAACGGGAACTGCTGGGTCGTCCCGAATGGGGCTCCAAATCACGACGTCGCCATGGATTTCATCAACTTTGCGACGCGTCCTGAGGTCTGTGCCGCATTCAGCCAGCTCTTTCCATTTGGACCAATGAATCGAGCAGCATTCGATTTTCTCGATGAAGAGGCAAAGTTCAGTCTGCCTGGTGCGCCGGGAGTTATCGCCAAGCAATTCGTCATCGATCTCGAATGGTGGTTTCGCAATGGCGCGGCAGTCGACATAAGATTTCAGGAGTGGCTTGCCGCTGAGCCGGACGACTCCTAGATACTCCCACCGTGGTGAAGTTCGAACATCCGCTCAATCTCACGAGCCACCTCGATCGGGTCTGCAATCGAGCTGACGTCCTCGTCTGGCAGGAATTGAGGCGGAACTGCAGCAAAATCTGGGGGCGCGACGGTGGGTTGGATGGCTTGCCACTCAATGGACGCTTCCGGCTGGCTGCTGGAGAAGATCAGGTCGTAGCGGGGCAACTCAAGATTTTGCGCCCGTTCGTCATTCAAATCGTTTGGCCGGAAGGTTACAAACACCCGAACAATCAGGCGGTGATCGAGGTTGGCGACCCATCGGGTCACTTCATTCGGCAAGCCGTCGACGACGATGGCAAGATCCACCTGAGAAAGTTCGCGGGCAATCCACTCCATTAGCGCTGCTCCGGATCGTGGCTCGAAACTGTGGATGTGTATGCCCGGGAAGTCGTCGAATGCCTGCCGGGACGCTGATGCTCCAACCGCGCGAAGGGTGCGCTGGAGAGCCGGATTGCGGCGTTCCTCCAGCATGCGGACGATATGGCCACGCTGGTGGAGCCCCCATGCAAGCCCGCGAGCGAACAGCGCTTCCTGGTTGCCAACGTATCCTATGGCACTCTGGGAAAAGATCACGACCCGGAGTCTGTTGCCTGAGGGAGTACTCCCATTCAGCTCGATGACGCTTGCTCCCTCAATGACCTGGCGGCTGCGACCATATTGGTGAGGGACGGCCAGACTTCCTCGTCACGGCGCGTCTTGAGGCCGCAGTCCGGGATTCACCCAGAGGACTTCGCCGTCGAGCACGTTCATCACGTCGTCGAGCAATCCCGCCATCTCGGCGTATCGGGTATGCGCGGCGAATGGATGTCGTAGACCCCCGGTCCAATTTGGCCCTGCGTAGTCGTAGTCACGAAGGACCTGGAGTATCTCACCGCTCGAGCGGCTATTCTCGATCGAAATGACATCCGCTTCCAACGCATCGATCGCCTCAATAATGTCGTTGAATTCGCTGTAGCACATGTGCGAATGGATCTGCGTTTCGGTTCCCAACTCCAGACGACGAGAGCCGAACGACTTCACAGCCCAGTCGAGATACTCATCCCAGTCCTCGTGAGCGACAGGCAGACCCTCACGGAAGGCGGGTTCGTCGATCTGGATGATGCGAATGCCCGCATCCTCAAGATCCGATACCTCGTCGCGCAACGCGAGCGCTATCTGGTAGGCGATCGTTCGACGGTCGATGTCCTCTCGCGGGTACGACCACTGCAGAATCGTGACCGGGCCGGTGAGCATGCCCTTGACTAGCTTGTCGGTCTTTGACTGAGCGTAGCTGATCTCGTCTACACGTCATCGGTTCGGCGCGGTTATGTCTCCAACGATGATCGGAGGGCGAACGCAACGTGTACCGTAGGATTGCACCCAACCGTACTGGTCGTGATGAAGCCATCGAATTTCTCCGCGAAGAACTCGACCATGTCAGTGCGTTCGAACTCGCCGTGCACGAGTACATCGAGCCCGGCCTCTTCCTGCTGCTGAATGAGTTCGTCGATCTTGCTCTTCGATGTAATGGCGATACTCCGCGCTTGTAGATGTCTCCTCGGCGATGCTTCGCGCGCATCGAGCGTACGTCGACGCCTGGGGGAACGAACCAATAGTTGTTGTCGGAAACGCGGGCAAGACTGAGCTCTGCCGCTGGATCCCAGCCGCTCTCGGATCGGCGGTCTCGCGTTGAAAATCGCTCAGCTGAGGCTCCGCGACGCGCTGCTGCGTATGTCGTATTCGAGGTCGCATGCAGCTGGCAACTTATCCAATCCGACGGCGATCCAGACTCGAGGTCGGTGAGCAATCGCGTCTGGACGCCCTCATTGACCCCCTTCGTAAGCAGAGCGATCTCCTTCAGACGCTGTTCCGCAAAACTCAAGTTCTCGAGCAAGCTCGGATCGTGCGACTCGTCGCGAACATCGTGGGGTAGTAGCAGCAGCGAGCAGGATGGCGCTACCCAGATTGTCTGGAGACACTTCGCGGCATGATTGGTCCCAGCACAGCAAGTGTCAACTCGAGATCGGCTTTCCAGACTCCGCGCCCGTTGACGACGCCCGCGCAGAGAACCTTGTCGCCGGGAATACCCTGATTTAGGAGCCTCGCGAGATTACCTGGAGTGCGGACGAAATCGAGTCCCAGCCCGCGACCGGCAAATCCATCGCTGTGTCCCAGTTGCCGCGTAGCGAACCGAAATAGGTCTGGAGCATGATGTTGCAGATGACCGCTGAGAGTTCGCTCATAGGCGCGACGTATAAACGTTTCGCGCATCTTCGTCAAGGTCCCAGACGAGGCATGGTTCATCTACCTGAACCCAACTTGCGCCAGCGGCTGCGAAGGTCGTCGAGAAGCTCCCGATAGAGTGGAACGAGTTCATGCAACGTGTTCGCCGATAGACTTGGTGTGGTGCTTGCCCAGCAAGACGAATGAGACCGGACCGAGAATCACCGGTTTTGCGCGCTCGCCACTATCCCACGTGCTTCAAGGTAGAGATCAATTGGTCGTGATGTCGCTCGGTACGGTGCACCCGCATCGAATTCTGGAACGAGGTAGTGATAGTTCGTGTCAAACCACTTCGTCAGTTCGAGCGCTGGTGTGTCGTCGTCACCGCGAGCCATCGCAAAGTATGTGTCGGTTGAAACTTCATCGCCGCGTTCATGTTCAAAGCGTTCGGGGACGAGACCCCAGAGGCACGACGTCTCCAGCACGTGATCGTAGAGGTGAAATCCGCACAAGGAATGAGGTCGATTCCAGCGTCCACCTGGGTCTTCAGCGCAGCCGTTGCGTACCGCTGGCGCGACTGACTCAAGCTCTTCAGCGATAGCTCGTCCCCGCCAATAGCGTTCGATAATGCGCTTTAGTTCGCGTCCGCTTGCCGATACGTGGGTAGCCCAGATTCGTCGATAGTGCCACGGAGCCTTCTCCACTCGCTTGCTGGTCTATTCACTAACATCAAAAAACCACCGAACTTGCGGTGGTGGATAATCAGTTCGCGCTTATCTCTCGGGTACCGTTCCCGCCGGAATTGGCACCGTACGCGTCTGCGCCGGTTGCCGGGCTTCAAAGGGCCGTTCCCTCCACCACTCTGGATAAACTCGGGCTATTCAATTGTTGACTAATCCTAGCACGAATCAGAAACGAGGCGTCCGTTGGACGCCTCGTTATCAAATGCTACGACTCGAATGCGGCCTAGTCGCCGCTCCCGCGTCGGGATCGATGATCGTCCGAACCGCTTCCTCGTCGGTTTCGACGCCCATCTTGTCCTTGACCAGTCCATCAAGTCGATGCCGGTAGCGGCAGCGAAGTTTTCGGACATTTGCTGGACGATAACGGGCAGCTGCCCGGCGTAGCGATTCAGAGTCCGCCCCCTTGTGAATCGTGACCATTGCCGCCACCGCCGTCGATCAGCACGACCTTGTCAATCTGCGACATCGGCAACGCGGCGGCTTCGACCATCTTCGGCAATTCTTCGACGAAGGCCTGGTACATCAGCAGATTGAACGGCCTCGCGTTGTAGGCATTCAACGCCTCGGCTAGCTGCTGCTTGCCTTCGGCTTCTGCCAGTAGTGCCGCGCGAAGACCTTCAGCTTCCGCGAGCAAACGTGCCCGTGTGCCCTCGGCCTCCGCCAGCAGATCAGCGCGTTTTGCGGCAGCCGCTGCCTTTTGGGCGTCAGCTTCCGCCTCACCGACCTGTCGGATTCGGACACCTTCACCAGCACCAATCAGTTCACGTTCTCGCGACTGACCCTCAGCGCGGGTGACGATTCGCTTGCTGATCGCCCTCTGCCTGGAGGATCGCCGCCCGTTTTTGCCCTTGCGCTGCAATAACCACGGCTTCTCGTTCCGCGTCAGCCTGTTTCAGGACTGTCGCTTCCGAGTTCCCGCTCGCGCCGTCGCGCTTCTGCTTCCTGCACCTGGATCGCGGCTTCGGTACGAGCAACTTCGACCTGCTGTTGCGCGACGACGACGCCTTTTTGTGACTCAGCTTGTGCTAGTGGTCCGGCCTGTGCGGAGCGAGCTTCCTCAGCGTTGATCGAGGCCTGATACGTGGCCTTCTTGACGTCAGTGTCGCGTTGCGCTTCGGCGATCAGCGCCGCAGCACGTGCTTCGGCGGTCGATGCGTCGCGTTGTGCGTCTGCGGCGCGGGTGCGGGCGTCGCGATCGGCTTCAGCACGCCCGATCTCGGCGTCTCGCTTGACTTCGGCCGTCCGCTTTTGACCGAGTGCCTCCAAGTATCCGTAGGTATCGGAAATCTGCTGAATCGTCAGGACATCGATGATAATGCCCATGCGAGCGAGGTCCTGGGCCGATTCCGCGGTCATCCGCTGTGCGAAGGCCTGTCGGTCTGTGTTGAGTTCCTCGACCGTCAGCGTGCCGAGGATCGAGCGCAGGTGGCCTTCCATCGTCTGGTGGACGACCTCTTCGATTTCGTTCGTCGTCATCCCGAGGAAACGCTCGATGGCATTGCCAATTGAGAAGTCGTCACCGCCGACCTTGACGTTTGCCACCGCATTTACAGAGACCGGAACACCTTCTATGTTATAGGCGCCTTCAATTCGCAGTGGAATCGAAATAATATTCAGCGATATGTAGTCGACTCGTTCGAGTACTGGAATACGAAACGCTGATCCACCACGAATCACACGATAACCCACGCTCCGGCGTTGGCTCCGGTCTGAGTGTCAACCATCCTCCGCTTTCGACCGGAGAGGATCGCCACCGTGTTCGGCGGAACCTTGATGATGTTGCGGCTGACAAAGCCACCGCGAAGCGGCACCACCAAAAGAGCACGCCGCCACGACTACCCGTAAACAATCCAGAATCCGATCTCATTCTCTCCAGTTTCCTCGGTCCGAGCGCGCGTGATAACCTACGCCAGCCTAGCCCTAGACCTGCGATTCCTCAGGCATTCACTCCTTCTCCTGATGACTGGCGCCGCTCGACAACGAACGTATTGCCCATTACCTCAACGACTCGAACGATTGTTCCCGCGGGGATGCGCTCTCCGGAGCCGGATCGGGCGAGCCGCGTATGAGTGCTTCCGTAAGAGCTAATCTGCACTTCGCCTGGTGTATTCGTGATCGCAGTTACGCACCTCGCCCATCTACCCACGATCGATACGAACGCATCGTCCGTCCCAGCTGTCTGACGATAGAACGGATCGCGAGCCACGCGCCAAGTGCTGCGAAAGAAATCGCCGACACGAAGCTTGTGGCGACGCTCAAGCACGACGCCCCAGCCGGCCCATTGAGTGATCATACCTGTCGCGCCGAAAGCCGTCAGGCCAAGGGAGATCGCTGGCGTCGTAATGGGACCACCACTATCTCCACCGATATCGAAAGTCGCCGAAATCAAATCGACAAGAAGTCGAAAACTTCTCCCACGACAACTGACACCGCGAGAAGCATCAGGCCGGCACAGCGCATCAGGAAGAAGAGGATCATGACCGTTCTCCCAGCACGAGGCAAGCAACGGCGCCCTCAGGACGCTGCCACCAACATGTAACGCACTGGATCGATTCAAAGAGGGCAGTGCTCTGAACTAATCTTATCGTTTCCCGATTTCCCCGTCCATGTGACAGAGGTGCTATCTCGCTCTGTGCATCCCCGTACGTACGAGCATTAAGAGTAGTGTAGCCATCCACATTCCTGTGACGATTCTCCTGGCGCGGGAACGGTGATCAGCCCTCCGAAGCCTCCAGAAATCTCAGAGCGATCGCTGACATAGTTTGGACGCCGACTGATATCGCGTCTTCGTCGGCGTCGAAACGGGGGTGGTGTGGTGGAAAGACGATCCCGCGTGCTTCGTTCTTGACGCCGAGCGAGTACATGCAGGTTGGAACGCGGGCCGAGATATATGCCATGTCTTCACCGGCCATGATCGGTTCGGCAACGTGTACCTGAGTCTCTCCGAGAATCTCTTCGCAGACCTCCCGCGCAAGTTCCACGATCTCTTCATCGTTGTGCATCGCGGGATATCCACGCAGATAGATCGTTTCGGCTTCGGCCCGAAACGCCTCTGCGATTCCGGACGCTACTTCGGCGATTCGTTTCTGGATATGAGATCGCACCTCTTCGTCATAGGTGCGAACGGTGCCCGAAAGGGTCGCGCGCTCGGGAATGATGTTCGTGGCAGTTCCGGAGTGGATTGTTGCGACGGTCAGAACGGCTGCGTCCATGGCGGCGACTTCCCGGCTGACGATTTCCTGAAGAGCCACGGTTATATGCGAGGCGACGAGCACCGAATCAACGGCAAACTGCGGATATGCGCCGTGGCCACCGGTGCCATGCACGTGGATTTCAAAGAAGTCGGCGGCCGCGGAGCGTGGTCCCGCGCCCATGGACACGTGACCGGCGGGATGGTCGACGCCGACATGGAGCGCGTAGGCCGCGTCCACCGGCGGATCTTCCAGAATGCCCTCCTCGATCATGGCCAGGGCCCCGCCGCCGCCTTCTTCGCCCGGCTGGAACATAAGCTTCACCGTTCCATCGAATCGGTGTTTATTGCCTTCCAGGATTTCAGCCACGCCCATGAGCACGGTTGTGTGAAGATCATGCCCGCAGGCATGCATCTTTCCGGCGTTGTGCGACTTGTACTCGACCTGGTTTTCTTCGTCGAGGGGCAGCGCATCCATGTCGGCCCGGAGAAGAACCGTCTTCCCTGTTCCATTCCCGCGAGTGCCGGTAATCGTCGCGAGCACCCCGGTGCCGCCGGTCGGCGGGCCGGGCGTGATGCCGGCACGTTCGAGATCTTCCTTATCCATGAATAGCGAGCGGCCGTCGCCGCCGACTCTAGCCTTGAAGCTAACTCCGGCTTCAGTCAGGTGCTTCTGTACGAGCTCGGAAGTTGCTTGTTCCTCGAACATGAGTTCTGGGTTCATGTGTATGAGCCGGCGCGTCTCTCGAAGCCACGCGTCCATTTCGGGCGAAACTTCGACAACATCTCGCAATGACATTCTGGTCTCTCCTGACTACTTGGGCCCGCTGGTTGGACGAATTGTGCGCTGATCAGTCCACTCGATCAGAAACCCGTCCTCCCACACGAACGAAGCGAATCGAGCCGCCGGTGTGGCGGAAGAAATCGACGATTCCGCCGGCATTTGCCCCGGTGGTGACACGAAATCGGTCGTTCCCTAGTGGTTCGAGGTGGGCTGGTTGCATTGCTCGCTCTTCTTCACTATCGGCGAGCGCGCTCTTGTTGACGGAGATGAGTTCCAATCCATTCCCTTCCACCTGCAACGTGATGCTTGCCAAAGGTTGGGAATAGTTCCCCGCGTACTCACTAAGCTCGTCGTGACTAAGGCTTATCGCGGGCGCTTCGGGCATGCTCAAACCGAGCATGTCCTCAAGGACCCAGTCGACGATCTCGCGATAGCTCGCCGCGCCACGTCCGCTGTTGGTCAGCACCACTACAGCAAAATCGCGGGAAGGCACGACGTCAAGGTGCGCCTGGAATCCGTTGGTGCTGCCACCGTGGCCGATCACCTTTACGTCCCCAAAAAAGTTGATCTGCCATCCAAGTCCCCAAGCGTCAGCCATCTGAGGATTCCTCACGTGGACTTCCTGCATGAGTTTGACAGAATCGGCCTTTAGAATGCGCGTTCCTTCCCAGCTACCGTCGCCCATGTGGAACCGCGCGAATCTCAACATGTCTCCGACGGTGGAGCTGATCGAGCCGGCGGGCCCGGACGCTCGCGGGATTGGCCACCGGCGTGCGACCCCATGTTTGTCCCCTGCAGGATCCACGAGTGTATGCCCCACCGATACCGGATAGGTGATCGCCTCATGGGGGAAATAGAAAGACCGCTTCATTCCAAGCGGTTCAAAGATCCGAGTTTTGACTGCCTCTTCGAATGGCATGTCGAGCTTCATCTCGATGATGCGCCCGGCGAGGTTGAACGCACTATTCGTGTACGACCATAGCTCCCCGGGATCGTACACCTGACGTAGATCCGACATCGAATCTACGTAGAGTTCGAGAGCGTCGTCACCCCAACCGAAATCCTCGAAATGATCGCCGTAGACACCGCTCGTATGTGTGACGAGATCCTTGATCCGCACCTGATCCTGAGTGGCTTGTTTGGTCAATCGAAATCCCGGCATGTGGTGGCTGATCGGATCATCGAGAGTTACTAACCCCTGATCAACAACGGTCATCAGCAGAGTCGTCGTAAAGATCTTGGAGATCGATCCAATCTGGAGGATAGTGTCCCCGGTCATCGGGTAGCCGGTTTCCAGATTGGCAAGCCCGAAGGCGTGATGGGATTCCTCCCCGTCGTTCCAAATCCCGATAGCGATTCCTGGAACCGTCCAGCGCTCCATACTCTGCTCGACAACGAATTCCAGTGAAATGGTCTCCGGCAACTTGCTCAATCTTTCACTCCAACTTCATAGTCCCATGAATCGGGCAGGTACAAACGCCCGCCCGCCTGCAGGAAGCGGATACTTCCATCGGCTGCATCCCAGAGCTTCAACTGCGAACCTTTGAGGTCACCCCCTGCGACTACCATTCTTCGATCACCCACCGAGCGCAGTCCCTGCCATTCTCCAACTTGCTCTCCGGAGGTTTCAGAATAGGGACTATCGCTAATCTGACGGAACTCTAGCTGGCCGCCCGATGCCTTGATTTCGATTCGCCCGTACGGTTGGACATATGTCCCGCTCAGCCGCTTCGCCTCGGATTCATCGAGTTCAATCGTCGGTGGTTCGGTTGGTTGGATGTTGAGTTGTTCTTTCAATATCCAGTTGGCGATCTCGGTCGCGAGCTGGTTCCCGCCGTCGCTGTTGGTCAGAATCGCCACGGCAAAGCGTTCCGAGGGCGCCATCTGCAACAGGGCGCGAAACCCGTTCGTCGCGCCCCCGTGGCCAACGATCTCGACGGCGCCATAGGACTCGACTTTGAACCCGAGCCCCCATGAAGTTTGATACTCGAATGTGTCGACGATGCGCTGATGCATTCGATCGACCGCGACTCTCGACAACACCGGCCCGTGTGCCAGTAGATGAAGCTCCGCAAAACTGAGAACATCTTCAATACTGGCAAGGATTCCCCCTGCGGGATTTCGGGCGCGAGGTCGCAGGAAGTGGCGGGCGATTTCGGGTTGCCGATTTTCAGAGTCGACCGTATGTCCGACCGCAACTGGATATGCGATAGCCTTTGCCGCGGACAAAAACGTATGCTCAAGGCCAAGTGGCTTCAGAAGTAGGTCAGACAACGAGCGTTCAAAGGTGACGCCAGTTACCCGACTGGCAACGAGCCCGGCAAGGATGTAGCCACAGTTGTTGTACGCCCACATCGCTCCAGGCTCGAACATTTGCGGCAACCGGTAATACTGGGCAACGAATCGCTCGATGGCATCATCCGCCAGGCCAAAGTCTTCGAACCAGTCTCCCCAGAATCCAGCCTGGTGAGTGAGCAGGTGTCGAACCTTAATCAGCCGCGCGGCTTCGGGGTCGGCCAGCGAGAGATCCGGCACGTAGTCGATGACCGGAGAGTCCAGCGCCATGCGGCCTCGCTCGGCCAGAATCGCCAGGAGGGTTGCCGTAAACGGCTTTGTAACCGAGCCTATCTGGAACGCGGTATCAGCGCGAACCGGATGGCGGGTGTCCAATGCGGTAACGCCAAACGTCCATGTCTCCCGTCGTTCCGGAGAGATCGTTCCGACGGCAACGCCTGGAACACCCCATCTCCGCATCGAATCCGCTACAACGTCACCAAGGGGGTTCGGGCGGCTCACGCGATCACCTCTTTCTCAATCAGGTTCTGGATGTCCGGTTCGCCATAACCCAGTTCCGACAAGATCTCAATGTTGTGTTCTCCTAAGCGAGGTGGTGGGCGACGTATCGTTGCCGGTGTTCCCTTGAGCTTGATCGCGACGCCCGGCATTCTGAACTCCGGGATCTCTGGATGCGGTATTGAGACGACGAGATCATCGTAGAGGACCTGTGGCATGGAAAGAGTCTGGTCGATGGTGTTCACTGGCCCGCAGGCTACTCCAGCCCCGGACAGGATCGTCGACCATTCGCCAGCGCTTCTTGTCGCGAGGGTTGGGTGCAGGATTTCGTCTAGTTCGGATCGATGATGAAGTCGGTCCGGATTCGAGCGGAAGCGCGGGTCATCAGCGATGCCTTCAAGGCCGAGTGCCCGGCAAAACCGCTGCCAGAGCGCGTCCGTCGCCACCGCGACAACCAGGAAGCCATCACTGGTTGGATAGGCGCCGTACGGGGCTACCGCGGCATGCGTCGATCCGAGGCGTTCTGGAACCTCTCCGGTGGCGAAATACGCTGTAGCGTGATAGGTCAGCCATGAGACACCCGCCCCAAGCAGCGACACCTCGATTCGTTGACCTTTTCCAGTCTTCTCACGCACATAAAGCGCTGCAAGGATTCCCTGGACAGCGTTCGCGCCAGCGGTCAGATCGATCAATGAGGTGCCCGCGCGTACCGGTGGCCGGCCGCTCTCCCCGGTGATGCTCATCAGCCCGGTTGCCGCCTGCATCAGGAGATCGACGCCAGCCTTGTCGCGATCAGGTCCGTCGCTTCCAAATGCGGAGACAGCGGCATAAATGAGGCCGGGATTGATCCTGTCCAGTTGCTCAGACCCCAACCCCCAGCGTTCCGTCGTTCCAGGACGGAAGTTCTCAATCAGCACATCTGATTTCGCGGCTAACTCGCGGGCAATGCGCTGCCCGTCCGCCGATTTCAGATTGAGCGTCATTCCGCGTTTGTTTCGATTGGTGCTCAAGTAATAGGAACTCGTGCCGTTCCAGTAGGGAGGAAATCGGCGCGTATCGTCACCCGTGTCTGGCGACTCCACTTTGATGACATCCGCTCCGAGATCGCCCAGAGTCATGGCGGCGAACGGGCCAGCAAGATGCCGGCTCAAATCGAGGACGCGAATTCCGTCCAGTGGTCCGTCCATCGTCTTCATACCTTGCCCGTCACTCACCGCTGAAGCGCGGCTCACGTTTTTCGGCGAATGCCTCCAGCGCCTCGCGGCGGTCCGCAGTGCCGGCCGCGGCGGCAACATGTTCGATATGGTGATCGCTTGCGGCCGCGGCGCCAAGCTCCATACCCACGAAGATGTTCTCCTTTGTGCGCGAAAGAGAGATTGGCGACAGGAGGAGCAGTTCTCTTGCGACCTCCTCGGCTTCATCGTCAGGCTTCTCGGCGATCTTCGTTGCCAGACCCCATTGTTGCGCTTCAGTCGCGTCCACCCAGCGCGCGGTCAATAGCATGTCCTGGGTCCGGGCAAGGCCGATGAGATTAGTCAGATGGTAGGCGGGCGATGGGACAGCGACGCGAGGCTCAGGATAACTGAAGCGGGACGCCGGACTCGCGATCCTTATATCACCGGAAATCGCCAGTTCACATCCGAGCCCCGCAGCCACCCCATCGATTGAGGTGATGACGGGAAACGGCAGCCGTCGAAGTCGAGACAGCACGTCGTGCATCGTGGTGGCGCGTGCCCGTGCGAATTCGGAGGTCGCTTCCCGGCTCTCCTTCAGGTCTATCCCACTACAGAAGCCCGGAGCATTGGCGCGGAAGACAAGCACCCGAGGGGGAAATTGTTCGAGCACATCGATCATGTTCTGGAGATCAATGAGCATTTCGAGATTTACGGCGTTGTACGTTGACGTCCGATCCAACGTAATTCTGGAAACATCGGAATCCTGGTCGAGCTTTATGAATTCTCCGGCCACCCTTAGCTCCTTTCGCCGCATTACACTAGCGCCCCAGAGACCAGGCATCAAGAACAACTCTCGAATACGGGTGCAAGATCGGGTACCAAAGTCCCTGACAGCCGACCCACAAGAACTCCTACCCTATGGGTAGTGAATTCGGCGAACGTAGAGGCAGGCTGGTTCGCGGGTGTAGTCCGGCCCCGTGCTGGTGACGGCGGTACAAAAGGAACCATGAAAGTACTCCTGATCCAACATGAAAATCATGCCCGGAGGCTCTTCAACCATCTCCTTGATGGGCTTGGCTGCATAGTTGTGCAGACCTCGTCGTTTGGATCGGCGAGCTCCGAGTTTCGGCGCGGCCCGTTTGATCTGGTTTTCGTTGACGAACCGCTGCCAGGCATGAAACCGGCTGAGATTACTCAACGTTTGAGGCGGAATCCGGCCACGAGCGACGCAACGCTGGTAGCACTTGTAAGCAGGTCGGCGGAGAGCCATCCCTCGACGATCGTTTCAGCAGGAGTTGACGACTACCTGGCCTTGCCAGCGCCCCTTGAGGAAGTTCAGCTTCGACTTGCCATCATTGTCGGCTTGACTCGTAAGATTCACCAGCGCCCATCGGCAAGCGCTCAGGGCTCCGTTGAGGTTGACCGGTTCTTTGAGAACATGCCCGATGCGGCGTTCGTGCTTGATCGCGTTGGAACTGTGGTTGCGGTGAACCAGCCGCTCGCGGACCTTACCGGCTATTCGATCGACGCATTAGTGGGACAACCGGCCGAGTTTATAGGGCTTCCGATGGCGGAGGAGATTCCCCAGCTGCTGGAGAAGTCCGCATCGTCTGCGGGAGAGACCGAGGAAATCACGCTGGTCAGGCGTGACATGAAGACCGTTCCTGCCAGCGTCCGATATGCCTGGCTCGATCCAGATGTGCGCTCAATCGTAATCGGTGTAGTGCGTGAATCGCCTGGCTTTGGCGAACAAACTGAAGTAGCCAGTCTGCCGGGCCCTGACCAGGTTTCCTTTGAATTCGACCGGCGTGGAATCATTCGCGCGATCAGCCCGGAGTTGGCGGATCAGCTCGGAACGTCGCGCGATCGAATTGTCGGTGGGAGTGTCAAAGATCTGGTTCATCGCGACGACCTGGGCAATATTCCTCGAATCATGGCCCCGACGGGCGCCACCGAATCCAACTCGGCAACAGGTGAATTGCGTCTGCGCACGAAGGATGGGGACTGGCTGAGTCTATCGATGAGGGGGCACGAATCGTCCACCGGCGGTGGATCGCAACGATTTGTGCTTTCCGTCGGACAATTTGGCCAGTCTGTCAGGCTTAATGCAACTCGTCGACCGGTTCACGGTGTTGATCGGCTTACCGGCTTACCTGACAGAGGAGGATTTGTTCGCGAGCTTGATCGCGCGGCACAAGCGATGCCGAGCAACGGTCTGATCGTAGTAGTCCTCTTGAACATCGATCGATTCAAACTTGTAAATGACAAATATGGTTACGATGCGGGCGATCAGGTACTCATCGAGCTGGGACGCCGACTAGAGAGTTTGCTCTCGTTCGCCGACGTGCTGGCTCGGATAGGTGGAGATGAATTCGCGATCTATGCTGGCAGCGCCAGTAGCCACGCCGAAGCGGTCCAGTTCGCTGAGCGGATCGTCAGCGATCTTTCGACGCGGCCCTTCAATGTCGAAGGCAACCACATCTATCTGACGCCGAGCATCGGCATCGCAATCGGCGAATCGGGACAGGTCGCCCTACTGGAACTGCTGCGCCAGGCAGACGGCGCGGCTGTTCATGCCAAGCAGTCGGGCCGTGGTCGAGTGCACATTTACGAGCCAGCGCGCGAAAGTGCCCACAGCGACCGCCTTCACCTCGAGCAAGATCTGATGCAAGCATTGCAACGCGACGAACTCACCGTGTATTACCAGCCCGAAGTGGATCTCACAACAGGGGCCATCGTCGGTGTGGAGGCGCTGGTGCGATGGAACCATCCAGATGAGGGATTGATCGTTCCGTCGCGGTTCATTCCAACGGCGGAGTCCTCCGGTTTGCTCGACCCGATATGTCTCTGGGTGCTCGAGCATGCCGTCAAGCAAACGAGTGGTTGGATCTCCAAGTTCAACCTGCCAACGTTCAACGTGTCGGTGAATTTCTCCGCGGAGCAGTTCGAGACGCAGCGATTGGTGACCGATATCTCGGCAGCGCTTCGGCGGGCGGGCCTGCCGCCAGGGGCGCTACGCATCGAAATCACGGAGAGTGTGCTCGTTGATGAGAAACCGGAGATTGTAGAGCGGATGGCGCAGCTTCGACGGCTAGGCGTGAATCTGGCGATCGATGACTTCGGAACCGGCTACGCATCCTTTAGCTATCTCCGTTCATTGCCAATCAACATGCTGAAAGTTGACCGCACGTTCGTCAGTGGCTCCGGCGCAACCTCCGGAGAACTCTCGCTTACGCGATCGATAGCCACGCTCGCGCGCGAAGAGGGTCTAGAGGTTGTCGTTGAGGGAATTGAGTCCGCGCGCCAACTTACAAGGGTGCTCGATTACGGGTGCGAGCGGGGGCAGGGATACTACTTTTCGAGGGCAGTTGCCCCGGAGACAATCGAGTTCCTGCTGATGGCGGGTCCGTACCCCTTCGCAAACCTGATCCGTCCGGTTTCAGCGACTCAGGTTCCTGCGTCGAGCGCGGCGGCGTCATAGCAAACCAATTCGACCTGGTTGCCCTCTGGATCTGCGACATACAACGATCGCCAACCGACCCAACCGTGGCTTGTCACGGTGACTTCGCAGCCGTCCCTCTCCAATCGCTGCCGCTCTGATTCAAAGTCCGCGAGCGAGATCGCAAACGCAAAGTGGTCTAGTGGGGGAGCGCGAAAACTCTGGGGCGTCCGTTCGACGTTGTCGTCCTGAATTCGATCGAACAGCGCCAGGATCTGAGTATGCCCTCCGATTCCTTCAGCGATCCTGAAGAATGACGAGCTCTCAAATCGGCGTATCACTTCCAGTCCGATGACATCTCGATAGAACGTTGTCATCCTGTCGAGATCTTGGACCTGAAGCGCGACTTCCCCAAGCCCTCGTATCGCACCGATTCTGCTCACAATCTGTCACCTTTCTTCGTTGCTTGAACACAGTCTGGTCGTCACTTGGGGATCTGGCATCGGAAGATCTACGTACTTCGATTTGCGCCTGCCGGGAGACGGACTAGAATCTACGATGAAGGTTCGTCTGAAACGCAGGAACAAGGAAGAGTTCAACATGGCACTGCCCGATGGAGTGGGAATCGTTGTTGGTAGCACGAACGCGCGGGTAGGGTTGAGTGCTGCCGTCGAGTCACTAAAAAGCGGCGGCAGCGCGATCGATGCCGCGATCGAGGCCGTGAAGCTTGTCGAGAGCAACCTCGAGGACCATGGTGTAGGGACTGGCGGCATCCCGAACGTGCTCGGCGAGGTGGAACTGGACGCAACGATCATGGACGGGCGTAACCTGGCGGCCGGCTCCGTCGGCGCGGTCAAGGGATTCCCGCATCCGATCGAGATTGCGCGCAAGGTCATGGAAACGTCGCCGCACGTCATGCTCGTTGGAGAGGGCGCGGAACTGTTCGCGCGTAAACACGGTTTTCAACCGGCCGAGCTCCTGACACCCGAAGCGCGTGAGAGATGGCAGGAGCGTGTTGGGGGACAGAATGAGAACGGAAGCAGCGTCTATGAAGACAGTTATCAGCTCTACATGCAGACCGTCGATGACTGGGTCAAACTGCTTCACGAAGAGATCTACGGGACGACGAATGTGATCGCTCGGGACGCCAGCGGTAACATCGCATGTGCCGTTTCTACGAGCGGTTGGGGGTTCAAGTGGCCCGGTCGCCTGGGCGATTCACCGATTATCGCCGCGGGGAACTATGCCGATAATCGGTTCGGCGCCGCGGCCTGCACGGGTCGGGGCGAGATGGCGATTCGTTGCGCTACCGCGATGAGCGTCGTGATGTACATGCGTCACGGTCGAGATCTTGACGCCGCCCTCGAAGAGGCGATGATCGATCTACGCCACCTCGACGACCGATTCGCTGGTGACCGGAGCAACGTCATGAACATCGTCGCAATGGACGCTGGGGGCAACGTGAATGCGGCGTCAACCTCCGGCGAGTCGACGTTCGTGTTTCAGCGCACCGATATGGCTGCGTATGAAGAGCTTCCCCGAATCGAAGTGCCTCTGGAATAGTCTACTCGCTCGGATCGGACAAGAGCCGCGACCGTACGTCGCGGCTCTTGCATTGCTGGGTGTTTCAGAAATCTCAATACGTTGGCTGTTCCATGCATCGAAGTCGATACGGAAGTACCGGGACAGACTGTTTTGGCATACGGAGGTACGCGACGACTCACTCTTTCGACTCTAACGCTCCGGACCCATTACCGCCCACACTAGGGCAGGCGCAGACGAGGGAATCGAAATTCTGGGAGACAAGCAAATGACGGCTAGGACAAACTGGGACTCGACGCTGACCTGGAACGACCTTTCGCCGCGGCAGCGCGATATCATGCTCTGTCTCGCGATGGGCAGCAGCAATCAGGAAATTGCGGACGAGCTGGGACTGAAGCTGTCCACCGTGCGCAACAACATCGCGGCGGTTTACGAGCTGCTTGGACTCTCCAACCGCGTGCAAGCACTGCTATGGGTGCTATCCCACGACGAACTGGCTGGCAAGGTACTGCAAGAATCCTGACCTCATTCGAACTCGAAGGCCGGAATTGCCGGATTAGCTACACTCTTCCCGACACGAGTATGCTAGGGAAAGGGTGAGCGGGCTGTGGAACCATTTGGACGCTTCGTCGTTTCGAGCAGGAATGAGGAACTGGCTGGCCGGGACGCGTTCTGGTTTCTCGTCCGAGATTTCCATCCACTGTTCTACACCACCGAAGAATGCTACGAACTTCCTTTTCTCAAAGCCAATGACCCGCTCATTCCCCTAGCAACACCCCAGCACTACCTTGGTTTGCTGGATGGCAAGCCGTGTTTCGTCGCCGAACTCGGTACTGACGAACAAGCGCCTGACGGTATGGAGTTCGTCAATCTTCGGGCGCTTCACTCCCATGTGGAGGAAGAGATCTGGGGGCTGGCGGCAAGAGCGGTCCAGATCGTGGATTGGGCGCGGACCCACCAGTATTGCGGACGGTGCGGCGCCGGCACAGTTTACTCTGCGACTGATCGGGCGCTGCACTGCCCGGAATGCGGTCTGTCTCACTATCCCCGGTTGTCGCCAGCAGTCATTGTTCTCGTTCACCGTGGGGACGAAGTGCTGCTGGGTCGCTCCAACCGATTTCCAAATGCGTTCTACAGCGTCCTCGCCGGATTCGTCGAACCGGGTGAGGCGCTGGAAGAGACGGTTGCTCGTGAAGTCTATGAAGAGTCAGGAATTCAGGTAAAAGACATCTCCTATTTCGGTAGTCAGCCCTGGCCCTTTCCCAATTCGCTGATGATAGGATTCACCGCCGACTATGCCGGTGGCGAGATCGAACTTCGCGACGATGAGATCGAGGATGCCGGCTGGTTCACGTTGGAAACCATGCCGGAGATCCCGGGCAGCATTAGCATCGCCCGCAAGCTTATCGATTGGTGGATCGACGGTCAGGTGGCGAAACGATCCGCGAAATCCGTTTAGATGTCTGCCCGGTTGTCCCGTCCCCAATGATGTTCCAAGACATCGAGCATACCGTCGTCTTCGAGGATTGCCCGAACAGCATCCTCATTTCGACGCCCGCCAGGGTAGCTATCTGCGCAAGCCAGCCTGGCCGCGACGCGCGCGGCAAAGACCGCCCCCATCTGCAATCCCCTGGGCGTGACTTTGTCCACGGTGTCCGCCTCGGTATGACCGTAGCCGCGGCCGATCATGCCTGCGGTCGCATCCTGGCTTCTCATCGTTGCGCTCGGATAACCAAGCAAGAAGAAGGGGAAGTGATCTGAGTGGACCGACAGGCTGTCGCCCACAACGTACTCGTAACTGAGCTCCCGTGCGAGATCCTTGAAGTATGCTGCCCAGGCATCATCGCGCGTCACGTTGATCGTGTCCCGACCACCGTTGCCTCTTCCAGCGCCGTCCAGATTCATTGAAAAGACCAGCTTCTCGTTGACGGACTCGCTCGAATATGTGTCGGCATGTGCCCAACTTCCAATCAGTCCGATCTCCTCGCAGCCATAGCATATGATTCTGACTGTGCGATCCAGTGATCGCGCGAAGGGCACAAGCACCCTGCCTGCTTCAAGCCCAACGAGGGTCCCAGCCCCGTCGTCCGCTGCTCCTTGGGCGATATCGTGGCCGTCATAATGGCCGCCGAACAGCACGATCTCATCGCTCCGGCTTGCCCCTGGAATATCCCCGACCACGTTATAGGAGTGCGAAAGCCGGGTACGATTTTCTAAATCGATTCTGACCTGAACCTCCCCCTGGCCGAGCAATCTGCGGAGCAGTTCACCGGATTCAAATGTGATGCCGATACCCGGAATCGGCGCTTCGTGATCGGAGTCGGACGCCCCGCCCGGATTCCGAGCATAGAGGGCGCCAGTGATGTGGAGTAGTCCGGGGTTCCTGTTCAGGAAGATCACCGCGGATGCGCCCGCTTCGTGCGCCCAGCGGTACTTGTCCGTGCGATGGCTCCGGCTGGCCGTTTCGGCGTCGGTGAGCACGATGTTGCCGCGAACAGAATCGCCGAGGCGAGCGTAATCCTCCTGTTCACCCTCTCCAGCGTCGATCAGGATGCCCTCAAACGTTCCGCTGCCGGTGTACGGCATCGAAATCGCAGTGACTTGAAGGGTGCGTGGATCGGTGACGGTGAGTTCGCATTTGCCGCGATCCCAGGTGTAAACCGGAAACTCTTCGAGATGCGGATTCGATAAGCCATACGCGCGCATCTTTTCCACCAGAAACTCGGCGGCAGCATGTTCACTTGGGCTTCCACCGAATCGATGTCCGAGGTCGTCACACAGATGGACGAGATTCCGCCACATCTCATCTGTCGTCCAGACCTCTCCGATGATATGCCGGTCGATTGCCGCCAGGTCGCAGTTCATTCTCGCGCTCCAATTTTTGGACGTTCCATCTACAAGTCTCGGACAGAATGAATCCCCCATCAGCGGCTGTCAAGCGGACGCTCGGGGTCGTAGGGTATTCTCATCGTGGTTGAACGAGGTTAATTGATTGGAGTCAGAATGACAGCGGCATCTACATTCGTGGTCCCCGACGCGAGCGGGCTCAAGAGTCCCTTCGTAAATCTCCATCATGTCGCACTGGTGACGAACGACATGGAGGGCACGGTCGCTTTCTATCGGGATGTCCTCGGCAGCGAGATCGCAATGGCTCATCGGACCGGCAAGGAAGACGTACGACACTACTTCATCACTGTTGCTCCGAATACCGTGTTCGCGTTCTTCGAGTTCCCGGATGCCGAAATGCCTGAATTGCTGCCGGCCACGCAGCCGAAATCTGGCCGCTCGCTCGATCACATCTGCCTGTGGGTTGAAGATGAAGATGCCTGGGATGATTTCCACGACCATCTCGTTGAACAGGGAACTGAGGTCACGCGGTCATCGGAACGCAAGTCGATGTTCTTCCCGGACCCGAACAACATCATCATCGAGGTGACTACGGCGAACTGGTCTCCAGGCTTTCCGGTTCACGATGATCCGGAACCCGCATACGCTCCTCCGAACGGCTGATCCATTAGATCTTGCAGCCTGCGGTGTACGACGGCGCGTTCGGAATCCGTCCGGGCCGTCTTCTGGGCGCTTTCGAGTGCCCGGCATGCCGCGTCGACATCGCTCAATCGATCAAGTATTTCTGCTCGCGCCAGATAGTAGGGGCAGTACTCTCGGAGCGCCCCAATTGATTCAATCTGGTCGAGCATTTCTAGCCCGATCGTTATATGACCAACTTCGACAACGGCGACGGCGTGGTTGAGACGGACGATTGGCGACGGGTTCATCTCGTACATGCGGCTATAAAGGAGCGCGATCTGCCTCCGGTCGGTCGTTTCGATTGATGAAGCCTCGGAGTGCAGCGCCGCGATGGCGGCCTGGATCTGGTAAATGCCGTATCTGCCAAATGCGAGCGTTTTGTCCAGCGCGGCCTGGGCCCGGACAATTTTGGCGGCGTCCCATTTCGAGCGATCCTGGTCTTTGAGCAGAACGAACTCTCCATCCGGACCGATTCGCGCATTCCTTCGCGCGTCCTGAAAAAGGATGAGCGCATAGAGTCCCAGCGCTTCTGGCTGGCCGGGCACCAGGCTGGCTATCGCCCCGGCGAGTTTTGTGGCTTCATCGACGAGGTCCAGCCCGTGGTTGTCAACTGACCCGCTGGATGTGTACCCCTCGTTGAATATGAGGTAGATCACCGCCAGCACGGCGGAAATCCGCTCCGAAAGCTGATCAGGGCCCGGCACTTCGAAGGGTATCGCGGCATCGCGAATCTTCCGCTTTGCCCGTGTTATTCGCTGGCCCATCGTTGTTTCTGGCACCAGGAATGCCGCGGCGATTTGCCCGGTCGTCAGTCCTCCAACCGTGCGAAGCGTAAGGGCCACCTGCGATTCGAGGTTCAGGGCTGGATGGCAGCAAGTGAAGAATAGCCGTAGCCGCTCATCCGGGATTCTGGTTGCTTCTTCAAACACACTGGTTGATTCGGCCTGATTCTGCTCCAACTGAAGTAGTGCCTGGTGCTTTCCGCGCAAATTGGAAGCACGGCGGATCCGGTCGATGCAGCGGCGCTTGGCCGTTGTCAGCAACCAGCCCGATGGGTTTACGGGAACTCCGTTTCGCGGCCAGAGTTCGACAGCCTGCGCGAGCGCGTCTTGGAGGGCGTCCTCCGCAAGTTCAAAATCCTGTACGAACCGGATAAGAGTCGAGAGAATTCGGCCGCCATCTTCACGGAATGTCTTTTGGACAATGTCCGCGACCTGAGACGCGAGTGTTGGAACTGTGGTTTCTGCCGTCATTGCAATACGTGTCCCGGTCAGCGTCCGTAACTTCTCAATTGGAACATGCATTCTAGTACATGCCTGCGCCTGGTTGCGAATTACCGTTGTACTGGCAGCGCCATGGCGACCGTCGGAATGCTAGTCAGCCGCCTCGCTCAGGCGGTAACGCACGGCGCCACCGCGTTCCACGATCCCATCCTCACAGCGCGCCTCGATTGAGCCCATCCCGAATTGCTCGCTGTAGAGCCTCATATACAGTCCATCTTGAGCGAGCAGTTCGTCGTGTGTTCCACGTTCCACAATCTTTCCCCCATCGACGACAAGTATCTGGTCGGCTGAGATGATCGTGCTCAGCCGGTGGGCGATCGCGATGGTCGTTCTGCCTTCCATTAACGGACCCAGCGCGGCCTGAATCAGTCGTTCGGATCGCGTGTCCAGGGCTGAGGTGGCTTCGTCCAGGATGAGGATGCGAGGATCTTTCAGGATGACGCGAGCCAGCGCCAGGCGTTGCTTTTCTCCGCCCGACATGCGGTAGCCTCGCTCGCCTACGACGGTGTCGTAGCCTTCGGACAGTTGGCTGATGAAGTCGTGAATCGCTGCTGCTTTCGCGGCGGCTATCATCTCTCCTTCCGACGCGTCAGGGCGCCCGTAGAGCAAATTGTCGCGGATTGACGAGTGAAAGAGGTAGCTTTCCTGAGTGACGACTCCAACTACCCTCCCCAGACTCTCCAGCGTCACGTCGCGAATGTCAATTCCATCGATCCGGATCTCACCGCTATCTACGTCATAGAGGCGAGGCAAAAGATAGGTGAGCGTGCTCTTGCCGGCTCCGCTTGGGCCAACGAGCGCTACGAGCTGACCTGGTCGGGCTTGAAATGAGGTGTCGCTGACCGCGAGATCGCGATCTGTAACATTCCTGCGCGCTTCCGGATGACTTGCGTAGCTAAACGACACTCGATCATATTCCACCAGCCCTTCGACTCTGTGTGGATCAAGAACGATTGCCCCAGGTTTGTCGACAATCTCCGGTTCGAGATCCAGGTATTCGAAGATGCGGTCGAACATTGCCATGGCACCCTGGATCTCCACCTGAACGTTGAAGAGTTGACCGAGTGGCATGAAGAGTCGCGACTGCAGCGTCGTGAACGCAACGATCGCGCCAATCGTCAGGCCGCTATCGCCGCTGATGATCTGCCGCCCGCCAACGAGGTAGATCAGCGCTGGCATGATCGAAAACGCTGATCCGATAAGCATGAAGAACCAGCGCCCGATCATCTGCTGTCGCACCTGAAGCGTAGCGATATCTTCATTCTGCACGGCGAACTTCTGAATCTCATCGTCCTGGCGGCCAAACGTCTTCGTAAGCAGCACACCTGATACCGAGAGGGTTTCTTGTGTCGTGGCGGTCATGTCCGCCAACCTTCGCTGGGTCTTGCCACTAACTTCCCGGCGAAGCCGTCCGACGCGGCGAGTCACGATCGAGAACGCTGGCGTCAGAACCAGAGAGAGTAGCGTCAGCCTCACGTCGATTATGAACATGATGACGAGCGTGCTGGCGACGGTCGCGACGTTGCTAACGACCGAGGATGCAGTGTTTGTGACGACCTGCTGAACTCCGCTCACGTCATTCGAGATCCTACTCTGTATTTCGCCGGTACGCGTGGATGTGAAGAATCGCAACGACTGCTGTTGAAGATGACTGTAAAGCTGCACTCGCAGATCGCGCATGACGCGTTGGCCGACAGTGTTGTTGAGATAGCTCTGCCCGACGCCGACCAGCCCGCTGATGAGCGGAAGCGCGACCATAAGTCCGACAAGGACATAGAGGAGACTCAGGTCGCCGTTCGGGATTGCGTCGTCAATGACGATTTGCAGCAGGTAGGGGTTGACGACCCCGAGGCCGGCAGTTATCAGAATCGCTCCAATTGCTGCAGCTACGCGCCATCGGTACGGTCGGAACAGTCGCGCGATCCTTCTAGCCGCGCCGGTGTTCATCCCTCTTCCGGCTTCTGGATCGGGCTCGCTTCCCATGCCTCGCATCGCATCGTCCTTCGCGGCATCAGGCAAGTATCTACGTTCAGGGTACACGCTCGGTAATGATTAGGAATCCGAACTATGTCGTAGTTCGGAGCGACAGTACCAGAGCATTGTTCCGAACATTGCCGGCGGGGCATACCGCCCGAACAGGCAGGTTGGCGCTATAGTCGTCCTGGCTGCCACTACACTTCAGCGGAGATCAATGGACGTGTCTGGCCGGCAGTCGCAATCTTCCAGGTATTTCGCTCAACGACGCGCCGTATTGGTAGTCTGGGTGCGGGGCCGGAAGCGTTGCTCGGCCGAACATCCTTGCCGCTCCCAGGGTGTGTGCCCCGCAGTTCTTGCTGGGCAACCTGGGGCGGATCATTCGGAGAAATGCTTGTGAAAGTGATCGTTACTGGAGGCTCCGGGTTCATTGGATCGCACATTTCGAAGGAGTTGTCCGCGGCCGGAGCTTCTGTCCTGGTCGTCGACCGAATCGAGCGACTTGTCACAGAAAGCGGCATCGAGTATTCCGAATGCGACCTTCGGGATCCGTTCACCTTGGCCAAGATCGTGCGACGCGCGCGGCCGGATGCGATTGTTCATGCCGCGGCGATCACGCCTTCGGACGAGCGTATCGACCATGCCCTGGACATCGTCATGGTGAACCAGGTAAGCACGATGGCTCTCTTGGTCGAGGCTCAACGAGCAGGTTGTGGGCAATTTGTTCTCCTTAGCTCGGCGGGCGTTTATGCGGACCCGCCTGGCGGGCAACTTCTCGACGAGTCGTCGGCACTGTCCGATCCGGGCGGACTGTATGCTCAGACAAAGATCGCATCCGAGCGCCACTGCCGATGGGCGACAGAGCTTTTCGGGATTGCATCAACAATCCTCCGTCTTGGGCCGGCATATGGGGAATTCGAGCGGCCGACCGACAGTCGCGTCCGCATGTCCGCCGTCTATCAGGTGGTGGAACTCGTCGCGCAAGGACACGCGGTCCGTTGTAGTGATCCGGCGACGGCATACAACTGGATACATGGGAGGGACGTTGGGCAGGCGCTTGTTCGAGTTCTCTCCGGGATATCCGGTTCAAGGACTTACAATCTCGCCGGTCCAGCCACGACCATGTCCGAACTTCTGGAGACGGTATCTGGGATAGTAGGCGTGATTCCGGCGAACTGGTTGAGTGATCCGGGCGCGGTGAGTATCGAGACGCCTGGACGCCAACGAAACCGGCTGATTTCGACAGTGGCAATCGAACGAGACCTGGAATTCTTCCCCCAGATCCCGCTGGAACGGGGCCTAAACGAACTGCTCGCATTGCGGAGAAGAGACGGAGAAAGAGCAACATGATCGATCACGATTCAGAGAAGGCCGTGGACTTGTTGATTCGAAACGGAACGGTCATGACGATGGATAGCGAGCGCACGGTCATCCGTGATGGCTACGTTGCCGTCAGAGATGAGCGGATCGAGGCCGTTGGCACGATGCGCGAGTGCGACCTGCATTCGTCCCGGACGATCGACGCATCGGGAAGCGTTGTGATGCCGGGGATCGTCAACGCTCATGACCATCTCGCTCAGAGCTTGTTTCGAGGGACGCTAGACGAAATGGGTCCAAGCTCGACCCGCGCCGGCGGCCTCTTCTACCATTCACAAGCGCTGACCGCGGAACGGGCTGAAGCGGCCGCGTTGCTTACATTGCTTGAGCTTTCGCGCTACGGCGTTACGACAACTCACGACTCGCACTTCACCCATGTTCACCGCGACAGCATCGATGGCGTGTTGAAAGCCCTGGTGACGTCTGGCCTGCGTGGGGTGGTAGCCCGCGCCGCCAACGACACAGATGCGCTGCCGGAGCCGTACATTGAAACAATCGACGATGTCCTGCGAGAGATGGAGCGCCTGTGCGCGACCTGGAATTCGGACACGATCAGAATCATTCCGGAGGCCGTGGGAACGCTGCGCAACACGCCCGAAATGATGAAAGCCCTGCATCAGTTCGCGATAGACCAGTCGACGATCTGGCATATGCACCTGGCCCAGAACTTTGGCGAGCGAGAGGCGACAATTGAAAAGTATGGCTGCGGCGCTGTCGAATTCATCGACCAGATCGGCGTTCTCGACCACCGGCTCCTCGCGGCGCATTGCGTTGGCATCTCCGATGAAGAGGCACGTCTGCTTGGCGCGGCAGGAGCCAGAATAGCTCATTGCCCGCTTGCGAACTTGTATCGAGGCAGTGCGATCGCGCCGATCATGGAATTACGTGAGGCCGGCGCGGTGATCGGGGTCGGCGTGGATGGCGCAGGCACGAACAATGGTCAGAACCCGTGGGAGATGGCGAAGGTCGCGGTTTACATGCAGAAGCATCGCTTTGGAGATTTCGCGGTTGGATCGGCTGAACTGGGCCTGGATTGGATCACAATTGAAGCCGCGAAGGCGCTCGATGTTGAAGACCGGGTTGGCTCTCTTGAGTCTGGAAAGGACGCCGACATCCTGATCATCGAAGAAGGCGATCCATCGCTGTTCCCGCGCGCGACGATGCCTTCGCACCTGATCTACGCGTTCGATCCAAGGGCGATCATAGAAGTGATCCAGCGCGGCCAGACCGTCTATCGTGATGGGGAACACCGGCTTCTCGATCAGGAACGCGTGGTTGCCGATGCGGAAGCCGCTCGTGCGGCGATGATCGCAGAACTTGGGGATCCGCAGCCACGGAGATCGCCCTGGAACTTTGTGAGTTGATCTTCTGGCGCCGGCGATCATCGACATAACGGTCGATGAGTTGGAACTTGGAGCTCAGATGCGCCTCATAGCGCAACGGCAAAGACGAAGGAGTTAACGATGCAGGACGCGGCGAGATCGAAGTACGTGGATGTTGAGCGAATTCGAGCCACTGTTGAGAACGGACCGTATGACGCGGTCATTGTGATGTCGCCCGAGAACGTTCCCTATTACAGTGGTTTCTACAACATCGATCTGCGGCTGCTGCCGGAGCGAATACATCTGGTCGTCTGGCCGAAAGATGGCGAGCCAGTGTTCGTTGTGATCGATCGCAGGGCAAATTCGCTCCGCCCGGGCGACACGTTCTTGACCTCAATCGAGCCCTACGAAGGTGAGGAATTCGATTCCATGCGGGCCGTTGCCGACGTTCTGCGTTCGAAGAAGCTGGATGCGGGACGGATCGGTATCGAAGGGCGTCAGTTCCCAGCAGAACATCTTCGCGTACTCCAGGAACATTTGCCGGCCGCTCGCTTTGAAGACGCGTTCTACCTCATCGAATGCGTTCGCCTGATTAAGACGCCTGCCGAGATCGAAACCCTCACGAAAGTCAACCGGTGGACAACCGACGCTATCGATGCAGCGTTCGGAGCCGCAAAGATCGGTGATTCGGAGCGTTCAGTTTCAGCTCGAATGCAGCACGAACTTTTGACCCGGGGCGCAGATCAGATCACGGCGCCGATTTTCGCAGCTGGCCCCCGCACCGGAAATTTCCACCCGACGGCCGGTGACGAGCCGATACAAGAGGGCATGCTGGTGAAGACCGACTTCGGAGGCTCACTGGATGGCTATCTCTCGGACATTGCGCGCACAGCCGTGATGGGCCGGGCAACAGATCGCCAGAAAGAACTCCATGCAAAGGTTAGTGAGGTCAAGAATCGGATTGTCGATCATATTCGACCAGGCATGAAGGCCTCGGAACTCGCGGCGTTCGGGCGCGGTGTGTATCAGGAACTGAATCTCGAATACAGGTGGGCGATTCTCGGGCACGGTATTGGGCTGGGACTCCATGAATCGCCACAGATCTATCCCTGGGTTGAAACTCCGATCGAGTCCGGAATGGTGATGATGATCGAGACCGGGTACAGCGATTTCCCACGCGACAGCGTCCACGTCGAGGACTTGATTCTGGTTTCGGACAGTGGTGCTTCCTACCTCACGGACGCCAGCCGTCACGAGACAATATGGGAGATCGGCACCTAGTCTCCGCTGGCAATAGCAGTGGAAGTGCTGGTTGCGCCGAAGGACGCTGGGCTGCGGGTCACAACAATCAGGATGAAGACAGTAATGATGACGCCGCAGAGCGCGACCGTGGCGCTAACCCCGAAACTGTCAGCGAGCGCGCCTATCGGGAGTAGCGCGACCGGCATCAGATACCACTGCATGACATAAACACTCATGACGCGACCATAAAGACTGGGGTCAGTGTTAAGCATGAGAAGCGAGCGGTTGATTGTCATGTAGGTCTGACTGGTCAGGCCAATAATGAGCAGCAATCCAAGCGAGAGGATGAACGCCGGCGATAGTCCAAAGCCGATGAGACCTGCGCCAAACCCGAGCCCGCAGAGAATCTGCGCTTTGCCCATGTTGGGCGAGTTCGCGAAGTACGCCGCGCCGAGTGAACCGAGCAGCGCGCCAACTCCGACCATTGCGTACATTAGCCCGAGTGCCTCTGGCCCTACGTTGAGAACGTCCTTTTGGAATACGGGGAGGAGTTGCTGGAAGGGCATGCCAACAAGGATGGGAACAATCGAAAGCAGGATGAACATCGAAAGCACCCGGCTCCCCAGAATGTAGCGGAAACCGTAAAGCATCTGCTGGAAGGTGCCGCCGGATGTTGCCGTGCCCCGACTCCCCGACGGCAGTCGCACGAGCGTCAACACCGCGAATCCGTAGAAGATGGCGATCACGTAAAACGCAACTACTGGATTCCAGGCGAGGAGGATGCCCGCGATTGCCGGTGCGCCGATCATGTTCAGATTTCGACCTGTCGAGTCAAGCGCGAGCGCGTTCGCCATTTGCTCTTTGCCGACGAGCTCGGACATGAATGCTGTACGTGTTGGCATCGTGAACGGGAACGCCACTCCTTGCAGTAGCCCCAACACAACAAGCTGCCAGATAGTGATGAGGTCAAGTTGAACAAGTACCGCATTAGCAAGGGCAAGGATCATGAGCGATATCTGTGACGCGAGCAGCAGCTTGCGCCGGTCATAACGGTCGGCCGCGACGCCTGCAAGTGGTGACAGGAGCACCTGTGGTATTCCACGTGCCATGGCAACAATCCCGAGCAGGAAAGCGGAACCCGTCAGGTCGAAAGCCAGCCACGATCGCGCGACGATCTCTGTCTGCATCGCCGCCAGCGAAAAGAACATACCAAGCCACAACGTGCGGAACTTGGGCAAGCTCAAGGCGCTAAACGCCCGCATGAAACCGGCAGTGTTGGTCGCGCTCATCGATTCCCTCTACCGGCGCCCTAAGACCTCGTTCGATCGGACCGGATGGCGGCCACCGCGCACTTCTTTGCCACTTCGCTAAACAGTGAAGCCGCGCTGAAGGATATGTTAGCGTCGCGAGGTCCGTTTGGGAAATGCCGCAGGTTATAGATCTATCTGGTGAATAGTAGCCACGCAGGGATTGCCGGGGCATCCCCTGGCCGTTCTCGAATCACCGGAGGACGAAGCTACGGCAGCTCGTGAAGCCCGCTGAGATCCAGGGTACTATGTCTCATATTGGCAGGATGACTCGTCCCACAGGCCGGGATTGGACGTCCTGGACGGTATCCGGCCGTGGTTTCGGGAGTGACCCGGGTGGGGATCGAACCCACGACCCACGGATTAAAAGTCCGCGGCTCTACCACTGAGCTACCGGGTCGAAGGAAGTGTAACAAAGGGGTGTTCTTCATTTGCGGAATCTCTCGGTGATTTCGCGGAGCGCTTCCGCCAACGCCTGGGATGGTGTCCCGCTGACATCAGCGCTCAACCCGGGACCCTTTGACGCTGATCCAGACTCAAGGAGGATTCGCTTGGCGCCTCAAGGAGTTGCAATGCTGCTGTTCACGCTGGCTGTACCGCGATGAGCCATTGGAACTCGCCAGTTTCAGCGATCGCTGCGGGAGTTGTTTCGCTAGCAGGGTATCTGGCTGGCGCGCTCACCGGTCGAGCCGCACTTGCCGCCACCGGTGTGGGAGCTTCCATCCTTCGTGGTGGAGGGTTGCCCGGCGGAGTTGTACTGTCCACGTTTTTCATAAGCGGCAGCCTCCTTCCACGGTTCTTTCGAACGCGGAAATTTCGCTCCGATCGCGCGCGCAATGAACGACAGGTTCTTGCGAATGGTGGCGTGGCGGCGGCCGGCGCGCTGCTAGCGCCGCTGCTCGGATCCGACCGGGCGTTCGTCGTTGTTTCAGGTAGCCTCGCGGCGGCAGCTGCCGATACCTGGGCCACCGAAATCGGCTCGACCTCGACCCGTGTGCCACGACTTATCCTTGCTGGGACCCCGGTCAAGCCGGGTTATTCCGGTGGCGTCACACTACGAGGGAATCTCGGGGGGATCGGCGGATCCCTGGCTATCTCCGTGCTTGCCGGAATGCTAGCGAAAGATATTCGGCTTTCCGTTTCGGTGTTGAGCGCTGGCATCGTGGGAACAACCGTCGATAGTCTCGTTGGCGAGCTGGCACAGGCACGCTACCGCGATCCACGATCTGGAACCGTGCTCGAGTCACCACCCGAACACAGAGATCAAGATCTCATCTTTGGAAGAGCGTGGATCGACAACGATACCGTGAACTTGGCCTGCACTCTTGCCGGTGGGGCAACGGCGCTGGTCATCTGGGCTCTCAGCCGCCGGTGACTCGATCCGGCAAGAGCTACTTCTTCAGACTAGCCGGCAAGCGCCGATCGGACATAGAACTTACCGCTTCAAAAGCTTGCTCGAAATCCGCGATCAAATCCTCGGTATTCTCACAGCCCACGGAAACACGGACGAGCGGTTCATCGCGGTTCGGCCAGACCAGGGTGAAGACATCGCCGAGACTGACGCCGTGGTCTGCGAGGTTCAGCGCGTTCGCCAGCTGGTTCGCATAGTCGAGATCAGGCACCGAGAAGCTCAGCATGCCGCCGTAGTGGTCGTGCATCAGCTCGCGCGCAATAGCGTGCCCTGGGTGATCCGGTAGCCCGGCATAGTTAACCTTGTCAACTTCTGGTTGCCGATCAATGAACTCCGCCAGAGCGAGAGCGTTGGCACAATGACGCTCCATGCGAAGTTCCAGTGTCCTGATTCCTCGCAAGATTAGCCACGAGTTGAATGGACTGATGCAGGAACCTAGCACAACCAGGGTGCCGTGAATCTTCTCGATGAATTCCGCGCTTCCCGCGACCGTGCCGGCGATCGCATCGCCGTGACCGCAAAGATACTTCGTTGCCGAATGAAGGCTTAGATCGACACCGTGTTCCAACGGGCGGAAGAGATATGGGCTGGTGAAGGTGTTGTCAACAATCGTGATGATCCCATGCTCACGAGCGATCTTCACTATCTCCGGAATATCAGCGACCTGAATCCTGGGGTTTGAAATGAACTCACAGTAGAGGACCTTGGTCTCGGGTCGGATCGCCGCTCGAATAGCGTCCAGGTCGGTAAAGTCGACCGGAGTAGCGATGATTCCATAGAGTTCGGCGCGGTCCGCAAAGAACTCCTTGGAATAGTGATAGACCTCTCGGGAATAGACAACATGATCGCCGCTATTGAGGAATGTCAGCAGCGACGCCGCAATCACCGCCATGCCAGAAGCGCCGGCAAGCGCGGCTTCGGCGCCCTCTAACGCAGCGATCTTGGCCTCCAGCGTTGCAGTTGTCGGGTTGCTGTTGCGCGTGTAGAAGTGCCCGTTCGACTCGCTTGCAAGTTGCTTAGCCTCAAGGGTTTCAAATGCATAGGTTGACGTCTGGTAGATCGGTGTGTTGTGCGCGTTCGTTGCCGGATCCCGGATGTTCTCCAGCGTGAATCGCCCGTGTCGAAAACCCGTGGTTTCCGTTGACATTCGCCATTGTTCCCCGATCCCTTCGTCCAACTTGAATCGTCCCGGTGTGAATTCTAGCCGTATGTCCCCCTGAAACCCCGCACCGTTCTCAGGACGCTAGAACATCGGAGGCCACGAATCTGGGCGCCTAGCTTAATCGGTTACACGGTTTGCTCTATCAATGCGAGAACGGCGCTCACCGACGTTTCCTCGGTCCCCGAGATGACAACAACCGTATCGCCACTCTCGACCAATCCGAAGTAGCGGTCGCTCTCCATCCAGACCTGACCGAACTCTGCATCCGCGCCAAAGCTGGACAGGAGGGCATCTCCAAACTCGTCCGCGTCCTGAGCGGTATCCCATCGGGTTGTCAGCAAGCTGAGCGCCGCATCATCGGATTCGTAGATGTCAAACCAACTGCCGCCCCAACCAGCCGCGGCAGTGGCGGAGGTGGAGCCAGCTACTCCGTTCTCCTCCAGCATTATCTGGAAGTCCCATTCGCCCAGCACATCAGCGCTGATCAACTCCCAATCGTCGCCAAGTTCTTGAGTGATGTCGGGGTTTTCCACGACAACCGGCTCGTCTCGGGTTGAATCCAGATACTTCTCGGGATGAAGGATCTGTTCGGTTGATTGAGGCGGATCCTGAAGGGCGGCATCGATGCCGGGGTATCCAGCTTCTTCGTACACCGCAGTTGCGAAGGTCTGCCCGGCCTCGTAGCTGAAAAGCAATCCGTCGGCGATATAGCGCGGAGCGCTGTCAAGAACTCCGAATTCCTGGTCACCAAGAAGTGAATCGCCGAGCATCTCCGCGATTTCGCCGGCATCGAGGTACGTAAACATGTACTCGGTCATCGAGAGGGTGGCGTCGCCCTCGATGAGCGCCGTTGCCGCCGTGGCGCGATCAGCGTCGGACGTGCCCTCATCGATGGCAATCAGGTCGAAATGTTGGTCTTGCAGCGCGTGAACGATCTCATGAGCCAGCGTCACCTCATCAATCACTGAGAGCTCACCGTCGTCGGTCACGACAACCAGTTCGCCCGTCTCAGGATCGTAGTATCCGGCGACCTGTTCGCTCAGCAGATCGATTTGAAGCTGATAGAGGTCGAGCGATCGATCCGGTATCAACCGCAACAGCCAGTAGGTAAGTGCGTCTATGCGCGCCTGCTCGGGATCGTATTCCTCACCGACGATTGTTTCAACACGGCTCGCTAGTTCCTCGCGATCGATGATTTGCTCGTCGAGGTCGGTCAGGAGTTCGAGCCCACGCAGTTCGACGACCTCCCGCTCGATTTCTTCGATGTTCGCGCGCGTTTCAGAATCATCCGATGAAGCAGTGGCCGTTGGATCTGTTCCCGTGGCATGCGGGGTCGCCGTCGTATTGCCCGCTGGTTCGGGACTCGGGGTAGGAGAGGATTCCGCGGTGGGACTTGGTGTCTGGGTCACGCCGGACGACGCTGATTCTGGTGTCGACGTGATTACGATGGCTGTTGGTGGATCACTTTCGTTCGACGAAGTAGCGAATCCGCAGGCCGAGATAGCCAGCGACAACACGAAGAGTAACCCTAGAAGTCTCATGATTTTCGCTTTCGCTGTCGCTCGTAGTGTGGGTGGGTCCCACCTTGGGTGTAACGGTAAAGAATCAGGATTGCCAGGCCAATGCCTCAGGAGTACCACTTGTCTTGCTTCATGCGCAATTAGTGCATCGGTCCGGGTCTGGTCTGTTTATAGATTTTCACGCCATTTCTGATCAGATAATTGATCATCAAAAGTCGTGTCTCCATGCCGATCCGGCCAAGCGAGGGAAGCACCTGGACCCCGTGATAGTTCGCGAACGGCACGATCCAGTTTCGAAACTCCGCATCTGTAAGCTGCCTGATCGTGCGAGGTTCACGCTCGTCAGAACCGTCTACATCTATAAGCACGTAGATGAGATCGAGGTCATCATCGGTCATCGGCTCGGCAATGCCGCTGATCTTTCTGTATTCATGCATCAGTCGTTGGTTTCTCTTTCTTCCTCTAGTTTGAGGTTGGTAGGCTAGATAGCGATGCAGCGGTCCCTAGCCTGAGAAGGGTATACCACGGCGTCGAAAAAGCGTTTGCTTGTCCAATTTAGAAGTGCAGGATCAACATCATGGTTTCACCGGCCAGCATGAGAACCCAAAACCATACCCAGACAGCCCGTTCCAAGAACCGGTGCGGGACGGCGCGCGAAGATTGTGGCCACACTCGGCCCTTCCGTAGCCGGGATCGATCGACTTCGCCAACTGGTTCTCTCGGGGATGGACGTCGCCAGGATTAATTCCGCTCACGGCACGTTAGAACAACGTGCCGAGTTCATCGGCGATCTTCGTGCGATCGGCGCAGAGCTCGGGCTACACATTCCGGTGCTACTTGACCTGCGAGGACTCAAACTTCGCACTGGCCCACTGGGCGGCCCTTCGGCGGTTCCGCTTGCGCGTGGTTCTCAAATCGAGACTCTATCCCGGAACGTGCCGAAGACGGAGGAGACGATCAGCATCAACTACGAGCGTCTCCTCGATGTCCTTGTGCCCGGCGAACGAGTGTTGCTCGCCGATGGCTTGATTGAATTGCTTGTCGAAGAGATAGGCAGCGACGCGGCACTCTGCTCAGTAGGACGAGGCGGGCCGCTTGCATCCGGACAGGGCGACGCTGCCGAATGTCCGTTGCAAGAGGCTGCGATCACCGATCTGGATCGGGCGGACATACAGTTCGCCGCGGAACATGGAATCGAGATTTCTGGGCCTCTCCTTCCTCAGCACGGATGAAGATGTCTATGAGGCGAGGCGCATCGCGCTTAAATACGGCGCGCAGCCGGGGATCGTTGCGAAGATCGAACGCCCGTACGCATCGAGCCAGATTGAACCTATTGCTCGTGCTTCGGACGCAGTAATGGTCGCAGAGGCGAATCCTTGGCGTACAGCTCCCGCCCGAACAGGTGCCGCGGGCTCAAAAGAAGATCATCCAGGTTGTCAACGGTTGGGCACGCCGGTGATCACCGCCACTCAGATGCTCGAATCGATGATCATGCAGCCCGTTCCGACGCGTGCCGAAACCAGCGATGTCGCTAACGCGATCTTCGATGGTTCCGATGCCGTCATGCTGAGCGCGGAAACAGCGACAGGACGCTATCCCTTCGAAGCTGTGTCAATGATGGACCGAATTATCCGGGAAACGGAAAAGGAAGGTCCAATCCGTCCCAAAGGAGTGATTGAAGCTGACCCGGCTGAAAATGCCGAGAGTGCTGTCACGGCCGCGTTGGGTCGCGCGACCCGCGCACTCGCCGACATAGCTCCGGTGCAGGCCGTCGTCGTCTTTACCCTAACCGGTGCCAGCGCCAGGTTAGTGGCGCGCAACCGTCCCGACGCGGCGATCTTTGCGATCACCACCGATCCGGTCGTGGCTCGCAGGCTGTCGCTGCTGCCTGGGGCGTCCGCGCGTTCGTGCTCCCTCTTGCTGTGGATGATGTGAGTGAATTAATCGATGATGCAATCGAAATGCTGCTCCAGGCGAACGTTCTCAAACCCGGACTGGACGCGCTTTTCGTTGGGAGCCTTCCGGTTTCGAGGGTAAGTGGCCGCACCAACCTGGTGCATCTTCGGACGATCGAAGCCTCCCCGCGTGACCCAGGCAAACGAGCCGCTGGCTGGTGGGCCGGTCGTCAATGCGATGCGACTTCACATCATTGCTTTGGATGTGGAGAACTGAATCCTATCGGATCGAGTTGCGGTTTAGAAGGACTGACACGGGCGGCGTTTGGGCTGAGCACACGCCAGACCAGCGATACGAGGGTTACATCGGAATGGTCCACGGCGGCGTGTTATCCGCGATGCTCGACGAAGCGATGAGCTGGGCTATCACAGCGAGTGGAGATTTCGCGGTTACGGCCCGTATGCAGACAAGTTACAAGTTCCCGCACGAGTCGGCCGCAAACTGATCGTTCGAGGCGAAGTAGTGAACGCACGGCGGCGACTGATTGACACGTCGGCAGCAATTCAGGATGCTGAATCTGGTGCGATTGTTGCCGACGCCGAGGCCGTGTTCATGCGAGTCTCCGCCGAACAGGCATCTGCCTGGAGTGAATCATATGGATCTACGAACCGAACCGATGGGTGACGGAGTTTAGTTAGTAGCCCTTTTGTTTGTCGATCACGCCTTCGAGATCCTCGCCAGATGAGAGTTTCCGAAGGTTGGTGATGACCCTTCGCTGGATGCGTCGCACACGATGCTGGCTGGCGCCAGCTGTGTGAGGTGAAATCATGACGTTATCGTAGCCCCAGAGTGGATTATCGTCGGGCAATCGGCTCTTCCTCGGTTACATCGAGGCCGAGCGCCGCCAAGCTTGCCGCGTATCTAGTGCTTCTATGAGCGCCTCCTGATCGACGATGGGCCGCGTGTGACATTGATCAGATAGCTTCCGCAGGGCATTGCCTGGAGCACTTCACGATCTACCAGATGAAAGGTCGCTGGCGTGAGCGGGCAGCAGACGAAGAGAACATCCGAGTTGCCGGCCATCTCGAGAAGGCGTTCGGGTGAACCCAGAGCCTGCACAAAGCTAGGGCGATCAGTGACATCGGGATCCACCGCAATTGAGCGCATCCCGAACGCTTGAGCACGCCGGGCGACTTCGACGCCGGTGCCGCCAAGACCAATAATGCCGGCAGTCATCCGGGTAAGTTCACGGCTCGCTCGTCGCATCGGCAGGCGGTTGTCCCACCGTCGCTGGCGCGCGGCCCAGGCAATGGAACGTGTCAAGCTGAGAAGCAACCCAAACGCGTGGTCCGCCAGGTGAGGTCCAACAAGGCCCTTCTCGCTGGTGAGAATGACATCGCCATCGACGAACTCCGGAAAGAGCATTGCATCGACCCCGGAAGACAGTGATTGCACCCATCTCAACTGGCCGGCATTCTCCAACAATGCGGGGGTTATCTCGCCGATCAGCACGTCAGCGTCCCGAATCTCATGTAGCAGCTCTGCTGCGTCGCTCGTCACCACCAATTCGGTCGCCCCGGCGGACCGGAGGCTCGCGGCCTGTTCGTCCGAAACGTCCGGCCAGATATGTTCGCGTGGAACCAGGATGACCTTCATCGTTCTCTCTCGTTCTACTGTCCGTAGTGAGCGTTCAGCGCACTGATGACAGCGTCGCCAACGTCTGACGTCGTCGCCGTGCCGCCCAGATCCGGCGTGCGTACTTCCCTGGCCGTGGTCACCTGCTCGATCGCGGAAACGATCAGCGCAGCCGCTCCCGGCTCGTCGAGATCCTCCAACATCATAGCCGCCGACCAGATCGCCGCAATCGGGTTGGCTATCCCTTTGCCGGCAATGTCCGGAGCTGAGCCATGCACTGGTTCGAATATCCCCGGCACACCGCCAGCCGGGTTGATGCTGGCGCTTGCTGGCAAGCCCAGCGACCCCATCAACGCCCCGCCAAGATCGCTGAGGATGTCTCCAAAGAGATTCGACCCGACGACGACATCCATCGTCTGCGGGTGAGTCACGAACCGGGCGCTGAGCGCGTCAACGTGATACTGAGATGCGTCGATTTGAGCGTAGTCGTTGGCAACATCCCAGAAGACCTCATCCCAGAAGACCATCGAGTACTGGCAAGCGTTTGATTTCGTGGCGCTCTGCACGGCAGATCGACCGTGGCTTGCCGCGTATTCGAACGCGTACCGGATAATTCTCTCGGTGCCCGTGCGAGTAAAAACGGCTGTCTGCATCGCCGTCTCGTGCGCTGAACCAGGGTGCACTCTCCCGCCAACGCCGGCGTACTCACCCTCGGTGTTTTCTCGAATGATCACGAAATCAATGTCTTCCGCCGACCTCCCGGCGAGCGGGCCGGTGATGCCGGGCAGCAAACGTACCGGTCGTAAATTCACCCAGACGTCGAACGTCTTGCGGATTGGAAGCAGCATGCCCCAGAGCGAAACGTGATCGGGAACGCCCGGATAACCGCAGGCGCCGAGAAAGATTGCATGGTGCTGGCTCAGGCGGTCGAGCGCGTCGTCGTCCATCATTCGGCCATGTTCAAGGTAGTAGGCGCAGGAATACGGATATGTCGTGTAGCTGAACCGGAGCCCGCCGTCCAGCTCAGCCAGGCGGTCGAGGACGCGAATGCCCTGCTCGGTCACGTCATGGCCGATGCCATCTCCGGGTATCACCGCGATGTCGAAGGATCGCACTTGCTTCTCTTCTCGTGTTGAGCGCTCGGCGCGCCATGGCTGTCATCCAACGATCTATTATCACCATGCGCGGGGAACCGTCCATAGACGCCATTGAACCGGAGTTGGTACATGAGGATTGATGTTGTCACCGTTATCACGGGCTTGAATGACGCTCAACTCGAAGCGAGAGAGACCAGCGTCGCTCGGTTTGCATCACCAGGAACCGAGGTGCGTTTAGTCGTGACCGGGCAGGGCCCGGCATCGGTGGAGTCCGAGGCGGAGATCGCGCTGGCGGCCCCCGGAATTCTTCGGGCCGTCTGTGCATCAGCTCGATCCGGCGCGGATGGAATCGTGATCTGGGGCGGCCACGATCCCGCCCTCCATGCGGCCCGCGAACTGGTGCGAATTCCAGTCATTGCGCCGGGAATGGCGTCGATGCTGCTCGCATGCTCCCTCGCCCGGCGGTTCAGCCTGCTCGTCCAGCTGGAAAACGTTCGCGGCATCGCCGAACGCCAGGTTGCCGAGTTGGGCCTCACCGGGCGATGCGCGTCGATCCGATCGGTCGAAGTTCCGGTACTTTCCCTGGCTGCGGATGCGGCGTTTCCCGCGATGCTCAAGGAATCGGTCATGGCAGTGGACACCGACGGCGCGGACGCTATCTGCTTCGGGTGCATGGCCATGACCGGGCACGCCGGAGCATTGCGGGCCGCCCTCCAAGAACTGCGGCCCGGTTCGCTCGTGATTGATCCTGGACTGGCTGCGATTCGCTGGCTGGAGATGATGATCGGGATGGGACTTTCTCACAGCCAGCGGAGCTATTCGGAGCCGCCCAAAGTCGTAGACCTCTAGCATTCGAACGGGAACCAGCCCGCCGCGCTTGAGCGGCGGGCTGGTGTGCCAAGGTTTCGTCAAGAACCTAGGCGCGGTCCCAATTCTGAATGTCCCAGAAGCTTGACGCCCACACCGAGATTTCGTCGCCGACGATTGTCTTAGACTTCCCGTTCACGGTTGCGCGCGCGACAAGTGGAATCTCAACGACATCATTCACGAGAATGTCGTTCATCCCAATGAAGAGCTCGTTTTGCACTTCTGGATCGATGGCTTCATTGGCCTGGAGCCAGAGCTGGTTGTATTCCTCAGCTTCCGGCGTACCAAACCACCGGTTGATATTGCGGCCGCCCCATTCGTTTGACTTCTGGGGGATATCAAGCTCCGGTTCAGTTGACTTGTAGAAGCTCATATACCGGATCGGGTACACCGTCCCCGAGTTCGTGAACATCTCGAGATCGGTATAGAAGTGGGTATAGGTATCCGGGTTGCCCGCGTCAGACGAGAAGAAGACGCCAGCGTCAACGGCTTTGATCTCCGTTCGGATGCCGACCGCTTCGAGCGACTGCTTGACGACTTCCTGCGTTTTCTGGCGCACGGAGTTCGTCGAGGATTGGTAGACGAAGTTGCACTGATAGCCATTCTTCGAGAGCACGTCTCCCTCAACCACCCAGCCAGCATCGGCGAGCATCTGTTTAGCGGTGTCCACGTTGAACTCCCAGCTGGTGTTCTTGGATGCGAACCTCGGCGGCTGGGTGAGGATGTTCGCGGTGGCGTTTCCGGTCGGACCGTAGAGCTGATCGGCGATAGCATCCCGGTCACACAGCAGCGCCAACGCCTGTCGGAAAGGGAGCTCCGTGAGCGCGGGGTGTGGGACGGTAATGCTAGACCGCTCACCGTCGACTTCCACGTTTGGATCTGTGCGGTTGATCAGGATGCGTTCGACACCGGGCCCCTCGGGAGTCAGCAATACGCCAACTCCGCCGTCCTCGAGGTCGATGAGCACTTCGGCTTCAACCTGGAGATTGAGTGAATAGTCGACATCTCCGGTCTGCAGGACGGCACGCGCCGCGGATGTGGCGTCGCCGCCTCCTTTGAGCTCCACTTGGTCGAAGTGTGGCTTGCCCGCTTCGAAGTAGTCCATGTTGATCTCATAGAGCACTGTGTCGCCCGGCCGGAAGTCAACAACCTTGTATGGACCGGTCCCGACTGGCGCCAGATTGAAGGGTGCGTCATTGACGGCCGCGCCCATATAGTCCTTGAGGATATGCTCGGGCACAACCATGCTTTGGGTCGTGGTGTAGGGGTCGAACCAGGCTGGCGTTCCCTGGGTGAAGGTAATCAGCACGGTGTAGTCGTCAATGGCTTCGACGCTCTGGACCGCTTCAAAGTTTGACTTTGTGGTGATCGCTGCGGCGTCCGGATCCACGACGTATTCCCAAGTGAAGACGACATCCTTGGAAGTGAACGGGGTCCCGTCGTGCCAGAGAACGTCGTCGCGAAGATTCCAGGTGACAGTCGTTCCATCCTCCGCGAGCAATCCGTTGTCGAGACTCGGGATTTCCTTCGCGAGCACTGGGACCAGATTGCCATCGTTGTCAAAATCCGCGAGTGGCAACAGGTAGACGCTCGAAGCCGTGAAGTCTTTTCCACCCTGAGCAAGGTGTGGGTTGAGGATCGTCGCCGCTTGCCAGTTCAGGAGATTGAGACGTCCGCTGCCGCCCTTTTCGTCCGCCATTTCCTCTTCGGTCGCGGTCGGCTCGTCTGCAGCAGCTTCGGTCGCGGTCGGTTCGTCTCCACCGGCTTCTTCGGTTGCGGTCGGATCGTCCCCGCCAGCGGCTTCGGTCGCGGTTGGGTCTTCGCCGCCACCAGAGCTGGCTTCGGTTGCCGTTGGTTCGTCGCCGCCATCGTCGTCATCATCGTCATCGCCACCACAGGCTGCGAGCAGGCCGGCGATGATCGGGGCGCTCAGCCCCAGTGCGAGTGACTTCTTGAGAACGTCTCGGCGGTTCAGGCCCTTTGCAAAGATCTGCTGCCGCAACTCATCGATGCGAGATTCGTGCTTTTCCATGTACTACCTCTCCCAGGACCGCGCATTCGCGGCCCGGCTAATATGCAAAATCGTGGGAGCGCTCCCCCTCGTCGAGCGACACCCACGAACCGTTCGACACTGATCTTCGGGTCAACCTCCCCTCCCTCGGATATCAGAACGGTCGAGAGACACCCCTGAAGCTCGCGCGCCTCGTACCTGCAACGGCACAACGGTTCGGATCTGTCTGGCCGGGGATGCCCGGCATACAGTTCTGTGCATCAGATGAGTATCACCCGATATACGCAGCCCCGGATATCCCTGGATGCATGGACGATGATATTAGCATCGAATAGTAGTAGTCGTCACGTGAATCACACGAGGCAAGAACGCAACGAGGGCGCCGGCATCCGCCGGCGCCCTCGTATGCTTCGATCAGATCTGGAAACTATTCTTCGAAGTACCAGTCCTGAACGTTGTACGTCTCCGGAGTCCAAGGGGACGGTGCGATGCCCGTAAGCGCGTTGGCTATTGCCGATACTTGTGCTCGGTGCACAAGCGGGATCTCGACAACATCGGACATCACGATCATATCGTTCATCCCGATGAACAGATCCGGCTGAAGCTCAGGATCGAGTTCCGTTTCGGCCTGCCGGTAAAGAGCGTTGTAGTCCTCATTGACCCAGCGATATGCGTTCGGACCGGACCAGCTATTCGCTTCCTGCGCGATGTCGATGTCTGGCTCGTCCGATTTGTAGTTCGCCATGTAGCTGATCGGATAAGGAGTCGACGGGCCATTTGTGAACATCTGAATGTCCGCGTAGAAGTGTGCCCAGGTGTCGGGATTACCGGCATCCGAGGAGAAGAAGACGCCAGCATCGATTGCCTTGATCTCGACCGGAATGCCGATTTCGCCAAAGGCCTGCTTGATGATTTCCTGCGTCTTCTGCCGAACAGGGTTCGTTGATGTCTGGTACACGAGGCTGGCATCAACGCCGTCCTTGCTGAGCTGCCCGCCGTCATTCACCCACCCTGCATCTTCGAGGGCAGCCGCTGCCGCGTCGAGGTCGAAGGTATAGGACGTATTCGGTGACACGAAGCGCTCCGGCGCGACGAGCGTATTTGCCGTGGCTACCCCGGCTGCGCCATAGAGTTGATCGGCGATGGTGTCACGATCGCAGGCCATCGTCAACGCGCTACGCACCGCGACGTCGCCAAGGAACGGATGAACGGTACCGAGGGCCGAGCGTTGGCCATCGACCTCGGTATTTGGATCAGAAAGATTGATCAGGATACGTTCGACACTGTTGCCGGGGATAACCAGCAGTTCGCCGGTTTCCGCGGAAGCGGACATGTCGTCCAGGATTTCCGCCTCGACCTGGAGGTTCCAGGCGTAGTCAACGTCTCCAGTCTGCATAGCGGCACGTGCAGCGGAGGTAGCGTCGCCGCCGCCCTTGAATTCAACCGAAGAGAACCAGGGTTTGTCGGCAAATCGGTAGTTCTCGTTGATTTCGTAGGTCACGACGTCGCCCGGCTTGAACTCAAGAACCGTGTAGGGGCCGGTGCCGATCGGATTGAGATTGAACGGATCGTCGCGGGCCGCCGCTCCCATCGAGTTCTCGAGGAGGTGCTTCGGTAGCACCTGACCGCCATAACCGGTTGCGAATGGCACCATCCAGCCAGGATTCGGATTCGCGAAGTGTAGTGTGACGGTGTAGTCGTCAACGACTTCGACGTCCTCAATGACAGCGTAAGTTGCGAATGTCGTCGTGCTTGAATCTGGGTCAACGACGTATTCCCAGGTGAACTTGACGTCTTCGGCGGTGAAGGGTTCGCCGTCCGACCAGACGACATCGTCGCGCAACTTCCAGGTGACGCTCATGCCATCTTCCGCAACGCCCCCGTTGTCCAGGGTCGGAACCTCGGCGGCGAGTGCCAGGACGATTTCACCAGCGTCGTCGAAGTGAATCAACGGCTCCAGCACGAGGCTCGACGCGCTACTGTCCTTGTCGCCCTGAGCGTAGTGCGGGTTGAGGATCGTCGGCGCCTGCCAGTAGAGGATACGCACGAGGTCGCCGCCACCGCGGCCCATGCCGCCGCTGCCGCTGTCGGCTTCGGTCGCATCGCCTTCGGCCTCGGTGGCTTCTGCATCTTCAGCCTCGGTCGCGTCGCCTTCGGCTTCGGTCGCATCGCCTTCGACTTCAGTCTCAACGCCCTCGGCTTCGGTTGCAGCGTCGCCGCCAGCGCCCTCAGTCGCATCGCCGCCATCGTCATCGTCGTCATCGTCGCCGCCGCAGGCTGCGAGCAGCCCAGCGATAATCGGAGCGCTCAATCCAAGTGCGAGCGCTCGCTTCAAAACATCCCGGCGCCCGATTTGACGGGCCAAGATCTGGTCCTGTAACTCCTGTAGACCGCTCATCTCTTGCGGTGTCTCCTTATCCGGACTAAACCTACGAAGTGACGTCCACCACATTGGCGGCATCACAGTCGTTCTATACCTGTCAGTATACGTATGGTACGCAAACTTGGACGTGCTTTGGTGGCGTCCAATATGGAGGTTGTCAGTACCTGTCCGGGCTCCCCAACGCGCGGATATCAGGTGAGCGCCAGAGGAGTAATGTGGCAAGAAACGAGGAAATCAGGGCTCCGGTGGCCACGGCGATCTGAGGGCTGATCGTTTCGGCAAGCAATCCAAGAGGTAATCCTCCGAGGGCGTATGCCCCGAACCCAAGCATATACACGCCAGTCGCCCGGCCACGCACGTCATCATCGAGCTGGAGCTGAAAGAGTGTGTTGTTCAGTGACTGGAACATCGAACCGGTCATACTACCAAACATGATCGCCGGGATCGTCAAGAATATGGACGATGAGAACGCGATGACTAAGACGATTCCTCCATAACCGATCGTCGCCAAGACGACAAACAACCCCAACCGGTGAATGTGGGATGCCTTTTCTGTTAGCAGTCCTCCGGCGATTGCCCCGACCCCACTCATCGCCAGCATAAGCCCCAAAGCAGTGGGTCCGACGTGGAGAATATCCCTGGCGAACACTGGCAGCAGTTGCAGATAGGGAAAGGCGAAGAACATCGGTATGGCGGCGAGCAATGCAAGATGCAGCACTACCGCGTGCTTTCGGACATAGGTGAAGCCTTCAAGCATCCGTGTAGATGAATGCTGGATCGCTCCCCGGCCGGCTGCGGCTTGGGAAAGCATGGACGAAGCGGCAAGTGCGACGAACAGCACCAGGACCTGAAACACGAGCGCAGCGGTGGCGCCAGCCAGGCCAATCAGCAGGCCGGCGATCGAAGGCCCAACGATGCGAGACGCATGATTGGCAGCCGATGTCAAACCGAAGGCAGCCGGGAGAGCAGCACGTGTCACAGTCGCTGGCACCATCGTTTGCCGGGCGGCATTGTTTACGGCCATGAACCCACCGAACACAAATGCCGCGCCCAGCAACTGCCAGCTCGACGCGACCCCACTTGCGACCAGCGCGGTGAGAAGGACCGTCAGGATGAGCATTCCGACCTGGCAGCCGATGAGAACACGACGACGGTCTACCCGGTCCAGGAGAATGCCCGCTGGAACGGATGCGATGAACATCGGTACGCCAGCCGCGAACCCGACCAATCCGACGAAGAGCGCGGAATTCGTAAGATCGAGGATCAGCCAGCCGAGAGTGATATTGAGGATCCACTGACTTGCCTGGCTCCCGATGGTACCGATGGACAGAAGGCGGAAGTCGCGATAGCTCCGGATGATTCCCATCATCGTGTTGGTTGATGGGTCGTGAGGTACCTTGTCTTCGCCAGATGCGGGAGCCGTGAAGCGTGATTTCATGTTGGGATGCTACTGCGTTGCCGGTTGGAACGCACTGCGCCCCGCGAGACATCGCGGGGCGCGTCATGAGTCCGTCGGGATCTAAGGATGAGACTCGAATGGATTCGCCACGATAACGACGAGCGCTGCGGCGCAGGCGATCGCAAGCGGAACGATCTGGCCCATGTCGGGTACGACGTCCGTTCCGAGGCCGCCAATCGTGAGGAGCACGAGCGCGATACATGTTGAGACAATGGTCATGACCGCAACCTGAAACGCAACTTTCTGGCTCATAGCTTTCTCTCCACTTCGTCGTGAACTTCGATTCACTTCCGATTTCTTAGAACACCTGTGCCGAACGCCTGTTCTAATGTACGTACACTATAGAACACCTGTTCCACTCTGTCAAGGCGATTGTTATACCCCCGGACGGAACTGCCCATTGCTCTGCTAGAATGACAGCGCTGAATCCTCAGCAATCCTTGGTTGAACCGCGGCTCGCGGCACCGGATGGACGGGCTGATGCACCCACTGGATCGACTCCGGGAGACGCGGCTGCTCCCTGTGCTCGTTCTACTGGGCTCAGCGGCGACGGTCTGGTTCCTCTACGAGGTCTCTGGGGTTCTCGCGCCGTTCCTGTGGGCAATGGTCACTGCCTACATCCTCTTTCCAATAGTTCGGCGACTGGAAAGAGTCCTCGGGCTTCCACGGATCGTCGTTGTGTCGGGACTCTATATCGTTTTTGTGACGGTCCTGGTGACGCTCGGGCTCTACCTCGGCCCGGTAGCAGTCGACCAGGGAGATTCGTTACTCAAGAACCTGCCAGAGACAGTGGACGATGCGCGGTCGGAGTTGCTTCAGGACGAAGTCATCACTGTCGGATCGCTGGAGATCAAGACGAACGAAGTGAACGAGTGGATCGATGATGCCGTTCAGGGCGTTGTCGACCGTTACAGCACGCGAGCAGTCCCGCTCGTCCTACACACAGTCGAACTGGCTATCCACGTGCTCGTCTATTTCCTGGTTACGTTCTACTTCCTCGTGCATGGTGACGAGATCCTGCGAAAGTCCCGGTCACTTACGCCTCGCCGGCATCGTAAGACGATCGATCGCGTCGGTCGTCAGGTAAATGCCACACTCGGCGCTTACATCCGTGGGCAGGTAATTCTCTTCGCCATCATGTCTATTGTGACGTTTATTGCATTGACGATACTTCAGGTTGATTACGCCCTGGCACTGGCGCTTGCCACCGGCGCGCTTGAACTTGTGCCGATTATCGGACCATGGACGGCTGGCGCTATCGCGGTGACGGTCGCCGTCTCGCAGGGTCATGCGCCATTTGGATGGACCCAGGTTGAACTGGGGATCGCCGTCGGACTGACCTACTTCGTGCTGAGAATGCTTGAAGACCATTTTGTTATCCCTCAGCTCATCGGACGGATTGTCCGGGTACATCCGGTGCTTGTCATCTTCTCGATTCTGGCCGGGGCCAGCACGTTTGGAATGCTCGGCTTGCTGCTTGCCGTGCCAGTGCTAGCCACGGCGAAGATCATCCTTCAGGCGATCTACTATGAGCTCGGCAATCCACCTGCGCGAGAAGTCATAGCTGTGCGAACGGCTCCGGATCTCCTGCAAGTGCGATCGTTGCTGGGGGCCGAACACGGTGAACACATTGTTATGCTGGTCGGTCCGGACTCCATCGGATGGGATGAACTCCCGTTGATGCAGGAGCTTGCGATGCTTGCCGTCTCGAGTGATGTGACGATTGAGGTGGTGACCCCGGACGGCTTCGCTTCCAGCATCGCAACGGCAGCCGGACTGCCCGTAGTCCGGCAAGCTCGCCTATCGGATGAGGTTGGAATGGCCGAAACGTTACTCGCCAAGAGTGGCGCTCAGGGGCGACGGCGCCGGTTCCCATTTGGTTCGGACGCGCCGCCCACCGAATCGGCAGCTGAGTCGAGCACGCCTGCTCCTTCATCAGACTAGGTCAGGACAGCCCAGATCTTGTGTGGCTGTTCCCGCACCAGGGCGATGTCGGAACGCACCATCTCTTCAATCATTTGCTCGAACGAGATTTCGGGCTTCCATCCAAGTACATTCAATGCCTTTGAAGGATCGCCGACGAGCAGATCTACTTCGGCTGGTCTGAGGAGTCTTGGATCAATTTCGACATAGTCCTCCCAATTGAGATCGGCAGCTTCGAAGGCGATCTTGCAAAGCTCTTCGACTGTTCGGGTGACGCCCGTGGAAATGACAAATTCCGCCGGGACGTCTTCGCTGCAACATCAACCACATCGCGCGTACGTAATCTGCGGCGTGGCCCCAATCCCGCCGGGCATCAAGATTTCCGAGCATCAGCCGGTCACTGAGCCCTTCCCGAATGCGCGCAACGCCGTAGGTCACCTTGCGTTCGACGAACTCCAGCCCTCGTCGCGGGCTGCCGTGGTTGAAGAGGATGCCGGAGACGGCGAATATGTCATAGGACTCACGGTAATTGACGGTAATCCAGTGTCCGTAGACTTTGGACACGCCATACGGCGAGCGCGGGTAGAACGGAGTCTGTTCGGTTTGCGGGACTTCGACGACCTTGCCAAACATTTCCGAGGATGAAGCTTGATAGAAGCGGGCGTCGGGTTTGACGATCCGCAATGCCTCCAACGTCCTCGTTACGCCGAGGGCAGTGAACTCTGCGGTCAGCACAGGCTGCTGCCATGAGGTCGGCACAAATGATTGTGCGGCGAGATTGTAGACCTCATCAGGTTGAAATCGCTGCATAATGTCGATCAATGAATTCTGATCGAGGAGATCGCCGTGAACGAGCTCGACATCGTCCAGAAGGTGGGCGATACGCCCCACCGTTTCGGTACTGGTTCGCCGGACCATACCAACGACTCTGTAGCCACGGGAAAGAAGGAACTCGGCGAGGTATGAGCCATCCTGGCCGGTCACTCCGGTTATCAATGCCGTCTTGCGAGGTCGCGATGCGGTCATCGCCTGCTCCTTCCAGCCAGGATCATCTGCCCCGACCACCGATGATAGACCGCCCGCTGTCCACAAGCCAACCCGCCTGGATCATTGACGATCGATATCAACGATGGGAAGTCCTGTGATCCAGGAATCTACGCTCAGCCGGTACTGGGCGCAAGGCCGCTTGCCGTCAGAGATGCGTTTGACCGATGGCCGGCGGATACAGGTGATTTACCCTGGAGTATGGTCGAAATCAAATGGCCCAGATTTTCTTGATGCGCTGGTGTCGATCGATGGGACGTTGGCCCGAGGTGCTGTCGAGTTGCATGTTCGCGCGAGCGACTGGAATCGGCATGGCCATGGCGCGAATCCTGCTTATTCCGCCGTCGTACTCCACGTAGTTGCGATCGACGACGGTGCGGATGCTGTTACGAATGATCTAGGTGAACCAGTGCCGACGCTTGATCTCGGGGCATTCGCGCCAATCTCAGATCTGGAAAAACTTGATCCACAGCCCGATGCGCCCCACTGGCTTGGCAAGTCGACCTGTCTGCCAACGCTCGGGCGTCGCAATCCGGAACTCCTGCGGCGAGTGCTTCGCGAAGAAGGATGGCGCCGGATGGTTGATAAGCAGCTCTGGTTTTCCCAGTCTCTGGCTGTTTCCACAGCATCCGAAGTCCTCTACGGTGGAATCCTGGATGCGCTCGGTTTCAGCGCCAATCGGCCCGGGATGCGGGACCTGGCGATGATCCTCCCCCTGACGCTAATCGAGACCCGCATGTCGGACCATGAAGCCGCCAACCCTCTTGCAATGCTCCTTGGCGCAGCCGGCTTTCTGCCGATTCCTGACACCGTTCGTGAAGCATGCGGTGTTTCGGAGGATGTAGCCCGGGGAATGCAGGTTGAGTTCGAGGAATTGTCCCAGGCATATGCGATCCGGCCCGTTGGCCGGGAGCGTTGGTCTCTGAATCGGGTGCGGCCATCAAATCACCCTGCCATCAGGATCTCATCGCTGGCAAATCTGATTCAGCACGGTCGGCCCGATGGATTGCTCGGATCTTTTCTCTCACTCGGGCTCGATTGCGGCAGATCCTGGGACTCCTGGCTACGTAAAGCCACTCCGCGCATCGGCCCGAGCCGCCGGCGACAGATCATTACCAATGTGTTTGCGCCGTTTCTGGCGGCCTATGCCGGCACGATCGATGACGAGGTGCTGGCAGAGGACGTGGCGGCAACCTGGGAGTGCCTCCCCGGGACAGTTGAAGACAGTGTCGCCCGTTTGACAAAGCGACAGATCATTGGATCAGTGAGATTCCCGATCCGGCTTGCACTTGAAGAACAGGGGCTGCACCACATTTCTCGCAACGGCTGTCAGCAACTGCGGTGTTTCGAGTGTCCGATCGCTGAGCTTGCCCTCAAAAATGAGCAGTGGCAGCCGTGCAACGTCACGGACGCTGAAAGCTGATCGAGAAGTCTGTGGACGCAGCGTTGCCGGCCATGTCCTGTGCTTCCACAACTAGCGTCATTTCGCCGGGATCGGCGCCGCTGGCCCGAAGCAGAACGACGTATTCGTTTGCGGACACTTCTAAGGGCGGAAAGACGTGCGTAGAATCGGGCGCGCGCACGACAACCGTTCCAGGGGCGGCTGGTTCAGACAGGCGAAATCTTACGGTAGGAGTGGATCGTGTCGCTTGAGCGGGAGAAATCATGTCAATCAGCGGCGGATCTTTATCGAACCCAAGGTCGGACCACACGATGCGACTGATCGCTTCGTGTCCCGCATTCGTTGGGTGGGGGTCGACAGGATATCTCGTGAGCGGTCCGGCTGTGCGGCCAAGTTCTGCGGCTACATCCGAAACCAGAACGCCAGCGCTTGCCGCTGTACTCCGGATCACCTCGTTGAAACGACTGATCCACCAGCCGTCACTGTCCTGCAATTGCGGGGCTGTGCCGGTTGGATCGTAGATGGTGGTGATGACTAGCCGGGTATCCGGATCCAGCGTGCCCTGTACCAAAGGCAGTAGCTGTTCAAGATCGGACTCGAATGCTAGGAGAGCAGCCTCGCGCTCGGCGTCCGATTGGTTTGCTTGCTGGAGGATTTCGTTCCCGCCGAAAGTCAGCGTGACCGCGAGAATGTCGACGTCAGAACGCCTGGCGTTCTCTACCGCCGCAACGAATTGTTCATACTGATCCCCGGAGAGGAATGACTCTGCGGTTTCGCCTGGTTGCGAAACGTTTTCGACGATTACCGGGGATTCGAAGTATTGACGGAGATAGCGTCCTATCAGCCCGGGGTAAGATCGGGTGGTAGGCATGCTTGACCCGACACCGGCAGGAATGGAGTCCCCCAGGGCAATGTAGATGCCCGCTGCGGGCACGTCTTGTCGTGCCTCCGCGGAAATGGGCAGGGCCAAGATTACGATAGTCAAGAGTACGTTAGACAAGCGCACTACTCTGACCCGGCTTGTAATCTGCCGATGAGTTCGATGCCACGATCTAACACTGGCTTCAAATTCTCTATTTCGATCATTTCACGAGCTGCTTCTGGAGATGCAAGGACTATGTCCGTCTCGAGGTGTTCGGATACATCAGGACCTGGTATCCCGGTCCCGAAGAAGGTAACGACATGAAACGTGCGCGACGCATGCTCGAAAGAATCGACGCCACCCCAACCGGTTACGGAAAGCACGAATCCCGTTTCTTCGCGTACTTCGCGTATGGCAGCATCGGACGCAGATTCACCGGATTCGATGTGTCCTTTTGGAAGGACTATTGATCCGTCGGGCGATTTTCGCAGCACGACCTGGTTTGTATCCGGCAAGTACACAAGCGCGCCAGCAGTGCGCCGAATCTTGGGGTTCCGGCGCGCAACCTCCAGGGTCGCGAACTCACCCTTCAAACGCGCGGTGGTAGCTGGCAGCAATTCCGGCATGACCATCGTCGCTGCGGTAACTGGCATGAAGTTCGCGTCTCCGAGCCATCTTGGAACGATATGGAAGTGGAGATGATCGGATATACCGGCGCCAGCGATAGTTCCGATATTGAGGCCGATGTTGAATCCATCGCAACGCAGAACGGTGCGCGCGGCGCGCGTGGCAAATGTCAGGAATGCCATCACTTCGTTCGATTCCTCGGCATCAAGATCTTCGAGAGATGCAACCTGGCGGTTCGGGACAACCATCATGTGCCCGGTGTTGTAGGGATACAGGTTCATTATGATAAAAGAATGGTCGCCTCGATGGAGCACAAGCGAGTCCGGATCTCCGGACAACTGGAGCGCTTCGACGAAAATGCTCGAACCCCCTCTCGAACGTTCGCTATTCTGGGGCGAATCGACCACGTATGACATTCGCCAAGGGCTCCAAAGACGCTGCATTTGCGCTCCCGCCACGACTATTATGACGCTTGTGGAGATGGTAGCAGCTCGGCCGGAAATCTAACCGTTCAGCGATCAAGGTATTGCGTACGTTCGCGCCCTGGTCTCACCGGTTCGACTTCATGCTGTGGTATACTGCCGGATTGGCGGGCGCAGCCGAAACGAACGCCGGACACAGTCGCAAGAGTGTTTGGCAAGTGGTTGGAGGACGCCGGGCGCTGTGGGGGCGAATGGGCGTATCGGGCACCGGGAATTAGTCAACGCACCGCGATGGGTCGTGACGATAGCGCGCATGTCTATCGATTCAGCTATCGCCGGCTTTGCGTTCGTGTTTGCATACTGGCTTCGATTCGGGCTCCACGTTGGTGGCGACGTTCCCGTTGAATCGGACCAACCCCTCTCATTCTTCACTAGCCAGATCCTCCTTTTCATGTTGTTATCCGTCCTGGTTTTCCAGATTAAAGGGCTCTACCGCCTACCGCGATGGTCGACGCTCCTCGACGAGGCTCGGGGAATCTCCAGTGGTATCGTCATTGCAATGGCATTGGTCATTCTGACGGCGTTCTTCCAGCGTTTCTACCCATCCCGTCTGGTGTTCATCGCAGCCGTTCCAATCGCGATCGCCCTGTTGCTCCTTGCCAGGGTGGTCGTGCGCGTCTTGCGGGAGCAGCTATGGGCTCGTGGAATAGGCGTCGACCGTGTTGCCGTCATTGGTTCGGGCCGGGCCGCGCGCCGAATCATGCAGTGGATGTTTGGTCAACCACAATTGGGGTATGAAGTCATCGGATATCTTGATGACGACTACTCTCAACCCGAGATGGCTGTGGCCACTGCTTCGGCCGTCGTCCGCCCGCTACACCTCGGTCGGAGCGACGAGCTTGGCAAGATTGTTTCTTCAATGCAGATCGATGAAGTGATCATTGCATTGCCGCCTCGCGATCATGATCGCATCGTCGAAATGATCGACCTGTGCCGGAATCTCGACATCGAGTTCAAGATCATTCCCGATCTCTACACGATGGCTCTGGACAACGTGAATATTCACGAAGTTGCAGGCATGCCTCTGATCGGCTTGAAGCCGCCACAGATCTCCGGTTGGAACTTTGCGGTCAAGCGGGCGATGGATCTCGCGCTTTCAGCATTTGTGCTAGTAGTGTTTTCGTGGTTGTTCTTGCTGGTCTCGGTAGCAATCCGGCTGGATTCCGCGGGCCCGGTTTTCTTCAAGCAGGAACGTGTTGGCCGTGGCGGCCGGCGATTCACCTGTTACAAGTTTCGGACGATGGTCAACGATGCCGAGAACCAGCGCGCTCAGCTACAGCAAGCGCACGGGCAAGGCACGTTGCTCTTCAAGCTGAAAGATGACCCCCGTAGAACGAGAGTTGGGCGGATTTTGCGGCGGTCCAGCCTCGATGAACTGCCACAATTCATCAATATCTTGCTCGGTTCCATGAGTGTTGTTGGGCCCCGTCCGGCGATTCCGCCCGAAGTCGCCGAGTATGAAGAGTGGCATTTCGATCGCTTGCTGGTTCAGCCTGGATTGACTGGACTGTGGCAGGTGAATGGGCGCAGTAACCTGAGCTTTGACGAGATGGTTCGTCTGGACCTGTATTATGCCGAGAACTGGTCGCCATGGCTCGATATAAAGACAATCATCCGTACGGTACCGGCCATCATGACCGCGCGTGGAGCGTACTAATCCTCAAGAAAGCGTTTCTGCCTTGCCCTCTTATCAACGGGCAGTTATCGTCCACGACTATCTGAACCAGTACGGAGGTGCCGAGCGAGTCCTGGAGGCGCTCCACGGCCTCTATCCTGATGCGCCGGTCTTTACTTCGATCTATGATCCGAGCGCGATGCCAGAGGCGTACCGTGCCTGGGACATCCGTTTCTCCTGGATGCAGGCGCTGCCAGGAGTTCGTCGCAGGCATCAGTGGGCACTTCCCGCGTACCCGGTCGCCTTCAGGACGATGACGTTGCCGCGCTGTGACCTTGTGCTTTCTACTACGAGCGCCTGGGCAAAACTCGTTCATGCTCCTCCCGGCGCGATTCATATTTCCTATGTCCACGCGCCGATGCGTTTTGCCTGGAACTTCGACCAGTATTGTGAGCGAGAGCCCGTTCCCGCTGTGCTCCGCTGCGCGCTCGCTCCACTGATGATCGGGCTGAGGAGAGTGGACCGCGTCTCAGCACGGGGCGTCACAGCTTTCGTGGCCAATTCGACGGCCGTTCGCGACCGGATTCGGGCATTCTGGCGCCGTGACGCAGAGGTAGTGTTTCCGCCGGTGGACGTGGAGCGATTTCAGCCTGCGCCGCCCGGCATGATTGGCGATTTCTTTCTGGTTGTTTCCCGGCTCGTACCATACAAGCGAATCGACATCGTCGTAGATGCTTTTAACCGCCTGGGACTCCCCCTTAAGATCGTCGGGGATGGCCGTGACCGTGCGGCACTGCAGCGGGCAGCTGCGGGCAACATCCAGTTCTTGGGGCGTCTGGATGACGAAGAAGTCCAATACCTTGTTGCGCGATGCCGTGCAGCAGTGTTCATGTCCGAAGACGACTTTGGCATCGCGCAGGTGGAGGCGCAGGCCGCCGGGCGGCCGGTGATCGCCCTGGCCAGGGGCGGGGTGCTAGACACAGTGATCCCTGACACGACGGGCGTCTGGGTTGAAGACCAGGACGCGGACTCGCTCGTCGACGCGGTCCAGCGCTTCAAAGTGCTATCGTTCGATTCCGAACGGTTGGTGGAGCACGCGGGAAGCTTTTCGACCGCTCGATTTAATCGAGAAATGCGCGAAATTATCGATCGTGAGTTGACCATTGGCGCGCGAGGTTAGAGTTAGACCGGTATAGTGGAGCTTCGATCCTACGCGAGCATTCTCAAGAGAAGATGGCTGGCAATCCTGGCATTGCCAGCCCTGGTCCTATTGCTGGTTGTCTTTCTTGATCGATCGAGAACACCTGTATACACCGCAGAGGCCAGATTGTCGGTGAACCAGTTGTCTGGCGAAACGACCGCTGGCGATTATGAGTACGACAATTACTACGATTACCTCGCATCCGACTTCATCCTCGATGACCTTGTAGAGATCGTGCGAGGCAATGTGTTTGCAGCTGGAGTGGCGGCAAGACTGGAAGAACAGGGAGTTCAGCTGACTCCGTCAGATGTCGCTGGCGCGCTGGCCGCGTCCAGGGAGCATCGCGTTCTCACGATCCTGTCAACATCAAGGGATCACGGGCTCGCCGTCTTGATTGGCAATGCCGCGGCAATCGAACTCCGCGAAAACTTCATGGCGTACCTGGGCTCCGATGACGTTGATCTGCCGATGACGATTCGTCCTGTGGATGTGCCGCTAGAGGCACAACCTGATACCTGGAGGGTTCGATTGACCTATATCCTGGCCGTTGTGGTGGCTGCGGGATTCGGGCTTCTCGTCGGGATCTTCCTTGATTACCTGGACGATTCTATTCCAACCGCTACCGCCGCAGAGGCGGCGACGGGGCTACCGGTCATTGGCACAGTTCGAGGTGCCGCGAAGTGATGCGCCCCGAAGAGTTGCTGCCCCAGGTTCTCCGGCGATGGTGGATCTTTGTCATCGCCGTACTGGCAACCACGCTGACAGGCTACATCGTCGTTACCAATCAACCCGACGAGTACACCGTCAGTATCCGAGTCGTCGCAAACGCCGAACCGGCGGACTACTGGCTCGACCTCTATGCAAAGAACCGGCTAGCCACGTTTGTTCCATTGATCAGTAATTACGAGTTCATCGCGTCTGCCTTGGGCGACGCCAGTCTGGACATTGATCCGTCACTTGCTCAGAGAAAGCTGCAGGTAGGGCAGGTATCATCCGCCAACACGCTTACGCTGACTGTCGTAGATACTGATCCGCAACGAGCCGCCGACATCGCCAACGCTGTGCAATCCGCGGTCCTGACACGCAACGAAGAGTACAACGCAGATCTCATAGCGAGGGTTCAGCTTGATCCGGAAGTGTACCCGTCCCGGGTCAATCTTATTGCCGTTGAGACGGCGGGACCGCCGGATACCGCAAGTGGTCCGGCGGTACGGTCTACAACGCTTGCGGCAGCGATCCTCGGACTGGTTCTGGGTTCCGTCATCGTGTTCTTTCTGATATATCGGGACCAGTCACTCAAAACTCCGACGGAGATCGATCGTTATCTCGAACGACCGGTAATTGCTCTTGTGCCTCCGGGCGCCGAATTTCGGAGAGGGTCATGATGTCCGACGGTTCAGACCGGGCAGCCGAAACGTACCGCACGCTCCAGTCAACGATAAAGTACGCAACCGGGACGCGCATCCGCAGCGTGGTAGTTGTCGATGTCGACCGGACCCCCAGTAGTGGTGTCGCGGGCAACCTATGCGCTGCATTTATTCGTGCAGGCGACGACTGCCTGTTCGTCGACGCAGATATGAGAAACGGTCAAACTGAGGGGCGAGGGCTTGCGGACCTGCTCCGGGACCCAGCGTCAGCAGTGGAACCTGTAGAAGAAGGTGACGGGGTTTTGGCCCTTCGTCCTGGCAGCGATCCACGTCCGGAGCTGCTTTCAAGCAGCAACCTGGCTGTCGTGCTCGAACGGGTTCTTGAATCGCATGAGTTCGTCATCGTCTCCTGCCCACCGCTGCCCGAATATGGGGACGCCATTGCGATTGCGCCTCACGTTGACGCGGCGATACTCGTCATTTCGGCCGGGACAACCGGGCGTCAAGAGGCGATTCGGGCACGAGACGCTCTCGAACGCATTGGGACTAGAATTCTCGGCATCGTCATGGTGGAACACCCACGCCGGTGGTTCTGAGGAACGAGGTTGCGTGCTTGCAAAGATCTTGAGTTGCGCGACGATAGGCTTGGACGGGGTGATCGTCGAGGTTGAAGTCGATACCGGTCCAGGGCAGCCGAAATTCATTGTTGTCGGTTTGCCCGACACGGCGGTCCAGGAATCCCGGGAACGAGTTCGCACCGCGATCCGAAACACAGGCATCCGCTTCCCGCTGGGACGGGTGACCGTTAACCTTGCGCCAGCCGATATACGCAAGGAAGGACCATCCTACGATCTACCGATCGCCCTCGGTGTTCTCCGGTCATATGGTGGGATCGATGAAGACCTCAGCGATGCGCTGGTTGTTGGTGAACTTTCGCTAGACGGAAGTCTGAGGCCGACCAACGGAATTCTGCCGATGGTTTCGGTCGCGGCACGCAACGGATTGCGCCGGGCATTCGTGCCCTGGGACAATGCCGATGAGGCTGCGCTGGTCGACGACGTAGACGTGTTTCCCGTTGACACGCTCGGCGGTCTCGTTCGACATCTTTCCGGCGAAGCGCCGATCCCGCCTTACCGTGGGAAGCCCATAGATGTTGGGGCCCACACGGCAGCATGGTCGATGGATTTCAAGCATGTTCGCGGCCAGGAACAGGTCAAGCGAGGTCTCGAAGTTGCGGCGGCCGGAAATCACAATGTGCTTCTCAGCGGCCCGCCTGGGACTGGTAAGACATTGCTGGCGCGCTCGATGCCTACGATCCTGCCTCTCCTATCGCGGCCAGAGGCGATCGAAGTCACCAAGATCTACTCGATTGCCGGGCTTCTCCCCTCCGATCAGCCGCTGATGATGGAACGCCCATTCAGGGCGCCGCACCATACGATTTCATACGCTGGTTTGGTCGGCGGCGGGACATTCCCGCGCCCTGGAGAGATCACTTTGGCCCACCGCGGCGTGCTCTTCCTTGACGAGCTCCCGGAATTTGGTTCGCAATCGTTAGAAATACTCCGGCAGCCTCTTGAAGACCGCACGGTGACAATAAGCCGGGCATCCGGCGCGATTACCTTTCCTGCCAATTTCGTGTTAGTTGGAGCGATGAATCCGTGTCCATGTGGATATCTCGGCCACCAGACACGGGATTGTCTCTGTTCCCAGGCGCAGATCACACGCTATCAGAAACGGATATCGGGCCCGCTCCTGGATCGCATCGACATACATCTGGAAGTTCCCCAGATCGACTATGAGAAGTTAAGCACCGACCGGGCCGGTGAGGCGTCGGCCACTATTCGACAACGTGTTGAGACGGCCCGCGCGAAGCAGTTGCGTCGCTTCGAAGGTACTTCGATGCTTTCCAACGCCGATATGTCGGCGCGTGAAGTCCAGACCTATTGCAAGCTCGATAGCAGTGGAGAAACGCTCATGCGCGCGGCAATGCAGAGACTTCGGTTGTCTGCCCGAAGCTATCATCGCGTGTTGAAGATGGCGCGTACTATTTCTGATCTGGCGGGCGCAGATGGTATCGAATCCCATCATCTCGCCGAGGCATTGCAGTATCGCCCGAAGATCCTCGAGTAGCAGTTATTGACGAGCTTGAGCCTCGGGCTTGCCCGATCGTGTCCCGGTCTGGTGAAAAGCTGGTAATCCCGCTCGATACGCCCCGGTCTTGTTGGAGGCAACTAGTAGTGAACCCAAACGGTTGTGCCGTAATCGGCCCACTTCCAGAGCTGTTCCGCGGCCTCATTGGGCGGAATCACACAGCCCTGTCCTGACCCATATCCGAACGTATCTCTCCAGGTTGAACCATGAATCGCAAAGTCCTGGTAGAAGTACATCACCCAGGGTGTGCCGGGAGCCGAGAACGGTTGTCCATTCCATCCGATCCCCGAAAGATCCTGCACTTCGTATCGAATGTAGATCGAGAAAGTTCCTGTTGGCGTAGGTGATTGAACCGGGCCGGTCACGACCTTGGTTCTCATAAGCGCGAAGTCTCCGACCCAGGCAATGATCTCATGCTCCGTGAGGTCGATTTCTATCCATCGTTCGCCCGGAAAGGCGTCGCTGATCTGGAGCATGTTGACCGATGAGTAATAGACATCGCCATAACGATAGTCATCTGCGGGAGTCCCGTATCCGTAGAGCGCCGCGTCCAGGCGTCCAAGCGGCACGACACGGGTGCCATTTACCGCATCCCAGGCCATCGCGCCAAACTCAAAGAACTGATAGGTAACCGCTCCTATCTGGAACTCTTGAGAGATCGGCGGTCCCAGCTTCTCCTCGTTCCCCCGGCGTTCGTAGATCTTGAGGAAGTCATGTGCCAGGCTGTGGCCGGTCTCGTAAAAGAACCGCGCATCGGTCCCCCCGGCGCCTACTGGGATGAATGCGTCGACCCATCGGGTGTATCCAACCCGCTCGGCATACAGGCGGCCAATGGGGGCACGATAGACATCTTGACCGGTTGCCAGCGAAGCATCAGCACCGCGATACTCCAAGCGTCCGAACTCGGTCCACTGGATGATCGCTTCTCCCTGTCTCACAGCGGGCGTTACCGGAACGCCTATGTCGAGTCGCTCTTCCTCGACAACCCACCATTGGAGGAACGCTCCATTCAGCGCTTGACCTGATTCGGGAAAGTAGACGCCAGGCCCTGGAATGAGGCGTTCCGCTGGCTGCGCTGAGGTGGGAGATACTGGAAACACGAACATCGAGGCGATGGCGCCGGCCATTAGCCCGAGGAAGAGCAATCTCGATGAGCGCGAGAGCGCCGAGCAAGCGCGATTGTTCACGTTCCAACGTCCTTCAGATGACTCCAGATAGCATTTTGCAGGTCTGTCCGTACACCCGAAGGATACAACCTTTGGGCTTGATAGGAATGTTCCTAAAAGTCAAACAGGACTGAACGGCTACGGCGTGGGAAAGAGCCCACGTTCGTACGCGCCGAAAAATGCCTAATGCAATGCTAGGCAAGCAACCGTGTGGATTGGGCGGCAGAAAACTTGAACATGTGCACGCGAAACACGCTTATAGGCAATACATGCGATGCTCAACGGCCTGCGCCTTCGATGCGCTCCTTTGACGATGGAATTCTCCCGGCTATGCGTGGATCGATCCGCGTCGCAGCATCGAGTGCCCGGCCGAGCGCCTTGAAGATGGCCTCGACTTCATGGTGAGCGTTGGAGCCATACAATGTGACTACGTGGAGATTCAGTCGAGCCTCCCGACTGAGAGTGTCGAGGAAATGTCGAACGAGATCGGTCTCCAGATCGCCGACGAAGGGGGCAGAGAATCCCCCTCGCTGAACGTAGTAGGAGCGTCCCGAGAGATCGATCGCGACGTGAGCGAGTGCTTCGTCCATGGGAACCGAAACATCCGCAATGCGGGTGATGCCGAGATGATCGCCGGCAGCCTGACTGATTGCCTGGCCCAGGCAGATGGCAACATCCTCAGTCGTGTGGTGGCCGTCGACGGTGAGGTCGCCTTCGACGCGGATAGCAAGATCGAACAGGCCGTGCCGGGCGAAGAGGGTCAAGAAGTGGTCGAGCGCTCCGACACCGGTTTGGATCTCTGATGCGCCGCTCCCATCCAGATTGAATTGCAGACTGATCGAAGTCTCAGCGGTAGAACGCTCCACTAATCCAAGTCGACTAGACATAAGCGCCGATGGTTTGCAGTGCGGTCATCAGCCTATTCGTGTCTTCAGGCCTGCCCGAGCTGAAGCGCAAGTACTGGCGTAGAGTTCCACCGTATGAGCGCACCATTATTCCCCGGTCCGCGAGTCGTTGGTGGACGTCGTGAGCGTCCCCACGCGTCACCTCGCAGAAGACGAAATTTGCAACCGAGGGAAAGGTCTTCAGGTATTCAACCGTCCCCAACATGCGGGTCAGCCGCCTCGTTTCGTTCCGAATGCGATTGATCGACACGTGCAGGTATTCGAGATCATCAAGCGATGCCTCGGCGGCTAGCATCGCTGCCGCACTGACGTTGAACGGCGGTTTGACTTTCCAGAGTTGTTCGGCCAGACCCTTGGGGAACACACCATAGCCGATGCGCATTCCGGCGAGCCCCGCCCATTTAGAGAAAGTTCTGAGGACGATGAGGTTGTCATACTCATGTGTCAGCGGCATGATCGTTTTGCCGCAGAATTCATAATAGGCCTCGTCAACGATGACGAGCACGCCGGTGTTAAGCATCGAAACGATCTCCGATGTCGGCGCAAGATTCCCAGTTGGATTGTTCGGATTCGTCAGGAATGCGACTTTCGTGCGCTCATTGACCGCCTCCAGCATGGCGGGCATGTCAAGATCAAAGGACTCCGAACGCGGCACAACTCTGGAGACACCGCCAAACAACTCGGTTCGAGCCCGATAGACGCCGAAGGTCGGTTCCGGAATGATCACTTCGTCGCCAGTTTCCAGGACAGCGATTAGAACGAGGTCAATGAGTTCATCTGAGCCGTTTCCGACGATGATCGATTCCGGCTTGACATCGGCGTAGATGGCGATGCGGTCCCTGAGGCGTGCGGCTTGTGCGTCAGGATAGTAGTGAAACCGGTCGAACGCTCCAAGAGCTTCCTGAACGGACACCGAGCAGCCGTAAGGGTTCTCGTTGGAATCGAGCTTTGCGATCATATCGATTGGCATGCCAAGCCGCGCCGCCAGGGCATCAGGGGATTCCACTGGCACGTAGGGGCTGAGCTCTTCGACAGCTCTGCGCACGGGGGATGTGTTGTCGGGGCGTGTGGTCATCTGGTTGCCTTCGCAGCGCCTTCTCCAACGGGCAGAAGGCTACCATACAGCTACTTTTACACACCTTCACTCCCTATACTTCAGCCTGTTGCTGTCTGTCAGGGCAATCTGGAGGTCGTGCGGTCGAATGCGTCTCAAGTCACTGGTTGCAGCATTTCTACTCCTCCCATTGACGTTTCTCGTCGGCGGCCCAGGCGCGGTTGCGGCGCCGAGCGTCGCCTCCGCGCTGATCGAGGACGATCCTGCACTGACCGCCCCGGCTGCCATTGCGGTGGATTTGAGCACTGGGGTTACGTTGTACGAGTTGGAAGCGGACACATCATTGCCGCCAGCCAGCACGGTGAAACTCGTTACCGCGCTCACAGCACTGCGAGTCCTCGACGTGAACCAGCAGGTGACGATCATCGAATCGGATCTGGTTGAGGAAGACTTTACCAGTATGGGCCTTGAGCCTGGTGACATCGTGACAGTCGAGCAACTTCTCTACGGTGCGCTTGTGCCCTCCGGTGGCGACGCGGCTCGTGCGCTTGCTCGGGAATCGGGTGTGCGGCTTGATCCGACTGCACCCGACCCCGTCGAGCGATTCGTTCAAGAGATGAATGCCGTCGCCCGGTCTCTTGGCATGAACGGGTCAGTATTCAGTAATCCGGTAGGCCGGGATGACGGGAAATCGTGGTCCACGGCGCGTGATCTGGCTCGCGCGTCGGTGGAAGTGCTGAGCGACAGGCTGCTTGGAGCCATCGTTGCTACTCCGTGGGCGAGCATGGTTATTGGCGGTCCGAATGAGCGCGAGATCATTATCGAAAACACGAACCAGTTCGTGCTCTACGATGGCGCGATCGGGGTCAAGACCGGCACGACCGAAGCCGCCGGCCAGAATCTGATCAACGCGTTCCGCTACGGCGATCGTACGATTCTCAGTGTCGTTCTGGGCAGTCAGGATCGCTATAGCGATACAACCCTCATGTTGGATTTGATTGGCTTTCAGTATCAGTGGCTTGTGATCGGAGGGATGGGGGCGTCCTTGGGCGCAACGGACGAACTTCAGCTGCAAGGACTTTGGATGCCCTTCAGCCGAACGGTAATGGTTCGATCCGAAGATGTCTCGCGGATGCTTTACAAGGTTATCCTGTACGAGCAATCTGGGGGAGGCGCCAGGGGGCTGGTCCAGTTTTCTCTCGATGGTGAAATCATTTCCGCGTTGCCGATCTATGAAACTGGTCAACCAGCTGGTGAGGGGGCATGACTGAGAATGACCGAACCTGAACGGTTACAAAAGGTTCTTGCCGCGTCTGGGGTAGCATCCCGCCGCGCTTCAGAGCAACTTATCCTCGATGGTAGGGTGCGGGTCGATGGAGCAGTTGTATCCGAACTCGGTACGAAAGTGGATACCTCTGTTTCGACGATAGAGGTCGACGGGCGTGCCATTCGTAGTCCACGTATCCGCTACATCATGCTGAACAAGCCAAGTGGATACATCACAACGCTTGCGGACGAACGTGGACGGCGGTCGGTTGCCGATCTCGTCGATGTGCCCGAGCGCGTGGTCCCTGTCGGACGTCTGGATCGTCCAACTGAAGGCCTGTTGCTTCTGACGAATGACGGCGAAGTCGCCCATCGCGTCATGCACCCGCGTTATGAGATTGAAAAGGAATACACCGTCCTACTCGATGGGTTTCCTCCTGCTTCCGTTCTTGATCGAGTGCGCCAGGGCATCACGATCGATGATGTCCGAACGGTGCCCGAAGAAGTGCGACCTTTGCGCCAGACCAGGGATGGATTGCTGCTGCGCGTCACTATTCATGAAGGACGAAATCGGATTGTCCGAAGGATGTTCGACGCGGTGAACTACCCGGTGCTTCGCCTCGTCCGAACGAGGATCGGCCCGCTACAGCTCGGCATCCTCTCGAAAGGAACCTGGCGCGATCTCACAACCGGGGAAGTTGAACAACTTCGACAAGCTCTGCGCCTGGATAGGGATATCGACGATAGGACGAATCGTTCCGGGAACGTCGAGCAGAGTTACGGCAAACGCGGGGGTGGCAGATCGACGAGGGATGGGCGACCTGGTGGCCGGTGACGCTTTCGTAGTCGCGATCGACGGTCCGGTAGCGGCAGGCAAGACGACCGTTGGGAAGCTCCTGTCGAAGCGGATTGATGCACTGTTCTTTGATACCGGCGTGTTGTACCGGGCGCTGGCGATGAGAGTGCTGAAGGCGGGCGTCAATCCGGAGGATCGTACAGCGGTAGCTTCAATCACTTGTCGGATGAATGTTTCCCTACGCTATCCCGCGTCTCGCTCCGATCGCGCGGCAGATGTCTACCTCGATGGTCGTGACGTCACGGACTGCTTGCGGTCACCGGAGATCGATCGGACATTGCCCGGCGTGTCCGCCAACCCCGATGTACGAAAGTCCCTCCTGAAGATGCAACGCGACATAGCTCACGGTAAGCGCGTAGTAGTAGTTGGACGCGACATTGGCAGCGTGATCTTTCCGGATGCTGCGTTCAAGTATTTCATCGAAGCGACTCCAGAAGTGCGAGCACGACGCCGGTACCTGGAGCTTCGGGAGCGAGGAGAAGCGGTCAGCTACGAGGACGTCCTCCGGGATCTTGAGACGAGAGATGAGCGTGACCTCAGCCGATCAGATGCGCCATTGTTGATCGCTGATGGCGCGGTAGTCCTGGATGCTACGCAGAACTCGGCCGAAGAAATCGCGGATCGGATCGCCGCGGAAATCGCGGGCAAGAATGGCCAGGGGGATTCTTGATCGATCCGCTCGTCAACCGGCGGCTATCCTTTCGGCGGCGCTGGAAGCATGGAATCTTCTTGCTCCTTCGAATCTTTGTGCTTCCGACCTTGCGCTTGGTCCTCCGGTTCAAAATCCACGGACTTGGAAACGTTCCCAGACGAGGCGGCGCGCTAATCGTCGGCAACCACGTCCACAATTCCGATCCTATCCTGATGCTGTCCGCATCTCCGCGTCCAATACTCTGGATGGCGAAAGAAGAGGTCTGGGACCTGCCAGTGCTCCGTTGGTTTGCGTCGCAAGCCGGGGCCTTCCCGGTCAAGCGAGGTACGTTCGATCGTGACGCGATTCGCACAGCGGTGGACACGATCCGTGAAGGACTTCTGGTCGGTATGTTTCCTGAGGGTACTCGCTCGATGTCGGGAGGATTGAAGCAACCGTTTGCCGGCGCGAGTCTGGTTGCGCTTCGGGCCGGCGCTCCGATCATCCCGTGCGTGATCGTCGGTTCTTCAGATCTACCGTTGAACGGATCTAAGGCCGGGCGTAGCGCGCGACGTGGTTGTATCCCGCGCGTTGAAGTGTGGTTTGGCGAACCGTTCCTGCTTGAATCCCGCGATGCGGATGGACGCAGATACTCGATGGCAGAACTAACGGACGCGATGATGATTGAATTGGCGCGTCTCCTGCCACCTTTGATGCGGGGCGTTTATCGTGACGCGGCAGCGAACGGATCTCATCCCGCCGTGTCTCGGGGTACTATTCAGTTTCCAGGTTGCTGATCGACAGCGGGTCGTACACTTCTTACATTGACTACCTCTTACTTGGATGGAGAGACCTATACTCGATCGACCAAGCTATCTGAGAAACGACACTGCAGAACGGGCTGTGCTCGTCCGCGTCAACTACCAGGCTGATGGTTGGAATTCTGAAAGCGCTCTAGAAGAGCTCGCACTGCTGTGCGAAACGGCAGATATAGACGTTGTCGGATCGATTGTCCAGAACCTTGACCACCCGAATCCCCGGACATATCTTGGCAGCGGAAAACTCGATGAACTGTCCGAACTGATGGACCAGCTCGATGCGAGCGTTGCGGTGTTTGACGATGAACTCTCCCCTGCCCAGATTCGGAATGTTGAACGCAGGCTAACCCAGGAGGAAGCGCTCGACCGGAAGATCGTCGACCGTCCGACGCTCATCCTCGACATATTCGCCCGCCATGCCGTGACCCATGAAGGTCGCCTTCAAGTCGAACTTGCGCAGCTGGAATACCGCTTGCCTCGTCTCACCAACATGTGGAGCCATCTCTCCAGGCAAGGCGTTGGCGGAGTCGGGTTGCGCGGCCCAGGTGAGACTCAACTTGAGGTTGACCGGCGGCTTGCCGAGCGCCGCATCGTCCAGTTGAAGGATGCATCTCGACCAGGTGCACAGGCATCGCGAGTTGTACCGGGATCGACGCCGGAAGTCGGGCACGCCAGTGATTGCTCTCGTCGGCTACACCAATGCTGGCAAGTCAACGCTATTGAACCGTCTCACTGACGCGGACGTCCTTCAGGAGGACAAGTTGTTTGCCACGCTCGATCCGACTGACGCGAAAGTTGCGGTTGCCGAGTGGCCGGCTTGCCTTGATCACCGACACAGTTGGATTTATCAACAATCTGCCTCCCCAGCTGATCGCCGCATTCCGAGCAACACTGGAAGAGATCGAGGAGGCAACGGTACTGCTCCATGTCGTCGATGTGACTCATCCAGACGCCGCCGGACAGGCGGACACGGTTGTTGGCATTCTGGATGAACTGGAACTCGATGATCGTCAAATCATCACGGCACTCAACAAGGTTGATCTGCTCGAGGATGGCTCCGGAGGGCAAGCTGCGCTATCCCTGGAAGATCTGTCACACGATTTCGTGCCGGTTTCCGCCAAATCAGGAGTTGGGCTAGCTCTCCTGCTGGAGCGCATCGATGAGATCGGTCTCGGCAACGGCGAGTTACACCTACCTTGAGGTACGCATTCCGTTCGTTAATTCCGAACTCGTTGATGTGTTTCACCGGCTTGGACAGGTCGAAGAGGAAGCTTTCAGCGAGGAAGGAACCTACATCGCGGGATTCGTGCCAACGCGATACGCGGACAGGTTCGGCGAGTTCGAATTAATCCAGTCTGATTAGAGCCCGGACGACACACGACATACAGTACCTTCGGACGGTTAGGGACTACCGCGAACGTACGCTATACTCCAGGCGAGTTTGCGAGCGCTAGTTCACGGTTCGTGCAGGAGGCAACGTCATGTCGGGAAATCTTGGCACTCTCTCCAACCTACTGGAGCAGTTGCAGGCGAATCATGGACTCCAGGTAGCGGCTGTGGTCGGAATGGACGGCCTCCTCGTGGAGTCCTCATCCGATGGCCAGATCGAAGCTGAAGCTATCGCGGCGGTAGCTGCGCCAGGCCTCCTCATGATGAACGATCTCGCGATGGAACTTGGGGAAGATGCTGCTGAACTGACCACGATGGAGTATGCAAACCACGTCGTGATCATGCTGCCGCTCACGGCTGATGCCCTGCTACTTGCGGTGGCGGAAACGAGCGCTATGAACTTGGGGCAGATGCGAATTGTGTTGCGCCGTTCAATCGAGGCTTTTCAGGCCGCAGTCGAAGATCTGTAGGCCGGCGCACCGTGAGTTGTGACGACCACTTCGACTCCCAACGCTTGAGCTACAAGTCTGCTGGCGTCGACATCGACGCGGGGGATGCGCTTGTCAATGTCATCGGCAACGCGATGGCCCGGACTCACAACGATAGAGTCCTTCGCGGGCTAGGGCACTTTGCCGGTTTCTACCGAATCGGCCCGGTAGCCAAGAAGCCTACCCTGGTAGCCAGCATCGACGGAGTCGGTACGAAGCTGAGGATGGCTTCTCTCGCAGGGGATCTTTCCGGTATCGGCCACGACATCGTCAATCACTGCATCAACGACGTGATTGCCTGCGGTGCCCAGCCGATCTGTTTTCTGGACTACTTTGCAACCGGAGCGCTGGATCTGGAAGTCGCTCGCGTCGTCATTGAAGGGATCGCCGATGCGTGCGCCGTGGCTGGCGTTGCGCTTCTGGGTGGTGAGACCGCGGAAATGCCGGGAATCTATCAGGGCTCGGATATCGATGTCGCGGGCGTGATACTGGGCATGGTGGACTCAGCAGAGATCGTCGATGGTACCGCGATACGGGTGGGCGACGTCGTCGTTGGCATATCCAGCGACGGATTTCACACCAATGGGTACTCCCTGCATCCGGGCCGCTCTGGGGCTTAATGATATGGATGACAGGGCGCGAAGACTATTGGAGCTGACAGTTCCGTGGGATTCGACCGAGACGATGGCCGATGCTCTTCTGCGTAGCCACCGGAGTTACCTTGAGCCGGTCACCGCAGCGAGAGAGCTGGGACTCGATAACCGGAATGGCGCATATCACCGGGGGCGGAATCCCGGGGAATCTTGCGCGAATCATCCCGGCCGGCCTCACGGCACTGGTGGATACCCGAGCGTGGCAGACGCCGCCTCTGATGGCCTACGTTCTGGAACAGGGCAACGTGTCGAGTGGCGAGGCGTTCAGGGTGTTCAACATGGGCATTGGATACATAATGATTTGTCGACCAGATGACGCGGACCGAATTCTCGCCGGAGTTGAAGATTCCGCACCGATCGGAAGCATCGTCAGCAGCAACGAGCGATCGGCCGGTCCATCTTGAAGGAGTTGACGTAGCCCTTTAGTCTGAGTTTTCGCTTGAGCGATCACAGCAACGCACGATGGTAGGTGCAATGGAATCTTTGCTTCCGGGTCGATTCGATCCTGATCTAACAAGCCTTATCGTTGGTCCCGAAGAATCAGCGATGATCCAGAAGTGCCTCGATCGGCTCATGGACGAAACCGGAGCCACCTACAGCATGTTGCTTGATCGCGCCGGCCAGGTTCTGGCGTGGCAAGGCGCGGGTCACCAGGCTGAGATGATGCATCTGGGCGCTCTCCTGGCTGGCACTTATGCCTCATCTCAAGAGATGGCGCGACTCCTGAAGGAGGATAACTTCCGCGTTTTGGTCCAGGAAGGTCATAAGGAAAAGATCTTCACCGAGACAGTTGAGGGCCGCTGGCTTCTGGTTGTCGTGTTCGATCACCAGGCACACCTCGGTCTTGTCAAGGTACTTGCAAAGCGTGCAACCGAATCGCTGGCAACGGTGCTGCATCTCGTGATCGAACGCAATGATGTCCACCGTTCGCAACTGAACGCCAACATGGCGAAGGCAGCTACCGATACGATTGATTTGATCTTTGGTTCTGACGACCAGTCGCCCGCGGCCGAGCGCCCGGCAACGGATGAGAAGAAGTAGTCCATGGCTTTGATCAACGTCGCTGCTCGTGAGATTCACGGAAAGATCGTCTATTATGGTCCCGGTCTCTGTGGGAAGACCACCAATCTTCAATACATTCATGGACAGATTCCGACAAATGGCCGCAGCGACCTCCTCTCCATAGCGACCGAAACTGAACGCACATTGTTCTTTGATTTCATGCCTCTCGAACTTGGCAGAGTACACGGCTTCTCGATCCGTTTCCATCTCTACACCGTCCCCGGACAAGTCCTTTACGAGCGCACGCGAGTTGCGGTGTTGAGCGGCGCTGACGGAGTCGTGTTCGTCGCTGATGCTCAGCGTGACCGGCTGGCTGACAACCTCCAGAGTCTGCGAGAACTGGCACAGAACTTGAAGAATCAGGGGAAACGCCTGGTCGATTACCCTCTGGTTATGCAATACAACAAGATGGATCTTCCGACGGCGCTACCGACGCCGGTGCTCGATCGCTACTTGAACACGATAAAGGTGCCGCGTTTCGAGGCATCGGCGGTGAATGGTCAGGGGGTGTTCGAGACGCTCCGTGCGGTTTCGAAGCTCGTCGTGAACAAGCTCTAGGATCGGGACTTCGCTGGAGGCGCCTGTTCCACGGCCACTTTCTGTAACCTCAGCAATTCGGTGATCCCGCTACTCGCCAGGTCCAGAAGTTGATCCATCTGTTCTCGAGTTACTCCAGCACCCTCGGCTGTCGATTGGAGTTCGATAATCCTTCCCCGCCCATCCATGACCAGGTTGCAGTCCACGGCGGCAGATGAATCCTCATGGTAATCAAGGTCCAGTCTCGCTTCGCCAGCGACGATCCCGGCACTGACTGCGGCGATACGGGTTGTAACCGGAGAGCGGCTAAGCACTTTCGTTCGCGAGAGAATTTCAAGCGCAACTTCCAGAGCAACAAACCCTCCGGTAATCGCCGCGGTCCGGGTGCCCCCGTCGGCCTGCAGCACATCACAATCGACAGTCACCGTACGTTCTCCGAGACGTTTCAAGTCGATGCCGGCCCTGAGAGACCGTCCAATCAGCCGTGAAATCTCTTGAGATCTTCCTGAACCGCTTGCCCGCTGACGGTCGATGCGCGTATGGGTAGAGCGTGGAAGCATCGAGTATTCGGCAGTCACCCACCCCTTGCCACGGCCGGAGAGCCAACCCGGAACCCGATCTTCGACAGTGGCGGTACACCAGACTCTCGTGTCGCCATACGCAATCAGGGCTGATCCCTCTGCGTACGGAGCAACGCCGGTTTCGATTACGACCGGTCGCATTTCATCGCGTTCTCGCTGAAATCGGGCACGGTGGATGCTCACGGATTCGTATCCTTCCCAGGATCCTGAGGCTCAGCAAGAACGGCGTTGCGGCGCTCCTGTTTCAGCTTTCGTAGTTGTTCCTTGCGCGAATGAAGCTCGGCTTCGTGCCCGTGTAGAGTTGGGCGGTAGTAATCTCGGTCTGCAAGATCTTCAGGGAGATTGACCTGTGTGGTCACCGCGTCTGGAGCATCGTGGGCGTATTCGTACCCCTGTCCGTACCCGATGTTTCGCATAAGTCCTGTGACCGCGTTCCGAAGGTGGTATGGAACCGGTTCATTTCGCCTGTTCTGCACATCGTGACGAGCTTCGCCATAGGCGCGGTAGAGCGCGTTGCTTTTTGGCGCCAGCGCAAGATAGATCACCGCCTGCGAAAGCGCGAGCGCCGCCTCTGGCAACCCGATGAAATGGACCGCCTGCTGGGCGGCCATCGTCAACGGCAATGCCTGTGGATCGGCGAGTCCAACATCTTCACTGGCAAATCGCACAAGCCTGCGGGCAATATAGAGTGGATCATCGCCACCATCAAGCATTCTTGCGAGCCAGTACAGCGCGGCTGAATCGTCCGAGTCGCGCATCGATTTATGCAGCGCTGATATCGTATCGAAGTGGGCGTCACCCGATTTGTCATATACGATCGCCCTCCGCTGAGTTGCGCCTGCGATTGCGTCCTGGTTGATGACACCGTCTTCCAACTCTCCGATACTTGCCATATCCAGAGTCGTCAGTGCAAAGCGCGCGTCGCCATTTGAAAGATTCACCAGCAGATCAAGGGCATCGTCAGCGATTGAAAGTCCCAGACCTCCGAGACCGCGCTCCGAATCATCGATTGCTCTCTGCACGATCTGTCGAATGTCAACATCTTCGAGCGGCTTCAAGACGATTACACGCGCACGGGAAAGCAAAGGCGCATTCACTTCAAACGAGGGATTCTCGGTTGTCGCGCCTATGAGGATGACAATGCCATCTTCGACGGATGGGAGGATCGCGTCCTGTTGCGCACGATTGAAACGGTGGATCTCGTCGATGAACAACACGGTCCCGCGCCGCAACATTGACCTGCGATCTTGCGCCTCCCGAACCTCGCGCCGGAGATCGGCAACACCGGCTGATACCGCCGAGATCTGCACAAACTCGGCGTCAGAATTCGCGGCGATTAAACGGGCCAGCGTTGTCTTACCAATTCCTGGCGGCCCCCAGAAGATGAGAGAAGTGAGCCGGCCACGTTCGACCATGTTGCGGATAACACCACCGGCCTTAAGCAATTCGTTCTGTCCCACAAACTCATCGAGCGATCGCGGGCGCATTCTGGCGGCAAGTGGACCGTAGCCAGCTGGCGGCTGGCCAGTTGGTTCCTCGAAGAGATCCTTCTGGCCGGTCCTCATGATGTCCAACCGCCTTTCACCACGCCTCTAAGAATGACCAACACGGACGTGGGAACCAGAATTACCAGCACAGCGCTCAAACCCGTCGAGACGTTGAGAAACGACACGGCGATCGAGCCTTCAGCGACCAACACTGCCGTCACCGCGACCAGCGGCCAGTCAATCGATTTCGCCGGTTCTCTTGCATAACGAATCCTGATGTAGGCGGCGGTACCCACGCCGGCGGCTACCGGGGCCAGTAGCAACCATCGGAAATGGAACTCTAGAGTGCCGATCAGGAACGTCCAGGCGAGCAATAGCGCAGTCGGTCTGTTCAAGTAGCGGCCTATCGTGCTGGTTGCCCCGCTCGCCGCGGTTTCCACCAGCCAACCATCTGCAGCGGTCAGAATCACCATCACGATGATGACCGGTGTCGATCGGAAGCTCGAGAAGAGCAACGTGGGCGATCCCACGCGTAGCAGCCATGCTGCCGCCAGCAGCGGATGAGAGTCCGACCCGACAGGATGGAATCTTGCAGAACCGACTATTGCCGCGCCTGCCAGCATTGCCGCCGCTACACAGTAGAGCCGTCCCTGCTCCGCGAAGATCGGGATCGACGACTGGCTTGGGTCGAGCAGATGGGCAAGTAGGGCGAGCAAGAGCGTAATACCACCAGAGACGATTGATACGATGACCGCCCATCCTGCGCTTGACCTGGCAAGATTTCTGTATTCCGAAGTGGTCAAGTCGCGCAGCAGAATCGCCACCCATCGTCAGGCCAGTGCTTCATAGATTCTGCTGGCAACAATAGCACCGCTTCGCAGGATCTTTGGATCTCCAGTGGTCACGTCGACGACCGTGGACGCTGTTCCTCCCGGAGTTTTCCCACCATCAAGGACGACCTCCACGTTCAGTACTTTTTGCGCGGCAGCAGCGGTCCGGAATTCTGGCATACCCGAGCGGTTGGCGCTTGTGACGGCGAGCCGTCCGCCACAGCGACTCAGCAGTTCAAGCATCAATGGGTGGTCCGGCATCCGAAGGCCGACCGTCGACCCTGGGCCGAGACATCGCGATGGCGTCAGATTCGAGGCTGGAACGACGATAGTGAGCGCGCCTGGCCAGAATGCTGCAGCGAGGCGCCTACTGGCCTCGGGAAGGCAAGACGCCATCCTGGTTGCGGATTCTAGACCATCGACGAGGATCGGAATCGGCTTGTCGAAAGCCCTGCCCTTGACCCTGAAGATCTCTTCGATGGCGGACGGACAATCTATGCTGGCGGCCAGGCCGTATACGGTATCCGTTGGAACGATCGCGATCTCTCCGCGATTCAAGGCGAGACTGACACATTCAATCGATTGGCCATGGGGACCCTTCATCACCGCGCCCGTAGTGCATCAAAGATCTCTTGGGCAAGCGCGGGGCCGATCCCTTCGACGCTCGCGAGCTCATCCACGGTCGCCGCTTGAACCTGTTTGACGCTCCCAAAACTGCGGATCAATGCCTTGCGACGCTTCGGGCCCACGCCTCGTAGTTCGTCTAACTCCGATCGAAATGCTGCTTTCGAGCGCTTGCGGCGTTGATAGGTCACTGCAAAGCGATGAGCTTCATCCCGAATACGCTGCACCAGATATAGCGCCTGGGAATCGCGAGGCAGGATGAGTGGCACGCGTTCCCCGGGCAGGAACAATTCTTCGTTTTCCTTTGCGAGTGCGGCGAGCGGTACGTCCGCGCCAGTCTCGGCCAGTGCGCCTATCGCTGCGCTAAGTTGCCCGCGCCCGCCATCGACGATGACGAGATCCGGCATCGTTCGCCAGGATTCCGTCTGTTCCTGATCAGCGGCACGCCTGAATCGACGGGTCAGTACTTCCCGCATCGATGCGAAGTCATCTTGCCCATCGATTCCCTTGATTGAGAATCGGCGGTACTCCTTCTTGCTTGGCTTGCCGTCCTCGAATACGACCATCGAGCCAACGGTGTTTGTTCCCTGCAACGTAGAAATGTCATAGCACTCGATGCGGCGAGGAATGCCAGGTAGACGGAGAGCGTCGGAAAGCTCCGATAGCGCAACCGTCAGCTTCTGTTCGTTGTTGAGCCACCGTAATGTGCTCTGCTTCACGTTTTCTCCAGCTGAAGCGGTGGTCATATCGAGCAGGTGTTTCTTGCGCCCGCGCTTCGGAACGGAAACCTTGACCTTCTTGCCCCGGCGTTCGTGGAGGAATGTCTCGACAAGTGCGATCCCCGGTAGTTCGTATTGCACGAGCAGTTCATTGGGGATCACAGCCGCGTCCTCGTAATACTGCTCCACGAACGTCTCTAGCAGCTCAGCGGGATCGTCATCAACGCGGGTACCGATAAGCTGAAAATGCTCGGAGCCGAGCATCTTCCCATTTCGAACGAAGGTGACCTGGACCCCAGCCTCGCCTCCCGCCGTTTGCCCTACGGCGAGGACGTCGACATTGTCTCCCTTGTCAGACACGATATTTTGTCTCTCCAGGACATGCTCAATGGCCGAGATGTCATCTCGGAGTTTCGCGGCACGTTCGAAGTCGAGATCCTCAGCGGCTGCTTCCATCTCCGCCATCATTTCTGGGACTAGCTCTTCGCCTCGACCCTCCAGGAACAACTTCACGCCCTCGATCGCACGCAAGTACTCCCGGCCGTCAGCAGCTCCGGTGCATGGTCCGAGGCACCTCCCAATATGGAAATACAAACAGGGCCGTTCCGCTTTGCCGGTGATTTCAATGTCGCACGGACGGTAGGGGAACAGCCGTTTCAGGAGATCTAGCAAGCGGTGAACCGATCCCGCTGAAGTGAATGGACCGTAATAAATCGAGCCATCTCTGGCGATGCGACGCGTGCTGATGACCCGCGGCCACTCTTCGTTCGTGATCCGGATATACGGATAAGTCTTGCCGTCTTTGAGCATCACATTGTAGTGAGGCTGGTGCCGCTTGATTAGCTCGTTCTCGAGAATGAGCGCTTCAGCTGGAGTCGAAGTGCGTACGACGTCAAAGTCGGCGATGCGAGACTTCAACTCCAAAGTCTTTGGATCTTGATACCCGCTGGATTTCTGGAAATATGATCTAACCCGGTGCCTCAGAGACGCGGCTTTCCCAACATAGATGATCTTTCCCTGCTCATTCTTGAGCAAGTAGACGCCCGGGTCGGTCGATAATGCGGCTAGTCGATCTGAAAAGGTATCGATCTTCATAATCTGATAATTGTACTTCTCTTGCGGTAGGCGACGGCGCTGATTGTCCCAGAAATCAAGGCGAATCCAGCGCGAACCGAGACAATCGTACCGGCACGTCAACCGAACTATTTGACATCCGTGGAGTGAACGTGCACACTGTACGTACATCTCGTGCTTGTCTTTTTGGCACGTGTCATGTTGCGGATTCGCCGGTTTCGGTGGGATAAACTTGACGCTGCCGAATGGGCAAGTTCAGAGATAGTAGGGAACGGTTGGTTGGGCATGAACAGCCACGAGATACGTCAGGTATTCACGAACTTCTTCGTTGAGCGTCACGGTCACATGGCCGTGGCCTCGTCTTCGCTAATCCCACACGGTGACCCGACCGTGCTTCTCACGACCGCTGGAATGCAGCAGTTTACACCATATTTTCTGGGGCTCGAGGAACCACCGAATCGGAGACTGACGTCGATTCAGAAGTGCTTTCGCGCGGTCGGCAAAGCGGATGATGTGCTCGAAGTCGGAGACCCAACCCACCTGACGTTCTTCGAGATGCTTGGCAACTTCTCCGTTGGTGATTACTTCAAGGACGAAGCTATCGAAATGGCATGGGAGCTCGTCACCGGGCCGTACGGAATCGATCCGGATCGAATTTGGACCACCGTTCATCCGTCTGATGACTACTCTCGCGATTACTGGCGGAAGTCAATCGGCATCCGGCCCGAGCGGGTCCAGGATGACCCTGGCAACACCTGGGGACCGGTTGGAGATACAGGACCGTACGGACCGAACACCGAGATCTATGTTGATCTGGAGTATGACGAGCATCCCGGCGATCCTGGCCGGGGACCGATGAGCGAGGACGAAGACCGCTACATCGAAATCTGGAATCTGGTGTTTGTGGAGTTCAACCGCCTTCCCGACGGCTCTCCAGAGCAGCTTGCCATGCAGAACGTGGACACCGGCAGCGGCCTGGAACGAGTTGCCGTTGTGCTCCAGGGCGTCAAGTCGATCTATGAGACCGACCTGTTTCGCCCGATCGTGGCGCGCGCGGCTGAAATCGCGGGGGCAACGTTCGGTGAGAGTGAGCAAGTCGACAATGCCCTGCGCATCATCGCCGATCACGGGCGCGGCGTGGCGTTCCTGATCGCCGACGGAGTGCTCCCCAGCAACGAAGGGCGCGGCTACGTTCTCCGCAGGATACTGCGCCGCGCGGTGCAGAAGGCTCGGGCAATTGGTGTTGAGCGCCCGTTTCTGAGTGACATCGCCGACAGTGTCATCGAGGAGTTTCGAGGACAGTACCCCGAACTTGCCAGGCGGCGCGAGGTGATTCTACGGACGATTGGGCATGAAGAGGAGGCGTTCGGTCGAACGCTTGCAACTGGCATGGTCCGGCTTGAGGCGCTGCTCGAGCAGGCGGTAGAGTCCGGTGACAAAACGATCCCTGGCGCGGAGGCGTTCAGGCTTCACGACACGTACGGGTTCCCGGTAGACCTCACCGTCGAGCTTGCGACCACCTCCGGGATCGATGTTGACGTAAAGGGATTCCGAGAAGCTCTGAACGACCAGAGGGCGCGTAGCCGGGCAAGTCTCGGAACATTTGCCGACGCCACTCGCCAGAGGGCCCCTCTATACGCGGCAGTACAAGGCTCGACGTCTAACTTCGTCGGTTATGAATCGCACGAAGCAGACACGGTCATCGCTGCGATACTCGGCGCAGATCTCGCCGTCGAAACCATTGAAGCGGGCGAGACCGCCGAAATCGTGCTGGCCCGGACACCGTTTTATGCGGAATCGGGCGGGCAGGTGGGCGATCAGGGCGAGATCCTGACTTCCACCGGGCGATTTCAGGTTGCGGATACCCAACGCCCGGCGCCTGGAGTTGTCGTCCACATCGGGGAAGTGGTTGAGGGCTACCTGCAACGTGGCCAGTCCGCAACAGCAGTGGTAGACGCCAACCGCAGGGCAGCCGTTCGCCGCAATCACACTGCAACCCATTTGATTCATGAGGCACTGAGGCGAGTGCTTGGAGAGCAAACTCAACAAGCTGGCTCGCTCGTTGCCCCGGACCGCCTCAGATTCGACTTCACAAGTCAGACACCCCTCGGGCCGGACGGGCTTGATGAGGTGATGCGCCTCGCCAACCAGCAGGTGCTTGCTAACAAGCCCATTTCCATCCAACAGGAAGCGTTCGACGACGCCGTTTCGCGCGGGGCGATGGCGCTGTTTGGCGAGAAATACGGCGATGTCGTGCGTACTGTTGCCGTCGATGGGTATTCCCTGGAGCTCTGCGGAGGCACCCACGTATCCCGAACCGGAGACATCGGACCAATAATCATCCAGTCCGAATCATCAATCGGCTCCGGGATCCGCCGCATCGAAGCGATCACCGGAGAACCCGCGCTTGCCTATCTCCTCGCAGCGAATCGCCAGTTGCATCACATCGGCAGAGATCTGCGTTCTCCGGTCGATCAGGTCTTTGAATCGGTCGAGAGACTTCTTGTCGAAGCGCGACAACGGGATCGCGAGATCGAGCAACTGAAGCTTCAGATAGCGCTCTCGAATCTTGACGCATTGGTCGACGCCGCGAGGGAAGTTGATGGCACGGCCTATATCGCCACTCGAGTCGAAGCCGAAGACCGGGCCACGATGTTGGAAATCGGTGACCGGCTGAGGGACCGCCTGCGTTCGGGGGTCGTTGTCGTCGGCGCCGAGGTGGACGGCGCGCCGGCATTTGTCGCGATGGTTACAAGCGATGCTGTGGGTCGAGGCGTACACGCGGGACAGATTATCCAGTCGATCGCGCCGATCGTCGGAGGTCGAGGTGGAGGTCGCCCAGAAGTTGCACAGGGGGGCGGCTCCGACCTCGGAAGATTGAACGAAGCCCTCGAGGCTGTTGAAGATGCCATTCGCCAACAGGTGGCCGGTTAGCGAACACCCTCCCTAACCGGAGCGCTGTTCCATAACCGTTTGCCACCTATGCCGATGGAAGGTATGAGTTGTGGCAACACGGGAAATGAACAGCGTCGACGTCCATGAACGCGAAGATTTCGACCGGTTTCTGGAATGTTTGGATCGTTACCGGGAGTCTCGGATCACCCTGGATCTCGGGGGAGAAGCAGATGTCCTGAATTCGGCCGCTGAATTTGCGCGGTTGGCCGAGCTTGCAAACTCCAACGACATCGAAATTTCAATGGCGACGATCGATCCACTGCGCCAGGAGCTGGCGCGCATTTTCGGGTTCGCAATCGTTGACAGTCCGGCCCTGGCGTCCACGGCATTTCTGGATCGAAGGGATCTTCAAACAACCATTGTTCGTCGTTCGGGCGCAGTCATTTCCAGGGATGGGCAGGACAGCGAGGTTAGTAGTCGACAATCATCGTCACCGGTGTCGAACGGAGACGGTGGCCTGCTCGCGCCGAAAGGCGGGCCTGTGCTGGACCCCGACGCGTCCTTCAGCTTCGTCATCGCGACGGCGGACGCGCGGCCTTTGCACTTCTCTCCGACAACCGAGCTTAGCGTCCAATCTCAAGCGTTCCCCGAATCGTTTTCCCCGGCGAAAACACGCCGTCGCCAGACGCGACGTGCGGTAAACGTTGGCGCTCTGGTGGCTTCGGTCCTTGTTATCGTCGCGGCTGTGTCGGTGTTGCTACTCGGGCTACTGGCCCCGGCGGCGTCCATCGTCCTGATTCCGGAGACACGAGCAATCTCGGGCGAGATCGTCGTCGGAGCTGGGGCGGATGGGGCAAGTCTGGATCTCGCCATCCAGCCGGAACCGGTTTCTACGGTGTTGACGTACCAGTCCAGCGTGCCCGTGACCGGGGAGCGGCAGGTGCCCGATCAGCCAGCGCGGGGCATGGTATTCGTCACCAACCCGGCATCGCGTCCTATTCTTATTCCTGCTAACACAAGCCTCTTCACAGCTGATGGAGCGCTTCAATTTACTACGACCGAAGACATCGATGTACCAGCTGCGGACCCGTTCGGGTCCGCCACCTTCGGCACTGCGGTGGTTAGTGTTATTGCCGCCGAGCCGGGCCCCGAAAGCAATCTGGGCACAGGGGAACTAATCGGCGAACTTGAATCCGGCGTGATGTTTCAGAATCGATTTCCTCTTGAGGGTGGATCGCTAAAACTAGAGCGGTTTGTGATCGGGGACGATCACGCCAGGCTGATGAATCAGGCGAATGAAGCGTTAACCTCTCAGATCGCCAATGCGCTTGACGATTTTGTCCTGCCGGGATGGGAGCTGGTTGATCCTCCTGGGGCGCCCCAGCAACTGCAGGCAATATTCAGTGCTGAGGCCGGGGCGGTCGCCGATGAAGTCTCAATCGAAGCGGAGCTACTGGTTGAAGGGCAAATGTACGAGCCTCAGGGGCTCTTCCAGTCCGCGCGGAATGAACTCGGTCAAGAGTTAGAGGCGTCGGTAGATGATGGCTTCGAGATTCTGCCCGACTCCATCGAGTTTTCAGGATTCGAACCGGTTGCCATCGATCGGGGAGTGGCGTTCATTCTTCGTGGAGAAGCGGTCACGAGGGCCGTCCTGGACCCGTATCTAGAGTCTACTCTCGCCGATGATTTGGTCGGAAGATCCGAGGCTAATGCTACGGAAGCAGTATCAAGTATCGATGGTCTTCAGGGTTTCCAGGTATCCTACGGTCCAGACTGGCTTCCCTGGGACCCGATCCCCCGTCTTTCTAGCAGGATCACTGTTGATGTTCGTGAACCGTAAGAGAACGAAGCGCCCGGGAGCGAAGCTACTAGGGTTGGACCTGGGGGAACGTTGGCTTGGGGTCGCGGTGACCGATGACACCGGCGTTCTGGCGGCACCGGTAGACACGATCGACTTGCGACGAGACGAGCTCGATTCCGTTGTGCGGTTTGCGGAGAAGTTTGAGGTGGCTGGAATCGTCGCGGGATTGCCCCAGACATTGAGCGGCCAGGAGGGCTTCCAGGCACGAAAGGCAAGAGATCAGGTCGAAGAGCTTCGTTTATTGACGAATCTGCCCATTGTCTTCTGGGACGAAAGAATGACGAGCCAGATTGCGGATCAGTTGTCGAAACGTCATAAGAAGCGAGCTAAAACCAAGGCGGATGCGATCGCCGCCGCGATCATGCTGCAGAGCTACGTGGATGCTAACCCGTTCCAGACTGGCGGCTAGCCAGCAACAGAGAAGGCCATGCAGTGATCCAGATCCTGTCCATCGCTGGCGCGCTCCTAATCCTCGCGGCATATGGCGCGAATCAGTTCGGATACATCGGAACCAACCGGATCGGTTACGCAATACTTAACCTCGTTGGTTCGTCGGTCCTGGCGATCGTTGCCCTGATCGAAGGACAGTGGGGATTCCTTCTGCTGGAGGGAATCTGGGCGATCGTTAGTAGCTTCGCAGTCGCGCGTTTCGTGTTTTCATCTGTAGACTCGGTTTGACGACATTCAAGGGCCGGAAATATAATCGTGACCGGCGGTCCCGAGCTATTCCGATTGCTGATGTGAGAGCAGGTCTGGCAGCGAGATGAAGCTGATTATTGCGGTCGTCCAGAACCACGACGCAGACGATGTTGTGGATGCGCTGGTTCAGGCAGAATACCGGGCGACTCGCTTCGCCAGCACCGGCGGCTTCTTACGACGTGGCAATACGACAATCATGGTCGGCGTTCAGGACACGGAAGTGGATCATGTCGTCGACGTCTTGCGGGGCGCAGTTCAGAGATCTGGCGATCCACCGCCAGAAGGACACGCCGCTGCGACTGTCTTTGTGCTCGACTTAGAGGAGTATCAACGGCTCTAACCGCGGCTCCCACCGTCGATCCGATATTGACGCACGGGAGATTGCAGTCTCCGCCGTACGATTTGGATCAGTATGATGACTCGTATCCTCCGGGTCACGATCTTCGATGTCGAGTTCCGAGCGACAGTATCCTGGTTGCTCATCGCGACAGTGCTGCTCGGCATTTCTCTTTTTGTCGCCGTTCCATTCTATTTCGCTGACGAATCCGTTGCTCGACAGGTGCAGATTTCGGCGATTCTGGTTGCCGGGGGACTGATTTCGCTCCTGGTTCATGAGCTTGGTCACCTCACGATGGCTCGCTGGACCGGCCAACGCATCGAAGCCGTAAGTCCGCAGGTCGTCGGCACATTGCCCGATACGAGCTATGAGGCTCGCAACCCGGCGAGCGAGGTCGAAGTAGCAATAGCCGGTCCGGCCGTGTCACTGCTACTTACCCTGCTGTTCGCCGGGCTTTGGTGGTTCTCGGAGTCACAGCTCGGTGGTGAGTTGGCGCTTGGGATAGGTATTCTCGCGCTCGCCAACCTCGGGCTGTTCGTCGTCAGTGCAATGCCGGGATACCCGTTTGACGGAGGTCGGATCGCCCGCGGGTTTGTCTGGTATCTGACCGACGACCTTCTTCTGGCGACAAAAATTACTGGTTACGTGGGGTACGGGCTGATCATGGCGCTGATGGCGGCAGGAGTGCTGCTGCTGGTGACCGGAGGTGTCACCGCTGTCTGGGGAACCTGGGTGCTGCTCACCGCGTTCATGATCAATCGGAGCGTGGGCGAAGGCATCAGCCATGTGTTCTGGACGATCCAGAGCCGGCGATTGCGTGTGGACGACCTGTTCATCGGTGGCACACGGAGAATTCAGTCGAGCGTCCTCATCGACGACGCAATCGAGCGTCTACTGGAGGGTTATCAAGACGGGCCGATGCTGGTCTTCGACAACGAGGAAGCGGTTGGGCTGGTCGATCTCGCCGCGATCCGCCCTGTGCCTAGACGTCTCTGGAAAGAACGAACGGTGGGAGATGTCATGGATTCCCTCGAAGGGCTCGGCCAGACCCCCTCCAATGCGTCGTTGACGAAGCTAGTGGAGTTGCTTCCGCCGGATACTCCACGAATTGCTCTGATAAGCCGGAATGGACGGATCATCGGCGCAACAGACCGTCGTGACGTCGTACGAAGATTGCAGGAGTATCTTGCGGCCGAGCGACTCGATCGGATGCGCCGGGGCGGGAGATAGCTTCCACTGTTGGCGTACGTACACCACCCGTGCTAACATTTGTCGGCGGGGTACTTCAGTCGATCATAATCGATATTGGGACGAGCTAACGACGAGACGGCGCGTCGGAAATGTATCGCCCCGCTGGCTGGCTTGCTGACCATCTTTCTGGGGACTTTGTGAAGAAACAACCGTACGTGATCGTCTTCATCCTGATGCTCATTGCAGCCCTCGTTGTAGTAGGCGGGACGCTAGCTCCTTACCATGCAGCCGCCGAGTCGGGCTCGAATTTCGCCTCAGCCTCTCAATCTGAAGTCACATCCGAAACCTTTGCGTTAGACGCCGGGGCAGGCGCTCTGACGTGGATGCGACTGCGTTGGCTTGTTGCCGGGCTGTCCGTTTCAGCGGTGATTTTGGTGATCGTTCGACAGATCCACGTCGCTGACGCGGTGGCGCATCGACAATCGAGAGACAAACGGAACGCCGATTCCCTGGCGCGGGATAGTGTAGCGATCGGAGATCGATCTCTAGATCTGGACGCTGTGCCTCTGGGAATCAGTCGCCTGGAGCCAGGTTCCGGGGATTAAATCTCCTCGCGCCCGCGGGCCGAGCGTCACACCTGCATGAATCTGCGGATTCACGACCGAATCGATCCTTGTTACTCTCCGGCAGCCCTGCTGAAAGGCTGCGCATCCCCCTGGAATACGCCAGATGCACTCAGGTTCCCGACCTCAGTCCGGCCCCTCATGCAGTTGCGTCGCGCTAGAAACCTGATATAATATGACTCAACAATATTGTGACTGACGATCGCGCGATGGTGGGAGATCAGATGAGAGACTCTGAAGGGCTATTTGTAATAAGCGTTGCCGCACGCCTGCTTGATATGCATCCTCAAACGCTCCGCAAATACGAGCGTGTCGGATTTGTGATTCCGTCGCGAACAACTGGCAAGATCCGGCTGTATTCCGAGGAAGACATATCCCGGCTGGAACAAGTCAAGTATCTGGTAAACGAACGTGATCTGAATCTGGCTGGCGTCGAAATGGCACTGGACATAACTGAAGATATTCAATCCCTTGGGACGAGTCTCAGAAAGACCAGGCGATCCGACTATAACGAGATAGCGGATGCGCTCGACTCGGTACTCAGAAGACTGGGAGCCGCACCCACGGACGACAAAGAAGAAAGATAGGATCTAGAGGTGAATCCAAACTTGTTGACAGAGCGGGCACAAGAGGCGGTCGCCTCTGCTCAACGGGAGGCCGAGAAGCGACGGCATGCCACACTTGATGTGGACCACCTGGTCTACGCCCTGGCCACCCAGCAGGATGGCATCGTATCGCGGACCCTGGAACTGATGGGAGTAAGCCCGGGCTCGATTGCCTCGGCGCTCGACCATAGTCTGGGTGATCTAGCTGAACTCCAGTATTCCGCGCAGCCAACGCTCGGGAACGGACTTCGACGGGCACTTCAGCGTGCAGAGGATGAAAAAGCGGCGTTTGGTGATGACTACATCAGCACCGAGCACCTGTTTCTTGGAGCGCTTTCACAGGAACGAAATCGCGCGGTCAGGATCCTCGCGGATGCTGGCGTTACACGCGACGACTTTCTGACGGCACTGACGAGCGTCCGGGGATCACATCGCGTTACGTCACAGACCCCCGAAGGAAGTTATGAAGCGCTTGAGAAGTACGGGCAGGATCTGACGGAACTGGCCAGGAGCGGGAAACTGGATCCTGTCATTGGACGCGATGAAGAGATCCGCCGTGTCATCCAGGTTCTGAGCCGACGCACCAAGAATAATCCTGTGCTCATCGGGGAACCGGGCGTCGGAAAGACGGCAATCGTCGAAGGTCTCGCCCAGCGCATCGTGCGCGGCGATGTCCCTGAAGGTTTGCTTGACAAGCGACTAATCGCGTTGGACTTTGGATCGATGATTGCTGGCGCGAAGTACCGTGGCGAGTTCGAAGAGCGCCTGAAGGCCGTGTTGAACGAGATCAAGTCCTCCGACGGTGAGATCATCGCCTTTATCGATGAGCTTCACACTATCGTTGGCGCCGGCGCAGCCGAAGGCGCGATGGATGCCGGCAACATGTTGAAACCCATGCTCGCCAGAGGCGAACTCCACGCCATTGGAGCAACCACGCTTGACGAGTATCGAAAGCACATCGAGAAGGACGCGGCGCTTGAACGCCGATTCCAGCCTATCTACGTCGATCAGCCGTCGGTAGAGGACACGATCTCGATTCTGCGAGGTCTCCGTGAGCGGTATGAGGTTCACCACAACGTGCGGATTCAGGACAACGCGCTCGTGGCGGCGGCAGTGCTTTCGAATCGGTACATCACGGCAAGATTTCTGCCGGACAAGGCGATCGACCTGGTTGATGAAGCTGCCTCGCGCCTGCGGATGGAAATCACAAGCATGCCGGTCGAGATCGATGAGCTAAACCGGCGGGCGATGCAACTCGAAATTGAAGAGGTCGCGCTTGAAAAAGAGCGAGATGATGCGTCTCGCAAGCGACTTGAAGAGTTGCGGAAGGAACTTGCAGACATCCGCGAAAGACGAGATTCCCTGACCGCTCAGTGGGATCGGGAACGCCAGACGATCCAGGAGATCGCAGCGCTCAAAGCGCGTATTGACGAAACCCGGACTCAGATCGAGCAGGCCGAACGACAGGCAGATTTGCAGCGAGCGTCAGAGCTGAAATTCGGAGAATTGCCTCAACTTGAACAAGAGCTCCGCTCTCGGGAGCAAATGGCGGAAGAATTGGACTCCGGTCCGCGGCTCCTCAAGGAAGAGGTGAGCTCGGAAGATATCGCCGAGGTCGTCGCTCGCTGGACGGGCGTGCCGGTAAGCCGATTGATGGAGGGCGAAGTCGAGAAGCTTGTCAAGATGGAGGAACGGCTGCATCAGCGAGTCGTTGGTCAGGACGAAGCTATCTCGGCCGTTTCCAATGCAATTCGTCGATCACGGGCCGGGCTTTCTGATCCGGATCGACCACTTGGTTCATTCATCTTCCTGGGTCCAACCGGGGTTGGGAAGACCGAGCTAGCACGGGCGCTGGCCGAGTTTCTGTTTGACGATGAGCAGGCGATGGTCCGCATCGACATGTCAGAGTACATGGAACGCCACTCAGTCTCTCGTCTCATCGGGGCGCCGCCGGGGTACGTCGGCTACGACGAAGGAGGTCAGCTTTCCGAATCGGTGCGCCGGCGTCCATATTCGGTCGTGCTCTTCGATGAGATCGAGAAAGCTCATTCAGACGTCTTCAATGTTCTGCTCCAGGTACTCGATGACGGGCGCCTTACCGACGGCCAGGGACGGACCGTGGACTTCCGGAATGCGCTGATTATCATGACCAGCAACCTGGGATCGAGCTACCTACAGTCAGATACCCTCGATGAGCGGGAAAGCCGGGAGCGGGTGATGGAGGCTCTGCGAGGAGCGTTTCGCCCGGAGTTCCTGAATCGCATCGACGAGATCGTGATGTTCTCGACGCTCACGCGTGAAGAAATCGCTGAGATCGTCGAGATCCAACTCGATAGAGTCAAGGCAAGGCTGGCCGACCGGGAGATCGACCTCCAGCTGACCGGAGACGCGCGGGAGTGGATTGCTGGTCGCGGCTATGATCCGGTGTTTGGAGCCCGACCGTTGAAGCGCGTACTGCAAAAGGAGCTTCTCGATCCGCTGGCTATGATGCTCCTGGCAGGTGAGGTTCAGGATGGCGAGGTCGTCGTCGTGGATGCTGGCCTTGACGGCAACTTGACGATACGGGGAAGCTTCGCAACGGCGGAAGTCGTCGCCTAGCGACAACGCACCGGATGACCGGGATCGCGGCGATATACTACAGGAGCGGCGCACGATCGCGCCGCTCCTTGCGGTTATTGACGAGGAAAGCGAGCAAGCTATGGACGTCATCGTAGAAATCCTCAAGGCCGGGCTGACCGTCGGGTTTATTGTTCTTGTGCTTCTTGCAATCCCCACACTGTTCATCGTCGTGTTTCGCTTCGGCACCGAGATAGACAACCGCCTGACCCGTCACTAGCAACTAAACGATCCGGAACATCTTCGGCGTGGTTGACGTCTAACGCCCATCGGATACGAATCCTTGGGCTTGCGAACGTCGCCCGCGGAGATCGAAAGGATCGCTGGGAAATGGCTACGCGTGGATTCCGCTCAAAACGACTGCTCGTTTCGGTCTTTCTTTCGTTGGTGGTATTGCTGATCTTGTCGGGGTGTGGCGGAGGCGGGGCAGGTTCAGACGATGACGCCGGCTCATACGGCGGCGGTTCACAGCAGGAGTTCTACTCATCACCCGAAACCGAGGGTAGCTCGGACGCAGAATCCGCGCGATCGGAAGCCGAGCCTGCTTCAGATGTTGCATCGACCGGCGCAGCCTATGTGACTTCCCAGTTGCCATACGATCGATTCGTCATCCGGACCGCCGTGATAACGCTCACCGTGGACGATGTCTCTCAAGGTTCAATCTGGTTGCGAGGACTTGCGACGCGAAAAGGCGGATTCGTCTTTTCGTCCAATACCTACGTACAAGACGAAAGCGAATTCGCTCAGATTACTCTTCGAGTTCCAGCTGATCAACTCGATTCAACGATTCAGGAACTTCGAGAGCACGACCTGGTGATCCGCGTCGACAGTGAAGAAACGACTTCCCAAGACGTTTCTCAGGAATATGTCGATAATGACGCCCGTCTCGAAGCGCTCGAAGAAACCCAACGTCGCTTCCTCGCCCTGCTTGGTGAAGCGAAATCAGTCGAGGAGATACTACGCATCGAATCGGAACTGACCAACATCCGATCGCAGATTGAGACGATCAAGGGCCGGCAGAATTATCTTTCCGAGATGACGTCACTCTCGACAGTGACGGTGACGCTGCACGTTGACGAAACCGATGTCGTTGAACCGGCGGGCGAAGAGGATGGGTTTATCGCGCGAGTCTTTGGCGACTCCTGGGGTAAAGCAAGCGGCGTGATCGAGTCGTTGTTGACAGCAACGATCACCCTGGCGCTCGTCGGTGTCGTAATCCTACCCCTTGCCGTCGTACTCTACGGCGCGTCCCGATGGCTGTATCGTCGAATGGTGTCTGAAAAGGCTGCGTTGAGCGGGTCAGCAGAATCGGGGCAGGCAGGCTAGACATTGGCGACAATCCTTCGTGATTGTCGCGCGATGACGTCGTGTCTAACTCAAGAGGCGGCGCCTGGAGTGGAATGCTCCAGACGCCGCCCTTCATCGAGTACGTCTCCTTTAAGCGCAAGGCTAGCTGGCGAGGGCTTCAATCTGCGCGACGTGTTCGGCTTCATGCATTGACATAAAATAGAGCCAGGATCGCGCTGACATGGTGCCGAAGAAGTCGTGAGTCTCAGCGGCGTCGAGGTCGGCATCTTCCGGAATCAGCGAATAGAAGTCATCAAACTTCACCGCCTCCGCAGCTTCTTGTGCCCGGGAACGGGTCATCACCTGCGGTTCTGATGCTGATTGCACCGCAGCTGGCGGATCTCCGGCCTCAACCCCGATCAGTTTCAGAGCCGAACCTCCGATGCCCAATGCAGCTCCATTGCAATGGCCGACTATCTCGCCAACGGACCAAACGTCCTCACCATCCTCGCCCGTTGGTTGAGATTCGAATGCGGATTCCGGTGCGGCGGCCACCGCTGCAACGAGCGCCGCCCGTGTCTGATTCGATGCTGCTCTCAAGTCAGCCAACGAAACACTCTTGCCAAGTTCGTAGGGGAGTCCTGGCTCGGAACGTACTCTTGCGACCTGCTGAGCTAGCTGATCCACGGTTGGAGCGGGCACTGGCGTGTTCCTTCCATGCTTGTGCCGGATGGACCCAAGGTAGAGTCCATGAATATCCCGAATCGCATCATCAAACATCATCGCCTACGAAGGACCGTCAGCCTGACCTAGTTCACTGAGCTGACCAAGATGGTCTTGCGTGTGGATACAGGTTCCGAGCATCGCTCCATGAGCGTTTGTCATTCCCAGGACAAAATGCGTTGCCATATGACGACCTGGCGGCGAGGTCCGCAAAGCCTCAACGAGCTCAGCATTCGCTTTCTGGGCGGCAACGACACATCGGATGGCCCCATCGCGCGGCAGCAGGCGGGCATCGACTGCGTTCAGCACATCGTTGGCCGGTGGTTCGAGCCTGTAGCCGACCAGTGCCTCCCAGAACGGCGCAGCGAGCACGAACATTTCGGCGAGGTGGCTGACTATCTGGCCTGCAGCCCAGACGTCGCCACCGTCGAAGTCGTCTGGCTGCGCTGCGAACGCATGATCCGGAAGATCCTCCAACGTGCTCCTCATCTGCGATAGCTGAAAGACATGTGTTTCGCAGAGCGCGCCGAGATCAAATCGCATTGCATATTCTGATAGCAACACATCCGGATCACCGAACACCGCCGTGGCGGACTCCGCGAGTTCGGTCGGATGCAGTCGCCTTTGAACTGACCTCGCCACCTGTGTGTCCTCACAGTACCTAGCGAACAAATGTTCGATGATGTAATAGAGATTACACGCTTTCAAGCGCTGGTGTCAAGGGGCCGAGACAGGCGTCGAGAATATGGCTAGGATAGCGTATCTAACAGAGCCGGAAGGACGGTCGAATGAACAGATCGATACGAATCGGGATGGATGAACAGGAACTCGAGACGCCTGTCCTGGTCGTCGACATCGACGCGATGGATCGGAACCTCGAGAAGATGATGAAGATACTGCGAGGATCAGACGTCCGTCTGCGCCCGCACTTGAAAACGGCGAAGTCTCCGGCGCTTGCCTGGCGAATGATCGACGCTGGAGCCGTCGGAATCTGTTGCGCGAAGCTGAGTGAAGCCGAGGTGATGGCAAATGCCGGAATCCAGGATATTTTGCTGACCAGCGAAGTGGCGGGTTACGGCAAGTTCGAGCGCCTTGTGGCCTTAGCCAGAAGGCTTCCGCGGTTTAAAGCCGTTGTCGATAGCAATCATGCGGTCGAATCGATCGATCGCGTCGCAGCCGAATTCGGGGTCACCGTCAATGTACTCATCGAGGTGGACGTCAATACCGGAAGGAGTGGTGTCGCCACTCCGGAAGAGGCGCTTGCGCTTGCAGATCGGATTCGCGAACTGGACCACGTCGAACTTATCGGTCTGCACGGATACGCCGGCCATGCGCAAGTCCGGCCCGCAGACGAGCGATCGGAATTGAACCAGCCAGCGATGGATGTTCTGAAGGCCGCGATCGACTTACTGGAAGAACACAACCACGAGCTGCCCTACAAGAGTGGCGGCGGCACTGGCTCGGTGCGCCTGGATGTTGAAGCTGGCATTCTCAACGAGGTCCAGGCAGGATCCTTCCTGCTCATGGACATTGCCTATCGTGATGCAGGAGTTGAGTTCGAGAATGCGTTGACCTGTCTATCGACGGTCATCAGCCGTCCAAGTTCCGAGCGCGCGGTGTGTGATGCTGGGCAGAAGACACTATCTCGGGATGCTGGCCCTGCGGAGGTAAGCGAGCCGGTCGGCGTGACCTATTTGCGAGGCTCCGACGAGCACGGCAATCTGGCCGTTGACGAAGACATTGTTGCCGGTCCGTTTCCGGTAGGTGAGGTGATCAGACTGATCCCGAGTCACGTCTGCACGACGATCAATCTCCACGATGTGCTCGTCGGCATTCGTGATGGCAAGGTCGAAGCGGTCTGGCCGGTCGAGGCACGCGGACATGTCTGGTGAGCGCCTGCTCATCGTCAACGCAGATGATCTAGGAAGATCTCCGGGAATCAACGCCGGGATCCTCAAGGCCAGTCATGAGGGGATCGTGACGTCAACAACCCTCATGGTCAATCTTCCGTGGACCAGGGATGCAGTTGATCGTCTGTCCGGAAATCACCGCCTTGCAATCGGCCTCCACCTGAACTTCTGCTATGGCAAACCGGTGCTGCCTCCCGCGGAAGTGCCATCGCTCGTGGATAGGAATGGCTACTTCGTCACTGACGTCCCGTATCAGTCCGAGAATGCCGCACAGGACGAAATCCGGGCCGAAACGCAGGCCCAGATAACAGCGTTCCGGATACTGCTCGGAAAGTCTCCCACCCACGTGGATTCTCACAAGTATCTGCATTCATGTCCCCGAATCAGATACCCGGTCATCGCCGTTGGCCACCGTGAGGGGTTAGCTATTCGAACGTGCACGGATGACGATCGTCTTGCGGCTCGAGATTCGGCCCTGAGAACGACCAACCACTTCGAGGGTAGGTTTCACGGACTGGACGGAGAGGGCGTTTCGCTGGCCATCTTGATGGCGATTCTGAAGAATCTGGAGGCCGGCAGCACGGAGCTCATGTGTCATCCGGGTTTCGTCGATCAGGAGATTTGCGATAGTAGCTACCAAACCGATCGACAACGTGAGCTAGAGGTACTTTGCGATCCGCTCGTCAAGGCGTGTCTGGCTGAATGTGACATAACCCTCTCGACATTTGACAGTATTTGAAGGACGTTGCCTGAGTGGAAACGAAGCCGCTAATTGGAATGAGCGATCTCGAAAAGCTAGACGTTCGGGTTGGGACGATCCTCGATGTGATTGACGTCGACGGGTCAAGAACGCTCGTACAACTTGTCGTGGGATTTGGGGAGGAAACGAGAAGCATTCTTGCAGGATTGAAGAAGGAGCGCGCCGATCCCAGCGAAATCGTAGGAAAGCAGGCGCTCTTCGTCGTCAATCTTGAACCTCGCGCAATGATGGGAATCGAGTCGCAAGGCATGCTCTTCGACATTGGCTATGCCGACGGAATCGTGCCAGTCCTCGCGGTTCCCGAGACACCTGTTCCTGATGGAACCCGGGCAGGATAGAAATGCTGACCCTGGTTGTATCCGGATCAATAGTGGGCGACGACCCGAGTGCCTACCGAGGCCCATTCCCACAACCAGGCAGCTTCGGCTAGCGGGACATTGACGCAGCCGTGACTCGCAGCGTAGCCAAAGCCGCTCCTCCAGTATGCACCGTGGATGGCCCAATCCTGGAAGAAGTACATCACGTCTGGCACATCTTCTTGCTCGTACGGAACCCCGTCGGCTCCGACGCCGGCCATCGTCTGACTCTTTAGTTTCCAGTACACCCGGAATTCACCTTCAACGGTGGGTGATACCGGAGCGCCGGTGACGACAAGCGTCGTCAGCACTGGTGTGTCACCGGCCCACGCAGTGAGCGTATGATTCGACAGGTTGACTTCGATCCAGCGCTCGCCGTCATACCGGCTTCCGGCAGCGAAAACGGCCGGGTTGTATGCCTCCGCGCCATCCGGCTGCTGGCTTAGCCGTCCAAGCGTGCCGTGAAGCATCGCCTCGAGCGTCCCGACTGGAACGAGAACGGTGCCGGTAGCCGCGGTCCAGGACATCGCTCCGTTTTCAAAGAACTGATAGGTTGTCCCGTTTACCGAGAATTCCTCGGAAATCGGGAGTCCCATGCGTTCAGCGTTTTCGGCCGTTTCATAAGCCGTCAGGAACGCATTTGCCACGCTATGTCGCGTTTCCTCGAAATACCGTGCGCCCTCGCCCGCACCATCCACGCCCGCAAATGCAGGGTGTCGATCGAGATATCCAAAGCGTCGCGCATAGCTCACACCGATTTGACCGGAGTGCACCTCCTCGGCTGGAGCATCTTCCAGGTTCTCAGCGGCAATCTCCAGGCGACCGTACTCAAACCACTGCACCCAATTGTTGCCGAGGCGCATCGCCGGGGAGACCGGATATCCGACACGATCCATTCCCGCATTGTCCAGCCAATCCTGGCGGAATGCCCCGGAAATTACCTGGCCCGATTCTTCAAAATAGAGGGGCGAAGATCCTGATGATTCCTGTGCCTGGGTTGGTCTAGGGACTACGATCGCTGCCAGGGCAAGTGCCACTACTAGCACCGAAATCAGCCAACGCGTGATACGCAAGCAGCTTGAAGCGTTCAACTCAGCAATCAACTGGACCTCCAACTCGCGTACGCAACGGGCGGATCTCGACGCCGTTCCTCGGGGATTCTACCAGCCACCGGACCTGTGGCTGAGTAGTCGCGCCCACTGAACGTACATTCCAGAGTAAGATACCTGATTCGAATTCGGATCAGCTCGGAGCTTCGATCCAGCCGAGATTTGTGCAATCCTCCCAATGGCGACATGCGGTCAGAAGGTTACGAATGAAATGTGGTGGAGCAGGCAATGACGCGCATCATGAAGTTCGGCGGGACGTCGGTTGGTGATGCGCCTGCCATCATGCGAACGGCGCGGATACTCCAAACTCACGCAAGCTCCGAGCCGGTCGTAGCGGTAGTTTCGGCAATGAGTGGGGTGACTAACCTCCTTCTCGAATGCGGCGCCGCCGCCGTGGCGGGCGATAGCGGAGCGGTGGAAACGGCGCGTGCGCTGATTCTCGAACCGCACCGTAAAGCATTGACATCGCTGGTGCCTGGCGGTGAGCGGATGCGTCAGACAAGTGCCGCATTGGGGACTCTAGTTGACGAAGCGGCGCGATTGCTCTACAGCGTTTACGTTCTTCGGGAGTTATCGCCGCGAGCGAAAGACAAATTGGTCTCATTCGGGGAAAAGATGAGCAGCCTGATCCTCGCGGCCCATCTCTCAGAGTTGGGCGTAAGCGCCGAGGCGGTAAGTGCGGATCGGTTGATCGTGACTGACGACGTGTTTGGAAATGCTTCCCCGATCCTTGATGCCACCCGCCAAAGGGCAAATCCGATTCTCAATGAGATGCTAGATCGGGGGATTCTCCCCGTAGTGACCGGCTATTTCGGGGCGACGACCGACAGCTTAACGACAACGCTGGGTCGTGGCGGCTCCGACTTCTCGGCGTCGATTCTTGGAAATGCGCTGGATGCCTCGGAGGTCTGGATTTGGACCGACGTGGATGGGGTCATGACAGCCGATCCACGCATCGTTTCTGATGCTCGGACGCTCGACGAGCTTTCCTACAACGAAGCGACCGAACTTGCGTACTTCGGAGCCAAGGTGATTCACCCGAAGACGATGTATCCCGCGGCGGATCATGGTATGCCAATCTGGATCAAGAACACCTTCTCGCCTACTGAACCAGGCACTCGTATCGGTCCAACGATCGACGATTCTCGTTCGGCAAAGGCGGTCGCATCGATTTCCAGCCTGGCGGCGATTACTGTAGAGGGCCGCGGCCTGATCGACGTGTCGAGCGTGACAACAAGGATCTTTGGAGCTGTCGGCCGGACAGGCGCAAATGTGTTCATGATTTCCCAGGCATCGTCGCAGCACAGCGTATCGTTCATCGTTGGAGACGGAGATGCTGAAGGCGTCTTTGTTGCATTGACCGACGAATTTGAACACGACCTGGCCCGCCAGAGAGTCCTTTCGGTGCAGGTCGATCGCGACGTTGCGATCATTGCCGTGGTTGGAGCCGGGATGCGTGGCACCCCGGGAGTTGCTGGTCGGGTATTTTCGACGATGGGCGAAGAGGGCATCAACATAATCGCTATAGCTCAAGGATCGAGTGAGTTGAATATTTCGTTTGTCGTTGCCGGGGAGGACGTATCAGCTGCCGTCCTTGCGCTCCACCGAGTCTTCATCTCGCACTCCGGTTCGAACGATCGGCGGGACTTTGCGGGCACTGGCTCGGCCACGACGAGCAACGTTCTCCGTGGATCTGACCAGACGAGCTGATGGCTGGCGTCGTTGATTCACTTGCTCTTCCTCCGACTCCACCTGCGCGTTTGACGCCTCATCTTCCTCTTCGGAAGACAAGGGTGCTGGCGCTGTTTGATCCGGCAGCGGCGTCGTCTGTCCTGATTGGTCGTCTATCAGTTCTTCTTCGGGGCTGGCATACTCACCCGGTTCATCTGTTGCGGCGTCCATGCCGGACTGAGCTTGAGCTGGAGAAACCGGGATGATATCTTCGGTCATTCCGGTGTGTGCGGATGCCTCCTCGGTAGAGACAGTTCGTGGTTCGGACTCCGCATACAAATCGGCTATCTCTGGGGGTGCAACTGTGTCTTCAAGGAGCCGGCTCGGGCCAGCTTCTTCTTCCTCTTCTCGTCCCTGATCGTTCGGATCGAGTTCGTCCTCGCCGTTGGAACTTGAGGCTTCAAGCGACATTTCCTGGATTTCAGTGGGCGACGAAACAGCCTCGTCTCCGTCTTCTTCGTTTGCGTGGAGGAGGGATTCACTGACCGCAATAACTGCGACAGGTTCGATCGTGCGGTCTTCAATGAGGGAGTCCGTGCTCTCGGCCGTATCTGTCCGGTCCACCTCTGGCTGTACACTGGAACGCAACGTAGAGTCGCGTCTGAGAAAGAGCAGCAACCAGAATCCGCTCACGATAAGTACGGTGGGAAGCACTATGAAGATGAGCAAGAATCCAAGATCACCGCTCACTACTAGAACTCTCGCCTGCTTCCGCTTTTCGGCTGATCGTGTGTCACCGTACCGCGCTAATGAAACCACAAGGTCGGCAACTACGACGCTGGTCGTCACCTATGCGTGATTCCGTCATCGAACGAGCAAGAGCATACTGGAACGGCTCGCATTGGAAATGGTGGTCAGTTCTTGCTGGCGCAGCGCTGACGCTCGTATCGGCGGTCGTCGCGGTATTCGTGGGATTCGTAATCAGCGATCGCCCGCTTCCACTCTTGCTGCTCCTGTTGCTCGCGCTCATCTTTGCCGTCAGCCTCGCTGGTTCTGGGCTTCTAGAGTCGGTGTCCGGGACTCTGAATAGAGGTGGACTAGCACGCGAATCCACCAACTTCGTCGACAAAATACAGAGCGAACAGGAAAAGTCCAGGACGGAGATGGAGAACGTTGCCGCGCGAGACCGGCGAACGATCCGTGCCGGGCTCATCGTGCTGCCGATGATACTTGCATTTGCGTACTTCATGACTCAGATCTGAGTAGAGCGGGCCATGACCGAATTGCTTGGTGTCGCAATCATCCTCTTTGCAGGGCTGGCGATCGCGGCCCTGACAAGCAGCTTGCTTGCACGATTCGGGGTTCGCCCGGAGGATGAAGCATCGCGTAGCCGGGGGTTCGGTGACGTCCTGAGCCGCATCCGCTCGCGCAGGAAAGCAGATGTTGACGGCTAAGGCGGCAGTCGAGGCGGGATTCCCTTAACGCGCCTCTTCGATTTCGACGTGACACGCTCTGAGCGGCACCTACAGTCGAGGATTTCTGCGGGTTCCAACCAAGATCCCCGCAATCAGGAGTGCTGCGCCAAGCACCCCAAGGCCAAATCTGGCCGTTCCATTGCTTCGCTCATTCGAGGACGTATTGGATCGATTCTCGCTCACGTCGAGGACGAGTGTGGTCGATCCGGACGAGGATGCGGCGGAGCCGGTTGGCGCTGGACTCTGCGGATCAGTGGTGATGGTCGTTAATGGTGGAATCGTGCCGGTAGCCGATACATGCGTGGCGGTTGATGCTGAACTCTGCGCCGGAGTTGACGCTGCTGTTGAACTCAAGAGCGACGTCGGGACCGGTGTCCTGGTGGGGGTTCGCGTAGGGAGGCCCGTTGATGTTGCTCCTGCTGTTGTAGACGCGGTAGCGGTTGATGTTTCAGTGGAGCCGGATGCTTGAGTGGGCGTTCTCGTCGCCGATGCCGTAGCAGAGGATGTCGATGTCGCGGATGGCTTCGGCGTTGCGGTTGTCGTGCTGGAAGCGGTCGCGGTCTGGGTTGACGTCGACGTGGGGCTAGCCGTTGGACTTGGTGTGCTCGTGGCAGTGGGGGTGGGCGTAGCCGTTCGCGTATTAGTTGGTGTGGCTGTTGCCGTCGGGCGCGGAGTACTCGTTGAGGTAGGTGTTGGAACCGGAGTGCTCGTCGACGTTGGAATCGGAGTGCTGGTCGCCGTCGCCGTGTTCGTTGCCGTCAGCGGCGGGGGTTCCCCGGCAACCGCTATTCTGAAGCCGGGCCCCTGCCCGGTAGTGACAATCGGCTGATTGGTCGAGCCGGCGTAACAGCTCAGCGTTGCTGTATTTGGGGTGAATGCCCAGGACTCACCTGGCGCCGCCGACTGCGGGACGCTCGCAGCGATCGATCCCTCTAGAGCGAACGTGCTGATTGTCTCCGGAGAAGTTGGAGTGAAGCCTTGCTCTACCGGAGCGTAGCTTGCTTTGATCCCAGGCGGCATTCCGATTGAAATGACTGCTTCCGCACGTTTGACCTGAAAGATGGTTACTGTTGCCGCGAATCCGACGATGACCTCGCTTCCGGGCGTTGCCTCAATGGTCGAATCTGAAAAAATGACGAACGTAATATCGCAGATCGGTTCTGGCTGGCCAGCGATGACCGGTTGGGTTCTGGCTTCGACTACCAGTCCCAGGGCGCAGGCGAACAGCACCAGCGACGCTGCGGTTGTGATTCTCTTTACGACCATTGAAGCCATCGATTCGATCTCTCTGGAACGGTTTCGCCCGGGACCCTCAGCCGCTGTACCTTAGACAGACAGGCGGCAGACTTCTTACAACCCCGAAAGATATGGCGCTACGAATCCCAGTACCGGCGATCATACCGATCTTGAAAGACGACATCCTCCACCGGGCGGCGCGACGCCGTACCCCAACGACCTTCGGGATAACCGAGGGGAATCAGCGCCGCTGTGTGAACATCCAGCGGAATTCCGAGGAGATCCTTGATCTTCTGTTCCTCCGCCAGGTGAAATGTGGTCAGCGTCGAACCGACACCGAATGCTCTCGCTGCGATCATCAGATTCTGGACTGCTGGATAGATCGAAGCCCCGAGGGCAAAGGACCGTTCGCCACGTATGCAGCAGAGAACCAGGACCGGCGCTTCATGAAGATGCTCGGCAAGATGGCGGGCAGACGATCGAACGTGTGCCATCGTCTGGCTACCCGAGCCATCAGAAATCGTGCGCGGTCCTCTCTCGAAGTATCGTTCCGCGACGCTGCAATAGACCTCCTGGATCTGTTTCTTCAACGTTGGATCGGTGATCACGATGAACGACCATGTCTGTTGATTGCTGCCGCTCGGCGCCCGGATTGCCGCGTCGAGGATTTTTTTTAGCGCGTCATCTGGAATAGTCTGGTTCGTCAACCTGCGCATTGAACGGGTGGTATGGATTGCCTCAAGCGCTGAGATTTGTGTCGGTGGGTGTTCCATGCGGATTTCCTTGCCAAGCTGTGGTTAGAAAGTCTTCGCCAACAATCTTAGACGAAGATCCCGTCTTCATCCCGGGAACCTTGAGCCCACGGGGCTGCCGGCCGGATCTCATGTCATCAGGCTGTGCTAGGCTGTCCCCCCTGTAACTGAAGGTCTGTGCTTCAACCGAGAGGTCAGCTATGTGTCACGAGACGATTGGCCACGAGCCAATACAACATGAGCCCGGCGTGGGTGAGACGGAGTTCACGGTCAACGTCGATGGTGCGGAACTTCCGGTGTTTCGCGCTCAACCGGAAAACGGGAGTCGAGGAAGGGTGATAATCATCCATGACATCTTCGGCGCGAACGACTTCTACCATGATCTGGCTCGACGCTTCGCCGCGAACGGCTTCACCGCGTACTTGCCGGACCTGTTTGTTAGACAGGGCCCGCTTCCCGAGCAGACGAGAGAGAACGCCATGGCTCGCGGCGGTATGATCTCGTATCCACAGGCGATGAAGGACATCGCAGATCTGATTGACTCCCAGGGCGACGAGCAATCCTGGGGCGTCGTCGGATTCTGTATGGGCGGCACGCTAGTCATGCATCTGGCCTCGTCCGAACCGCGGCTTTCGGGAGGCGTTATTTACTATGGATTTCCGGCGAACCCCAGATTGAACGCGAATCGTCCCTCCGAGCCTCTTCGCGAGACTTCTCTGGTGCGGGCCCCGCTCCTCGGCTTCTGGGGTGACCAGGACCATGGCGTCGGGATGGACAATGTCAAGGCTTACTCCGATCTGCTTGAAAATGCCGGAAAGGACAAGGAATTCCACGTCTATCCCGGTCGACCCCATGGATTCCTGACCTTTGATGAAATGAACGAGAATTATCAAGCGAGCTTAGACAGCTGGGAGCGCGCTTTAGGCTTCTTTGGCGAGAAACTCGCACGCTGATAAGAGCGAAGGGCCGTCCCAACTTTTTCGCCGGGCGGCCCTTCGAGATCTGTTTGCGGCCGGAAGTACTACCTACAAGGGGGGACTTCTATGGCAGAGTTCCGGCCGCAACGAGATCACAGCATTTGTGGGACGCTTTCGATCCGGAGTGGAGCGGCATTCCTGCGATCGAGAAATGGAACTGGGATTGGTCGCGCCACCGATCTCGATCTTGGTCCATTGGTGTCCTTTGCACTTGACCTGCACCAATTCAAGCGTCCAAGTTTGTACCCACATAGCGTACGTACGCAGCGCCAAAAGATCAAGATTTGTCAGATCGTCACAGTGCGATCTACTTGAAAGGGCGTATCGACGTCATACTCGAGTCGGAGTCGAGTTTCGACGCTCATGCTCCCAGCGGTCTTGAAATCAAAGACTGGACCGTATCGAGTCAGCCGGACGTGGACTACTTCTATCCGACCGGATTCAGATTCTGAAGCCGCTGTGCTGCGGCTTCCATAGTCCCCGGTTCCTTGGCAAAACAGAATCGGGCAAGGGAGGGAGCGCTGCCCGGATCGAGGTAGAAGGCAGACGGGGGGATAGCTGCGACGCCGATCTGGGTCACGAGGTGCCTGCAGAACTCAACGTCAGTTGAAAACCCGAATCTGGAGATGTCGGACATCAGGAAGTAGCTCCCTTGAACAGGCAGCGGAGGGAGGCCACAGTCGGCGAGGATTGCCATCAGCTGATCGCGGCGATCCTGATACGCGGACTTCAAAACCTCGTAGTATCCGGATTTTGAGGCTTCTTCTAGCGCGACGGCAACGCCGTGTTGCAATGGCGTTGCCGTCGCAAAGACGTTGAACTGATGAATCGTCCTTATTGCTCGTTGCAGATCGGCGTCTCCGGTGACATATCCGATTTTCCAGCCGGTCATAGAAAACGTCTTCCCAGTGGAGTTAACGGTCAGCGTTCGCGTCCACATGTCCGGGAGCGTTGCAATCGAAATATGGACGCAATCATCGAAGAGGATGCGCTCGTACACTTCGTCGGCAATCACGATTACGTCATGTTGTTTGCAAAGGTCCGAGATGAACGCGATCTCCTCTCTGGTGAAGACCTTGCCGGTTGGGTTGTGTGGCGTGTTGAACAGGAAGACACGGGTGCGTTCGCTAAAAGCATCTGCAAGCTCGTGAGGATCGAACGACCAGTCCGGAGGCCGCAGCGTCACGACCCGCGGCGTGCCGCCAGCAAAGACGGTCTGCGGCAGGTACGAGTCGTAAAAGGGCTCGAAGAATAGCACTTCGTCACCAGGATCAACAAAGGCAAGCAGGGCCGAAAGGAGAGCTTCGGTCGCGCCAGACGTCACGGTGATCTCTGCCTCAGGATCGACGTCTTTCCGGTGCTGATCCCTCCAGTCGGCGGCGATGGCATGTCGTAGGCGCGGGAGACCATGGCTCGGCGCATATTGATTCAAGTTGTCGCGAATTGCGTCAATAGCGGCAGCCTTCACGAATTCGGGGCCCGCGAAGTCGGGGAAACCCTGCCCGAGATTAATCGCGTTGTGCTCCGCGGCCAGCGCGCTCATTTCCGTGAATACGGTGGTCCCGAAACCATCCAGTCGCCGCGAGTGAGTGCGAGCCATCGTTCTGTCTCCTGTTCGTCAACTTGCTGAATGGCAGTATAGTCGCCGGCTCGAAAGAAGCACTAACTCGAGTTTCCACCGCAGATGCAGGTGATCTCCAGCACAACCGCAGGGCATTCCCTGGACGAGCAAGGACAGCTTGTGGACCGGGGTAGCGATTCGCCTGCGTCAGACGCTAGACTCGCCTGATGAGTGGTAATGATCGATCGAGGACTGAGAGCGCAAGACAGAATGACAGCAACGGCGGCGATATCAGAGCGTAGCTTGGGAGCGGTCCAGGCTCGAATTCAACAGTGGGTCGATGCGGGTGAAATCAACGGAGCGGCTGTTGCCGTCGCACGAGGAGGAGAGGAAGTCTGGAGTTCGCATGCCGGGGCGGCGAAAGCCGGAGTATCCGCTGGACCAGAAGTGCTGTGGCCACTCGCGTCGATCTCGAAACTCTACACTGCAGCGATGATCATGGCTCTCGTCGAATTGGGAGAGCTAACGCTCGGTATGACCGTCGAGTCCATTCTCCCGGAGTTCACGGGTGGAGGGAAAGAGCTTGTCACGCTCCGTCACTTGCTAACGCACACTTCGGGGATGGTCTATGAATCCCCGCTCCACGCCGAACGGCTCCAGGCGCTGACACCCTACGAGGATCTAATCGACGAATCCTACGTCTATCCATTGCTCTTCCGGCCCGGCGACAAGCTCAGTTACAGCGACTATGGCATCGCGGTTGCTGCGCGAGTCGCGGAACGCGTCAGCGGGACAGATTTTGTGACGCTTGTGAATGATCTGGTGCTTCGTCCAGCAGGTCTTACGAACACGACGTTCCGCCCGGAAGATGATGAGCTCGAGCGAGTGGCGAGCGTGGAAGGCACGTACGCGGACGGAACGGAAGGGGCAATGTACAACTCGCGCTACGGACTTGATCTGGCGCATCCAGCATTCGGCACATTGGCGTCCGTATCAGATCTCCTGAAGTTCGGGCTGTGCTTTGCTCCGGCTGGTCCTCGATTTCTGTCGGAAGCAACGGTGCGCGCCATGGTCACGGACCAGACGGGCGGGTATACGCCCGCGGTGATTCCCGGGTTCATGGATTCGAACGTTCCAGCGCCGTGGGGGATAGGGTTCATGATCGCCAAGGTAGGAAACCCGTTTGGACCGGATCTCTTGCCGGCTGGAAGCTTCGGGCATGGTGGGGCAAGCGGCTGTGCGTTGTGGATTGATCCTGTCAATCAGATCGTCGTCGCCTACGTGTCGAACAAACATGCGCTTACCGGCCGGCCCCCGTTCACCAAGCGACTGGTGACGGTGGTTAATATGGTCGTCGCGTCGCTTACTTGACGAGGCCGGGGGTTACTGTTCGTTCAGAATATCGCGAATAGTGTCTGTCGCTTTGAGCCCGGCGCCGGTGATCAGGATGACGTTGGTTTGGCTGCCATCGACCTGACCGTTCCTCGCCATCGTTATAAAGGCGGCTGCACCGAGAGCCGCAGTCGGCTCGGCGTAGATCCCCTGGCTCCACAGCGCTCGGAGTGCTTCCACCAGACCTTGCTCGCTTACGGCGACCGCCGAGCCCGATGAAGATCGAACGGCTTCGAGGAGCAATTTCCCACGCGGGGGGTTGCCGATCCTGGCGCCCTCAGCGAGAGTATCGTTCGGCACAGCAGGCTCGATTCGTTGGGCTCCTGTTTCGATCGCGGCGACAAGAGGAGCGCAGGCAGCCGGTTGGGCGGCGATAATCCGCGGCAAGGTCCCGGTCGCTGAGAACCCCCGGTGCGCTCCAACGAGGGCGCTTCCACCGCCCGTCGGAACGAACACTGTGTCGGGAGACTTCGCTCCAAGTTGCTCCCAGACCTCGATGGCCCACGTCTTGACCCCCTCTGCAAAGACGGGACTCCAATTGTGGCTTGCGTAGAACGAACTGGCATCCTCCGACGAAGCACACTGGGCCTCAGCCGCAACGGCTTCCCTCGAACCTTCAACTGCGAAAACGGTAGCGCCGTAGGCTCTAGCCTGGACGAGTTTGGCCGGCGAAGCGCTGGACGGTGCATAGACCGCACATTCGATTCGATTTGCGGCGGCGAATGCAGCCATCGAGGCCGCGGCGTTTCCAGATGAATCAACGACGATCTTCGTTACGCCGCAACTTGCCAGGTGAGCGACGGCCACAGCCGCTCCGCGATCTTTGAACGAGCCGGTTGGCAGCAGGGAATCGAGCTTGAATGTCACCGGCATCCCGGCAAGGGTGCCGCGAAGAATCGGCGTCATCCCGCCGCCCAGCGAACTGAATCGCTCGGAGTCGACCGGAAGCAGCGGCAAGTAGCGACGGATGCCAACGGCGCTCAAATCGATCAGATCCACGGAGTTCGGGCCGGCGATGTCGAGGGGTTCCTCGTGTATCGGACAGTGCCACTTTGGAGAAGTTGCGGGTCCGGCGTCGGCCCCGTCGCATCTATAGCGCCATGTAAACATCTGATGTTACCCTTCGATGGCGTCCGGGAAACGGGCACGCTCCTCCGGGGGTTTGGGGTCTCTCGGAATATCAGGCGCGTAGTGTATCAGCGTTGGAGCCATCCGCGTTGACGACACGCAAGTGGGGATGGTCGCGGTGGAGTTCGTTAAGGTTCAGCTTCAGACTCGCATACGGGACTACCTGCTTTCTGTATCTCTGTCGATAGGCAACGAGTTGCTCGTGCTTCTCGGGCGAGACAACGCCGGAAAGACAGAGATCCTCCGGTCGGTGGCGGGCGTCTACAACCCGGAGCATGGGCGGATCGAGATCCAGGGCCGGACCGTCTTCGATCCCGCTCTCGCGATCAACCTGCCTCCAGGTGAGCGGCATGCTGGCTGGGTGCCGAGTGTGGACGCTCTCTTTCCGAACGAGACCGTCGCCGAGAATGTCAGGTTCCCATTCCGGCGCTCTCATCCATATTCCCACCACGAGTCGGAGCGGCGCATCGATGAAGTCCTCGACTTGCTGTCGCTTTCCGTCTCCCGCAACCGGCTCGTCCGAGACCTAGATGAGCGATCTCAGTATTGGGTAGCGCTTGCGAGGACCCTGGTCCTCGACCCGGAGATCTTGCTTATAGACCAGCCGTTTCGGGAAATGGAAGTGTCGCTGCAGCGTCGCCTTCGCCACGACGTGCAGCGAGTCCGTCGCATGATTGGCATCCCCGCTATGGTGGCTACCTCAGACCTTGAGGAGGCGTACGAAATCGGCGATCGGATTGCGTTGATTGACCGTGGCGAGGTGCTTCAAGTCGATCCGCCACGCACGATTGTTACCCGTCCGGCGAGTCGGTCCGTTGCCGAGATCGTTCGATCCGTCAATGTGATGCGGGGTAGCGTACTGGAATCCTTTGACGATGGAATTGCGGTGCGCACTGATATAGGGACATTGCATGTCGCGGGTATGAGCCACGATCCAGGCGAAGTCGAGGTCGTGATCCGGCCGGAGCATATTCGCATATTGCCTGAAGACGAGATGGCCCCGGGCGATGAAAACGTCCTCACGGGTATCCTACTTGAGTCCACAGACTACGGAGCGTTGCACTCGCTTGCATTTCAACCGGACGGTTCGCGTAGGTCAACGATCCTAGAAATCTCGGTAAGCGATCCGCTCTACCGTCAACTCGACCTGGAAGCACTCGGGCGACGGCGGGTGCTTCTCCCGCCGCACGCTGTGCATGTGATGGACTTGAGCCAGGAAACTCCCGATGTAACCCCAGAATGGATCGCTGACGATCCATTATCAACTGAAGAGCGAGGACCGCTTTCATGACCGCTGTCGTTGACGGCCGAACGCCGATCCAGGAACTGCTTGGAATCGCTACTGAGCGATACGAGGGCGTGCCGGCAAACCCGCTTGTCGAGAGCATCGAACCAGAAGATCTATATGCAGCAACGCCAAATCGACTGGCTTATGCTATCGGGTGGCTCGTAGCCAGCGAGATCGTCTACGCTCGATTTCCTGGTTCTGCTATTGATGTCCTTCCCGTATTTCACCCGGACGCTGGTTGGGACAGGATGCTTGTCACGAGACGCACGAGTGGCCTGGCATTCAGTCATCAGCCAGCAAACGAGTTTGGCATGATCATGCTTGATGGAGAAGATCCCCCTCGCTACACGAGTCCAGGAGGGAAACTAAGGGTAGCAATCGGAACCTCCCCTGGAGAGAGCGCCGATTCTGTGCTGAAGGAGATATTGGAGTGGATTCCATCACCCGCGCTCGGCAGAGCTGATTCAAATCGATTGCTAGCGCATGAGCAGGCGCCCAGATACCCGATGCTGATGCGGGCTGTTTCCGAACTGATCGCCGAGTTCCCCGGTTTGACCGCGGCGAGAGAGATCTTCATTGACGATAAGGAAATCGACGGTCAGTATCATCCGCTGCATCTCCACGCGGCGGAATTGACGCCCATGGGGCCCGACGACCGTGCCGGAGCAAACGTCGCGACCACCACCTATCGATGGTTTCAGCTGCAGTACGGTGAGATGTTCGCGTTCTTCGATAAGCGGGGGAATCGCGCCGTCTACCGGACCGATAAGGGAACCTGGTCGCGTGTGCGTAAGCAACTTGATCAAGAGGAATCAGTCACGGACGTCAAGCGGCGCATCATGGGGTGGATGCGGCTCGGCGGATCGTCGCCATCTTCCGATCTTGACTAGTTCGATGGACTTCTTCTAGCCTGACTCCTTGACCTGAAAGCCGCCCGTTATTGCCCCAATTCGACTGAACGAAGGCACGGGCAGGCTCTAGTGGCACGGAGTCGAGTGATGTCAGGTATTCGCGTTGCGCTGACTGGTGACAGCCTCATAACCCGCGGCCTCATGCACGGACGCGACCGGGAAACAGCCGCCATGTACGACATTGTGCGTGGCTCGGATGTCGGATTCACCAACCTCGAGACTGTTCCAAACAATTTCGTTGGATATCCGGTTGAAGAGTCAGGCGGCGCCCATCTGGGGGCACACGAATGGGTTCTGGGTGAGTTGCGCGATGGAGGGTTCAATCTTCTTGCAGCTGCAAACAATCACAGTCTCAACTACGGCGTACTCGGATTGCTCGAATTGATCGAGATACTCGACCGGCGATCAATCGCCTACTCTGGCATTGGCCGGAATCTCGCGGAGGCGCGTGCGCCCGTCTATCTGGACACGGATTCCGGATCGGTTGCTTTGATTTCCTGCGCTTCGACCTTTGCAAAGGGGCAGCAGGCTAGTGAACAACGCCCGGACATGGCCGGCCGGCCAGGATTGAATCCCTTGCGGTATTCGACCACCTACCATGTGACTGAACAGCAGTTTCAGACTATTCGCGCTGTCGCCGAGGATCTTGGTCTGGAAGATCGCCGGCTGCAGTCGATCCAGATGGGTTTCGGATTCGCCCCAGAGGATCCCGACGTTTTCCCGTTCCTGGGAGGTAGTTTCAAGAAGTCTGACTCGGTTCGACTCGAGACCCGCGCCCACCAGGGAGACCTGGAGGCGATTTCGGGTTGGGTGCGCGAAGCCAGCGATCGCGCCGACATCGTGATCGTTAGCATTCACGCGCACGAGGAGGGGAGTGACAAGGAATCTCCGGCTGATTTCATTCGCGAGTTTGCTCACCGGATGGTCGACGAAGGGGCTCAAGTAGTCGTTGGACACGGTCCGCACCTGATCCGCGGGATGGAGATGTACAACGGCAGTCCGATCTTCTACAGTTTGGGCAACTTCGTGGGGCAGAACGAGCTCACCTTCAAGCTTCCCTCGGACTCTTACGAGACGTTTCGAGTCGATCCAGGAAACCATGCCGGGAAGCTGTTTCGCCAACGAAGCCAGGACGGTGAGAAAGGGTTTCCTGCAGATCGTCGTTACTGGCAAACGATCATGCCAGTCTGCGTCTGGGATGATCGCGACCTCGTATCGATGGCGATACACCCAGTCACACTACGTCTTTCATCAGAGCCTCGCCATCGTGGGCGTCCGGCGCTCGCCGGACGGGAAGAGGCGGCAGAAATACTCTCCCGATTCACTTCGCTGTCGAGTGCATTTGGGACCGACCTACGTGATGTGGAGGGTGTAGGCCAGATTGTCGGTGTTCCCGCCGGTTAGGACCGATCAGTATTGGAATGCGTAGATTACAGTGGATGGCCTTCCTTCTCACTTACCGAAGTGAGTTGAGGGACTATCGCCAAGTGAGGTGCCAATGGTCTAGAATGCCCGCGCAATAGTCCAGCCTCATGACGCTCCTAGTGGAGCGGCGCCTCGTGCCACGGCTGGTTATTGCAGGGGTTTCGATCAAGAGGAGGATCTGAATGAATGAGGACCAGACCAGAATCGACCGGATTCTAGGACGGTTTGATGGGGTAAGCCGGCGAGATTTCCTGAAGCGCTCGGCCATCATGGGCGCAAGTGTTCCGGTCGTTGCTTCGCTTCTCGCCGCTTGTGGTGGGGACGATGACGACGATGACGACGACGCGGGTTCGACGGAGACCGACAGTGGTGATGCTGGTGATGCAACCGCAACCACGAAGCGGACCGTGCCAACCCCGGGGGTTGGGGGCCAGCCCACGGCTACAGCGGCCGAGTCGGGCGCTACCGAGGAGGAAGCTGCAACTGAGGAAGAGGAGGAGCCGACAGCAACCGAAGATGCTGGCGGCGGCGAGGGGCAGCAAGGCGGGGGTCTGATTCTCATGGGTCACCATGAGATCTCAAGCCTGAGCCCTGACGATGCTGGACCGACGGTGCACTGGGTGATGGTTACCCAGATTCACAACGCTATGGTGGAGCTGGACGCCTGGTACGTATTGCAGCCAACGCTCGCCGAATCGTTCGAAGTAACGGAAGACGGGACGCAGTACACGTTCAACCTCGTGCAGGGGGCGACATTCCACGATGGCGAGGAGTTCACGTCGGAGGATGTCAAGTACACGTTCGATTTCTACAGCAATCCGGAAAACGCAATGTTGACGGCGTCGAACTTTGCCGGGATTACCGAAGTTCAGACTCCGGATGACTACACGGTTGTCATGGTTCTTGACGGTCCCAATGCCGCGTTTCTTGCGCGTGCGGGACAGGCCTTCATCGTGCCCGAGCATTACCACAGCGAAATTGGTGAAGATGCCTACAAGAGCGCGCCAATAGGCACCGGCCCATTCATGCTTAAGGAATATCGGGCGGCTGAATTCACGGAGGTCGAGGCATTCGACGACCACTTCCGAGGACGGCCGCTCCTGGACACCGTGCGCGAGCGCATCGTCCCCGAGCCTTCCGTGCGCGCAATCGAGCTTGAAACCGGCGCCGCCGACTCTTCGGTGTGGGCTCTGGTGACGGAAGACAATATCCGTTTGCGCGATAGTGGCGAGTTTACGACTTATGTCACGTCGAGCACCGCGGTCAACCACTTCCCAATGAACAACGAACGACCGTACTTCGCCGACAAAGAGGTGCGCAAGGCGCTGATGCTTGGGTTGGATCGTGATCTGATCGTCGATGAACTCTGGCAGGGGCTGGCAGTCAGAGCAACCGCGAATCTTTCTCCGGCGCTCGACTTCTACTATGAGCCGGACGTCACCGACTATCCGTATGATCCGGATCTCGCGATGCAGATGCTGGAAGACGCAGGCTGGTTGGTTGGCGCCGACGGGGTTCGTGAGAAGGATGGCGTGAGGCTCGAGTGGACTCTGGCCATCATCGCTGGCGATCAGGCGCGTCGTCCGGAAGGTGAGTTCGCGCAGGAAAGCTGGAACGCCATCGGATGTAGCGTGAGCATCGAGGACACCACCGGCGCTTCGACGGGTATGCGAGATGGCACCCACGACATGGCTCTCTACAACTGGACGTACGGCGGTGGCTCCGGGGATCCAGATGGGTCGAACACGCTCCGGTCCGACGCGCTCAATAACTTCAGCAAGTACAAGAGCGCTGAAATGGATGAACTTCTTGATGCCGGGTTGCTGGAAACTGACCCAGATGCCCGCGCGGAGATCTACAGCCAGGTCCAGAAGCTCGTGGCCGAGGATGTCCCCTTCATCTATGTGAAGTACTGGGACTGGTTCAACTTCTACAACACCCGCGTAAAGGGCTTGCCGGACGACGTGCTGACGGGAAGCCAACTCTACAACACCGCCTATCTCATGTGGATTGACGAGGAAGGGTCCTAGGGAATCCGAAACGATGTGAGTGGTGGATCAGCGCCACTCACATCGTTTTCAACGTAAAAGGGCGAGCGGATGTACCGCTACGTGATCCAACGTCTTCTTCAAGGCGTTATCGTGATATTTCTGGTTTCGATCGCCACGTTTGGCATCTTGCAAGCCGCACCAGGCGATCCCGTCGAGACGATGCTCGGGGAAGGAGCGACACAGCTTACCCAGGAGGACTACGACCGGCTGCTCGAAAAATGGGGTCTGGACCGGCCATGGTACGAACAGTACTTCACCTGGCTTGGTAATTTCGTGTCCGGCGACTTCGGCCAGTCCGTTGTTCGTGCTGGTGTGCCGGTGCACGAGATGGTGCTCGAGGCGGCCTGGCCCACGCTCAAGCTCACCTCTCTCTCCCTGTTGGCCGCGATACTGGTGGCAATTCCCGCAGGCATGATCGCGGCGATCAAACGGTACTCGATTTTCGACTCGGGAATCATGGTCTGGGCAAGTGCCGGTATCGCTTTGCCAAACTTCTGGGTTGGACTAATGCTGATCATCCTCTTTGCGTTGTATCTCGGCTGGTTGCCGGCGAGCGGTTCCGGCGATTGGAGATACTACATACTGCCGGTATTCGTGCTGGCGATCAACGAAACCGCGATTCTCGCTCGTCTGATGCGCGGGACGATGCTCGAGGTCCTCGGGCAGGATTACATGACAACCGCGCGGTCCAAGGGACTCTCCGAATACTCGGTGATCATCCGTCATGCCGTGCGGAACGCCTTGTTGCCGATCATCACGGTCGATTGGTCTACGAGCAGCTTTCCTGCTGAGCGGAACCGTCGTGATCGAAACGATATTTGCCTGGCCAGGGATTGGACAACTGTTTATCTCATCGGTCTACCGGGCGGACTACCAGGTCGTGCAGGCGATCGTGGTGCTGTTTACCGTGCTGGTAATCTTCGCCAACATCGCGACTGATCTTACGTACGCGATCATCGATCCTCGTATCCGTATCGGATAGAACGGGCGGATCATATGGCAAGCCCGCCACAACCAAATGTCGCTGATCATGCATCGGACTCAGCACAAGAAGATTCAGCGTTAGCCGGCATCGAGCGACGACGGCGAACGGAATTCTCACGAGCTTGGTCTCGCTTCAAGCGTTTCAAGCCTGGCGTTGTCGCGCTGGTGTTTATCGGCATACTGGGGATCATTGCAATCATCCCGGGAGTCTTCGAGCCATACTCATACCATGAGACGTCATTGCGTGATCGAGGGGAGAGCCCGACTCTTGAGCACCCGCTTGGTCGAGACGACATCGGGCGAGATGTGCTTAGCCGACTCATCAGGGGGACTCGGGTCGCGTTCATCGTCGCCCTGTCCGCAATGACGATTTCGCTCATTATTGGTCTAACGATCGGGCTGTTGGCAGGATACTTCGGTGGTTGGACCGATTCCTTTCTCTCCCGGATCGTCGATACGGTCATGGCGTTTCCACTTCTCGTGCTGCTGATCACCCTAGCGTCTGTGATTGGTCCAAGTCTGCAAACGACGGTGATTGTGATCGGTTTGACCGTCTGGTCATCCTACGCTCGGGTTGTTCGAGCCGACGTCCTGAGCGTCCGAGAGCGGGATTTCGTCTTTGCCGCGCGGGCAATCGGTGCGACTGACCGACGCATTATCATTCGCCATGTCATGCCAAACGTGTTGGGCCCGATCATCGTCCTCGCGAGTCTCGCCGTGGGCGGCATTATCATCCTTGAGGCTGCGCTCTCGTTCCTCGGGCTTGGTGTTCAGCGCCCCACACCCTCCTGGGGTGGCATGCTGGCGGACGGAAGGGCGCACATTCGCAACTATCCGCATATAGCAATTGCGCCAGGTATTATGATCTTCCTCACGGTCCTGGCGTTTAACCTCATCGGAGATGGCCTGCGGGATGCTCTCGATCCCCGGCAGCGCGAGTAAGCCGTTCATTGTTCTGCAATTTGCTTCATCTCGCCTTTTCGAGAGAACCCGTTCTCGATCGATTCATCCTCCTTGGCACTTGTCACTTCCCGCTTGATACGTCCACAAACGTGGCTGGTACGTACTCTCTACATTGGACATTGCCCGTTGCGTAGATTTCCGCAGCCCAGAGGCTTGACAGGAGCCTGAAGTGGTTCTACCGTCACGTCCGAAGGTAATCGGTATCACGCTCGAGCGGCGCGGACGTAGCCAATAGCTTGGTCTCGCCGTACATGAGGGGTCTCACTTCGAGCGTTTGCGAAGACCGGGTAGTTTAGAGAAGGAGTGTCAATGGCAAGTCTTGACGAACGCATGAGTGAGGCGCTCACTCGTTTGAAGCCAACTAGCAGAAGGAGCTTCCTCAAGCGCTCCATCGCTCTCGCGGCAAGCGCACCCGCGGTTGGCGCTTTGATGGCGGCTTGTGGCGGCGACGATGATGACGACGAAGATGCGGACACGCCTACCAATACACCGGCAGACGGTGGTGGAGGTGAAGAAGCGACACCGACCGAGGAGATGGTTGACGAAGAGCCAACAGCCACCGAGGAGATGGTTGACGAAGAGCCAACAGCCACCGAGGAGATGGTTGACGAAGAGCCAACGGCCACCGAGGAACCTGCGGCGGACGCTCCCGTCGAGGGTGGTGTCTTCATCGGCCTTGGACACCATGAGGTCGCGAGTCTCAGTCCTGACGACTGGGGCCCTTCGGTCCACTACTTTATCGCCGGCAATATCACCGAAAGATTGCTCAAGCTGGATAACTACTTCATCCTCCAGCCCAGTCTTGCGGTGTCTTTTGAAGTGTCGGACGACGGACTCGAGTACACGTTTGTTACTCGAGAAGGCGTGCTGTGGCACGATGGTGAGTCGTTTGACGCGACCGACGTTGCCTATACGTTCAACTACTACCGCGATCCGGAGAACGCCGCTGCATCGGCAAGCAATTACCAGGGTGTCACGGACGTGCAAGCTGTTGACGAAACAACAGTTGTCGTGGCTCTTGATCTTCCCAATGCCGCGTTCCTCACACGGGCTGGGCAGGCTGGAATCGTTCCGGAGCATCATCACAGCGCGATCGGCGAGGACGCCTACAAGGGCGATCCGGTTGGTACCGGGCCATTCATGCTCAAGGAATGGCGAGCCGCGGAGTTCACCGAACTCGTGCGATTCGACGACTACTGGGACGGCGCAGCCTACATGGACGGCATTCGCGAGAATATCGTTCCCGAAGCATCCGTGCGCGCAATTGCGCTTGAGAACCAGGAGGCGGACTCAGCCGTCTGGCCGCTCGTTACCGATGATCACTTGCGCTTCCGCGATGATCCGGCCTTCTCTGACTACAGCGTTCAGATAACATCAAGCGTCGCGGTCAACCACTTCATGATCAACAACTTGAATCCGATCTTTCAGGATAAGCGCGTGCGCCAGGCCATGATGTTCGCCACCGACCGTGAGGCGATCAGAGATGATCTCTGGCAGGGACTTGCGGTGCTGGCCACCGCGAATCTTTCTCCTGCGCTTGACTTCTACTACGAGCCGGATGTCGCTCTGTACCCCTATGATCCGGAGCAGGCGGCTGCCCTTCTTGAAGAGGCGGGATGGACGCTGAACGCGGATGGCATCCGCGAGAAGGACGGGCAGACGCTATCCTGGACCTGCACGATCATCACTGGTGATCAAGCACGTCGACCTGAGGCTGAACTTGTCCAGGCCAACCTCAAGGAAGTTGGCTTTGACATGCAGATCGCCGAAGCTCCGCTGGCAACCATTCAGGAGGGCCAGCGATCAGGTGAGATCGACATGTCGCTCTACAACTGGACGTATGGAGGTGGTTCCGGCGAACCGGATGCAACGAACACGCTGCGTTCCGATGCCAGAAACAACTGGAGTAACTGGCAGAACGAACGTGCGGATGAACTACTCGATGCCGGACTTGTTGAAACTGATCCGGAGGCACGAAAGGAAATCTACAGCGAGTTGCAGAAGCTCGTCGCTGAAGAGGTGCCCTTCATGTTCATCAAGTACTGGGATTGGTTCAACATCTTCACTCCACGGGTGAAGGGACTACCAGTGGACCCGCTGGTGGCTGGCAACCAGTACCAGTTCTTGCATGTGATGTGGATTGAGGAGTAGTCTGAAGTCACTCTGAGGATCCTTGCGTGCTCCGGGTGGGCCGTTGTATGGCCCGCCCGGAGCACCCGTCTGTGTTCGATGCCTGAGGCCGTGGCAGGCGGCGAAAACCGTCACCGTGTCGAGAATACGCGTTCTGAAACTGCGGGGGGAACTCCAACATGGTCACCTACCTGATTCGGCGTCTGCTCCAGGGTGTGATCGTCCTGTTCATCGTGACGTTCTTCACGTTCGGACTGATGCAACTCGCGCCCGGCGATCCCATCGACATCATGGTTGGGGAAGCCATCATCACGGACGAGGAGATCGCGCGAATTCAGGAGAAGTGGGGGTTGGATAAGCCCTGGTACGAACAGTACTTCACCTGGCTCTCGAACTTCATCCAGGGTGACTTCGGCCGATCGGTTGTCCGAACAGGCGTGCCGGTGCGAGAGATGGTCATGGAAGCGATGTTGCCAACACTGAAGCTGAACTTCCTCGCAGTGACGTTCGCGGTGCTGATTGCCATACCGGCCGGAATCGTAGCCGCGGTCAAACAATATTCGTTTTTCGACTCGGGAATCATGGTCTGGGCAAGCGCCGGGGTCGCGCTCCCGAACTTCTGGTTGGGGTTAACGTTGATTGTCCTATTCTCGAGGGAGTTAGGATGGTTACCGTCATATGGCACAGGGAGCTGGAAGAATTGGGTCCTTCCGGTTGCTGTCCTTGCAGTCAATGAAACCGCGATCCTGGCCAGATTGATGCGAGGTTCGACGCTCGAAGTGGTCAATCAGGAGTACGTTACGACGGCGCGCGCCAAGGGGCTAGCCGAGCGGGTAGTGCTCTACCGGCACGTCGTACGAAACGCGCTCCTTCCCATTGTCACTATACTGGGTCTGCGAGTTGCCTTCCTCTTGAGCGGCACGATCGTCGTTGAAACGATCTTTGCGTTTCCCGGGATCGGGAGACTGTTCATTCAGTCGGTAGATCGACTGGACTACCAGGTGGTGCAAGCGATCACGGTGATGTTCGTGCTGTTCGTCGTCGTCGCAACATTAGTTACTGATCTTCTATATGCAGTAATCGACCCACGCATTCGGGTAGGGTAGCAGAGGGAGTCACGCGAACGTGAGTACATCTCCAAACGTCGACGTCTCGGGCGAAGCTACCGAATTGCAGCCAGATGCATCTTCATTGGCGGGCGTCGAACGCAAGCGGCGATCGGAGTTCCGGCGAAGCTGGGACCGGTTCAAGAGATTCAAGCCTGGCGTTATCGCCGCGTTCTTCATCGGAATCCTGATTATCATTGCGCTTGTCCCACAACTTTTCGAGCCCTACGATCCCAACCAGCCCGATTCGGCGTTTCGGGGCGAAGGCCCATCCTGGGAACACCCGCTGGGGCGCGACGATATCGGCAGAGACATTCTCAGCCGCCTGATTCGCGGCACTCGAATTGCACTGGTCGTCGGCGTCTTCGCCATGCTGATTTCCTTGACCGTCGGCGTCACCGTTGGCGCCATATCCGGGTACTTTGGCGGGAAGATCGACACGTTTTTGTCGCGAATAGTTGACGCACTACTTGCGTTCCCGATTCTGGTGTTGCTAATCGTGCTGGCCGCTGTCCTAGGGCCAAGCCTGCAGATGACGGTGTGGGTGATCGGCCTCACCGTCTGGGCCACCTATGCACGCGTGGTCCGTGCTGAGGTGATGAGTGTTCGGGAACGAGACTACGTCTTCGCCGCGCGCGCGCTTGGCGCAAAAGATCTGCGCATCATCATTCGGCATGTGCTTCCGAACGTCATGGGGCCGGTCATTGTGCTGGCAACCTTGTCAATCGGGAGCATCATTATCCTGGAGGCGGCGCTCTCCTTCCTCGGATTCGGAATTCAACGCCCAACTCCTTCCTGGGGCAATATGCTCGCGGATGCCAGGGCGTACATTCTGACGTTTGGTCACATGGCGATACCGCCAGGAGTCATGATTTTCCTGACCGTCCTGGCGTTCAATCTTATTGGTGACGGTCTGCGAGACGCGCTCGATCCTCGACAACGAGAGTAAAGACTTAGGTGCAATTGAGGAGCATGGAGTGGGAGCCGGAATGAACCAACTGTCCGTTCTGCTGTCGGGTGATGCGTTGATTACGAGGCCGTATGTGCCAAGAGCGGACCAAGGGCTGCTTGAATTGTTGCGCTCAGTTGATGTCAGGTTCTCCAATTTCGAGATGCTGATCAACGACTATCAGGGCACGCCCGCTGTTGAAGCCGGTGGGCTTCATCTGTCGGCTCCGCGTCATATCGGGCGTGACATGCAGGCCAGCGGCTTCAATCTCTTCGCGACCGCCAACAATCACTCGCTCGATTTCGGAACGGACGGGTTGCTGTCGCATATAGATGCGATGCGTGCGCTCGAAATGACCTTTGCAGGCGTCGGGGAAGCTCTTGGCGAAGCTTCCGCGCCGGCTTATCTCGATACTTCCAGTGGACGAGTTGCTCTGATCTCCTGTGCTTCGTCATTCGCACCGGGTCAACGCGCTGGCGAGCGGCGCGGTGATTTTGGCGGACGACCTGGGCTGAACCCGCTTCGACATAGGACCACAATCAGACTCGAGGACGAGCTTTTCCGGCAGCTCGAAGGAATCAGTGAAACGATCGGGGTGGCGGAAGTCAATCGCTGGCTCGACCGCACAGAGTTCCGTCCACCTCCGGAGGATCCAGAAAATCAGATGTTCTTCCTGGGTCGAACACATACGGACGGTCCGGTCTATGAACGATCTGAGGTTTCGGAGATCCACACGTATCCTCATCCGGGAGATCTGGCTCGAATAGTCAGAGAGATCGAGCACGCGCGCAGGCAGTCAGATCTTGTCATCGTAAGCATCCATGCGCATGAAGCGGAGATCCAGATCGAGAAGCCGGCTCGATTCATCGAAGCGTTCGGGCGCGCTTGCATCGACGCCGGTGCGGATGTCGTGACCGGAAGCGGGCCACACATCATGCGTGGCATCGAGCTGTACGAGGGCAAACCGATTTTCTATAGCCTCGGAAACCTGTGGTTCGAATTCGAGACCGTGAATCGCCTGCCGGCAGACAGCTACGAAATGTGGCGCGTCGATACCATCGAATCAACGCCAGCCGATGTGTACGACAACGGGCTGCTGGGTTTCCACAAGGATCAGCGATACTGGGAATCGGCGCTGCCCATATGCCATTTCGAGGGGCAGGAATTGCGGAGAATCGAGCTGCACTGCATGTCGCTCGGGTACGGTGAGCCGCGCAGTCGCAGGGGAACTCCCTACCAGTCATCCGTTGAGGACGCGGAACGTATTGTCGGCTACGTTTCCAAGTTCTCCGAGCCATACGGAACAGAGATCGATTTCATTGACGGTATTGGACGGATTGTGATCTAGCGGCTCATCTGAAGTCGGGAACATCTGTGGCTCACTCCGGCAAAGCGTATAGTTGAAAGCTGGAGAGGAGCTGCGAAATTGCGAATTCAGAACGATAATGGACTTTCTGACCTCCTGCGAAGCAGCGAGGCGAAACGCGAGGCGACCGGATTTCAGTTCACGGAAGGACCGATCTGGATACCGGATAGGGAATGCCTGTTGTTCAGCGACATCCCTGCCGACACCATCTATCGGTGGGCGCCGGGAGGCGACGCCAAAGCTTACCGGCGACCGAGCGGCCATGCGAATGGTCTGACACTTGATAACAGCGGCAACATCATTGCCTGTGAACACACCGGACGCAGGGTGAGCATAGCGGCATGGGGAGAAACCCCGGAACCACTGGCCGAGGACTTTGAAGGCAAGCGGTTCAACAGTCCAAATGATGTCGTCGTGGCGACGACCGACGCTGTCTACTTCACCGATCCAGACTATGGATTGCTCAGTCAAGGAGAAGGCGAAGAAACTCGCGAGATCGAATCAATGGCGACATATCGACTAGCGACGAACGGCGCCGTTCAACGTGTAGCCGAAGATTTCGACAAGCCGAATGGCCTGACGTTCACCCCAGTTGAAACCCAGATGTACATCGCCGACTCTGGCGCAAGATTGATCCGCCGGTATACCGTCTTCGCCGATGGTGCGCTTTCGAGCGAGGGCGAGCTCTTCGTCGATATGCGAGACGATGCGCGCCCCGGCGTCCCAGATGGCATGAAAGTGGATTCCGATGGAAGGCTCTGGACGACAGGACCGGGCGGAATCTGGGTGATCTCAACGGATGGCGAGGTAGTCGGCCAAATTGAACTTGACGAGCAGCCCGCAAACCTCGCATGGGGCGGACCTGAGTTCTCGACCTTGTACATTACCGCACGCACCGGGCTCTATAGTATCGAGACCACGGTTCGCGGAGTTGCGCCCGGCAGCTAGTCGCTATTTCGAGGCTAAATCGCAACGCCCGGCACTGTAACGCCTGATCCCGCCAGGCGATGCGATGATCGCCTCGGTCGCGAGGTTGAGAAAGATGCCGTGGTCCACCACGCCCGCGAGCGCTTTCATGTTGGACGCCAGTTCTTCGATGGGGTGCTGGCACCAGTGGTAGACATCGACGATGTGGTTACCATTGTCCGAAACGAACGGTATATTCCCTTCGGTTGTGCGGAGTTCCGGGCTTCCGAACTGCTTTAGCGTTTGAACCGTGAGGTTCCATCCGTAGGTAAGAATTTCGACTGGAATGGGCATCGTCGGGGGGCAATTCCGAAGGCTGGAATGCGCCTTGGACTTGTCGGCGATCAGAATGAATCGTGCCGCGGACTGTGCGACGAGCCGCTCGCGAACCAGTGCGCCGCCCAGGCCCTTGATCGCTGCAAGCGAGCAAAGTTCGATCGCGTCGGCGCCGTCTACCGCAAGATCCAGCGCAGTGTCGAACGGAACGAGTTTGATTCCTTTCAACTCCGCTCTTCGGGCTGTAAGCTTGGAGCTTGCAACGGCGGAGATGTTCAGCCCCTTGCGTACTCTCGCACCCAGCGCGTCGACAAACGCCCGAGCCGTTGATCCGCTGCCGAGCCCGACTAGCATTCCCGGCTCAACCAGATCCGCAGCGACTTGAGCGGCAGCGAGTTTAAGTTGATCTGTATCTGTCAATTCGGCGCCTTCGGCTAATTTCGCGAATCCAATCTCAGTCCATGGTGATTAGACTACGTGCGACGGGAGGGGGCAAATACGATGAACGAGCAGGCTGTCCGCGTTTGGGCTGAAGAGGTTGATCCCCCGTCACTGTTGCGCATGACCTGGCGCATGCAGAGCGCAACCGCCGTGAAGGGTGCTTATGGCGCCGAAATCGTTGAAGCTCTGCGGTCAGGTGTTGGTGTGCTTTCTGTGGTGGAAGAAGATTCTGAGGACGCTCTACTCGTCACAATTGATGCCGAAATGACCTCACGATACCGGCTCGCGGAGATAATACGCCAAACGATACTACGCGCCTCAGGTGAACCTCTGGAGATTGATGTCGGTATCAGAGTCTGGGCCGAGCACTTGGACGAGGACCGAATGAGGATCACCTGGACTCAGGAAGCCGGCAGCGAACCGGACACCAACGAGATCTCACAGCGACGCAGAGTGGCTGCCTGGATTGGCGTCTTGCCGGCTGTGATATCTTCCACGCCCGACCCGGACGGTGTGCTTGTGCGGTACGACCCTCTGAACCTCAACCGATCGATGGTTCGAGATATCGTCATCAAGTCGATTAGCGACAACGATTCGCTGCGAAGCCGGACTGACGACTTGATGCGTCGGTCCCCGACCTACGCCAACCTTGCGCGCAAACTGGCGCTTGACAGTCGAACAAGCCCGATTCCAAGCGCGGCCAAACAGGCGGCTTCCAGCAGCGGGACGCAGGGATTCGCGGGATCGAAGATGCGATCGACCGCGCTGCGATTCATACCCGGCGCAACGACCGTTACCCGGATTCACATGATGCTTCCAATGCTTCGGGAGCTATCCAGTTGGAGCCGCAATACGGACCCGGCTGTTGTCGACGAGCACCTCAGGGCAGTGGGGCTTTCTCGCGGACAACTCCAGCGAGACACGGTGACCGCGACAGAAATCCAGTTCTACGCGCGCGACTATGCGGGCGAGACGACGAAGCAGATTGCAGATCGCGCATCAATTGGCGCAAAAATGGCGTACTCGATGGGCCAGAACGCCTTGACGTCGATTCGTGCGGCGATGTCAAGTGAAGATGACCCAGATCGCACCGATCAGAATTCTAGATCGTCGACTGACGCAGTCGACAGAGAATGAAGGCGGGATCTAATCGCCGGGAATGTTGGTCGCGAGAGGATTATCCGCCAGGTTCTGCGTCGTCCACCTCAACGCGTCCCAGTCGCCAAGCAAAAACCAGCCCTGATCGGTGACTGATGCGTACGTGTATGGCGCGAGCGAATGGATCCAGATATTCTCGCGCTCAATGCTTTGCGAGAGCGAAGCCAATGATAGAACCTGGCGCGGAGAGAGATCGGTTCGCACCGTGTCTCCGAGGTCACTGATCAGCGCTGGCAACGTCGTGATGAGTCCAGAAGCAAAAGCCTGATCCCGAATCGCCAGTAGCAACTGCTGCTGGCGCTCTGCTCGTCTGAAATCACCGTCGGAATGTCGAGTCCTTGCATATTGAACAGCTCGTTTGCCGTCTAGCTTCTGAAGTCCACTTGGGAAATAGGCTCTCGTGTAACCATAGTCCTCAGTGGGATACTGGTCATCTTTCAGTTGGTTGTCCGAGTCGAGTACAACTCCGCCGATCGTGTCAACAATTTTCTCCAAACCCGGAATGTCCACTGTTGCGTAGTAATCAATGGGCACACCGAAGTTGTACTCGATCGTCTGCGCGACGAGAGACGGCCCTCCGCCGGGAACGTCGTATATTTCGCCCCATGGATAGGCACTGTTGATCTTGACTCCAGTTGAGAATCCCGGGATATCTACGGCAAGATCGCGTGGGATCGAGAACATGTCAACTCTTTTTTCTGCGGGATCGATTCTGACGACGATAATCGTGTCGCTGCGTCCGTCGGTACCTTCGGACGGCCGAGTGTCGACCCCGAGGAGCATGATGTGGACCGGATCGTCTCCATCCCAATCAGGGTACGGAGTGGGAGTAGGGCCGGGTGAGGTGGCCGTTGGCGTCGCGGCGGTCAGCGCTCCCGGGTTGAAACGGCTAACCTGCGTTGGGGTGGTCGTTGTCGGGCCGGCCTGCCGGTCAGGGGTCGCAGAAGGTCCGGCCACAGAGGCTGGATTTATCGGAATCGGAGTTGTCAGCGCTGAAACAGGCGTACCCTGCACGGTTGCGGTGGCAAGCGCTTGCACCGATGATGGCATGGACGCTGGCGCCAGGGGCGCCGCTTCTGCGAAATGTTCCCGATCGACACGGGACTGAAAAATCTGGTCCGTTGCTCGCCAGGTTTCGTAGGCGGTTGGCAAGACGATACTGAGAGCCCAAGCGCCGACCGTCAGCGGCAACATAGCCAGGATAGCCAGGGCATAGCGGCGCACTCCACCGGTCTTCAGAATCGGCTTCCGTGGTGTTGGTTTGGATCTTGATAGGCGTCGCGCGCGCTGCCCGGCAAGGAGAGGCCTACTCGGACCAGGTCTACTTCTCCTCGCCTTGACCAACAGTGGTCGCTTCAGTCTTCTAGACACCGAATCCAAGCCACTTCCTGATCACTATCATTGCGCTGGTCCCTGATCCACCCGGACCAATGTCGACGAATTGGGAACGCTCGGGCTGTAAATTCGTCACGCAAGCGACGATGCAAAAACACGTTCCGAATCTGCCAACCAGACGGGATTTGGTTCGAGGAGATCTCCAGCCCATTGAGGTGGCGGAAGCCAGTGTGGCGCTGTTTGGCAGGAATCGGCAAAAGGAGTACGTTTTCAATCAGCGGTCCCGTTACCGGCCGGGTTTCGACCTATGAGGCGTGGGTAAAGTAGTTCAAGCCCGACCTTCATGGCTTCACCTAGACCTGGGCAACCGAAAGCCCTTGGAGGACGATGGCTGTTCGGGTGGATCAGACGCCAATGCACGCTGTTCCGGACTTTCGTTTCGTTCAATCAATCATCGTAGAATCCGAACCACCATTGACTGGTGATGCGCGGACCAGACCCCAAGGAGCCACTCGATGTTACTACGTCGTGAACCGTCGAGACTCGTTGCCATAACGCAGCCAGCACACGCCTGGATCTCGGGCCAGCTTGCGAATGCATGGGGCAATGACAGCCGGGGGATCCCGAAGGTCAGGACAGAGCTCATAATCGCGGTAGAGCAACATGACATAACCTGGATTGAGTGGGAACAACAACCGACGCTCAATCCAGAAACGGGCTTGCCTTACACATTCAGTGAACTGCCTACTCTGGAGCACTTTGATGTTTGGCGTCATTCGACTGAGCGAGCGATCGTCTATGGGTACCTACCTGCTCTATTGATTTCCATGCACGGAACCTACCTGTTCGAGCGCTTTCATGATTTCGATTCCGACACATCGGAGGAAGTGCTGGAGACTCATGCGTTTCTCGAGCGTGAGAAGAGTTTCCAGAAGGACGCGTTAGCGGTCGTTGAGTCCACTTACGGTCTGTCGTTCGAGGTGGTGGGCCGCTATCGTGAGTTGCTTTCCGCATTCGACGCTTTGTCATTGATGATCTGTCTTGGCAAAACCGATTCGACGACTATCTCGAAAGTCCCAACAAGTCGAGGTCCGGTGGACTTGACTCTGACACCGCTAAACGGAAGCGGGGAGCTGTTCAAGTTGGAGCCCTGGCCGTTCCAGGTCAGCGACCTTTCGCTTGTTTGCGAAGGGCGTGTTCTGACGGAACGCTATGAAAGTACTGAGCAACTCCGAGAAGCCATCCGAACTGCGCCAGCTCTGCTGCTCAAGTTTTGCATCGTGCCTGACTAGCTCCAAATATCTGTCAGTGACACGGAGAAATGGAGCACTTGTGTTGTGAGAGCTTTCGTTCTGCCTGGGAAGACCGAGCGCGGCCAGACTGGCAGTTTGATCGGGAAGCCGACGTGAGCGAGCCGCGGGAATCTCGGAGGACGACGTGCGGATGGCCAGACTGAGATTTGTCATACCCGCTCATACGTGTACCCGGTCCAAGCTGACGAGCGAGGTGCGCCGCTATTGCCTGGGACACGCGAAGGATCTGACGGACCAAGCCAGAGTTAGCCCGGGCCTTCTCACCACGGAGTGGCAAGCGGCGTCGTCCCTACGACATTCTTTCGATGTGCCATGCTCGATTTGGAAGGAAACTTCGAAGGGTTAGTCGCGCCAGCGAAAACGGAGTCAGATTGGGCAACGATCCACGCAAACCACCTGAATCTCGCTCCGTCAGGACTAGATTGCGAGAATTCCGCCGGAGTTACCCTCGTTCAATCTGGACGTTGATGTTTGCGGTCGTCGTTCTTTGGACCGGCCGCGGCATGATCATTCCATTCACGATCATCTTCTTCACTCAGATCGTCGGGCTGAAGGGCAGTCTGGTCGGTGGTGGCATCGCGATCGCCAGTCTGACCGGCCTCGCATTTGTGACCTACACCGCCGGAAAGATCGATCGATTTGGCGGTAAACCGATACTAGTCGCTTCAATCGGGATGATGGGTATCGCTACCCTGCTGCTAGCCTGGGCTGAATCGACCTTGCCATACCTCGTGTTTACGATGATCTTCTACGTGGCCAGTCAATCCTACTGGCCGTCGATCGACTCGCTAACGTCCTCCATTGCTGCCGAGGACAAAGTCATCACGTCATTCTCGATGATCCGGGTCGGGAATGCAGTCGGGATTGGCCTTGGTGGTCTGATTGGAGGTGTGATGGTCTCAGGGGGAGGTTTGACCCAGTACCGGATCATGTTCAGCGCGGGAGCCTTCCTGTTTCTGGCCGGCGCGGTGCTGATCTGGTTGTTCGTTCCGGGGGCCATGCCCGATGCTGGTCCGGAGGACGAATCCGTCGCTCGTCCGGGTTGGAAAGCGGTGCTTCAGGATCGCACATTTGTCTATACGATGATACTTCTATTCGTTTTGGTGCTCGGATTTACACAAATGAACATGTCGGTCCCGCCATTTCTGCGAGGCGAAGCAGGTGCGAGTGAAGGATTTATCGGACTGCTCTTCTTTCTCAACACGATTGCCGTGATTGCGCTCCAGGTTTCAATAGCTTCCCGGGTAGACAGGGGAAATGCCGGGATCTTGCTGTCGATCGCCGCCGTCGCCTGGGCGGGAGCGTTCGCGGCGATGATGCTTACGGTCGAATCACTATCGGCCGCGTACGCGGTCTTTGCGATGTTTACTTTCGGGGAGTTGCTCTTCATGCCGCTCACCGCGGTTTTCGCGATTCGGCTGGCTCCTGTGCGTTTGCGTGGCCGCTACTTCTCACTGCTCAGTATGACCTGGGGCGGTTCGGCAGCTATCGCCACACTCGTCGCTGGCTGGATTCAGGATGCTGACGATCCGCTGGTGATCTGGCCGATCATGGCTGCGATCATGATGATTGCCGGGGTTGGCGCGCTGCCGCTTCGCGATTCGAACAGGTTGCGCCACGAAACGGTGAACGAAGGGCCTGGCAGCGCTCCGGCTACGATCGCAGGGGTCAGCGACTAATGTCTGGACGAGTTAGCCGCTCCGACGCGTGAGTGTGGAGATGTTAGGGTTTGGAGGCGAAAGCAGCAGTGAAACACACTGAAAGGCGATCATGGCAGGTCCAACATACGGCAAACCACCCCCACCAGGCAAACTTCACTTTGGCATAGTTGCCGGTCAGCATTATCGATCGTGGCCGGAACTTGTCGAGCAGTTTCAGTGGGCAGATGAAACGGCTTGGGACAGTGCCTGGGCGTTCGATCACTTCTTTTCCTTGCGGGAAGATGACGAGATGGGCGACTGTCTGGAAGGTTGGACGCTCCTCGGCGCACTTGCCGCTTCGACCGGCAACGTCCAGCTCGGTCTGATGGTGACCGGGATAACCCATCGCTATCCTGCTGTGCTCTTCAAGCAGGCGGTCACGGTCGATCACGTCTCGAACGGTCGCAGCATTCTAGGAGTAGGCGCAGCGTGGAATGCGCGTGAGCACAAAGCTTACGGAATCCCGTTCCCGCCTCCGAAAGCGCGCGTCGATATGTTTGCCGAGTCGATGGAAATGCTCCGCCTGCTTGAATCTCAGGATCGAACGACCTTCGATGGATCCCAGTACAGCCTGGATAGCGCGCCATTTGAACCGAAACCGGTGCATGGGCACATCCCGATCATGATCGGCTCTACCGGGCGTCGAATGATGCGCTACGTCGCCAGATACGCGGATCTCTGGGATGGGGGTGGATCTCCAGAGGAATTTGCCGCCCATGGACAGCGTCTCAACCGTCTATGCGAAGAAATTGGTCGGGATCCGCGTGAGATTTGTTGGTCCTATCAAAAGGGGCCGTCAGAAATGGAGTCTGTTGACGCATTCGTGGATCACGTCCGATCGTACGCGGCTGTTGGCGTGCGCGCGTTTCTCATGGTTATCCCAACTGGAACGCCCACTCCGGTCATGTCCGAGATTGCCGACCAAGTGATCCCCGAGTTGCGCGAGGAATTCCGGTCAAGCGGTCGAGTTTCGTAGATAGCTGCGCTTGCATCCGGTTCGCTTATCAGCGATCCAGTTCTCCAGTCTTCCTGGGCAAGTGAGTTATCCGCAGGTGCCACCTTCGACGTCCGTAACCGATGTTCCTGGACTACAAGGCAGTCACAAGAAGGAGGGTGTGGCTGTCTATCTGCTCGAGGGTGATGTCTGACATGTAGGACAGACATAGGTGCCGCGGTTGTTCACTCTGATTTTCACGATAGTTGTTCCGCATCGCAGGCAGGGTTCCCCTTCCCTGCCATGGATAAAGGGAAACTCACCGTGGTCAGGTACTGCTTTTCCGTTGAGAATCTCCGCGCCGCCCATCGGAACGGCGATATTGATGACATCCACGATGGCATCGTAAAGGGCGAGCACTTCGTCTTCCGTCAGGTTGGCCGACAGGCGTTCGGGGTGAATCCCTGCCAGGTGGAGCGACTCGTCCACGTATATGTTTCCGAGACCAGCAAGGAAGCGTTGATCCAGTAGAAGTGGCTTGACGCGGGAACGAGTTCGGGCCTTCAAAGCGGCCGCAAACCACACCAGATTGAATGCTGTAGATCGAGCATCGGGCCCCAATTCGAGGTCAGACCAATAGCCCGGCAAATCTCCGACGGCCATCAGCCGGAGCCGGCCAAAATGCCGGATGTCAGTGACATAAAGTTTGGAACCGTTGTCAAATTCGAATATGAGGTGGGTCGATTTGTGTGGCAGCTCCACGTCAAACGCCGGAACCGGATGGCCAGCTGCGAATCCGGCCGTATCACCACCCCTCAGCACCACTTGCCCGGCTAGCTTCAAATGCAACACCGCTGCAAGCTCGGGAAACAATATTGCGAGGTACTTACCGCGTCGCTCAACACCAACGACCTGTTCTCCAAGCAATGCATCGATCTCGAGGCCGGGCGGTCCCTCGACGAACTTTGGAAGCCGGTTGTCAATAGAGACGATGCGTCTCCCAACAAGCTGTTCCTCGATCCCCTCGCGAACAGCTTCGACTTCTGGCAATTCGGGCATGTGTTCCCCGCTTCACTGATGTTCCCGTACACTGGAGGTCGCACTGATGCGCTGGACGCCAGCACGATTGCTCACGTAGCCTACAGGATCGCCATGTTCGAAGCACATTCAAAACGACGTCGACCATTCGCGGGAGTGGTGGTTACTGCCCTGCTCATAATGGCCACGTCTTCGGCTCTGGCAACTCGGAAAGGCGATTCGGACGCATCGATGGCGCGCGTCTGGAATCGATTCGATCAGCCGGTCGCCTCCGGCGCTGTGCGGCGGACCTGGACATGGGGGCCCGACGCGCTCGGCGACATCGTGAGTGAGCAGACCTTGGAGTATGGAGATCGAGAGCTAGCAGTCCAATACTACGAAAAGGGGCGTATCGATCTTCGTCCAGACAATGGAGGCGCCGGATCACCCGATTCGTTTCGCAGCGGCATGCTCGTCAGAGAACTGCTGACCGGGAATGCCTCGGGTGAGAGTGAATCCACCGCTCGAAACGCGCCAGCAACAGCCAATGTGGCAGGAGACGCAAATCAGTCCGATGCTGTGAGCTATGCCACCCTTGCGAGCGTGCCTCGGCTAGTCTCTAATGGTCCCGGCGAACCAATCGACATGATGCTTGATCCGGCCGGAACGGTTGGAGAAGACCCTAGCTTGATGTCATACGGAGTCGTGGCCGTGGATTCCGTTGAACTACCGGACCGGCCGGTGGCTTCCATCTTTCTAGAGTTCCTGACATCGCCGGGACTTATATGGACTGAAGTGGGACTCGCTGAGGGGCCGTTGATACCCGACCTCCAGGGAACTGTCGGCGCACCGATCACCGATCCATATTGGATTCGAGCTGTGGTCTCCGGCGTGGAGCAGGATGTACTGATTCAATGCTTCGAGCGGCGTTGCCTCACCTACACACCCGGGAACCCTGAAGGGTGGCAAGTTGAGTGGAACAACGCTGGCGCGCACTACCTGGAATGGCGTGAGACAGCGACGCATGATGACTCCGGCACGTATCAGCTACCGTCGGCAACCATTACGAACGCTGCAGGCGTCGTTACCAGTATCGAGCTCGAAGTCGCAGCAACGAGTGACACCCGGCGATGTGGTCTTATGCATCGGACGGATATGCCTGAAGACACCGGCATGCTGTTCGTTTTCGCATCAGATTCGATTGGAGGCTTCTGGAACTGCAACACGTTCATTCCACTGACACTCGCCTGGATCGACGATCAGGGGGCAATCCTTGGACTGACCGATATGGCCCCCCAGACGCCGGGCACACCGCAACAAACAGTCACGTTCCCAGCCCCGGGGCCCTATCGATACGTCATCGAAGCGAACCAGGGTTGGTTCAGCGCCCACGGAATTGCTGCGGGCGACCAGGTTGACTTGCGAGACGCACTCGAGGCGGGTGACACTGGCACAGCGATCGCTTGCCAGGAGCTCGGATTTGCCTGCAACTAGCGGTTTCAGTGACCCAAGCCAGTTCGGTCAGCTTTGACGCAGCGTTTCGAGCGACATCAAAGCCGCGCGTGGACGAGCTACGAAGTCAGGGTGTCGCCATCTGGCTCTTGATCACGTCGGCGAGGATGGCTACTCCCTTATTGATATCCGCTTCATCATTGAAGGAATAAGACAATCGCAGATTGTTGCGCCCCTTGCCAGAAGTGAAGAAGTTCGTGCCCTGTCCGACTTGAAGACCGCGTTCCAGACTTTCGGCGGCGACACTATCGCAGGTGAGCTGCTCCGGTAATGTCAGCCAGATGAAAAAGCCGCCGCTGGGATGCGTCCACTTCACCCCGGACGGCATATCTTGTTCGAGCGCCGCGAGCATGATGTCGCGTCGCTCTCGATACAGTTGCTTGAGCGTGACGATGTGCTCGGCAAGGGTGCCTGATCCAGTGAATTCCGCCACAACGTGACTGGCAAAAGCTGGTGTTCCTGCGTCCGTCTTCAAGCCCGAGAGGTGAGCAATGATCGTAGGATGAGCCACCACCCATCCGAGCCGCATGCCAGCGCCGATAATCTTCGAAAATGTCCCGCAATACATGACCAGGTCATCCGAACCGGCAAGTTCGTAGAACGTAGCGACTGGTTGCCCGTCGAACCGCAAGTCATAGTAAGCATCGTCTTCTAGGATCAGGACTTCGTGTAGTTTGCATAAATCGAGGATCTCGTTGCGTCGTTCGAGCGAGTAGGTGATCCCGGTAGGATTCTGGAAATTCGGCACGAGGTATAGTAACTTTGCCTGCTTTCCTTCAGCCTTGAGACCCTCCAACGTAGACTGGAGAATTGTGACGTCAAGTCCGTCTTGATCTAGTGGGATCTCACGCACATCAGCGCCCGACGCCCGGCAACGCTGCACGGTTCCGAGGAAGAACGGTGCTTCACTGATGACGACGTCTCCGGGGTCGACGAATGCTTCGAATATGAGCCCCAGCGCCTGTGATCCTCCGTTTGTGATGAGCACATTGTTCCGTTCGGCTGAAATGCCCTGATCGTGCGCCAATTTGTCGAGGAGGGCGTCCACAAGTTCAGGAACTCCAGACCCGAAGGCATACTGAAGCGCCCATTCACCGTCTCGCTCGAGAGCGATTCGGCGTGGATTCGATGATGTCCTGAATCGGGAGCGTCGAGGCATCCGGGAATCCGCCACCAAAACCGATGACCTTTGTCGCGTTCCTCGGGTCAAGCCCGACCATGCCCGGACCGCTGCGCAACGCTCGTTCCGACAATCGATCTTTGATCCATGCATCCTGGCTAAGAATAGTCATTGCAACTCCAGTTCATTCTACCGACGCGGAAGTCCAGTCGTTTAGCTTTGCGACGCCCGGATCTCGTTCCCGACGATCGAGATTCCCTTTGAGATCTCTTCGTCTGTCGGATATGAGTAGGAGAGTCGGAATTCGTGATGGCCCCGATCGGTGTGATAAAAACCGGGCCCTGCGCTCACGAAGACACCCTGATCCCCGAGTCTGCGAGCAAGTTGGACTGAATCGACATCGTCTGGCAACGTTACCCAGATGAAGAAACCGCCCTGTGGTCGCGTCCAGCGCACGCCATCCGGCATATTGTTCTCCAGCTCCCGGAGCATGAGGTCCCGCTTTCTACGATAATGATCTCGAAGCACCTGAATATGGGACTCGAGCGTTCCATTGCGGGTCCACTCCGCTGCGACCTGGCTGGAGAATGGGCTGGTTCCACCTTCGAGCTTCAGAGCCGCGAGTCTGGCAATGGTATCTTCGCTGCCGACCGTCCAGCCCAATCGGATCCCGCGGCCATGTTCTTCGAATAGGTCCCCATGTAAAGAACATCTGCGTTGTTCGCCAGTGAATAGATCGTAGGAACCTGCTCGCCGTCGTAGCGCAGATCGAAGTAGGCATCATCCTCGATGACCGGTACGCCATGTTGTCCTGCCAGTTCAACGATACGCTTCCGCCTGGCGAGGGTCGTCGTCACGCCGCTTGGATTCTGGAAGTTTGGTAGGAGATAGAGGAAGCTCGGTCGCTTGCCCTCAGATTGCAGTTCCCTCAGCAGGCATTCCAGTTCATCGGTGGATGTTCCGTCATCGTCAACGCTGATCTCGCGAACATCCGCTCCGTACATCGCGAACTTCTGCACGGCTCCGGTCCAGGTAGGCGCCTCGCTGATAACGACGTCGCCCGGATCAACAAGCAACCGGGTGGCCAGAGAAACCGCCTGTGATGCTCCGGCCGTGATTAGAATGTTCTCTGGACGTGCATCGATTCCTTGATCCCTGCCCAGCTTTTCGATCAGGGCTTCCACCAGATTCGGCTCGCCGAGTGTGGGTCCGTACTGGAGCGCCCATTCACCTTCACGTAGCAAAGCCGTCCTCGTGGCTTCGACGACGGTATCCCGGGGCAGTTCTCGGGGATCTGGAAGGCCGCCTGACAGAAACGCGACCGCGTTGGAGGTCGATCTTCGGGTTGGGCGCGCAGCGCTGCTTCCCGCGCGCCGCGATAACTCAGAGGTCAGATTGGTAAGCCAGGATTGCGGGCCCTGGGTCATATCATCGTGTCCTTTCCACGCCATCCGGCGCGAGGCGGCACATCGTTCACTTGACCGGTTGTCCGGCGGTTGATGGCTCGAAAGCGCACGCTCAGTTAGCTCACAAGCATTTCTTTGGCCGCCTGGCCCAGTATGGAGATCCCTTCGTTGATTTGCTCAACATTCGCGAACGAGTACGAAAGCCGCATCTCATGCGAACCCCGGTCATCGAAGTAGAAGATCGGTCCAGGGCTAATCTCAACTCCTCGTTCCCGGCACGCCGGAACCAGTTGTGTCATGTTGACGCCGGCAGGGAAGCGCACCCAGATGAAGAACCCGCCTTCGGGTGTCGTCCAGGTTGTCCCGGATGGCATCTCTCGTTCCAGCGCCGCTAGCATGGCGTTGCGGCGCTCGTGATACAGCCCGCGCAGTTCCTGCACGTGCTCGACAAGCGTTCCGGAGGACATGAACTGGGTCGCAGCGAAGCTTGCAAACGGACTCGTGCCGCCATCGTCCTTCAAAGCCAGTAGTCGGGAGATAACGTCAGCATGGGCCACGACCCATCCTAGTCGCATTCCAGCTGCCATGATTTTGGAGAACGTTCCCAGATACATCACCCGGCTCGCGTCGTCGAGACTATACAGCGTAGGCTGAATCTCACCGGCGTAGCGAAGATCAAAATAGGCATCGTCTTCGATGATCGGGATATCGTGCTCGCCGGCGAGTGACAAAAGGTCCTCGCGACGCGACCGGGTCATCGAGATTCCCATGGGATTCTGGAAATTCGGAATCACATAGAGCAGCTTCGGCTTGCGGTCCTGGCTTTGAAGGTCCTCCAATACCTGGCGGAGCCGATGGGTGTCCGCGCCCTGCTCGTCCACTGGAATATCGAGGATCTCGGCCCCGGCTTGCCGGAAGTTCACGACCGCGCCCATCCAGGTCGGCGCTTCGCTGATGACGACATCACCAGGTTCGACGAGCATGTCGACGATCAGCGACAACGCCTGCGAGGCCCCGTTGGTTATCAGTACGTTTTCCCGATCGGCTTCGATCTTCTGGTCTCGAGACAACTTCGCGAGCAATTCATCGATGAGGTACTCATCCCCGGCGGATGCGCCATACTGGAGGGCCAGATCACCTTCCGTGTCGATCGCCACTCGAGTGGCTTCTATGATGTCGGAGGAGGGAAGCGAACCCGGATCGGGGAAGCCGGCGTAGAATGAGATCATCTTCGCGGATTCTCTCGGATTCCCCATTCTTGATTTTCCGGCGCGTTGACCGACTGAGGATAGAAGCGATTCAATATTGCCTGGCACAATTCCCCCTGTTCAGATGCCACCATGGCATTGGGCGGTCAATGATGACTGGTTCCTATTTGTGGGGCATCATAGAGCAGGTCGGCGCTCGACGCGAATTACAAGAGGTTGAAATCCTTTGAAGCCATTCGGAGCATTTCTCGGAGTCATCGCGGTCGTCATGCTGCTAGGCGGGACGCTCGCAATCACACAAGATTTCCCAGGTGGACGCCGCTCCCGGGAAGCGTCGAGTTCAACGCCACCGTCTGTCGCGATAGCGTCTACAGCTCCATCGGCACCTGCGGCGCCAGAAGGCGACAGTACTTCCGTTGCGACGAACAGTGAATCGAGTGGTGGATCGGACGTTGACTTGTTCGTGGTTGACGTCCAAGTCGACGCTCCTAGTATGGAACTGCCTACCGAGCCGCTGATGACAGTCGAAGCGACCTATACCGAGATGTATCAGTTCGAAGATGTATCGATAGCGTTCCGTCCGGGCGCGTACTCCGCAGAGTATGCCGCCGAAGTTGCGACCATAGCATTGGATGCGAGAGACGAGGCGAATCAGAAGCTTGGCACCGCCTGGAATGACGACTTCACCGTGTTCCTCGCGGACCAGCTTTTCGCCGAGGACTGCATGGGCTGTCAGGGATTCACCGAGTCTGATTTTCGCTGGATATTCATGTTGGACGACGGAAGCGTTGTAAGAGACGAGTACGAGGCATTGCTCGTCCACGAGATGACCCACCTGATCGCCGGAAACGAGATCCACTTGCCCTTCGAGCTCTTCTATGTCGAAGGTCTGGCAACCTGGGTGATGACGGACGATCTCGTGAGTGCCGGATACGTCTCGCCGTTGCAGTCGACTGCCTGGACCTACCAAGCCGGCGCGTTGCCACCACTGGCGGAGATTATCGAAGACGACTTCGCCGGTCGAATGCGTAAACGTGTGTACTATGACGCTTCGGCGTCATTCGCCTTCTTTACCATCGAACGCTATGGCTATCAGCAGTATCTGTCGCTCTACCGCCAGAATTCGATCGAAAGCGTTACCGGCAAATCCCTCGCAGAGGTTGAGGCTGAGTGGCACGCGTTCCTGGAACAGTACGCCGATGCAGTCATAGCGGGGACCGATGCAGACAAATGGTGGAAAGCAAGCTCACAGGTTATTGCGGGATTTGAACGCTTCTACCTGAATCCGAGCGCGCTCTCGGCAGAGCAGTATCGTTCGCTTACGCTCTCTCGGCTAGCGCTGAATAGTGCAGAAGTGGACTCGGCACTACACTATCTCACCGAAAGCGGTGTCTAGACCGTTCGACGCCATCGCTAGGCGGATCTGAACTAAGTCTTCTGGGCAGGGTTGAGGATAATAATGCGTTCACGGGAACTCGGTATTCGAGTTGGAACTCTGCCAACCGGGCCGTTCAATTCAATTACTGATGTGGGCGAAGTGACGGTCGGACATTCCACCATTATCCACGGCGAGGCCGGTATCGACGACTCCATCGCCAGGACCGGCGTGACGGTCGTTCAGCCTCACGGCGGCTCGATATTGATGGAGATGGTCCCTGCCGCAATTGAGGTTCTCAACGGTTCTGGTGAAATTACGGGTCGATCCCAGGTGGACGAATTTGGTTACCTCGAGTCTCCGATCGTTCTCACCAACACGTTCTCGGTTGGTGCTGCACACAAGGGAATCGTCGAGTGGATGTGCGCCCGGGAGCCTACCCTTGGAGATAAACACTTCGTAGTACCGGTCGTGGCCGAAACTTACGACGGTTTCTTGAACGATATACGATCTCAGCATGTGACGAGCGAACACTTCTGGCAGGCACTCGATGCCGCTTCCCCCGGGCCAGTTGCCGAAGGGAATGTGGGCGGCGGAACAGGAATGCTGCTCTTTGGCTTCAAAGGCGGTATCGGCACTTCATCTCGAGTAGTGGACATCACGGGCACCGGGTACACAGTTGGCGTTCTCGTCCAAGGCAATACCGGCGCGCGCGAAGACCTGCTCATCAATGGAATAGCGATAGGTGACGAACTCCATGATCTCCGGCCGTTGCCCGGAGATTCTCCTCCCGGAGACGGGTCAATCATTGTTGTAATCGCGACTGACGCGCCACTATCGGATCGCCAGTGCCGGAGGCTGTGCAAGCGGGGGATCATGGGACTGGGCCGGCTCGGACTCACAGCGAACAATAGCTCCGGGGACCTATTGATCGCGTTCTCGACCGCCGATGATTGCCGCCTCCATCGAAACGCAGATCCCGGAGTTATCACCTCCTCGAGACTGGATGACCGCTTAATGAATCGACTTTTCACGGCAACCATCGAAGCAACTGCAGAGTCGGTTCTGAATGCGCTCGTTGCAGCCAGAACAATGAGCGGCTATCACGGAAACACAGCATACGGAATTCCGCACGAGCGCCTGGTAGAAATCCTGGGCACCCGGCCACCTTCCGTTGGTTAGCGCTGATCGCGTTCTATAAGGACGCAACCTGATCCTGCACTCGTCGATTGCCTCTCGATTCCCGGTCCGAAAGAGTGAACACTCCACGGTGGCGGACGGCGTATCGTGCTAGTGTTCTGTAGCAGCCTCGACACGCAAGGAGGTCAAAGATGGCTACGTCCCGATATGACAGCGCGCGGCTTCGCGAACTCGATATCGCTTACCATTTGCACCCCGTTTCGAATCTGAAACAGGTCCATGCAAATGGACCATTGGTTATGGTTCGGGGTGAGGGAAGCACAATCTGGGATTCCGATGGTAAGGAATACATCGACGCATTTGCCGGACTCTGGAACATTAACGCGGGTCACGGCCGGAAGGAACTGGCTGAAGCCGCGAGGCAGCAGATCGAGGAGATCGCCTACGGCCCGACCTTCTTCGGTCTAGCGACGCCACCACCAATCGAACTGGCGGCAAAACTGGCTGCGATGTACCCCGGACCGGTCAACCACTTCCAGTTCACGTCGGGTGGCGCGGAATCGAACGAGACCGCGATCAAGATTGCCCGGTACTACTGGGCACTGCGAGGCAAGCCGGAGAAGGTCACAATCATCTCCCGGATGATGGCCTATCACGGGATCGCGATGGGCGCGCTTTCGGCCACCGGCATACCTGCCTATTGGGCGAATTTCGGACCGCGCCCCGAGGGATTTGTTCACCTGATGGCTCCATACAGTTATCGCAATGCCGACGATCCGAGCGACGTCGAGGGATTTGTCGACAAGCTGGTGACTGAGCTTGAGCAATTGATTGCCCGCGAAGGCGCTGGCAACATCGCCGCGATGATCGGCGAACCAGTGCAGGGAGCGGGCGGCGTCGTGCCACCGCCTGAGTCTTACTGGCGACGCATCAAGGACGTGCTTGATGCAAACGACATTCTACTCATTGCCGACGAAGTCATTACCGGATTCGGGCGTACTGGAACCATGTTCGGAGTGGAGCAGTACCAGGTGCAGCCAGATATCGTTTCAATCGCGAAGGGCGTCACGTCCGGCTATATACCACTCGGCGCGGTGGGCGTGACCGATCAAATCTACCAGACGATGCTGGAACCGGACGCCATGTTCATGCATGGCTTCACCTATTCCGGACATCCGGTTGCCTGCGCGGTTGGGCTACGCAATGTCGCTATCATCGAAGACGAACAACTCGAGAAACGAGCCGCTGATACGGGACCGTACCTCATCGGAAAGCTGGAAGAACTCCTCGGCCATCAAAACGTGGGCGATGTCCGAGGCAAGGGCATGATGATGATCGTCGAGGTTGTCAAGGACAAAGAGAGCAAAGAACCATTCACGGCCGTAGACGGTGTCGGCGCGCAGTTGACGAGAGCTACGCGGGAGCGCGGCATTATTGTAAGGGCCGCGGACAATGGCATCGCGATCGCTCCACCGCTCGTCCTGACAAAGGGTGAGGCGGACGCCATCGCCGCCGCCGTTCAAGATTCGATCGTTGAAGTGTTCGGTTAGCCGGATTGAACTCAGGGAACAACCGCTTCTATCGCAGCGAGGAGATGCAATCGATGACTGACAGATACAATACCGAGCAACTGAAACAGCTCGACATCGCACACCATCTCCATCCTCGAACGAACTTGAAGCGTCATGCCCGAACTGGGCCATTCATCCTTGCCCGGGGAGAGGGAGTCTACGTCTGGGACACTGACGGCAACCAGTACATCGACGCGGCGGCCGGACTATGGAATATCAATGTCGGACATGGCCGGAAGGAGCTGGCTGAAGCCGCGAGGCAGCAGATCGAGGAGATCGCCTACGGCCCGACCTTCTTCGGTCTAGCGACGCCACCACCAATCGAACTGGCGGCAAAACTGGCTGCGATGTACCCCGGACCGGTCAACCACTTCCAGTTCACGTCGGGTGGCGCGGAATCGAACGAGACCGCGATCAAGATTGCCCGGTACTACTGGGCACTGCGAGGCAAGCCGGAAAAGATCACAATCATCTCACGATTTATCGGCTATCACGGGATCGCGATGGGCGCGCTTTCGGCCACTGGTATTCCGGCGTTCTGGGAACACTTCGGTCCGCGACCGGCAGGGTTCGTTCACTTGATGGCGCCCTACCCCTACAGAAACGCTGACGATCCAGAAGATGAGGATGCTTTCGTCGACAAGTTGATTGCGGAGCTCGAAGAGACGATCGCAAGTATTGGCGCCGGCAACATCGCCGCGATGATCGGCGAGCCGGTACAGGGCGCGGGCGGGGTGATCGTGCCGCCAGACGTCTACTGGAAACGCGTCGAAAAGGTATTGAAGGCGAACGACATCCTGTTAATCGCCGACGAGGTCATCACTGGTTTCGGCCGCACCGGCGCGATGTTTGGCGCGGAAACCTACGACTACCAGCCGGATATCGTATCAATCGCCAAAGGAATTAGCTCCGGCTACATACCGCTTGGCGCGGTGGGCGTGACCGATCAGATCTACGAGACGATGCTGGAACCGGATGCCATGTTCATGCATGGCTTCACGTACTCCGGACATCCGGTCGCCTGCGCGGTCGCGATGTCCAACATTGTCATCCTTGAAGACGAGGACCTGACCGCAAACGCAAAGATTCAGGGCACTCGGCTACTGGCACGACTCGAAGAACTCCTGCCACATCAGAATGTTGGAGACGTCCGGGGCAAAGGTCTGATGATGATGGTAGAAGTGGTCAAAGACAAGGACTCGAAGGAGCCATTTACCGCTGCGGACGATGCAGGCCCACGGTTGGCCGCCGCGGTGCGTAAGCATGGCATTGTTCCATTCGCGAGCGAGAAGGGAATCATGCTGTCACCGCCCCTGACGGTTTCGAGTCAAGAGGCTGACAGGATCGCCGAAGCGGTTGAACGATCGATCATCGAGGTATTTGGCTAGTCCGAGGTAGCGTGCCAGGCGATTCATCCGTATGCCGTCACTCGGATCGGCTGTCGTGCCTCGATGCCACTCCAGCCTTTCAGTTCTTCATCCCTCAACACCCCAGGGTCGGGGGATTCGCGGGCCGTCAACGAGGACGGAAAGAGCGCTACTTGCGGCCAGTTCGGGAGATAATCGATCGCCCGATTCCGCGTCACTGTCGATTGTACGTGGACTATAGATTCATCTTCATCCATCCCGATTTCGATCTCAGCGGAAGTCAACGGATCGCCCGTATAGATGTTGATAATTTGCTCAAGTTCGTGAACGATTTGCTTACCGGCGTTGTCTGGGAAGACGATAGTCAGATCTTCCAAATCAGGGCGTCTAAGGAGCATGGCCCAGAATCGGGGATCGAGATTGCAGTCTGGCAACTCGACGAAATCGAAGTTGGATCTGAACATCTCGGCGATCTGTGACGCCCGAGATAGAGATCGTTACTGAACGCAATCACTTCAACTTATGACCAACGCTTGACACGTGCCTGCAAATCGCAAACAATGCCTCAACCGGATGGCAGTTCATTAGATTCGTTCCTGCGAATGTAGCAGCGCGTTCATCGAACTCTGGGTGGGTCGAACTGGTTTGTTCCTGGTTCTGGGCGGCTGCAACTGAGTGGGGCGTCGCATGGCGAGGGAGACCACCGTGGAACAGACATTGGAAATTGCCGGCGCAGGCGAAGTCGATAAGATAAGGGATTTCCTCGTCTCGCACGGCAAAATCTCGCCGGACTCAACAACGCCCCCCGACGATCGCATACGCAATATCGGCATGAGCTGTGTCGAGTTGTCGCTGCGTCCATATGATCGCCGATTGCTCATGCGCGCGATTCATGATTCGCAGCGCATGGACGCGCTGCTCGTCGACCGTGAAAAGGACGAGGACGAACCGAGCGACACTTCGTTCGTTTCACCAGCAGAGTTTCGAGAGCTGATTACGATCGTCGAACGCCAGGTCAACAAGCCTGGCGATGAGGGACCGGTGCCAGCGTTCTTTAGAATCGGAGCCATACTCGTCGCGGCAGCCTACGCCTGGGATCAGAACCGGTACCTGGACAGCTTCCATCAGGTGTCCCGAGATTTTCAGGCTTCGGTTCGCCTCCTGGAGGACATCCTTACCTGGGTCGAGACGGGCGAACGCGGGGATCGTTTTACGACACTCACCGAAGCAAGGGGCAGATTCGATGAACTGGAGGCCCGCACGCGGGCGTTGCAGGCGGAGACGATCGCTGGGATCGGGCGTATTGAAACGATGCTCGCCGAAGTCCGCGCCGAATTCTCCGCGGGATCGCAAAATGATCCAGGAGTGGCACTCATAGGCTCACAAATCGAGTCTATTCGCAGTGAGCTCTCCGGCGCCAGACAATCGATGAGCTCACTCGTCGAACTAAAGGAGGCCCTCTCGAACCTCGACGCGAGGTTTGATGCCCTCTCCGATGGGACGTCGCGATCGGGGGCGAGCCTGGAGGCGTCCGTTATGACTCTCCAGGAGACGATCGACACTATGGATTACGAAGATCCACGGGAGATTGAGGCACTCGAACAGCTCAGAGTGCTCGCTCTTGCCGGTCTCGTCGGGGTCGCAATAGTTGCTGTACTCATGATTATCGTTCTTGCGACCGTTTAGTCATGTCCAGCAAGGCGATCAGTTCGTTGATCCGGGCAAACACGACTTTCGGCTTATCGAACCTGCTGGAGATGCCGAAGAGTATTGGCGCGCTTGCTCCGGTTCTTGGATCGTAGAGCCGTGCTTCGTAGCAGAAGACCTGTCCCGATCTAGCGCTACTCGGACAAGGCACGGCTCCGACCTGGATTCTCGATTGCCCAGAAATCGATGCGTCCGGAATCGAAGTATGCGACGACGTCTTCGATGTCGTCCCGAGCGGCACTGGAGGCGAGTAGCAGGGCCTGTCCGGTGGACCTCGCGAACAGCACTGCCGACGCGAACTGTACAGCGACCCTTTCAACGGCATCATCAGGGAGATCGTTATTCCTTCGCTCGAGGAGGGCGGACTGCAGAACTGGGATCAGCAGTAGGACGCCAACGACGAGCGCGGCCATGACCGTGACGAGCCCGCGGCTGGGACCGCTAGTACTCGGCGGTTCGGAGGTGGCGTCTTCGGTGTTCGAAAACCAGGGAGGAGGTCGATCCTGGTCTTCAATCGTGTCTTCGAACTCATTCACGAGAGTTCTTTTCCGTTTGCGGGCCGGATATTGGCGAGCGTAAGTCGGCGACAACGATCGGCGTTTTCAGTTCTATGGAACATCGATCAACTATCGAAACCGCCGATTGCAAGGATGCCATGTGGAGGGTTCTCGTTCTGGTCGACTGCAGTCGTCGAGCCGAATTGCGTACATTCTCATGGCTCAGCTGAACGCAGATTCGGCGGGCGGAATCCTAATCCCCTTGCACCGGTGTCACAGCAGGGCCAGCCATCAGGTAGCCACTGAACGTGATCGCTGATACACCGATTATCGTTGCCACGGATAGTCCTGATACCGCGACAACAGTTTGAACCCCAAATGCATCGACGAGCGCCCCGATTGGTAGGAGTGCAATCGGCATGAGCGACCAGGTCATGCCGTAAATCGCCATGACCCTTCCAAAGACGGCGCGATCGGTGAGCATTGCTACCATCATGCGATTAAGAGTGAGGTAGCCGGTGCTGAAGAATCCGACGAGCACCAGCAGCGCCATAGATAGAGCGTACGAGTCGGAAAACGCGAACAGTGCCAGAAACACCCCAAATGCAACTCCACTTGCCATCTGAAGCCGGCCCATCATTGGTGACTTCGACAGGTAGGCAACGGCAACCGATCCGACAATCGCGCCGATACCGATGGCGGTATACATGAATCCAAGCCGGCTTTCGCTGACTTCCAGGACATTCTTCTGGAAAATCGGCAGCAGCGACTGAAACGGCATTCCCAGGAGGATCGGAATGAACGCGAGGGTGATGAGCGCGAACAGAGCCCGATTCGAGAAGATGTATCGAAAACCATCGGCGACGTCCCCAAATGCCCCTTTCTTGGTTTCGGCACCCCTCAAACCTCTCGGCAATCCATAGAGGGTTGCAACAGCTGCACCGTACACGATCGCGATGGCAAGGAATGCAAGTCCCGGATTCACCGCTAGAAGCAGTCCGGCGATTGCTGGCGCAACGATCCGATTGATGTTTCTTCCGGTGGATTCGAGCGCCAGTGCGTTGGAAATCTGGTCCTCCGGAACGAGATCCGGAATGAGCGCGGTCCGGGTAGGCATGGTGAAGGGAGTTGTGAACCCTTGAAGAAGACCGAGCACGACCAGTTGCCAGATCTGAATGGCTCCGGTTATCACCAGCACCGCGTTGACCGTGGCCAGGATAAAGACGCCGCTCTGGGAATACACGAGCAGGCGCCGCTTGTCAAAACGGTCTGCCGCAACCCCTCCGAATGGGGCGAGAATGAGTTGCGGGAGGCCCCGCGCTGCAGTAACAAGCCCGAGGGTAAGACCCGATCCGGTCAAATCGTACGCCAGCCACGCCCGAGCAACCAGGTCAATTTGCATGGCGCCAATCGAAAACAGCATGCCAAACCAGAGTAGGCGGTACTGGGGAAGCCGCAGTGACTCGAATCCGCTCGCGAGTCTGGCGAAGCGGCTGGAACGACCGGCAGCCCCCGGTCGATGTCGAATCACATCCGCCCCTCACGTCTTGGCTGGCAGGCTCGGCAGTTCGCGTTGCGGTTGACGTGATTCATGGTAGGCGCACCTTCGCACAGTCATCTTCCAAAGAGATGACCGTGCCAAACACTGCACTGAGGTCGCTTAGCCGACTCAAGATTGATCGCCCGTGGGTGCCAGGGGCGATACGTGGCCGCCCTCGACGATGCACGGGTTCGCCGTAGCCCAGATCGATCGGCACGCATTCAATCTTGGAGAGAAGTCCGTTCTCGAACGTACAGATTGGAACGAACGACTCCCAGTATTGCGTGTAGGCGGGAAAGCTTCCCGTTCCGTGATTGCTCCTGGCCTCGAAAGCAGCGCTCGGTAGGTCGTCGGGATCCGCGCCGAACCGCACGTAGGTATCCGCTGGCAACACATAGGTAAGCTCGTTCTGTCCGAACAGGTTTCCAAGGCTGTAGAAGATCGGTTTCCCAGAATAGATCTCGATGCCGCGAATCTGGTGCGGGCCATGCATGACGACTATGTCGGCCCCAGCGTCGATGACCTGGTGTGCGAAGTCGATTACGAAAGACGGCGGATCGAGCGGCGTCATGCCTTGTTCATGCGTGTGGAGACTGACGATCAAGTGGTCGGATCGAGCGCACGCCTCGCCCACCCAACGCAAATGATCCTCCAGGTCTTCCTCGTCAAGCATCGTCCGCTGGGTGGCCGACGGGCCGGCCCGAAACTCAGCGCCCAGGAAAGGGAAGACACGGTCATCCTCGGGCTCCCGCGCAAATCCCATCTCCACCCGCATGCGGCGATATGATTCGATACCGAGGTCTTCGCTGATCGTCTTGAGCTGGGAGAGTTGATCTGCCGGAAGCTCATAGACTCGCCGGAAGCGCAGTGGATTGAGCCCGGGCCTGCCCCGGAAATCTGGGCGTGATGGACCGGCAGGCTGTCCTTTGCTGAAGGTGCTGCAACAGGATAGAAGCGCCACCGAGCCTGAAGTGTGGTCAAAGTACGCTGGCATGCGGGACTCTGCGAGATTGCTTCCGATCCCGGCATACGCGACCTGGCGCTCTTTGAGTGTCCGAATAGTTGCGTCGAGGCCATGGACGCCATAGTCCAGAGAATGATTGGTCGCACAAGCGAAGAGATCGAAACCGAGAGAGATAAGCTCGTCGAGAGTCCAGCGCGGCGCGCCGAAGTGAGTGCCGCCAGACTCTTCGGAAGGGAAACCCTCGAAATCGTTCGGCAGTACTTCCAGATTCGTCAACGCTACATCCGCTCCGCGAATCAGGTCAATGACTCCCTGAGCACCGGGATCCACCAGATGGACGTACCGTCGTTGAATGATGCTGTCACCGCTTAGCGCCATCCGGAACGTGTTGTTCATCCCTCAATCCCGACCGTTATCCCGCCGGAATCGTGCGAGTCCTGGGCGCCGTCTCGTATTTGCCAGCCCAGGCTTCATATCCTCCCTGTAGAGCAAACGCATCAAATCCAGCCCTTCGCAGTTCCCGCGCCACCCGGGCGCTCGTTGCTTCGCGTGGTCAGGTACAGTATGCGACCACCATTTGCTTTCGCTGCTGTTCACGTATCCAGTCCACGATGTCGCCCGATTCTACCCTGACACTACCGGGGATCATCCCGTTGTCAACCAGATACTGAGAACGAGTCCGCACATCGAGGACGATTGGAGGAGCGTGGCTGCGCAGCAATTCATGTAGCTCATCAATGGTCATCAACGGTGAATCCTCGGCGGCATCGGTAAAGAAGTCGGACGCGGTTCCCAGTCGTTCTTCTTCGAGCACTTCTGATGTAGACACACTTCCGTACCAGGCTGCGGCTGGTGTAGCAGACATGCCATGAAGAACGACCGAAATCCCGACGACAGCGCCGGTGATTGCCAGGATCTCTTCTCCCTGATTCAGCCCCATCTGAACGACAAGCAGGGCAAGTAACAACGAATTCAGTCCTCGTGGTCCGAACCAGGAAATGAACACTTTCGCGACGTTGGAAATTCGCGCGCGGCTCAACACAAGCGACATTGCGAACGGTCGAGCGACAAGTAGGACGACGCCCGCGAAGAGTAGTGCGGAGGCTAGTTCAAGCGTTCCAACGAGGTCCGACACCACTGCGCCAAAGAGCACAAATGCGAGCAGCATGGCCATCTCGGCTGTGACCTCACCATACTCAAGAAAGCAGTCGCAGAGGTCCATGTTCATGTAGCTGACGGCGAATCCGGCGGCAAACGCGGCCAGAAATCCGTCACCGCCAAGCCAATCGGCCGCCCCATACGAGGCGAGAACGAGCCCGATGCCAAAGAGTGCCTGGTATTCGGTTCGAATACCGTGGCGGTGATCTACGAACGACATAGCCGCGGCGCCTGCTATGCCGACGACTGCGCCCACTAGTGGGCTAAGGATTAGCAGCCGGGCCAGGAAGTCGATCCAGTCTGAGGCGCCGCCGGTGGAGCCAGCAACAATGGCTGCAAGAATCAGCACAGCTGGAAGAACGACCAGGTCGTTCGTGCCGGCTTCGGCAGTTAATGCGCGTCGCACCGAACCCGGCACCCGATGGTCGCGGACGATTTCGCGAAGCACCACGGGGTCCGTCGATGCCAGGATCGCGCCGACAAGCAGCGCGACACTCCAGCTGAGATCAAAGACTAGCACCGCTGCAAGCGAAGTGATCGCGACGGTCAGAATTGTGCCGGGACCGAGGGCAAGGACGGGAAGCATCCATTCACTGCCGAATTCCTCCAGGCGCAGGTTGAGCGCATCGAGAAAGAGCACCAGTGACAGGGTTACGATGCCGATGACTTCGAGCGTTGGGTCATGGGCATCAATAGTCAGGATGCCCAGGGCCTTCGGTCCCACGAGAACCCCGATGCCCATGAATATCATTGGAAATGAAAGGGGAGCGCGCTCAATGAGACCCGACGATAGTGCCGAAATGAGCAATACGACAGCAACCAGCCCGATTCCGGTCAGTATGTCAGGCATAGATCCTCGCTCTACGGAAGGTTTGCGACAATATCCGCGAATTCGTCGAGCGAGTAGGCTTTAAGTGTTGATGTTCTGAAGAATCCCTGTTGATTTAGAGCCAGGACAGCTCTCAGTTGGGATTCGTCGTCTGGCGCTTCGATGATTGCGACAAGGTCGTATTGGCCCATCGTGTAGTAGACGCCGTGCACGGAGAAGCCCTGGTCCTCCAGCCAGTGCACAACTTCAAGCGTCCGTGCTGGTGATTCGCGCACCGATCGAAGGCCCGCATCGGTGAAGTTGAAGAGTCCGACATAAGTTGGCATGCGTATGCTCCAATAACCCGAATGTTGAGTGCCGCACATCTCGTGTGCGCATGATAGTACCCCGCGATAGCACGAAACATATGCAGGCGACGAGGCAGTAACGATGGCGCGGTCCCGGATTGAGCCGAGCATGATTAGCTCGGGAACCGGGATGCAGATTCTAGAAAGTCAGGATCAGTTTGAACAGACGTCGTGAAATCGGAATCTTCTTGCCTGTCGGCGGCCAGCAGATGATGGGTGGCGCAAGCGCGAGATATGACGACCTGGAGGCGATGACGAACGAGGCAGAACGCCTTGGTTACGATTTCGTCGGTGTGCTCGATCATCTCCTGTTCCACCATTGGGAGTGCTGGACGGTCATGAGCGCTCTCGCTGCAACCACGAGCCGTATCCAGATCGTGTCCTATGTAACTTGTACAGGGTACCGGAACCCGGCGCTGCTGGCCCGCATGGCCGACACGCTCGATGAGATTAGCAAGGGTCGGCTGGTCCTGGGCTTAGGGGCTGGGGATTCGAACACGGAGCATCGTGAGTTCGGCTATCCAACGGACAAGCTGGTGAGCCGGTTCGAGGAAGCCGTTCAGATCATCCGCCAACTCGTGAAGTCAGGTCAACTCGAAGGATTCAATGGCGAATACTATGACGTAGGTGACATAACATTTGCGCCACGGGGACCGAGCCCCACCGGTAGTCCGATCCTGATCGGGAGCCTTGGTGGTCCGCGTATGCTTGAACTGACTGCCCGCCATGCCGACATTTGGACGGGTTCTCTGCCGGCGACTGGTGGAACTCTCGCCGGTTTTATGGAGATGAAGGAACGCCTGGACGAGGCATGTGCGCGGAACGGCCGGGATCCCAGGACAATCGACAGGATGGCGGAAGTCGTGGTCCGCGCGCCGGGTGGTTCCGATTCGCTCTGGTGGGACGGATATACGGTCGAAGGAGATCTGAACAGCATAGGTCTCGAGCTCAAGAGCTTCTTCGAGCACGGGGCCGATTCTCTGATGTTGTGGTTAGAGCCGAACTCGATTGATGGCATCCAGCGCGTTGCTCCGGCATTGGAGATTGCACGTCAGTCGTGAGGATTTTCCGGCAAGGGGTGATTGGGGATTCAACTCGCAACGAAGTTGGGCCGCCAAGTTCGTTGCGTGGAAGAGAACTCGGACGATGCCCATGGTCATTCTCGACTAGTGTGCTAGTATAGCGCTGCCGTTCGATAGGCTCTGTCTACAGGCTAGGCGACGGGCTAGCTCCAATTGGGTGAGGGGTACCGATGACTATTGACATCACTCGGCGAAGCAACGACTCACCTGCATCCCGTCGAGTTGGTCAAGCCTATCCGCTTGTCTTTGACCGTGTCACCAAACGCTACGGTACAAACACGGTGGTTGACGACCTGTCCTTCACAGTACAGCCGGGGCGGGTTACGGGCTTTCTCGGCCCTAACGGGTCGGGGAAGTCGACCACGATGAAGATCCTGTTGGGTTTGGCATCAGCCGATCACGGCCGCGCCACGATTGGTGAACGACTGTACCGTGACTTGGATAATCCGGCTGGTACCGTCGGTGCGATTCTGGACTCAAATGCATTCCACCCGGGGCGTAGCGGACGTAACCACCTCTTCATCCTTGCCGACGCGATTGGCATTGCTCACAGCCGGATTGAACAGGCGCTCGTCCTGGCTGGTTTAGCAGGCGAGGCAGCCGATCGGAGGGTAGGGACCTACTCCCTTGGTATGAAGCAGAGGTTGTCACTTGCTGCCGCCTTGTTGGGTGACCCGCCGATCTTAGTACTTGATGAACCGGGCAATGGTCTCGATCCACAGGGCATTCGAACATTGCGCAAGCTGCTGCAAGAGCGCGCAGCGAAGGGTGACACCGTGCTGGTATCAAGCCATCTACTATCCGAGGTCGAACACCTTGTCGACGATCTCGTTGTCATCGCGGGAGGTCGGCTCATTACCACGGGCTCGATACGCGAACTCCAGCAGGGAGCCACACTCGTTCGGACGGACTCACCTGACCAACTCACTCACGCGCTGGAAGCCGCTGGAGCCAATGTGGAACGGCGGGAACCAGACGCTCTGATCGTGGGCGCGATGCCTATCGCGGAGATCGGCAAGCGGGCCTTTGAAGCCAGCATCATCCTTCATGAGTTGTCGCCTCATGCTGGCTCGCTCGAAGAGCTCTTCTTAGGATGGACCTCGCCTGAGGCGTCAGACCGGAGTGAGGAGACTATCTAGCTATGACTTGGTCACACCTCGTTCGGGCTGAACTCCGCAAGCTCACCAGCACACGCATGCCATTGGCATTCCTGGTAGTGCTCGTGGTGATTGCGGCAATGAATGCGGTCGCGGTGATGTTCGGCACCGATTTTGACGGCAGCAAGACGTTTATTTCTACTGCAGCTGATCAGCAGTCGCTGATGGCGTTCGCTGCGAATGCACTGATGGTCGCTGGCTTGTTCGGCGCAATCGCCGTCGCGCGGGAATACGGTGATGGGACTGTCATTCCGACCTTCTTGGCGTCACCTCGCCGGCATCGGGCCGTGCTCGCCCAGTTTGCAGCAGTCGCAATCGGTGGAGCGGTGCTCGGCTTGGTCGGAACTGCACTTACAGCTGTCGCCATTGCGCTATCGTTGCCTGCCACCGAGTTTGGATTCATGGTGTCAGTTGGCGGGGTGGTCCGAGTCGTTGTAGCGGCGTCATTCACAGGGGCTGCTGGCGCCGTGCTCGGCGCCGGTTTAGGAGCCATTGTTCGCAACGTCGGCGGTGCCGTCACCGGCACGGTACTTGCACTTTTCATCGCGCCCCCGCTGATCGTTCAGATGGCGAGTGGGGCGTCGTCGTGGGTGCCGAACACGCTGGCGACCGTCATGTCTGGGGCCGGTGGCGACGTCAGCGTGCTCGCTGCCATCGTTGCCGTCGCCGCTTGGGCACTGGTTCCGGCTGCGATCGGTCTCCTGTTGGTGCTACGTCGCGACGTGGTCTAGCGGCACGAAACACCGAGCTGGGAAGGTCGAACACTGGAGTTCCCATACGATCTTCGGTTTTTTACGAATCTGAAGCCCATCAGTGAGGCACGCCGAAAGCGTCGCACAGATACTGCGGTCCGGTATCGATGATACTAGCGCCGCTAGCAAGTGGAACTCAACACGGCATGTCCACCGAATTCACCGAGGTGGTGACGGTCTCCACGGATGAGATTGTCACAGCGCTCAACGCCTTTCGTGATGCCGGCTTCAACCAGCTGCAGATATCTATCCATCCATGGTCTTAAGAAAGGTTTGAAGCGATGGTCCGATACTTGAAGCCCCCGGTAGTAGTCCACAGTAGGCTCATGGGCTCGCGCAGGATGGTTTGCGGATAAGCTTCGTTATCCGCATTACGACAACTCGATGAGCACAGATTAACGGATGATTTTGCCTGGAATGGTCCGATACACCCGACGGGCCCCAATGGACGGTTTCAGTGGCAGGCGACAGGAGTTCTGTTCCTGGCTCGCGGCGCCGGAAGCGGCATCTTGAACCTGTGGAACTCCCGGTTGAGCTAGCCGCGGCTATCGACCACGAGCTCAAGGGTTCCGACCTGCGTGCTGTGCGAGCCGCCGCAGAGCGCCTTTCGCTCCGATACCGAACACCAAGCCAGCAACGTTCGTTCGGATTCGTGGGCGATGATGAGGACGTCACCGCATACATTGCAGTTCGCATGCCGGCAACATATACGGCAGCGTACGCGGCGATGTCGGCGGTTGCCCAAGTGCTAGATGGTTGGACGCCTCGCACATTGCTTGATGTCGGCGCAGGCGCCGGAGCGACAAGCTGGGCGGCGTTAGACGCGTGGCCAGATATCCAAAGTCTCACGCTGCTGGATCGCAACGGGCGGATGATCGCAGCTGGCGAGCGGCTTGCCAGATTCAGCCGCAGTCAGGCAATGCTCGAAGCAAGCTGGGTGCAGGGCCCCGTTGATAGCTTGCCGGCCGGGCAACGTTTTGATTTGGTGGTCGCGGGATACGTACTCAACGAAATCCCAAGTAGCGCTCGGCCAAGATTCGTGGAGCGCCTCTGGACACTGACTGCTGGAGTACTCATCCTCATAGAGCCAGGCACGCCGTCCGGATTTGAAACGATCCGGGAAATTCGCAAGGCGCTGATCGAAGCCGGATCACACGTTATTGCTCCCTGTCCACACAACAGGACGTGCCCGATGGCAGGTCAGGATTGGTGCCATTTCGCGGCACGACTCAACCGCTCACGTGCAATTCGGTTCGCGAAAACCGGCGACCTGTCGCACGAGGACGAGAAGTTTTCCTATGTCGCGATGCGTCGTGAGGCTGTGGCACAGCCATCGAGTCGAATAATCCGGCATCCTCAATATCGAAGATACCAGGTCTTCCTGGACCTCTGCTCGAAATCAGGGAGGATCAGAGATTCCTATTCTCGCAGGAGCGATGCGGAGAGGTACCGTAAAGCACGGGAGGCACGCTGGGGCGACGCCTGGGAACTGGACGGTCAGTGATTTCGACGTTCTGCAGTTATGTCAACTCACGACGAATTGTGGAATGCTAGCATCTTCCTTGTGTCGATAGTCCACTCATGGAGGAACCGATGACATTCACGATCGTAGCTCAATGCAAGCGAACTGGCATGCTCGGTATCGGAACTGCAACAAACGCCTTCTGCGTTGGCGTGCGTGTTCCGTTTATACGCGAGCGCAGCGGCGCGGTGGCGATCATGGCTATCGCGGACGAACGGTTGGGACCAACGGCGCTCCGACTTCTCGACCTGGGTTACAAAGCCCCCGGAGTGATCGAGCAACTTGTCGTCTCGGACCCGTACGCCGAATACAGGCAGCTTGCGGTCGTTGACGACGATGGCTTTGCAGCCGCTCGCACCGGGGCGGAAAACAACGACTGGGCTGGACACCGGACCGGTGACGGCTATGTGGTTCTCGGCAATGCTATTGCAGGTGAGCAAGTCATCGACGCTATGGAGCAAGCCTTCCTAGCAGATCCCGACGACGATCTGGAAGCGCGACTGATGCTGGCTGTAGAAGCCGGTCGTGATGCGGGCGGTCAACCAAATGGCCAACGTTCGGCCGCTCTCCTCGTTTATGACCGGAAATCGTTTTCAAGAGTTGATCTCCGCGTCGACCTCCACGATTCGCCGGAAGCTGAACTCCGGAGAATGTTTGACATTTACCGGCCCGCCATACCCTATTACGACATGCGTCAAGTTGACCCAAGAGTGCCACGGCTGGACGACTGGCTCGCCGAGCATTCTTAGTACTTTCGTCATCAACTGAAGCAGGTCCGGCGTCCGTCCGGCGAATTTGGCCCTGCGGTACCAAGGATATCCGAAGCAAGGCGGTACATCATTAGGTGACGTTGCCTGTTGCTCCCGATCTTCGATCGGGGCGCCTTGCTGTCCGGATGATGGGTGGTGGTCGTGGATCAGATCCGTTCGATGCGCTGGAACGCGCTTCAAGTTGGACCTCGTTTCCGCATCCGGCCAAGAGTAATGGCACTGCTGATCACGACCAGTGTGCTAGCGATCCTCATTTCCGCTCAGCTACTGTCGGTCGCGGCTGATCGACGAACTAGCCAGGCACTTGACCGGGAATCAAGCGCGATTTCGGCCGGACTCGCTGCGGTCTCAGCCAGTGAAGCGCTGCAAGATGCGGTGGTGGCGGTTGGGGCGAGCGCCGACATTCGTTCCGTCACGTTGGTGCGAAAAGTGGACGGTGAGGTTTTGGGGAGCAGCGACGGCGGCGCTCCCCTGCCCGCGCAGGCAATTCGCGATCCAGCGGTTCGGGAGATCGTTCAAGCATCACTCGAGCCTCAGACCAACGCCGCCGGGTCAATTCCTAACGATACGAGGGTCCTGACTCTCGACACTGAAGCTGCTGGATCTGTTCTCTTGGTGTTGAGATTTGATAGGGAGGCGATAAGTTCGCGTGAAGCGGCAGGTTGGCCCGAAGCGGTTATGCTGATGGTCGTGGTTCTCGCACTGGTGCTTGGCGTCTGTTTCTTTGTGTTGGGAGCGACGGTTAGCAGGCCCGCTCGCACGCTGATTCAACGATTATCGACGGCAAGCGGTGCAAGCGCACCTTTCGAATTCGGAAGCGATGAATTGCGAACGATTGGTGGGCTATCCGATCGACTTCTGGCTCAAGCACCGCAGGAGGGTGACTCTGACTCGAAACAGCACGGAAGACTTCCGGCGACCTGGCTGCGTTTCGATCGTGATCTCGGTGTGGTGGGATTTCACATCGAATCCGAATTTGGTGAGTCGGATGGTGTGTCAATCGGGCGTCCTGATTCTTTGGGTGACATCCTCTCAACTCCAGTTGTCGAGTATGTTGAAGCCTTGACGCTGCGCCTTGACGCTGATGATTTCGGAAGTCTTCGAGTTCACGGCGGGAGGTACAGCGTATCTGGCTGAACTGGCTCGATACGATGACGACACGTTCGAGCTCGGCTTCCAGGCCGCGGAAGATCTTGATGTTGTCCCGCAGCCAAGAAGGCAGACAGCCAGGCCGAACGAACTCGATGCCCTTCTCAGCTCATTACCAGTAGCACTGCTGAAGATCGGCTCAGACGGGACCGTCGAGTTTGCCACCGGAGAGTTTCTCGGTTGTAAACCTGAGGATCTCGTCGGCCGGCACCTCAGATCCATCATTCCGGACGAATTAGCATCCACATTCGAAGCGAGCCTGGACGCGTCAACGGCAAGAGAGACACTTGAGGCCGTAGTTGTCAGGTCACCTAGCGAGGGCGACCGCTCTAACTGGTTGGTGACGCTCTCGCGAGAAGATAGCGACATACCAGGTGGATTACTTGTCGCAGGGGCCAGACTTCCCGAAACAGTGGCCCACGCTCCCGAAGCTTCTGAGTCATCCAGCGTTCGGGGATTGGAAGAGGAAGTCTGGTCATCTGCTGTAAGGATTTCGGAACTCGAAGCCCAGCTCGATCAGGTAGTCGCGAGCCTTGCCGCGATCGAATTGGCCCGGCAACGCAAGGATGACGAAATCGCCAGGATCGTTTCCAGATTGCGACCCGGCCTGCGGACGATCACTAACGAGGTCGCCGCGATTGCGCAGGCGGATGTTCCAGCTAGCGCGAAGATTCGGATTGAAAAGATCCGCTCGTCCGCCGATGAACTTACAGAAGCACTCGGCACAAGTCCTGAAGATCTAATGTCGCTCGCTTTGACTGAAGACGACTCCAGCAAAGTCGAAAGGTTCAGTATTCCGACGCTGCTGGACGAGATCGTCGTTGGTAGCGCGACCGGTCAAGGAGCTCACCTCAACGTCCACGTACAAGCAAGCCTCCCGGTTTGGCTGGTTGGCGATGCTCACACGGCCAGGACGGCCATTGAAAGAATGACGGAAATCGCTCTGCTCGTATCACGAAACCGAGTTCTCACTGTAGCGGCCCATCAGGAGGCAAGTGAGGGACGATCTATCCGCGTGAGATTTGAGGTTGAAATCCCATCGCCGCCCCTCGATGAGCAGTCCGTAGAACTTATCCGCGGATGTCTGGAAGGCGATCTCAGCGATGTCGACCCTAACGGATCTTTGGATGACATGTTCAGAATGTCAAAACTCCCGGATATTGGAGACCTGAAACTGACGTTGGCCGTAACCGACGCAGCAACAGTGCTTCGATACGCAACGTCCTTTGAGATTGCTGACGAACAGGCGTCAAATACGTCCTGGGTCCGAGGACTCAGAACACTGATAATTCAGGACCCTGACCATTCGGACGATGGTCTACAGGCATCGTTGGCTACGTGTGGGATCATTGGTTATGTGGTATCGGACGAATCCAAGCTGGTCGAGGCGCTCCGAATCGCCGAGGATCTTTCAAATCCTTACCGATTTGTGATCGCCGACGTTGACACACCGCATCTCGAGTCGTTCGTTACGGAACTGTTCCGGGGAGATGCCCCGGTTGTGCTCGTCGGTGAAAAAAGCGAAGCGGCAATGCTCGGCGCGCTGTCGGCGGGATACGATGGCTACCTGGCGAAACCAGTCCGCCAAATGGACTTACTTGAGGTTATTTTGAGCACTGTGGAGCCTCCGGACTATGCTGAGGAATTCGGGCAAGTAAGCAATGCCGCCTGATCGCTGCTCCTGGAACAGGATCCGAGAGTTCCTCCCCGTAGACGAGGTTGGTAGACAGCATGTACGGTTGACGCCGCACCATCTATCTATTGGGCTTTCGCTCCGATTCGACGGCATTTCGATTGATGGTTCGCGCTGGAATCGAGCATGATCTCCCCAGAACGTGGTCCAGTCGATAAAGAAGCGCTTCACAATTTACAATGGCCCCAATTCCCGTGCCGGCGGGTAGAATGGGACCATGGACGACGAGCGCAACAACCTATTGGCCGATGTAGCAACCCTGTTCAGCCGCTCGACGAGAGTGCTGGATCCTATTCGCCTGCAGGTCTGGGATCATCTCGGAATCGCGCAGCCGCAGCTTCGGATCCTCTTCCGAGTACGAGCTAACCCGGGCATCGATCTCCGTGGACTTGCGGCAGAACTGAGAATTAGCCCGTCGGCTGCTAGCCAGCAGGTCGACAAGCTCGTTGAGAGAGGCCTGGTGGATCGGGTTCCAGATGACCGGGATCGGCGCCGGCTGCAACTGCATTTGACTGAACTGGGCACCGCCGCCACGAGAGCGATCTCGACCGCCGCTATTGATTATGTCGTGTCTCTCCTCGGGGATCTTGAGGATGACGATCTCCAGCAATTCAGGCGCCTCCTGGAGGCGGTTCTGTCGGCAGCTGAGCAGGCACCTCGACCGTCTCCGCTCCGGCCCGAAGACGCCGCGCTGGAGAAACTGCTCATTCGTCGATAGTCAAAGCCCCAGTCCCCGGATCTTGTGACATGAACCCATGTAAGTTCGTTATGGACGAGTTCCAACTATCAATACGTTTTGCATACAGCATGTGCGAAACACGATCGCGTGCGTGTCAGTTCACGTATAAGCTCGCCGCGCTTTCACCAACTTCAGTCGGATTGGCCAGATCGTTTGGCCGACCGCTGCCGAAGCCTGTTGATCAGGTTGGTGCTCGAGAAAGCGATGAACACAGTGGCTGCATCGCCTAGTCTTAGTCTTGCCATCTGCTCGAGATTGTCGAATAGCTCTTGCGGATATCCCGGCCGTGTGCCCGACGGTAACTGGCTGCTGCTTCATCGAAGGTTAGACGAAGCTCCTTCAATTGCGTCTACCAACCTATCGCATAGGCAAGACGTCGAGGATCAGCCGCGCCGGTCAGAAATCCCGTTGCGGAGTCGATGACGATGGAACAGAGAGATCCTGCCGGGGCCGCGAGATCTGGCCACATCTGTATGGCGTGGCCCCTCCGGCGCAATTCCTCGATCACGGGTCGAGAAATTCTCGATTCCGCGTACGCTAATCCCGGGGTGTAAGGATGTGGATGGGACGATCGTGGGAAAGAGTATGTCGCGACGCGAGGAGATTCGACCGCCTCCTGTGGGTTCATGCGGTGATCCAACAGATTGACGACGAATTGCACCATGGCTTGTGGCTGGGTGTCGTTGCCGGGCGTTCCGTACGGCGCGAACAGGTTGCCGTCTCGAAGAATCATCCCTGGATTCGGTGTCAACCGCGGGCGTTTCCCAGGCGCGAGTGACGAGGGATGGTCCGCGTCGAGCCAGGACTGGACGCCTCTTCCAGAAATCGCGAATCCCAGGCCAGGCACAATAGGGCTCCCACCGAAACCGTCGCTTGGAGTGGCGGCGAACGCATTTCCTGCCTCGTCGACAACACATACGAAACTCGTATCGGGTTCGACCGGCGCACTAAACGCTCGGGGCTCTCGCCACATGGTGTTCGCGCTCGATCTCTCCATATGAAACCAGGGATCTCCCGGGAGCGGCATGCCGGGAAATGCCTTGTTCTGAGAGATTCGGTCTCGCCATTGCTGAGCGTATCCGGGTGCAAGGAGACCATCTACAGGAACATCCACGAAATTGGGATCACCCACATATCGTTCTCGATCAGCGAAGGATGCCTTCAATGATTCCAGGATCAGATGGAGTGATTCGGGGCTATTCGGCTCGTACTGCGCCAGATCGTAGCCTTCGAGTATCGACAGGGTCTCCAGCGCAACCGGACCCTGGCACCACGCTCCGCACCCGTACACTTCGTGCCCCCGGTAGCTCACTAATGGCGGGCTGTCGTCCACTTCTACCTGGAACGCACCAAGATCCCCGGCAGTCATCCAACCGTCGTGCTCGTTCATGAAGGCGGAAATCCGTTCGGCAATGTCACCCTTGTAGAAGTAGTCGCGAGCCGCTCGAATTCCGGCACAACGATCGTTCGGCCCCGCGCGCTCGATGTCACCCAGGGATTCAAGTGTGCGAGCCAGGTCGAGCTGGATCAGTCGGGAGTTGGTGGCCGGGGCGCCTACGTTGTCCAGGAAGATGCTCGAGGACGAGGGCCAGGTTGAAAGTTCACCAACCGCGTCGACAAGACTGGCATGCAGAAATGGATATACCGCAAATCCATCGCGGGCCAATTCGATCGCAGGCTCCGACACCTGGCGAAATGTCATCGTTCCCCAGCGCTCCAACGACGTCAGCCATGAATCAATCGCGGCTGGAATGACACAGCGGCGGAGCCCCGGAGGAATTCGACCATTACACTCGTTCAGAAAATACTCGATATTGGCGGCAGCTGGCCACGATCCCAGGCCGCTGACGGTCGACACGCGCTTGGCCGCGGCATCAAAAACGATGACCGGCGCGACGCCGCCGATGCTGGTCATATCCGGCTGGAGAACGTTGATGCAAAGTCCGGCCGCTACCCCGGAATCGGTGGCGTTGCCGCCTGCCTCAAGGATTCGCACCGCGGCGGCCGTGGCCAGATAGTGACCCGTCGATGCCATGTACCGTGAGCCAACGATCGGAGGACGATATGTGGTTGGGGACGGGAAAGCCACTGTGATGTTCTTTCGTGGTTCTAGACTGCGGCTGGCACCTTGGACGGCAAGTTGAAGACCTTTCGGGCGGTTTCGCTGAAGACGTTGCGTGCCATTTCGACCGGCATCCTGGGGAGCGAAAGCTCAGGCGAATCGAAGTCCCAGTGGGGATAATCAGACGCGAACATCAATGTATTCGCCGCGTCAGCCCACTCGAACACCGTCATCAAGAGTCCTTGGGGCGATGGCATCTCCATCGGCTGTGAAGTGAACTTGCAGCGCTCGAGTATGTATTCGCTTGGCGCTTTCCGAACCCAGGGGGTCTGACTTCGCAGTCCTTTCCAGTCAGCGTCCAGTCGCCACAGATAGGTGGGCAGCCAAGTGTATCCACCTTCGACGAGGACGACATTGAGGGCTGGAAAGCGTTCGAAAAGGCCCTCGAACACCATGCTTGCCAGATGGGCCATGTATCCCATCGGCCGCGCCTGACGATGTTCTACATAGTATGACGGATGACCGGCCGGGGTTGGCGTGCCATTGATTCCAGTGCCTTCGCCACCTGTATGAATGACGAACGGGAAGTTAAACTTGGCACATGCTTCGAAGATCGGGTCGTAGAATCGCTGACCGTACGGTACACGAGCCCCATTCGCGACCAGGACCCCGATGATGTCCGGGTGGTCCGCCAGTCGTCGTATCTCCAGGGCGGCTCTTTCTGGCCACTGGGCCGGGACGATGAGCAGCCCTTTCAGGCGTTCATCTTGCTCCAACCAATGTTCGATCATCCAGTCGTTATAGGCGCTCGCCAGGTCGGCGGCATAGTCGAAATCGGGCAGTGAGCAAATGCCTCGAATCTCCTGGCCGAGTAGAATCCCGTACTCAATTGGGTAGACATCCAACAGTTGCTCACGCATCAGTTGGAGATCCGACCCAACCATCGTCCCGTCGTCGGGCCAGGAATCGTGCCGGTACCCGCGATCCCCACCGTTCAAGTATCCGGGAGATGGAAGTCGCAGCCCGAACGCGTCGATATCCCGTTGTCTGGCCGTCGAAAGATAAGGATAGAGGACCCGAACATGCGGTAGTCGCTGGTGGATGTCCGTATCGATGATCGTTTCTACGAGATTCGTTGACATTCCGTGCCCGCTCCATCTCTACTTTTAGACGTGGACGACGACCCATTCGTTCTCGACGGTGACCTCATAGGTTGGAATGACTGGATCCTCTTCACCCTCGAACCAGACATCCTCGGCATCGGCGCGCGCGCGTTCGACAGTTACATCATAGCGGCGCACACGGACGCGGTGCGGATTGAACACCGATTTGCCGGTAGCGATCTCGAACTCCCAACCATGCCAGGGACAGGTGATGATCTCGTTCTCGCGCCCGTAGACGTACTCGTAGGGCGCTCCCGCTATGGTTGTGCCGGAGATTCTTCCGAGGCAGAGTGGCGCGCCCTGGTGAGGACAGTGGTTGCGCAATGCGAATAGACTGCCATCGACATTGAGCACACCGATAGATTGTCGCCCGACCTCGATGACGGTCCGGGAGCCTGGAGGGAAATCGCTCAGTGGTTTGACCGGAATCTTCCTTGGCAACGGGATGTCTCCGCGGTATCAAAATCGGGCTGATAGCAGCCGACGTGCCCTACGTGGTCGTGACTTAGTCCGCCGCGATTTCCTCGTCACGGAACTGCATCGTGTAGAGATCATAGTAGATCCCTCGATGCGTGATGAGTTCATCGTGGCTTCCGATTTCAACGACCTCGCCGTTATGCATCACGACGACCCTATCCGCCTCGGTTACGGTTGACAGGCGATGGGCAATCATAAATGCGGTTCGACCTTTGAGCAGAATACGCAGAGCATTCTGGATGAGTATTTCCGTTTCGGTGTCGACGCTAGAGGTGGCTTCATCGAGAATGATGATCTTCGGATCAGCCAGCAGAGCCCGCGCGAATGAAAGAAGCTGGCGCTGGCCGACCGACAGGACGCTTCCTCGCTCGTGCACTTCCGAGTCATAACCGTCCGGTAATCGCATAATGAAGTCGTGCGCGCCGACCGTCCGCGCGGCGTCGACGACTTCTTCGATTGTCGCTTCGGGCCTTCCGTACTTGATGTTGTCTGCGACTGATCCACCAAAAAGGTAGACATCCTGGAGGACGACTCCAAGTTGCGAGCGCAAAGATCGCTGGGTAACGTCCCTGACGTCATATCCGTCGATTGTTATCGAGCCGTCCCAGACGTCGTAGAACCGCGCGAGCAGATTGATCATCGAAGACTTGCCGGCACCGGTCTCGCCGACGAATGCAATCGACTCGCCGGGGCTGACGTCCAGATCAATCCCATGAAGAACCTCATCGTCGCCATACCCGAATCGAACTGAACTGTAGGTCACGCGGCCGTCGACTGCGGGTAACTCGATCGCGTCAGGTTTGTCCTTGATTTCAATCTTGGCGTCCATCACCTCAAAGATGCGTTCTCCGGCGGCCATCGCTCGTTGGGCCATGTTGTATCGCATCGCCAGTTCGCGAATCGGTTCGTAGAAGCGCTGGATGTAGGCGACGAAGGTGAACAACTCGCCCAGGGTGAAAGCGCTGCCTCCCAGCACCAGCCGGCCGCCAACGTAGATCACAAGCGCCGTTGCCAGTGCTTCGACGAACATGACAGTTGGAAAAAGGATCGCGGACAGCCGCGACGCCCGGATGTTTGCATCGAGGCTGGCGTTGTTGAGTCGATCGAATTCCTTGATGCTCTCTCGTTCATGGGCAAACGACTGGATGATTCGTATGCCGTTGATCGACTCGGCAAGATTGCCATTCACCATCGAAATCGTGCGCTGGACTTCGCGATAGATGTCAACCGCGTAGCGCCTCCATACGATCATGACGCCGATCATGATCGGCATTACGGCGAAAGCGACCAGGGCCAATTGCCAGTTGAGGAACAGCATCAGCACGATGATGCCAACCAGCAGTATCAGATCGGTTGCAACCCGGATCAGTCCTTCAGTGAACAACATGTCGATGACGGACACATCGTTTTGCAACCGGGACATAACTCGACCGACGCCCCGGGAGTCAACGTACCGGATTCCAAGGCGCTGAAGATGGTTGAACATCATGCTGCGAAGATCGTAAACGAGCTTCTGACCAATCATCGATGTGTAGAACAATTGCCGGTTGTAGGTGACGAGCCGTAGGAGGATTACGATTGCAAAGATCACGCCAAGCAGGTTGAGCGCATCCTGACCGGAGAGTCCATAGATCTCCCGTTGAGTGCCAGGGTCCACGACATCGATTGCCAAACCGAACAGTAAGGGCAGCGCCAGATCTCCCAGGGCAGTGAGCGCCATGAGGAGGACGGTTACAACCGTGATGCCCCGGTACGGCTTGAGAAGACGTAGAAAACGCCTCAGGATGCGGGTATCCAGCTCGCCATAGAGTTTTTCGTCCCCGCGATGCGGATTTAGTGCCATAACTCGAGCGCGAGTTGCCTAGTCGGCGGCTCGCACAACCTCCTCCTGGTCGCGAAGCTGAAGGTCATAGACGCGTGAATAGAGACCGCCACGCGCGACGAGTTCATCGTGCGCGCCGCGCTCGACAATACGGCCCTCATCCAGAACCAAAATCTCGTCGGCGTCTTTCAACGAGACGAGTCGCTGGGCGATGACAAATGTCGTCCGATTGCCCATCGCGCCGCGGAGTTCCTGTTGTATCGAATACTCTGTTTCGGTGTCGACGCTGGAGGTTGCATCGTCGAGAATCAGAATTTGAGGGTCGGCGCACAAGGCGCGGGCGATCGATACGCGCTGCTTTTGGCCGCCGCTCAAGCTGACGCCACGTTCTCCAACAACCGTGTCATAGCCCTCAGCCTGCTCGATGATGAAGTCATGCGCGCCAGCAATCCGGGCAGCTCGCTCGATCTCTTCGTCCGATGCGTCGGATCGCCCGAAGGCGATATTCTCCTTGATCGTCCTGCCGAAGAGGAACACATCCTGCTGCACGAAGGCTACGAGCCGCCGTACCTCCTCGAGTTCGATCTCCCGCACGTCGACGCCGTCGATCGTAACCTTGCCCGACGAAACATCATAGAACCGGGGAATCAGCGCGGTGAGGGTTGTCTTTCCCGCCCCGGTTGGACCGAACAGTGCCGTGATCTTGCCAGGCACGCCAGTCAGGCTGACGTCAGTAAGCACCTGCGTTGTCGTCCCGGGATACGTGAACGAAACGTTCTCAAACTCAACAACTCCACGCGGGTGTTCAAGTTGTACGGGATGTTCGGGCGAGCGTATCGCCGGAACGCTGTCTATGACTTCGAAGATCCGGTCTCCGGAAGCAATTGCACGGGCCATCGAGTTTACGATCCAGCCCAATGAGCGCACCGGCATCGCGAGCATGGCGAGATAGAGGTTGAACTCGACGAGCGTTCCGATACTGAGGTCCCCATTGAGGACCAGCCGGCCGCCGTACCAGAGAATGAAGACGATGGCCACTTCATTAAGGAATGTCATGATGGGGTATGAGCGCGACCATACGCGAATCGCTTCGAGCTGGCGGTCGTAGAGAGTCCGGAGTGAATCGTCAAAGCGTTTGATCTCGCGATCTTCCTGAGCAAACACCCGCACCACGCGAGTTCCGGACAGGTTCTCTTGCATCACGCTCGACATCTCGCCAAACTGCGTCTGGATTGCGAGGAACCTGGGGCGAATCACACGACCGAAACGATAGGCAGTGAAGACAAGTAGAGGGAGAACCGCAAGGCTAATCGTCGCTAGCGTCGGATTGGAACGGTACAGCAAGACGATGATGGCCAACATCATCAGCGTGCCGTAGACGAGCATGCGCATTGAAAACATCAGGAAACGCCGGATTGAATTGATGTCCTCCGAGCCCCTGGACATCAATTGACCGGTTTGAGACCGATCGAAGTAGGCGAAGTTAAGTGACTGGAGTTTTCGATAGTACTCACCACGCATGTCGGTGGCGACGCGCTCAGCAAGCGCCTGGAAGAGATATGAGCGTATATAGGTGAAGAGCCCGGTTGCGACGGCGGCTGCAACTATGGCAATGGAGCCCCAAACAACAACCGCATTGTTGTCGTTGTCGATACCTTCGTCGATCACGTACCCGATGAGCTTCGGGACCGCCAGCATCGCCGCAAGGCCAATGAACATCGATGTGTAGGCGACGACCAGGTTCATTTTGTAGTTGCTAAGGTACCTGATGACTCGCCAGAGAACGCCCAACGAACAAACCCCTTCGAAATCGGCGAATGCGACCGATCAGTATAACAGTACATCCGACCTACGTGGCGTCGCATGCGAAGGATGTCGTAAAAAGAAGATCAACACGGAATCCGGCGAGCCGATTGATTCAATCGCATACACGAATCGATGCCCTGGACGTTCAAATCGTACGAACGTATCTAATATTCACAAATCTACTTGACGGAACGTACACTCAGGATTACAATCCATTATACGTACAGGGGGGAAGAGGGTGTACGCCATGCGGAAGGAGCAGGCGTGGAAGCGACAGTGTCGCAGTGGCAAAGCACGATAGACGACGCCTTGAGGGTGGTCTACAGTGCGCATCATCGGCTGGTGTCCAGCCTTTTTCCAGGCGCTCAGCGCCCGCTCAACATCGAGGAGCTTCGACAGGGGCGCCTCGGCAACGATCTCCAGCGGCTTGCGATGCTCGCAAGCGGTGATCTGCGCGAACAGCGAGATCAGGTCAATGAGCGCATCGATTCCGTGTTGCAGCTTTTGTTCTGGGCTCCGATGGCCGAGGACTATCAGGTGCCGCGTTCGTTCTGGGAGACTGAACTCGGCCGGATGATATCCATGGCAAAGTATCGTGCCTACGAGCCGTCTGAACTGGTTTCGATTGGTCAGGCTGCCTTGCGGTTGAAGGTGACTCGTCCAACCGTCTATCGTTGGATGGATGAGAAACATCTCGACTACGTTCGTGATGACATGTCTGGTCGGACGTTCGTCGTTCTTCAGGACGTCGAGCAACTCATCGACCAGGGCACATCCTACGACTAAGACCTAAGTATTGGTCTGACGGTGCAGGAGAGGCGGCTTCGGCCGCCTCTTTCCCTATGCGACATGATCTGTTGCGACGTTCAGGAACCCGGATTCGCCCAGTAACGGAACCGACCAGCGATACGGGACACCTTCGCGCACGAAGATGCGGGGAATTCGCGCAGCCATCCGGGTGACCGGTTCATAGGTGTTCGTGCCACAGATTCTCGCAAGGTCGGCGACCGTCATCTCACCTCGATCACCTGGGCCAACGATTGTGACAAGATCTCCTTCCTGAACGCGTTCAGATACCTGTATCACCGTCTGATCCATGCAAACGCGCCCGATGATCGGGCACCGTTCACCCTCGATCGTGAACCAACCTGCATTGGAAAGGTGGCGCTCGATACCGTCGGCATAGCCGATCGGCACCGCGGCCGCGGGATGCTCGACATTCGCCTCGTAGGTGCGATTGTAGGAAACAGTTTCCCCGGGTAGAAGGTTGAAACGCCTCGTCGTGACGCTATACAACGACAGGATCTGTCGACACCCATGAGCGGCTGGGACCTCATCACTCGGATCGAGCCCATAGGTGATGATTCCCGCGCGAACCATCGTCGTGGAGGAGAGAAGTCCAGTCATGATCGCAGCGCTGTTGGCGACGTGGACCATAGGAACGCGAATTCCCCATCGGCGAATCTCTTCGGTCACGGTTACGAATTCGCGTATTTGAGCCTGGGTCGGCGCGGGATCCAGTTCATCAGACGACGAAAAGTGGGTGTACACGCCTTCCAGCTCGATCTGATCAGCTCTGGACAGTCGGGCCGCAAGACCGATTGCGACGTCTGGTTTCGCTCCGTAGCGACGCAACCCAGTATCGACCTTTAGATGAACGACCGCCTGCTTCCCCAGGCGCCTGGCGGAAGCGATTACCTCTTCGCTACTTCTTGGAGTTGCGACAGTAAGGGCGATATCGTTGGAAAGCGCCAGGTCGATCTGTGCATTGTTTGGTGGGCCTATCACGAGAATCGGGCCGGAAACTCCATGATTACGCAAATGCAGAGCCTCGTCGATGCGTGCTACGCCGAGGTAACGGCAGCCCGCGCGCAACGCTTCGTCCGCACATTCGACGGCCCCATGCCCGTACGCGTTTGCCTTGATCACAGCCATGATATGAGTCTCGGGGCCGACGCGATCTCTAACCAAATGCAGGTTGTCGCGATAGGCGTCAAGGTCAATCTTGAGAAAGGTGCCGGAGGTGATCTCCTTGAGGCGATCTCTCGACAATATCTCGGCCCCCGTCAGTCCCAGTTCCGTTGCAGCCGGGCCTGCTCCAGTCCAACAATTGCCTGAGGAATCCCGTCGATGAGGTTTCTGGCGATCACGGATCGGACTCCGAATCGACGCTTCGCGTCCTTTCCAGCCATTGAACCCAGATAGACGGACAGAGTCGCCGCTTCGGTCGGGCTGCAGCCCTGCGCCAGAAATGCGCCGATCATTCCTGCCAGGACATCACCAGTCCCAGGAGTTGCGAGCTCGACGGTTGCGCGCGGGGCAACGTATACGTAGCCATCAGGAGTAGCGACACAGGTAAAGCCACCCTTGAGCACGATGACTTGCCCCCATTCGACAGCCGCGCTTCGAGCCACGTCCCAGGGATCCGCCGCATCCTCAAACTGGTCGACTCCAAGCAGGCGGGCCATCTCGCCCGGGTGGGGCGTTAGCACACAGCGCTTGGATCGCAGTAGAGCGACCCAGTCGTCTTGTGCAGAAAGCCAGTTGAGCCCATCCGCGTCGATCACCCACGGTATCCGGCTCAGCCGGGAATCTCCTGTGACACGAGACGGCGTGGATCTGCGTGGAATCCCAAAGACGGTCGAACTGCCTTGTGTCTCCTGCTGTTCTTCGTGGACTCCGAAAAGATTGTGAAGCAGATCACGGGTCACCTCATCAGAGCCCAGGCCGGGACCGACGACGATGGAACTATAGCGGTCGTGATCATCAACGGCTTTGCGGACGATTTCGGCTGACTTTCGACCGTCAGTCTCCGTTGTTGGGAGAAAGACGATCTCCGGAACTGCAGATGCGATGGATGCCACAATCGAACGCGGGACGGCGAGTCCGACGTAGCCTGCTCCCGATCGAAGAGCCGCCTCGCCAGCGAGACGCGGAGCACCAAAGTAATTCGGGGCTCCTCCGACAATCAGAACCCCACCAACGCTTGATTTATGTGCATCGGATCGCCGTTGAGGAAGGCATGTCTTCACCAGATTAGGCTGGATCATGACTGCTCGAACGTCTGCGTCGGGAGTTAATACTGGCAGCCCTATGTCAAGTAGCTCCAGTTCGCCGATGTGGTCGGATGCCGGTCTTCGGAGCAACCCCACTTTTGCGTTAGAGATGCATAGTGTGACGTCTGCACTCACGACTGCGGAAGCCGTCTCACCGGTCAGGGCGTTTGTGCCCGTGGGACAATCAATCGCAAAGACGGTCACGCCAAGTTGAGACCGGGCAGCGTTGATCGCCCCCACAGTGTTGAGGACATCTTCGGGAAGGTCAGTTCGCTCGGAGTTCCCGAAAATGCCGTCCAATATGACGTCCGCTGTAGCTATCTCTTCGACAATCTCAATCGAGGAAAGGTGTTGTTCAACTGCCGGGAAAGCCGGCAGTTCATTACGCAGGACGAGCAGTGCACTGGCGCTCCAACCACGTTCGACCAACAACGCGGCGGCAACGATCGCGTCGACTCCATTGCTTCCGGGTCCAGCTACGGCGATGACCGAACGCGGGCGCTGGCGATTCTCCGGGGCTGCATTGTCTACGTAGTGCGCAATCTCGCTCGCGGCGCGGAGAATCAACTCGGATTCGCTCGTACCCTCTTCCAGGTACGTCCGATCGATATCGCGCATCGTCTGGGGCGTAACTATGCTGCTCATGATCTCCTAGAATCGGTTCTTGGTTGCGACAACAATCGCGGTCGCTTCACTGCGGGTGTGGCTGATTGAAATCGAGAAATGCCGAAACCCGAGCAACTTTGCCCGGGCTTCAGCGGTGTCATGCAGTATGAGGATCGGCTTTCCCCGACGATTTGGAAGCGTCTCGATGTCTCGCCAGCGAACGCCTCGAATGCCAGTGCCAAGTGTCTTCATCGTCGCCTCTTTGGCGGCGAATCGCGCTGCCAGTTCCGCTGAACGGGTGGCGTATCGGTCCCGCTCGCGAGGCGTGTAGATACGATTGAGGAAACGATCGCCATATCGTTCCAGCACCTTGGAGATACGTTCGATCTCGATGACATCGATGCCGACTTCGATCGGGCCAGCAGCCTCGGGATCCCAGAGCGGTGCGTAGGCGTTATCTCCCAACTCCGACATAAGTAAAGCCGAGTCCCCTCATCTCCTCTGGCTCATAGATATTGCGACCGTCAAGCAGGATTGGCCTGCGCATGATCTCGACAACGCGACCCATGTTCGCGTGCTTGAACTCGTTCCAGGGAGTGATAACACATAGCGCATCCGCCCCGTCAACTGCATCATAAGGGCTTGACGTGACCGTAACTCTTGGCAGTTCTTCCGAGGCGCGTTCGCTGGCGGCTGGGTCATAGGCGCGGACTCGCGCGCCGCGTGACTGCATCATCCCGATTATGTCAATTGCAGGAGAGTCCCGCATGTCGTCAGTGTTTTCCTTGAAGGAGAGACCCCAGACAGCTATTTCTTTCGAGTAGAGATCTCCGGTGTGATCCTGAAGCCGCTTGACGAACCGGCGTCGTTGATCGTTGTTGATCTCCATTACCGCGTGAAGGAGTTGAGGGTGGCAGTCGGCTTCGTGCGCCATATGCGCGAGCGCTTTGACGTCTTTTGGAAAGCAGGAACCACCGAATCCCACGCCTGCCTGGAGGAAGAGCGGCCCTATCCGTTCATCGTATCCCATACCTTCCGCGACCACAGTCACATCGGCGCCGACACGCTCGCAAATCTGCGCCATTTCATTGATGAATGAGATCTTCGTCGCCAGGAACGAATTCGAAGCGTACTTGATCATTTCGGCGGAGCGCCGGTCAGTCACCATTACCGGCGCATCCAGTGCCCGGTAAAGCTCCTTGAGACGGCGAATCGCGGCCGCGTCGTTGTCGGTACCCAGGACGATTCGATCTGGATGGAAGACGTCGGCAACAGCGTTCCCTTCTCGAAGGAACTCCGGGTTGCTGATGACCGAGTAGTTGCGGTCCGAAGGCACATTTTCGGCGATGATCGACGACACGAGGTCCGCGGAGCCGATCGGCATCGTGCTCTTGTCAACGACGATTGCTCCATCTCGGAGATGAGGTCCGAGCATGGCGGCCGCCGAACGAACCGCTCTCATGTCGGCTTCGCCTGTGGCTGTTGACGGGGTGTCAACGCAGATGAAGACGAACTCCGAACCCGGAACCGAGTCTGCGTAACTTGTGGTGAACCGCAATCGTCCTGACCTCAAATTACGTTGAAGTATTTCGGGCAGGCCTGGTTCATAGATCGGACACTCACCGGCATTTAGCATGTCAACTTTTGCTGCATCGATGTCAACGCCGTAGACATCGTTGCCGAGATCAGCAAAGGCTACCCCGTAGACAAGTCCGACGTACCCGGAGCCGATGATGCTTATCTGTGCCATCTGTAATCAATCCTCCCGCAGGCGATCCGTCGTGGACGACGTATTCCGCCGGCCGCACTCATGGAACGACACTCCCCTCACCGGTTGTAAGTGAGAGATTGGCTACTTCTGATTGGTAGCCAGTACCGCTAGCGTACACGACCAAGGTACCGAGAATCCTAGGAATTGGTTCTATATTGTGTAGGTCCACGATGACGTGCGTCCATTCTGAAGCGGTCATTACCGTCGCGATGTCCGCATCAATCCGATCTCCGAGATTATCCAACCGGTACACGCTCCGCCAAACACGCTCTTGCCCAAGAATGTCTTCGTACGAAAGCTCAATCCCAAGTGGTGTTGTTGGAACTGTCTCAACGTTGTCGCTCTGGTGGTCAATCCAGATGTCGAGTTCAAGTGTCAAGGATGCCGGCAGTCGAAGGCTTCGATCGATCGGTTGGCGGATCCCTGTCGTTGCCGAAATACTGCTCTCTGGTCGAATAAACCGAACGGACGTCGAACCGTCCGGGGAGTCGTTCGGACTGAGAAGCACGCGTCCGATTGATGCTGCAGGTTCGCGCCCGGATGCAGTGTAAAACGTATCCCATCCCGCCAGGCCGCGCGCGAAATTGCCGTTCTGAATCAGTTCCGCGGATATTGCGGAAGATTCAGTGACCACTCCATTGCGATCCACCGCTAGTTGAGCTGGTCCCGTCAGGTTGACCGCTGAGCTTCCGGTGTTGATTTTCAGCCTGCCATGGAACGAAGCGGCGCGAAATGGATTATCGGCAAGGCTGTCAGGGGGATGCTGCTCGATCAGGAATGACCCGTCATTCGGGTCATTGTGATCATCAGTCATCGTCACTACGCCGTCTTCCGATCTAATCTGGAATTCGGTGTGCCTGAATCCGTGGGCGGGTGCGAGAGATCCGTAGATCGTTCCCCTGTCAAGCCTGATGACAATTTGGCGAGCCTCGTCGCTAAATCGGGATTCACGGAGTCGTTCAAGTTGAAGTTGGGAGTGCTCGGCGATTTCGAGTGTGGACCCGTCGAAGAAAGTAACCCAGACGACCGTCCCCAGGTCGGTTGAAATCTCCTCTCCCTCTGACAACTCCACACTTTCCGAAATCAGCCGCCACTCTGCGGTCGGTGAGGATCGCCAGAGCGCGCCGCTCCCACTCACCGTCATTGCGTGGACCGTTCGTGGTCTACTCGCGTGATCGAACACATAGCCGGCCGCTGCCAGAAGAATCAACAACACACATGCCAGAACGATGATAGATACCAGAAGCGTGCCCCACGCCCGCCGGGTTATCCCGTGGGTGGAAACTTCCGGGCTTACGTTGACCCCAACCACCGTCAACGGTTTCCAGACCGGGTCCGGTAGCGCAAGCGCTGATCTTGCCGGACAGAATCATCCGCTGGCAGATACCGGGAAAGAAATTCGGATTGACGGCGGTCGAACTCACCTTTCTGAATCGCTTCCCGCATCTGGCTCATTTGCCGCATGATGAATCTCAGATTGTGGATCGTAGCCAGACGATACGCGAGCAATTCGCCTGCGCGAAACAGATGATGAATGTAGGCGGAGCTGAACGTGCGGCAGGTGTAGCAATCGCATTCAACATCCACTGGTCGATCGTCTGCTCGGTACCGGGACGCGCGAATATTCACCCGCCCCTGCGGCGTGAACAGGCCACCATGCCGGGCAACCCGGGTTGGCAGTACACAGTCGAACATGTCGACCCCGCCACCTACCGCCAGCCAGAGGTCTTCAGGAGATCCAACCCCCATGAGATATCGTGGCCGATACCAATCCAGACCGGAGAGTGACGCAGCAAGCATCTTCGCCAGTACGTCTTTTGGTTCTCCGACGCTGAGCCCGCCTATCGCGCAACCATCCACGCTGCTGTTCGATACAAATTCGCTAGAACTTTTCCGGCGATCGGCATCGAAACCGCCCTGGGCAATTCCGAACAGCAGCGGCCGGATTTCTCCTGAAGAGTCAACCTGTGACTCGAATGCGGCTATGTTTCTTGGGAGCCACTGGTGGGTGAGATCCGCAGCCTCGACTTGTTCCTCGACGCTCGCGTCGTACCCGGTACAGACATCCAGAACCATAGATACGTCTGCCCCGAGCTGCTGCTGGATCGAGATTGCTTTTTCAGGGGTTAGTTCAAATTCCGTGCCGTCGATGTGGGACCGGAACTGGACGCCGGCCGGCGTGATCTTCCTGTGTTTGGCCAGACTGAATACTTGAAATCCGCCGGAGTCGGTTAGGATTGGCCGGTTCCATTGCATGAACTTCGCCACGCCGCCGAATTGCTCGATCAAATCAGCGCCGGGCCGAAGCATCAGGTGGTAGGTGTTCGAGAGGACAAGTTCCGTGCCGACGTTGAGGAGATCGGCCGGGTCGAGGCTCTTTACCGTCGCCTGAGTGCCAACCGGCATGAACAACGGCGTCTGAACTACGCCTGAGGGAAGCCGCAGGTCACCGGTTCTGGCGAGCCCATCCTGGTTTGTAATTCCAAAATATGGCACTTGGGACACGATCAGCGGTCCTTCTGGCTAACAGCTGCGGGACGTCTTTGGAAGGGGATCTTTGCTCTGAGAAGGTGGCGACTCATTCTCATGCACTGGTTGTTCGACCTCCTCTATGGTCCAGCAGTATTGTTCCATGAGTTGGCCGGTGACATTGCGTACGGAAGCAGCTGGAAGGGACGCCGGCTGTCGCTACTTGCAGAGATCCAGAGCGCTTCCAGAGTGATCGATGTTGGATGTGGGGAGGGGATACTCGTCCGAGCGGCGGAGCGCCGGGGGATCGCTGTGACTGGTTTCGAGCCGTCCCGATCAATGCAGGCGCGCGCACGTCGCTTCGGAACGAGTGTTGTTGACGGACGGGCCGATGCGCTGCCGATGCCAGCCGGATCGGTTGATCTGATCATCGCAAGCTATCCAGGTCCGTGGATCTTCTCCGATGCAACCTGGCAGGAGTTTGGACGAGTTCTGCGAACGGACGGACGGGTATCAGTTCTTATTGGCGGAACGATCAATCGAGGTCCCAGGTGGAACCCTCGCGGGGTGCTGTTGAATATCGTCGGGGGATCTCATGTTGGAATACCGCCGCCGAACCGAATCATTTCGCGATCTGGATTCGACATGCGATGGGATATGCGTGAAGACGAATGGGGAATCGCCGTCTACTTGACAGCGCATCGCCGCGATTCAGGCCAATCGGAAGAGGACTGCAGTGGCGCCACCGATTGCTAGCTGTCGACGGAAAGCAGGTCGTCCCCATCATCAGACGACAGAAGATCCTCATCTGGTTGAGAGACCCCGTTGGGCGATGCCGCTGGCACCGGCACGCGAGTGCCGCGCCGGTCCTTGCTCTCGCTTGACGACGAGTCGCCCGCTTCCTGCTTTGCGAGGACGTGCTGCGAAACGTCCTCTTGCTGATCGTCAGAGACACCAACTTGATCGAGACGTTTGGGAGTTGCTGGTCGCTTCGAAACCGTACCAGAGGAGTTGTCCGTTACGGTGGCGCTAGAAACCGCTGTGTTCACCTCATCCGCAACTCGCTGAGTATCGCGTTTCAGGTCGGATGCAGTCGAACGTACCTCACGCTCCAAGTCCTGATAGGTGCTACGCACTTCGGAAATCGAGTCTTCGAAATCTCCGGTGATTTCCCTGGTTGCCTTGCGAAAATCCCGAACGGTTCGTCCAGCTTCCCCCATAATCTCGGGAAGGCGCCCTGGTCCAAAAATGATCAACGCGATGACCAAGATGACCAGTGCTTCCATCGCGCCGATGCCTAGAAATCCCATTTAGGTAGTTCTCCGGTTGAATTGCCCGAGGATGTGCTGACCTCTGTTCAATTGCCTCGTTCAGCGCTTGAGTATATCACCGGGGCCGGAACGTACCGACTCTACGATAAACTACGCCCTGGACGATAGATTGGACGTAAGACGGTGAACTAGTCGTGTTCCAGAGACTTCGAAGACTGCTTAACGGTCACGAACAGGAAGAGATAGTGGCGGACCGAATCATCGTCGGGCTCGGCAACGTCGGCTCCAGATACGTTGGCACCCGGCACAACATCGGGTTCGGTGTCGCACATGAAGTCGCGCGTCGTTGCCATGGACAGATCTCCAGGCGACGCTTCGACGCGGCAATCATCGAAGCGCGGTTAGATGAACTTGGTCTGGTGATTGGGTGTCCAACAACGATGATGAACCTCAGCGGGTTTTCAGTGGCCCAGCTGTGCCGGTGGTATCGGACCGAGTTGGACAACCTGCTGGTAATCTACGACGAACTCGACCTTCCGTTCGGAACAATCCGTCTCCGCCCTGGTGGCGGCGCCGGAGGACATAACGGCGTTCAGTCCGTCATCGACCAGTTGGGATCGAATGAGTTCGCTCGACTGAGAATTGGCATTGGTCGGCCCACAAGCGGGACGACAACGAATCATGTCTTGTCCAAGTTTCGCGCGGAGGAGCAAGCGCATCTGGACCAAATCGTCGAACTATCTGCGGACGCCGCGATCCACTGGGCACGCCATGGAATCATGAGTGCGATGAACGAATTCAATCGCGAGTCTGTTGGAATCAGTTGATGGTGTCGGACTTTCGCCAGCCTCGAAAGGGTGAAGAATGGAAATTACTCGCGTAAGCGTTGTGGGGGCAGGAACGATGGGCCGTGGTATCGCCCAGGTGCTCTCGCTGGCGGGAATCATCGTAACCCTAACCGATCAACGCAGAGATGCTCTTGCCGCTGGGCTGGAGGCAATCGAGTCGTCGCTGGCCCGCGCCGTAGCTCGTGGGAGGATCTCAGACGAGGACGCTAATCTGGCGCTCAGTCTAATTGATTCGGAACTTGGATTAGACGCTGTCCGCGCATGTGATCTGGTCATTGAGGCAGTTGTCGAAGATCTGGAAGTAAAGCGCTCCATCTTTCGCGAGATCGATCGTGTCGCTCCCGAACATGCGATACTCGCGTCCAACACCTCGTCGATTTCGATTACGACCCTCGGAGCGGCGACGAACCGGGCCGATCAGGTTGTAGGGATGCACTTCTTCAATCCAGTGCCAGCGATATCTCTGGTAGAAGTTGTGCGCGGTCTCCATACGTCGGATGCCACAATAGATGCCACAAGTGATCTGGCCCGCCGGGCCGGGAAGGCACCTGTCGAAGTCAAGGATTTTCCCGGATTTGTCTCCAACCGGCTACTCATGCCGATGATCAACGAGGCGGTCTTCTGCTTGATGGAAGGCGTCGCGACGCGTGAAAACATCGACGAAATCATGCGTTTGGGAATGAATCATCCGATGGGACCGCTTGCCCTGGCGGACTTGATAGGTCTCGACGTCTGCCTCGACATCATGGAGGTCCTTCATCGAGATCTGGGCGATCAGAAGTATCGACCGTGTCCACTGTTGCGGCAATTCGTGTCAGCCGGTCGCCTTGGACGGAAAGCCGGACTGGGATTCTACACCTACGACTGAAGCAGTTCGGAGGCGCTGTGACAAATCTCTTACTGACTGATGACCAACAGATGATCCGGAGCGCCGCGCGTGAATTTGCCCTGGGGGTCGTGGCCCCGCGCGCCGCCGAGCGCGATGAGGCCGCAGAATTTCCCATGGAAGAAATCCAGGAGGCGGCGAGAGTCGGGCTGCTCGGCATGGCGATTCCGGAAGAGTACGGCGGCTTTCCGCTCGACGCGGTATCGATAGCACTGGTATACGAGGAGATCGCTCGGTGTTCGGCTGCGGTTTCAGTCATTCTCTCCGTCCACAACACGCTGGTTTCTTCCGCGATCGCCACGTTTGGCTCGGGTGATGCTTGCAAACAGTATCTGCCTGATCTTGCCAACGCCACTCGAATCGGGTCATACGCGCTTACCGAGCCGGACGCGGGTTCCGACGCCGCTTCGATTCGCTCCAGAGCAGTTCCGGACGGTTCAGGGTATCGCCTGTCGGGAGAGAAAGTCTTCATCAGCTCGGCCGGACATGCGGGAGTGTTCGTTGTGTTTGCGGTAACGGACCCGGATGCTCGAACGTCGAAGCGCATGACAGCGTTCATCGTCGACAGGCAAGACGAGGGTATCGAAGTCGGTCCTCCTGAAAAGAAGCTTGGGATTCTCGCGTCGGAGATCAACTCCGTTCATTTCCGGGATTGTTACGTGCCTGAAAGCCGGATCTTGGGGGAAGTCGGATCCGGTTTCGGCATTGCGATGAGCGTGCTCAGCTCCGGCAGGATTGGCATCGCAGCCCAGGCAAATGGCATCACCGCTGCTGCCCTTGACCTAAGTCGGGGCTATGCCAATGACCGGAAACAGTTTGGGAAACCAATCTCGGAATTTCAGGCGATACAGTGGAAACTTGCCGACATGGCGACGGGTCTGGAAGCGTCACGCTTGCTAACCTGGAACGCTGCACGGCTGAAGGATTCTGGACAGGATTACATTCAAGCGGCCTCCAAAGCGAAACTCTTTTCGAGCGAATTGGCGGTTCGAAGCGCGACTGACGCCGTTCAGATCCTCGGTGGATACGGATATCTGCGAGCGTATGGAGCGGAACGATTGTATCGAGACGCGAAGATCACCGAGATTTACGAAGGAACGTCGGAGATTCAAAGGCTAGTAATCGCGAGGTCAGTCGTGCGCAACGAAACAAGTGACGTATGACCTCAGAGGAGCAAGATCGACCTCCGATCCGGGTGTTGATCGCCAAGCCCGGTCTTGACGGTCATGATCGCGGCGCACGCATCATCGCCCGGATGCTCCGCGACTCGGGAATGGAAGTGATCTATACCGGTCTATTTCAAACGCCCGAGATGATCGTCAGGGCCGCAGTGGATGAAGATGTCGACGTCGTCGGTCTCTCTATCCTCTCCGGAGCGCATCTGACACTGATCCCGGCAATCGTTGCTGGCTTGCATGAGGTTGGTCGTCAAGATGCCTTGGTCGTGGTTGGCGGCACCATTCCCCCAGCGGATGCACAAACACTACGTGAGGCTGGTGTCGCCGATGTGTTTGGACCCGGCACCCCGCTCAACGACATCGTGGAGTTCATACTGAGCTCCACATCTGAACGAAGAACGATCTCACATTGAATCCTTCGCGTTCGCTTAGAGAACGATTCGACAACCGGGAGCGGTCGGCTCTGGCGCGGGCGATATCCCTTGTCGAGAACACTCGAATTGATTTGGATGACTGGATCTGGAATCTGCCCCCGGTGAGTACTGCAAGGATCATCGGCATTACCGGGCCGCCGGGGGCGGGGAAGAGTTCTCTGGTGAACCGTCTGATCGCGAAATACCGGGCCAGAAACCAGATGGTGGCTGTGCTGGCGTTCGATCCGTCGAGTAAGCGAACTGGCGGGGCGGCTCTCGGAGATCGCGTCCGCATGATGGAAACCTGGAGCGACGATCGCGTATACGTCCGGTCGCTTGCCAGCCGCGGGCGACTTGGCGGGCTGTCGGATGCAGTCTTTGGCTCGCTGAGGGTTCTGGACGCGTTTGGATTTGACGTCATATTGATTGAGACGGTTGGCGTTGGCCAGGGAGAGATCGAGGTCGCAGAGCTGGCAGACGTGACCGTCTTGCTCCAGGTGCCTGGAACCGGCGATTCGGTGCAATTGATCAAGGCCGGGGTTCTTGAGATCGCTGATGTTCTTGTGGTGAACAAGTCCGATCTTCCCGGGGCGGACCATCTGTACCGCGACCTCCGGAGTCTCGTGCATGAGGTGGATCCACGACCCGATGGAACGGCCGTTGTGAAGACCTCGGTGGTCACGGGGTGTGGAATCGAGCAATTGGTTCAGGCAATTGACGATCAACTGGCTGCTGCACCGTACGATGTGCGCCTTCGACGCGCGGCAGCGGAGATACGCCATCTTGCAATTTCGAATCTTGAACGAACAATCGAACGGCGCCTGAATGCGGTTGACGGCTCGAAGTTCGTTGAAGCAGTTGCGGCCGGAGAACTCCATCCGCTCGACGCCGCACGGCTCATTGGATGTGCCACGAAGCGGAACGCCTAAAACACCCGATTGATCGCCTCGTCCACATCAGCCACCCTTGAATCGGGATCTGACGACAAATGCACCAAGAATTCCTCGTTGCCAGCAGGTCCGATAAGCGGCGAGCGCATCAGATTTTGAAATCTCATCCCCAGACCCTCGGCAAAGTCAATGATGTCTCGAACGACCCGGGCACGGACGCGCTCATCCTTCACCACTCCGCGCCGTCCCACGATGTCGCGGCCAGCTTCGAACTGTGGTTTCACGAGCGCAATGATCGTCGCGCGGTAAGACCCGATTCTTTGGACCGCTGGAAGTATCAGTTTCAGCGAGATGAAGGATGTGTCAACGACCGTGAGATCGATCGGATGCGACAAAGGTTCAAGATAGCGCGCATTGACGCGTTCCATGACAACGACCCTTGAATCTCGCCGGAGCGAGTAGTCCAGCTGGCCATACCCAACGTCAATTGCGTAGACACGAGTTGCCCCGCGTTGCAGCAAACAGTCGGTGAACCCTCCGGTGGACGCTCCGATGTCAGCAACGACGAGACCAGTCGGGTCGATCGAGAATTCATCGAGCGCTGCTTCCAGCTTTCGACCGCCCCGGCTGACGAAGCGCGGCTTTTCGTCCAGGAGGAGCACGGAATCCACGGGCAGCATTTCTGCCGCCTTTTCAACGCGATGATCCGGGGTTCGCACCTCCCCAGCGCCGATGAGAATCCGTGCCTGAGACCTCGTGGGAGCAAGCCCCTTCTGGACGAGCAACTCATCGGCACGCATACGGCCGGGCCGGTTCACGTCCCAGCTCGCTTCGTCGCGTCAATGAAGCGGCTCGAAAATGCGTGGCAGATCGCTACGGCTAGAGCATCGGCCGCATCATCGGGAGTTGGTATCTGATCGAGCCTTAACAACACCCGCACCATTTCCTGGATCTGCTGTTTGTCCGCGCCACCGTGCCCGGCTACCGCCAGCTTCACTTCCGATGGTTTGTACTCGAACACTGGCACTTGCTGTCTGGCAGCAGCCAGAAGCGTCACCCCCCGGGCCTCGCCGACGGCGAGCGCCGTTGACACGTTACGCGCAAAGAATAGCTGTTCGACTGCTATAACATCAGGTCTGAAATCGCTGAGAATCTCACAAATAGCGTCGAACAAGATCTCCAGTCGCTGCGAATGCGATTGCTCATTCGAGGTACGAACCGTTCCAAACTCAACCACGTTGAGCTCGTCGACGCCGTCGATGACGCCATAGCCCAGAAGCGCTGTGCCGGGATCGATTCCTAGTGTGATCACTGAACCCAGATTCCGTTGACAGGTCCTCAACGCAGACCAGAAGGCTGAATTTTGCGCGATCGATCAGCGTTGCCATATCATTTAGCTAGACTTACCTATTGAAATGTGTGCATTTCTAACGTATATTAGATCACAGGTAAGCGACACAGGTCACATCCTTAGGATCAGGATACCAAGGCGGCCCGACACGACTGGGACTCGTTCGATGCTGTCCGGCATTCTCCTGTCAACTAGCAGGACTGAGGTTGATGAACGTGGCGTTCGACAGGCATCTAGGGAGGGGCTTTTCGTAGATGTCGGTAAGTAGCCTCCTTGCCAAAGGCAAGGAACAGGGTTTTCTTCTCTCCGACGAGTGCATCGCTGAGTTTCCTGATATTCAGAACCAGATCCAGGCCGTTGACGACTTCTGGTCAACCTTGCTCGACAATGAAATAGAAGTCAGGGACTTCGCTCCCCTTGCCCGGGGAAACCGATTCCGGTCGGTGCTTTCGCGGTCACGGTCTACATCGGACTCCAAGACGGTGGCAACGAAGCGGGACGCAGTTGCCGAGGCGCTTCGAGTTCACCGGCAGGAACAGGTGGATCCTTCGCTACTGAGCGCAGCGGATTCGGTGCGGCTGTACCTCCAGGAAATCGGCGAGACAGATCTACTGGATATGGACAAAGAGCAGGAGCTCGCCAAGCGAATGGAAGCTGGTCTGCAGGCTGCCGATGCTCTCGCGAAAGGCGATTTCGATACCCCAGCCGAGAAAAGACGGCTAGTGCGTCTGAAAGTCGATGGCGAAGCGGCTCGCCAGCACCTGATACAAGCAAATCTTCGCCTCGTGGTAAGCGTCGCCAAGAAGTACATCGGCCGGGGCCTGTCTTTCCTGGATCTCATTCAGGAAGGAAACATTGGCCTGATGAAGGCGACGGACAAGTTCGACTATCGCAGGGGATTCAAGTTTTCCACGTACGCTACGTGGTGGATCCGCCAGGCCATAACTCGATCAATCTCCGACCAGAGTCGCACGATCCGACTTCCAGTTCATGTCGGGGAGACGATCAACCGGATAAAGAAGACGAGCCATCGCCTCCAGCAGATTTACGAACGTGAACCATCCTACCTGGAAATCGCCCGAGCAATGGACGTCCCCGAAGATAAGGTGCGTCAGGTTCTCGATGCCGCTCGCCACCCGGTTTCTCTTGAAGCGCCGGTTGGAATGGAAGGCGACGCGTTCCTTGGTGACTTCATCGAGGACCATTCTGTGCCTGCGCCGATGGACCTGGCTGCACAGCAACTCCTCCGGGACCAGATCAGCCGCTCTTTGAGCCAACTTGAGGAGCGAGAACAACGAATCGTCATTCTTCGATTTGGACTCGAAGACGGACGTTATCGAACACTTGAGGAAGTTGGCCAGGAGTTCGGGATCACTCGAGAACGCATCCGTCAGATAGAGTCCAAGGCGCTCAGGAAGCTTCGTTCTCCCCAGATGAGCGGCCGGCTACGGGGATATCTCGAATAGGGTTTACCGAACGTCTTTTGTGATGAATTTGTGCGCGGCCCCAATTGGGGTCGCGCTTTGTGTTTCACGCCACAACAACGGGACGGCTTGTGGTCGGAACCCGACTCAAGCTCTCGTGAAAACGAGCACAGCGTTGTGGCCCCCAAAACCGAACGAATTGCTGAGCACGTTGTTGATCGCTGCGCTTCTTGGAGAGTTTGGCGTGTACTCCAGGTCACATTCCGGATCGGGATGTTCATAGTTGATTGTCGGAGGTATGACCTGATCCCGGATGGCTAGTATCGAGAAAGCTGCCTCGATGGCCGGCGCCGCGCCGAGCAGGTGACCGGTGGCTCCTTTGGTCGACGAAATAGCTGGAGGATCGCCGTCAAAAGCGGCTTTCAGAGCAATCGACTCGAATTTGTCGTTCAGTGGGGTCGATGTTCCATGCGCATTCACGTAATCGATCTGGATCGCTTCCAGTCCGGCTCGACGAATTGCAAGCCCCATCGCCCGAGTTGCGCCTTCCCCCTGTTCGCCAGGCTGGGTGATGTGATGTGCGTCTGCAGTTGATCCATACCCGGCGAGATAACCGAGGATCGGCGCGGACCTTCCCAGGGCATGTGCTTCGCTCTCCAGGATGATCACTGCGCCGCCTTCGCCCAGCACGAATCCGTCGCGCAGTGCGTCAAACGGCCGGCTGGCGTGCGCTGGATCATCGTTTCGAGTGGAAAGCGCGCCAGCCGCTGCGAAGCCCGCGACTGAAGCCGGCGTTATTGCTGCTTCAACACCTCCGGCGATCATGACGTCCGCAGCCCCACGGCATATCACTTCTAATGCCTCTCCCAGAGCGTGCGCCCCGCTCGCGCAGGCGCTGACAGTTCCCATGTTTGGGCCCTTTGCGCCGAAGTGGATCGACACGTAGCCGGATGGCATATCAACCAGCGACATCGGGATGAAGAACGGGCTGACCCTCCCTGGTCCACGGTCCTGAAGATTGCGCACACCGTTCTCGAAGGTGGCTATGCCGCCGAGCGCGGTTCCAATGAACACGCCGGCTCGTTCCGGACTTCCATCTCTGATGTCCAGTTGGGCATGTCGCAGCGCCTCGTGGGTGGCGGCGACCGCGAACTGGATGACCCTGTCCGTCTTTCGGGCTTCTTTGCGGTCTAAGAACTCTAGCGGGTCGAAGTCTGGGACTTCACCTGCAATGCGAACGGGAAACTGGTCAGCGTCGAAGGATTCGATGTGTCCCAATCCGCCATCGCCGTCGAGCAACTTCTTCCAGGTCTCTTCCCGCCGCGCTGCCAACGGCGTGATCAGACCGATTCCTGTAACTGCCACTCGAACCACTTCATTCACCATCGAGCACCTCCGGATTAAGGCAATGTGGTGGGTCGTGCCCTTCGAGGACGGCCATGAGATTGTCCACCGCTAGGCGGGCCATCTCTGTCCTCGTCGTCACCGTTGCGCTTGCGATGTGAGGCGTGATGATGACGTTGTCAAACGCATAGAGTGGGTGGCCGGCTGGCAGCGGCTCCGGATCGGTGACATCCAGTGCCACTGATTGCAATCGATTCTGTTCCAACGCTTCCACTAACGCTTCGGTTTCGATAAGTCTGCCTCTCGCGGTGTTGATCAGTATTGCATCATCGCGCATCAAAGCAATTCGATCACGATCGAGAAGGTGATGTGTCAATGCGTTGAGCGGGGCATGGAGAGAGACCACCTGGCTCGCGCTCAGAAGGTCATCGAGTTCGCACTGCTGAAATCGGGAGTCTGAGACTACCGGATCGTAGTAGATGGCATTCATCCCAATTCCCTCGACCAGCTCTGCGACCCGCTGACCAATCCGGCCCATGCCTATGATCCCGAACGTCTCCCCGCGAAGGTCAATTCCCAGGAACCGCATGGGATACCACGTCTTCCAGTCCCCCGATCTTGCCGCCAGATCTCCCTCGATTATCCGGCGACTTGCGGCGAACAGTAGTGCCAGCGTGAATTCGGCCGTGGAGTCAGTAAGGACATCGGGTGTCGTGCAGACCGCGACCCGGTATTTCGTTGCTGCTTCGATGTCGATGTTATCAAAGCCGACAGCGAGATTGCTTACAACTTTTAAGCTAGGCATGTCATCGAGTAGTTCACGATCGATCTTGTCCGTCAGCAGTGTGAGTGCGCCGTCTACCCCCTGCAAGAGTGTCGCGAGCTCGCCCGTGGAGGGAGGGATATCAGAATCCCAGACTGCTAACTCGTACTTCTCTCGCAGGCGATCGACTTGTCGCTCAAACAGACGCCTGGTGACGGCAACTTTCATCGAAGTTCCAATTCCATAATCCCGTATCCGACTGACAGCTTTCGGAGATGACTCGTTCGATTGTTATACTTCCGCCAGGGTGAGCCTCACGGTGCTTGCGGGTAACATAGCAACTCGAGCCTACATGAACTAGCCTTCGGGGGTTCTTCTTCCCCATGAGTTGGGGCAGTCGAAACGCCCACCTGCGATTGCAGGCTCGAAGCTGGTCCGCCGGCGGTCCGCGGCTCACCCTTCTACCTCTCGAAGTTTGATCTGTCGGGAGTCATCCATTGGTGACGGTTACGATTCTCCACGGCCCCAACGCGGTCGATAGCGACGAACGAGGGCGGGAGTTGCTCTCTGCCGCAGACCCAGCTGGAATATCGACAAGCCAGATCGAACTCGTCAGCGTCAACCTGGAAGACGTTCGAGCTATTCTCGCGACGCCCGCCTTTTTTGGGACTGGACGAGCCTTGCACGCACGTGGCGTGCCTGGAGTCGATAAAGGCATCGAATTCGATTGGGAATCTCTGGAGCATGAGCTCGACCGTTCTGCGGCCGGCACAACGGTCGTTCTTTCCACAGGCAGCCGAATACCTTCGAATAGGAGACTCCTCAAGTCAGCGAAATCACGAGGCTGGGAAATCGAGTTATTCGAGATACCCTACGGGCGGGCGCTTGAAACCTGGCTCGATAGCCGGTTTCGCGGCGCTGGCGTTGAAGCCGAACAGCAGGCCCGGCGTGAGATACTGGACCGCCTCTTTCCTGTTGTCTGGAAGCGGGAGGATCGGTGGAACCCTCAGACCATCGATATGCGACTTCTCGCCACTGAAGTCGACAAACTCGCCGCCGCAGCCGCGCCCGGCGCAGTAACAACGGCGCATGTCCTGGCTCTAACCCCGGATCGAAGCGGGGTAACCGCATTTAAGCTCGGAGACGACACATATGAAGGACGAACCGCAAACGCATTGAGTGAACTGGACAGCGTCCTGGCCAGCGGTGAGGCGCCTGAACGGGTTCTCGGGCAAATGAGCCACACTCCGCTTGTTTTCATGGCTGCCCAGCAAGTTGATCGATTCGGACCTGAAGTCGTATCTGACGTTTCGGGTGTTAGTACGGGACAAATCAACGCGACGATCGCGAGGAAATCCGGATGGCGCAAGAGCGGCGCGATTGTCGAGGCTTGCGAAGAACTGCGACAGGCAGAGTGGCAAGTCAAAAGTGGCCGTGCTAGAGGCAGCGAAGCCGTTATCGTTCCGACGGTTGGCGCGATAGCGGAAGCATTTCGGAAACCCTGATCAGGCGGAAACGTCCATGCTATTGAACTTCATCATTAGACGGGACTTGCGCCGTGCAGCATTGTTTTTATGTATCACGCCCTTAGACGCTGTCTTGTCCAGCTGGCGGATAGCGCGCGCGACAGCCTCGGCAGCAGCTTCGCGATCACCAGACTCGATCGCCTCCTGAGCGCGTCTCACAAGCGTGCGCGATGACGACCGATACACACGATTGCGTTGAGCTTTTTGCTGATTGACCCTGATTCGCTTGCGGGCCTGTTTCGAATGAGCCAAGCTAATCCCCCACCATTTTCAATCCCTGCCAGCGTCCACTATATCGAGCCAGCAGTTTGTTTCTAAGCATAGCAATACCGCCGGGTGCTTCCGGCGCGCAACCTGAAAAGTGTACCAACGGCGCCTGCTAGCGGCAATCTTTCGTACAATCTGCCGGGTATGCATGAACGCACCGATTCCTTGCCACAACAATCGAAGACGGCTCTGGAAGTCACCGAAGATCTTCCGGTGCTAGAAGCTGCCGCCGTACGGGGAAGTCAGCGAGGTTCCGGGGCGAGCGTTGCGCGCAACGCTGTCATCGTCGGTGGCGCATTTATCGCCAGCCGTTTACTCGGGGTGCTTCGCGAAGTGGCGATCGCCGCGGAGTTTGGGACATCTGCGGACTACGACGCGTATGTAGCGGCCTTCCGAATACCGGATCTACTCTTTCTGATCGTGATGAGTGGTGCGTTTGGAAGCGCATTCATACCCATCTTTGCGGGATTCTTCGCTCGCGACGATGAAGCAGGAGCCTGGAAACTCGCAAGTGCAGTCTTATCGTACACACTGGTCATTCTCCTTGCCCTGTCGCTTGCGGTGTTTGTTCTGGCGGAGCCACTGATGCGCTTCGTCATTGCACCGGGGCTTGATCCTGAACAGATCCAGTTGGCAACGAAACTTACCCGCGTGCTCCTCTTTTCCCCGCTTCTGCTCGGCCTCGGAATCGCCTTCAAGGGCATGTTAGAAGCTCAGGAGCGTTTCGCGCTGGCGGCGATTGCGCCGGTCCTGTACAACGTCGGAATCATCTTTGGGGCGCTCGTTCTGACCGCGCCGTTCGGAATCTATGGTTTGGCGTACGGCGTCATAGTTGGCGCATTCCTTCACGCCGGCATTCAGTTTGTAGGGCTATTGCGCACGCGAATGCGACTCAAGTGGGAACTTCGGCGCGACGTTCCGGGATTACGTCAAGTAACGACGTTGATGGGGCCACGAATCATCGGCCAGGCGGCGTTTCAGGTCAACTTCATCGTTCTGACGAATTTCGCGTCCCGACTCGCGGCCAGCAGTGTGGGGGCGTTGAACTACGCGTTTCAAATCTTCATGCTGCCTTACGGGGTCGTCGCGCTCAGCCTGTCGACTGTGATCTTCCCTCGCCTTTCACGCGAATTCGAGCTCGGGCATCTGGGCGACATGAAGAACACATTGAATCGCGCACTTGGACCAGTCATCTTCCTTAGCATTCCGGCGGCTATCGGACTCGTCACCTACCGGACAAGCATCGTTCAGACGCTGTTTCAGATAGGATCCTTTGATCAGGAGTCTACATCGCTCGTAGCGGGAGCGCTTCCATATTTCGGGGTTGGACTCCTAGGCTGGGCGCTGATCGAGGTTTTGACGAGAGCGTTCTATGCAATGCAGGATACACGGACGCCGGTCACTATTGCGGTGTCGGCTGTGGTCCTCAACATCCTCCTGAGTTGGTTGCTGTCTCAGGAGATTGGATACCAAGGGCTGGCCCTCTCGATTTCGATCGCAAGCTCGGTTGAAGCGATCTTGCTTGTGGCCATCCTCCAGCGACGAATCGGATTCGTTCAACCAGGATTGCTGGGCAGTGCAACTCGATCCCTTCTCGCGGGAACTCTGTTCTTTCCATACGCCGTGTGGAGCGGCCGGTTGCTGGCGGAGGCGACAGATCCGGCGCTAGGGCGGTCAATCGGTACTTATATTATGTTTGGATATGCGCTGGGCACGGCGGTTGCGGTGTATCTCGGGTGTGCCTACGTTGTTGGGTCGCCAGAGCTACTCACGCTTTCGACCCGCATTCCAATCGTCGGGCGCCATGCATCGCGACTGCTTGCACCGAGATATGACTTTGACGCCAAAGCATGAGGATTCGCTCCGGTATACTCTAGGTCTGAGTTCCAGCCGCGTAGCTGGAACTCTCTTCGTGTCCGTCTAGCCAAGAATCGAACCAAATGCCTGACCAGGAACGCATAAGAAATTTCAGCATCATCGCCCATGTCGACCATGGCAAATCCACTCTGGCGGACCGGCTACTGGAACGAACCGGGACGGTAGACAAGCGTGAGATGGTCGAACAAGTCCTCGACTCTATGGATCTTGAACGTGAAAAGGGAATCACGATCAAGATGCGAGCGGTCCGGATGGATTTCGACGCCGCCGACGGCGAGACTTATCAGCTAAATCTTATTGATACTCCGGGCCACGTCGATTTCTCGTATGAAGTAAGCCGATCACTCGCCGCAGGCGAGGGCGCCATTCTTGTCGTCGATGCCGCTCAGGGCATCGAGGCGCAGACTGTCGCCAATGTGTATCTGGCACTGGAAAACGACCTCACCCTGATTGCCGTCATAAACAAAATCGATCTGCCTGGAGCAATGCCGGATCAAGTGGCGAACGAGATAAGTGATCTCATCGGACTGCTCCCCGACGAGATCATCAGGGCATCCGCTAAAACGGGCGAAGGGATCAACGCCGTTTTGCAGGCGGTAGTCGACCATATTCCGCCTCCAGTGGGTGATCGTCAGAAGCCGCTGCGAGCTCTGGTCTTTGACTCACACTATGACCCTTACAAGGGTGTTATCGCTTACGTCAAGATCGTTGAAGGCGTGGTTACCGACGCCCAGCGCATTCGCATGATGGCAACAGCGAAGGATTCCGAAATCATCGAAGTGGGGATCTTCAAGCCGAACATGAAGCCGGTCAAGTCGCTCTCCGCTGGCGAGGTTGGCTACATCGCGACTGGATTCAAGAACGTCGGCGACTGTCAGGTGGGCGATACAGTAACTCTGGTATCGAACCCGGCGCCACAACCACTGCCTGGGTACCGGCCGGCCAAGCCGATGGTCTTTGCAGGCTTCTTCCCTGTTGACAGCGAGGAGTATCCGGAACTGCGGGATGCGCTTGAGCGGTTACGGCTGAATGATGCGGCGCTAGTGTATGAACCCGACGCGTCGGACGCCCTCGGATTCGGATTCCGGTGTGGATTCCTCGGGCTGCTGCACATGGAAATCATCCAGGAACGGCTGGAGCGCGAGTATGAACTCGACCTGCTTGCGACGGCTCCGAGCGTCGAATACGAGGTCGTAAAGACGAACGGCGAGGTCGTTCGAGTCGACAACCCCTCCGACTTGCCTGATCCTGGCGAGATTGATGATATCCGTGAGCCATTCATGGAAATTACGGTCATTAGTCCTGCGAAGTACATTGGCACGATCATGGATCTTGTGACATCCCGGCGCGGATCGTACGAGCATCTGGAGTATCTGGACGAAGATCGAGTATCACTGAAGTTTGCAATGCCGTTGGGAGAATTGATCGTCGAATTCTACGATCAATTGAAGTCCAGAACTCAGGGATACGCATCACTCGACTATCAGTTCCGAGAAATGAGACCAGGAAACCTCGTCAAGCTTGACGTCCTCGTAAACGGACAGCCGGTTGACGCTTTGTCGGTCATCACCCATCGTGACGAAGCGTACGACCGCGGCAGGGAACTCGTGAGCCAGCTCCGAAAACTCATACCCAGGCAGATGTTCGATGTCCCGGTACAGGCTTCCATCGGGAGCCGGGTTATATCTCGCGAGACCGTCAAGGCGCTGCGAAAGAATGTGCTCTCCAAGTGCTACGGCGGCGACGTAACCAGGAAGCGAAAGCTTCTTGAGAAGCAACGCGAGGGCAAGCAGCGCATGAAGATGGTTGGCAACGTGGAAATTCCTCAGGAAGCATTCATGTCGGTCCTGAACATCGGTTCCGGAGATCGCGCACTGTCCGAGCGCTCATGATGTCGAAGCTCCACGTGATCGGCCTGGGTCAGCGTCTACCTGCGTATCATTTCGATTCCAGCTTGCGGGGCCGTCGGATTGTGGCGAGGCGTTGTGAAAGTGCCAGGAGTTGGTTGGGAAATGCGTACTCCACCGAGGAATCGTTTGAAGATCTCTTCGATACGCTCCAGCCTACGGAGGCCATGGCCGAGGTGGTCGAGCGGCTAGTGCACCACTCTGACCTCCAGGGTGGCTGCGTGTACCTCGTTCCGGAATCGGGCGCGATCGGTGACGCTACCGTTGCAGCGGTATCCAAGAGGATCTCCGTGACGATCACTGGCGGAGCAATTGAAACTTCGAAACCCGCAGGCAACGTACAAGTGGTTGACGCGCTGGACCTTGCGATTGCCGAGGAACGATTTCCGTTCGACTCCGGTCTGGCGGAGATCGATCCAGCGCGTCCAGCCCTGGTCACCAATTGGCACGGCGAATGCATCACAAAGATGGCGCGCCAGCGGATTGATCGGATGCTGGGACCGGTCGCGATCGATCCAACGCCGTCCGGTTCCGTTCTGCTTGAGGAATCGGCATTTCCGGGTCCGTTGCGGTCCCTGGCAGGACTTGAACAGATAGTTGCCGTGCTCAGATCGCCTGACGGGTGTCCGTGGGATCGGCAGCAGACAATTGATTCCGTTCTACCTCTCATGGCCGACGAACTCGAGGAGTTGCAAGAAGCTGTGCGTGCCGGGACCGTCGCTGAGCAGGCTGATGAACTCGGTGACGTATTGCTTCATATTGCGCTGATTGCCCAGATAGCTCGTGAGGAACAGCGTTTCACGATGGCCGATGTGCTGGAGTCGATCTCCGGGAAGATGGTGCGTCGCCATCCCCACGTGTTTGGGAACGAATCCATTTCGGATATAGATGAGTTGATGCGAATGTGGGATCGGGTGAAGGCAGGCGAAAGCCTTCGCGATCATTCGACTTGTGAGCAAGGCACAGCTGGGGAGTAAGGCATGAGTGTGGCCAGGCGGTATCAGACATGTGGCGAGCTACGAATCACCGACGCAGGTCGGTGCATTGTCTTGCGAGGCTGGGTTCATCGCCGCCGCGATCATGGTGGACTCGTATTCCTAGACATCCGGGATCGATATGGCTTGACTCAGGTCGTGGCGAATCCTAAAGTCTCTCATGATGTCCACTCCGCTGCGGAAAAAGTGCGCTCTGAATTTGTCGTTGAGGTGAAGGGCGTCGTTCGTGAGCGTCCGGAAGGCACATGCAATCCGGCGTTGCCCACAGGCGACATAGAAATCGAAGCAACCGAGCTTACAATCATAAACGCCGCATTGACGCCGCCCTTCGAGATCTCCGACGATGATGACGTCGATGAGTCACTCCGGCTCCAGTATCGCTATCTCGACCTCCGACGGGATCGCTTGCAGCGCAATCTCATTTTGCGCCACAAGATTGTCAAGGCTATCCGCGACTATCTAGACGTACGTGACTTTGTCGAGATTGAAACGCCGATCCTCATCAAGAGCACCCCGGAAGGCGCGCGCGACTATGTCGTTCCAAGCCGGCTGCATCCGGGCGAGTTTTACGCACTGCCACAGTCCCCTCAGCAACTCAAGCAACTCCTGATGGTCAGCGGCATGGATCGGTACTATCAGATTGCCCGGTGTTTCCGAGACGAGGATCTTCGAGCCGACAGGCAGCCGGAATTCACCCAGTTGGATCTGGAGATGTCCTTCGTCGATATGGAGGAAGTCTTGGAACTCACCGAGGGTCTATTTTCCGAGCTCATCGAGCTGGCCGGTCTCACGATCACGACTAAACCGTTCCCCCGTTTGACCTACGCGGAATCAATGTTCCGATACGGAACCGACAAGCCTGACCTGAGATTTGGACTCGAAATCGTCGATATCTCCGACATCGTCGCCCGCTCCGAGTTCAACGTCTTTTCGTCAGTTGTCGGGTTTGGTGGGGTTGTGCGCTGCATATCCGTTCCGAACCTGGGCGACATATCCCGAAAAGACATTGACAATCTCACTACCTTTGCAATACAGAACGGCGCCAAGGGCCTAGCATGGATTGGGCTGCAAGAAGGCGACGCAACGCTCACGGCCCGCTCACCAATTGCGCGGTTCATTTCCGACGACGAGCTGCAAGCTATCGCAAATGCCACCGGTGCGAAAGTAGGCGATCTACTCCTGATAATTGCCGATGACGAGGTGGCTGCCGCTACCGTGCTTGGCCGGCTGCGATCACACCTCGGACGAGACCTGAATCTTGCGGACCCCACGACCAGCGCTCCCTGCTGGATTCTCGACTTCCCAATGTACGAATGGAACGAGGACGCGGGACGCTGGGATGCGATGCACCACCCGTTCACCGCGCCGATGGACGATGACATTCATCTCCTCAGGACGGATCCGGGAGCAGTGCGTGCCAAGGCGTACGACATCGTCGTCGACGGCTACGAGATGGGCAGTGGTTCGATCCGTATCCATCAACGAGAACTTCAAAACCAGATCTTCGAGATCATGGGGTACTCCAAAGAGGAGATTGAGACGCGATTCGGCCACATGCTGCACGCTTTCGAGTACGGCGCCCCACCTCACGGCGGTATCGCCCCCGGGATCGACCGGCTCGTCATGCGGCTCGCCGATGAAGATTCAATTCGCGAGGTGATCGCATTCCCCAAAACACAAAGCGGGAGGGACTTGATGTTCGAGGCTCCTTCGACGATCGATGACCATCAGCTTTCGGAGCTTCACGTTCAACTCGACTTGCCGGAGCAGCCGTAGGCTCTGAGTCCTTCGGGAATACAGAACTCAGTACTACACGGCCAGGTAATGTCGGACCGGCAGACGCCGGATCGTCCCTATGGCGGATGTGACTTGACGCCGTATCGCCTTGCGCTCTTTCCACCGATAATCGTGTAAGAACCCTGGCATCAAGATACAAAGGGTTCGCGGTAAGTACGGAACCGCTGTCTGAATCACAGGGTTTCGACTTCGGCGCGGTTCATGAGTCCTCTAGGCGGCGAAGAAAGCGGGCGATCAGTGTCGCATAAACTGGTAAAGACAATTCGAACAACTCAAGTTCGGTCCCTCGATCGTCCAGTCACTCAAACTTCACTTTCGGATGACGAACAAACCGCGCTCGCAGCAGTTGCCGGGCGATTCGATAGAAGTATCCGTCTTCGAACGTCCGGGCTAACACAGAGCGAAATAGCCCGGCTGGAGTTCCTTCGCTGGGTGTTGGAATCCAAATCTGAGAATCGATAGTAGAGGCGGCGCTTTACCGACGTCGACGAAACGCCACGTCTAGCATCGAGTCGATGTCTTGCGGCGTTAGAACGAACTCGAATGGCGAAAACGATCCTGACATCTGATCGCTGGCCTGAAGACCAGCCACGAACAATGACGATTGACCTTCGTGTATCGTAATCGATTTAGCGACACGCTGATCCAGCTCATATCCTAGGGCGCGCAACAAGTCCTCGTAACCGGTCGGGACGATATCCGTCCGGGCCCGCGTTCGCTTCCTCGTCCCCCTCGCCTGAATGGCATCACGCACCATTTGAATGAAGGCATCGTCGGGAAATTCTAGTAATTCCGGAACATGTTTGCGCGGGCTCATAGCGCGGACAAGCAGGCCGCCTTCAACATCCAGAACGCATATTGATTTGTACTCGTTGACGTCGAGGTATCTGCCGATCACCCGCAGCCGGTTCTGATTGGTAGGAACGAACAACTGCTCCGGCACTGTGGACTTGCTCTTGAGTGGATTGAGAGCCCCAATAAGGCTTCCTGTAGGCATTTCCGGCTCCGATCAGCTCGGGGTTCGTCGTTCTCAACCTGATGACTCAACCATATCCTGCCCCTCCCGATCATCGCAGTCAATAACTACTCGACAAAACAGGACTTTTGTCCTTTGCTTCGGCCAGTTGTTGCGTCGGAGGTTGAAGATAGGCCAGTGCCAGGCCATCGGTCTCGGCTTACGCCGCGGTCAGGATGCCTTCTCCTCTCCATACAGCTCGTAGTAGCGGTTGATTTCATCACAGTCATCACCGTGAGATGGCCCGCCTCCCCAGGCTTCTCGTGCCGATCCAGTGATACGGAGGCTATTGACACGCATCTGTATCTGGTAGCGCGTCTCTTCATCAAGATCACGACGGCGTAAGAGCGATTCACCGCGGGCGAGTGCTTCCTCCCGCCGTCTTCTACCTTGCCACGGCCACCCGAAGCGCAGACCGGCAACGCGGCCCACAATCGATTTCGCCACCAGAAGGATCATCACGACTCCCGCGATGGTCCACACCACAACCTGCCAGTCCATTCGTGTTCGGTCTCCCATTCATTTCAATCGCGGCGTGAATGCTCTGAGCGGGCATTCTGCTAGAATCTGGATTCGTTCGGGCCTGTAGCTCAGTGGTAGAGCAAGGGGCTCATAACCTCAAGGTCGCAGGTTCGATCCCTGCCAGGCCCACCCGTGGAATCGGGAAAAGCCACCAACGTCATCAGGCCATATCCAAGACGGAGGATCAAAATCGAATCTGTCGAACTTGCCCGCGACATAGCTGGGATCTCCGCAGAATTGCTCGCCGAAGATATTACACTGCTCGACATTAGCGAGATATCCTCCTTCGCAGACGTCTTCATCGTGGCTACGGCCGACAACATCCGCCAGCTTCGCGCGCTCCAACGGGAAATCCTGGAGCAGATGCGCACAGCCGGAATTCGCCCTCGTCGCGTAGAAGGTGAAGCCGAGGGAGGCTGGATCCTGCTTGACTATGGTGACGTCATCGCCCATTTGCTCACTAAGGAGCAGCGTGACTTCTACCGTCTCGAAGACCTCTGGATCGAAGCACCTGTCCTGCTCAAAATTCAGTGAATTGAACCAACGGCTATCCGCTGATTGTGGATCTTCGGTTCATGGTGTGCCGGCGCCAGCTTCTTGACGGGACCGTTGGTTGGCACTGGTCTTGGCCAGAAACGCGATGGCCGCCATGACCCCGACACCGACCACGAGCAATGCCCCGAGTTTGAGTTCCCGTGTCGGCAGGAGAAGTCCCGCGACACCCGTAGCCAGCGTGATTGTGCCGTAGGTGACGACAATTTGCGGTTGGGACCATCCAGCATCGAGTAGCCTGTGATGGAGATGTCCTCGGTCCGGCGACATTGGCGACCGGCCTTGAAGCGTCCGGGAAACAATGACCCAAGCCATGTCAACAATCGGAACGCCCAGCGCGAGCAGGGCGGTGGCGATCTTCGCGCCTCCGATGATGCTAGTCGTTGCGAGCGCAAATCCAAGAAACATGGCGCCAGTATCACCCATGATAATCCGACCTGGATGCCAGTTCGCAGGCAGAAAACCGACGATAGCGCCGCACAAAGCGATCGCGAGCAGCGAGATCGTGAACTGAGGATTGCCACGGGGCCAGAAATAGGTATGGAGAAAGAGCACGGTGGACGCCGAGAGGGCGATCGTCGCCGCCAGCCCATCCAGACCATCACTCCAGTTGAGCGCGTTCATCATTCCGACAATCCAGAATGTAGTGAATAGAAATGCGACAGCCAACGGCAGGCTGATCGTACCGGCGAACGGAAGATTGAACTGCTCGATGACGATACCTGACTGCTCGTCATGCAACCGTGGCGCGATTACAAACAGGGCAACGGCAACTTGAATCACCAGTTTCTGGATGGGGCCAAGTCCGATCACGTCATCAAAGAACATGGCGATGACGATCACCGTCGCCCCGATTGTAAGGAGCAACAGTCTCTCGATTTCCTCCGAGAAGCGATCGACCGGCAATACGAGGGTGACCGCGATGCCGATGAGGAAACCCAGGAAGATGGCGATCCCGCCTATTCGCGGCACCGCGATCTGGTGGACTCTACGAGGATCACCTGGTTCATGCATCAGCCCGTAGCGCGACGCGAAGGTCATCAACGCCGGAAGTGCTTTGTGGGCTACCAATGCAGCGCTGAGAAAAGTCACTCCAGCGATCAGAGCATGGGACATTTTCTGCCCTGATCGGTACTACGCATCGCTGACCTTATAACCCGGAAGCGGGTATTGCCGTGACATTTCAACAGCCTGGATCCGGACTTGCTCCACCAATGACTCGTTGTCCGGGTCTCGTATCAGATCGGCGATCCACCGGCCGATGCGATTCATATCATCAGGCACAAATCCCCGAGTGGTTACGGCGGGCGTTCCGAGCCGAATGCCAGAAGTCTGAAACGCGGACCGCGGATCATCGGGAATCTGATTTCGGTTCGTCGTCAGCCCGGCCTGTTCGAGGACGCGCTGGATCTTCCGACCGGACACATCGAATGCTCGCAAGTCGACGAGCATAAGATGGTTGTCCGTGCCGCCGGATACAATGCCGACACCGTTCTCAAGCAGTGACTCAGCCAGAGCACGCGCGTTTGCCAGGACAGCATCAATATACTGGGTGAACGCGGGTCGTAGCGCTTCTCCAAAAGCAACCGCCTTCGCGGCGATAACGTGCATGAGTGGGCCACCCTGCAGCCCAGGAAACAGCGCCTTATCGACTTCATTCCCGCGGGAAGCTTCCGCCATGATCATCCCGCCGCGCGGTCCGCGCAGGGTCTTGTGCGTTGTAGTCGTTGTAATGTGTGCGTATCCGATAGGCGACGGATGTCGGCCGGTCGCGACAATACCCGCGATGTGAGCAATGTCCGCTAGGAGAACCGCGTCGACTTCGTCCGCGATCTCCCGGAACGCCTGAAAATCTATCGTCCGGGAGTAGGCGCTCGCTCCAGCGATGATGACTCGAGGTTTCACTTTCTTCGCAACCTCGCGAACTCGTGAGTAGTCGATGCGTTGGGTCATGGGATCAATGCCATAGTGGTGTGCTTCATAGAGGATGCCGGAAATGGTTACTGGCGATCCATGAGTAAGATGACCACCGTGCGGGAGTTCCATCCCAAGGATCCTGTCGCCAGGTTTCAGGACGGAGACATACGCCGCCAGGTTCGCGATCGCGCCCGAATAGGGTTGGACATTTACATGGTCCGCGCCGAATAGTTGCTGCGCTCGCTGAATCGCCAGATTCTCAGCCTCGTCGACAACTTCGCACCCGCCATAGTAGCGCTTGCCGGGGAGACCCTCGGCGTACTTGTTCGTCAACAGGCTGCCGGTGGCCCCCATAACAGCGGCGCTCGTGAAATTCTCCGAGGCAATCAACTCAATCGTTGATCTTTGACGCTCGGCTTCACGCTTCAGAATATCCGCAATCTGCGGATCTGCTTGGTCTAACGCCATTTCTGCCAAACTTTCAACCTTTCTGACGACGGAGGATCAACTATCGGGATCGAAGCGTCGTCATCCTGCAAGTCCTCACTCGTTTCGTCGGCGGCTACGGAAATGGAGCGCAATCGGCGTTCCAGTGAAGCCCCAACGCAACCGGATTTCATTTTCCAAGTATCGCTTGTAAGAGAAATGCACATTCTTTGGGTTGTTACAAAAGAACACGAACCGGGGAGGCGCGACATCGGCCTGAGTTGCGTAGTAGAACCTCACCCAATTACTCGGGCGTGTTGGCGGTGGGTGTGCCGTAACCGCTTCCTTCAGCATTCTATTGAGTTCACCCGTCGACACTCGTTTCAGGCGCTCTGACGACACATGTAGCGCAGTTTCAAGTACCTCTTCCACCCGTCTGCCAGTCAGGGCTGAGACAAAGACCAACGGTGCGTATGGGACAAACTGGAGGGCTTCGACGGCTGCCGCCTGAAACTCGTAGATCGTCTGAGAATCCTTCTCGATAGCGTCCCACTTGTTGATCGCGACGACGATACCCTTTCCGCGCTCAACGACGTAACCCGCGACATGAGCGTCCTGTGCAGTGAAGGGCTCGGTGGCATCGACTAACAAAACCGCTACGTCCGCTCGATCGATGGCCCGCATCGATCGCATGACCGAGTATCTCTCGATACCATGCTCGATGCTTCCCCGTCGCCGAATGCCAGCGGTGTCAATCAGCGTGAGACGAATCCCGGCCCACTCAATCTCGGAGTCGATGGAATCTCGGGTCGTTCCCGCTACGCTCGAAACGATCGATCGATTAACCCCGAGCAGGCGATTCACAAGCTCTGATTTGCCGACATTTGGCCGGCCCACAATCGCAATTGCAGGTCGATCTTCCTCCTCGGGTTCATCATCCATTCTGGGAATCTGACTAACGACAGCATCCAACAGATCCCCGGTGCCAATTCCGTGCAGCCCACTAAATGGAATCGGTTCCCCCAGCCCAAGCTCGTAGAACTCCACGGCGCTCTCCTGACGCTCGCGATTCTCCGACTTGCCAACCCCCAGTACTACAGGCTTCTCGGACACACGCAAGATGTCCGCAACCTCATGGTCTCCTGCCGTGGGGGCCGACGAGCCGTCGACGACGTAAACGACTACGTCCGCTTCTTCAATTGCAAGTCGAGCCTGATCCTGGGTTCGCTCAGAGATTTCAGACGGCGCCAATCGGTCGTATTCGCGCCGCTCCTGGAGACCTCCAGTGTCAATGACTGTGAATACATGGCCAGCCCATTCGGCATCGCCATAGAGCCGGTCCCGGGTTGTGCCCGGAACGTCTTCGACGATGGCGCGCTGTTCACCGATAAGCCGGTTGAACAAGGTTGATTTTCCGGCGTTTGGACGACCGACGATGGCGACGATTGGTTTCACAGGTGTCTTTCGGGTGAGCGCAGCCTCAATCACGACAGATTCGACTGCTAGTGTATCAGGGGGTAGTTGAGGATCGGTTGGGATATGTCGCCCACCCACCTGTTGAACAGCTATCGAATCCAATCACATTGACCGGATTCGGCGGCAAACTCTTCCTAGGCGGATCTCGCTACGGCCACGAATTGGTCTATTGCGTGTCGTCCCGTCATCTCGGTGGCCGCTAGCAGGATCTGGCCATTGCGCCCCGCATCCAACCTGCCGAGATCTAGCCCGCCCGTGATTCCATTCTCGCGCAGCCGGTCATTGAGTGAATCCGGCGCTTCCTCGCTTCGCACCACGAACTCGTTGAAGAACCGTGTGCCATTGACAATCTCGAAGCTTCCTGACTCTTCTAGCTGATTGGCAAGATAGTGCGCATTCTGATAGCAGATTTCCGCGATCCGCCGCAATCCGCGAGGACCAAGTGTCGCGAGGTACGTCGTCGCAGCCAGCGCCATCAACCCCTGATTTGTGCAGATGTTACTGGTCGCCTTCTCACGACGAATATGCTGTTCGCGTGTTTGAAGGGCGAGGACGAAACCACGTTTCCCTTCTGAATCCTCCGACATCCCAACCAGCCGCCCTGGCATTTGTCGCACCAATGACTGCCGCGTCGAAAGAAGACCCACGACTGGCCCGCCGAAGTTCTGACCCGTTCCAAACGGCTGGCCCTCACCAGTTACAACGTCAGCGCCCAAATCACCCGGCGGGGTCAACAGAGCCCAGAGCCATCGGATAGGCTGAAACGACGAGCATTCCGCCCACTCCGTGGACCTTCTCTGCAAACGCCTTGAGATCTTCGATCGAACCGTAGAAATTCGGATACGCCACAACGACGCATGCAAGCTCATCGTCCAGATACGGGTCGAGCGCATCGATATCGGTTGTCAATGAGCCACCGGCCAGTGGGATTTCAACGAGATCAATATCGATCCCCGAGACGTAGGTGCGGACCACTTCGCGATATTGCGGGTGGACGGCCTCGGATAGCACCACGCGACGCCGTCCGCGTCGCGGGGCGACGGTTAGCAAGGCGCCTTCCGCCAGAGCAGTTGCGCCATCGTACAGTGAAGCATTCGAGACTTCCATGCCGGTCAGTTCGGCGATCATCGTCTGATACTCGTAGATCGCCTGAAGCGTGCCCTGCGCAACCTCCGGCTGATATGGCGTGTACGCCGTATAGAACTCGCCCCTGAAGACGAGCTGCTGCACGGCTGCCGGCACGTAATGTGTGTAGCTGCCAGCGCCCAGAAATGAGGGCGTTCCGAAACCATCCCGGTTTCGAGCGGAGAGACGGCTCATGCGGCTATATGCTTGCTGTTCGGACAAAGCTGGCGGAAGATCCAGCTCTGGAAAGCGGTGTTCCGATGGTATGACGGAAAACAGATCTCCTATGGACGATGCTCCCGTGGCGGCAAGCATCGCCTGTCGATCTTCGTCGGTATGCGGATTAAACGTCATCGATCCCCTCGTATCCCCAGGTGCACTATCGAATCCGGATCGGCCTAATGCCCACCGGCTTCCTCTAGAAACTTCTCATATGTGCCTGCATCCATGAGTTCCTCGATGTCTCCTGGATCCGAAACGCGCACCCGGATCAACCACGCGTTTTCGTACGGCGATGAATTCAGTAGCTCGGGAGAAGATTCCGCCTCTTCGTTGGACTCGGTAACCTCGCCCGCGACTGGCATATAGACATCAGAAGCAGCCTTAACAGACTCAACGATCCCGAACGAGTCTGATTTGTCAAGCTGATCGCCAGCAGCCGGCAGTTCTATATAGGTTATGTCGCCTAGTTCGTTCTGGGCAAAATCCGTGATTCCTATGGTCACGATATCGCCATCAATAAGCACCCACTCGTGTGTGCGGGTGTATTTGCGGTCCGCTGGAACTACCATCGATTCCTCCGACTCCATTACAAAACTACGACTGGGCGCTTCGGGAATAGAACGGGAGTTTGACCTGCTCTGCGCGCACCGCATTGTTGCGTATAACGATGTCGAGCGGTCTGCCTATTCCCGCAAACTCCTTCTGAATAACCGCCAGGCCAATATTCTCCCCCAAGGTGGGCGAAGCTGTCCCACTGGTCACGAATCCTACAGATTCCCCATCGACCTGAACATCGAAATGCGACCGTGGGACTCCGCCTCGCTCAACAAGTCGAAAACCGACCGTCGTCCTCGAGACGCCCTCGTCGCGAGCCTCAATCAGGGCATCTCTCCCGACGAAATCACCTTTTTTGAGTTTCACGACCCATCGCAACCCCGCTTCAAGCGGATTGATCGTATCCGATATCTCGTTTCCGTACAGCGGCATCCTGGCCTCTAGTCGAAGTGTATCCCTGGCGCCCAGCCCGATCGGCTTGACACCGTAGTCAGCTCCCGCGTCGACAATCGCATCCCACAACTCCACAACCTGGTCGATGGGGCAATAGAACTCCCAGCCATCCTCACCGGTGTATCCGGTACGCGCGGCAAGGCAGGGGATGCCAGCGACAGATGACTCACGCATCGAAAACTGCTCCATGTCGCTGAGGTCCACCGAGGAGAGTCCCGCTACGATTTCGACGCTATTCGGACCCTGTAAAGCGATCATCCCGTACTCATCGGATACGTGATTGATCTGTACGTCCAAGTCCGAGCGCTTCCGCGCTAGATCGAGCATCCAGGTCACGTCTCTATCGATGTTCGCGGCGTTGATCACGACGAAATAGCCTGGACCTGTTGGCCGCCGGTAAACGATGATATCGTCGACTACCCCGCCGTCGGCGTACAGCATCATTGAATACTGAGCATCGCCGGGGGCCAGCCGTGCTACGTCGTTGGTCGTCAGATACTGCAGATACTCCAACGCATCAGGGCCGAGCACATCGACCTGGCCCATGTGCCCCAGATCGAAGAGCCCTGCCGCCGACCGCACGGTGTTGTGTTCATCGACAATGCCCGAATACTGCACCGGCATGTACCAGCCCGCAAAATCGATCATCCGTGCGCCCAGTTCGACATGCCGTTCGGCAAGTGGCGTGCGCTTTGATTCAGTCATCGTCGTTTCCCCGTCCTATGTCGCCAATCACCAGTTTCTGATCCGTGTCGCTCGCGTATTGTAGAGCGGGCGCTTTTCTCGCGACCATACTGGAAGACAGGGCAAGGACGGGTTCTGGCCGCGCTTCCAGGTCGCTGACCGGGCTCGACTCAAGACCGAACTTCCCCTGGGCTCGATGAACTGGCACCGGGTACTCGCCAGTCAGACATGCGGCACAGAAGGAGTGTCGAGGATGTCCGATAGCCTTCAACAGCCCCTCAAGACTCAAGTACCTCAGAGAGTCGGCGCCGATCTCGGCCTCGATCTCGTCGACAGTCTTGCGGGCAGCGATGAGTTCATCGTGACTCGCCATGTCAACCCCAAGGTAACAAGGGTGCTTTATCGGCGGAGAATGAATCCGCATATGCACCTCGGTCGCGCCAGCGGACCTGAGCAGATCCACAATCAACCGGCTTGTGGTCGCCCGAACAATTGAATCGTCTACGAGCACCACGCGCTTGCCGCCGACGATCTCAGGAAGAGCGTTGAACTTAAGGCGCACACCAAGTTCGCGCAACCGCTGATCTGGCTGAATGAACGTCCGTCCGATGTATCGATTTTTGATCAGGCCTTCGGAATACGGCAATTCAATCTGCCGGGCATAGCCGATAGCCGCGGGAATCGCCGAGTCTGGCAAGGGCACCACAACGTCAGCCTCGGCAGGCGCCTCGATCGCAAGCTCGGCGCCCATCCTCTGGCGGGTCATGTAGACCCGGTCGCCCATCATCTGACTATCCGGCCTGGCGAAGTAGATGTATTCGAACAGGCACGCGGCGCGCCCCGGCATCCCATTCAGATTTTCCGACGTCCACCCCTCCCGATCAATGATGAGAATCTCTCCTGGATGGACCTCTCGAATCAACTCAGCGCCAACAGTGGCCAACGCGCAGCTTTCTGAAGCAACAATCCATCCACCATCGATCTCACCAAAACAGAGTGGCCGGATACCAAGCAGATCGCGGACAGCGATGATCGCATGCTCGGTAAGGATGCACAGGCTAAACGCCCCCACACATCGATCCAACGCAGATTTTATGACCTCGATGATCGACTCACCCGGAGTGTTTGCGATCAGTTGGGTTAGCACTTCCGTGTCGGTCGTCGTTACGAAACGGACGCCGTCCGCTTCAAGTTCGTCGCGAAGCTGGACCGAATTGACGATGTTCCCATTGTGAGCGACGACGACTGTCCCCATAGGCGACTCAGCGGCCATCGGTCCTGCGTTTTCTGGAAGCGTCGATCCCGTCGTCGAATATCGCGTGTGACCGATAGCGATCGATCCCTTGAGATGGCGGAGATCGGACTCTTCAAAGACCGTCTGAACGAGGCCCAGGCGTTTCCGAATCCGAATCCCATCCTGACCACTTACCGCTATCCCGGCGCTCTCCTGGCCACGGTGTTGGAGCGCGTGCAAGCCAAAATAAGTCAGGCGCGCAACATCAAGCCCCGGGCCATACACGCCAAAAACACCGCATTCGTCGTGAGGACTGTCATCGATCCAGGAGTCAAACATGGAGTGTCCTCTCTTGAAAGCGTCATTCAACGTGAGCAACAGGGCTGGAAGCTAGTCTCTTGCTAATCAATCAAACCCGACCGCCACGAGGCCCCCAGCACATCAACTTCGATCTCGGTAAGACCCACCAACTTCAAGCTTTCGCCTTCGCAACGGCCCAGTAATCGGCAATCAACGTCCCAATCCTCGAGACGATTCAGTACGGGCTGAACCGATTCGTTCGGGATACCGATGATGATTCTTGATGCAGCTTCACCGAACAGCGCTCGGTCAAGACGACCGTCGTTGGAGTCGACGAGTTGCTCCAGGCTAACCGTTGCGCCCACATCGCCTCCGATGAGCATCTCCGCAATCGCGACCAGCAATCCTCCCTCACTGCAATCGTGAGCAGAAGATATCAGGCGGTCGCTGGCAAGTTCGATTACAGCACGCTGTACACGACGTTCGATCTCCAGATCGATAGAAGGCGGAGATCCCGCGACGGTATCCTGCACAGTTGCGAGGTACTCGGAAGCCCCGAGCGTTGAAGATGCCGGTCCCAGGAGAACCAGTGCATCGCCATGTTTCGGAGCCAAGCCCACAGACGTTTGCACATCGTCGATGACCCCCACCATACCAACGGTGGGGGTCGGAAGGACAGGGACACCATCAGTCTCGTTGTACAGACTTACATTGCCACTAATGACCGGCGTGCCCAGGGCTCGAGCCGCCTCCGCCATTCCTCGCACCGATTGCTCAAGCTGAAAATAGACGTGCGGGCGCTCGGGATTACCAAAATTGAGGCAGTTGGTCATCGCGATCGGTTCCGCCCCGGTGCAAGCTACGTTGCGAGCGGATTCGACGACAGCATGTTTTCCTCCCAGATACGGATCTAGATAAACATACCTCGAATTGCAGTCCGTCTTCATCGCGAGGGCACGACTCGAACCCTTGATCCTTATGACTGCCGCATCACCCTCTAGAGGTGGCAACACCGTATTGGAAAGGATTGTGTGATCGTACGTTCGTATCACCGACTCACGAGAACAGATGTTTGGCGAGGCCAACAACGTCAGCAACACGTCGCCGATCGCCGCGTTATCAATATCAGCGAGCACATCCGGATCGAATGCGCGCAATTCGATGACATCCGGACTCTCGACGCTTGGCCGGATATAGGTCGGGCACTCATCTGTAAATAGCGTCGCAGGAACGTCCACAACAACTTGCTCACCGTCTCGGACGCGGACGTTCCCATCCTCGGTTACCCGCCCGATAACGTCCGAATGCAGATCCCACCGATCGAATATCTCTGTAACGGCGTCGAGACCCTCCTCACGGACAATCACGAGCATTCGCTCCTGGCTCTCGCTGAGCATGACCTCGTAAGCGTTCATGCCCTCCTCACGCCGGCTCACGCGCGCCACGTCGATCTCGATGCCCACGCCACCCTTGCTAGCGCTCTCAACGATGGAAGATGTGAGGCCGGCCGCGCCGAGATCCTGCATCGCGACCACGTGATCGGTTTCGAGCAATTCGAGACACGCTTCAAGAAGCAGTTTCTCGAGGAACGGGTTGCCAACTTGCACGACTCCTCGATGCGACTCCTCCGGGTTTTCCACCGAAGCGAACGTCGCTCCGTGAATTCCATCTCGACCTGTGTCGGCGCCGACCAGCACCACGAGATTTCCTGGCCCGCTTGCCCGCGCGCGCGTAATCATGTTGTGAGGGACGATCCCGAGACACATCGCGTTGACGAGAGGATTCGATGAATAGGAATCGGCAAAAAAGATATCGCCCGCAACCGTAGGAATTCCCAGGCAGTTTCCGTAACCGCCGATGCCTCCAACGACGCCGGACAGCAGGTAGCGATTTCTCGCAGAGGTCAACGGGCCAAAGCGCAGCGAGTTCAGAAGCGCAACCGGTCGCGCGCCCATCGTGAACACATCTCGAACGATTCCGCCAACTCCGGTAGCGGCGCCCTGATATGGCTCAATCGCGGAAGGATGGTTGTGCGATTCGATCTTGAACGCGGCTCCAAGGCCATCACCGATGTCGACGACACCGGCATTCTCTCCTGGCCCCTGAAGCACCCGTTCGCTCTCGGTCGGGAACATGCTCAGCAGCGGGCGCGAATGCTTGTAGCCGCAGTGTTCACTCCACATCGCCCCGAACATGCCAAGCTCTACAGGCATTGGCTCGCGTCCCAATAACTCCACGATCTGGTAATACTCTTCCAACGTGAGAGCAACCTCACGCAGAGCGTGTTCAGTGATCGTCACGCTGGCGCCACCTGTCTCAAATGGGATCGCATCAATGAACCAAGAATCATCAAACCATCCGAACCACCGAGCACCGAATCATAGGCTCTTTCCGGATGAGGCATGAGCCCGACGACGTTACCGGCGGCATTGCTGACGCCAGCGATGTTGTCTATGGAACCGTTCGGATTCGATTCCTGTCCATCGATGCCGAAACGATCACAGTACCGGAACACAATCTGGTCGTTGTCTGTAAGTAATTGATGCGTTGCAGGGTCAACAAAATAGCGGCCCTCGCCGTGGGCGATCGGGACGTGGAGAACTGTGCCTGGATCGATTCCAGCGGTGAAGGGAGTTCGACCTGTTTCGACGCGGACATGAACCCACTGGCATGAAAAACTGAGCGAGTTGTTGCGCAACAGAGTTCCTGGCAGCAGTCCAGCTTCCGTCAGAATCTGGAAGCCATTGCAAATCCCCAGAACCGGCCCGCCAGAGGATGCAAACTCGGACACCGCGTCCATAATCGGAGAAAAGCGGGCGATAGCGCCAGCTCGCAAATAGTCGCCGTAGCTGAAACCTCCGGGGATCACGAGTGCGTCGAAGCCATCCACGCTCCGATCTTTGTGCCAGATCGGATCAACATCTTCGCCAAGCCCGATTTCGATCGCCGAAAGTGCATCGTGATCTCCGTTGGAACCCGGAAACGTGACCACGCCAAATTTCATCTCGTTCGACCTCTCAGGCAGCCTCTGCGACTTCGTGAATCTCGATCCTGAACTCTTCAATGACTGTGTTACAAAGTAGCTGTTCCGCCATTTGCGTAACCAGAGCGCGCGCCTCCTCAGCTCCGCTTGCAGTCACGCGAAGCTGAAAGTACTTTCCTGATCTCACTTCATCCACGTCTTCATATCCGAGGTTGTGCAGCCCGTTGCGAATTTCGATACCTTCCGGATCATTCACGAGCCGCTTGAGGGTTACCAACACTTCAGCGCGAAACATTGAACGGGCGTTCATCGGTCTGGGAGGACCTCTCCGGTAATTCGTTCATACGCCTCTCGATACCGTCGAGCCGTGCCAGCGATTACATCACCAGGCAGCGGCGGGGCCGGCGGGATTCGATCCCATCCGGAATCGATCAGCCAATCCCTGACGAATTGCTTGTCGAAACTCTCTTGTGGGCGGCCCGGCTCATATGTATCAGCATCCCAGTATCGCGAGCTATCTGGTGTCAGGGCCTCGTCGATAAGCGTCAGTGATTCATCGATAAAACCGAACTCGAACTTGGTATCCGCCAGAATGAGTCCCCTCGACTGCGCGTGAGAACTTGCGAACTCGAACAGGTTGAACGAGGCTTCAATTGTCTGGCTCGTTATTCCATCCCCGACTAGACTTCGCATCTCCCGTATTGAGATGTTAATGTCGTGCCCCTCTTCGGCCTTGGTAGCGGGAGTGAAGATCGGAGCCGGCAACTTCTCACTTTCGCGCAGCCCGGGCGGTAGCTCATGCCCACATACCGTGCCGCTCGCTTGATACTCAGCCCACGCCGATCCGGCCAGGTAACCGCGGACGACGCACTCGACATCGATCCGATCTGCCCTACGAACGATCATGAACCTCTCACGCAGGATCTCTGCGATGCCGGCTAGTTCGTCGGGCAGGTCCTCGGTATTGCTGGTGACCAGATGGTTAGGCATTAGATGCCGGGTCAAGCCAAACCAGTAGACCGACAACTGAGTGAGGATCCGGCCCTTATCGGGAATACCGTCCGGAAGGATTACATCGAATGCCGAGATGCGATCCGTGGCTACCATGAGGAGGTCTTCGCCGAGTTCGTAGGTATCGCGAACCTTTCCTCTGCGGAACAAAGGCAGCTGGCTGATGGCAATGTCTCGCAGCGGCAACGTCACGATCCCACGCCCGCCTCTACCGGACTAAGCAACCCAAGACGCTCGAATGCGACATCGACATGACGAAGGTGGTACTCGTAGTCGAAAAGTTCATCGAGCCCGTTCTCCCCCACGGCCTCCAGGACGGCAGGCTCGGACCGCAAACGGTCCCGCAGATGGCCTCCTTCGTCCCAGACGGAAAGTGCGTGCTCTTGCACAAGCTTGTATGCGTCCTGCCGATCCATCCCGTGTTCGACCAGTTCAAGCATGACTCGTTGGGAAAAGATCGCGCCGCCCGTAGATTCGACGTTATGTCGCATCCGATCAACATCCACGACCCAATTGTGCACGAGCTCTGTGAGCTCAACGATCATGAAGTGGCTCAAGACACAGGCATCGGGAAAAAGTACGCGTTCCACCGACGAATTTGAAATGTCGCGTTCGTGCCAGAGCGCGATATTCTCCATGGCTGGAACGGCGTAGCCGCGCAGCAATCGCGCAAGTCCGCTCAGGCGCTCGCTTTCATGCGGGTTTCGCTTGTGGGGCATCGCGGATGAACCCTGGTTTCCCGAATCGAATCGCTCTTCAATTTCCCGCACTTCCGTTCGGGCCAGATGTCGAATCTCCGTTGCAAACTTGTCGATCGACGAGCCGAGCAAAGCGAGCGCGGTAATGAATTCGGCGTGTCGATCCCGCTGAATCACCTGGTTGGAAACCGGGGCCGCGGAAAGCCCGAGCCGCTCGCATACCTCAACTTCCAGGTCGGGAGGGACGTTAGCGTGCGTGCCTACCGCGCCGGATATCTTCCCGACGGCAAGCCCTACTCTGGCAGATTCTATTCGCCGCTTGGCGCGGCGAAGTTCGTCATACCAGATCGCCAATTTGAACCCGAACGTTGTCGGCTCAGCATGGACGCCGTGTGTCCGTCCAATGGTGATTGTGCGCCGATGTCTGAGAGCCTCTTTGCCGACGACTTCGATCAACTTGTCAAGCGCTTCAAGAATCAGATCAGCCGCGTCGATCACCTGAAGCGCAAGGGCTGTATCGATGACATCTGAACTCGTCAGGCCAAGGTGAATGTAGCGTGACGCTTCTCCTACCGTCTCGCCGGTCGCACGCAAGAAGGCAATGACATCGTGGTCCGTTTCCGCTTCGATCTCCTTCATTCGCTCGAGATCGATTGAGGCTCGTCGTATTTGTTGCATGGAGGGTTCGGGGATAGCCCCACGAGCTGCCCAGGCTTCACAGACAGCCAACTCGACATCGAGCCAGCGTTCAACCTTGTGTTGTTCGCTCCAGATAGCGCCCATGGCAGGCAGCGTGTAGCGCTCAATCAAAACGGACTCCTGTAAAACCCGTCAGACTATCGGGCTGACTAGAAATGCATGTGTCCGGATCGTAGCAATACTGTAAAGGTGTGTGTTCGACGAACGGCCGGGGCGGCGGCATCCCCGTATCGTGCTGGTATGAATGGTCGAAAGCTCGATGCATCTCACCACCGCTGCGAGCCACATTAACCACGCAATAGAGTATACACAACGGGATGGCATGTCCGGCCCTGAGCACGTGTACGAACGCGACGTACTGCGTTGAATTCACCATTGGAAGTTGTCACGTTGGGAGATGAGGATTATAGTTCCAGGTGAACGTGTGACGTGTGGTCATGAGAAAAACAATTCATTGGATAGTAGCGCCAGGGCTTATCTTAGAGGAGATAAGTCGACGAGGCGGGAACGGATCGAAAGTTTCGGCGGGTCGTTCCCCGGCAGCACAGTCGAAAGCCAGTCCACAAATCAGAGAGGCGACTCTCTGGACAAAGCAACTGGCACGTGCACTCACCCCACACTCCGTGCGTCCATTTCACTAACCTCACCGGCTGCGCCAAGCTGCGCTGCCTGGATAGGCCATCGCTATGTGCGGAATATTTGGTTACGTCGGGACACCCACCGACGCCGGCTCTATGGTTATGACGGCGCTTCGCAAACTCGAGTATCGCGGCTACGATTCATGGGGTGTTGGGGTCGGCGTCAACGGCCACATTGCAATTCAGAAGAATACCGGCAGAATCGGCCAGACGGAGGTCGACTTTCCTGACTCGACAATCGGTTTCGGTCACACCAGATGGGCAACTCACGGCGGCGTAACCCGGGCTAATGCCCATCCCCACCCGGATGCTTCCAATCGATTTGCTGTGATTCACAACGGGATCATCGAGAATTTCGCCTCACTTCGCGCCCAGATCGAGGCGGATGGATATCGTGTGCAAAGTGAAACGGATACCGAAGTCGTCGTTCACCTCGTAGCCTCACAGATGGGCGATTCGGGAGACCGGCGGTCGCTCGTGGCCGTGGTCGCGAATGTGTTCAGACAACTCGAAGGTTTCAACGCGATCATCCTGCTTGACCGGGAAACTGAAACCCTTACCGCGGCGAAGAACGTCTCGCCGATCGTTATCGGTCGAGGCGAAAATGGTTCCTATATAGCATCAGACCAATTGGCGTTGAACGGCCACGTCGTTGACATCGCATTTCCTGATGATGGTCAGATCGTTCAGTTGTCGAGTACCGGAATCTCGGCCTTCGATGCAACCACACTGGTTCCCGTTGAGCTCGGCTGGAGAAAACCAAGCGTGCCACGCCAGACTTCTGAACTTGACGGTTTCTCGGATTTCCTTCTGAAAGAGATTCACGAGCAACCGGAAGTCGTCAGGACGGTAGCGCGAGATCTCGTCCACGACGCGGAGCTGCTCGCGAATGAAATCGCGAATTCCTACGGCACATTCCTGATCGGCTGCGGAACTGCGAGCTACGCCGCGCTAACTGGAAGCTATCTCTTTTCCAGGATCGCACGCAGGCACGTGAACTTCGTGCTCGGTAGTGAATTTACCTATCAAGAGCACTTCCTCACCGATAATTCGCTTGTGTGCGCGTTGTCTCAAAGTGGCGAGACAATCGACATCATCCAGTCGGTATTGACTTCGAAGGAACGCGGCGCCCGCATCGCGGCTATCGTCAACGTCGAAGGTTCGACACTGGACCGGATCGCCGACTTCAGTGTTGGTCTTGAAGCGGGCCCGGAGTTATCCGTTCTCTCCACGAAGGCCTACTCCGCCAAGATCGCGCTTCTCCTTCTGACGGCTTACATTCTGGACGATCGCAAAGATGCGGGAATTGAGCTGCTGCTACGGGCAGCCGACGCGATAGAAGATTCGCTCGACTTGCACACGGAACACCGGATTAGAGAACTCGCCACCCGGCTCCGCGTCTCGCGCAGCATGTTTACCATCGGACGAGGTCTAAACTTCCCAACCGCTTTAGAAGCCGCATTGAAGATAAAAGAGGTCTCCTACATCCATGCGGAGGGCTTTGCTGGCGGAGAACTTAAACACGGCGTGATCGCACTCATCGAAGATGGGACGCCCTGCCTGGTGTTTGCGCCGAACGACGAAACGCGAACCGACATTATCTCGGGAGCGATGGAATTGAGGAGCAGGGGCGGCTACATCATCGGCGTGTCGCCCGTCGACGATCCGGTCTTCGATTTCCATCTTCCGGTCAACGACGTTGGAGATGCAAGTCCCCTCGCCATGGTCGTACTTGCACAGCTTCTGGGACGCGAACTTGCCATCATTCGCGGTCTCGATCCTGATAGGCCCCGCAATCTGGCAAAGAGCGTTACGGTCAAGTAATGGTCCTCTTCGACACCCACTGTCATTTGGACTTCACCGCGTTCGACGCCGACCGCGACGCCACTCTGGCGCGTGCCCGTGCCGCAGACGTAGCCGGACTTGTACTTATCGGTATCGACCCGGATAGCTGGCGCCGTACTACAAGGTTGTCTCGGGAACTGGGTTCGTGCTGGCGAACAGTCGGAATTCATCCGAATTCGGTTCAAAATGATTGGAACGCCGGAACTCGTGAGCAAATGTGTAACGAGCTGGCTTCTGCAGATGTTGTTGGAGTGGGAGAAACTGGCATCGATCTTTTTCGGTCTAGCGAATCATTGAATTGTCAGGTCGAGGCCTTCGAAGTGCACCTCGATATCGCGCGCAAGATGGATCTTCCAGTGGTGATTCATCAGCGAAACGCTGAAGCGGAAGTGCTCGATGTAGTCCGGAATGCTGGTGGAGCAAAGGGCATCATGCACTGTTTCGAGGGAGATTGGCGCTTTGCCCTACGGTGTCTGGATCTTGGGCTCACACTGGGCATTGGCGGTGTCGCAACGTACAAGCGCTCGACTCAGACACGAGAGGCTATCGCCCGAATTCCAGCAGATCGCTACGTTCTCGAAACCGACGCCCCATTTCTTGCGCCGCAGTCAAGACGAGGCGACCGAAATGAACCCGCGTTCCTGACAGAAATAGCAGAGGTCGTGGCGCACTGTCGATCCCAGTCGGTCGACGCGATTGCCGAGGAATCAACTGCGAACGCGTGCTCGCTCTTTGGAGTAACCCTCGATGGTCCTATTGCCGAATAGGGACACAAGGCTCCGAATCGTGGTCGCCACGACAAACAAGGGCAAGATCGCCGAACTAGCGACGTTGCTTCCAAACGAGATTGAACTCCTGACTCTAGTCGACGTTGGCAGACATCCGCCACTGGAAACAGGACGATCATTCCTGGAGAATGCATCCCTGAAAGCCCACCATGCCGCCAGGAGTGGCTATCCGGCACTCGCCGACGACTCTGGACTTGAAGTAAACGCGCTGAATGGAGCGCCGGGAATCCATTCTGCGCGTTACAGCGGCGATGATGCGAACGACACGGAGAACAACGCCCGGCTACTTGAGAATCTGGCGCTGGCGAGATCGCGTGACTGGACTGCCAAGTTTCGGTGCGCCGTCGTGCTTGCACTACCGGACGGCAGGGAAGTTGCCGCATCAGGCGAGTTGGCCGGCAAAGTTGTTGAAGAGCGTCGCGGCAAATTTGGATTTGGCTACGACCCGATATTCGAAGTAGATGATCCAACCACACCAGAAGAGAACGGGAAAACGCTGGCTGAAATCGAACCAGTACGAAAGAACCTGATATCACATCGTGCGCGTGCATACAGAGATTTGGCTGCAGAGTGCCGCAAACTGGCAAATGACGATCCAGTCATTCGAGCCATCGGTACGTCACCATCGCAGGGAAGTTGAGTCTCATGACTGAGCAAGTAGCGCCGCCCAAGCGTTTGAAGCAACCTGACCCCACGACTGGTGCGAAACGTACAAAACAGATCAAACTACCCTTGGTAGGAATCGTGGGAGCGGCGGGAAAGACAACGACCGCCTGGCTCCTCACGGCGATGCTTGAAGGATCCGACAAAGAGGTCGGAACCTGGACTTCGAGCGGCGTTTACGTCGACAGAACTCTCAGATCTGACGAGTTACATGCATGGGAACTAGCCGTGTTCGCCGCTCGAGCGCGGGAAGTCGACGCGCTTGTCCAGGAAGTACCATCCGTACTCGCAAACGGGCTTCAAGCAGGCGCTTTTCATCAGATCATAACGACGTCGATTTGTGGTCCAGACGACGCATGTCGACGCGACAGCACATCGTCCCGAGATCGAGACGCCGTCGTGCGAGCGGTTCAATCCCTCCAGGAAGATGGCAGTGTGATCGCGAATGCGGACGACCTACTTATCGTTGAAGCACTCGAGTCAATCCCCTGCAACGTCTTCTATTACGCGCTTCACGAAGCCAATCCGATCCTCCAGGCTCATCTCGAAACTGGCGGAGATGCGTGCTGGGTCGAGAACGGATGGATCGTACTGAGACGAGGCGCCAAGACTGAACGGCTTATGCGGATTGAGGCGATCCCGCTAGCTTTGAGCGGGCATCTCAGCTACCAACTTCAAAACGTATTGGCAGCCACGGCATCAGCTCTGGTTCTTGATGTCCAACTCTCGGTCGTCCGGGACGTACTTCGCGCCTTTCTCCCGGATCCTTCGAGACAGCCCGCAAGTTCGACGATGTCTCATGAGAGTGGCGCGCGCGTTGTCATTGACACGCCTCGTTCGATCTGGGGAATGAGGCAGCTAGCGCGCAGCGTTCGAGCGACTTGTCAGAGGCGCATGATCATAGCAACCGATTGTTTGCCACAGTTCCCATTGGATCGGTTGGTCGAGGTAGGTCGGCTGATTGGTCAATACAGCGGGTTCACAATGATGTTCTCCGACTCCAACGACGAAGACCGTGTTCGAGCGCTTCGAGACGGGATCGCAATGAGCGACGTGCCGACCGTTGTCGTAGTCAGCACCGATGCACCAGCATCGATGGATCAGATCGCTGAAAAGCTGCGGCCCGGAGATACAGCCCTGATCCTGACCGGTGACAACGCACTATCGTCCTCGATCCGTCTCTGAACATGTAAAGAGACGGTAACAATTGGGATATGTCGCCCACGTCAGTCGTGGGATCCCACTCACACCCCATTCCAGAAACATCGAGAGTCGATCGGTGATTCCTACTCCCGGCCATCGTAGGGGTAAACCTCGTGTTCGCCCTCGAACGTACGCGTGCTCGTGCTGGGCGAAGACAAGCTTCGCCACTACGTTGGTTGCAGAGCTCTACTCTCCGGCACGCAGGACTTTCGAGATCTCGTGTGATACTTAGAGTCAACGCGTTATGTGAACTTCACGAAGGAACAATTTGAACCAGAACATCCTCACCAGTATCCGCGGGAGCAAGCATTCGTGCGTCGGCAACGCAATCACTGACGGCCCGTTCGAGATCTTCACACCAGTCCACACGAGGGCCTATTCTCAGGGCTTTCGCCTCGTCTCCCAGATTGAATTTCAGGATAACCGTATCGTCGCCCCGAAATGTTGTAAAAAGCGCCGCCAACCGCTGAAGCTTTGACCAGGCGACATCCTCTAGCTGAACTACAACCGTCCTGCCCACAGTCCTGTCTACCGCCACATCATCCGGAACATCGTCGAGAACAATCTCGGCTCCATCGACGATGATCTGGATGCTGTCATTTCGTTCGTCAACCCGTCCCGAAATGATTAACGCTCGGTCCTCAACCAGTAAATCAGCGATTTTGTCGAATGTTGACGGAAACACAACGCACTCGATCGATGCGCCAAGATCCTCAACGTTGAGGATCGCCATCGAACGGTTCGTGCGTGTAATGATCCGCCGAACCGATGTCACCAGGGCAAGCAAGTTTAACGTTTACGCCGACACTGTCGCCGTCTAACTCCGAGATTGCGTCGAACGTCTTGCCGCGACTGCGCGCGACTTCGAGGATATCCTTGAGCGGGTTCTCGGTTAGATACACACCCGCATGTTCTTTCTCCCAGGCGAGTAGCGTCTTCTTTGGAATCGCGACCACATCCTCGTCCAGCCCGGCCGTTACCTGAGGCACCATCGCGACGTCACCGAACAAGCCAATCTGTCCTCGCTCCGCGGCCTTCTGTTCCGCTTGAGCCGCCGTCAGGATTCGATCTAGTGATGCCAGCATCGTTGCCCGGTCACCCAAGTCGTCTAAAGCTCCACACTTGATCAGGCTCTCAAGCGCTCTCCGATTAAGCGCCTTGGAGTCAACGGCGCAGCACAGTTCAAGAAGGGAGTTGAATCGCTTGCCAGTCAGGTTGTTCTCTCGAGCACGAACCAGGGATTCGACTGCGCCTTCACCGACGTTCTTGATGATCGACAGTCCAAACCGAATCGCCCGAGCCCCATCCGCCAGCTCTTCTACTTGAAACTTCACACCGCTCCGATTAACGTCTGGTGGAAGGATCGGAATCCCCAGTTTGGCGCATTCAGCGACTGCGGCAGCCACCCGGGCCGAGGCGCCGGATGGATGATTCGGTGCGAGCCGCAAGACCGCGGTCATATATTCCGCTGGAAAGTTCGCCTTGAGGTATGCCGTTTGATACGAAATCGTGCCGTAGCACACCGCATGTGCTTTGTTGAACGCATAGCCAGCAAACGGCTCGATCAGATCAAAGATCCGCTCGGCATCTTCAGTCGAGTAACCACGCTCATTCGCCCCATCGATGAATCTCTTCCGCTCGGCCGCCATCTTCTCAGGGATCTTCTTACCCATTGCTTTGCGCATGATGTCGGCCTCGCCCAGGGTGTAACCAGCGAATCGCTGCGCAATGAGCAGGACCTGGTCCTGATAGACGATCACCCCGTACGTTTCGTCGAGAACATCCGCGAGATCCGGATGGGGGTACTGAATCGCTTCTTCGCCGTGCTTCGCCTTGCAGAAGCTCGGGATGTGCTGCATCGGGCCCGGTCGGTACAGGGCCACCATAGCCGCAAGTTCCGACACAGAAGTCGGACGGAGTTCCTGGATGTAGCGCCGCATCCCTGCGCTCTCGAGCTGGAATACACCGAACGTCTCGCCATCGCCCAACAGTTCATAGGTTGCCTGATCACCGTCGGGAAAGGTCAATGGATCGAGCTCAATCCCCCGTTGTTCGCGAATGATATCGACGGCCTCGCCAAGAATCGTCAGGTTCGAAAGGCCGAGGAAGTCCATCTTGAGCAAACCGATTTCACCGACGGTTTCCATCGGAAACTGGGTGGTTGGAAGCAAGTCCTCCTCACCGGTGCTGCGTGGGGGGCGCTGCAACGGCACATGATCGACAAGTCGATCGCGGCTGATGACGATCCCGGCAGCATGGGTTCCCGCATGTCGGGCAATACCCTCAAGTCGCCTGGCTCGGTCGATCAGCGTCTGAACCTGAGGATCTTCGCTATAAAGCGACTTGAGTTCGGGGCTTTCATCCAGGGCTCGATCTAACGTCTGATTCAGAGTTGATGGGATCATACGCGCAATGCGGTCTGCATCAGAGTGAGACCAACCGCTTGCCCGTGCAACGTCCCTTACGGACGCCTTGGCCCCCATCGTTCCGAAGGTAATGATTTGAGCCACTCTATCGTGACCATACTTGGCCGCCGCGTAATCGATCATCTCCTGTCTGCGGTTGTCGGCGAAGTCCAGATCTATGTCGGGCATTTCGCGGCGTTCAAGATTGAGGAAACGTTCGAAGACCAACCGATTCTCGATAGGATCGATGTCCGTAATTCCGAGCGTGTAAAGGACGATACTTGCCGCGGCCGATCCGCGCACACCCATCGGGATGCCATGCTCGCGGGCATACAGCGCGAAATCACGAACGATAAGCATGTACTCCGGAAAGCCGGTTTCCTTGATGACGTGCAGCTCATAATCCAAGCGGCTCCGAATCTCGGCTGTCACGTCGTCATATCGAGCATGCAAGCCTTCGACACACAACTGCGCCAGGTATTCATTCGGCGACATCCCCATCGGAACATCCGGATTCGGAAGATTCAGGCGACCGAAATCCAGATTGAAGTCACAACGCTCAGCGATTGAAATCGTGTTCCTCAGCGCCTCGGGCAGATGGCCGAAAATCTGCTCCATCTCCTGTGGCGATTTGAAATAGAGCTGATCCGACGACATCTTCATCCGATTCGGATCGTCGAGCGTCCGGTTGGTCTGTATGCAGATCAACAGCTCCTGGATCGCCGCATCAGTTTGATCGAGATAGTGCACATCATTAGCGGCAACAAGCGGAATGTCCATACGGCGCGAGAGCCGGACGAGGTCCGGATTCACCTTTTCGTGCTCTGGAATGCCATGATCCTGAAGTTCGATGTAGAAGCGCTCACTGCCGAACACTTCCCGAAGCTGGCCCGCCATCTGCTGAGCCTTCTCCGGCTCTTCGTTTAGAAAGTGAGCTGCGACCGGGCCGGCGAGGCAGGCTGACGTACAGATGACTCCCTCGCTATGCTCAGCCAGCATCTCTAGATCGAACCTGGGTCGATAGTAGAAGCCTTCCAAGCTCGCGCGCGACACCAGTTTCAAGAGGTTGCGGTAGCCTGCTTCACTTTCCGCGAGAAGAACCAGATGGTAAGGGCGTCGGTCCTCACGGTCGGAAATCCCATTTCGGGCCATATAGCCTTCGACGCCCAGTATCGGCTGGACACCGTGTTCACGCGCCGACCGGTACCAATCCATGACACCATACATCACACCATGATCGGTGATTGCGACATGTCGCATTCCATACTCGACCGCCCGCTTCATGTACTCGTCTATCCGCCCAAGGCCGTCGAGAAGAGAAAATTCGCTGTGAAGATGAAGATGTGCAAACTCCGCCACGCGGAACCACCCCAACCTGCTTACTGCGTCAATCTACATCGGTTGCTGAACCAGCGTCGGCACCTGCGTGCGGCACCTGGTGAAAATCTATGTCCATCACTTAGACGAAAGACTACTCGAATCTAGCGTCCGGTTGCGACGACTTTCAGCGTGGTGCTGACGCTTGAGTTATCTCGCCGTTCAGCGGTCAGCCTTCAAGTCTCCGGCCTCGTTTCGACCGGCGTGAACTGTCAGTCAGCTCCAGAAACGCTGTGCAGGAAAGGTGATCTCGAGTCCCAGCTTCCGACTGCTCGTTGTGCCTGCCGCAGCGCCATCTGAATTGCGCTTCGAAGATCGTCGCGCACTTCGCCAGGCAGCGAGCCGTCATTCAACGCGACATAGGCTTCGCTGACAACCGGTTCACTCGCGAGCAAGTGCTCTACCCGAACTGGCAGAAAGCCAGCCGACGCGAGGAGACGGTCACGCTGAAACTCGTCAAGTCCCATTGCACTCGCCAAACCCAAGACAGCATCTCGCGTGGGAGATCGCGTGTCGGATTCAAGCCGGCTTACGTACGAATGGTCATAACCTGCGCGAGCCGCCAGGCGGCTTTGAGAAAGCCCGGATGATTCCCGCGCTCGCCTGAGCTCGGTGGCGAAACTGTCGGCGCCGATTGGATTGATCATGATTTGGGTTGACAACGCACTACCCCTTTCTGGAGGTGACTTGCGATTTCCGCCACCCCTCCTCGCCCGGGGTGTTCCGTGACACACAACACGCTCAGCTGCGTGTACGTACTAGACTAACACATGCGTGACAGCCTGGCAAGACGCATCGCTCCAATCCACATTCGTTCGCATGCGACCAGTTTGGAGCCAGCAACACGCCAGTAAGCGCCAGCCGGGTCGTGGATAACGCAGAAAGGACGGACTGTCTCCTTGTTGGAGCGGCCCCTGGAAACAGTCAATGACGCCGAGAACTCCCGAGTTCATGCCGGTTTCAGGGGTTAACTACTCGAGAATTTGTAGGGGTTTTTACCGCATGAGCGGCTGATCGGATCGATCGGTGCTATACTCTCGCGTCTCAACGAGGCTTGGAATTCAAGAGCAAGGTGGTTGCAACCGATGACGGGCAGTCAGTCTGAACGGAAATCTCCTGGAGATAGAACTATCGATGAATCTCTCCGGCAGATCGAGGACACAAGTCAGCATGTCGGTGGCGGAACCGCCGCGGCTCTTTCCGCAGCTATGTGCGCAGCCGCAGCCGCACTTGTCACAGAGCTGAGTCGACGCAGGCGATCCAACCGGGACCTGGCGTTGTCGATCGGGGCCGATCTCGATCATCTCCAACAGCTGAAACACGCCCTGCTGGATGCGGCAGAGGCCGACGAACGTGCGCTGAATGATCTAATGGAGTTGTACCAGCGAAAGAGCACACCCTCCACGGACCTTCGGGCGGCGCTCCTGCAGGCAACAGAATCATCGTTGGCGATTGCCAGGATGTCCACCGAGATCTGCGAGGTCGCGGCGCGCCAATCAGAAATTGCAACCCGCTTTACCGTGAGCGACCTGGGAGCTGCGGCAAGCATCAGCCGGGGCGCAGTGATCGCCTCTTTGTTGACAGCCGAAACGAACATTCGGCTCCTCGACGGAATTGATGACGAGCAATCGAGTCAGCTCGATCATCACCGTTCTCGGATTGAAGACCTCGAACAACGCTCGGGAAATGCAGCCGGCCAGGCAATCGAGATTGCCCGTGATCGGATTCGCGCATGAACGCTGGAGCACGAGTGCTTGACGGAAGGCCGGTCGCGCGTGAAATGTTCGATCGGGCACGTGAGGAGTTATCGGAACTACAGTCCAGGCACAGAATCGTCCCTCAGCTTGCTATCGTGCGGGTTGGCGAGGAGGCAAGCTCGGTAGCGTACGAACGTTCCATAGTGCGTGCCGCCTCTACTGCTGGAATTGAGTCCGGGCTGGTCCATCTTCCTTGTGAATCGGACGAAGAGGCGATCGGCTCGACGATAGCGGAGCTAAACCAGGCATCTGATGTTAACGGAATCATCGTCCTCCAACCGCTTCCCGAAGATCTCTCCCGGTTTTCCGTTGCCGATGTGCTTGATCCCGCTAAGGATATCGATGGCATAACGACCTACAACGCCGGTCGCCTCTTTCACGACGATCGAGATGTCCTCGCTCCGTCCACACCCGCAGGCGGAATGGCACTGCTCAAGCACTACGGGGTTGAGATCGCTGGACGCCACGCGGTCGTCGTCGGACGCAGCTCCGTAGTCGGCAAGCCGATGGCAATGATGCTACTGGCCGAAAACGCCACCGTCACTATCTGCCACTCTCGGACAAAAGATCTTGCGGCTATCTGCAGCCAGGCGGACATCCTCGTAACCGCCGTCGGCCGGGCAAGGCAGTTCAACGCGGAATTCGTGAAGCCAGGAGCGACCGTCGTCGATTTCGGAGTGAATTTTGCTGGCGGCAAGATGGTCGGAGACGTCGACACCGATGCTGTATTCCACGTAGCATCGAACATCACTCCCGTACCCGGTGGCACCGGACGCGTGACAACGGCGATCCTTGTCCGCAACACTATTAAAGCTGCTACGCTGCAACACGCGTGCATGTCGACAGTCTGACTACCCCTCGTTCTCATGGATAACGAACGGATTCAAGATGCTTTCCGACATTGAAATCGCCCGCAAGGCCGACCTTATTCCTATCCAGGAAGTTGCCGCGCAAATTGGCATCGACCAGGAGGAACTTGAGCTTTACGGGAAGTACAAGGCCAAGATCAAGCTGGAGAGCATCTCTTCACGGATTGACCAACCGCTCGGAAAATACGTGCTCGTCACTGCGATCACCCCGACTCCCCTCGGCGAGGGAAAGACAACAACAACCGTCGGATTGGGGCAGGCCCTTCACCGGCTCGGGCATCGCTCGATTATCGCGATTCGTCAGCCGTCTTTAGGGCCTGTCTTCGGGATCAAAGGAGGCGCGGCGGGTGGAGGCTATGCTCAGGTCGTGCCCATGGAGGACTTCAATCTCCATCTCACCGGCGACAGCCATGCGGTGACCGCGGCGCACAATCTCTGCTCGGCTTTCGTCGACAACTCGCTCCAGCGCGGCAACAAACTTGGGATCAACCCGGAACGTGTCGTATGGCGACGCGTACTCGACGTCAACGATCGGGGTCTGCGGGAGATCGTGAGCGGTCTCGGTCAAGGAAATGGGGTGGTCCAGCAAACGGGCTTCGACATCACCGCCGCGTCCGAGATTATGGCAATCCTCGCGCTGGCGACGAGTGTTTCAGATCTGCGCCAGCGCATGGGCCGGATCGTCGTGGCGTTTAACTATGACGGCGATCCAGTGACGGCCGAAGATATAGGCGTCGCGGGCGCGATGACAGTTCTGATGCTGGATGCGATCAAACCGAATCTCATGCAGACCCTGGAGAATTCGCCAGCGCTTGTGCATGCTGGACCTTTTGGCAATATCGCCCATGGCAACTCGTCGATTATTGCCGACCAGATTGGGCTCCGGACAGCAGACGTGCTTGTCACTGAGGCCGGATTCGGGTCTGATTTGGGCGCCGAAAAGTTCTTTAACATCAAGTGCCGAACGAGTGGGCTTCAGCCTTCGCTGGCCGTGATGGTCGCAACGATCAGGGCTCTCAAGGCGCACAGTGGTCGTTTCCGGGTGATTGCCGGCCGTGATCTGCCTGCTGAAATGACGACCGAGAATCTGGACGCGTTGCGAGAAGGTTTGCCGAATCTGGAAAAGCAGATCGAGAACATCCGCCGCCACGGTGTTCCAGTTGTCGTGGCGATCAACCAGTTCCCCGACGATACTCCGGCAGAAATGGAACTGGTGCGGAGAGTGGCGAACGATTCCGGGGCGGTGGACGTCGCTGTTTCGAATGTCTTTGCCGAAGGCGGAAAAGGTGGAGAAGCCCTCGCGCGGGCCGTGATGGCGGCCGGAGATGCGCAAAGCAACTTCCAGTTCTTGTACGACCTGGAAGCACCAATCAAGGACAAGATCGAGATGATTGCAAAGGAGATCTACGGCGCTGGCAGCGTATCGTATTCTCCGGCAGCCAATCGTTCGATCCGGCAATTCACGAGCCTCGGCTACGACAAGCTGCCGATCTGTATGGCAAAGACCCATCTGTCTCTGAGTGGCGATGCGGGTCTCAAGGGACGCCCTGAAGGGTTTGATCTAGCAATTCGTGAGATCCGCGCCTCGGTCGGGGCAGGATTCATTTATCCAATTGTCGGCCAGATGCGAACGATGCCGGGGCTCGGGAGCGCGCCCGGCGGACTAGATGTCGATATCGACGAGGAGGGTAACGTCGTCGGACTGTTCTAGCACCGCATGGTCCAATCAAGGTGACCTTTAGCAAGGGCTATTTCGCCTCCATTGCGCACGCTGGAAGTACCAGGGGTGCTCAATGGGTCAGGTCGGGAAAGCTCATAAGCGAGATTCGTTTACCTATCACCAGGCCATGAAGACGATCGGCTCCCGTTAGGTTTACGCCCCATTATTGACTTGGAGTTACCAGCAGCATCTTTCGAATGCCCCGGCAAAACGGCAATTGTCAGATATGCCTGTACGATGTTGCCAGGCATTCAAACTCTCTGCACGCACCTGAGCTCATTCCCCAGTCCGTCTGCACGCGTGATCGTCCTATGCTCATCTCAGTCGCCGAAACTGAGCGAGAATATGTATACCGATTTAGTTAGAGATAACTAGCGCTAGCTTGATATGTAAAGCTCAATACATCACAAGATGATGGGATGGCATTGGGTGGGCGAACCTCGTTTGTCAATATGTAGGCTCGATCGTAGAGGACGCAGGCGATGCTGCTCGCGAATATAGTTTGGTTCTATCTTGATGGCTGGGGAGCAGGGATTCGAACCCCAACTTCCTGATCCAGAGTCAGACGTCCTACCGTTAGACGACTCCCCATTATGAGCACCCGAGAATGGGCGGCTAGAAGTATAGAGGAGTATCACGCCATCTGCCACCCGGCATCGAAATCCGAACCTGCTCCATGAACTGGGTCACACTCAATAATTTAGCGTTCGAAGCGGAGTTGCCCTGGAGAGTCGAGCACGGCAAGCCGTAGGTCGCAAAGCTCTGGATAGGTCACGAGATCGCGATCCGTGGCGGTCACGAAGAGTTGGCAGCCGCTGGATTTCGCTCGGGCGAGCATCAGTCGCTGATGGTCGCGATCGAGTTCCGACATGACGTCGTCGAGCATCAGCACCGGCTTCGCCTCGAGCCTGGAGCTCATATACTCGATCTCTGCAAGTTTGAGCGCAATGATCGCGAGCCGCTGTTGCCCCCGTGAGCCAAAGCGCTGCAAGGGTCTAGCATCAATCAGGATCTCCAGGTCATCCCGATGCGGCCCGACCGTCGTCGCCCCACGCGCCAGATCATCTGGGAGCGCGGCCCGAAGCGCTGCTTCGAATGCGACTGCCACTCGCTGCGCGGCCGACCGGATGTCCAATTGCCCCACCTGTGTTGACTCCCACCAGCTCGGTGGTTGATCGAGGGGCGAAACGTAGTGGACGGTGAGATCGGCGACGAATGCGGCCAGGTCCGCGAAGTATGATCCGGCAAGTCGGCCGATCTCTGCAGATGCCGACGCTCGCGCGGCGATTACATAGGCTCCGAGCGCGATAACTTGATCATCCCAGAAGTCAAGCTCGCCCCGTCGTGATCCCGTTCCACCGGCCAGCGACTTCAGAAGGCTATTACGGTGAGACACCATGCGGTTGTAGCGAGACAGGTGACGCATGTACTCGCGATCAACTTGTGAAAGCACGACGTCGAGGAATCTGCGGCGTATCGATGGCGCCCCGATGATGAGATCAAGATCTTCGGGGGAAAATGCAACCGTCGGGAGAACGCCTACGACATCGACCGCGCGCTTTGGTGTGTCACTCAGCTTGAGCAACTTCCGCGTCGCACTCCCCTGTCCGGTGCGCTCCATGTACACCTCGATGCGTGCCTCGACCCTTCCAGAAGTAAGGAAGACTCGAACCCGCGCATAAGGGGCGACGGACAACTCGGCGCCGCTGGCATGGCCGATCAAATCCGCGTCGAGAATTCCTCGCCGAGATCTCGTCGTGGATGCCAGGAGGAGCGCCTCGATGATTGTGGTCTTTCCAGAACCGTTGGGCCCGACAATACAAAGCCCGGCGGGCGGAATCTCCAGCTTGAGGTTTTCATATACGACGGAACTGCTCGAGCTCGAGCCGAGTGACGTGTACCGGGCTAACGACCACAACCGGTATGCTGCACTAGCTTGCCCCGATCACCATCGGCATGATGACGTGTACGAATGAATCGTCGTCGATGGGCTTGAACACGCCGGCGGCGTTCGGCCCCTGTAGTTCCAACGCAACCGACGGACCGTCGAGCACTCCCAGAATATCGGTCAAGTACCGGCCGTTGAATGCTATTTCCAACTCACTGCCCTCGACATGGGCATCCAGATCATCCCTATTGTCGCCGGTATCGGCGGCTGTTGCCGTGATTGTCAGCTGTCCGATGCCCTCGTCGCCGCTACCCGGTGAGAGCGCGAACTTAACACATCGTTGTTCGAGCGCGCAAAGATCGCCGCCCGTCGCGCCGCGTCTAACAGAATCTCCCGTGAAACGACCGTGCGCGTATTCCAGTTCTGCGGGATTATCTGTTTGAGATCTGGAAATGTGCCGTCAATCAACCGTGAGACGATTGTGACATCCGGCACCGACACGATGATCTGTGCCTGGTTTGGAGTAACCGCAACTTCGGCCGGTTCCTCCGAAATCTGAAAGGACGCGCGCGATCTCTTGCATGCTTCGCGCCGGGACCACAATCGAAAGGGCTTCACCGAGAGGCTGATCCAGTCCGAATTCGCGAAAGGACATACGGAAACCGTCGGCGGCCGCCAGTGATAGCGACGCCCCTTGCCCCTCAATACTGACCCCGGCAAGGACGGGTCGTGAATCATCGTTCGCCGCTGCGAAGACCACTTGCCCTATCGCTTCACTAAACGAGTTGCTATCCAATGTCACCTTGAGACCCACGCCAGCGTCAGGTGTAACTGTTGGAAAGTCGTCCGGATCCTGTCCTCGAACGTGCGCTTGAGTTGCCCCCTGCCTTACGAGCATCGTCGTAGGTCCGGAATCCTCATACATCTGGATTTCGCCTGACGACAAGCTCGCGACGAAATCGTTTAGCACCCGTGCTTGCAATGCAGCCTTGCCCTGGTTCGTCAATCCGAGCCGGGAATTCGACAGGAGATCCCGAGTTCAAGATTGGTTGCCGAAACCCTGATCGCATCATCTTCAGTCTCAATGAGATAGTTCCCCAGGACTGGCAGTGTGGTTCGCGATGCAACCGCGCGTCCGGTAATACTTAGCGCGCGCTGCAGGTTCTCCTGGAGACAGGTGACTCTCACGTCATTACGCTCCTTAGTGTCCGTACACCCCCGAAATGGAACCGGATTATAACACTTGACTCTCAGGAAGCGCACCGATAGAATTGATTAGAACAGATGTTCGCCATGACAGTGTGAAGGAGACTATGATGCTCGATCTGGATCATGCGGCGGATGAACTGTCTGCAAACATGATACCGCTCCGTTCGCAGGTAGAAACGCTTGAGCAGCGGCTGGAAAACGGATGGCAGTTGATCGAGGCACGCGAAGCGGCCGGTGCTTCTGCCGAAAAACTTTTTGGACACTTTGTTGCCTTGCTCGACGAGTACGAAGAAGCAGTGGATCGACTCAGCGCCGCATAGCGTTTCTTCTCAACAACCGACATCGTTGACCACCGTCCGCCAGATTGCTAGTGTCTGCAATCGACTTCCGCGATTAAGGAGGCAGCACTAGTGGCGTCCTACGATACAGATTTGCTTCGATCCCATATACCGGTCCTATCGGAATGGACTTACCTCAATACTGGAACCGTCGGAGTCATGCCGGATCCGGTCTTTGAAGCCTTGATCGATTCGATGCGTGACTACGAACAGGGCGGGCACACCACACAGCACAGAGCGATGGAGGGCGCTGAACGGGCTAAAGAGCGCTTAGGAAACCTCCTTGGCGTACCCGGCCATGAGATCGCCTTGAATCGTAATGCTACCGATGGGATCAACACGGTTGCCGCTGGTTTTCCGCTCCAGAGCGGCGATGAAGTGATTACATCATCTGAAGAGCATCCGGCAATGGTGCTTCCCTGGCTCGCCGCCTGCGACCGTGCGAATGCCTCGCTCCAATTCGTCGAGCTTTCCGCCAATGTCGATGAGTTCCGGCGTTCCCTATCGAGCATCGTGACCGATCGGACTCGAATCGTCGCGATCAGCCACGTGTCGTGCGAAACCGGGTTGCGCGTTCCCGTCCAGGTCATCAGAGAAGTGGTCGGGCCCGACGTGGCAATTCTCGTTGATGCCTCTCAATCGGCAGGGCAGTTTCCGTTTTCGATCGCACAACTGACCGCCGATTTCGTCATCGGCAATGGCCACAAATGGCTTGCGGGTCCCAAAGGCACTGGATTCATCTGGCTGGATCCTGGATCGATCCACCTCGCTCCACCCGTCTACTTCGCAAGCGACACGTTCGATCCACCCTGGTCACGCGATCACTACCAGCGTTGCCTCAATCCGGCGATCAGATTTTCGAACGAAGCCAGCCGATATGAGATGGGCACCCGGGCCTGGCATCTGCATGCTGGCCTGACCGCCGCGATCGATTACCAGGCGGAGATAGGTTGGCAGAATATCTCCGAACATCTATCGACAATGTCGTCTCTGGCCAAGCTTGAACTGAACAGACTCGACGGCGTGACGATACATACTCCCGAGAAATTCTCGGACTCATCTGGCCTCGTGACGTTTTCGTTGGACGAATTCTCCGGCGTAGATCTATCGGGGCTCCTGTGGAACGATTACAACATCGCTCAGCGACGCGTGGAAAGACCTTCCGCTGTACGTGTTTCCTGTGCGTACTTCTGCAATGAGGACGACATCGCGAAACTCGTGGCGGCTGTCGCGGAAATCTCCCGGAGCAGAGCCAAGTCGCAGTAATCGATCAGGACCAGTAGACGCGGTTGTGAAAGTCGAGAACCCACTGGTTTCCGTTCTTCGCCAGCCTGGTGACGCCACAGTTGGACATCGCGAGTTTGTGCCGATCCTCCGGCGGCAGGCCAATCAGCATTGTGATGATCGTTCGCAACGATCCGCCGTGAGCGACGAGGGCAACGTCATCTGCCGTTCCCTCGATTGCTGCAAGATCGTTGAGGAACAAACTCAAGCGACCCACAAGGTCATCGAGCGACTCGCCGCCGGGAGCGGCCATCCCTGAACTGCTGAACACGCCTGGTCCCCACGCGGAATCGACTCCGTATTGTTCAAGCGTTGCCCTGAAGTCAGCATACGCGACACCCTGGAGGACCCCGTAGTGGATCTCCCGCAGCCTCGCGTCCAGCATGGGTTCGGCATCCTGCCCTTCGGACAACGCACGCGCGGTATCAAGAGCCCGCGAGAGGTCCGAACAATAGATGCGATCGAACTGCACGATGTTCGCAAGACCGTCGGCGGTGTTTCGAGCCTGACGTTCGCCATTGGCGGTAAGCGGGGTATCCAGCTGGCCCTGGAATACCCCCTCCAGATTATGTCCAGTCTCCCCGTGGCGGACTAGCCAGAGACGCACGTTTCGCCCACTCAGCGTCGTTCGATCACGATGTTCTCGATATAAACAGCTTCAGTCGGACTTGACGGTTCGCCCGATGGACCCGGACGTACCGGGACCTGAGCGATCTCGTCCACGACGTCCTGACCCTCCAGAACTTCACCAAAGATCGTGTAGTTTTTTGGAAGGCGTCCCGAAAGATCGTCCAACGTTATGAAGAACTGGGAACCGTTCGTGTTGGGGCCCGCATTCGCCATCGCCAACGTGCCTTTGGCGTAGTCACGCGTGACCGGCTCATCCGCAAATCGATACCCCGGCCCACCGGTTCCTGAGCCTGTCGGGTCACCAGACTGGATTACAAATCCCGCCAGCACGCGGTGAATCGGCACATTTTCGTAGAAGCCTTCGTCCGCCAGGAAGACGAAGTTGTTAACCGTCTTTGGAGCTTCCTCCTCGAAGAGATCTACTGTTATCTCACCAAGATTGGTCGTGATCTTCGCCTGGTAATCGACCCCGCTCTCGAGCATCATGTCCGGCGGAGAGTCCCATTGCTGCAATTCGTCGAATCCTTTCGTTGGCGGGGCTTCCTGTCCCGCTGGCTGTTCAGCTGTTGCCGTTGGCGTGTTTCGCGGCGGGTCCGTCGGATCGGGGTCCTCTTCGCTACTTCCACAACCAGCGGCAATCATTCCCACTATCGCAAGAATCGATAGAATGGTACCGAACTGCTTAGTCACCCAGACCGACTCGCTCTCCAGCTTCAAGACCAAGATCCTCAGCTACGACGCTCAGACCAGCTACCACCGTCATAATATGTTCATCAAAGTCGACGCCAAAATCGTCAGCCGTGCGGCGCATCTCGTCGCGATCCACCGCCCGCGCGAAAGCCCTGTCCTTCATCTTCTTCTTCACTGACCTGGGCGTGACATCCCCCAGGGATTTGGACGGTCGAACGAGCGCAACAGCCACGATGAAACTGGAAAGCTCGTCAACCGCCGCGAGCGCCTGCCGGAGTTTCGTGTTGCGCGGCACGCCTGTGTGTTCCGCGTGGCTAAGCACATCTTGAACGATCTCCTCCGGCACTCCTCTCTGACGAAGGATCTCAGCGCCATCCTGAGGGTGCTGGTCAAGAGTCGGATGGATCTCGAAGTCAAAATCATGGACGAGTCCCACGAACCCCCATCTCTCGACATCCTCGTCCAGACGTCGAGCGTACTCCCGCATCGACGCTTCTACGGCGAGGCAGTGGCGCAGTAGTTGGGGGCTCGACACGTACTCGGTTAACAACTTCCATGCGTTCTCTCTTGTAATTTCCACGATGTCCTATCTCCAACCAGTTGGTATCGGGATCGTCAGCTGCCATCCTACACAATCAACATCGCGTCACCGAACGAGTAGAAGCGATAGCGCTCTTGAATCGCATGCAGATATGCGCGTTCCAACAGGCTTGATCCGGCAAATGCGCCCACAAGCAACAGGAGTGACGTATTCGGTAAATGGAAGTTCGTGATCATACCTTGAACGATTTTGAACTGAAAGGGCGGCTTAATGAAGAGGTTCGTTCGGCCACTCACTCCTCCCGATGAAATTCCATCCGGGCTTCCGATCGTTTCGAGAACTCGCGTCGTGGTCGTTCCTGTCGCGATGATCCGTCCACCACCTGCCTTACACTCGGCGATCAGCTTCACGCAGGCATCCGAAACCGAGAAACGCTCGGAGTGCATGACGTGATCATCGAAGGAATCGCTGGCAAGCGGTCGGAACGTGTCGGTGCCAACATGGAGTGTGACGGTCGCGAACTCTATGCCGCGATCCCGGCACCGTTCAATCGTCTCAGAAGTGAAGTGCAATCCAGCTGTGGGTGCGGCCGCAGAGCCAGAGTTATCAGCATAGACTGTCTGATATCGATCCGGGTCAGCGATCGTTTGATGAATATACGGCGGAAGCGGCACAGATCCGTGACGAGCGATGAGCCCGGAATCTTCCAGACGGACAATGCCGATCGCATCGTCCCTGCCCATAAATTCGATCCTATCGCCGGTGTCCGACACATCCCCGACTTGAAGCAGCTCGCCCGGGCGCAACCGCCTCAAAGGACTGACGAGCGCTTTCCAGGTTCCCCGGTCGATGGGCTCCAGTAGGAGTATCTCCACCTTTCCCCCGGTGGATCGACGCGCAATGATGCGAGCAGGCACAACCTTGGTGTCATTAAGCACCAGGAGATCGCCCGGCTGGAGCATCTCCGGTAGATCGAAGAATCTGCGATCGTGAAGTTCTCCGGTAAAACGGTCGACAACCAGAAGTCTGGAACCATCCCGGGGCTCGACAGGCGTTTGAGCGATCAACTCGCTCGGAAGCGCATAGTCTAAGAACACAGGGCTTGGCTCGGAGTTGTTTGACACTGCCCGGACGATCAATCTGTATCGCGATCGAAGAGCGAGGGCTGGTTGGTGGATGATTCCCCACCGGGTGCTTCGATACCTAGATGCTCGTAGGCGCGGCGGGTCACGCTACGACCACGCGGCGTCCTCTGGAGAAAGCCCAACTGGATCAGATACGGTTCGTACACATCCATGATCGTGTCAGGCTCCTCGCTCGTCGCGGCAGCGAGGGTATCGATCCCGACCGGACCGCCATCGAACTTCTCGATGATCGCCAGCATCACCTTCCGATCGACATCATCGAGACCAAGTTCATCAACATCGAGCAAATCCATCGCTTGATCGGCGACTTCAGCAGTGATCTTTCCATCTGCTCGAACCTCGGCAAAGTCCCGTGCTCGTTTGAGCAAACGGTTTGCGACCCGAGGTGTCCCGCGCGAGCGGCGGGCGATCTCAGTGGCGCCAGTATCGTCGAGTGGTACCCCCAGAATTCCAGCGGATCTCGTAATTATCTGGGTCATCGATTCCTGGTCGTAGTACTCAAGACGAAAGACTGCCCCGAATCGGTCACGGAGAGGAGATGTCAACAATGCCAGTCGTGTCGTCGCTCCGACGAGTGTGAATCGTGGAAGATTCAGCCTCATCGATCTGGCCGCGGGGCCCTTCCCCAGCACAATGTCCACCGCATAATCCTCCATCGCCGGGTAGAGGACCTCCTCAACCACGCGGCTCAAGCGATGTATTTCGTCGATGAACAGGACATCTCCGGGCTTCAAGTTGGTGAGAATCGAGACCAGATCCCCCGGTCGTTCGATTGCGGGCCCGGAAGTGATCCTCACGTTAACGCCCATCTCGGAGCCGATAATTGTTGCAAGCGTTGTCTTTCCCAGTCCCGGCGGGCCGTACAGCAGCATATGATCCAACGCTTCTCCCCGACCCATGGCCGCCTCAATGAAGATTCCGAGCGTCTCCTTCACGCGATACTGACCGATGTACTCGCTCAGATGTCGAGGACGCAGGCTAGCTTCTACTGTGGCGTCTTCTTCGAGGTGCTTTCCACTGACGACACGACCCGTCATCGACTCTAACCTTCGGCTACGCTCGGGTTACCCATTGTCTTAAATCCTAGCATGAGACGAACATACGTTCGCATATCGCGCTCATCAGTTATCGAATCTCAAATAGCCTTCGTTCCGGTTGAAGCACCGGCCACAAGTAGAACACCTCGCGCCCCCATCCTGCACGTCAATCTTTCCGTCACAGTCCGGACATCGGACTCGTCCGAGGAGCCGCTGAGACGGTTCCCTACTAGCACGTTCGAGCGGACTCCGAGCTTCCTGTAGCTTGAAATCAACGATAGCTTCGGCTGCGGCACGAACAACTGGACTTGCCTGCGAAATGCCAAGCTCGGCGATCGCATCTGCTGCGATCATAGAGGCCCGGGAGTGCGACGCCCGAAGATCGCTCGGCGAGCTCCAATCCTGCACGTGACTGGCTTCCCTCACCACCGGATCATTCAATGGTGGCAACCGTATCCCAAACGCTTCCTCAACGGCAGCGCGATACCCGTCGACGGCCGCTCCCATCGAGTGCTCCTTGATCATCCACTCTCGCGCCGCGCTGCCTGCCTCTGAGCGAAGAGCGGGTCGTGAAGCCAACTCCGCGAGCACCTCCTCAATTATGTCAACTTCGAGAGCGTCCGGCGCTATCTTGAACACTACGTCGTTTGGAACATCCGACGCCGGTCCATAGTCCGTCACCAATGTGGCTCGCCCCGCCGCGAGCAATCGCAAGAGACTCGCAGACGTTTCACCTGTCGAGGGGTATCGCAAGTTGACGCAAACATCCGATGCCGCGGCCACGTGACGGGCGGTGGCGTCGTCTACGTATCCGAGGCAGGTGACGTGGCGCTGGAGTCCAAGCATCCGCACTTCGCGTTGGAGCTCTTGCCCGTCGGATCCCTCGCCGGCGATCACGAATCTCGTCTCTGGTACGCGGTTCACCAACCGCCTGATCGCTCGCAGCACGACGTGGAGGCGCTTGTTCGGATTCACATGCGTAACTGAAGCAATCACAAATCGATCCTTCGAGATTCCAAGCCTCGCTCGTGCGGTCTCGACCGGGATCGGATCTGGCACTGGAACTCCCATTGGCGCCCTGCGTACCTCTGCGTTCGGAACACGACTCCTCGCCTGTTCCTGAGCGTATCGGCTATGCACGACGACTATTCGCGCCTTCTCCAGGAATCGCTCGGAAAGCGGATAGTCCTCGAGTTCCTCTACCGTTCTCCCGGCCATCAGATCCCGGCCGGCGCGCACTCCGCGTCGCCCGTAGCGTTCACGCAGTTCCCTCCAGTACTCACGTTCCCGATTGCGGCGGACGGACCGCGCCAGTATCGCGTGATGGAGAACGACATCGTGCAAGACCACGACTCCCGATGCACGGAGCGAGGCTTCGAATGCGCGCTCGTGGTGTTCGCTATTACCGAGATGAAGTATTGTCGGCAGCACCGGGTCAAACGCTCTAGGATTCTGCCTGCGAATCGATTGAAACTCCGGATCTGCTGAACCGTCTTCCAGGATCAATCCCAGCGGCCAGATCCCATCGACAGCCGACAGAAAGTCCTGGCAGTATGCTGCGATTCCGGTTCTCAACGGGGGCAAAGGACTGATCCATTGGATGCCTGCCTCGCTACGACCTCTCATGACGTGCGCTCGACCAGCGAACTGACAACGGCATCCCAGGTATTGGGTGTAGTGGTCTTGGCCCCGCACATGCCATGCTCTATAGCGACAGCTTCGTCTGCGTACAGATTGATCGTTGCGGCGAGCTTCCGGGGAGTCAGTTCGGTCACAAGACCGTTGACGCTATGTTGGACGAACTCAAGAACACCACCAGAATCCTGACTCGTGATGACTGGCTTTCCTGCAGCGTGTGCCTCGACTGTCACGTAGCCGAAGTCCTCATCAATTGGAGCGAAGTAGACCGCCCGGCAACGTCGATAGAGGTCGGCAAGCTGCTCTTCTGAGATACGACCAACAAATGAAACTCGGTCCAGCATCCCCAGAGATTTCACAAGCAGTTCAAGTTGAGGTCGCAGTGGCCCGTCGGACGCGACAATAAGTCGCAGTCGAGGATCCACATGGGGCCAGGCAGTGATAAGCTCCCGCACTCGTTTCATCTCATCCAGGCGGGACGGGCTCAACACGAATGGTTCGTAGGCTTCCGTTCTCAAGGTCAATGTATCTACCGGCGGATAGAGCACCTCGGACGTAATGGCAGAATATTGGCGCAAACGATCGGCCACGTTTCTGCTGATCGCGAAGCGTGGCTGACACTCGCCGATACCGATACGATCGACTTGCAGGATCGATTCACGGATTGCCTGGCTGTCTCTATCCGGACCGAGTTCCGACATAGCCGTTCCGTACAGATCATATGCCTGCCGATGCTGGTGCACGAGCCAGAGGACTTTTCTTGGATGCTTGACCGCCCAGGTTGGGAACTTGGTGCAAACGACGAGATCCACTTCCCGACCGGCTACCTCGGTTAGGTCAATCATTCTCCACGCCACGGCGCTGCGGAGCAACTGGTCAGGCGGGTTCCAACGATACGGAATTGAAACGATGTCCGCCTCATGGCCCCGATCAGTCAGTGCACGACAGAGACCTGAAACAAGGTTCTCCGCGCCGCCCTGGACGAACGGAACCTGGCTGTGGAGAACGAGCACTCTCATAGGAGCAAGTCAGTCACGACTGGCGAGGTGATCTTGTGCTGCTGAGACGACGTTTCGCAATGCGGCGAGCTCCGCTTCCAGCTCGTAAAGCGCGGCAAGGGTCGCGGCGTTGAAATCGTTCTGTTGTTCAACAATTGGATTGATAAGCCAACGTAGCCCGATACGCATTGCCCTCTTGGCAAGCACCTCAAAGCGCCCGCCGACCGGCCATGAGGCGGAAATGCCCCAATGCGCGTTGACTCGCGAATGCCGGCGCATTTCCGACAGTGCATGTTCCATGTTCTGGGCGCCAGAGTGCCCGTGGGAACCCTGTTGCGCCTCAATTCGCTGTCGTATTGCTTCCATCGTCGTTTCAACGCTTTGTTCAACCAATGCTTACCCCTCTAATCGCATCAACATACTGCAATCCCAAGCACGTCGGAGAACGCCCGTTCAACTCTGGACAGCACCCGTGTCCAGGTGAAGCGGGATCTAGTCTTCTCGTATCCAGCGCTACCGAGTCGGTGTCGCTCGGTTTGAGACTCGAAGAGATATCGGAGCGCCGCTGCGATCGCCTGCGTATCCCCAAACGGGACCAGTATTCCGTCCACCCGATCCCGGACGACCTCCCGAACGGCGCCAACCCCGGCTGCTACCACCGGCTTGCGATTCGCCCAGGCCTCGAGAAACACGATGCCAAATGACTCGGTTCGAGATGGCAGGGCAAACACGTCCATTGCATCAAGTAAATCCCTCTTCGCCTTCTCGTCAATAACGCCTGGAAGATGGAGCCACGGCCAGCCGTTTGCACCCATGCCGCGAAGCCAGCGTTCGAAGGAGCCGAGCGCAGGGCCTGCAAGCACCAGTTCGATCGGCACACCATCTTCACGAAGGATTCGTGCAGCTTCGATCAGATCGCAACTTCCCTTGTCATCCGCAAGCGCACCGATTGACCCGACGAGAAATGAACGAAGCCCCACCGCGAGTTTGACTCGCCGGCCGTCTCCACCGGTAACATCTTCCAAGGTTACTCCCGCGCCAACGGTCACAACCGTACTGGGATTGGCGCCGCAGTCAATCGCGAATTGTCGTTCCAAGTCGGTCATCGTCAACACCAGCGAGGCGGCGGCGAGCAATTCTCTATGGTGTGGCATAGACACGTATCGCCGGGCATCACTCGACGCGCCTTCTCCCAGGTGGGCGAACGGGACGAGGACCAGTGGCACGGACAACTGCCTTGCAACTCCCAACGCCTGAACCGCGAGTCCCTCCAGCCCAAGGTTCGTGGCAATGATCAGATCCGGCACGCCGTCATCAAGGAGCCCCGATTGCAGACCCGGCAGCCGGGGGAAATGGCGCGATGCGAGGCGGAACGGACCCGGCACATTGACGAATCGGGTCGCTTCTCCCATGGCGCGCCGCACAGCGCCGAACGTGATTCCTCCTCCCGGCCAATGGCGTATCGGCAACCGTTGGACCTGAACTCCGGATACATCTTCGTCACGTGGAGCAGCCACACGGCGATAGCCTGCGTCCCAGAAGTACTCCAGATCGTGGGCTACCGTCGTAGCCATCCGAACGTCCCAGCCGGATCCGACGAGCCATTCGGCAATCCGCTGGACATACACCTCGGACCCTCCACGATACGGATAGTAGCGATGATTGACGATGAGAGCTTTCACGCAATCGGGCTCAGTTCCCTGGCGTCGGGGTAGCGACGATGCCGTCCAGTTCGTTGATTCGCTCACGAGCCTGTTCGGCGAGTCTCGATTCAGGCGCGATCTCTATCGCTTGCTCGTACCAGGCGCGGGCCGCCTCGTCATCGGGATTCTCTTTCGACTGCTCCAACTGACCCAGGTAGTACGAGGGAGCAGCGCTCTCTGGAAGTAACACGAGCGCTTTTTCCAGTTGCACCCGCGCATCAAGGATGGATTGATTCCGAAGCAAAGCGATCCCGAAGGACAGACGGAGGTTGCCGTCATCAGGACGAGCCGCGGTTGCGCGTTCGAAAAGTGGAATCGCACCGGCAATGTTGCCTTGACTCACGTAGATGTTCGCCAGAATCGCGGCCGCATCACCATCCTCTGGATTGCTTGCGACCGCAGTCTCCAGCCGAGACGTTTCTTCCTGCACCGTATCCGAAACCCCATCGTCAGACGTGTCGTCGGAACCGAAGAGTGAGACACCGAGGACAGCCACCGTGCCCAGAACTAGAAACCCGACCATGCCAATCGCGAAGATCGTGAAAGACCTCGACGCGCCGGACCGTTTACGACCGCTCACATTCGCTCCAAAACTCTGGACAACTTCACAACGCTGGCCGCGGTTTCACGAGAGTCTAACTACACAACAGCGTTCCCGAAAGACCGCCACAAGCGTACCTGAAACCGCTCCGCGGACTTTACCGGTGGCACGGCGCCATGCTATGATTTATAGGTTACGGTAGCGATGCCGAAGTGGCGGAACCGGAAGACGCGCTACGTTCAGGGCGTAGTGCGCGTAAGGGCGTGGGAGTTCGAATCTCCCCTTCGGCACCACCGGCGTGAACCGGGGGCAACTCCGGACCGCACGTTAACAATTGACGTACGTCGAGCGGGTGATCGCTGGCAGTTTGCCAGAGGAAAGTCCGAGCTGCACAGAGCAGGGTGCCTGGTGAAAGCCAGGGAGACAGGTCCGGTGCCGTCGACAGTCCAGATTGGCGGCCAGATTCGTCTGGCCGAGAGCAACAGAGACCAGTACTGGCCAGTTCTTGCTGACCAGGGTGAAAAGGGCAATCCTCCCCGCAGCAATCCCAGTCGATTCATCGCCGAGCTGCTCGCCGTGAATCAGGTCGAGAGCAGACGCCGTTTCGGCGTCCGACGCGAAGCCTCGCGTTGAGATAGATGATCACCAGAAACAGAACTCGGCTTATCGCTCAATGTCGTTAATCATGGTGCCTCTAGCTCAATTGGTAGAGCACTGGTCTGTGGAACCAGTGGTCACGGGTTCGAGCCCCGTGAGGCACCCCAATTGATCTGATCTATTTCTCGTGAAACCCGTCTCCATCGTCTGACGGGTTACCGGCGTTTGGCGCCGATTTCGTTCGACGCAACCGGCTCTCTACAGTAGGATTCGATTGTTTGGCCCTCGTAGCTCAATGGACAGAGCACTTGTCTTCGGAACAAGGGGTTGGGGGTTCGAGTCCCTCCGAGGGTACCGACATACAGGCACTTATGCAGGTTTCGGCAATCTGGTATCGAAGCACAGCCGGGGGATGACGCGAACGTGCGAGCAACAATCATCTCCGTCGGATCGGAGATCCTCAGAGGGTCGCTTTTGGACACGAATGCCCAGTATTTCGCTCGGGAGTTGACCTCCATCGGTTTGGAAGTCATTCGAGTATCGCAAGCCCCCGACAACCTCGATGCGCTCTCCGCCACTCTGCAGGACTCTTTGGACCAATCGGAGCTCTGCGTTGTTTCCGGCGGGCTGGGACCAACAGAGGACGACCTGACCCGAGAAGCCATAATCAGGTTTACAGAAGACCAGCCGACAGTAGATCAACCAACGCTTGAGTCGATCCAGGCAATGTTCGCCAGGCGTGGCGCCAGGATGCCCTCACGAAATGAAAAACAAGCCTGGAAGATCCCCTCGGCCGAGATCGTGCCTAACCACAACGGCACTGCGCCAGGCTGGCTCGTCCGGCACAATGCAAAACTGGTCGCGGTGCTTCCCGGACCACCACGAGAGAATCGCCCTATGTGGGAACAATGGTTCCGACCTGTTCTCATTTCTACTCGTACCAACGAGGTCATTGTCACACGTACGCTCAAGACCATCGGCATTGGCGAATCAGCTGTGGCCGATGAACTCTCAGCAATTGTTGCCAGGGATTGGCCTGAAGTCGGCACCTACGCGAAGCAGGATGGCGTTCACATTTCCGTAACAGCGAAGCATCAAGATCGCGTGGTCGCCACCGGCGCTGCAAACGACAGTATAAGAGAGATCGCAGCAATCCTCGGTCCCTATGTATATGGTCGACTTGAAGATCCGCTCGCTGGCGCGGTCGTACAGCCACTCCTCGCTGCTGGCGTGAAGATGGCGCTAATTGAAGTCGGGACAGCTGGCGCGCTCTCCCAGATTGTCCTTGGAGACGCTGAAGCCGAAGCAGCGGTTGCAATCTCGACCGTCCTACCAGTTCGGTCGAGCCGCGCAACCATCAATTCATCCGTCGAGCACGCTGTCGAGATTGCGAAGACAGCAACTGGCAGTCCTGAGACCGGAACGAGAGCTGCGGTCGTGCTAGATATCGCGTCGTTGGAGGATCGTCCGGGGAGCGGCAGCGTCGGGATGGCGCTCGTCCATGCCGGTGGATTAAGAACCTCGAGTCAGGCTGTCCACGGAAGCTCCGTCGAAATGCGTCGTCGATCAGGGCTCCTGGCTGCAGAGTTCCTCTGGAGAGAGCTTAGAATCGCCTCAGGTCTCCTGTAGCCGTCCGATTCATCCACGTAGTCTTCCAGAGTCTCCACTCTCGATCGTGGCGAACCCTCCAGATCAGCCCGACTGGATAGCCTGTCATCTTCGCGACATCACCAATTAGTCGCTGGGCGCCCATGAGGAGATGGGCCGTGGCGAATTCGGATCTGCTCATCGTGGTTCCGTTGCTCTTCATCCGGTATCGTGTGCTGGCCCGGCGCATGTACGCCGATCCCATCACAATCAAGATCCCCAGTTCGGCTGGCTTGCGGCGTGACAGAATCGTGGCCCCCATCGCATACGACAGGTAGCGGACCGCGTGGCGACCAGCAAAGAGACCTGCCTTCCCGTCACCCCTGGCGTACCGATAGTACTGGCGAAAGAACGATACAGGCCCGCTCCGCGGCCGAAAGCCAACGCGAGCGCTGGGCACAAACACCTGTCTTACACCTGCTCGACGGAGCCTCAGGTCAAACACCACATCCTCGCAGAAATCCAGCCACTCAGGATATCGAAAACCGCGGCGGAACCAGGCACGGCGGAACGCCACACTTCGGCTGGACGGCAGGAACTTGCCTCCATCAATTTCATGCGCCCCTGGTAGTGTTGTGGACGCAAGCGACTGGAACCACATCGATTCGCCGGTTGCATTGAAAAAGCCTGCGCTTACATCAACATTCACGTCCGATTCCAGTGGCCTGACGATTCGCTCGAGCCAGCGCGGTCCGGCAACCGTGCCAGCATCCGTGACGACAACGATGTCACCTTCTGAAGCATCGATCGCCCGATTTCGCCCTTGAGCGATGTTTGCTCGATCGAGCTCGATGATTCGGAATCTGAATGGCAACTCGGCTGCGCTGAGCAACTCGAGCGTGCCATCGTTTGAACCGCCATCAACGACCACCAGTTCATCCGGATAGCGCGTCTGGCATCGAAGTCCATCAAGCCACGCAGGTATCGACCCGTATTCGTTCAATACTGTGGCGACCAGAGAGACCGATGGTGTTCGGACGTGCCTGCTTTCAGGATTCATCCGACGCCTCCGCAAGGATGACTACCTGCCGTTCCAGCATGCGATTGCGCAGGTCTTCCGTTGCATCTTCCCAGCCCGCCAGGTGGAGAAGGCCGTGGACACCCAGAAACGCGAGTTCATTTCGAACCGAATGCCCCTCTTCGAGCGCCTGTTCACGTGCAACGTCCAGGCAGATCGCGATATCCCCGTCTATGGCGCCGTTTTCGTTGGGGTAGCCAAACGTGATGATATCCGTCGGAGTGGAATCGCTGAAATACTGGCTGTGGAGCTCTGAGATTCTCGGTTCATCGACGATCAGCACGGTGACCTCGCCAAACGCGATGCGTTCCTCAATCCCGATACTAGCCGCCGCTCTACTCAGGATTTCCGTCAACATCATCTTGCACGATTCAGATACAAGCCTCGTCGGTTCAGATTCCACCTGGATTCGCTCGTGCATGGCCTAATTCGACGACACTGGCGAAGCGGCCTGCTCGGCGGCCGCCTCAGTCGCGCGCTTCTCGGAAGCCCGCTCGGGATACTCGACTCGAGGATGATAGATTCCTTCAAGGATCTGAATAAAGGACCGTTCGATCTTTCGGACGTCGTCAAATGTGAGGCCGCACTCATCAAGTTGTCCGCTATCTACCCGCGCCCGAATGATTCCATGGACGAATTCCTCTAGTCGCTTGGACTCATCCTGGCGATCCTGTCCTTCAACCCGATCGAAAAGGCGGCCACTCTGGGCGAGAGACCGCACTGCCGCTTCGACGGAATCAGCGAGCATGATGATTGCCGCCTCGCGGGACTGAGGTTTCGGACCCGGATAGGTGAAGTCAGCAGGATCCACTTCTTCATCGATATCCATCGCGTTGCGATAGAAGTACTCGACGCGAGTCGTTCCATGGTGCTGTGCGATCACATCGACGATTGATTGCGGCAGCCGGTGCTTCTTGGCGAGTCGAACACCATCGCGGACGTGGTCGATGATAATCTGAGCGCTGACATGTGGATCCAGTCCATCATGCACATTGCCGATGTTCGTTTGATTCTCAACGAAGAACGTTGGGTGTTCGACCTTCCCAATGTCGTGATAGAGCACCGCAACCCGAGCGAAGAGCGGATCAGCGTTGACCGAGGATGCGGCAGCCTCCGCCAGATTACTGACGATTATCGAGTGGTGATAGGTTCCGGGAGCCTCCTGCGCTAGCCGCTGAAGAAGAACCTGACGAGGATGAGCAAGCTCATGAAGCTGCAGATTGGTCAAGATCCCAAACAAGGACCCGAGTATGCTGAACGACAGGAATGTTACTGATGCTGCAAGCGCTCCGGCCAGACCCGTCTCCAACAAGATCCTGCCCGCTGATGAACTGTCAAACGCACCGGTTGCAAGCGCTGTGCCGACGCCGGCTGCAAACGAAGCAATCGCTACGGCTATGCCCGACCAGACGAAGTCGATCGTCCGATCAGCTTTCCAGATGACCGCTGCTCCAGCGATCGAACCAACCAGATAGATCAAGGCTAGCTCAAACGAGAGCTCCGCAATCGCCCCCATGTACATAGCGATGATGATTGCGACGATGCTAGCAAACTGGAAGTTCACAAGAATTGACAGCAGCATCGCGGATGCGGCAACCGGCAGCATATATTGGATATCTGGATGAGGCAGCAACACTCGAGCAGCAATCACTGGCCCGGCGACAACGATCCCGATGAGGATGAGCTGTCTTTGTTTCCAGACCTCTTCACCGAACAAATACAAGAACCCAGTAAGAACTGCGCTCAGCACGATCATGATGATCGCGATGCCAAGACGTTCCCCTGAGTCGAGTTTGCTTCGAAGGAGCCCGAGCGCTTCGAGCGCCTCAATGTCTCTATCCGTAATTGCGTCGCCGTCACGAACGATAGCCTGGCCGTTCTTGACTGGGACACTCACCGGTGAAACGTCGTCAATGGCCGCCTGCCGCTTGGCCTGAGTTGCCGCGTCGTCAATGAACACATTGGGACGGATAAACGGCGCCGCTATGACTACCGAGAGTTCTTGCTGGGTAGTGGTAAGCAGCGACGAAACATCTCTGCTTAAGCCGGCCCGGGAGCTCTCCACCTGATCGCTCTGCAATTCGGAATCCATGACATCATCAACGAGCCGTGTCGCCTCTGACGCGATCAGTTCCCAACCGGCGGGAGACACGCTCAAAATTGCTGATGCCTGATCTTCGCTCAGTTGGGGAAGCGCAGCGCGAAGGATCTCGATCTTCTGTTCAACGGCTTCGTCAGCATCCCTGACCTCAGTTGCGCTGCTGATAAAACTCTGCACGTCTGCGAGCGCATCCTCCCGAACTTCCGGGTCGAACGCCTTGACGATATTGTTCGGGTCAGAGCCCGCTTCACGGCGCGCTTCTTCAGTTCGAATATCGCTGATATATGACGCATCCGAAGGTGCCTTATAGGTCTGCTGGGCTATATCGCCGGGTGCAAGCGAGGTCTCTCCCGGCGCCCAGGCAAGTACAGCCGTAAAAACGGTGATTCCACTGAGAGCGAGGAAGAAGACAACCAGGCGCGCAATATCCCGAACCGACGCATTGCTGCTCCGGAACCTGCGGTCGAGCAAATGCCCGGACGATTCACCAGCCCCGCTGTTGCTGTTTTGATTCCGTGTGCTAACCATGTATCTGCATCATACGGAGTCTTCCGCCTGGTAGGTACGAACATCCGGTGGCTATCTTGAAGTCGAAACCTCTTGAAGCTCGGTACCCGCAATTCTACTAAGAAGCCGGTTATCGGCTCGTCCAGCCGTTTGTTCGATAAGCGCAGGCATGAGGACTCGCATGTCCTGCGGCCCAGAAAGTCCAAGATCCGCGATAGCCTTGATGACAATTTCTCTCAACTCGGTCTCACCCAACGGACGGCGATCACCCGGAAGGTAATCCTCGAGGACCGCTAACTCTTGGCGTTCTTTGTTCGCCAGGTCATCGCGACCGGCTTTCTCAAACGCATCGATGGAATCCCGTCTCTGCTTAATCTGAAACTCAATCACCTCAACGACATCTGGATCTTCGAGATTCCGTCCAAGCTCGATCTCTTTGTTCTTCAACGCCGCCCGGAGATAGCGGATGACGTCGCGGCGTTGCGTATCTCCTGACTTCATCGCATTCTTCAAATCATCGTTCAAGTTCTCAGCAATCACAGACGTCATTGGTTGTCTCATTTCAATGTCCACGTCACCAGTTGCACAAGTTATACTCTGATCTCGAAGGCTCGCTGGCTACTCTCATCTCTATTGAACTTGCCCGCAGCGCAGAAAAACGCGAGATTAGATCCCGCCCAATCTCATCCGATTCAGGAAGAATGATGCCCGAACTCCCAGAGGTTGAATCAGTTTGCCGTTCACTCGATTCTCTGGTGAGCGGCCGCCGGATAGAAGATGTCAAGGTGTACTGGCCGCGAACCGTTGAACCACTATCCGTATCCGCGTTTGAGGCGGCGGTAGCCGGGCAGACGGTTGAGAGGATCGAACGACGAGCCAAACTTATCCTGTTTCACCTGTCGTCACGACAGATACTGACGATCCATCTTCGTATGACCGGGTCGCTCCTTTGGCAATCGATGAACCAACCGACGGACGACGCATCACCGCATCATCTGCGCGTCAAGTTTTGTCTCGAAACCGGGGACGAATTGAGATTCTTCGACGCACGGAAGTTCGGTCGCATGCGCCTGTATCACTTGCCTGAATGGGTTCAGAAATCAGCCCGATACGGTCCAGAGCCGCTGGACGGATCGATCAATCGAGCACTATTCGCGAAGATGCTCAGGTCGCATAACCGCCAGCTAAAACCGCTGCTACTCGATCAGCGCTTCATCGCGGGCATCGGCAACATCTACGCTGACGAAGTGTTGTTCAAGGCCCGAATTCATCCATTGCAACTCTCATCGACGATTTCAACCTGCAAGGCGGGCGAACTATTCGACGCGATTGTCGAAACGTTGGAGACAGCTATCGAATACAACGGCACCACATTTCGCGACTATCGGTCCGCGCTGGGAGAAGCTGGAACGAATCAGACCAATCTCAAGGTGTACGGCAAGCCGTCTGGCTCACCGTGTCCGAGATGCGGAACCGCTCTCGACAAGCTCCAGGTTGCCCAGCGCGGGACCACCATTTGCCCAAGCTGCCAGATATTGTCGTCCTCGATCAAGCGGCGTACCAGGAATCAATGACCTGCCCCGTGTCTCCGGCTCCAGGCTCCAGCACCGGGTACTCACCTTCGACGAGATCCACATGCATCAGACCCGAACCAGTGCCAAAGATCACTACCTGGTCGTCCTCTGATAGAAACGACGAGGCACGCAGGTCCTCAGCGGCCGCAACACACGCCCCAACTTCAGGAGACATGTGCATCCCCTCGATCGATGAGATCGCCTGGGTAGATTCAAGCAGCCGTTCGTCCGTAATCGCGATCGCAGTTCCTCCACTTTCCCGCACGGCGTCCAGAATCAGATAATCTCCTATCGCCACTGGGACTCGCATTCCCGGAGCGATCGTCGTCGCATCTTCCCACAGCGGGGCGTGCCGATCGCCGCGTTCAAAAGCCCGAACGATAGGAGCGCATCCGGTCGCCTGGACGACGATCATTTTTGGACGCTCGCTTCCGATGAAGCCCATCGCTTCGAGTTCTGAGAACGCCTTCCACATTCCGACGATTCCGGTGCCACCACCGGTCGGGTAGACGATTGCGTCCGGCAGCGTCCATCCAAGCTGCTCAGCAAGTTCGTAACCCATCGTCTTCTTGCCTTCTGCGCGATACGGTTCTTTCAGGGTAGATACGTCAAACCAGCCGCGATCTTCAGCGTGAGCCTTGACGATCGCCCCGGCATCATTGATGAGTCCGTTGACGAGAAAAACCTTCGCCCCCAACGCTCTGCACTCTTGCATGAAAGTTGCTGGAGCGTCCTCAGGCATGAACACATAGGCGTCCATACCGCCTCGCGCCAGATAGGCGCTGGCTGCCGCTGCGGCGTTGCCGGCCGAAGGCAGCGCAATCGCGGTGACACCCAACTCCTTTGCCCTTGAAACCGCGGCCCCGAGCCCTCGCGCCTTGAAGGAGCCCGTCGGATTGCGACCTTCGTCCTTCACGAGCAGGTTTGGTAGCCCAATTTGCCGGCCAAGGCGCGGCGCCTCAAGAAGCGGAGTACCTCCCTCGCCCAGGGTCAAGCGATTCTCTGGACGACGTACCGGCATGACCTCCGCGTAGCGCCAGAGATCCCAGGTTCTCGTCATCAGCGACTCCTGGGTAAGCGTCTGTGAGGCGCGCTCAAGGTCATACTCCACCAGGAGCACTTTGCCATCGGCGGGGTCCACCGTCAGAAGCTGGTCAGGGTCGTAGCGCTTTCCCGACTCCGACCCCAAAATCGTAGCCATCGCGCTTTCAAACGTTTGTGCTGCTTTCATCGTGCGTCCTTTCATTTCTCAACATGTTATGACGTTCGAGCTGGCCGGTAGACAGGCGACGTTTAGCGGCACTATAATGCGAAAGTGATGTTTCGCGGGTGTAACTCAGTTGGCAGAGTGTCTGCTTCCCAAGCAGAATGTCGTGGGTTCGAGTCCCATCACCCGCTCCCAGAAGCCCGTTTTCCGCATGGATACGGGCTTTTTTCATGCTCGGCGACTGTTCGAGTGAGTGCCGGACTAATGCCACAGCGCACCACGACACTATAACTCGTACAGTTTTGGACTCCGAGCGGGACCGCTGAAGGGATCCCTAGATGACGCGCACAAGCGCTCTCACCGTCGACCTGACGACGCTATCGGTCGACTTTCGGCTACTCGGCGAATCATGGCGCTTGGCGCTCACGGCAGAGAACAAGTCGCCGCGCACGATTCACACCTACCTATCATCGCTCAGGCTCTTCGCCGAGTTTCTCGACGAGCGCGGGCTGCCAGACGATCCGGCAGCAGTGACCGGCGAGCATGTGCGCGAATTCATCGCCGACCAGCTCGCGAACTGGAAGCCGACGACCGCGCACGTTCGCTACCGCTCGCTCAAGACGTTCTTTACGTGGTGCGAGAATGAAGGCGAAATCGAGCGTAATCCTATGGCGCGTCTGAAGCCGCCAAAGCTGCCTGACGAGCCGCCGAAAGTGCCGTCTGAGTCAGAAGTCAAGAAGCTACTGAAGGCGTGCTCAGGGGCCGATTTTACGGCTCGCAGAGACACCGCGATACTGCGCGTGCTGATAGATACCGGGATGCGCGCCGCCGAGATTGCCGGGATTCAACTCGACGATCTGGACCTAGCACGCGGCGCTGTGCTTGTGCGCGGCAAAGGGGCCAAAATACGAATATGCTCGCTCGGCAAGAAGGCGTCGCGGGACGTCGACCGCTATCTACGAGCGCGTCGCAAACACCGAGAAGCCGACTCACCGGCGCTCTGGCTCGGACACCACAGCGGACCCATGACGAGCAACGGCATCTTTCAGGTTGTGCGACGGCGGTCGAAGGAAGCCGGCGTCGAGGGCATCAGTCCGCACAAGTTTCGACATCTGTTCGCGTCGCAGTGGCTCGCTGAAGGCGGCAACGAAGGCGACCTGATGTTGCTGGCTGGCTGGTCAAGTCGCGACATGATAACTCGATACGGTAGAGCAACGGCAGCCGAGCGAGCACGCGAAGCGCACAAGCGCTTATCACCGGGAGATAGGCTGTAGCAATACGTAGCGTTGTGGCATAATCCGGTGCAGTGAAACAAAGGCTACCGATACCACCGAAGCCGTTTCGCTCTCCAGTGTCGTGGCGACCTGGCGAATCATGAAAACATAAGCGAGCCAACGGAACGAACCGCGCTTGCTTCAGTGCTCGACGTAAACGTCGAGCGTTGGAGAGGTCGGTTCGTTTCATGTCCGATACACGCACCTACGACAGCGCAGAGATGGCCGCACGCGGTCGCATCGGCGCGCACGTCACCCATTCGTTACACGACTCGCGCAGAGTCACCCACAACGCGCGACAGGCGTTCTTAGAGCGCTTCGAGCGCGAGGTCGACCCAGAAGGCACGCTGCCGCCCGAAGAGCGCCAGCGACGGGCAGAACACGCCAAAAGCGCCTACTTCGCGAAGCTGGCGCATAAGAGCGCGAAGGCTCGTCGAACTCGCCGAAAGGTGGGCGATGATGGCAGCTAAAGGCGACGCCCGGCGCTGGACAGGCAGCCGGGCGGTAACGGGCTTCGATTCGGATAACGACTCATTCATATTCTACCCGAATGACGAATCGCTGACACGCTCAGAGCTACTCTGCGAGCGTCCGGCGTGTGGCTGTCTGCCACGCTACGCGGTGTGTCCTGCGCGCCAGTGGCGCGCGTGGCATCCACGACCGGCGGTGCTCGCATGACCGAGTACGCACCGCTCGACCCGTTCGCTGTCGCCGATATGCTCGACCATTTCGCTGGTGAGTGGAAATACGCCAGCGACGACAAGCTCGCCACGGTAATGGCGCACGCCGAGTTGATACTCGACGTTGCTCGCTATGAGGGCGAAATTGAACACGCGACCGAGTGGCTCGACATGGTATTCGCCGAGCATCTGGCGGCGTTTCGCGTCCTACAGCGGCGCTCAGAGCGCGGCTACAGCATCCACGAATCACGACCGGGCGGCTTCGATCGCGCCTGGCTCGACGACCTGAAAGCGCGCGTACAGATAAACGAAATCGTGCGCCACTTCGGCGGCGAGTTGCATCGCCGATCGCGCGGTTGGCTGTGCCGTTGTCCGCTGCCGGATCACGACGACCGCTATCCATCGTTCTATGTCTACGACGACACCAATTCGTGCTGGTGCTTCGGCTGCCAGCGTGGCGGCGATGTATTCGCGCTGGTGATGCTCGTCGAAGATGTCGAATTCGTCGACGCGGTGAAGTGGGTTGCTCACCGTGCCGGCGTCGAGATGCCGCAACGTGCAAGACCGGAGAAGCCGGCATCGCACGGCTCGACCTGGCAACCGGTCGAATACCGAGCGGGACGGCTGGTGCAACGATGAGCGCACCGTTTCAGACGTTCTCACTCGCAGAGTTGGAAGCGCTCGACTTCCCGCCGGTCGAGTGGATCGTCGACGAGCTCGTACCCGCTGCCGTGCTGATGCTTTTGGTCGGCAGACCAAAGGCGGGAAAGTCGCTCTTCGAGCTCGACATGGCGGCGTCTGTTGCCGCCGGCGACACCTTTCTCGACCGCGCGACAATGCAAGGGCCGGCGCTCTATATCCCGGCTGAGGACTCACTCAGTCTGGTACGGTCGCGGCTCTTTACGCGGCTACCAGAGGACCGAGACATACCACTCGACGTGCTGCCGGCTGATGGCTACGTCGACCAGGCGATACGGCTCGACGAACCGGAGTCATTCGGGCGGCTTATCGCGACCATCGAAGCGATAAAGCCGGCGCTCGTCGTGCTCGACCCGTTTCGCGAGTTGCATCACCGAAAAGAAAACGACGCCGACGAGATGGCGGCGCTACTCAGACCGCTACGCCAGCTCGCGCACGACTCTGGCGCAGCTATCGTGCTCATTCATCACCGCAACAAGCACGCTACCGATGCTTCGCTCGCGACGCGCGGCTCGTCGGCAATCGCCGGCAGTGTCGACGTCGTGATGACGCTCGACACGTCCGGCAGCGACGATGAATCGTTCACACCTGACCAAGTGCTCACGATAACCGTTGAGGGGCGGTACGGGCCAAAGCAGCGCATCGGCGCGCGGCTACGCGCTGGCTTGCGCTGGGAGTCCACCGACCCGCGCATGGTTGGCACGGTGAACGTGAAAGAGAAGATTCAGCGCTATCTCGAATCGACCGGCGAACAACCGACGGCTGACGAGCTTGCCGACGCGCTCAGCGTCGCCAAAAAGACAGTACAGAACGAAATCAAGCCGCTCTGCGACGAGCGGCGCGTCGTGAGACTCGGCACCGGAAGGAAAGGCGACCCGTACCGCTACGCTTCGCCGCAAATGCCCTTCGGGACGAACGCCGGGACGAATGTTTCGCCGCCAGAATCAGGAAAACAGCCGATTCGTCCCGACTCTCAGGAGTATACCCGTGAATCGGGAGGAACAATCCCGGCGCATCAGAACGGGACCGGACATTGTAACAAGTGCGGCGGTCCTGTGACATCGCGGGGCCTGTGCCGGGACTACCCGACCTGTGACGGCTACGACCCGCACGCATCGCCATTCGACCCAGTGGCGGCGAGAGCGTGACGGTTTAGATGCGCTTGTTGCTCGCGATGCTGGCTCACGTTGCCCGAGCCGGTGTCGCGAGTGGCAGGCAGACGGCAACCGAGATTGAACATATGAAAGGTAACGACCTATGACAACCACAGCGACCAGAGCGCCACGCACCTACCAGCGGCAAGCAGCGCTCGTCGAGCAACTACCAGGCAGCGACCCGGCGCGCTTTCGCTTTCTCGCGTCGACGACGGCACTGCAAGCCGACGGAATGGCGATACCGTCACAAGCCTGGGACTTGTCGCGCTATCGGCGGCATGGGCCGGTGTTGCTCAATCACCGGCTCGACTCGCTGCCGATCGGCAGAGCCGAGCGCGTCTGGACCGACCCGCGCGGACTGTGGGCCGACATCGTGCTCGACGAGCACGACCCGACAGCGGCACAAGTCGCCGGCAAGATTCGGCGCGGCTACATCACCGGCGTAAGCGTGAACTTTCGCGTGCATAAGCGGCAGGGCTCGACAGTGGAACGCTGCGAACTCGTCGAGATAAGCGTCGTATCTGTGCCGGAAGATGCCGGCGTCGAACTCGCTGCGATGCGCTCACTACGACGCTCACGACGCGACGAGCTGGCGAGCATCAAGTCTGAGCTTGTCCGGCTTCAATCCACAGCCACGACGTCACGGATCCTGACCAAGCTCGCCGAAGCGCAACTGCGCGGCGAAATCTGAAAGGCTCGACCAATGTTCGACCTAACGACCCACAAGCCATACGCGGCAGCGCTGAAAGCCGAGCAGAAGCTCGACGACGAGTACCAGGCGGCGACGACCGCTGCCGGCATCGCGCGCCAGAAACTCGGCGCATACGTCGCCGAGAACGAACGCCTGAACGTAGAGCCTGACCCGTACGAGCTCGACGAGCTCGAAAACGAGGTGAAGGCTAAGACGCGCGAGCAACAGCTCGCACGGCGCAAGCTCGACCAGGCGGCGCGAGAGCGCGACGCGGCACACCGAGCAGCCGTCGAAGCGGCAGTGCCACAGATGGCCGATAAGGTGCGCTCGACTTATGAACGCATCGCCGGCGCTGCCGAGGACTTGCAAGCGGCGCTCGACGAGCTCGACGAAACCGAGCGCGCCTGGCGACTGGCAGCGGGACCGCACGGACCCAAGCGTGTCGACCCGAGCGACGAGGTACGCGCGCGCTTTCGTGACGTCTGGCAGGCGCGACCGCTCATCGGCGCGGGACTCGACGGCTTGCTCGTCCGGCTAGGCCGGCGACTGCACGTCGCGGCCTAGCGTGGCAGTGAAAGGCGCATCACGTCATGTCGTATGAAATGCGAAAAGGCGACGCGGTGCTCATCGCTCGGCTCGCCGCCGGCGCGACGGTGCGTGATGCTGCCGACGCTGCCGGCATCGCCGAGCGCACCGCGTACCGGCGACTAGAACTCGTCGACTTTCGGCGGGAGGTGTCGGCAACACGCCGGCGCTTTCTCGCCGAAGTCGTCGGCAAGCTCGCCGATGCCGGGACCGAAGCCGCCGACACGTTACGCGACCTACTGAGCGCGCGAAGCGAAAACGTCCGGCACGCATCGGCGCGAAGCATCATCGAACTCTCACAGCGGCTCAGCGAGAGCGTCGAGCTCGAAGAGCGTGTCGCAGAGCTCGAAGCACGCATCGAAGCACAGACGACAGGGGGCCAGCGATGGCACGCCTAACAAACAGACTAAGACGACTCGACCAGGCGCTACAGCCGGGACGGTGTACGCATCCGTGCCACGACCCGCAGCCGCTCGAAACCGTCGAGGTGACGGCGGCAGAGCTCGACGCCTTGCCGCTCGACGAGCGACCGAATCGCTGCCCGGCGTGTGGCGAGCGAGCCTACAGCGGTATCAGGACAATATACGTGATAGAGCCGGAGGTGAAGGTATGACACGCCTAACAGGACGGATCGACAAACTCGCGAAAGCGATACCGGCGGGACGCTGTGCGCTGTGCTCTGGCTGGCGCGAGCCGCGCGTCGTCGTCGAGCTTGCGCCGGATGTAGAGCTGTACGGCAGTGAGACGCCGCCGAAGCCGCCGGACATACCGGCAGAGTGTCCGGGCTGTGGCTGGCGACCGCGCACGATGGTGATTCGTGTCGAAGAAGATGACGTCGGGTAGTTGCAGTTCCCTACACGCCGCTCTAGACTGACTCAAGTACAACAAGCGCTTGGAGTGGATGTGCGCATTCTGCTAATAGTCTGTTTGCTACTCACGGTCGGCTGCGGAACCGGGGATCTGCCGATTGTCGGCTCGGATGACTGCGACAAAGAAGCGGTAGCTGAGAATCTCAACGAAATCGCTGAGCGCTGGGATGACGCTCTCGACGTGGCATCTTCTACTAGTCGTATAGCGCTGTCTGGTCCGGTCGGGGACCTGCAAGAAATCCGGCGCGAGACTCGACAGCAGGATTGGCCTGAGTGCGCACAGGCGGCACAACAAGAGCTAGTGGAAATGATGGACGAAATGATAAAGGGCTTCATAGCCTTTATGGGCCAAGAATCAGAGTCAGAAGTCCAAGAGTACTTTGAGAAAGCCGAGAGCCACCGCGCGGCGTTCAGGCGCGAACTGCGTGCATTGAGAGACTAAATGGCGCGTTCACGACAATACAACTCGGTGCTATACCGCTCGTTCGCTATGTGCTAGAATCCTGATAACCACGCGGAAAAGTGGCTAGCTGGCACAGCGTAACGGGGCCGATACTTCCCAAGCAGAATGTCGTGGGTTCGAGTCCCATCACCCGCTCCCCCAGACCCGTTTTCCTCATGAATCCGGGCTTTCTTGAAGGCCGAGTAGTGCGACCGGGGGCACTGCGCTACTGCTACGGCGCTTGACGACACTATGACTATTGGAGCTCTGAACGGGCATGACCACTTGTGGGACAGCGTTCCTGTCTCGCAGATCCGATTAGTCACGAACGCAACCTAGTGGCCCGGCGGTCGCAAATAGCTGAACCCTATGCCCACTGATATGATCACCGTGCGGCGAAAATCGCGCAGAGAGGCGTGGCGACATGTCGAGCGATCTTGCGACGGCGATTGCGACGATGCCGCTGAGCGACACCCACGAACATCTTTGGTCCGAGCAGAAATACGTCGAGGACGGCCCGGATGTCCTTCAGGCGCTCTTCGACAATTATGTACTTGCCGATCTTGTCGTCGCCGGGGCATCGGTCGAGGCAGTGACCTGCCTGGTCGACGCGGACGACCCCGATATCCGTGCGCGCTTCGAGGGCGTACGCGACGCCTGGGAGGCGTGCCAGCATACCGGCTACGGTGAGGCGGTATGTCTGATCGCGCGCCTAGTCTACGACCTGGAGGAGATCACGCCCGACGGGCTGGAGCGGACGACAGCGCGACACGCTGCCCTGCGCCGGCCAGGCGAGCGTGTGCGCCTTCTGCGCGAGGTCGCGATGCTCGATCATGTGCAAATCGATAACTCCGAGTGGGCCTGCCTGCCAGATCCCGTCGACCCGGACTTCTTCCTCTACGATATCTCCTGGGCCAACTTCTGCGATGGTCGCCTCGACCTGAGACAGCTCCACGACGAGATCGGGATCGACATCGCAACACTCGCCGACCTGCGCGAAGCCTTCGACGCTATCTTCGCACGGTATGGCCCGCTCGCAATCGCGGTGAAGGCACAACATGCCTACCATCGCACCCTCCACTGGCGGGAGCGCACCGATGCCGAGGTCGCACCGCTCCTCGATATGGTTCTGGCCGGGCAGCAACTTTCGGTGGATGAGCGCCTTTGCCTCGGCGACTGGTGCTGGGCGCGCGGTGTCGAGCTTGCGATCGAACACAACCTGCCGTTCAAGCTGCACACCGGCTACTACGCCGGCTATGGCCAGATGCCGGTCGAACGTATCCGCGCGGGTCACCTCTGCGGCCTTCTCACGCGCTATCCGCAGGCGCGCTTCGTTCTGATGCACATCGCCTACCCTTACAGCGACGAGATTGTCGCGCTGGCGAAGCACTACCCGAACGTTTATGTCGATCTCTGCTGGGCATGGAGCATCGATCCGTGGACGGCGAGCGGTTTCGTGCGGCGGATGATCCATGCCGTGCCACTCAACAAACTCTTCGCCTTCGGCGGCGACACGTTCTGGCCCGCCGCGTCGGTCGCCTATGCAGCCCAGGCTCGCGATTGGCTCACACGCGCCTTGCAGGCCGAAGTCGATGATCGGCTGCTGACCGAGCGCCAGGCGATCACGATTGCCACGCGGCTCATGCGGACGAACCAGCGCGACTGCTTCGACATTGACGGCACCCGCGCCGCAATTCGCCGGGAACTCGCGGGGCGAGCATGACTCGGTCGGTAGCAGATGCGGGGCGGCCCCCGCTACGATTGCCCGAGGGTGATTGGCGTTCTCGTCAGCGCCGGACATCGCCGCAACCATCTGCACGGCAGCGTTCTAGCCGTCACGCGGCTTTGTAGCGGTGATTGCCATCTCGAGCTGCGCCTCGACGACGACGCTCTATGGCAGAGAAACCACCGAAACCGCCAGGACACTGGCACAGTGTCCTGGCTCCGTGAAGCGTGGCCAACTGACACAGCGTGACGGCACCGATAGGTCCCAAGCAGAACGTCGCGGGTTCAAGTCCCATCATTCGCTCGTATCACAGGAACGACTGGTTGGCGACGGGACAGGGGCGACCTCGCCAACCGTCTCGATTATTCACTCGCGGTGCTTGCACCTCCGTTTTACATGCGCGGGCCACCCCGTCATGTTCTGAATCGCAGCAGCTAGTTCTGCGCCGTTTCTGGAGCGACCGGACCCTCCAATCCATCGATATCCTCTTTGAATGCCTGGTGAAGGTGGACCGGCTCTGCGCCGGACCGGCGAACGCGAAGATTCAGTAGCTCTACAAGTATCGAGAATCCCATCGCGAAGTAGATGTACCCCTTCGGTATGTGCTGCCCTAACCCTTCGGCGACGAGAGCCATGCCAATGAGCAGCAAGAATGCTAGGGCGAGAATCTTCACCGTCGGATGCTTGCTCACGAAGCGGGCAATTGGACCGGCCGAAAACATCATGACGATGACGGCGATCACAACTGCCGCGATCATGACGCCCACGATCTCGGTCATCCCAACAGCTGTAATCACTGAGTCGATCGAAAAGACAATGTCGAGGATCATGATTTGCACAATCACCGAAGCGAACGAAGCAGGAGCGCCTACCTGATGCCCGCCTTCCTCCCCCTCCAGCCGTTCGTGAATCTCGAAAGTGCTCTTCCCGAGCAAGAACAGCCCGCCGGCAATGAGAATCAGATCACGTCCAGAGAATTCGTGATCGAACAGTCTGAACAGCGGATCCTCAAGCTGTATGACCCAACTGATCGAAAGAAGCAACAGAATCCGGGTGACCATTGCCGCGGCCAGGCCGATGATCCTTCCCCGTTCTTGCTGGTGCTCCGGCAACTTGTTCGAAAGGATCGAGATGAAGATGATGTTGTCAATGCCAAGCACAATCTCGAGAAGGGTCAGCGTCGTCAACGCGATCCAGATTTCAGGAGACGATACCCAGTCAAACATCAATCACCTCACAATTCGAGTTCAGCTGATCGACAAATAGTCCGTCGTTGGTAGAACCGGTGCAGTCGGCGGGGCAACAAACACCTGCGTGGAACCATGCTCACTGATTTCCGGACGCGCCAATCGGCAGGATATCAGCAACCTCACCAGGATCAAGCCCGTAGAGTCCATCCACCGGATAAAGGTTGGCGATGATCAGCGAGGCATTCGGGGTCGGGCCCTCCTCATTGGCATAGTCGCTAGCGCACCTACGAAGCCTCCAGCACAAAAGGAACCTCTACGGATATCGGGGATGGATAAATTGCCAGAATGATAGTGTTCAACGATCCGATTCGTCGTGCTTGCCACCGACCTGCAAATGCTGGTCTGGGACGGAACGCGAGTCATGCAGCTAGGAAGCCGTCCTCAACCCCACTGGCAGCAATCCACAGCGGCGGTGTATTCTTTTCGTTCGAGGGGACGTAGCTCAGTTGGGAGAGCGCTACAATCGCACTGTAGAGGTCGGGGGTTCGAGTCCCCCGTCTCCACCACGAATCTCAGACGATCCACACAGCCAAGTTTTTGAACGTAGCAACATGGGTTCGCCCGGACGGCTAAGGGTGCGCCCGGTCATTCAATCACCGATGCGGGAAAGCACGTGGCGGGTGAAGGACGCAATTCCGGGTGACGGCGGTGATCCCGCCCTTCACTTGTACCTGTACGGGCGGAGTCCATTCGGAACCGCTCCTTCTGGTCGGTGGTAAGTCACGGGACCGACGAGACTCGGTTGTGGACGAGGTGTGTCGAAGAGTGTCTTCCAGTTCTTCGCCGGAGATCGTCTCTCGTTCCATCAGCAGCATTGAAATCATGTCGAGCAGTCTCAATATGCTGTGTTCAGAATTTGGGTTGCGCGCTCGTAAGCTTCGTCGATGAATCTGCGGATTTCCTTGTCGATCTCGAACGCGACCTCATCGCTGTAGTTGCGTTGCTCGCTGATCTCGCGACCGAGAAAGACGAGTTCGTCCTTCTTGCCCAACGCGAGCGGTCCGAGCTTTTCGCTCATGCCATACTCAGTGACCATCCTGCGGGCTAGACCCGCTAGCTCGTTCGATGTCGTTCGACGCGCCGGTGCTAACTCTCGCTCGAATATCAATCTTCAGCAACTCGTCCAGCCCATCATGTAGGCCAGCGTGTCCTCGAACTGGGCTCTTGTCCAGAAGGCGCGATCCTCGCCGGGCACGATTCGGGTGTATCCTCCCGCCATGCCGCGCGCAATGATCGACACCTTGTGTACCGGATCGGCATTTGGGAGCTCTCGCGCCACCAGAGCATGTCCAGCCTCATGGTAGGCAGTCATCAGCCGTTCTCGGTCGGAGATCACCCTGCTCTTGCGCTGTGGACCAGAGATCACCCGGTCGATCGCTTCGTTCAGTTCATCGCGACCGATCGTCTTCTTGTTCCGGCGCGCAGCCAGAATCGCAGCTTCGTTGACGAGGTTTTCGAGATCGGCGCCGGAGAATCCAGGGTGTCTCGCGGGCAAGCGATTCGAGATTTATGTCTTCTTCGAGCGGCTTTCCGCGAGTATGGACTTCGAGAACCTCATTGCGGCCACGAATATCCGGACGGTCGAGGATGACTTGGCGATCGAATCGCCCCGGGCGCAGCAGAGCCGGATCGAGTACGTCGGGACGGTTCGTCGCCGCAATGACGATCACGTTCGTCGTGCTGTCAAAACCGTCCATCTCGACAAGGATCTGATTCAGGGTCTGTTCGCGCTCGTCGTGACTGCCGCCGAGGCCCGCGCCACGCTGCCGGCCAACGGCATCGATTTCGTCGATGAAGACGATACAAGGTGAATTGCGCTTGGCTTGATCGAACAGATCGCGGACGCGAGATGCGCCGACTCCAACGAACATCTCGACGAATTCGGAGCCGGAAATACTAAAGAACGGCACTCCAGCTTCGCCGGCAACGGCTCGGGCAAGCAGCGTCTTGCCGGTTCCCGGTGGACCGACGAGCAAGCACACCTCTGGGAATTCGGGCGCCAAGCGCCGCGAACTTCTCCGGATACTTGAGAAACTCGACAACTTCTGCAAGCTCTTCTTTTGGCTTCGACCGCGCCGGCGACGTCGCCGAACGTTACGGCTGGCTTGTTGCCGGTAAACATACGGGCCCTGCTCTTGCCGAACGAAATCGCCTGATTGTTGTTCCCTGCGCCTGCCGCATCATGAAAGATCACAATACCGACAATGAGGAGGATCGGCAGAACGAACGTCAAAATGCCGATCCAATTGCCCCAGGAACTGGATTTGTTCACCTGAATGCGAACGTCTTCCGATGTACATGCCATAGAATTCGAACGCACCATACAAATCGACATTGCCGTCAAATCGAGCTTTATCCGTCTGATCGTCCGTCTTGTAATAGACCGTAACCTCGTTGGAGCCTTCCGTTGTCTCGAGTCGATCGACCTGACCGAGGTTTGACTCCCGTCGGCAACTTCGTCCATCCGATCTGCTCGTCGCCACCACCACGGTTAATGAACGTAACCCAGAGCGCGATGACGGCGATGATGAGAATGATCCAGACGAAGCCATTGCGGAGCCACCGGTTGTCAGTCATGCGGCGTCTTTCTTTGTTGTTCCGAGGCGTTCGGCAGCCTGGCGCTCAAGATTTCAAACGCCGGGCCCGAACGGGCGCATATGGTGTGCCGATTATAGCAGTGCGTCCTGCATCGACAGGTCGAAGAACAGAGTACGTTAGTCTTGTCGCAAGACAGCGATATAGGGCAGTGTTCTGTAGTCCCCCGCGAAATCCAGTCCGTATCCAATAACGAAGACGTCGTCAACATCAAAACCCAACCAGTCAACGTTCGTTCCGGCCAACCTTGCCGCGGGCTTTCGGAGGAGCGAAACAACGCGGAGATCCTTGGGGCCGCGTTGCGCCAGAATGCGCATCAAATAGTCGAGGGTTGCGCCAGAGTCAACGATGTCTTCGACAATCAGAACGCGCCGACCGGCGATATCCGAATCAAGATCCTTGAGGATGCGCACGGTTCCGCTAGAACGGGTTGAATCTCCATAGCTCGATACAGCCATGAACTCAAAGGTCACCGGAATGTCGAGCGCTCGTACCAGATCTGCCACGAAGATCACGGCCCCATTCAGCACCCCTATGACAAGTGGCGGCTCGGACCCATAGAAGTCAGACATCACGCGAGCTAGTTCGGCCACGCGAAGGCGTATTGCGTCTTCGTCGATCAGCACTTCGAGTTCAGGCTTCGCGGTCGAATTACTCATTTGCCGTGCTTTCGTCTGCTGCGGTCACGATCCTGACCAAGCGCTTCTCAATGATCGCCCTTAACCCGTATGGCAATTCAATGACAGTTCCAGTCCGGCCTTCCGCGGCGCGCAGCACGGCAGTGATCCTTTCCCGTGAAACCTCGCGCGAATCACCATCCGTGAATAGCTGAATCGCAGTTCTGACAACGCGACTTGAAATCGCCTCCGGCTCATTTCTCAACAACTCTCGGCTAATGCTGCATGACCTCTCGTCTACGCGGACACACGTCTCGAACCTGTCTCGAGCCAGGCTATCAACGACTTCGGCATCATTGCGAGCGAGCTCAATAGAGCGGATGACCGCTCCTTCAAAACCAGGATCGATCCGTCGCAACTCCGGAATTACGTTGTGCCGCAACGCATTTCGACGCATCCGGGTATCCTCATTCGATGGATCCTCGAACGCCGAGGTACCCGTTCGCTGCAGCAGATCCACAAGTTCCTCACGCGTGACGTCAAGCAGTGGTCGGAGCACGTGAATCGGGCCCGCCCTGGTCTCGAGCACAGTCGCCCGGCGCATGCCTGCAGCCGCGACCGGACCAGCGCCAGACAATAAACGCAGCAGCATTGTCTCAACCTGGTCATTACGCGTATGCGCGGTGACAACCGTCGAAATGCAGAGGGCAGTGCCCAGCCGTGCTAACGCCTCGTATCGTGCGTCACGGAGTTCTGACTCTCGCCCATGGTCGCCAGTCAAGACCGGATCGGCGGAGACAGCCGCGCTGATAAATGGCAATTGGAATCTTCGAGCCTGGACGGCGACAAGATCCGCCTCGCACGCAGAGCCTGCCCGCGCGCGGTGATCGATGTGCACAACGATGACCGGACCGGACCTTCCGGCTGCCCGAGCAGCGCCAGCAAGAGCGAGCAGAGCCATCGAATCCGTTCCACCCGAACAGGCGACGAACACCGGGTCCGTCCAGGTACCGGCAACGGCACGATATGCGGCGCTCCGGCGGATCACCGCAAGTCTCGGCGTGCCGTAAAGGTCCGGATTGCTTTCGATCAGATGACTGTCGTCCACGACGGAGACTCGTTCTCGGTGTTGATTCCTGATTGGAGGGGTGCCGGCGGTTGGAATCGAACCAACGACCCAGGGCTTATGAATCCCTTGCTCTACCTCTGAGCTACGCCGGCTTCAGCCAAATCTAAGGTTACAACTGAATGGCTAGACCTTCAAGAATTCCGGGAGTATCGCACACTTCTGTACAATCTACACGCGTTGGCGCGAACGCTCCATGCGCGTCCAGAACATCGTTGATGGAAGAACCAGGACAGCAAGTCGTGCGAGAAGTCCCGGTCGGTAGCTCTGACCTCCTCAACTCATTGAACGACCACCAACGAGAGGCCGTCACGACGGTCGACGGCCCGGTCCTGATCGTTGCTGGACCGGGTAGCGGCAAGACTCGGGTCCTCACCGTTAGAATCGCCTATCTCATTCACGAGTACGGCGTCGCGCCCTGGAACATCCTCGCCCTGACGTTTACAAACAAAGCAGCCCGCGAGATGAAAGACCGGGTTGAAGCCCTCGTCGGGGATCGTGCGCGCTACGTGATGATGGGCACCTTCCATTCGTTCTCTGCCCGCGTGCTGCGCCAGTACGGCGGTGAAATAGGGATCGATTCGAATTTCGTCATCTACGACTCGACCGACCAGAGCGGTGTAATCAAATCCGTCATGGATGAACTCGATATCAGCACACGGCAGTTCAATCCGAGGGCGATACTTGGCGTGATATCCGCCAGTAAGAGCCGCAACATCAGCCCTGACGCATTCGAGCGCTCCGTAGGATCATATTGGGAAGAAATCGTTGCTCGAGTCTACCCTCGATATCAGAGTACGCTGAAGCGTCGAAACGCTCTTGACTTCGATGATCTGCTTACTGATGCGCTGAGGTTGATGAGGGAATCCGAGCATGTCAATCGGGCACTGCGGGAGCGATATCAGTATGTGCTCGTTGACGAGTACCAGGACACGAACCACCTGCAGTATCTGCTCGTAAACGAGCTAAGCAGCGAACACCGGAACATCTGTGTTGTCGGCGACCCGGATCAATCGATCTACGGTTGGCGGGCGGCTGACATTCGAAACATCCTGAGCTTCAAGAACGACTATCCGGAGTCACATGAGGTCCACCTGGAAGAGAACTACCGGTCAACGCCGGAGATCTTGACGGCCGCTGGCGCGGTGATAAGCGAAAACTCGCAACGCATCGATCACTCCCTGCGCGCGTCGCGTGACGCCGGTTCGAAAATCGTCATCAGGGGCACGGTTGACGAATATTACGAAGCCCGGTTCGTGGTCGAGGAGATCTCACGCCTTCAGGTTGAAGAGGGGTACTCTGGCAGCGAGATTGCAGTGCTCTATCGGACGAACGCACAGAGCCGTACGATCGAAGAGATGTTCATCCGAGCTGGCATCCCCTACCAGTTGATTGGCGGCACCCGCTTTTACGAGCGCCGCGAAATCAAGGATGCGATGGCGCTCCTGCGTCTGATTTCGAATCCAGACGATACGCTCGCATTTGAGCGAGTCACCGGCGCCTATCCCCTGGGACAGGGCATCGGGGCAAAAACACTCTTCGATCTTGAGAGTTGGAGCAGATTGAATGGGCGCGGCCTGAGCGATGCTCTTGGCATGATTGGCGAACCGGGTGGCCCTAGTCTCAACTCGCGCGCTGCGTCCCTGGTGGCGAAGGTTTCGACCATGCTCGACCGCCTACGCAACGATTGTCAGACAATGCCGCTAACCCGGTTCTTCGATCACGCTCTGGAGGAGACGGGGTACCGTTCACTATTCGACAGTGGCGATCCGGAAATGATCGAGCGGTGGGAGAATATTCTCCAGATGCGCGCGACCATGGAACCGTTCGATACGCTTGAGGATGAGGATCGTCTCACTTTGTTCCTGCAAGAGATCGCGCTCGTGTCGGATCAGGATCAAATGGTCGAGGATCGCGACCGTGTCACCCTCATCACACTGCATGCGGTAAAAGGACTTGAATTCAAGGCGGTCTTCATCACCGGAGTCGAAGACGGACTGATTCCACACTCCCGGTCAATTACCGAAAACCCTGAGGCGCTGGAGGAAGAACGACGACTCTTGTATGTTGGCATGACCAGAGCAGAGAACCTGCTGTACATCACTCACGCGGCTCGCAGAAGCCGGTTTGGCTACGCTGACATGTCGATCCCGTCCCAGTTCCTCGCTGCCATACCCGAAGAACTCACAAGCGATCCACCGGTGAGCAGGCCGTCCCGACCGCAGCCGACTAAGCGCCGCTTGACTCCCGTAAATCAGAACACGCCGGCCGCAACGCCTAACTATTCAGCCGGTCAACGTGTGTTTCACAGCAAGTTCGGCGATGGACTTATCCAAGCAGTGCAGGAGAAGCCGGGAGACCAGGAACTAGTCGTGGACTTCACCCGCCACGGACAGAAACGTCTGCTAGCCAGCTTCGCAAATTTGACAGTTGACTGAACGGCGAATGCCACCATACGTTGCGGGAGGGCAGGGCATGGCACAGAAGTGGACCGTCGAGTTCTCTGAAGGATCCGGCGAGCAGCGCGAATTGCTTGGAGGCAAAGGCGCGAATCTAGCGGAGATGACGAACATAGGTTTGCCGGTTCCGCCAGGGTTCGTGGTTACGACCGACGCTTACCGTGCGTTCCACGCGCATCACGAGATTCCGGACGACGTTTGGTCGGAAATCGTCACCCGCGTCCGCGATCTGGAACGAACGACCGGGCGCGGCTTCGGAAACACTGCAAACCCGCTGCTGGTCAGCGTTCGATCCGGTGCGGCGGCGTCGATGCCCGGAATGATGGATACGATCCTCAATCTGGGCTTGAACGATGGAACTGTCGATGCGCTTGCGGCTCAGGCAGACGACCGTTTTGCCTGGGATTGCTATCGCCGGCTCATTCACATGTTTTCCAATGTCGTGATTGGGATTGAACACGACGAGTTTGAAGACATCCTTGACGAAGAGAAACGACGGGTCGGCGTTATCAATGATCAGGATATGCCGTCCGATTCTCTCAGAAATCTCGTGGAGGCGTACAAGCAGGTTGTGCAAGACCACACCGGTTCTGAGTTTCCTCAAGACGCTCTAGACCAGCTAAGGCAGGCTGCGTCTGCGGTCTTCTCTTCCTGGGACAATCAGCGCGCGGTCAACTACCGTCGCCAAAACCGGATTTCTGACGATCTGGGCACGGCCGCGACTGTGCAGTCGATGGTCTTCGGAAACACCGGCGATCGTTCCGCAACCGGGGTAGCCTTCACACGCAATCCGTCAACCGGAGAGCCGGGCCTGTTCGGTGAGTTTCTAACCAACGCACAGGGAGAAGATGTCGTCGCCGGAATCCGGACGCCACTCCCGATCCAGGAACTTAAGGACCAGCCCGGCCTGAAGGCCGCAAGTGACCGCCTGCATGAGCTCGCTGAACAGCTTGAAGCCCACTACCGCGATATGCAGGACATAGAATTCACGATTCAGCACGAGCAGCTCTTCGTCTTGCAGACGCGAAACGGCAAACGAACCGGTCCAGCGGCGGTGCGGATTGCCGTCGATCTCGCCGAAAGCGGGTTGATTAGCAAGACTGAAGCGGTACAGCGCGTCGATCCTGATCAGCTGGATCAATTGCTACATCAACGGATCGACCCAGACTTCGAGCCTGAAGTTCTCACAATCGGCCTCCCGGCCAGCCCCGGGGCTGCTTCAGGCTCGATCGTCTTCGATGCCGACGAGGCCAAGCGTCGAGGCGATGCTGGTGAGGATGTCATTCTCGTCAGACGCGAGACGTCCCCCGATGACTTTCACGGAATGGTCGCCGCCCGGGGCGTCCTCACCGCCAGGGGCGGCATGACGTCGCACGCGGCCGTTGTAGCGCGAGGGATGGGAAAGCCTTGCGTGGCGGGCGCTGGCGAGCTCGAAGTGGATCATCCGAATCGACGTGTGACGGTCGCTGGCAAGGTCCTCGGTATTGAAAACACCATTACCATCGATGGCGCAACCGGTCGGGTTATCTTCGGTCGGACGCCGATGGTTGAGCCTGAAGTTGGAGGACCGGTCTCTACCGTGCTGGGCTGGGCGGACGGTTGCCGGCGGCTTGGCGTGCGCGCCAACGCCGATAACGCGGAAGATGCGGCGATTGCTCGTTCGTTCGGCGCCGAAGGTATCGGCCTGTGTCGCACCGAACACATGTTTTTTGGCGAGGAACGCCTCGAAGCCATACGCCGTATGATCTTGGCCCAGTCGCCTGAGGAACGGCGACTTGCCCTGGAGCCTTTGTTGACAATGCAACGTGATGATTTTGCCGGCATCTTTCGGGCGATGGATGGGCTTCCGGTCACGATCCGAACGCTCGATCCCCCGCTTCACGAGTTCCTGCCCGATTCAGACACTGAGCTACAGCAACTGGCGTCTATTACCGGACTGGACATCGAAGCGGTGCGGAATCGTATCGTCGCGCTCACCGAGACGAATCCGATGCTTGGGCACCGGGGATGCCGCCTCGGCATCTCCTATCCAGAAATAACCGAGATGCAAGCTCGCGCGATCTTTGAAGCCGCGCGGGATTGCGCGAAATCCGGGATCGTTGTGCGGCCAGAGATCATGATCCCGCTCGTTGCCGACGTTGCCGAGCTTGCACGACAGAAGGCTACCGTCGAGAAAATCGCCCGGAATGTGTTTGGATCAGAAGATGTCGTTGTCGACTACGAAATTGGCACGATGATCGAGCTTCCAAGAGCAGCGCTCACCGCTGGCGAAATCGCCCGGGAGGCGACATTCTTCTCATTTGGCACGAACGACTTGACCCAGACGACTTATGGGCTGAGCCGCGACGACTCCGGACGGTTTCTACCCCTCTACGTCGAACAAGGCATCTTTCCAGCAGACCCATTTATAACGATCGACCGGGATGGCGTTGGACGCCTGATTCAGATCGCACACGAGGCTGGAAGGGCAACCCGCCCCGATTTGAAGGTCGGCATCTGCGGTGAGCATGGAGGAGATCCAGACAGCGTCGCGTTTTGCGATGAGTGCGGCCTCGACTACGTGTCTTGTTCACCGTACAGGGTTCCAGTCGCCCGGCTTGCCGCCGCGCAATCGGCGTTGCGCCAGGTCTGATGCGAAGCAATCACGGAGTCAGTGGACGAAGCCGCTGAATGTACGTACACTCATGCTGGTTGCCGAATCCATGTCGATGTCAAGATGGTCAGAAGCGTGTCGTCACCACGGTCACAATACGAACAGTTCCAGGATGTCTGGCTCGTGCGTGCCGCGGCGCGATCAACCGATGCCCATCGCCAACGCGATGAGCCTGAATGTGACATACGCACGCCGTTTCAACGCGATAGAGATCGAATCGTGCATTGCCAGGCATTCCGGCGACTCAAGTCGAAAACCCAGGTATTCCTGCCTCCTTCCGGCGACCATGTGCGGACGAGGCTTACGCACACCCTCGAAGTGACGCAGATTGCCCGCACAATTTCGAGAGCTTTACGTCTAAACGAAGATCTGACCGAAGCTATCGGTTTGGCGCATGATCTTGGGCACACACCCTTTGGTCATGCCGGGGAAGCGGCGCTCGCAGGCGTATTTCCAGGTTTTCGCCACAATGAGCAGAGTCTTCGGGTTGTCGATATCCTCGAAAAAGATGGCGCTGGTCTGAATCTGACGGAAGAGGTCCGGGACGGAATCCTGCGACACTCAAAGCCGAAGGAAGGTATCTCTGGAAGCGTCGCGGGAACGCCATCGACCGCCGAAGCACAGGTCGTTAAAATATCTGACGGGATCGCCTACATCAGTCATGATCTGGAGGACGCACTCGGAGCGGGAATGCTCGACCACCGGTCAATACCACCAATCGTGACCGCGGTGCTGGGCGAGCGCCACAGCCTTCGCATCGACCGGCTGGTGAAGAGCGTGATTGCCAATAGCCGTTCGCGATTGGATCGTCCGGTGAATGGGCGGCAGGTGATCTTCATGGGACCGGTTGCGCTTGAGGCTGCGGACGAGTTGCGGAATTTCCTGTTCAAGTGCGTGTACGACCCGATCAATCAGCTACCGGCGACGCGGCATGCCCGGGAGATCGTTGCACAACTGTTCAGTCACTTTGCGGCACACGGTAGCGAGATGCCTGAATCATGGCGCAAGCGTTCGGTGATCGATGGACCCACTCGTGCCGCTGCGGATTTCGTCTCGGGTATGACCGATCAATACGCCCGGCGGAGTTACAACGACATTTTTGTTCCCGCATTCGAGGAGCTATAGCACATGGCCGCGGACAATGTTGAACGCATAAAGGATCGCGTCGATATCGTCGATCTCATTGGATCCACGGTGCAGCTGCGACGTGCAGGGAGGAGCTTCAAGGGCCTGTGTCCATTTCACCAGGAGAAGACTCCTTCATTTGTGGTCTTCCCGGAGACGCAGGGATACCACTGCTTCGGTTGCGGAAAAAGTGGCGACATTTTCACGTTCGTTATGGAAACCGAGTCTCTCACGTTCCCGGACGCCCTCGAGCGTCTCGCGCAGCGCGCGGGGATTGAACTGATAACGTCTCGCGCCCCGAATGCCGAACGCGATGAGCGACGGCACCGCCTCATCGACCTCAACGAACGGGCCGTGAGATTCTTTTCGAGCTTTTTGTGGAGTGCAGATGCCGCTGGTGTAGCACGCGATCTGCTAGCTAGGCGCGGCGTGGACCGCGCAACAGCTGAGGTCTTCGGACTGGGCTTCGCGCCCGATTCATGGGACGCGCTGAAGACCCATCTTACTCAATCTTCCCAGACTTCCGACGATCTGCTCGTTGCCGCCGGGTTGGCGTCGAAATCCGAGTCAGGCCGGGTATACGACCGATTCCGAAATCGAATCATGTTTCCGATCCGTGATCGTCGTGGACAAGCGATTGGTTTTGGGGCAAGAGCGCTCGGCGACGAAATGCCGAAGTATCTCAATTCGCCACAGACTCCGGTCTTCGACAAGAGCGCTACGCTTTACGCGCTCGACCAGGCTTTCGCCGAGATTCGAAGATCGAAGACGCTCATAGTCGTCGAAGGCTACATGGATGCCATCACAGCCCATCAGTTTGGATTCAAGAACGTCGTCGCGTCGATGGGCACCGCTCTCACCGCCGCCCAGGTGCAGGCGATTCGGAACTATGTTGAAAGGGTCTTCATCGCCCTTGATTCCGACGCCGCCGGGCAACTGGCAACGATCCGCGCTATCGATACCCTCAGAGAGGGTTTCGTTTCGGACGACGCGATCACGGTCGACGCCCGCGGCATGGTGCGGACCGAGCAGACAATCGGAGCTGAAATTCGCATCGTCACCCTCCCTTCCGGAAAGGACCCGGATGACCTCATCCGCTCCGACCCCGAACGCTGGGAAAAAGCGCTGTCAAAGGCGACGCCACTCGTCGAATACATCCTGACTACGCGGCTTGCCGGCATTGAGGACTCGCCGAACGCCCGGTCGTCCGCGCTACAAGAAATAGCGGTCCCGATTCTACGAGAAATCAGAGACAAGTATGTGCGGGCCGAGTACATCGCTCTTGCCGCTGGACTGCTCGGCTACAAGGACACGGTCGTTCAGGACGCGGTTACCCCCAGGCGATCCCGACGGCGCGCGCACGATCAACCGGATTTCCACGGCGCGCGCCCGGCGGCATCGAATCCGGAGCAGGTGTTGCTCGGCTTGCTTCTGTGCTATCCCCTTGGTTATGCGCTGCGCAACGGGACCCTTGATGTCGTAGTACCGGAATTGTTCCGCGATGCCCGCCACCGGGAGCTGGTGAAAGCACTCACCGAATCCGGCTTCGACGTCGAAACCGCTCTATCCGATTTGCCGGAAGAACTCAGTTCGTATGCGGATCGACTGAGATCGCAGCTGCGAGTCCGTGATGATCTCACGCCCGGCATGGCCAACAACGAAATCACGCAGGCTCTGGAGGCGCTTGGCCGAAGCCGGTACCAGGAGATGGTCCGCCAGACGCAGGCCGATATCGAAACGGCTAAGGCCGAAGACAACGCGGATCAGCTTCGCGAGAGCCTGTTGCGGATGGCGGAACTCGCCAGCAACAAGAGAGACTTCGATCCGCGAACCAGCCCCTATTTCAACGACTTGCGCTCAAAGGCCTCCTGATCCGTCCAGTTGGACTCGAATCGCATTGATTAAATCATCGTCCTGGTCAGGCAGGATCGTCCGCGCATCGATTATCACAACCTCATCCGCGACACGCGCAAAGACGGGAGGTTCACCAATTCGGAGGCGCCGGGTGATCTCGGACGCTCCCAGGCCGTCAACCTGAAGCGTCAACCCCCGCGAGGCTTGAGACTTCCCGGGGAGCGATCCGCCACCGACAACCGAAACCGTCGAAGTACACCGGCAGCGGCTGTCGTCTAGGGCATCGAGCCACGACTGCACCCTACGATCGAGTTGCTCGACAGTACGCGAGATCATCCACCAGATCGGCACCCGGTCTTCATACTCGTTCGTCAAGTAGTGACGCAGCGTTTCGGCGACACCGGCCTGTACGGTCTTGTCAATCCGGACGGCACGCGCGAGAGGGTGACGCGCGATTTTTGAGACCGACTCTCCGGTACCCAGTATGAGTCCTGCCTGTGGGCCGCCCAATAGCTTGTCGCCCGACGCGGTCACCACATCGACGCCTGCCTCTATGCTTTCAGACAGCGTCGGCTCGTGCTTGAGACCATATTGCGTCGTGTCGACCAGACATCCGCTGCCAACGTCTTCGATCAGCAGAAGGCCATGGTCGTGTGCAAGGCGGCTAAGCTCCGCAAGGGCTGGCTTTTCTGTGAATCCTGAAATCTCGAAGTTGCTAGCATGAACCGAAAGAAGCGCAACCGTCTCAGAATCAATCGCTTCCTCATAGTCAGCAATTCGCGTGCGATTCGTTGTCCCAACTTCGACGAGCACCGCGCCGCTCTGACGCATCACGTCTGGAATGCGAAATCCACCGCCGATCTCCACCGCTTCCCCACGAGAGACAATCACTTTATTCCCATCACACAACGCCGTAAGAGCGAGTAGTATCGCCGCTGCATTGTTGTTCACGGCTATTGACCGTTGGGCGCCGGTCAGTGCTCGCAGGAGTACGTCTATCTCGTGACCCCTCCCGCCTCGCAGACCGGTATCGAGATGGACTTCCAGCGGCAGGTAGTTGCGCGCAGCAACCGCCATCGCCTGGGCGGTTGCTGCGGAGACGGGCGATCGACCGAGATTCGTATGAATAATGACTCCGGTGCCATTGAGAACTCTCGTCGGACCGTCCGCCTTCAACAACAAGAACTGCTCCAGAAACGCCGCCGCCACATTGTCAGTCAACTCAACCCGGCCGACGAGAATTTCCGATCGCGCCGCATCGATCACCGACCGCGCCAGGTGAGCCAGATAGCTTTCGGAGACGCCAATCCCATCGTTCGTGGATCGAACAGAGGCGATCAACTCATGTACAGATGGAAGATCGCGCAGCGCTTGGCGGGTGGCATCATCCAACGTCGGGCCGTGCTTCCTTCGGAAATGACGGGAAAGACGTAGGCCGAGAGACCAGTCTGCTGGCACTCTCGGCCTGAATGTGTCGGGGAGAGAGGATTTGAACCTCCGACCTCCTCGTCCCGAACGAGGCGCGCTGCCGGGCTGCGCCACTCCCCGCTCGCGGGATCAGTATAGCATCCGCTCTCGCACGGGTCGAACGGTGAACCGCTGCCAAGACAATCAGATAGAATTCTACTTCGGCGTTGATTCAGCCTGCCCGCGTAGCTCAGGGGACAGAGCAGGGGCGTCCTAAGCCTCGTGTCGGGGGTTCGAATCCCTCCGCGGGCGCCGATTGATCTGGCGTGGCGCAGGTCACGATCAGAACGACATTGCGTGTAATCATGCGGAGGTTCGCTAAGCATGTTCGAGGTGACGATCCATGTCCAGGGCGTTGACAATCCGGACCCAGTCGAAGAATACATCCAGGAGCGAGTTGATCGTCTGGAACGATTCAACGAACGTGTTGTCGACTCCAAATTCGAGCTTCGTCCGGTCCGCCACCGAAGTGGAGGGGAACAGTGGGTTGCCCAGTTAACCGTTCACACGCGCGGTCGTATATTGCGAGCCGAGATGCGAGACCACGATCAACATCACGCGATTGACGTCGCTGTAGAAAAGATGCGAAAGCAGATCCGGCGGTACCACTCGCGCATGGTTGACAAGTCCAGACGCCACTCCAGGGGACTGGGGATGATCGCTGCCGAACAACAGGAAATGGAACTCCTGAACGTGGAATCGGCATCTTCTGACGGGGCACCCGTTGTGAGGACTAAGACATTCGAATTCCTTGCAATGGATACCGGAGAGGCAATCGACCAGATGGAGCTACTCGAGCACGATTTCTTCATCTACCGTGACGCGGACAGCGGAGACACGAATGTCGTGTATCGCCGCCGTGATGGCGAGTACGGATTGATCAAACCTGAGACGTCCTGAGACAGCGGTCATCGGCCCTGAACCTGGAATAGAACTACTATCGGAATCGTTTCGTATTGAGGCCGGCCGGTATCTGGTCTAATACATCACGCCTCTTGCAGCCGAAGGATTGCTGATTGATCTCCTCCGAGATCGTCCGAACAAAATCACTCAGTCCGGTAGCGCGAGTTCGACATGTCGCGATGATCACAGTTCATACTTCCCCGCTGGCCGCTCTTGGAGGAGCGGACGCCGGGGGCTTGACTGTTTACGTCATGGCGCTCGCCGAGCAACTTGAGCGAAGCGGTGTCGCTGTTGACATCTTCACCCGTCGTTCGGACGAAGAAACGCCCGACGTCGTGCAAGTCACTCCTGGCGTCCGGGTGATTTCAATTGCGGCTGGTCCACCCGAGCCGGTGCACAAAGACGATCTCTACTGCCTGCTGCCGGACTTCGCAAGCGAAATGGCACTGTTTGCGCTGGAGACTGGCATTCGGTACGACATCGTGCACACGCATTACTGGCTATCAGGGTGGGTGGGGAAGATACTAAAACGGTACTGGGACGTTCCTGTTGTCCACATGTATCACACACTGGCCCATCTGAAGAACACCGTTTCACAAAACGGTAACAGCGAATCCTCACTCCGCCTTCGAGTCGAACGCGAACTCGTTGGATCGATCGATCAGATTGTTGCGCCGAATCCGGACGAACGCGCTGAACTGGTTTGGACTCTCGGCGCCAGGGACTGCCGTGTCTGCACTCTCCCTCCCGGCGTTGATCTGCAGCGCTTTCATCCTTCGGATCCGGTTGAGGCGCGCCAGCGCCTTGGCCTGCCGGATGGTCCGCTCATACTCTTTGTCGGCCGCATCGATCCAATTAAGGACATCGATACGCTCGTTGAAGCGCTGGCCCTCCTTCATAAGCGGGAGAATGTGATCCCAGCGCCGGGGCTCGTGATCGTCGGCGGAGAGCTTGATAGCTCTGGGAGGCCAGTCGGTCCGCTCTCGAAGGTCGAGGACTTGGCGCGTAAGCTGGGCGTCGATCCCGCCATTACCTTCCTCGGTTCCAGACCACAAGACGAACTGCCTGCTATATACGGTGCGTCGACTATCTGTGCCGTTTCTTCTCGGTACGAGTCTTTCGGCCTCGTGGCAGTGGAGGCGATGGCCTGTGGAACGCCAGTAGTCGCCACGCGGGTCGGCGGCATGCGTTTTACCGTCGAGGAGAATGTTAGCGGAATCCTCGTGCCACCCGCGGATCCACAGGGGATGGCAGACGGAATCGAAACGGTGATTTCGAACCGTGACTTCCGGGCGGGTTTGCAGGTTGGTGCGCGCCAGGCGGCAATCCGGTTCTCCTGGCACAGCATCGGCGCCTCGATGATGCATCTTTACGAAAACCTTGCGGCCGGAAACAGGACCGAGCCGCTCAGTTACGGTAACGTTTACGCGTCGTAACCTCGTGTCGGCAAGGAGAGACTTTTGCCAGCAGTCGTCGACCCCGCTCGTTGCAACAAGAACTGGGATCAGTGTTTTTCCGCCAGGATCTGCCCGGAGTCAGCATTCAGTCTTATCGATGATGGGACGGTTCAGATAGCCTGGGAACGTTGCTGCGATTGTCCCGGACCGTGTGTTAACTTCTGCGATGGATATGCCATCATGTACGACCGAAATCCGGGCACGTTTGATGTGTTGCGACGCGAAGTGCTTGGCGATATCTCCCAGGATGATGCTCTGAAACAACGACTGGAGGTCATCCAGGCCCAGGAAGAGGCGACGAAGAGTAGCAGCCCGGTGATCGAAGTCACTCTGGAATCATTTCAGGGCGAAGTGCTGGATTCACCATTGCCGGTGATCGCCGATTTCTGGGCTCCGTGGTGCGGGCCCTGCAGGAAGATGGCTCCAATCTTTGAGGATCTAGCGGGAGAGTACCAAGATCGGATCAAATTCGTGAAGATCAACACGGAAGTGGAAGTTGAACTCGCACAGCACTTCCGGATTTCGAGCATCCCAACCCTTATGGTGTTCGCGGATGGACAGGTCGTGGACGGGAGCGTAGGCGCTCTGCCACGCGCCCAGCTTGCCAGCCTCGCAAGCCGCGTCGAATCCACCTTTGCTACAAGCCAACAGGCGACGACAGACGTTGAAATCCCTTGATGACGCCATTTGAGTTCCAGGTCGCGGACAAGATCTTCGACGCATTCCCGGATTATCTTGTCGGTTGCGTAGTTGCCCGAGGAGTTGACGACAGCGTTTGCCAGGAAGATCCTCAGAAATGGCTCGATGACGCTTGCCTCCGCAGCCGTGCGAGTTACCGGGACATCGACCTCAAGTCGATAGAGCAGTTCGCGGTCTGGCGTGAGGCCTTCTCGCGAGCCGGATGGTCTGCTAGCCGATATCCGGCATCTGTAGAAGCTCTTCACAAACGAGTGCAGCGAGGTCAAAAGATTCAGTCGATAAACACCGTCGTTGATCTGGCAAACGCCGCGGTGTTGTTCTACACCGTTCCGATTGGCGCCCATGACATTGCATCTGTCGGACCTCAGCCACTCATTGTGCGACCGGCGACCGGCATCGATAACTTCGTGGACATGTCGGGTCACTCGGATCCGCCGGAGCAAGGAGAAATCGTCTACGCGGCTGGCGCCGATGTCCGCACTCGACGCTGGGTCTGGCGGCAGAGCAGAAGCGCATTACTTGGTCCGGATGCCCGTGACATCTTTTTTCCGATAGATGGATTCTCGAGTACGGCTGGCGCCGTCAACGCGGCAAGCAACTACATCGACAGAATGTGCCGCGAGCACCTTGGCGCAACCACCGAGGTGTTCGTCGTCAACTCCGCAAATCGCTCGTTCTCTGCCTGATCATCTCCTACTGGCCCCAAGTCTATAGATCAGTAAGCAATGCGGCGATCAACGCCGTGCGTGGCGCAAGCTTCAGTACTTGAATGTGCTCGCTTTCGGCATGCGCCCCGTCACCAGGGCAGCCGAGTCCATCGATCGTTGGCACACCTATGGCGGCGGTGAAGTTGCCGTCGGAACCACCGCCAGTCGATGATTCCTTCACTTCCTGCCCGATTGACTTCGCAATTGTTTCGGCACGCTTGAACGCGGCGACAACCTGCTCCGAGCGTTCCATCGGCGGTCGATTCAAGTCCCCGGATATCGACACAGACGCGCCGGGCAAGGTTGCCGAAGCAGACTGAATAAGCGGGACAACTCGATCCGCCTCGGCCATCGACGTAACACGCAGGTCGATAAGCGCCTGCGCGTGCGCCGCCACGACATTTCGTTTCGTGCCACCCGATACGACACCAACGTTGACGGTCGTGCCGCGATCGTAATCGGTGAGACCATGCAGCCACTGAACCTGGCGGGCAAGTTCTTCGATGGCGCTTACGCCACTCTCGTGATCAGCCCCAGCGTGGGTAGCCTTGCCGGTTATCTGCATGGTGAACATGCCGACGCCTTTACGCTCGGTCTTCAGGGCGTCATCCGGTGGCACTGGAGGCTCCAGACAAAGAACGTAATCGGACGCACGGGCGAGATCTTCGATATGTGGACGAGACGCCGGTGACCCTATCTCTTCGTCGGTATTTATCAGCCATACGATCGGGCGCGCTTGAATCTCAAGGGCTTGGATTATGTCGATCGCCGTTACCATCATTGCGACCGATGCTTTCATATCGTAAACCCCGGGACCCCGTGCAACTTCGCCGTCATTCATCCAGGGAAGACGGTCGATCGTGCCCAATGGCCAGACGGTGTCGATATGGGTCATCACAAGTATCGGCGGCCGCGAATCTCCGCCCCATCTGGAGATCAGCAAATCTCCGTAGTCCTGCTGTTCCAAACGCTCTACCGCCCCGCCTCGTTGGCTCAGTTCATCGGCCAGGAACGCTACCAGTCGATCGACGGTGTGCTTTTCACTTGACGGGCTTTCATGTTTGACAATCTGCTCCAGAAGGCGGAGCGTATCGTCTACCTTCTCCTCGGCTAGCGCGGAAATTCGCTCGTCTGCCACCGTCGCCTACCTCTTTCTCTCAGTCCGATTTGGTGTTAGCTCTCTCGCTGTTTTCGCTGCCGGTAATACTTCTTGCTCTTCGGTATTGGCCGAGCCGCCTCCGCTGCAACCTCCGCCGACCGGCGGGCGGCATTAGACTCCAGTTCGTCCTGCAGTTCCATCAACTCGTCGTAGACACGGATGTTGGCGTTGGCGACCGGAGTACGGGCGAGCAGCCCGACGATCTGGACGAGCGATGCGGAGGCGCGATCCGCACCAGGTGATGATGCGCGCTCGATCATCGTGTCGACCAAGTCGAGCGTCTCCGTTCTAGCGTCACGTTCATACAACCGCTCTCGGATTTGGATGAGCCCATCACGTACATTCATGTGTTGTCCTTCCAGGATTGTGTGACCGCTGGCAGTATAGCACCGCGTCGTTCACTCTTCGGTTGCGGGTTCCGGAACCCAGAGGTGTTGCTTAAGATCAACTTGATACTCATCGACAAAGGCCACGCCCTCGTCTTCCAGCAGATGCTTCATTACATCCGGATGGCCAAAGCTCCATCCGCCGGAAAGTTCCCCGTATCGATTCACGACTCTGTGGGCGTGGAGCCCGACATCATCTGGGCAGGAATGAAGTGCCCAACCGACCATTCTTGCCGCCCTTCGGTTGCCAAGATGCGCGGCGATCGTTCCATAGGTCGTAACATGCCCCGGCGGAATGCGCTTGACGACCTCCCAGACGCGGGAAGGGAACGACGGCTCAAGTTCGACGTTCTCGCTATCATTGACGGGCATCAGCGTCGCAAACGGGTCCTATCCACGTACAGCGGTCGGTTCGCTGGTGGAATTCTATCGTCACGGTACAGACCAATCTCTATTGTAAACTTGATAGATCTGAATTCTGTTGAATTCCAACTGTCCGGGGATATACAACTCACGACCTGTGAACTCCTACGAAACCTAAGGACCTCGATCACAAATGAGAAAACTACTAAGCAAGATTCTGGGCAGCCCCAACGCTCGTGAAATTGAACGGCTCCAGGGAATAGTCGATCAAATCAACGAGCTTTCCGAGGAATATGCCGCGATGTCCGATGCTGAACTTCGCGGCCTGACGACCAAGTTCCGCGAGGAGATCGAGGCCGGGGTTGAGCTTGACGATTTGCTGCCCGATGCGTTCGCGGCCGCGCGCGAGGTTGCTTCCCGTACCCTCAAGCAGCGCCCGTACGATGTCCAGCTGATGGGTGGCATCGTCCTTCATGACGGCAAAGTCGCCGAGATGCGCACCGGTGAAGGCAAGACGCTCGCGGCAACCTTGCCAATGTACTTGAACGCTCTTGAGGGGCGGGGCGCGCACCTGGTCACCATAAACGATTACCTGGCAAAGCGTGACACCCAGTGGATGGGACAGGTCTATCACGCGCTGGGCCTAACGATCGGATGCATACAGCACGACTCTGCGTTTGAGTTTGATCCCGGTTTCGAAGCCGAAGACGAACGCCAGCAGTATTTGAGGCCGGTTTCCCGGAGGGACGCATACGCCTGCGATATCACCTATGGAACCAACAACGAATTTGGCTTCGACTATCTTCGTGACAACATGGCGCCAGACCTTTCGCGCACGGTCCAGCGAGAACTCCACTACTGCATCGTTGACGAAGTGGACAACATCCTGATCGATGAAGCCCGCACGCCGTTGATCATCTCGGGACAAGCTGAGGAAAACGTCGATCGTTACTACCAGTTTTCACAGTACGTCCGTCAATTGCGCCCCAACACTCACTACGAGGTCGACCTCAAACGGAAATCAGTGACACTGACCGAAGATGGCATCGACCGCGTTGAATCGCTCATTGGGATTGGCGAAGGTGAGAGTCTTTACGATGAGCGCTATCACGAATACACCCACTATCTGGAACAGGCGCTCAAGGCCGAAGTCATATTCAAGAAAGACCGGGACTACATCGTCCGCGACGGCGAAGTGATCATCATCGACGAATTCACGGGGCGTCAAATGATCGGTCGCCGTTTCTCCGAAGGCCTCCACCAAGCGATAGAAGCGAAAGAAAATGTCCGCATCCAGCGTGAAACCGTCACTGAAGCAACTATCACCTTCCAGAACTACTTCAGGCTTTATGACAAATTAGCGGGAATGACTGGCACGGCTGAAACTGAGGCCGAGGAGCTATATACGATTTATGGCCTGGATGTCATCGTCATTCCAACCCACCGCCCGATGATACGTGAAGACCGGACGGATGTTGTCTACCAATCGGAGATGGGCAAGTTCAACGCGATCGTAGAAGAAATTCGCGAGCTCATCGACGCCGGACGCCCGGTGCTTGTCGGAACGACGTCGATTGAGAAGTCCGAGTTGCTTTCAGAGTTGCTGCGCCGTCGCGGAGTAAGCCACAACGTCCTTAATGCCAAGCAGCACGAGCGCGAGGCGGAAGTCGTTGCCCACGCGGGTGAGCCGAGGGCAGTCACGATCGCCACGAATATGGCGGGACGTGGCACCGACATCCAGCTTGGTGAAGGCGTGGCGGAAGCTGGCGGATTGCACATCATTGGCACCGAGCGGCACGAATCGCGACGAATCGACAATCAGCTTCGCGGTCGGTCGGGTCGCCAGGGCGATCCCGGAAGTAGCCAGTTCTTCCTCTCACTAGAGGACGATCTTATGCGCCGATTCGCGTCCGACCGGGTGAGCTCGATGATGGGACGGTTGGGCGTCAACGACGACATACCCATCGAGCATGGCTTGATCTCGAAGTCGATCGAAAATGCCCAGACAAAGGTCGAGGGCCATAACTTTGATATCCGTAAACATGTCGTGGAATATGACGATGTGATGAACCGCCAGCGCGAGGTCATCTACTCTCGCCGGCGGGCGATCCTCGAAGGTAACGACATGCGCGATCGGGTTATGGAGCACATCCATAATCAGATTGCGATGATCGTCGACGTGCACTGGCCCGATGAGCGTTCGGCCAGTCCAGAGCTCGACGAGATCATCACCGCGTACCATGGAATCGTTCCTTATTCCGAGATTGCTGAGACAGATATCGAGCATCTTGGACGCGAGGAAATCGTCGATCTATTGATTGATGACGCGGAGGAGCACTACCAGGAAAAAGAAGAGCAAGTCGGCTCCGAGCTCATGCGCCGAATCGAGAGAGCTGTTCTGCTCAATGTGATGGACCGATTGTGGCGCGACCACCTGACACAAATGGACGACATGCGACAGGGTGTCGGGTTACAGGCGTACGCTCAAAAGGATCCGCTCGTAGCCTACAAGACTCAGGGCTTCGACATGTTCCAGGCGCTGTTGCGCAACATCGAATACGATGTTGCTCATCAGATCTTTACCGTAAACGTCGAACGCCGTCCGATTCAGCGTCTCGCGAAACCGGTCATGACAAACGCACCAACCGGCAACGGGTCCACAACGCAGGACGCCACGAAGATGAAGAAAGTCGGTCGAAACGATCCCTGTCCTTGCGGAAGTGGCAAGAAGTACAAACATTGTCACGGCCGGCCGGGTCTTGTCACCGCCAGCTGATCGATTCGCCGTTCGCGCCTGGAATCCAGCCGGCGACTACATATCCGGTTCGTATCCTTGAAGGTCTAGCAGCAGCAGGCGGCCCTGTTCAAGCGCGCCACAGAGCGCATCCTTGACTTTTTCTCGGCGGTCCACAGATAGCAATGCGAAGTAGACGATGCCAGCGCCGATGACTAGCCAGATCGTTGCCGCGAGCGCTTGCTTTAATGAATCCCGCGTCGAAGTAGCCACCTGGGCAAGTGGGGTGGCAACTCGTTCTTGATAGGTTGCCCCTGCCCATTCGGCGAAGTCAGGCGGCGCTGCAACCAATTCAGATCTTTGACCGCCGCGCCAGTTTGGAATCGAAGGACGTTGCCGGAGCCCGCTAACGGTTCCTGCAAACTTGCGCAGTGATGATTTCGCGTCACTGATCGCGGAGCGATTCCCCCGCCGCAACAGATTGAGAGGATCCGGGACTTTGACCCTGGCGAGGAGGTCTTCGACATCCACCTTGGGCAAAAACCGTCCCTGCCCGGATCGAATCGCCCCGGTGACAGTGCCCGATCTGGAATCAAACTCACCCCCCAAAGCCTTTAGCTGCTGGGCAGCAGCCAGGATCTCGGAACGAATCTCCGGGCGTTGCATCGCCGCGGAAACCAGATCACGGGCGCTGGTGATGATTGCCTCCCCACGATCCGGCAGATTGTGAGCCTGAGCGCTCGCCTGGCTTGCCAGTGACTCCAATTGCTCAGATCCAGGCAGCGCTTGACGAACATGCCCCACTCCAGCACTAGCCCGCTCGAGCAAATGCTCTCTTCCACCCGCCAATCGGGTCGCTTCGTTTGCCTGCCCCCGCGCAAGACCAAGGACGATGCCCCCGATCGCAGTTGCAGCAACGGTAGCGATCGTCACTATCTCAGCGTCACTGAATCCGCGACTATACGCCATCTCCTGGTTCCTCTCGTCTGGAAATGCTTGACATGAGCACCTAGTCACCGTGCTAAAGGTACCGATCAGATCGATTCATCGTTGTCCGTGTCTCGGTACCGGTCCTATACTTCAGATCATTATGGCGTTCGGATCTCGAACTTCTGAACCATACTACGACGTAGTCGTTATAGGCGCCGGACACGCAGGCTGTGAAGCGGCGCTCGCGGCAGCCCGCATGGGCGCGAAAGTCCTTGTGCTTACCCCGAACCTGGATCGTATCGGGTTCATGCCTTGCAATCCTTCTATCGGAGGGCCAGCGAAAGGTCACATCGTCGCCGAAGTCGATGCACTCGGCGGCGTGATGGCAGAGACGATCGATCGCACGTCGATTCAGATTCGAACGCTGAATACTTCTAAGGGCCCTGCCGTTCAAGCGCTACGCGCACAGGCCGACAAGGTTCTCTACTCCATGACGATGAAGGAAACCCTTGAGCGTCAGGAGGGGCTGGAATTGCTTCAGGACTCGGCGACGCGCGTAGTGATCGACAACGCGTTTTCGCCGCCCCGGGTGCGTTCAGTTGAGACGGGGCTGGGATTCCGGTTCGATTGCCAAACGGCCGTAATCACGGCCGGGACGTTCTTGCGCGGCAGCATGATTGCCGGCACGTGGAAGGAATCGGGAGGCAGAGCTGGCGATGCGGCGGTGAACGAACTTGCGACGTCGATCGGGGATGTGGGGATTCGGCTACGCCGGCTCAAGACCGGCACGCCACCGCGTGTGGACGCGAGAACGATTGATTTCGAACAGACTGAAGCGCAGTTTGGCTCGCCCGACCCGCTCTGGTTTTCCGACGCCGGAAGACGAGGTGTACTGAGTCCGCTCGAATTTGAACCGTTGCCAGCCTATCCGGACGTTACAACCGGCTGGCGAACCCAGCTTCCCTGCTACCTGGTCCACACCAACGCAACATCTCACCAGCAGATCCGCGACAATGCCAGCAGGTCTCCCATGTTCGACGGAACAATTCAGGGAACTGGTCCGCGCTACTGTCCATCTATCGAAGACAAGGTGATGCGCTTTCCGCACAAGGGCTCCCACGGACTCTTTCTGGAACCAGAAGGCTGGAGAACGCACGAAGTCTACGTCCAGGGCGCAAACACCTCTCTGCCAGCAGACGTGCAAATCGGGATGCTGCGTGCGATCCCCGCCCTCAGAGATGCGCGCATCATGCGTTTCGGCTATGCGGTGGAGTATGACGCAGTCGAGCCTACCGAGCTAACCCCGTGGTTTGCAGCCAAACGGATCGATGGATTGTTCCTCGCCGGGCAGGTGAATGGAACCTCTGGTTACGAAGAGGCGGCCGGCCAGGGGCTACTCGCTGGCGCAAACGCCGCGCTCTACGCTATGGGAAAGTCGCCGTTTACGCTGGGCAGAGAGGACGCGTACATTGGCGTAATGGCAGATGACTTGACCACGATGGAGTTCATCGAACCATATCGAATGCTGACGTCACGAGCCGAACACCGGATGCTCCTTCGATCAGATAATGCAAGCGACCGGCTTGCTGATCGCGCGGCTGAACTGAATTTGATTGGCTCCGATCGCTACGCCCGGATCGTCGAAACCCGGTCACGCGTTGATGCGATCATCTCCTCACTAGGATCGGTTCACTTCAGTCCGAATCGGAATACTAACGAACTGCTGGCGGACGCGGGATTGCCGCCTGTCGCGAGAAGTCAGACAGCCGAGGAGTATCTACGACGTCCTGAGGCAGGTCTGGAGCGCCTCTTACCTGTGCTCCGGATTGTCCATCCAGAAGAGTTCGAAGAGGTTCAGATCGATTCTCCGGTGTCGACCACAATCGATATCCGGGTGAAGTACAAAGCCTACATAGAAAAAGAGATGCAGCAGATCGAGCGAGTAAGAGCGATGGAGTCAGCACGGATTCCGTCTTCGCTCGACTATCTTTCCCTTCCCGGGCTACGCAATGAGGCGCGGGAGAAGCTGGACGGCGTTCAGCCAACAACACTCGGGCAGGCAAGTCGCATTGCCGGGGTGACAGCCGGGGACATCGCGGTTCTTGCTGTTCGACTTAGAACCAACAAAAGGAGCAGCTCAACACCCCGAACTATAGAGATATCTCAACAGAAAACGTTGCTTTTGGAGAATCAGCGAGATGAATAGTTTGCGATCCGAATGCGGGTTCTGATGATTTCCGACGTCCACGCCAATCTCGTGGCACTCGAGGCAGTCGTTGAAGCCGCAGGTGACTTTGACGTGGTCTGGAACCTGGGGGACATCGTTGGATATGGGCCAAAGCCGGGCGAGTGCGTCGACTACATCGTCGCAATGAATCCGGCCGCATCTCTTATCGGGAACCATGACTGGGCGGCGATCGGGCGTCTGCAGCTTGATGAATTCAATCCGGTTGCGCGCTTCGCCACTTACTGGACGACGGCTCAACTGCGAACCGAGCATATGCACTACCTGGAAGGACTCCCGAATCGTGTGATCGAGGAACATTGGATGCTCGTCCACGCAAGTCCCCGGCATCCAATCTGGGAATACGTGTACACCGCGAAGATCGCTGAAGAGAACTTCGAACTGTTTGACATGCAGGTGTGCTTTCTTGGCCACACACACGTCCAGCTATTCATATCCGAATCGATGGCCAAGCGTGGGGACCCCCCGATCCAGCCACATGATGGCATGCAGCTTTCGCTTCATGAGGATCGGTTTATCGTCAATCCGGGCTCGGTAGGCCAGCCTCGCGACAACAACCCGGATGCGGCATTCGCGATCTACGACACCGAGTCGCGCACGGTCACGTTTCGGCGTGTGCCGTATGATGTCGCCCTGACCCAGCGACAAATGGATGAGGCTGGCCTTCCCCGCCCGCTAATCACCCGGCTCGCGCTCGGAGTGTAGCTTGGCCAGATGTGTAAGAATCTGAGATTGGCGTCTTGAACCTGAAATCTGGAGTACCTACATTGGCATACAAACGTGTACTTGTTCCAATAATGGGGACAGGTAGTGATCGTGACGCGATCGAACTGGCCGCTTCGGTTTGCGCGGCGGATGAGGTAGAGCTAAGTCTCGTTTATGTCGTCGAGATCGGTCAGGAATTCCCTCTCGAAGCTGATCTCCCGAGCGAGATCGAGCAAGCCGAACGCGCGCTGGGGGCTGCTAGCGAGGTAACGACTGCGGTCTTCAACGGCCATGAACCAACGATTTATGCAGAGCTTCTTCAGGCTCGTGCCGCCGGTCCTGCTATCGTTGACGAAGCCGCGACACAGAACTCCGAGGTAATTGTCATGGCGCTCCGCAATCAGCGTCGATATGGTCTGGCGACCGTCGGAGAGACTGTCCCATATGTGCTGAAGAATGCGCCTTGTGAAGTGCTCATTCGGCGGCAACCAGCGCATTCCGGATTCGACCGTTGTGACTGGTCGCCGGATATCGATGAGCGCCACTAGTGCAAATAGTCATCGTCGGCTGCGGTCGCGTTGGGGCCTATCTGGCCACTGCTCTCGATCAGCGCGGTGACCGGGTCGTCGTAATCGATTCAGACCCCAACGCATTTACCAGGCTCCAGCCCGACTTCTCGGGAGTGGCAGTCCGCGGGACCGGCATCGACGAAGATGTGCTGCGAACAGCCAATATAGGTTCCGCGGACGCCTTCCTTGCGGTGACCAACTGGGACAACACGAATCTGATGGCCGCGCAGGTCGCTCGAACGGTGTTCGATGTCCCGATGGTCGCGGCGCGCGTCTACGACCCTTCCCGCGCCGAGATATTCGCGAACATGGGCATCGTGACGATCTGTCCGACGGTCACCATTACCAATCTCCTTCTCGATACGCTCGAGTCGATCGACTCCTAGGGAAGCAGGACGCTTCTATGTACCTGATCGTCGTTGGCGGTGGCAAAGTCGGCTTCTATCTGGCCTGGACCCTCGTCGAAGAGGGATATGAAGTACTCATCATCGAACGCGACCAGGCGAATGCGACGAGAATCAAAGACCAGCTTGGCATGGTCGTGATGCAAGGTGATGGGGCGGAATTCTCAGTTCTTGAGGCTGCCGGCGCTCATCGCGCCGATGTCGTCATCGCGACTACCGGTGACGACGAGGACAATCTCATTGTGTGCCAGGTTGCAAAGCGACGTTTCGGCGTGGGACGGGTCATCGCTCGCGTGAACAACCCGAAGAACGAAATGCTCTTCAAGAAGTCTGGGAATCGACGAGACGGTCAGTCAAACTCACGTTCTTCTGCATCTTATAGAACAGCGGATCGGGTTCGACGGCTTAGTCCACCTCCTGACTCTCCAACACGATACCGTCGGAATCGTTGAGGCTGCGAATCGGAGATCTTTCTCCGGTGGCCGGGAAGACCCTTGCGGAAGTCCGCCTCCCGCCCAATTGCGTGTTCAGCGCAATCAATCGTGGAGAGCACGTGATCGTCCCGACTGGGCAAACGCGACTTCAAGTTGGCGACGATGTCATCGCTGTCACCCATACAGAGAGCGAGAAAGAACTCCGAAACCTGCTCGTTGGGCCTTCGTAGCCAACGCCCCAGCTATGGGTAGATTCCGCGCAACTCGGTGAAGTCCGCTACCCGCTGGATCGCAACGCAAAGCGCGGCGGTTCGCATATGAACACGACGTTCTTGAGCTGCTTCGTGAACGGTCAGGAACGCTCTGCGCATGATCCGGTGTAGCCGTTCGTTGACTTCTTCTTCGGTCCAGGGAAATGCCTGCAGGGCCTGCACCCACTCGAAGTATGAGACGGTCACTCCTCCTGCATTGGCATAGATGTCCGGAAGCACGAAGATGCCCCGGTCATAGAAGATGTCATCCGCGGCTGGAGTCGTTGGTCCGTTTGCCGCCTCGGCAATCATCCGCGCCTTTACGCGATCTGCGTTCTGCTCCGTCAACTGCTCTTCGAGCGCTGCTGGCAACAAGATATCGCAGGGCAGTTCAAGCAGTTCGTCATTGGTGACGTTGTCCGCTTCGGGATAGCCGACAACAGATCCCGTTTCAGCCTTATGTTTCGCCACCGAAGGGACATCGAGGCCCGCTGCACTATATATTCCCCCGGTTGAATCGCTCAGCCCAACCACGCGCACGCCGGATTCCTGGAGAAGGCTCGCTGCGACGGAGCCAGCATTGCCGAAGCCCTGAACAACAACCGATGACTCCTGGAGGTTCATGTTCAAGACCGGAGCGGCATCCTGAATTGCGTACACGCAGCCGCGACCTGTTGCTTCGTTCCGCCCGGCAGACCCACCGAGCATGATCGGCTTCCCGGTTACGACTCCGGGAATCGAATACCCTTCATGCATCGAGTAGGTGTCCATTAACCACGCCATGATCTGTGGATTCGTATTCACGTCGGGTGCGGGGATGTCTTTGTTCGGGCCTATGAGGTGGGAAATCTCCGTCGTGTAGCGACGCGTCAGGTTCTGAAGTTCATGCGACGAAAGCAGCTTTGGATTGACCCTCACGCCGCCTTTCGCACCGCCATAGGGCAGCCCAACAACGGCGCACTTCCAGGTCATCCACATCGCGAGCGCCTTGACCTCTTCAAGATTGACATCTTGATGAAATCGAATGCCACCTTTGGTCGGTCCGGGACCGCTATTGTGGTGAACCCTGTAGCCGGTGAAGACCTCTACGGATGAGTCATCCATCTCAACGGGAAAATTCACGATCGTCTCGCGATTGCAAACAGAAAGGACACGTCGCATGCCGTCATTCAAGTTGATGACATCCGCGGCAATGTTGAATTGCTCAACCGCTACGTGAAAGAGATCTGCTTCGGATTGCTCGTGTACTGCAACGACCACCTGATTGCCGTTCCTTTCCGACAAAATAGCGGGCCTCGATTGGCCCGCCTACAAACTAGCCCTCGGAATCCAGCATCCTGACCAACTCCGACCTGACGACGTCTGGATTTCCCGCGCCTCGCAACTTTCGCATTGCCTGTCCCATCAGAAATCCCAGTGCCTGTTTCTTGCCAGCATGGTAATCATCAACTGCCGCGGGGTGTTCAGCGACAACTTCGGACGCAATGCGGGAAATGAGGCCAGCGTCGCTTACCTGAGAGAGCCCCCGCGATTCAACGAGTTCCTTTGGAGACTTGCCGCTCGTCACTGATTCGCCAAGAACCTCTTTGGCCGTGCGACGCGTGATCGCGCCCTCGCTCACCAGCGTCATCACTTCAGCAACTGTCTCTGGTTCCAGGGGCAACACCTCAAGCCCGCCTGCCGATCTTGCCAGGGCGAAGACATCGCCGGTTATCCACTTAGACGCTTCTATCGAATCACCGCCAGCGCTCTGGACGACCGCTTCGAAGAACTCGGCAACCTCGACATCGATTGTCAGGAGTTCCGCATCCTCGGTACTCAGTCCGTACTGGTCGACGAATCGCATTGATCGTGATTCAGGAAGTTCGGCCATGCTGTCCCGAATCTCCTGGACCCAGGCCGGCAGCACTTCAATCGGCGGCAAGTCCGGCTCAGGGAAATAGCGATAATCTTCCGCAAACTCTTTCGTTCGTTGACTAACGGTGATCTGCTCGTCTTCAACCCATCCACGAGTTTCCTGGACGAGGCTCTCTCCGTTCAGCAGCGCAGTTCGCTGTCGCTGAACTTCGAACTCCAACGCACGTTCAACCGAGCGAAACGAGTTCATGTTCTTTACCTCGACCTTGGGGCCGATTACCGAACCATCGATAGTTCTCTGGGAGACGTTGGCATCGACTCTGAATGCGCCTTCGTCCATATTCCCTGTGGACGCTCGAATATAGCGAAGAATTTGCCGCATGGCCACGAGATAACTTCGGGCCTCCGCGGGCGACGTGATATCCGGATCCGAGACGATCTCCATCAGTGGAACCCCGGCTCGATTGACGTCGACAAGGCTGTACACACCAGTCCCATCTGAAACGTGGGTCAATCGAGCTGTATCCTCTTCCAGGTGGACCCGGGTGATGCCGACGACCCGGCGCTCGCCGTCGTGCCCAAATTCCAACTTGCCACTCACCGCCAGTGGCAACTCGTATTGCGAAATCTGGTACCCCTTCATCAGATCAGGGTACATGTAATTCTTCCGGTCGAATCGGGTGAATTGGGGGATCTCGCAGTCGAGCGCGAGCCCGGTCATGATCGTCTTTTCAACGGCGGTTCGGTTCACCGTCGGAAGCGTGCCTGGAAGTCCAAGCGAAATCGGGTCCACTGTTGTGTTAGGTAGGGAATCGGGGGATGGAGCCGGACAGGAACTAAACATCTTGGATTCGGTGAGAACCTGGGCGTGAACTTCGAGCCCAATCACCGTCTGAAATTCCATTTGCAGCACCACCATATACACTGCCAGACAACGGGCGGCAGTATAGCATGTTAGACGACGCCTTCCAGTAATCGAGACAGGAATGCCGCAACGCGGGTAGAATCGGGACGAATGCGTGATCGACCGAATGGAAGAGGAACGTAAACCTGGCAATGGTCACCACTACCGAGACTCAGCTGGTAACCCTTACGATCGACGCTCAGGAGGTCACCGTTCCGGCGGGGACCTATATTCTCCAGGCCGCCGAAGCTGCGGGCGTTGAAGTCCCGAATCTTTGCTTTCAACCGCTATTAAGGCCGTGGGGATCTTGCAGGCTCTGCACTGTCGAGATTGTAGGCCCTCGCGGCGGATTGATCGAGTCCTGCGCAACGCCGGTGCGCGACGGCATGGAAGTGCTGACCCAGTCTGAACGGGTCGTCGAAGCACGGCAATTCATCTTGCAGATGTATCTAATCGACCACGCGCTGGATTGTCCGACCTGCGACAAGTCCGGGGAGTGCTACTTGCAGGACAATACTTACCTGCACAACGTGGAATCCAATCCCTATCGTCGGCCAAAGCTCGCTCAGCCGTACATTCATCACAGTGACTTCATCGACTACAAGTGGGATCGATGCATCATCTGTGCCCGCTGTACCCGCGTTTGTCATGAAATGGTCGGCGCAACCGCGATCGAAATCTCCAACCGTGGACTTGAGGCTGAGATCACTCCTGCATACGGAATCGACCTTGCCGACACGACATGCACCAATTGCGGGATGTGCATTGCCGTTTGCCCCGTCGGCGCGCTCACCGACCGCCACTTCGGTCACCATCCCTGGGAGCTTGACTCCGTCGAAACGATATGTGGCATGTGCGACGTCGGCTGCACGATCAACGCGGAGTACAGCCGGGGAATCGTGCGTCGAACGACCCATCTCTGGCAGCGCGGTGTCAATTACGGTTACACCTGCGAGCTTGGCCGCTGGGGCCATGAACATGTGCAAGATCCAACCCGATTGTGGCGTGCAAAGATCCGTCAGGATGGCGAACTGCGTGAAGTCGGCTTGCAGGAAGCGTGGGATGCGGCAACCGAGCGCTTGAGATCCCATCAGGGCAATGCATTTGCTGCCCTGGCGACGCCGGACAACGCCAACGAAGACAACTACGTCTTGCAGCAATTCACGCGCGGAGTCATGGCGTCGAACAGCGTGGACCGCCTGATGCCCGCCCGGCAGGCGGCTATTGACGAGGCAATGCTCAACTCCACCGGCCTCGTGGCCAGTTCAGCAGGCATGCAAGAGATGATGACGGATTCGGATGTCGTCCTCTATGTCGGCCCCGATCCCGGCAAGGTCGCGCCTATCGCCGCGTATTGGCTCTATTGGGCTATTCGATACCGGGAAACACGAATCGTGGTGGTGTCACCCGAGCATTCGCCGCTCGCCGAACGTTCGGACCGTTGGCTAGCCGCGAAGCCTGGCACTGAGCACGAAGTTGTGGCCGCGTTGGCGAAGGTAGCGCTTGATGCGGGAATGCTGGCCGATGACGCTGAGACAAGCTGGCTAGACGAGATCGACATTGAAGACGTCGTGTCCCGATCAGGAGTCGATCGAGATTTGCTCGAAAGCTGCGCGCGCCTTCTGGCGGGTGGCGATGCGACTAGCCCGGTCACAGCTACGACAGTTTGGTACTCGCTCCAGGATCAGAGTCTCGACAATGCTCGCCTGCTCGCTTCAGCTACGCAGCAGTTCGCCACGACGCTCGATCTTGTCGGCCGTCCAGGTGGTGGTGTCCTGGCGATCCGTGGTGCTTCGAACATGCAAGGCAGTGTTGACGTCGGGTGTCATCCGGATCTTTTCCCAGGGCATGTCTCCACTGGAGATCGCGCGGGCGCTCAGGCGATGGCCAGTCTCTGGGCCAGCCGCTGGTCGGAGGACGCCGGGTCGCCGAATGGGTTCATTCAGGAAACCAATGTTGCGTTGGATCCAGGCGTTGGGATCGCCGGCCTTCCCGACGCAATTCGATCCGGACGGGTAAAGGCTATGTATATCTCGGCGCAGTCACATCACCGGGGAGAAGTGAAGGATTCGTTCTTCTCCGCCAGTGGTGAAGGATATTTTGCGGGCCGCGCCAGCCAGATCTGGGAAAGACCGTACGATGATGATCTGCTCGACGCGCTGGAGCATCTCGATGTGCTGATCGTCGAGGACTGCTTCGAAAGCAAGCTCACTGACCGCGCGGACATCGTGCTCCCAGCCGCAATGTACCTGGAGAAGGACGGGACGTTCACGAACGTTGACCGGACTGTACAGCGTCTGCGTCTCGTGGTTCCTCCCGCCGGTGACTCCCTGGCCACCCGCGACCACATCGCCCAGATCGCCTCACGGCTTGGCTATCGGATAGAGGTTGATAACCCATCTCAACTGTTCGACGAGATCGCTATGTTCGTCCACGACTACCAGGGGATCTCCTATCCACGTCTCGAACGTGGCGGCGTTCAGTGGCCATCAACCGGATTCAGCGGCGAGGGTTCGATTCGTCTGACGGCGAGTCGCCTCGCGGCGGACAGCGATTAGCATTTCAGTCTTGGAGGTTCGCCCCCATGGTAATTGATGAGTTCAAGGGGTTTGCGGTTACCCTAAAGCGGCTTGTGAGAGAGCCAGTTACCGTCGAGTACCCGGACGTAAAACGCGAAATGGCGAATCGATTTCGGGGCCTGCCGTCACTCAGAAGCGATCCTGAAACCGGCGAGGCGCTTTGCGTCGCCTGCGGGCTATGCGCGCGAATCTGCCCGACCTCTTGCCTTGAAATGCACGTTGTGCCTTCGGAAGAAGGCGATCGCGAATTGGGCGAATTCATTCTGCGTGCCGGTCGTTGTCTCAATTGCGGAATGTGCGCCCAAGTCTGCCCGGTGGACGCGATCGCGATGAGCAAGGAATACGAACTTGCCGTGCAGGACCGCTCGGGATTAATCTTCACCAAGACCGAGCTCGCGCAAGTGGGCGCACAGACGGACGACTGGTGGTCTTCCTAACGAGTTTTCTTCCAACTGACGAGTCTCGGTAAACTACAGCCGGAGGAGGCATGATGTCAAAAGTCTACCCGTTCTATTGCGCGGGCAATTGGCGGACCTCGGATCAGACAATCGAAGTTGGCAACCCCTATTCCGGGGACACCGTGGGCACGACTTCTCTGGCAACCGATAGCGATCTGGAAGATGCGATTTGCGCCGCGGAGTCGGCCTTTAAGCTGACCAGAGCCATGCCAACGCATGAGAGGGCAGACGCGCTATTCGACCTGTCCGCAATCCTGGCTGATCGACGCGACGAGGTGGCCGAGTTGATGACAGCCGAGGCCGGAAAGCCGATCAACGATTCGCGCGTCGAAGTCGACCGCGGAGTGTTTACCCTCAGGGTAGCAGCGGAAGAGGCCCAGCGTATCCATGGCGAACAGATCCCATTGGATCTCATGGCTTCGTCCGCAGGGCGATTCGGCGTAACCCGCCGAGTGCCAATCGGACCGATCGCCGGAATATCGCCCTTCAACTTTCCGTTGAATCTCGCCCTGCACAAGATTGCCCCAGCGATTGCCTCCGGAAACACGATCGTCCTCAAGCCACCAACCTATGACCCCCTAACAATGTTGGTATTCGCCGAGATGGTGGACGCAATCGGGTTGCCCGCAGGGGCCGTGTCGATCATGCCCATGAGTCGTGAGCTCGGCGACCGGCTCGTCACGGACGACCGATTCAAGATGCTCAGTTTCACAGGTTCGCCGGACGTCGGATGGGATATGAAGGCTCGCGCTGGGCGAAAGAAAGTCGTTCTGGAACTCGGGGGTAATGCGGGCGTTATCGTTGATCGCGACGCGGATCTGGACTATGCGGCCCAGCGCGTCATTACAGGCGCATTCGCCTACGCGGGCCAGGTTTGTATTTCGGTTCAACGCGTCTACATTCACGAAGAAGTGTTCGACGCATTTGCTCAGAAGCTGGTTGCCGCAGCCGGAAACATTCGCCGGGGAGATCCCGCGGATGACTCGACGACGCTTGGACCAATGATCGATGACCGGGCGGTCAACCGGATCCACGATTGGGTGCGAGCAGCGGAGAAGGATGGCGCCAAGATTCTGATCGGAGGCAAGCCCGACGGTCGATTCTTCGAGCCAACGGTCATTGTCGACGCTCCGGCGGAATCGGCAGTCTGCGCGCGTGAGGCATTCGCGCCGATCGTCAACCTGTTCCCATTTTCGACCTGGGACGAAGGATTGGCCAGAGTCGATGACTCGATCTATGGCCTCCAGGCGGGCGTGTTCACGGCAAGCCTCGAGCATGCTCTCCAAGCCTGGGAGCGAATCGAAGTCGGCGGGGTCATTATCAACGACATACCGACGTACCGGATCGACCACATGCCCTATGGAGGGGTGAAGGACTCCGGATTGAGTCGCGAAGGTCTGAGATACGCAATTGAAGACATGACTGAGCCTCGGCTCGCGGTCTTCAACCGCATTGGATAGCGCCTACGCGCAGAGAGAACGCAACAGTTCAATCGCCTCACGGTCCTCGTGGAGATCTTCGCTCTTGTCCGTTTCTAGCAACGCCGGCAAGCCTTCGAGACGCACGTCGGTCATGAAATTGCGAAAACCTTCCACGCCGATCTCTCCCTGACCGATGTATTCGTGGCGATCAAGATGAGAGCCGAGTTCGCCCTTCGAGTCATTGAAGTGCAGGGCGCCCAACTGGTCTATCCCAACGATCTCCTCGAAGCGGCCCATTGTGGCGGCGTACGTCTCCGGCGTTCGACAGTCGTACCCGGCAACGAAAATGTGGCAGGTGTCGAGGCACACGCCCAGGCGATCAGGATTCCCCACCTGCTGGAGAATCTCAGCGAGATCTTCGAACGCCCCACCGATCGTCGTTCCCTGACCGGCAGTCGTTTCCAGCAGCATCTTTACGTCGCAAGATGGGCGTTCGGAGTAGATTCGAGCGATCGCGTCGACGATTCGTGCAATCCCGGCATCGCGACCAGATCCAGTGTGAGCGCCAGGATGGGCAACGACGAGTGGCACACCGAGCAGATCACACCGTTCCAACTCTTGACCCATCGCCGCGATCGACTTTTTCCAGAGATCATCCTTCGGAGATGCGAGATTGATCAAGTATGAGTTGTGAGAAACGACGGGCCCGATGCCCGCCGATTGTTGAGCTTGCCTGAACGCCTCAACTTCCTCCTGGCTGATGTCCCTCCCCTTCCATTGCCGCTGATTCGCGGTAAAGATCTGAAGGGCATCGGAGTCCACCTGAACGGCTCGATCGATGGCTTTGTCAAAACCGCCCGCGATCGACATATGGGCTCCCAGCTTGAGCATCATTTCAGTTCCAATCAATCCTATTCGACACCGGATTCATACTTGTGTCCAAGTTCGATCTCCCACTCCAGGTAGTCGATCATGTCCTGGCGGTCTCGCGCCAACGGCCCGATGCGGCCAATCATCTCGACATCATCCTTCGCTACCTTTAGCGCCACGTCTGCTCCGTCGAGACCCTGCACCGTCTCATAGCCTGAGGCCTTCCACGCGTCAAGCCCGCCTTCCAGCCATCGCACATTCGAGTAGCCGATCGCCTGCAGCGTGCGGGCTGCCAGCGCAGCCCGAACGCCATCGTTGTCGGTCAGCACGATCGGACGATCGCGCGAACCGGCAATCCCGTCGATTCTCTTTTCCAGATCCCCGCGAGCAATCCATTGAGATCCAGCTATGTGCTCCAGGGCGTAGTCCCCACTGCCCTTCACGTCAATCAGCAGCAGGTTCTCGTTGTCTCTTAGTGCGTTCAACGCATCAGGACTCATACTCCGGGTCTGGCCTCGCGCCGCTGCCAGACCCGGGACTTCCGGGGACTCTTCATCCGTAGCCAGCCGGTGCCCAGAAGCTCTCCAGGCATCCAACCCGCCATCGAGCACCGAGACATTTGGGTAGCCTATCTGTCGCGCGTATGAGCCGGTGATCTTGGCTCTCACGCCAGTGTCGGAAATCATGACGATCTGAGCCTGGTTAATCGCGGCGATTTCATCCCCTGCCAGAGCTATCTGCCCTCCCGGAAGTGAGACACTGCCAGCAATGTGCCCGGCTGCATACTCCTCCGGCAACCTGACATCGAGCGCGTAGTGTGGAGTGGATGTGCCCAAGAGACTTGCGAGATCGTCAACCGATATCGACGTCACCCCGTCTTCTTCAGCAGCCTGATTGGCGAAATCGCGGGCAAGTTGTTGTGCAGCCGGAGATCGCGCCACATCGACGCTGGCGCCGGCCCCTGATTCAAGTTCGTAGCCTGCCATCAGCCAGGCCATGGTGCCGTTTTCGAGCGCGAAAACCGAATTTGGCATTCCCATCCTGATCAGAACGTCCGCGCCCAGTATGCTGCGAGTCCGTCCAGCGCAATTCACGACGATCGTCGCGTCCTTATTCTCGGGCGCGTCGATAAGCGTTCGAATCCGCGTTGGAAGTTCCGCGCCTGGAACGCTGAACGCTCCCGGAAGGTGTGACCGCTCGTACTCTTCTCGCGTTCTCGAATCGAGTATCAGTACTCTTTCTCCACGGCGCTGGCGATCGACAACCTCGTCCGGCGTCAGATGGGGCGTCTGGCGCTGCACTGCGACTTTCTCTCCAAAGTCCTTGCCTGGCACGTTCGTGCCGTAATCCGTACGACCTCCGGATTCCTCCCAGGCATCAAGTCCTCCCACGAGCACTCGGACATCCTGGTATCCCATCTCCTGGAGCGTCTCCGCGGCAAGCGCTGCACGGTCGCCTTCCTGGTCATAGACGATGACCGGTACGTCCTTGAACGGAACTCGCTGCCACATCCGCTGTTCCAGCAACCCGCGAGGGATTGGCACCGCTCGATAGATGTGCCGCTGGGCGAAATCACCCTTCTCTCGAACGTCGATCAGCGCATGGAGGTCCTCACGTTCCCGCAATTGCTTGAGTTCCGCCACGCTCAATGTGTTTGCCATGTCGAAGTATTCCTCTCAAGCCGGCCTCGCCGGCGTCTATGCTAGGATCATGATAGCGCTCTAACCTGGTTTTCAGCGCTAGCAACACCGCCAGCACGAAGGAGGTATTCCCCGCAATGGCTATCGAAACGACGAGCGCCGCGCTTGACAGATTTACGAACAACCTCGATGAGATTGTGCGACGAAACACGAATGGGACCGTCGATGCGGCCTCGATCGTTGAAGAGGCGACTCCACACTTCGAGACGCTTCTTTCTGACATGAGTTGGCTGGATCCGAAGTTCTGCGAGCCCGAAGAGGGCGGGATTTCAAACTACATGCTGGCAAAAGCGGTTGACGACTCCTGGACCGTCGTCTCAACTGTATGGTGGCCCGACTATGGCACTCCGGTCCACGATCATATGATCTGGGGCATGGTCGGCGTCTGGAAAGGCGTCGAGCTGGAACGACGCTATCACCGCGTCGATGACGGATCGCGCGAGAACTATGCCGAAATGAAGGAAATCGGTATGTCGCACAATCACCCTGGAGATGTCAGCGGGCTCGTTCCGCCGGATGACGACTACCATCTGATCCACAATCCGACCGACACGCCCTCATACTCAATCCATGTCTATGGCGGTTCACTCGACGGCGTATTGCGGCATTCCTACAACCTCGAAACCGGGGAAGTAACCGAATTTCGCTCGCGGTACAACATCGCTTGCTAGCGACCAGCGGGAGTGCCCCGATGGCTGTCGAACCGCTTGACATGCGCATCATCAATGGTCGATTCGTCTACCCTGGCGGATCGACCATTGACGTCCTGACGATCCATCAGGGAAAGGTCGTAGCAGACAACGCCCAAGACGTTTGGCGCACGATCAACGCGTCTGGCCATATCGTCCTTCCAGGGATGATTCAGCCGGGAGACTTGAATCAGGCGCTCGAACTTGTCCGCGGCGGAGTCACGACGATTCTGAGCGGCGAGCCAGTTCCAGCTGAAGACTCCTCTGTTGATCTGGTCCGGACGGGCACACTGCCGATCGAGACAATCTCACCCGATGCCAGCGGCCACCTGACTGGAGACCAATGGGAACGTCTGATTGGCGACAATCCGGTCCACTTCACAACCGAATCTAGTCCTGGGTTTCCGGCGATGCACTTCCTTTACCACGAGGGACACATCGAACGCGGGATGAGTCTCGAACGTATTGCGGAGGTAACGTCAAGAAACATCGCACAAGCCTTAGGCATCCAGCGGCGGAAGGGCACTTTCGCCAGTGATTCCGATGGCGATCTGTTCGTGTTTGATCCCGTTACAGTTGACCCCTATCGCGACATCAAATGGCCGGGAAGGGTCATCTTCTCCCTGATGCGAGGGCACATATTGCTCTACAACGGTCAGATCCACACCAGTGCCGGAGATGGGATCGAGATCGCGTGACACGCAGAACTCGGGTAGCGTTGACCGGTGCGAGCGGTCAACTCGGGCGCGCGATGACCCGCCTGGCGCCGGCCTCCTGGGAGATCTTCGGAACATCCTCACGGCAAGTGGATATTCGCAGTTGGCAGGCGGTAAGAGACTGGATCGCAACCGTCAGGCCCCACCTGGTCATCCACGCGGGCGCGATGACCGACGTCGATGGATGCGAACTGGATGAGGCAAACGCGTTCGCGGTAAATGCGCTCGGGACACGCCATGTAGCCGGGGCTTCAGAGCAATTCGGAGCGACTTGTGTCTACGTTTCGACGAACTTTGTCTTCGACGGCACGAAACCGGCTGCCTACCACGAATTCGACACGCCTCGCCCGATCAGCGTGTATGGACATTCGAAACTTGCCGGAGAAACTGAAGCGCAGCAGGTGTCGGAGCCAACGTACATTATCCGCACGGCCATGGTGTTCGACGAACAGGGCCGCAATTTCGTCAACACGATGCAAAAACTCATGTCCGAAAGGGACGAACTGAAGGTCGTCGCAGACCAGTTCGGCAATCCAACCTATGCGGCGGATCTTGCCACCGGCATCATGAGAATCATCGATGAACTCCCACCCGCTACCTATCATCTCGCCAACGCTGGAACCGCGTCATGGTTCGACTGGGCATCGGAGATTCGCGAAATTTCCGGTCATGACACGAAGATCGTCAGGATAAGCGCGGCGGACTTTCCCCGGGCTGCAACGCCGCCCGCCAACGGTTGTCTTACATCCATCGCGTTGAGCGAATCTAATGTCGGGCTACCTGACTGGCGGGATGCCCTTCGTCGATGTCTTTCGTAACTAAACCACTGGTCGACATCGTCGTGCCCACATTCGGGAAACCCACTCTCCTCGCCGCCTGTCTACGTTCTTTACGGCAAATGCACGTTCAGGATTATCGCTTGATCGTCGTAGACGACTGTGGCGATCCACCGGCGCTGCCCATCGTCCAGCAGGAACACCCCGGAGCGATGGTGCTTCGCGCCAGATCCAACGGAGGTCTCGTTCGTGCGTTGAATAAGGGAATCTCAGCGGGCACAGCGCCGTATGTTGCGCTACTCAACGATGACACGGAAGTCGATCCGAACTGGCTGGGTGCACTGGTTGAGGCCGCCGAGACAACTCCGGAAGCCGGGAGCATCGCCAGCAAGATGTTGCTCTACGATCAACCCGATGTGTTCCACTCTGCGGGTGACGGCTTCGGGATCTGGGGCATGCCATTCAATCGCGAAGTATGGCTGCCGGACCTCGGACAGGCCAACCAGATGGAGATTGTCTTCGGAGCCTGCGCTGGCGCGGCGCTGTACCGCCGAACAGCTCTGAAATCGATCCGGCTACGTAGTGGCGATGTCCTGGACCAGCGCCTGTGGATGTACCTGGAGGACGTCGACCTCGCATGGCGACTTCAAAACGGCGGGTTCGCCTGCATGTACCAACCAGACGCTGTTGTCCACCACCATCTTTCGGCCAGTGGAGGCGGCAACATCGCCAGCTACCAGGTCTCACGCAACATCTGGCATATTGTGTTTGTGTCGATGCCGCGCCCGCTGCTCCGGAAACATTGGCGACGAATCGCAGCCCACCATCTAGGACGCAATCTTCGCCACCTGCGGCACGTCAGATCGCCTGAAGCACGGGCATCCTTGCGGGGCACAATTGCCGGCCCTTTGTTTGCGCTAGCCAGAGCCACCGAGGCTCCTCGGGAAGCCCCGGACGGAATTGAAGGCTTGCTGGCGTTCTAGCGCCTTACCCGAATCCCCTAACCAGCGTTGTTATCCTTAGCCGGTCAACACCGAGCCCGCGGGTGAACCGCGGGACATAGCCTGGAATCGGTAAGAATGTCGGTCGAAGATTCGAAGCCACCTTACCTCAGCATCATCCTTCCGGCGTACAACGAAGAATCCCGCCTACCGGAGTCTCTCGACTCTATTGGCGAATACTTGAGGACGGTGTCCTATTCATCGGAATTGATTGTGGTCGACGATGGCAGTGACGACAGGACGGTGGAGCAAGCCCTCTCGATGCGGCCGGGGGCGACTCGATACCGAGTTCTATCGCAGCCACACAAGGGCAAAGCGGCAGCCGTGCGTACCGGGGTTCTTGCCGCCAAAGGTGAACACATCCTCTTCACCGATGCGGACCTGTCTACCCCGATCGCTGCAGTCCAATTGCTTCTCACCGAGATCGACCGGGGGGCAGACATTGCCATCGGCAGCCGGGAGGGACAGGCTGCCCGCCGAATCAACGAACCCGCCTACCGGCATGTCATGGGACGGGCATTCAATCGCGTGGTTCAGCTTCTGGCGGTACCAGGCATCGACGACACCCAATGTGGCTTCAAACTGTTTACTGCCCACGCCGCGAGACAGATATTCCCGTACCTGCGGCTGCATCAGGGCTCGGACCGTCTCATTGGCCCCAAGGTCAGCGCATTCGATGTCGAGATCCTGTTCATCTCTCGCCAGCGCGGCCTGGTGATCGCGGAAGTGCCCGTGAACTGGACACACGTTCAGGGTAGCAAAGTGCGGCCGATCGTGGATGCGCTTAGGATGCTGCTAGATGTATTTGCCGTGCGATTGAACGCGGTTGCCGGAAAGTACAATTTCAGATAGTAGCAACGCTAATCGTCTGTCGAACTTTGAAGGGATACGGACCCAGTGCGAGGGCGGCTATCTGAATTCAATCTCGGTGAGATTTTGCAGCTTTTTGCGTTGTCCGAGAAGTCCGGCACGGTCACGGTAACTCATAGTGGCGGGCGTTCGAGGGTGATGTTGGAAGCCGGACGTGTGGTTGGCTGGGGACTCGAAGACTTCGACCTGCACGCTGCGATCTTGAAGTGTGAATTCCTCTCTCCATCCAGCCGATCGGCAATCGAATCAATCGAGCCGGACGAGGGAACGCCCGGGCTTGGCTTTGTCCTACGCAATCTGATAGATCCCGGCAGGTGGACCGGTTTCATCCAGCGACTACTCGAGCAGGACATTTACGAGATTCTTGATGTTGAGAATGGCGATTTCGATATCGAAGTTGGACGCATCCCGCCAGTTCCCGTCGCTCTGGATTTATCCGTACAACAGCTCATCTTGGATGGTTCCCGCTGGCAGGCCGACAGCGCTGTGCTTGCGAGTGAAGGTTTTACCCCCGAGTCGAGATGGGCTCGCAACGGCGACCTGGACGCGGATGAACAGCTTGAGCTCTCGTCACTAGATTGGTTGGTAGTTGCCGCGCTTTCCGAGCCGCGCGAGCTGATGAAAATCGGCGCAGCGATATGCCAACCGGATCTTGATACTGCGGATGCAGTCAGGGGGCTCTCAAAACGCAACTTCGTGCGCAGGGAAGCCAGCGGCAACTAGTTTCCACCAGAATCAAGCGACTGCTCTTGAACAAGCATGCAACCTTCATTGGTTCTGTTCGTTCAACTGGTACAGTTCAATGTGTAACGCAATGCCCGAATCGATTCGATTGCCCGTAGGGGTATCTTGCGTAGTGGGCTACACGGATGGGTGTCGAGGTTGTCGACTGCGAAACCGGCTTCAGATGTGGCCGAAGCGCAGATCTCCCAGATTGTCGCGGATGCTTCGCATGCAATCGAGGCATTAGTCACTGAAATTACGGAGATTCGTACGCGGGTCATCGCGTTCAATACTGAGCTCCACGAACAACATACTGCCGTCCAGCAACAGCGGGAGGAGCAAGAACTGCTTCGTGCGCTGGATGATGATGGCGCTACCACGGAACGAGACTCCGAACGAGTCACGATAACGGAGTTGGAGTCGTACTTCGTCTCGAAACTCCGCGATCTTGATCGTCTCGATCGGGCGCTCGCGGACTTTTCATCCGTGCTGACCCTTGCTAGACGCGGTATGGACACCGGAGGCAGTCTGCCGGACTCCGCAAGCGCGAATTCACTCGCGATCCGCATGGCAGAACTTCGTGCGCGCGAAGAGGAGCGCCAGCGGTTTGCCCGAGATGTGCACGACGGGCCGGCACAGGCCTTCGCGAACGCGATCATTGGCCTCGAATTCGTGGAACGCGCATTGAAGTCCGGACGCGACACGACGATTGAGGACTCGCTTAGCGAGATCGATCGAATCAAGTCAACGATGCGAGAGGGGCTCACCGAGATCCGGCGGTTCATTTTCGACAATCGGCCGACGATGCTCAGGGATCGGGGGCTGGCGGCGACCGTGCTTCACTATGTTCAGACCTACCAGTCGATTTTTCCGACTGTCGTAACCGTCGAAGTCTCGGATGCTGTTAGTCGGCTCGACTCGGAACGTGAACTTGCCGCGTTCAGGGTAGTACAGGAAAGCATCCAGAATGCCTGTAAGCATGCCAGGCCTTCCCAGGTTCACGTATCTATCAACGAAACGCCAGATGGAGGCGTGTTGGTGCAAGTGGAGGATGACGGTCGTGGATTCGACCCTGACCGGGTCAGCGCACATGCCATGGGCGGTTCAGGACTGGAAGGCATGAAAGAGCGGGCCGCACTTCTTGGCGCAAGGTTCCATGTTGCGAGCCAGCGCGGCAAAGGCACGACAATAACCCTCGAGTTTCCGGCACAGGAGGGCCTCAGTTCTTTAGCACGATAAGAAACAAGTACTTACAGGCGATAGGCTGGTACTGCGCGAATTGAAAACATGGTACTGGGGAACGAACGATAAGGTTGCGGACCGAATTCGAATCAAGATCGAGCTCTGGCGAGCGAGTCTGGGGGAATAAATGCACCCAATGCAGCGCATACAGGTTTTGGTAGTCGACGATCACCCTCTCTTCCGGCGCGGAATAGTCTGGAGCCTGGAAGCAGAATCCGACATGGTCGTGGTTGGCGAAGCGGCCTCTGGAGAAGACGCGGTCCGCATGGCGGACGACCTGAGCCCGGATGTCATGGTGCTGGACATCAATCTTCCCGAGATCAACGGAATTGAGGTCGCGCGCATCGTCAAGCGACGCAGCCCCCGCATCGGCGTTGTCATGGTAACGATGCACGAAGATGACGAACAGCTCTTCAATGCGATTCGTGTTGGAGCTGCGGCTTACTGCACGAAGGACGTCGACCCATCTCACATCGTGGGCGTGCTGCGGCGAGTGGCGCGTGGCGAATACCTGATCAACGAGAACGTTCTTTCGCACCCATTCGTCGCATCGAGAGTTCTCGACCAGTTCCGCGAGCTTGCCCGGATTGATCATACGCGAGACTCGGTCTTCTCACCGCTCACGCCGCGTGAAGTCGAAATCCTTGATTGCGTCGCACGCGGAAACAGCAACAAGGAAATCGCTTCGATTCTCGGGATCAGTGACCAGACGGTCAAGAATCACATCACGTCGATACTGCGCAAACTGCAGGTCAATGATCGCACCCAGGCGGTGATCTACGCTCTGAGGCATGGCTGGATCAAGTTGACCGGTGAAGAAGGCGTCGAAGTCGGCGTCTAGCCACAATCGGTATTTGTCGCGGGATTGTTACCTACGTGAGAACTGGCGAGCCAGCTCTTCTGTCGTCATGCGAATGATCGTTGGTCGACCGTGGCCACATGCCAGCGACGACTCACAGCGTTCGAGATCGAGGACAAGTTCACGCATCTCGATCAACGAGAGTGGTTGGCCAGCGCGGATCGATCCGTGACATGCCGCGCTGATTGCCAGCGATTCGAGGCGGTAATCGCCTCTACCGCCTTCGAGCATTTCGTCAAGAACGACGAGCAACGTCTCAGCGGGCACCGTCGAACCAATGGCTGCGGGAACTGAACGCAGCGCGACGCTGCCATCCCCGAATTCCTCGATCTCGAACCCGAGAAGATGGAGGTCATCCTTACAATCCTCCAGCATCTGCATTTGTCGAGCCGATAGTTCCACGATGGCGGGCTCGAGGAGTCGTTGCCTCGCGACGGCAGTTGCTGATCGCTCGTTCATGATCTTTTCGAACAGGATCCGCTCGTGAGCCGCATGTTGATCAACGAGATAGAGCCCGTCCGGTCCTTCGGCGATGATAAACGCGCTGGCAACCTGGCCCAGCACTCTGAGCGCCGGCAGCTTGCGTCCCGCGGAGATGGAGTGAGCATCGTCCTTTTCATCAACGGCGTCTTGTGCAAGTGACGACCGCGGGAGGCGCATCGGATCGGCGAGTGAGAGCATCCGCTGAACGCTAGGACTCTGACTGCCGGGATACGAGCTCGGGAGAGGACCCAACGGGGCGTGTATCACCGTTGGAATCGGCTGATGGGCAACGTTCATCGCAAGCGTGTGCCGCACGGCTCGCTGAACCAGCGCAAAGACAATCCTGTCGTCCGTGAACCTCACCTCGGACTTCGTTGGATGTACATTGACGTCGATACGGTCGGGGGGCACGAGAACGACCAGACACCCCACCGGGCGGCGGCCAACCATCAGCAAGGAGTGGTAAGCCTGCTCTACCGCGGTAGCGATCTGCCGGTTCTGAACGAATCGGCCTTGCACAAACGTGAACAGTCGATCCCTGCGAGCACGGCTAATGGACGGCAAGCCAATAATGCCGGAAATCCGGTAGCCTTCATGCCTATGTGGTTCAGGTTCAATTGCACATAGCTGGCTAGCGTACTCGTGTCCCCAAACTCCGGCCGCTGCGCCAATCGAGTCACCCAGCCCATCGGTCGCAAGAAGTTGATCTCCGTCCGCGGCGAGCGAAAAGGCAATCTGCGGATACGCCAGCGCGTGGGCAGTTACGACCGTTTCAATGTATGCAACTTCAGTGCGTGGTTGCCGGAGAAAACTCCGGCGAGCTGGCACATTCTCGAAGAGATCTTTGACCCGCACCGAGGTTCCCGCGCCCCACGGGGAACGATCGACCCGCGCCTGGTTGCCAAATCGCACCCGCGCCATGCCACCCGCCCTGGATTCAGGCGTTATTGATTGAATCGTGAGATCGCTCACGGCGGCTATAGACGCAAGCGCCTCGCCTCGAAAACCAAGTGTGGCGATGGATGACAAATCCTCTATAGCACGAAGCTTTGAAGTTGCATGACGCTCCAGCGCAAGTTCGAGATCTTCAAATGGGATGCCCTCGCCATTGTCGCTAACTTCAATGAGCGCAACCCCACCCTGCTCGATGACGACATCGACCCGGCTGGCGCCCGCGTCAATCGCGTTCTCGATCAACTCCTTCGCAACCGCGGCGGGCCGTTCGACGACTTCTCCTGCCGCGATTTTCCCGATGGTAGGCCGGCTTAGTCTCTGAATATGCGCCATCGTATGCAATCAATTCTCGAGTTCCGCGACGAAACGCCACTTCGTTTCGGTCGCTCTTGTAATTCCGATCCGCCTTGTCGCGGTCGCGCTATTGAAATGCTGGGACGCAATCACTTCAAAACGATCGCCGGGGATTCGCTCGCCATGATCGGCGAGCTTGATGCAAAGCCGCCGGGTGGTCCTGCCCGGCCCAATCGTCGGTCCATCGTCACCACATGCCCAGACGCCTCGGAGAAGCACGGCGCTCGGCAATCCTTCCGGTCCGGTGACGATGTTGAAGCAAGGGTACATCCCGTAGGCCGCATAGACATACACAAGTCCTGGAGATCCCGCCATGATGGCTGCGCGGCCCCCGGACCGAAACGCCGCATGCGATGCGAGATCGCCAGGTCCGCCATAGGCTTCGGTCTCGACGATAACTGCCCGGATACTGTTCATCGGATTGCGAACGACGAGCGTACGCCCGATCAGATCGCGCGCAACCACCTGCACAGGGCGATCGAAGAAACTACTGGCAACAATGTCAGTCGTCACCCGCCAACTCCTTGAGCCGGCTACGCAGCAAAGACACTTCGTTCGCCGCGCGCTCCAGGCGATCGCGTTGCTTCTTGACGACTTCGTCCGGAGCCTTCTGAACAAACTGATCGTTGTCAAGCATCGTCCTTGCGCGTTCGACTTCTTGAAGTGCGGAGTCGAGGTCTTTTTCCAGGCGAAGCCGCTCGGACTCGACATCGATCATTCCCGCCATCGGGAGGAAGATCGACGCGCCTCCGGCAACGATCGATATCGCATTCTCATCAGGCGAAACCGGGGCGCCGCTCCGAATTTCGAACGATTGCTGATCGATCCGAGCGAGAAACTGAAGCTCCTCTGCGGCCTGGAGATATGCATCCTCCAGATCTCCAGGATAGATCGTCGCCGCGATTGCCCTGCTCGGTTCAACGCCATGCTCGGCGCGCGCATTTCGTATCAGGCGCGTAGCTTCCTTGATGGCTTCGAACTTCTCGAACTCTTCGCCATATGAAATGCCCGGCTCCGGCCATTCACTGACGATCAGAGCTTCACCCGCATGCGGCAGACGCTGCCAGAGCTCCTCGGTTACGAACGGCATATAGGGATGGAGCAACCGGAGCGATCGCTCGAGCACGTACGCCAGGGTTTGAGCGACACTCGATTTGTCCAACTCGCCACGGAGTCGAACCTTCGCCGCCTCCACATACCAGTCGGCGAACTCGGACCAGAGAAATTCATAGATCGCACGTCCGGCCTCATGAAACTGGAACGCATCCATCTGCCTCGTCGTGTGCCTGATGGTGCGATGGAATCTCGTGATGATCCACTTGTCCGCAAGCGTTAGACCTGGTCCGGACGGCTCGACCGGACTTCCAACGTCGTCAAGCTCGATTGTCACATCGCCGATGCTTGCAAGGACGAACCTGGTCATGTTGTAGATCTTGTTAGCGAAGTTCCGGTTTGATTCAACTCGATCTTCTGCCAATTTCAGATCGGTTCCAGGTCCTGAGGCAGTCACAAGCGTGAAGCGGAGAGCATCGGTGCCGTACTTCTTGGTGATTTCGACCGGATCGAGGACGTTTCCTTTCGTTTTGCTCATCCGATCGCCGTTTGCATCTCGGACGATCCCATGCAGATAGACGGTGTTAAATGGTTGCTCGTCCATGAACTTCAACCCGAAGAAGACCATCCGGGCCACCCAGAAGAAGATGATGTCGTGGCCGGTCTCAATCACGTGGCCCGGATAGAGTCGTTCAGATCAGGAGTGTCATCCGGCCAGCCGAGCATCGAGAACGGCCAGAGTCCAGACGAGAACCAGGTGTCGAGCACATCCGGATCCTGCTCGATTTCCGTATGCCCGCACGTTTCACAGGCCGCAACAACTTCCTCGACGCTGGCCCATTGATGCCCGCAAGACCTGCAATACCAGACCGGAATTCGATGCCCCCACCAGAACTGACGGGATATGCACCAATCCTGGATATTGTCCATCCAGTTCAGATAGACGCCGGTAAACCGATCTGGAACGAACTGCAATTCGCCGGTGCGCGCAACCTCCGCGGCCGGCTCTGCCAGTGGCGTCATGTCGACAAACCACTGGGTCGAAATCATCGGCTCGACAATCGTTTCACACCGGTCGCAAGTTCCGACCGAATTGCTATATGGTGTCTCAGAACGTAGAAGGCCCGCACCGCGAAACTGTTCAACGACGGCCAGTCGCGCCTCCGCAGCCCCTATCCCCTCGAACGGTCCCGCGTTCTCATTCATCGATCCATCGGAGTTCATCACGCTGATCCGGGGAAGATCATGACGATTGCCGATCTCGAAGTCATTGAAATCGTGGGCAGGAGTGACTTTTACAGCGCCGGTACCGAACTCTGGGTCAACTGCTTCATCGGCAATGATCGGGATACGGCGCTCAACGATCGGTAGAGTAAGGTACTGGCCAATCAGCTTCGCATATCGATCATCGTCTGGATGAACGGCGACCGCGGTGTCGCCCAGCATCGTTTCAGGCCTCGTTGTCGCGACGACGATTTCCCCTGAACCATCCTCGAGCGGATACGCCAGGCTCCACAACCGACCATCGATATCGCGATGCACAACTTCGAGATCGGAGAGCGCGGTGTTACAGCGTGGACACCATGAAATCAGTCGTTCGCCCTGGTAGATCAGCCCTTCATCGTAGAGTTGTTTGAACACGGTTCTGACCGCACGGGCCGGACCAGGATCCATCGTGAACTTGTAGCGCGACCAGTCGCACGAAGCTCCAAGAGATGTTAGCTGCTCGCGGATACGAATCTGGTACTTGTCCATCCATTCCCAGACACGTTCAACGAACTCTTCGCGGCCCAGATCGTGACGGGAAAGACCTTCTTTCGCGAGTTCCCGCTCGACAACCCACTGTCCGGCTATGCCGGCGTGGTCGGCGCCGGGAAGCCAGGCCGCCTGGCGCCCCTTCATCCGCTGGTAACGAATCATGATGTCCTCAACGGTCACGAACAACGCGTGGCCCATGTGGAGCTCACCGGTCACGTTCGGAGGCGGCATGACGACGACGAATGGCTCACCATCGCCAGTAGGTTCGAAATATCCGCGCTCATGCCAGAATCGGTACCAGTGTTGTTCGACCTCGCCCGGGTCATAGGCACGGCCGAGTTCGGATCCGACCAATCCGGTGGTCATTGTCACATCCCCTCTTGAGTGACCCAGCGTCCCATCGATGAGAACAGAAAACCCGTCCTCTTTCGAGTGACGGGAATCGTCGCAGGGACTGCCAAGACTACGCCAGCGACGCCCGCTAGCGCGCTACACAACTTGGACGAGACGACGGTCTCTGTGGCTTGAAACATCTGTCGACCATCGGATCGCCCCTCAACGCCATCATCTACTGATCCGCATTTCGTCAATTCTATCCAATTCGTCAAACCCTATTGCTCCGGATCACGATAGAATGTATGTTCTATGTACGGTCGCAGGCGTGACTACATGGCACAATTCAGATCGCATGCCCTCGAGGAGGCCGGAACATGAAGAATGACAAAATCGTCGTCCGTGGGGCGCGAGAGCATAACCTCAAAAATATCGATGTCGAGATCCCCCGTGATCAACTGGTCGTCATTACTGGCCTGTCGGGATCTGGGAAATCCTCTCTTGCATTTGACACCATCTACGCTGAAGGGCAGCGTCGTTATGTCGAATCACTTTCGGCGTATGCGCGGCAATTCCTCGGGCAACTCGAAAAACCTGATGTGGATCAGATTGACGGTCTTTCGCCAGCGATCGCCATCGACCAGAAGGGGACCAGCCGGAATCCGAGGTCGACCGTCGGCACGGTAACCGAAGTCTACGACCATCTTCGCCTCTTGTTCGCGCGAATCGGCACACCACACTGTCCTGTATGCGGAAGGGTGATCACCAGTCAGAGCCCCCAGGACATGGCCGAACAGATCCTTGCTTTCGAAGATGGCAGCAGGATCATGATTCTCGGTCCGGTGGTTCGAGATCGCAAGGGCCAGCACAAGAATGTGATTGAACAATTGCGTATGCAAGGGTTCGTGCGCGCCCGCATCGACGGCGAGGTCCGGGATCTGGACGAATCGATAGTGCTCGAAAAGAGCTACAAACACTCGATAGACGTCGTTGTGGATCGCCTTGTTGTCCGTCACGATCTCGATGACGACGACCGCAGTGCTCTCAGAATTCGCATCCTTGATTCTCTTGAGACGGCACTCCGGGCGGGTGAGGGCAACGTCGTCGTGTCAATCATCGACGGCGATGAACTGAAGTTCTCCGAGGCGTTCGCCTGCCCGGAGCATGGGATTTCCGTCCCGGAGCTGGAACCAAGAACCTTCTCCTTCAACAGCCCTCACGGCGCATGCCAGACCTGCGATGGACTCGGCATCTCGATGGAGTTTGACGAAGACTTGATCGTGCCTGACAAATCGCTCTCGCTTTCCGAAGGCGCAATTGCGCCGTGGTCGCGAGAAGGTCGCGAAACTCATCGGTGGTACACGGCCCTGATAGCTGCGGTGTCCAAAGAACATGGTGTTTCGATGGACACCCCGTGGAACGATCTCCCGAGCGACCACCGCAAGATCATCCTCAACGGCTCGGGATCGGCCCGCGTTGAGATCGACTACACCACCCGCAACGGGCGTCGCCGCAAGTACAAAGCTCGCTACGACGGCGTCATTCCGACGCTGCGGCGCAGGCTGAATGACACGACATCGGACTATGTCCGCGAAGAGCTCGAATCCTATATGGCGTCGCGTCCTTGTCCTTCCTGCCACGGAAAACGTCTCCGGCCAGAGATTCTGGCTGTGACCGTAGGCGGCGCTTCGATTGCCGACCTCACGAAAATGAGCGTCGTCGACGCATGGTCATGGGTGGGCGATCTGCGCAACGGGAGCCTTACGGAGCGCGAACAATTGATCGCGCGCCAGATCCTGAAGGAAATTGGCGACAGGCTCGGTTTTCTGGTCGATGTCGGCCTGGACTATCTGACGCTCGATCGGTCGGCAGGATCGCTGTCAGGAGGCGAGGCTCAACGCATCCGATTGGCGACTCAGATTGGGAGCCGCTTGATGGGTGTGCTCTACGTCCTCGATGAACCATCGATCGGCCTCCATCACCGCGACAACGCGAGGCTCATCGCTACCCTTGAGTCGCTGAGGGACATCGGGAATACGATCCTCGTTGTCGAGCATGACGAGGAGACGATGAGGGCCGCCGATTGGATTATCGATATCGGCCCTGGAGCGGGAGAGCATGGAGGCGAGGTTATCGCGTCCGGTGTCTACGAAGAGGTTGCGAACAATGAAAATTCGATTACCGGACTGTACCTGAGTGGACGACGAACGATTCCAATCCCACGGACACGCAGGAACGGATCCGCCGACGCTATCGTTCTCGAAGGAGCTTCCGAAAACAACCTCAAGGCAGTTACCGCCGAATTCCCTATAGGCAAGTTCATTTGCGTCACCGGGGTTTCCGGGTCCGGTAAGAGTTCGCTGATCTCTGATACGTTGTATCCCAAGTTGGCTCAGGTGTTGTTCCGGGCAAAGGCCCGGCCAGGACGCCACAAGTCAATCCGCGGTTTGGAACACGTCGACAAGGTGGTCGAGATAGACCAGAGCCCGATCGGCCGCACCCCGCGGTCGAATCCTGCGACCTATACCGGCGTCTTTACGTACATCCGCGAACTGTTCGCTTCGATGCCCGAGTCGAAAACCCGCGGCTACAAGCCAGGCCGGTTCTCGTTCAACGTCAAGGGCGGTCGATGCGAGGCATGCAAAGGTGACGGAATCATCAAGATCGAGATGCAGTTCCTGCCGGATGTCTTCGTGCCCTGCGAGGTGTGCAATGGCCGTAGGTACAACGACGCAGCGCTGGAGATCCACTTTCGGGGCAAGAGCATTGCCGACGTCCTGGAGATGACCGTGGATGAAGCGCTCCACGTCTTCGAGAATATTCCCCGCATCTGCAACAAGCTCCAGACGATCTCGGACGTCGGCCTTGGCTATATCCGGCTAGGTCAACCAGCGACCCAGCTGTCAGGTGGAGAAGCGCAGCGCGTCAAGCTCGCCACGGAACTCAGCAAGAGGGCGACCGGCCGCACGGTGTATATCCTTGACGAGCCGACAACCGGACTCCACCATGCCGATATCGAGAAGTTGCTTCAGGTTCTCCAGCGCTTGACAGACGGCGGCAATACGATCATCGTCATCGAACACAATCTGGACGTTATCAAGTCAGCCGACTGGATCATCGACCTGGGCCCGGAGGGTGGCGAACGGGGCGGTTACATCATCGCCACTGGCACCCCGGAGCAAGTCGCGGAGGTGAGTTCATCCTACACGGGCCAGGCACTTCAATCAGTCCTTCCTCAGATCGCGATCGCGGCTGACTAGGCAACTGATCGACTGGGGTGGGTATTCCATCCGGCACGATTCGTTCACATCTCGTCAAGTGGTTGCGAGAGCGTGCCACTGCTATGATTTCGGCGTTCGATTGTCCGAATAGGCCCGCCTGAACGGGCGCCTGGTAGTGATTCGAAATGCCTTACTCGAACGGCCATGACACGACACCGGGGATATTGCATCAACCGGTGCTCGTCCTAAATCAGAACTACGAACCGCTGAACGTGTGCACGTTGAAGCGGGCAGTGGTGCTCGTGTTCAGCAGCAAAGCGGAGATTCTCGAATCCGGTAGCCGGATCGTGCGCTCGGCAGCACACGAGTATGAGGCACCTTCGGTGATCCGCCTTTTTCGGCTTATCAGGCGTCCTCGTCCAAGGGTCAAACTGACGCGCCGGGAGATATTCACCCGGGACGGCTATACCTGCCAGTATTGCGGAGTTTTCGGCGGGGATTTGACGGTTGACCACGTTGTGCCTCGCTCGAAAGGGGGAGAGCATGTCTGGGAGAACGTCGTAACAGCTTGCCGTCCCTGCAACCACCGCAAAGGTGGCAAAACGCTGCAGGAGGCCCGCTTGCGGCTCAGCTTCGAACCCCGAGAACCTCGAGCCGGGCAGTACTATGCGATCGAACGTCGCGTGCGACAACCGTACGCCGCTGTCTGGCTCCCATTCCTTCCAGGACTGGAGGCTTCGGCATCCATGATGATGCCGAACGGCTCTAGTGACTAGGCGACTTGGGACCGGAGAGGGCTATCAACTCTCCGGAACCTGAGGCGCCCGGATATCACAGATTTCGCTAAACAAGACTCATTATCTGGAAGGCATTGAGATGCTCGACATTCGATTGATTCGTGAACAACCCGAATTCGTCAAGGCGAAGATCGCCCGGCTGGGCGAGAATGCGCCGATTGATGACATCGTGGAGCTTGACATTCGTCGCCGCGAGATCCTTACCCAGGTTGAACAACTTAGAGCGGAAAGGAACGAAGGTTCCAGGGAGATCGGACGAAAACCAGCCGGCCCCGAGCGGGAGCACCAGATCTCCGCGATGCGCGAAATCGGCGATAGAATCGAGACGCTCGACAGCGAACTGAAGATCGTCGACGATCGGCTGCGCCAGCTGATGCTCGCCGTTCCGAACCTGCCGGACGAGGACGTGCCGGACGGAGACGACGAATCAGAAAATGTCAACCTCGGCGAGTTCGGGGCGAAACGGCGCTTTGATTTCACCCCACGCCCTCACTGGGAGATCGGCGAGGAACTGGAACTGATCGATTTCGAACGAGGGGTCAAAGTCTCGGGTTCACGTTTCTATATGCTCAAGGGCCAAGGCGCGCGCCTGCAGCGCGCCCTGATCTCCTGGTTTCTCGACGTCCACACTCGCGAGCATGGATTCACCGAAATCTACCCACCGGCGTTGGTGCGCACGGAAACACTCATCGGCACCGGCCAGATTCCTAAATTCGAAGACGCTCAATACAAGACGACGACCGGCGACCATTGGCTCGTTCCGACCGCTGAAGTCCCGGTAACCAACATGTACGCGGATGAGATCTTTGAGAAGGAACAGCTTCCGGTGTACCACTGCGCCTTCTCGCCTTGCTTCCGGCGCGAGCAATTCTCGGCGGGTCGGGATGTGCGTGGGATAAAGCGCGGACACCAGTTTGACAAGGTCGAACTGGTCAAGTTCGTCCTGCCGGAGACTTCCGACGACGAACTTTACGACCTGGTGAACCAGGCGTCGTCGCTCATCCAGCAGCTCGAAATCCCCTATCGCCACATTCAGATGTGCACTGGTGACCTTTCGTTTGTCGCGGCGAAGAAGATCGACATTGAGGTGTGGGCGCCCGGATGTGACGAGTGGCTGGAGGTTTCTTCCTGTTCGAATTTCCGGGATTTCCAGGCACGCCGGGCGGGCATTCGTTTCCGGGCAGACGACGGTTCACGAATCGAGTTTCTCCACACACTCAATGGATCGGCGCTGGCGCTGCCTCGCATGATGATCGCGGTCATCGAGAATTATCAGAATGCGGACGGCTCAATTACAGTGCCGGAGGTCCTGCGCCCGTACATGGGTGGCATCGACCGGATATCCAGCGATTAGAGCAAACGAACCGGTGCAGGCTGTGTAGAATTGGGAAGTTCGCTCTCCGATCCGGAGAGGTGGCCGAGTGGTTTAAGGCGGCTGTCTTGAAAACAGTTGGGCGTTCACGCGTCCCGGGGGTTCGAATCCCTCCCTCTCCGCCAGAGTGGACATCGCGTATGGGAAGGTGCCGGAGTGGTCGAACGGGGCCGCCTGCTAAGCGGTTGTGGGCTTAAAAGGTCCACCGAGGGTTCGAATCCCTCCCTTCCCGCCTCCTGTTCAAGCAGCTGTGGCGCTTGTTCGCTGACCGCGGGACGTTTGCCGGTTCGTAGGTAGAAGAATGACGCTTGCATGACTCAGATGAACAAACGAGTTCAGGATGCGATACAGAGTCCCGTCTGGGCGGTCGTCGGGGCATCGAATGACCGGGAGAAATACGGGAGCATCATCTACCGCGATCTTCGAGGCGCCGGATTCAAGGTGTACCCGGTTAATCCGAGTGTTTCCCAGGTCGAAGGAGATGTAGCGTACGCTCGCCTGCAAGACCTGCCCGAGCAGGTCGACGTCGCGGATGTCGTCGTGCCGGCGCCTGTCGGGCACAGAGTTGCGGACGATGCGGCGGCGGCCGGTGTTCGGTATTTCTGGCTTCAACCCGGGGCGGAATCGCCCGATCTGATCGACTACGCGGAGTCACTTGGTCTGGAAGTGATCCACAACGCTTGCGTTATGGTCGCGCGCCGGACGCTCCTGTAGCAGGTCAAACCCAAGCGGAAAGCAGACCGGTCGCTTCCACCCGGATTCAAGAAGGGGGCGGACATCCCGTGCCGCCCCCCGCCCACGTCGCCCGCTTGCCGAGTGTCAGTCAACATCAATCTGAGCGCGCTGAAGTGTGCCGCTGTAATCGACGTAGATTGACTGCCACTCGGTGTACACATCGAGCGCCGCCTCACCGGATTCACGATGCCCATTTCCGGTCGCTTTCGTTCCACCAAAGGGCAGGTGAATCTCCGCGCCGATCGTTCCAGCGTTGATGTAGAGAATACCCGTGTCGATATCCCGCATCGCCGCGAAAGCGCGATTGATGTCCTGGGTATACACGGCGGCTGAAAGTCCGAACTTCACATTGTTGGCAACGTGGACGGCCTCCTCCACGGTTGTAACTGGAATCACGGTCGTTACCGGCCCGAAGATCTCCTCCTGCGCGATCCGCATGTCAGGGCGCGCATTCGCAAAGATTGTCGGTTGGTGGAAGTAGCCACTTGCAAGCTCGCCTTCACGAGCGATTTGCCCACCTGTAACAAGCGACGCTCCCTCGCCGGTGCCGACGCCGATGTACGAGTGAACGCGCTCCAACTGTGAGCGACTAACCAATGGACCGACGTCGACCGTTTCGTCCAGGCCATAACCCAGCTTCATGCCGCCAGCGCGTCCCGTGAGCGCCTCAACCAGATCACCAGCGATCGACTGGTCGGCGATAACACGGCTCGCCGCCGTGCAACGCTGTCCCGACGTGCCAAACGCGCTCCAGAGAATGCCATCCACGGCAAGGTCAACATCGGCGTCGTCAAGAACGACGATGGCGTTCTTGCCCCCCATTTCGAGCGAAACTTGCTTGCCAATCCGGGCGCACTCGACCGCCGTCGCTCGTCCGGTCTCGTTTGATCCAGTGAACGAAATCAACGGGACATCGGGATGACTGACAAGCGCCGCTCCAACTTCTTCCCCACTGCCGATTACGAGATTCATCACACCCGGTGGAAGACCTGCTTCTTCGAGAATTTCAACCAGTTTCACCGCGAGTCGTGCGGTATAGCTCGCAGGTTTCCAGACGATTGTGTTCCCCGTGACTAGCGCGGGCATGGCCTTCCAGGTCGGGATCGCAACCGGAAAATTCCAGGGAGTTATCATGCCGACGACGCCCATTGGCTTTCTCACCGACATGTTCCACTTGTTTCGGAGTTCCGACGGCGTTGTCTGCCCGAACTGCCGGCGACCCTCCCCCGCCATGAAGAAGGACATGTCCACGCCCTCCTGCACGTCCCCTCTCGCCTCAGAAATGACTTTGCCCATCTCTTCCGTCATCATCCGGGCCAGTTCTTCCTTGCGCTCGATCAGGATCTGACCAACACGGTAGAGGATCTCACCCCTGCGAGGAGCAGGAAACAGTCGCCACATCGAAAAAGCATCTTTTGCCGCGTCCACGGCTGCGTCCACGTCCTTCGCGGAACTCCTAGTAAACGTCCCGATGTGCTCACCCGTCGCGGGATTTTCCCGACTGAATGTTTGCCCGGTGCTAGACTCGACCCAGCGGCCATTGATGTAGTTCCTGTAATCTGCCACAACAACGTTCCTTTCCATCTGCTTTCTGATTGTGAAATCATGGCGTGAACTCGAAGCGGCAGTGTAACAAACACGACGAAGGTCGAATTTTTGTAGCCTTCTAGAAACAACCGATCGGTGAGTATGCGAGAACCCGGCGATTACGAGTACTTTTTCGAACCCAAGGCGGAGGGTTCGGGACTGGGTTCCGCGTTCTTGATGATCGTTGCGCTGGCGGTGTTCGTGATCGCATTTGTCTGGTTTGTCATCAATCTCGAACCACTCACGGAGGATTTCATTGGCGGAGATCAACCAACGCCTACTGCAACACAGACCGACGTGGCTCCGTAGGGGTATACTCCCAGCCACTTAGCTTCCGACCAATGCATCGAGGGATTCCAGGAGGGAGAACACCTTGCGCCAGCAAGTCACCATCATCGGGCTTGGGCTCATCGGCGGATCGATCGGTCTGGGACTGAAGCGCTGGTCAAACCAGAGCGGCAAGCGTGACGACGTCCTCGAAGTGACCGGCTTTGACATCGATCTCAACAATCAGAATTACGCAAAGAAAATCAAAGCCGTCGACCGTACGGAGTGGAATATCGGCAGCGCGGTTGAATCAGCCGATCTGATCATCATCGCGACGCCAGCCGGAGCCGTGCGGGAGGTCATGGAGAATATCGGCAACAAGATTCGGCCTGGATCGGTCGTCTGCGACGTCGCCTCGACCAAAGCGGACGTGATGCTCTGGGCCGGAGAATTTCTGCCCGATACCGTCCATTTCATTGGAACCCATCCCATGGCTGGAGGCTCGCGCAGTATCGAAGCTGCCGAGGCAGGCCTGTTCGATGGGGCGACCTGGTGCGTAGTACCGTCGGTCGAGGCAGACGAAGCAGCCGTTCAGACCGTGCTCGGGCTTGTGAGCGCACTTGGCGCCGAACCGATGTTCGTGGACGCCAACGAGCACGACGGATTCGTCGGCGCGGTGAGTCATCTGCCATTTGTCCTCTCGACGGCGCTGGTGCGGTCGGTGAGCAAGGATCCAGCCTGGCGCGACATGCAACAGCTTTCTGCTACCGGGTTCCAGGATGTTTCGCGGCTTGCTGGTGGCAGTCCAGAAATGCACCGCGACATCTGCATCACCAACCGGGCCGCGATCGTTCGCTGGATCGAGAATTCGGTCGACGAACTACGTCATATGCAGTCTCTGATCAACGCCGGAACCGATGAGGCGGATGAGACACTACTCCGTGTCTTTGAAGAAGCCAGAGACGCGCGTGCCAAATGGGCGACGAGAGAGCGCGGCGGAAAACTGATCCAGGATACTGACGACGAACTAACCGATTTCTCGGTTGGTGGTCAACTTTCCCAGTTAGTCTTTGGGTCCTTGCTCCGGCGCAAGCCCAAGATGGACTCCACCGATTCTGCGAATGGCTCGAAAAAGAACTAACGTCCGACCGGCGCCGGCCAACCCGATACCGCTTACGGCATGAGTGACCATTCCGTCGAGAGGTTGTAGCGATAAAGCAGGTCAACGGGTTTGCCGTGCCGGCGAACCCTGCCGCGGTCGTTGCGATTGATCTCGCAATAGTGGTTTTGCACTTGAACGATCCGGCGTGATCGGAGATTGAAGACGATCAGCCCGAGGCGGCCGGGATTCAACGAGGCATTGCGCATGGCTGGATTCAGAACTCGAAATGGCGGCAATTCCTGACCCGGCGTGGAGGACATCAGACGCTCGAATGCATGCGTGTCATCCTGGACATTGTGCTCATCGAACATTGCCAGCCCTGACCGCACCGTCGTTGCCAACGCGTGATCCAGCGTCGAGAGTACGTCCAGCACCTCGGTAACTGAAGCAGCGTTTCGTGAACAAGCGGCGACGATCATCTTGATCGCGTGTCCGGGCCCGGTAAAACTCACCGTCGTGTCAGGGTCCGCGACCGTAAACCGGACGCTCATGAATGCCTTGCTCCGTATCCAGAATTTCCCCGACGTCGTGTGCGCCAAGGACCAGAACGGCCCGCAACTGTACCAGAGTCGTGAGCGACGTTTTCCGTTGACTGACACGGGACGTAGCGTACAATTCCAGCGTACGGATCGGTCGCACGTTCCCCTTTCTTCACTACCTTCCTGGTCGCAATCTAGGAGAGCGGTTATGACAGACGAAAATGAGAAGTATTCGAAAGTAGAGCGCGAAGTTCTCCAGATACTCGATGACCTGGAGTCCCGCGAAGCACCGAAGCGTCCGTCCAACGTTGTCGATTTTCGAATGCCCAAGAGAAAGTTCCCACGGCCCTCGATGCCCAACTTCACCGAGTTGCGGTATCTCCTTTCACCCGCGAAACTACTCGTCATCATGCTAGCGGCGGTTCTCGGCGCGGTGTTCCTGCAAAGCGTGCCGCTTCTATCACCGATCCTGATCGTCGTTGCCATCCTCGCGCTCGTAGGCGTGTTTTTTGCGCGCTCACGACCGGCTGTTGGAGGAGTATCGACAAGACCTGGGACGAAGCGATGGCGTGGCCGCGACATTGACCTCTCGAAATGAAAATGATCTAGCCATTTCCGGCCACATTCATGATAATCCGTACAAATGATCTACGTTCGTACATAGAAACGGCGTATAATTAGCAGCCGCGTATCTGGCACAGGCGACCGCGCGTACTTTCGAGAGTTAGGGCCGCATGAGAAGAGCATTCGAGATCTCAACGGTCCTGCGCCCGACGGGTGATCAGCCAAAGGCGATTACGCAACTATCAGAGGGTCTCGAGTCGGGCAAGAAACACCAGACACTACTCGGCGTGACTGGCTCGGGCAAGACCTTCACCATGGCGAACGTCATCCAGCGCGTCCAGCGCCCCTCCTTGGTTCTTGCCCATAACAAGACGCTTGCGGCCCAGCTCTACAGCGAGTTCAAGGAGTTCTTTCCGCACAACGCGGTCGAGTATTTCGTGTCGTACTACGACTACTACCAACCGGAAGCGTACATCCCACGCAGCGACACGTACATTGAAAAAGACGCTCAGATAAACGATGAGATCGACAAATTACGCCACGCCGCGACCAGGGCGCTGCGTACCCGGCGCGACGTGATAATCGTTGCATCGGTGTCCTGCATATACGGCCTAGGTTCCCCGTCCGACTACGACCAGCAGACCATCAACCTGAAAGTTGGAGACCAGATCAGGCGCGACAAGGTGCTGAGGCACCTGATTGATATCCAGTACGACCGCAACGACATGACGCTCGTCCGTGGAACGTTCAGGGTCCGGGGCGACACGCTCGAAATCTACCCGGCCTACGAAGATCTCGCACTCCGAATCGAGTTCTTCGGTGACGAGGTCGAACGTATCGTTGAGCTCGACGCATTGACCGGCGAAATCCTGGCAAGCAGAACCGAAACGCTCATATCTCCCGCGCGGCACTTCGTCACCACAAGCGAGAAACTCGCTCTCGCCCTCAACGACATCGAAGCCGAACTTGAAGACCAGGTGAAGGATCTCAACGCTGAGGGCAAGATCCTGGAGGCAGCGAGGATTGCCCAACGCACGCGTTATGACATTGAAATGCTCACTGAAACCGGATTCTGCGCCGGCGTCGAGAATTATTCGCGCCATCTTTCAAGGCGCGAGCCGGGCCAGCAGCCCTGGACGCTTCTCGATTACTTCCCATCCGACTGGCTCCTGTTCGTCGACGAATCTCACATATCTCTCCCGCAAGTGCGAGGAATGTATGCCGGTGACCGTTCCCGCAAAGACACGCTCATCGAACACGGGTTTCGCCTGCCGTCCGCTCGAGATAATCGTCCTCTCACGTTCGACGAGTTCCAGCGCCAGATCGCGAATGTAGTCTACGTATCGGCGACTCCCGGCCCCTTCGAGATGGAGCATTCCGAGCAAGTCGTCGAACAGGTGATTCGCCCAACCGGGCTGGTGGATCCGGAAATCTCCGTCAGGCCCACGAAGGGCCAGATTGATGATCTGCTTGACGAGATCAACCAGCGTATAGCCCACGGAGAGCGCGCGCTGGTTACGACATTGACCAAGAAGATGGCGGAAGATCTGGCCGACTTCTTGAAGGAAATGGGCGTGAGAACCCATTACCTCCATTCAGAGATCGACACGCTGGAACGCATCGAGATTCTTCGCGATCTCCGCCTGGGCGTGTACGACGTTGTTGTCGGCATCAACCTCCTGCGGGAGGGTCTTGACCTCCCGGAAGTATCACTTGTCGCCATCCTCGACGCGGACAAGGAGGGCTATCTCCGGTCGATGTCGTCACTCGTGCAGACCGTGGGCCGGGCTGCCCGTCACGTTGAGGGCAAGGTCATCATGTATGCCGACCGCATGACGGGTTCGATGCAGTCCGCAATCGACGAGACGTATCGGCGGCGCGCGATCCAACTTGAGTACAACGAGCGTCACGGAATTGAACCCAAGACGATTGTCAAGGAGATTCGGGATCTGACGGACCGCGTGAAACAGGCTGCCGAGGACTCGCCAGCATACGAAGCGCATGAGGGCAAGCGAGGCGTCATAGCCGAAATTCCAGCCGATGAGCTCGCGCGGCTCATACTGGATCTTGAGCGCCAGATGAAGCAGGCGTCCCAGCAGCTTGAGTTTGAACGTGCCGCAATGATTCGGGATCAGATCATAGAACTAAGGCGAATACAAGAGGTCAGCACCGAAGCTATAGCCGATTGACTGATCCCGGAGGTTTAGTTGTCTACATCGCGAACGCCCGATGACCCGTCAAACAAGATGCGTATTGCCGGCACGTCACTCGGCCTGTCAATAGCGATTATTGCCGTCATCGTACTGATTCTAGCTGCGGGCGCGGCAGTCATGTTTAGTGGATCGGATGATGGCGACCAGGCAGCAGCGATTCCGACGCCATCAGGTACGTCGGAACTCGTGGTCCTTGGCGGGACACCAACACCGGACCGGGCGACCGCTGACACACTTCAATCGACTCCCAGTCCTACAACCGGGCAAGGCGCCACCTCCACCCCTAGCGCCACAGTGGCGCTAGAGGACCCCACATCAACCGACGAACCTCTAGACGAGCCGACGGAAACGCCACCACCTGATCCCACGGAAACCCTGGAACCGGAACCGACCGAGGACGATCCTGACGCGACCGCCCTTCCAATCGAAGGCGATTTTGGCTTCCTGCCTCCGGCTCAACTCCCCAGCGGCGGCGTCTCATCCAGACTCGATCTCGAGTACCAGCTTGGCATGTCGTTGGAAGCACTCCCAGTTTCCGGAAACGTCTTCCTGCTCGACTGGCCGCTTTACTCGTACGAAGACGTCGAAGCGGCGCGGGACAATCTCGGACTCCAGGGGGAGATCGTCGAGCAAGGCGTCAACGTCTTTAGAGTCGAAAGTGATCGGGGCACGCTGTTCGTTTCTCCGACTGAGGTCGACTTTCGTGCGGCCGGATTCAGTGAGGGATCTGACCTTCCCGACGATCCGACGGCAATCGCCATAGCTCGCGAATGGGTGGAGCTTAGCGGGTTCACAACCGGTGAAATGGACAGTGGGGAAGTCGTCGGGCGGGATGAAGATCTGGAGCGCGTAGTTGTCAAGTTACGGCCCGTCGCGCCGCAACCAAATCTTGCACCAAATCCGGCGGCCACGGTCAACATCGGTCCGGGGGGAACGGTGCTGGAAGTGCGAATCTCATGGCCATCGGAATTCATTCCGTCCGCATACGGCTATAGCGATCCATTGGACATCTGGCAAGCAGTGCAGAGCGGCCAGGGATTTCTTGAGGCGGACGTGTCCGGCGTGTTTGCCACCGGCCAGCTGACCGGTGTAGCGACGATAGCCGACTATTCAACCGCCTATACACTCGCCGGGAATGCGGCGACTGAACAGTTTCTGACGCCGCTTCTTCGATTCGAAGGGACTGCGCGGATCGATCAGACGGGCGATGTCATACCGGTCTTTGTTTCCATACCGGTTGTCTATCTCCAGGAAGGCACGGCGGGCTAAGGTGAAAGCCCTGCTCATCATCTTTTCGCTTGCTGTCACTGGCGCATTGCTCGGCCCGGTCGGGACTGCCCGAACTGCCCCGCCGGCATCTGAGTACCTCACCCGCATGGGTTATTATGTCTACTACGACACTAACTCGTGGGCCGTCCTTCAGGAACAGATTGAGCACCTCGACATCGTCGCGCCGTACTTCTTCCATTTGACCCCAAACGGTTCGATCAAATCGCTTGACTCGCAGGAGGCAGCGGTAACGACGTTCACAAAGTCACACAATAAGCGCGTGATCCCGATTATCCAGAACGAAGCAAAATGGGACGATTTCACGTCGACTCTCGCTTCGGAGGAGAAGCGCAACGACATTGCTCGCTCCCTGGCTGACCTGGCGGAATCCAAAGGCTTTGATGGACTTCAGATCGACTTCGAGGCCGTCAACGCGGAGGACGCCGACCACTTGACGAGCTTCATGGAAGCACTTGCGGCAGAGTTTCGTCCACGAGGATTGATTGTCTCGCAGGCTATCGTGGCCAGAACCAGCGACGCTGCAACCACCTGGGGAGGCGCCTATGATTATCGGCGGCTGGGGGAGATCAACGACTTCATTTCAGTAATGGCCTATGACTTTCACGCCAACGGCTCCAAGACGCCCGGTTCCGTTGCGCCGATCTGGTGGGTGGAGAATGTCCTCGACTACGTCGTTAGCCAGATGCCGGCCGAGAAGGTGTTCCTCGGAGTGCCGTTCTACGGTCGGGACTGGAACACGGACAAGGGACCGCCGGCAACCAGCATAGGATTTGCGACGGCTAGCAAACTCCTGGCCGAAGCGACCGACGCCGTGGGCGGATTCAGCGATGCCCAGGGTTCTCCATGGATTCGCTACACGGACGAAAATGGTGAACGCCATGAAGTCTGGTACGAGAACGCCGAAAGCCTGCAACTGAAACTGGACGCGGCACTCGACCAGAACGTAGCAGGCTTCTCCGCCTGGAGGATCGGTCACGAGGATCCCCGGAACTGGCAGGTCATCGCTTCCATCGAGACGCCGGCAACCCCGGTCAGCCCAGTCGCAGATTCAGAGGATCTGCGTTTTTTTTCCCTTACCGGCCATACCCTACAAGGTGAGTTCCTTGATTACTGGCAATCACATGGCGGACTGGAGCGGTTTGGCTATCCCCGTACTGAGGTCTTCATCGAGTACGATCCGTTCGTGGGAGAGTCATTTGCGGTCCAGTATTTTGAACGAGCCAGATTCGAGTTTCACCCTGAATATGCCGGAACGCACAGTGAAGTGTTGCTTGGCCATGTCGGTCGTTGGGCGTTGACGGAACGCGGCATAGACCCATGGCAAACGGTGGTAGTTCCCGTGGCCGGGCGAAAGTTCTTCCCGGAGTCCGGCCATACCGCGGGAGGAGTCTTTTACGATTACTGGATTTCGCAAGGCGGACTGGAGCGATTCGGGTATCCTCTATCGGAGGAAATCGTCGAGAAATCGCCTGAAGATGGGCAGACCTATCTGGTCCAGTATTTCGAGAGGGCGCGAATGGAACTTCATCAGAGTGCGATAGACGGTTCGCCACTTGTGTTGCTCGGGCTACTTGGCAACGAAATGCTCCGCGAGCGCGGCTGGATTCGATGACTGCCACTCACCCTTTACGCCACGTATCCGTGATTCACGGTCCGAATCTCAACCTTCTTGGCAGGCGAGAACCCGAAATCTATGGTCACACCACGTTGGAGCAAATCAATGACGCTTTGCGCGGGGCCGCTCAAGACCGCGGCTTCCAGATCAGCATCTTTCAATCCAACTCCGAAGGCAAGATCGTCGATGAAATCCAGGAACGCGGATGGGACACGTGCGGGATTATCATCAACGCTGGAGCGTTGACACATTACAGCGTCGCCGTGCGAGACGCACTCGCCGCCGTGCCCGCGGACGCGATTGAGATTCACATCTCCAACACACTGAAGCGTGAAGAGTTTCGTCACAATTCTGTCATTGGCCCGGTCTGCCTGGGCTCGATCGCCGGTCTGGGCCCTAGTGGTTACATCCTCGCGCTACACTTCCTGATGGATCGATATGAATTGGAGGATGCGCGCGACAATGAGTGAGTACCGGCAGCGAATCGAGCGACTAAAAGAATCCCTCCGATCTGGCGGGCTCGACGGCATTGTCGTCACCCACCCGACCAACCGACGCTACCTGACCGGTTTCAGCGCCGATGACATCCCGCCGAACGAGTCGGCGGGATATGTCCTGATCAGCATGGATCGTGAAGTGCTGATCACCAGTTCGGTCAACGCCAGCCAGGCGAGAGTCCAGGCGCCCCACATTGAAGTCGTCCTACGCGAGCAGACTTACCCTTCGCATGTGGCCGAGTTCATTGTCGACGGCGGGTTGCATCGTGTCGGCTATGAGCCGAACGCCATGCTCGAAGGCATCTTCCGACGAACAAACGAGAGCCTGCTTGAAGATGGGCATCGCGTCGAATGGGTTGATGCTGACGAAATGGTCGACCAACTCCGTATCGTGAAGTCTGAACACGAAATCGCGCTTTTACGACGGGCTTTCGAGATCACGTGCAACGCCTTTAATGAGGTCTCAGCGAAGATCGAGGCGGGAATGACGGAGTCGCAGGTTGCCCTGATGATCTACAACGCGATCGTAGGTCGGGGAGCAGAAGGGCCATCATTCCCTACGATCGTCGCATCTGGCCCGCACGCGGCGCGGCCGCACCACGAGCCCGGCAATCGAATCATCCAACCAGGAGAGCCGATCGTCATCGATATGGGTGCGCTGTACGAAGGATATTGCGCCGATCTCACCCGGACTGTCTGGGTCGGAGAAGCGGATGAACAGCTTGCCGAGGTTTATGGACTGGTGTATGGCGCGAACGAAGCCGTTCTGGAACGCGCCCACCCGGGCGTCTCCGCGAAAGATCTGGACACATTCGCTCGCGACCATATTGAGGCGGGCGGCTTCGGCGAAGAGTTTAGCCATAGCCTCGGCCATGGCGTCGGATTGCGAGTACATGAGAGCCCGAGCGCAAGTCAGAAATCGGAAGACATCGTCCTTCCGGGCCATACCCTCACCATCGAACCGGGAATCTACATCGAGGACTGGGGTGGCGTGCGTATCGAGGATGTGGTCATCTTCACGGAGAACGGATATGAACTGCTCACCGAAACAGCCAGCAAGCTACCTGTTCCGGACGGATTCGGGAAAGGCGAAGCAGATAAATGATTGACACTGGAGACCTTCGGCGTGGACTGGTCATCGATATGGATGGGGAGTTGCTGCGAATCTCAGAATTCCAGCACGTGAAGCAGGGCCGTGGAAGCGCGATTGTACGTCTGACACTGAAGAACCTGCGTTCCGGATCCACGACAACTCAGACGTATCCAGCCGGGTCAAAATTCAACCCGGTGCGCCTGGAACGAGTTCGCGCCCAGTTCTTGTATGCCGATGAAGCTTTCTACTATTTCATGGATGCGGATACATTCGAGCAGTTCCAACTGGACGCGGAAACGTTGGGACCGGCTGTCAACTATCTCAAGCCGGAGATGGTGATCGAACTTCTGACCCATGATGGGGCGGCGATCGATGTCGAATTGCCGACCGCCGTGGAGCTTGAAGTTACACAGACCGATCCCGGTTTTCGAGGGGATACTGCAACCGGCGGCAGCAAGCCAGCCACGCTGGAGACTGGGTTGACGGTGTCCGTTCCACTTTTCGTGACGGAAGGCGACGTAGTCAAGGTTGACACTCGGAACGGCAACTATTTGGAGCGCGTCAGCACATGAGCCAACCCCCTGACCGGCGTCACACCGAAGAATCCGACGATGACCCAGGTCACGGGGACCTCCGCGACCTGCCCAGGCTCGTTTCAGATATCGTCGACACAATGCGAAAGGGCAATTTGGAACAGCTGGAGGTCACGAGGGGCGATTTTCGGCTTTCTCTCCGTTCATTCGCCGGCACAGGCCAGGGGGGCCACCTACAGGCTACGAACGTGCGAGAGGACCCGTCCGGCGCAGTCGACGGACCAGATGGTGATCCAATTAATCACATCGTCACATCTCCGATGATTGGCACCTTCTACGCCAGCCCTGCTCCAGGGGAGCCGGCATTCGTGTCGCCGGGCGATAGGGTCGAGCAAGGACAGACAATCGGTATCGTCGAAGCAATGAAGATTATGAACGAGATCGCTTCAGATCGCTCCGGAACCGTTATCGACGTGCTCGCGGAAAATGGCGAGACTGTTGAGTATGGCAGCCCTCTTGTCGTGCTTTCGCTAGACAGCTGATTCGACCCAGATGCGAATTCTCGAAATCGATCAGCTCACTGCCTACGTGCAGGATATGTTCGAGACTGATCCGATACTTTCAGATGTCTGGGTCCGGGGCGAGATAACGAACTCCTTCGAGTCCCGCGCTGGTCACTGCTACCTTACGCTCTCCGGAGACGGCTCCCAGTTGAAAGCCGTAATTTTCAAGGGTAGTCGTTGGCGCATAGAGCATTCACCCAATGCCGGCGACGTTGTCGTTGCCCACGGAAACGTCGCGATCTATGCCGACCAGGGACAGTATCAGCTCTACATCGACTATCTCGCGAGCGACGGCGTCGGGCTCCTCCAGATGAAGCTGGAGGAACTCCGGCTACGACTTGAATCCGAAGGGCTTTTCGACCCGAGCCGCAAGCGCCCGATTCCAACGCTTCCCCAGACCATCGGCGTCGTCACATCCGCCCAGGGCGCGGTGTTACATGACATCCTCACTGTGCTGAAGCGGCGATTCCCGGCAGTGGACGTCGTTGTCTCACCAAGCGCCGTACAGGGCGCAACCGCGCCAATCGCGCTGGTACAAGCGCTCAATCGCCTCTGGGAAGACGGCTCCTCGGATGTGATCATCATTGCGCGCGGGGGCGGCGCGCCTGAAGAACTGGCGGTGTTCAATGACGAACAACTGGCAAGGGCGATCTTTCGATCACCGATTCCGGTGATTAGCGCTGTTGGCCACGAAACAGATACAACAATCGCAGACCTGGTTAGCGATTTACGAGCTCCAACCCCAAGCGCCGCCGCGGAGTTAGCCGTACCCGATCAGAACGAAATCAAGTTGGCAATTTCGTCGCGACTTGGGGAACTGCGCGATTCGATGCATGACCGGCTAGGTATTGCCGTTCGGGAGATTGAACAGCGGAAAGCGCGAACTCAGCAACGGAGCCCGAACGGGACGATCGAACGCGAATCGCGATCTGCTGAAATGTATCAGCTACGCGCCGCGACCGCGATACAACGGCGGATCGCGGTCGCCACCAATCGCCTCGAGACGCGCTCGACGCTCCTATCGGGCCTTAATCCTGTTGCCGTCTTGGACCGTGGTTATGCAGCGGTCGAGACCATTGATGGGGATAGCCGCCTGTTATCCGTTCAGGAGATACGAGATGCTCTCCTGTTCCGCGTAACGATGAGAGATGGATCAGCTACCGTCCGGTATGAAGAAGTTGGGAATCAATGATCGAGCCTCCTGCAGAACACGAGCCTTTCGAGCAACTCCTTGTGCGCTTTGACGAGTTAGTTGCGTCCCTAGAGTCGGACAACCTCTCGTTGAGCCAGGCAATTGAGACTTATGAATCGGCGGCGCAAATCGCCAGGCGCTGTACGACGATCCTCCAGGAAGCGGAGCTTCGCGTCCGTTCCATCGATGATGAACTCGATCGACCCATCTCCGCTCATGACCCAGAGTCCTGAGCGCGTATGCTTGACAATCCTACGGATTCGACCGGGAAGCATGAAAGCCTGTTAGTTTGATATTGCCACCAGGAAAGTTGCCCGGGTCACTTCTCACAAGACTTCTCGACACCTACGTGACGCCAGATCCCTCGGTACTCATCGGGCCAGAGGTCGGCGCGGACGCGGCGGCGATTCAGATCGCGGATCGGGTTATCGTCGTCAAATCCGATCCGATTACGTTCCCGACCCCCAACATGGCTAGCTATCTGGCGGACGTCAATGCCAATGACATCACTTGTATGGGGGCGAATCCACGCTGGCTGCTCGTCACTTCGCTACTCCCCGAAGGCAAGACAACAGCCGAAATGGTTGAAGCCCATTTCGAGGAGCTTCAACGCGCCTGCGTTCGGCTCGGTGTGACGCTTATTGGCGGGCACACTGAAATCACCGTGGGACTAGATCGCCCGTTGATGGTTGGCCTGATGATCGGCGAGACGTCACCAGATCAGTTACTCGACTTGCGGCGCTGCGAGCTCGGAGACACCATCCTGCTGTTCAACGGTGTAGCCATCGAGGGCACGTCGATTCTCGCGAGCGAGGCCCGAACCGAAGACCTGGCTCAAGTCCCGGAAGAGATCGTCGAACGGGCCCGCAACTTCACGACCGATCCAGGGATATCGGTCATCCCCGCAGCGCGGGCACTCCAACGCTCAGATATCGTCATTCGAGGAATGCACGACCCAACCGAAGGCGGTATTGCTACTGCGCTCCATGAACTCGCCCGCATTTCCGGCCTCCAGGCCCGCCTTGATGGCGATCCTGTACCCATCCACTATGAAACCAGTGCTCTATGCATGGCGCTTGGACTCGATCCCCTTGGACTCATCGCGAGCGGCGCGCTCCTAGCGGTCGTGGATTCCGAGACGATTGGGGAAGAGTTGGATAGCATTCGTGATGCGGGTGTCGATGTCGCCGCGATTGGTCATCTCGTAGAGAGACAAGCAGAAAGCCCCCGCGTATTGAACCACGAGGGCCAGGCGCTGCCGGAATTTCCCACCGACGAAATAGCTCGCTACTTCGCTTCCGTCTAGTCCTACACAACAGGCTAGTGAGTTCTTGGCTACACGTCGCGCGATAGCGTTGCGAGAAACTCCTCGTTCGTCTGTGTCTTGGAAATCCGACCGACGACGAGTTCCGTCCCTTCGGTGCCGCCAAGCATTGAGACCATCCGCCGCATTGTGTACACCTGTGTGAGCTCGTGGCTGTCCAGCAGCAAATCCTCGCGGCGAGTGCCAGAGCGCTGGATATCGATGGATGGGTAGATCCGTCGCTCCGCCAGTTTGCGATCCAGGTGCAGCTCCATGTTGCCGGTGCCCTTGAATTCCTCGTAGATGACGTCGTCCATGCGTGAACCAGTGTCTACAAGGCAAGTCGCAACGATCGTCAGACTCCCGCCACCTTCTATATTCCGGGCGGCGCCAAAGAATCGCTTGGGTGGGTATAGGGCAACCGGGTCGATGCCTCCTGATAAGGTGCGACCACTTGGAGGAACAGCAAGATTATAGGCCCGTGCCAGTCGCGTGATCGAGTCCAGGAGGATCACGACGTCGCGTCCACCTTCCACGAGCCGTTTCGCGCGCTCAAGTACCATCTCCGCGACTTTGGTGTGATCCTCAACCGGTTCATCGAATGTTGATGAAACAACCTCGCCGTCAACCGAGCGCTGCATATCGGTGACCTCTTCCGGCCGCTCACCGATAAGGCAGACCATCAGGTGAATGTCACTGTAGTTCGCGGTAACGCCATTCGCGATGGCCTTCAACAGCATCGTCTTGCCGGCCTTCGGTGGGGAGACGATCAGACCACGCTGCCCGCGTCCAACCGGAGCAACGATGTCCACGATACGCGTGGCGATGATGTTGGCGTTTGTCTCAAGATCGATGCGCTCATGGGGGAATATTGGTGTAAGGGTATCGAAACGTGGACGCCGCCGGGTTTCCTCCGGATCGCCACCATTGACGCTCTCAACGCGAAGAAGCGAGTGATACTTCTCACTGTCCTTCGGAGGGCGAATGACGCCGCCGACGATGTCACCGGTACGCAATCCGAATCGTCGGATTTGCGATTGTGAGACATAGATATCATCGGAGCTAGGAAGGTAACGGTGTCCCCGAAGGAACCCGAAACCATCTTCGATGATTTCAAGCAATCCCACGCCGAATCGATCGCCGTTGCGTTCAGCCTGCTTCTTCTGGATTTCGATGATGAGATCGTCGAGTTTACGGAACCTTTGGAGCCGATCGATGTCGAGCGCAAGGGCGGTCTCAAGCAGATCCTGTTCAGTCAGCGCTTTCAACTCGGCGATAGAGCGGGTGGGGAATTTTGCCGAGTCCTGCTGGCCGTCTTCCTGTTCATCATCGTTCGAAGACTGGCCAGATCGCCGTTTTCCGCCCGACCTGCTGGTTGACTGTGTGCGTTGTCGTCTCGACTTGCTGCGGCCATTGGACTCGCTCTGCTCAGCCTTCGGGGAGCGGCTGCGTGGTCGACTCGTTTTGGCTTCTTCTTCAACCTGGGATTCGGTATCTCGCACGTCGGCAGCGCTGCCAGCCCCGTCTGAGCCATTGGAATCGGGTTGCGAAGTGGTGTCGGCGGCGTCCGCCGGACTGGTGTGTTCGTCAGTGGTCATCAGAAACCATTCAAACTACGCGCTCAGAAGCGCAGAAACAAACTCCGTCGTCGTGGGTAATTAGTTGCGAGTGTCTCAAGGATTATTGTCATAGTGGGCAGAGCAGCGCAAAAAGAAATGCTGCCTATTCAGTACTGAAGGAAATCTCACGGAGAAGGACGCACGCCAAATCACGCACTCCTCAACTATATCAGTATATACCCCCGCTAACCAAAGTCAACCGCGGCGTACTGCGCCAGCTTCGATAGCTGGTGCGTCGCATTGACGAATCGAACTGTACGAGAGCGGGATCGGGTGACGAGCGACTGCGTTGTAACCCCGTTCGACGCGTATTGAACGCCCCGGAGCAGCTCGCCATCTGTGATCCCGGTCGCGGCAAAGAATGTGTTGTCCGACCGCACCAGGTCATCCATGGACAGCACCGTGGAGGTATCGAGTCCTTCCTCCTTGACGATTTGCCGTTCCTCGTCGTTTCGCGGCCAGATGCGCACCTGCATGTTGCCACCAAGCGCTTTAAGCGCGCACGCGGTGATAACGCCCTCCGGCGCGCCGCCAATCCCCACCAAAAGATTGACACCGGTTCCTGGCAAGGCAGTCATCAAAGCCCCGGCGACATCCCCATCAGAAATGAACTTGATGCGGGCGCCGGACTCCCGAATTTCCTTGACGAGATCCTGATGTCGTGGCCGGTCGAGAATGACTACGGTGACGTCTCTCACGGCCAGGGAACACGCCCGGGCGACTCGAGCGATGTTCTCAGCCACTGGCAGCTCGATGTCTATGACGTCCGCCGCCTCGGGACCCGTCGCGATCTTCTCCATATACGCGATATGGGGCGGGTAGTACATCGATCCCCGTTCCGCGAGGGCCACGACCGAAATCGCGTTGGGCATTCCCTTCGACAAGAGCGTCGTTCCATCAATTGGATCAACGGCGATGTCGACTTTCGGCTCCGCTCCCGATCCAACTTCCTCGCCGATATAAAGCATCGGCGCTTCGTCCTTCTCTCCTTCTCCGATCACAACCACGCCGTCCATCGCGATGGTGCCAAGCATCGTCCTGAGCCCATCGACGGCGGCCTGATCGGCTCGTTCTTTGTCTCCGAGCCCCATCCACCGCGCAGCCGCCAGTGCGCCCACCTCGGTCGCGCGTACCAGTTCCATTGCAAGGTTTCGGTCCGGGACTACTCCACTCATCGAAGTCATCTCCTCCGCCTAACTACGTGATCTGTCGTCTTCCAACCAGTTTGCAACCGCTTCCGCGATACTCACATGCCCGGCTTCCAGGACGTTGACCGGAGGCAATGAACTCAGGAATGCCCGCCCGTAGCGTCTGCTAACGACCCGCCGATCCAGGACCGCGACCACTCCACGATCGGTGGATGACCTGATCAGGCGTCCAAAACCCTGTTTGAATCGCAGAATCGCCTGGGGAACAGCATATTCGATGAATGGATTGTCGAACTGCTCACTCCGTGCGGCAAACACCGGATCGGTGGGCACAGAAAATGGAAGCCTCGTAATGACCAGGAGGCTTAGCCTGTCTCCTACAACGTCCACGCCCTCCCAGAATGAGTTCGTGCCGAGGAGCACGGTCTCTGGAATCTCCATCAATCGTTCGATGAGTTGCCGGGGAGAACCATCGATCCGCTGGCCGAGCACCTGAATGCCTTGCCGCTCTAGCGCCGGCTTGATCGCGTGATAGCTGCTTTGAAGCGCGCTATGCGAAGTGAAAAGCACCATCGCCCTGCCCTTCGATGCTCCACACAGTTCTATCAGCGCGCGTTGAAGCATCTTCTGGTGCCCCGGCTGATTCGGTTCCGGGATATCGTCGGCGATGGCGACCAACGTCGATTGTTCATAGTCAAACGGAGATGGAACCTGTAGCCCTGCTGCGTCGGATAGTCCGAGCCGTTCCCGAATGAATCCGAACGAGCCTTCGGTTGTAAGTGTCGCGGAGGTGAGCGTCAGGCTGTCCAATCGCCCGTAGAGACCCTCTTCCAGCAGTTCGGCAACTGACAATGGCACGGCGTTGAGCGTAATCTCGCCGCTCGAGCGATGTTTGGTGATCCAGGATATGATCCCATCGTCAAGCCCTCCGATTACGTCGGTGCCGCGCTCGCGGATACCGAGCAGCTCCGCTTCGACAAGTTCCAGGTCGGCGAGAATGCCGGTTCCGCTTGACATTGCATCATCCTCGATGCCCTCGACCACCGTTCCTGCCGTGCGCACGGCGTCGATCACCGTCGCGAGGTCGTATGCCAGACCGTCCCACTCAATTTCCAACTGGGACCAGACGGGGTCGGATCGAACTCCATATGTCAGGCGCGCACGAAGTTCGTATCCCGCTGAGCCCTCGCTGTACCGTTCGATGACGTCATCAAGGAGGCGCGTAATCGATTCGAGACGCTGTATCCCACTTCGCGCCGACTCGCTGGCCTGGGCAGTCCTTTCCTGCATCTGGCGGATGGACTCGGACCCGTCAGATCCACTGTGCGCGCTAAACCGTAACGCCCGGGCCAGCACGCTCTCGCCTTCGTCTCCTGGTGAGCTAATCGCGGTGCGCGCAAGCACTCCCCGAACGGAGCCCTCGGAAAAGCTGTAGCCCGCCTGATTCGTGGCTTCTTCTTCCAGATGCTGAGCTTCGTCGACAATGAGATGGCTGTAGGTGGGCAACGCGGAGCCGCCTCGCATCAGATCTGAGAGGAGCAAGGCATGGTTGACAACAATCACATGTGACGACTCCGCCTCGTGCCGTGCTCTGAACAGGAAACACTGGTTGTTTCGGTGAAACACGCACTGCCCGGGAATGCAGGAACCTTCTTCTTCCGACAGCCGGGGCCAGTAACGCTGTTGCTCCAGACTCAAGCGCATTTCCGCGCGATCGCCAGTCTCTGTGTCGTTAAGCCAGGCCGTAACCTTCGCGTGAACCTCGGCCTCCGCAGGGTCGGATGGCGTGTCGCGGCTCGCAATGAACCACCGGCGCAGGCAAAGATAGTTGTTTCTTCCTTTGAGCACCGAAGCTTTCAATTCAGTGAGCCCGGCGATTGGCGAGTCAGGATCCTCGACAGCGGCGATGCGCGCAGCGGCCAGAAGCGTCGGAACGTCCTTGTGAATCAACTGATCCTGTAGCGCGATCGTTGCCGTTGAAACGACGACGTGATCCCCATTTTTCTGTGCGTGCACGCTGGCAGGCACCAGATACCCCAACGACTTGCCGGTACCTGTGCCAGCCTCTACCAACAACTGGCCACCATCTTGAATCGTTCGAGCGACGGCTTCCAGCATTGCTACCTGCTGCGGCCGTTCCTCGTAGTTCTCAATAACGCTTGAAAATGGGCCGTCACCCGAGAGTGATTGGGAAAGCTTGTCCAGGTCGACGTGAACATCCTCATTCGAGGACTCTAGCCGCGCCGGACGGCTCCGCGGGACAAGGAACTCCGCTTCCGGTCCTGGCACTGCATGACTAGCAAGTTTTGCGAGGAGTTGCGCGCCAATGGAACTCCCACCAGTCTCGTCCAGTTCCGCTCGACGCTGGGCCCGAACAGACCTGAACAACGGGGCAAGACTCGAACCCGCCACGGACGTTAGCTCAATCATTCGATCTAGCGTCTGATCGTCGAATCGATCAACTCGAGCAAGCAAGGCGTTGAAAACCCGCATCGATGTTCGCGCGTCCTCGGTCGCCCGGTGTTTGCCCTCAGTGCCCACCCCGAGTGCCGACGCGATCGTGGCAAGATCGTAGCTCGAAAGGTCTGGCAACAAGACGGTTGCAAGCTCATAGGTGTCATACCGCCTGCCTGGAAGTCTTAGCCCTGCAGCCTCGAGCATATCCAGGTCAAAACCAATCGACTGCCCGACAATCGGAGCGTTGCGAACAAAATCGCGAAGGCTTGGAAGTACACGCTCAATGACTGGAGCGCCGTTAAGATCATCGTTCGATAGCCCGGTTAGATTGGCGATAGATAGTGAGACGTTTCGCTCGGGACGGACGAGACTTGAGAATGTGTCGATGATCGCGTCGCCCCGGAACTTGACGGCGCCAATTTCGATAATGTGATCGACACGGGAATCCATCCCGGTTGCTTCAACATCCAGTGCAACAATTACCGTGTCAATCATCGAACCGGACCATCCCGATCAACTTCCAGCCGCTCATGTTCTACCGGGCGGACCGGTCCGGTCACCATGATCGCACTTTATCGACTGTCGACCTGCTTCCGAGGATCGCGCCGGAAACCACAGGGTGTTGCACGAAGAGCTACCGATTTCTAGAGTATTGGACGAGAGCGCGATGGATCTCGCACCGGATTGGTCCAGCCCATTCGGACCGCTTTCGGCGTCTGAGATCGCGCGAGTATAGCATGGTCCCCAGAAACGCCCTTGGCGCGGACCAACGGAGAAGCGTGGGCTACAATTCATCGTAGCTGAATGGAAGGACGGTACATGAGCATCGGGAGTATCTATCGCGGCCGCGAGGGAATGATCTCCTGGGCGCTCCATCGGATTACGGGACTCGGCGTTCTGCTCTTTCTACTCATTCACATAGCCGACATCTACATCGTCCGTTATGGAGCTGAGGCTTTTGATGATCTGCTTGTGATCTACAAGGGCCTGCCTTTCCGCATTCTCGAAATTGGCCTGGTTGCGTCCGTCTATTTCCACGCGATCAATGGAATGCGTGTGATTCTCATAGATTTCTGGGACGGCGCCGTAGACCGGCAGCGCGAACTCTTCTGGGGTGTCGTGATCATCTTCACCCTGATGTTCGTTCCCACTGCCGTGCTTATGCTTATCGCAGCATTTGACTGACTATCAGTAGACCGAGTCTGAAACTTGGAGGGTTCCATGTCGACAAGCCTGAGTCGGGGAGGGGGCCGAGCTCGCCCTCAAGGACCTGGCGGATTCGAACTCTTTTCCTGGTATTTCTTTCGTGTGAGCGGCGTGGCGCTCCTCGTCCTCGCAGTGTTCCACGTCATCATCATGCACGTGATAAACACCGTTGATGAGATCGATCACGCCTTTATCGTCGATCGCTGGAGCTCTCCATTCTGGCAGGTCTATGACTTTCTACTGCTGACGCTTGCGCTCCTCCATGGGGTCAATGGAGCCAGGGTCAGTATCGACGACTATGTGCGAAGCTCTGGTTGGCGGGTCGTTGCTTATTCCGCACTGTCGTTGATTACATTGATCTTCATGGTTCTCGGGGCGCTTGCGCTTGTCACGTTTGATCCCAGCCAGTTCGAATCCGTTGCCGGGAGGTAAATGTATGTATCACCGTCATGATGTCATCATCGTTGGAGGTGGCGGGGCCGGACTTATGGCCGCCGTGCAGCTTGCGGACAATCGCGACGTCGCTGTCGTTTCAAAGCTCTATCCCGCCAGATCCCACACTGGCGCGGCGCAGGGCGGCATCGCCGCCACGCTCGCCAATGTGGAAGAGGATCACTGGGAATGGCACATGTTCGATACCGTCAAAGGTGGCGACTACATCGTTGATCAGGATGCCGCCGAGATACTGGCTCGTGATGCTGTCGACGCCATCCTCGAGCTCGAACACATGGGACTACCCTTCAACCGCACTCCGGATGGACGGATTGACCAGCGCCGCTTCGGCGGGCACACGCGCAACTTCGGCGAGGCCGCCGTTCGTCGCGCCTGCTATGCCGCGGATCGTACCGGACACATGATTCTTCACACGCTCTATCAGCAATCCATCAAGCGCGATGTCACCTTCTACGACGAGTTTCACATGCTCGATCTACTGGTCACTGAGGACGGCATCTGCAACGGGATCGTAGCGATCGAAGTCCAGACGGGCGAGCTTCACGTCTTTCACGCCAGGGCCGTCATCATGGCCACTGGCGGATACGGACGCGTGTTCAAGATTACGTCCAACGCGATGGCGAATACCGGCGACGGGCTCGCCATCCCGTTTCGGCTCGGGATTCCGCTGGAGGACATGGAGTTCTTCCAGTTTCATCCCACAGGAATCTATCGCCAGGGAATTCTCATTACCGAAGGCGCGCGCGGCGAAGGCGGAATCCTTCGGAACCGGGACGGCGAGCGGTTCATGGAACGGTACGCGCCGACAATGAAGGATCTCGCCCCCCGTGACATGGTGTCGAGATTCATCTGGCAAGAGATTCGCGAGGGTCGCGGTATCGATGGCAAGGACTATGTCCACCTGGATTTGACCCACCTTCCGCCTTCCGTCCTCCACGAAAAACTTCCGGACATCACTGAATTCGTCGAAACCTACCTCGGCCTCAATCCCGAAGTCGATCTGGTTCCCATCCAGCCGACAGCGCACTACGGCATGGGGGGGCTGCCAACAGATATTGACGCGAGGGTTGTTGTTGACGCGGACAACACCGTTTTGCCCGGTCTCTACGCAGCCGGCGAATGCGCGTGCGTTTCGGTGCATGGCGCGAACCGCCTCGGGACCAATAGTCTGGTGGATCTGATCGTGTTCGGGCGCCGCGCCGGACTACACGCTTCTCAGTATCTACGCGAAGCTGACTTCGTTCCGCTTTCCCCGGAGCCGGAGTTTCGCTCGAAAGCACAGGTCGAGAACTTGCTCAGCCGCAAGTCTGGCGAGCGGGTGCCGGATATCCGGGCGACATTGCAGGAAGAAATGATGGACAAAGCCAGCGTCTTCCGCACCGGTCCCGAACTCGAAAAGATGTCGGGAACTTTACGAGAATTGCGTGATGCCTACACCAATGCCGCGATCCAGGACCATGGAAGGATCTTCAACATGGACCTGCTGGAAGCGCTGGAACTAGAGGCGCTCCTGGACTGCGCCGACGCAATCGTAGCCGGGGCGATCGCGAGAACTGAAAGCCGTGGGGCCCATCTTCGCGAAGACTATCCCGACCGTGATGACGATGAGTGGCTTGCCCACTCCCTCATTTACAAGACGTCCGGGGGCCTTCGCTTGAAGAAGAAACCAGTTGTGATCACACGATTCGAACCGCAGGAACGAAAGTACTAACCATGCGCGTGACGCTGAAGATTCTCCGCTACAACCCCGAAGTTGACACAAAGCCACACCACGAAAGCTACGTCGTGGAACAGGAGCCCACCGACAAGGTGCTCGACGCGCTGAACACTGTTAAGTGGTTCCAGGACGGCACGCTCTCCTATCGGCGGTCGTGCGCGCATGGCGTATGCGGATCAGACGCAATGAGGATCAATGGGCGCAACGCGCTGGCATGCAAGCTGCTGATCCAGGACGTCGGATCTAACATCACGATAGAGCCACTGCTGGGATTCGACGTGATCAAGGATCTCATCGTAGATATGGAGGAATTCTGGAACGGTTACAAATCGGTCCAACCGTTCCTCATCAACGACGACCCTCCACCTGGCGGGCGTGAGCGCTTGCAGACACCTGAAGAACGCGATGTGTACGATGACACAACGAAATGCATCATGTGCGCCGCGTGCACGACCGCATGCCCGATAACCTGGACCAATCCGGACTTTGTCGGTCCCGCCGCGATCGTCAATGCGCACCGATTCATCTACGACAGCCGAGACAAGGGAGCGGACGAACGCCTGAATATTCTGAACGACCGAAACGGTGTCTGGCGATGCCGGACGGTCTTCAACTGCACGGATGCGTGCCCTCGTGGCATAAAGGTCACCAAGGCGATCGAGCAGGTAAAACGCACGCTCCTGTATAACTCGTAGATGGTGACGAAGGCCGCTCGGAGATGATCCGGTAGGCGATTCTGGGGGTGAGCCGGAATGGATAACCCGTTCAGCTGGGATTACCTGACCGCGCCATTGCGCGATGTCCCAACGTTTGGACCTTTTTCTGCGGCATTCGTGGCCCTGTTTGCGACTACTTTCGTCGTATCAGCGGTCGCGTACATGAGCGCCAACAAGAGACTCGCAACCAATCCATTGCTGAGAGAGGCGGTTCGCACCGGCTCTCAGATCATGATGTGGCTGACGGGAACTGGGCTCTTCTTCTTTGCCTGGCGTGCGGCCCGGATAGACTTCGCGACCCTACACATGCGATTGTGGAGTTATCTCTTCCTGCTAGCCTATGTTGGCGTCGTCGGATACTTCATCTACTGGTATCGGACGACGTATCGAGAACAACTCGCTTCGATTGAGCGCGAACGCATTCGCAGGCAATACAACCCCAGCGCGCGCACTCGAAAATCGTCCCGGCGAAAGTCACAACGAGGAGTGCGCTAGGCCCCGGTCGCAACAAAGAGAGCGCCGCGCAAGTTTGCGCGACGCTTCCAACAACTGCATCGGTCGTGCACCGGGTTGTCGAATCACAATCTCCGGCTTGTGCTTGCCAGTTAGCTCCAGACAGGCACTCCCACGTCACCCACGGGGTACCGCTTAAGGCTGCTTCCTTCCGGACCTGACCTGGTTCACGGGCCCGCGCCGCGCGGGACCTGACCTTCAACACCACTTAGCAAGCTAGTCCCACAGAACGGATCCTCGAATCGGATTTCGGCCTCGCTGAGGCGGATTGCGAGTTCAGGGCACCGCCAGCTCCCCGCTTAGCACGACCAGTTCACAAGTATACCCAATGCCCGGCCGGTGTTTGCCCAAACCGGCAGATACTCGTCCTTCTTCCGTACACTTCGATCGTGGCGGGAATCGCTGATGGGAAAGGACCGGGTGATCCGTCTGAAATCAATCTCAGCCATCGTCCTCCTGTTGACACTGGCATCTGCTCTGTTGGCGGCAAGAGATGTGGACGCTCAGGCCGAGGAGGACGGCGCGATTTTCGGGCAGATAGTCAATCGAACGACAGGTGAACCAGTCCCGGACATCGCCGTCACTCTGTCCACGTTCGCCGAGGGAACGCTCCAACCAAACGTCAATACGGTCACCGATGCAGAGGGGCGATTCGAGTTCCCCGCGGTGGATTCGGACCCTGCTGTTGTCTATGCCGTATCCACCTCCTACTTCGGGATCGCCTACTCGACTGGCCGAGTCAGCTTCGAAGCCGGATCGGTCGGACTCGACATCATCCTTGATGTCTTCGAACCAACCGAGGACCAATCGCTGGTCAGCGTGCCATCTCGGGGTCTGATTCTAACGGGGGTCGAACCTACTCGCGGCGACCTCGGACTGCTCGATATCTACGTGCTTGAGATGACCGAGCCGCTTGTCCTTATCGCGAACGACCAGGGGCGGACCCTCAGTTTTCCGGTGCCGAGAAATGCGTCGCGGGTAACTCCTCTCCCCGACACCAGCTACAATCTCCAGACAGCCCAAATCGAAGGCGCAACGATCTACGGAACCGAACCGCTGGTGCCGGGTGACAACTCGGCCACGCTGTCCTACACTATCCCCTACACCGGGATTTCCGTTTCGATCGAGCTACCTATCGCCTACCAGACCGATATCTTCCGAATCCTCCTGCCAGTGTCGATGACCGACCTTGACCAGGAAGTCGAGATTGAGGCTTTTGGATTCACATTCAGTGGTGAAGAACAGATCGGGCCGCAGACGTACCGGGTCTGGGTTCGGGAGGGATTGAATCCGAACGACCGGGTTCAGATCACCTACTCGGGACTCGTGAAGAGTGAGATCCAGCCGAACACGCTGAACAAGGTCGCCCCGGCGGCCGTCGCCAGCATCGCCGGGATTGCCGCGCTCGTTCTCGTCATCGTGATCGTTCGCGGACGAAAACTCTACGAGGATCGTCCGGTCGTGCTCGAACCCCGGCTGGCAACGTCGCTGGAGACCGAGCGGTCCGAGCTCATTGACCAGTTGCAGGCCCTGAACGAAGCCCGGGATTCTGAGCTCATCGGGGAGAATGAATACGACCAGTACCGGATCCAGATTCTCGAGCAGATTCGTATTGTGAACCGCCAGATGCGCGGTGAGGGCGTCGAAGACTAGTCATCGTCCAAGTGCTACGATGCAGCCCGAATCGACTCGGAAAGGACTCTCCCATTGCCTACGACGCCAAAACGCCGAATCACGGCGAACGACCTGTATGGATTCAAGATGGTTTCAGATCCCCAGATCTCTCCGGATGGTGAGCGGATCGCGTTTGTCATCACTACGATTGATGAAGAGACAGACGGATACTTGTCTTCGATCTACATCGCGACGAAAGATGGAGCTTCGACGACGCGATTGACAACGGCTAACGCGCGCGACACCCGCCCCAGGTGGTCACCCGACGGCAGCCACATCGCGTTCATGTCGAACCGTTCGGAGACGAATCAGATCTGGCTGATGCGGGTTTCGGGCGGCGAGCCATGGCAGGTAACGGAATTCGAGGAGGGCGTTTCCGAATTCTCTTGGTCGCCGGACGGGGGATCACTGGCAGTTGTTTCCAAGGCGTCGGAGGCCGAAAACGATGACGACGATGCCAAATCGGACGTGAAACACATCACCGAGATTCGATACAAGTCCGACGACGAGGGCTTCCTCGACATGAAGCCTCGCAACATCTGGATCGTCAGTCCATTCGGCGGAGATCCAACGCTACTGACTAAATCCGACGTTCATGACACCGACCCTGTCTGGTCGCCGGGAGGGGACCACATCGCGTTCATAACCAACCGAACCGACGGGCGTCACGCGAATTCGGTTTCTCAGGTTTGGATGGTCGCGGTTGCCAGTGGGCAGGAGCAGCCGGTGATTTCCGGAGACAACGCAAGCTTCAGTGCCCCATCGTGGTCGCCTGACGGGTCCGAGGTCGCGGCGATCGGACACCGTGAAGCCGTTGCCGGCGGCTCACCGGACGCGCAGGTTTACGTGTTCAATCTCTCCGAGAAGAGCGAACGGGTCATCTCCGACGAGATCGGACGATCAACCACCGATTCGGCGATGAGCGACATGACGCAATCGGGAGAAAGTCGTCCCATCTGGGCATCCGACGGGTCAGGCATCTACATTCTGGTGAGCGACAGCGGCGCGACTTCCGTATGCCGCGTTCCAGCCACCGGAGGGGCAGCTTCGCACATTGTCCAGGGTCGATTCCGGGTCTCCGGGATGTCGCTGAGTCCGGACAATACGACGCTCGCATACATCAAGGCAACGGCGACGACTCCAGGAGATCTATTTCTGGCGGATGTCGATGGCGGGAATGAGCGCCAGATCACCACCGTCAACGAGGCATTCCTGGACGAGATCGCGATTTCGGATCCGGAGGCGTTCTGGGTGGATGCGCCGGACGGGGCGCCGATTCAGGGATGGATTTTGAAGCCGCCAGGCTTCCGCGACGACGTAAAGTATCCGATGGTCCTCCAGATCCATGGCGGGCCTCACGGGATGTATGCCGAAGCATTCATGCATGAGTTCCAACTGATGGCAGCGCGTGGCTATGTCGTCGTCTATACGAACCCGCGCGGCTCCTCGGGATATGGGGAGGGATTCACTCGTGATTCCCATCAACGATGGGGAGAGGCCGACATGCCGGACGTCATGGCTGCAGTCGACCACGTCGTATCCCTGGGCTATGTCGATGAGAACCGGCTAGGTGTCACTGGTGGTTCATACGGCGGCTACATGACTCTCTGGGTCATAGGCCACACCGATCGTTTCAAAGCGGCCGTGACGCAGCGCTGCGTCTCGAATCTCTATTCGTTCTATGGAACCAGCGACATCGGCTGGACCTTCATTGATTATGAGTTCGGGGGCACACCCTGGGAGCGCCGCGAACACTTCATGAAGTATTCACCGATCTCCTATGTGGAGAACATGACCACTCCACTGCTGATCGTTCACTCCGAACGGGATTTTCGATGCCCGATCGAGCAAGGCGAGCAGGTCTTTATCTCACTGAAACGCCTTGGCCGGGAAGTTGAGTTCGTTCGATTCCCGGATGAGAATCACAATCTGTCGAGAAGTGGCAAGCCGAAGCACCGGATCGAGCGGCTGGAGCATATTCTGCGCTGGTTCGATACGCATCTGTAGCCGGGACGGCGAATCAGGACGGAATCCGTTCCCGAATCCACTCCGACAGCGCTTCAGCCAAGCGTATCCCGATAACGGAATCCCCGGCTCCTGTCCGCCGGTCGCGCATCGCCGAGAATCCCGTTATCGGTCAGCGCTGGCATCCCCTCGGTAAAGATCGTCGACGCGGCCTCCGGGCCGAAATCACCAACATAGCCTTCGATCGCGTAGTCCATCTGGACGAGATCCTGATTTGCGGCCAGCACCATCGACGTTTCCGCTTCACCTGCGTGAGCGCCAGCGATGCCCGGGTCGATACCCTCGGCCGCAGAAGTGCGGTTGAAGAACTCCATGAACAACATGAGATCGCTGAACGCTATGAACCGAGCGTTGCCAACCCGAGTCTCAAGCTCTTGCGCCAGATCACGGAGTGGGCCGAAATTCCCGCCGTGACTCGGAATGATCACGATGTTCTCGAAACCGTGGTGGGCAAGGCTCTCTGCATACTGTCGGACGACGGTCTTGAACGCGTCCTCATCCAGCGTGATCGTCCCGGCAAACGGCATATGATGGTTAGATACGCCAAAGGGGATCGTCGGCCCCTGAAATGCGCCGGGGACTCGCTGGACGATCGCTTCGACCAGGAAAGTACCCAGGAGGGTATCGGTCTGCAATGGCAGATGGGGGCCGTGCTGTTCCATCGATCCAGCGGCCGCGATGACGGTCGTTCGGCCAGCGTCGATAGCCGCCCTAACCTCCGGCCAGGACATTTCGTCCAGTTTCCACTTGTCGCCGCCTCTTCCTTGTGCCAGCGCGGTGTTGACCACAGATCCTCCTTAGTTCTCTGACCCTTGTCGGATGCGCTCGATAAGCTCTAGCCCGAGTCTTCCCACGAGCCCGGCGCGCTTGTCATCGTACTCGCGCGTCTCGATCCAACGCTCGAGCATGCGTCCCTGATCGCCAGCCTCGTCGAGATTGATCTCTAACCTCGCCCGTCTGTCCTCCTCGGCGTCGATTCGGATGCTCGCAATTGCGAATGGCTCTGAATCGTTGATCAACGCTCCTCACCCGAGCCGCGCTCACTGCAGAAAGCTGCTCGCTGCTCACCTGCACAAACACACGCACGATGGAATCACGAATGCGCGTGGACTCACGACCAATCTGGCGCTGGATAGCCTCGAGTCGGGCCCGGCCCGGTAGCGTCGATCCGAAGTGTCTCGAAGCGCCTGGCGGGAAGCTCGATGAACTTCCAGTTCGTCGAGCGGGCTCCGCCACCGGATTTTTCGATCTCGATCCAGACGAAGCCCTTTTCTTCCTCCGCCTCACCGAAATCCACCCGTTCTGGACTGCCCGAATAGACGACCGGTGGATGGAGGCCAAGCGCCTGGTGTTTGTGAATGTGTCCGAGAGCTACATAGTCGAACGCTGGGGCGTTCAAATCGTCTGCCCCGATGCTGATGTCCCGTCCGAGCATCAACGACCTCTCCAGGCCAAAATCAGCGCCCTGAAGACTCACGTGTGCGAGCATCACTGCCGGTTGGCTGGTGTCGAGTTCCGCTGACAACACGCGCACCTGATGGGTGATGCCGGATCGGATTGCCTCGTCCAGTGCGACGTCTCCCAATGATCGAAGGGTCTCCTGGACGAGCGCCATCGAGCGGGTAATCCACGGCACGGCGATGACCTGGAGCGGCCCTGCCCTGGTTTCGACGACAATTGACGCCAACGATCTGGCGACATACACGCCGGGGATCTCCAGCACTTCATAGATCTCGGCTGCCGTTGCGCGTCCGACCGCACCCGGCATGTCATGGTTCCCAACGAGTAGCACGATCGGGATTTCGTGCGCCACCAAACGTGAGATGCGCCTCGCGAATTCACGCTGGAGACTCGGGTTCGGGTCTCGATTCTTGAATGTGTCGCCGGCAAAGAGAACGATGTCAGCCCGGTGTTCAATAGCGTAACCAACGATCTGATCGAGTGCTCGAAGCACGTCGAGCGAGCGGGTCGACACACCAGTTTCCGGGTCCTGAGTGCCGTAGTTGTCTATGCCGAGGTGGAGATCTGCGAAATGGAGAATCTTCACGATTTCTTGGTAAAGACCTTTCTGGGATCGGCGAAGAGCGCTCCGAGCGCCTCACTTTCTCGCGACCGCACGTCAAGATTCGACTTGAGCTCGTTGCTGTATGTCCTCGTGCTCAGAACGATCGGCATCGGCACCGCGTGCCCGATGACCATACATTGCCGGCTCGGTTCGAGGCTTGCCAGAAGGGCACGCATCGCTGACCGGTCGCCAGCGCCGCTGACCACGGCGTCGATATCCGCTGGATCAGTCAAAAGCCCGGTGATCCTGGTGCCCAACTGCGAGAGGATCTCGGAGTCCACTCCGCTCGGGCGCTGGTCGACGACCAGAAGAGAGACGCCGAATTTGCGCATCTCGCGGGCGATCGTCCCGAAGATCGACTGCCGCGCCGCCGACGGATTCAGGAACTTGTGTGCCTCCTCCAGCACTACGACCAATGGCGGAGTCGAGTCTCGACCGGCATCGAACCCATCCTGCGATCGATCGGTGTACCGGCTGTGAATCCGCCGGGTAAGGAGATTCGCCACCAGCATGTAGTCGCGCAATTGCGACTGCCGTCCGAACTGCACCACGACGTGGCGTCCGGCAAGTAAATGGTCAAGGATCGACGTGACCGGATCCGTTGAGGCTTCGCTCACGATGTAGGGTTTGGTCCGCAGATAGCGGAGTTTTCGGATGAGCGCGTCGAGCGCACCGGGATGCGCCCCGATTCGCTCCGCCAGCTCGCCGGGATCGAGGTCTTCGTCGAGCAGCGTTAACAACCACTGCGCGCCAAATCGCCTTTGCAGGGCATACGACGTGGCGTCGAAGGTGTCCGTGAGATCCAATTCGTCTGCAAGAAGGGCTATGTCCCCGGGTTCAATCTGATTCAAGCCGATGCGAATCTGGGGATGGATTGCCCAGGCCGGTCATCGAGATCAAAAACCTTGACCTCGTTCGAGCTAAAGAGGGATCTCAATCCGGGTATATCGGGCTTCCTCGGATCGCCGTGCGCGTACTCGTCGTGCATGTCGAAGATCAGTGTGGACGCCAGCCGGCTCCGGATAAGCCCGAAGAGGATCAGTCTCGTCAGGACGCTCTTGCCGGTTCCGGTCTGTCCGAATATCCCGTTCGAGCGCTCGATCAGGCGCGGCAGGTCTATCGGAATCATCACATCGGCCATGGCAACCGGTGAACCGATGGCGAAGCGTGTGTCGGATTCCTTCCCGAACACGATGTCGAAATCCTCCGCTTCGGCAGAACGAAGCACGCTGTAGTGAGCAGGGATCGTGCGCACCGGTTTAGGTCCGGATTCGAGATAGAGATCGTCCTGATCCTCCAAGAGCAGGCTCGGACGAACGATAGCCACCGCATACGAATGAATGCCATCGAGCGCCCGGCGAACAAACGCCGACCCGGCCGGCGGGTCGGACATTACGCCCGGATCGGTAGCCCGCAGCTGCAAATCCGTCACCAAGCTGAAGTATCGGTGCTGATTGCCGTCGACGACGACAAAACTGCCAACTTGCAGATCCTCCGAGTTTGCGCGCCTCCAGGCGAACGGTCAGTCCCGCGGTGAAGCTACCGTCGGTTACTACGCCCAGACGTCGGCCCCCCGCTTCATAAGTCACTCGTTCCCATCCTTTCGACCACCGTTCTCTTGTGCAATTCTACCGCGAGTGTTCGTACGCCATGGAACCGTTTCTGATCCGACGGCTGCATTGGCCGGAGGGCGTCAAATTCCTGGTGACATTGCTGTGGCTCGTGCCACTCAGGCGGGAGCCGCCAGTTCGCTTTCATAGGCTCGATCGAGGATCGTCATGATGTGCTCCACAGGCAGGTCAATTCGACGGGCCCGCAATCCGGCTCTGAGTTGCAGGATGCAGCCAGGATTCGCCGATACAATGACGTCTGTGCTTGTTTCGAGAGCATGGTCTATCTTGCGTTCTCGTAGTGAAGTGGCCATCTCCGGTTGCAGAAGGTTATAGATCCCGGCGCTTCCGCAGCAGAGATCGGATTCTGCCATCTCAACGAGATCCAGTCCCGGTATGGCCCGTAACAGATCCCGTGGCTGGGACGTAATCCGCTGCGCATGCGCCAGATGGCAGGCATCCTGATAGGTCGCACGGAGCCGCAGCCTATTCGGGGAAGTGGTCAGACCGGCATCTGCGAGAAACTCAGTCGCGTCCTTCACCTTTGCCACGAAATTCTTCGCTCTGGCGGCGAAAGCGGGATCATCTCGGAGCAGGAAATCGTACTCCTTCATCGCCGCCCCGCATCCGGCAGCATTCACGATCACTGCATCGAACTCGGGGCTCCCGAAGCCCTCGATGTTTGCCCGCGCCATCGCGCGACCGGTGTCGGAGTCCCCTGAGTGAACCGCCAGCGCCCCGCAGCAGCCCTGGGAAGGCGGAAAGATAACATCGAATCCATTGCGGGCCAGCACCCGTGCGGTAGCGCGATGCACGTCCGCGAATGCCGTGCTCATGACGCACCCGGCGAGCATCGCGACGGTTCCGCGCCGCTTACCAACCGCTGGCCAGTACTCCCGGCCTGGGTAGAGGAACTCCTCGTCCATCGGTGGGCGGATCGATTCAGCCCCCGCCAGTCCGACCCGATCCAGGATTCCCGTCGACGACACCGCGCCGGCGATGCCGGTGCGGTCGTAGAGCCGCGCTCCACGGGACGCAGTCCGCAGGATCCTGGGGTTTCCCAGGAGTAGCTTCAGACCGACGGTGCGCGTCGCCCGCTCCTTAACCGCCGAATCGTTGTGTCTAAGGATCTGCGCGCGGGCCGACTCGACCAGTTCGCCATACTTTACGCCGGACGGGCAGACTGCTTCACATGCGCGGCAATTGAGGCAGAGCTGCATCTCCTGCTGGAAGACAGGATCCTCGATGTCAAGCTCCCCATCGGCGACGGCCTTGATCAGCCATATCCTTCCCCGCGGGGACGAGCGCTCCCGGTAGGTTTCCCGGTATGTCGGACATACCGGGAGGCAGAAACCACAGTGCACGCACGAATCGATAACCTCCTGTGGCGGCTGGTCTGCGCCTGTGAATCCTCTCCTGGTCACGCTAGTCGGAAACGTCATGCTCATCTCATCTTCCGTTCCAGTTCGCTAGAGGAATCGAGCAAATCTTCCGGGTCCGAACATACCGCGCGGGTCAAACTGCTTCTTCAGTCTCGTCAGCACCTGGGCTGCGTTTTCGTTCATCGGGCCAAAAACGTCCCGGCCAGCCTTCAACGAATCTGGCAGAGCAAGAAATGTCGTAGACGGCGCATCTCGCACGATCGCCTCGATGTTCGCTTCAGTCGCCGGGCATCGAATGTAGATCAGCCCCGAACCGGGATCGGCGAGAAGTTGAATGCCAACGATACGTGTCAACCGTTCCGCGCTCTGCGCTTGCTGTGACGCCCGAACCGAAGCCCGTGCAACAAGCGCATCCGGTGCGCCACGGAGGTCGATTGCACGATCAAACGCCGGGGTCGAGGCTCCTGATGCGGTGCTAGAACGTGTTCCCTGATGATCAAAGCCGGATAGCCTATCGATCACTCGTTCCGCCTGACTGGCGGTGAATGAATCCGAACCTTCAAATTGCACGTGGAGCGCCCAACCGTCCGCGGCGCTCCACACCGCATACACGGCAGCTGGATCAAGCGACGAAACGAGCAACGAAGCGGCGGAATCCAGGCACGTCCCGGCGTCGTAAAAGCCACTGATGACTTCGCGCCTTGATTCTGGCATCGGCAGTACTCGCAGATTGATTCGTGTAACGATGCCGAATGACCCGAGCCCGGCGTAATGCAATCTGGCCAGCTCGAAGCCGCTTACGTTCTTGACGACCATGCCGCCCGAACGGGTGACGACCCCTTCACTCGTCAGGACTTCAAGACCAACAATAAAGTCCTTGAGCGACCCGTATTTCAACCGGCGTGGACCTGAAAGGCCGGCCGCAAAGACACCCCCCAACGTCGAAAGAGACCGGTGCGGCGCATCTAGCGCGAGCCGCTGGCCATTGCTCGCCAGAAGTTCATCGATACTCTCGAGTGTGATTCCCGACTCAACGGCAATCATGAGATCGACCGGTGAATAGTCTAGTACCGAGCCCAGAAGTCGCAGACCAACGATATGATCGGGACCGGGCGCGACGTTGCCGAAAGCTTGCTTGGTTCCGCCACCACAAGCGACAAGCGATTCTCCGGCGCCTGCCGTTTCGCGCACGAATTGCGACAGTTCTTTAACCGATGCTGGCTCGACGGAAACCGGTTGCGTCGTCATCAGAGCGCGTCCTCCGACGTTGCGTAGGGATCAAATGCGCTAGGAAAGACCTTGCCCGGATTCGACTCGTTTGCCGGATCGAACGCCCGCTTCACTTTGGCCATTTCCTCAAAGTCGGCATCGCCAAACATCAGAGTCAACGCATCATTCTTCTCGATGCCGATGCCATGTTCGCCGCTTATCGCTCCGCCCAGGTCGATGCAATGCTGCATCATGAGCTTGCTCGCTTCCAGCACTCGTTCCATGATCCCTGATTCCCGGCGGTCGAACAGTATCAGCGGATGCAGATTGCCGTCCCCGGCGTGAAAGACATTCGCGATGGTCAGGTTGTACTGGCCCCCCACTTCCTCAACGAGCCGCATCGCTTCTGGGAGCTTCGATCGGGGAACGACAGTATCCGTCAAGTGGTAATTTGGCGCTAGCCGGCCCATGGCTCCGAACGCGGCTTTCCGTCCCCACCAGAGCAGAGCGGCCTCCGCCTCTGAACGCGCGACGCTTACCTCGAGCGCCCCATGTTCACCCAGGATCTCCGCCACTTGCTCCCTCTCTCGCTCGACGTTTGCCCGTGGCCCGTCCAGCTCAACAAGCAGCACCGCTGCTGCGTCCCGCGGATACCCTGCTCCGATTCCAGCTTCGATGGCGGAAATTGTGACCTTGTCCATCATCTCGAGCGCCGACGGGAGGATTCCGGCAGCGATCGTGGCCGACACAGCACGTGAGGCCGTCTCCATCGATTGGAAGGACGCCAGGAGCACGCCTTTCGACTCCGGCATCGGCAGGATGCAGACGATCGCGCGGGTAATGATTCCGAGCGTGCTTTCGGAGCCAACAATCAATCCGGTGAGATCGTGGCCAGGATTCTCCGCCGACGGGCCACCGAACCAGCAGACATCGCCTCCCGGGAGGACGACCTCCAGACCCAGCACATGGTTGTTCGTCACCCCATATTTCAGGCAGTGCGGACCACCGGAGTTGTTTCCAAGGTTTCCCCCAATCGAGCATGCTCGCTGGCTGGACGGATCAGGCGCGTAATAGAACCCATGAGGCGCCAAGTGAGACGAAAGATCGAGATTGATGACTCCCGGCTGGACGATAGCGAATCGATCGACCAGGCTGATTTCCTGGATTTCGTTCATTCGTGCGGTCACGATCATGATCCCGCCTCGCGTGGCGATCGCGCCGCCAGCGAGGCCGGTTCCCGATCCTCGCGCCAGAATCGGTAGTCCGTGCTTCGCAGCGACGCGCGCGACTGCCGAAACCTCCTCGGTGGTCGCGGGTAGGACTGCTGCTACTGGACGATGAATGCCGGTAATCGCTTCATCCGAAGCATCGAGTTCGTACACGCCTAGCCCAGCCCGATCGGACACCACGAAACCGCGTCCGACGATCGATTCGAGTTCAGCAATCACTTGGGATGTCTGGGTTGCCGTCATTCACTACCGCCCTCGTTAGGATCTTGGCCAGGTCGAGCCTCCGGCTAATCGAGCTGGCATACTTGACACCGGACCGTACGTACATAGTGAAAGGGACAGTTCCTTGTCCAGCAATACGAACTGGATCATCACCGGCTCAGTCGACAACTTTCGTGCCACCCGTGATAATGGCTTCACAATCCAGGGTTTGAAGAGCCGGCATCGTAAGAAGGCGGAGCAGATGCGGCCCGGAGACCGGGTTACCTGGTACATCACTGGCATAAAAGCATTCGCAGCTACCGCCACTATCACCTCAGAATACTTCGAAGATGATACCCCGATCTGGCACAGCACGAACAAGAAGCGCGCGGATGAAACATACCCGCTCAGGTTTCACATCGAACCCGACCTCGTGCTCGAAGAGGACAACTTCATCGATGCCGAACCGGTGGCCCGCCAGCTGAAGTACGTTTCCAAGTGGCCCGCCAAAAACTGGACGCTCGCCTTCCAGGGCAACATTCGACCAGTTGACGACGAGGACTTCGCCACGATCGAACTGGCGATTCAGGACGCGAGCAGGATGCCGGTGAGCGTCGCCAGTTAGCGCCGCCACTTGATCATTGGTAAAGAGAACCAGGAGCCTCAACGTGCCAGGAAGCGAGATGATAGCCGTTCCCACGCTTGACGAGTTTCATATCGCTCGCCAGAACCTGGCAGGCATCGCGACTCGTACGCCGCTGATCGGCGCTCACGAGTCCATCGGCGCTACACGAACGTACTTGAAGCTCGAAATACATCAGCCAATCAACTCGTTCAAGTTGCGAGGCATTTACAACGCGGTGTCGAGGTTGTCGGATGAGGAACGACAACGCGGGCTCTTTACTACCAGCGCAGGGAACACGGCACAAGCCCTTGCCTGGTGCGGCCGGCACTTTGGCGTAAGAGCACAGAGCATGATGCCGCATGGCGCGCCACAGTCCAAAGTGGACGCCGTTCGCGCATACGGTGGTGAGCCGGTGTTCGTCTCGACTTCGGAGCTGTTTGCCTACATGCGGGAACAAGGATGGGAGGGGCAGGATTACACGTTCATCCATCCCTGGACAAATCGGGACGTCTTAATCGGTCATGGCTCCGCCGGGTTCGAAATCTTCGAAGATCTCCTTGAGGTTGAAACGGTCTATATTCCGGTCGGCGGCGGCGGCTTTTTCGCGGGCGTGGCCTCGGCTTTGAAACTCCTGAAGCCCGATGTCCGGATGGTCGCAGTTGAGCCCCGGGACTGCCCTGCCCTCTCCGCGAGTCTGGCCGCAGGACGTCCTGAGGCAGTCGAGTGCCGGACGATTTGTGACGGCGTGGCCGTTCCTTACATGACTGAAGAGATGTTCCCTCTGTTGAGTGCCCTCGCGGATGATTGCATCCTGATATCGGAAGACGAAGTTAAGGACGCTATCCGCCAGTTGGCGTTCGGGAACAAAGTTGTCGCCGAAGGGGCTGGCGCGTTGGCGCTCGCTGCCGCTATCAAGGTTCCGATAGCTGATAGGGGCACGACCGTTGCGATCGTTACCGGCGGGAGCATCGATGGGGAAAAGCTCGTGCCGATCTTAGGCGCAGCAACCTAGAGTACTCACGCTGTCGACTCGCAGTTAGAGAAATCTGCTGCTGGCGAGCGAGCCACACATCGTGGATTTCAACACAAGCAAAAGCGCCCATCTGGTGATGGGCGCCTGTTGAGTGGAGATGGGGGGAATCGAACCCCCGTCCAGAACGTTCAGCCGCAGATATCCTACAGGCTTAGTCGATGATTTATGTCGCCTGACGAACCGGCATCGACACCGTCTCAGCCAGGCCAGATCACGTTATCCTTTGACCGCCTCACGTGAGCGCTCGGGCAGCCGCATCCCGGCTTTGCGTCGCTCGACACCGGCCCTGCCAGGAATCGGACCGGGCGAACGCACTGCTAGACTATGCTAAGCAGCGAGGGCGAGTTCTTCTTCGCCGTCTATGATTTTGCCCCTTTTTACGAGTCCTGGGGCGACCTCGACCTGCAATCTACGAACCTACGGCCCTGTCGAATCCAGACATCCCCATAGGTAAGCATCTGAGTATACCGGATTAGTGGCGCTCCCGCAACGCCCGCTGGATGCGGCGATCCGCGTCCCGCTCGGCAATCGACTGGCGTTTGTCGTACTGTTGCTTGCCTTTGCCCAACGCAAGATCGATCTTCGCGTAACCTCGACTGAGGACAACGCGAAGAGGAATCAACGTGTAGCCCTTCTGCATAAGCTGCCGCTTCAAGTAGTCGATCTGCTTGCGGTGGAGCAGCAGCTTTCTTGGCCGGCGCGGATCGTGGTTGAAGTACTCGCTCGCCTGTTCAAACGGCGAAACATGCATTCCGAGAAGCCAGACCTCGTCATTATCTATGACCGCATAGGCATCCTGGAGGTTGGCGCGGCCATCCCGAATCGACTTGATTTCAGTCCCGGTCAACGATATCCCGGCTTCAACAACCTCATCGATGTGATAGTCGTAGCGGGCGCGCCGATTCGTAGTGACGACCTTCCGCCCCTCGTCCGCGCTGTTGGTTTTGCTTCGAGTTTGAGTGGCCACGATGCTCGTCTCTTCCGTTTCGGTTTCGGCTGGCGCTGGACGCCCCGTGAACTACGCGTAGAATTCCAACATGAATGTTTTACCGGACTTTGAAGCCAACGAATATACAGTCCTCTCACAATTCTACGATCTTGAATACAGCGTCTTTGATGCGGACCTCGACATGTACCGCCAGTTTGCGGAACGGGCGCGCGGTCCGATCCTTGAACTGGGATGCGGGACGGGGCGGGTTCTGGAGGCATTGGCTGGCGTCGACTATCCAGTTGTGGGTATCGATACCTCGAATGCGATGCTGGAAATTGCTCGTTCCCGTGTCGACGCCGATGTGACCCTCGTGCAGCGGGATATGAGAGCGTGTGACGTTGAACCGCTCCTACCGCATGGTCCGTTTGCGTTCGTCCTGTCGGCAATCAACACGTTCCTCCACCTGGTTGACGTTCGCTCGCAGATCGAAACGTTGGAAAGCGTTCGGCGCGTTCTGGCCCCTGGCGGCGTCATGCTGCTTGACCTGTTCGTGCCAGACCCAAATCTGATTAGCCAGCTGGACGGGAGGATCTTGCTCGAATTCCAGCACGTCTATGAGAATGGCGACCGGCTGGACAAATGGGTAGCGCGAACTCACGATCTCGCGTCCCAGCTGATCCAGACCACCGTCTACTTTGACGTCACCTCTCCCGATGGCTCGGTCCGGCGGCTCGTGGATCATTATTCGACGCGCTACGTCCACCTTTATGAATTGGAACACTTGCTCAGCAGGACCGGATGGGATCTGGTGTCATTGTTTGGGAGTTACGATCTCGAGCCCTTTGGTTCGCATTCGGAGCGCATACTTGCCCTTGCCACACCCACTCTGGTAGCCCGGGAATGAGGAGAGTCGATGATAGACGGTGTTGAAATCAAGCAACTACGGACATTCGCGGATGAGCGCGGATCACTGACCGAGATCCTGAGGAGAGATGACCCGATCTTCGAGCAGTTTGGCCAGTGCTACTTCTCGATCTCTTATCCAGGCGTGATCCGTGGCTGGCACTATCACCGAAAGCAGACCGATTATTTCACCTGTGTGTCCGGCATGATCAAAGTTCCTCTCTATGACCGGAGGGAAGATTCCCCCACCTATGGCGAGATCAACGAGTTCTTCATCGGGGACGAGAACAGGATTGTCGTAAAGATCCCGAGAGGCGTGCTCCACGGTTTCAAGAATATCGGTGTCACGCCCTGTTTGCTTGTCAACTTCCCAACCGAACCCTATGATCCCAACGATCCCGACGAGCTCCGAACACCGTATGACGACCCGAGCATCCCCTATTCATGGGATCTGAAGATCACATGACACCTGATGGCTTGAAGCTGCCAGATCCTTATCCCGTTCAGATCGCTCATGGGCCGGTTGTTGGCCGTGTCAGCCTGCCGGGATCGAAGAGCATCACCAACCGGGCGATGATCATTGCCGCGCTCGCTCAAGGAGAGTCGACTCTCCGAGGCGTCCTCGATAGCGACGATACGCGGTACATGGCCGCTGCCTTGGGCTCGCTTGGGTTCGAGGTCGTCGCGGATTGGGACGAGCGCGTCATCAGAATCGGCGGGCACGGGGGCCGGATTCCCGAACGGGATGCCTCCCTGTTCCTCGGGAACTCAGGCACGTCGATGCGCTTTCTTGCTGCCCTTTGCGCGTCAGGGAACGGCACATACCGGCTCGATGGCACTGATGCCATGAGAAAACGACCGATTGAGCCGTTGCTCGACGCGTTACGCCAACTCGGCGTAGACGCGGTTTCGGAGAATGGTGATGGGTGCCCACCCATCAGGATCACAACCGCTGGCATCGCTCCGGGTCAGGCAACTATGCGTGGAGACCTTTCCAGCCAGTACTTCTCCGCTCTGGCAATGGCACTGCCTGCGACGTCGGGCGAAGTATCAATCAACGTTGATGGCAGGCTCGTCTCCCAGCCCTACATCGACCTGACCGCCTCGACCATGGAAGTCTTCGGCGTGAAGATGAGCCACGATGGCTACCGGCGGATTAGCATCGTGCCAGGCCAACGATATAGCTGGCGGGAGTACGCCATTGAACCTGACGCATCTTCCGCCAGCTACTTCTTCGCCCTTGGCGCCGTCTCCGGCGGTCAGATTAGTGTCGCCAATTTGCCGGCAACGTCCGCCCAGGGCGATATCCAGTTCGTCGATGTGCTGGAGTCGATGGGATCCGATGTCACCCGTGGCGACGAGATCACGGTTCGCGGTCCATCACAGCTTGCTGGAGTGGACGTCGATATGAACGCGATTTCGGACACCGCCATGACGCTCGCCGCGATCGCTCCATTCGCGACGAGCCCGACCATAATCAGGAACATAGGCCACATCCGGCTCAAAGAAACGGACCGTCTTGCGGCAACGGCGACCGAACTTGCCAGGATGGGGGTCATCGTCGAAGAGCGGGACGATTCGATCGCAATTCAGCCAGCCAATCCTCAACCGGCAACAATTCACACGTACGACGATCACAGGATTGCGATGGCATTCGCAATTGCCGGAACACAGGCGCCCGGGATCCAGATAGCCGACCCTGGGTGTGTAAGCAAGACCCTGCCAGAGTTCTGGCGGTTACTTGAGGGGCTCACATTTTCAAGGTGACGTCGGCGCCTCCCAGGATAGACGACTGATTCTGTTCAGCAGCAGCGCGTCAACGAGCACCAGCATCATCATCGCTTCGACGACTGGCACCGCCCGCGGCACGACGCATGGGTCGTGGCGCCCTTCGACAACGATCGTCTGAGATTCGCCTCTATTGTTGACCGTTTCCTGTTCGCGGGCTACAGAGGACGTGGGTTTGATCGCGACTCTGGCCACAATCGGCTCGCCATTCGAAATGCCGCCCAGCATCCCTCCCGCGTGGTTTGTGCGCGTACGCACCCTGCCCGTTTCGTCGGTATACAGCCAGTCATTATTCTCGAAACCTGTCGAGGCGACCGAATCGAACCCCCTACCGATCTCCACTCCTTTCGTCGCATGGATGCTCATCATTGCGTGGCCAAGCAGCGCATCAAGTTTCCCGTACATCGGGTCGCCAAGCCCTGGAGGAACGCCAAGCGCGACCACCTCAACGACTCCGCCCAGGCTGTTCTTCTCAATTTTGATCTGATCGATCGCATCGATCATAGCCGTCGCCGCGCCAGCATCGGCAGCCCTGACCATATTCCTGTCAATCTCCTGGCGGTCGAATTGTTCAGCTCGAATGTTACCGATCTGTACGGTGTGCGCGTACACGTCGATCCCGGACGCTGCGAGAATCTGGCGTGCGACTGCACCGGCAGCAACCCGCCCCCAGGTCTCCCGGGCACTGGATCGCCCACCGCCACGATGATCGCGAATTCCCCATTTTGCGTCGTAGGTGTAATCGGCGTGCCCTGGCCGGTAGAGATCTTTGATCGCGTCGTACTTGCTCGAGTCGGCGTCCCGGTTGTAAGTGATCATTGAAATCGGAACGCCAGTGGTCTTCCCCTCCCAGACGCCGGACAGAATCTGGACACGATCCCGTTCTTGCCGTGGACTGGTTACCCTCGACTGTCCAACCCTGCGACGGTCAAGGTCGGTTTGCACGACTTCATCGCTCAGTTCAACACCCGCGGGACACCCGTCGAGAACGACGCCAAGCGCTGGTCCATGGGATTCGCCCCATGTCGTGATTCGAAATGCCCGTCCAAATGTATTCGTCATTAATCTGTTCTTCTAGCTATACAGTTTCGAGATCATCCCGAAGCGATCGTCCATAGATTCGGTAGTCGTGCCGTCGTGAACGCCGGAAACCCATGGATTCGTATAGGGCTCTACTAACGTGATTGGTTGCCTGGGTACTGAGGGCAATTCTCCGAGCCCCACCGTTGCTCAGTCGTCCGATCGCATAGTTGAGTAAGCGACGGCCAAGGCCCTCACCCTGGCGCATTGGCGCGACAGCTATTCTATCGAGATGTCCCCAGGACCCGAGTGAAGTTGTCCCTATGTACCCAATCGGCTGACCGTCGTCGTCATCAAAAGCTTCGATCGCGACGCCTGGGACCGCGGCGTAGTTCAAGAACTCCTCTGAACTGTTCCACCACAACCACGGAAACGCAGCATGATCCAGCTCCAGCAACTGCTGTAATGATGAATTGTCGAGTACGTCAACGATCCGCGACCTGAGGCGGTCGAGATGATCTTCGATGCCGCTACGACGAGAAATGCGACCAAGCTCGTAGACGACGATATTTTCGACAATTTGTAGCCCGGCCGCATCGTAGAAACTGCTACTGCGCCGCTCGGAATACTCGGCAACAACCGCGAGCAAAAATCCTGCGTCCGTGGCGTTGTCTACGAACGATCTCAGCAGCTCGTGCGAAACAGCTGGCCCAGTAATGTCAAGCACGTTCGCAATCTCGTCGCGATGACGCCACCTCGAAGCAAGAAGGAAGCCGCCAGTGCGCGGGTGCCACAGGGACAAGTCCGGCTCACTCGCAACAAGGTCAAGAATCTCTTGCTTCGAGTAACGAGCATCCCAGGGTATTCGTAGCTCTTGCACGGCCTCCGGAGTCAGTACTTCGATCCCGTGACCCGGCGTTGCCCGAGTTTGCAGACGAACGGAATCAGTCATATTTAGTTCCCGATCACCATGTAATCAAGAACGTCCATTCGCTCAGTCATCCACTCATTGATCACCGTACACTGATAACGGAACGTTGGTCTATGCCATCAGCGAGCGATTGTAGCAGTGTCATCCATTCTGACGTAGATCGGGAGCGCGATGCCGGGCCTAACTGATCTAGCAGCGCTCCCTACAAGCTGGGCGCTCACGCTGTGGGACGCGCTGCCCGTGTTCCTCAGTGTGGAGTGTGCAATCGCCATTCTCATTCTCGGAGTGATTCCGCAGCAGTGGAAAACCAGCGCTTGGATGATTTCCGCGTTTCATCTGGCGGGCGGGTTGATATATCTTGAAGTATTCGATTCAGCGTTGGTTGTGCCACTGTTGGTGCTTGCGGGGATCGTCGCACTTACCACCTGGCGACGATCCGTTCGGGTTCAACAGGTGCCTGCGCCACCATCGCCCTACGCGGGACTTCGAGTGCGAGCCGTGGAGGTAATCAGCGCCGTCGCCGCGTCATCGGCAGCGGCAGCGGTGGTCAAGGTACTGGTTGGACCGTACGTCGGAGATGGCAATCCAATCTGGTTCGCATTCGCCGCGGGCATCGGCCTCGTTCCGTTTGGGACGCTCGGCACTGCGGCAATTCCGGCGCTGGCGAGCTCTTCCGCCGCGAACTCGGAAATGGTCGGAATCATCATTCTCATCTCCGCCGCCGCCAGACCGGTGATACGCCACTACTTCCACAGACTCTCGTCGCTACGTACAGCGGCTTCCTCTCCTTCCTGATCGCCAAGCTGACCGAGGATCTCCCGGACGACAGCAGCAAGATCAAGTTCCGACGTATCGATCACGATATTCGCCCGTTGTCGCGCGTTGGCGAGCCGCTTCTGTTGAAGCTGGTAGATCCATTCGGGCCAATGCGGGTTTCCGCGACGCTTGCGGATCTCCTCGAGCTCGACATCCAGGAACACGACGACATCAGGGGAAGGGTGCCGCCACAAATCGGCTATGCCTGAATGCTCCTGGCCGACTGCGACCGCATCGAGGCCGCTCGCCTGGAGAGCATCGACAACCGTGGACTTGCCTGAAGCACAATATCCGACGACAACAATCTTCGAGGTCATTTGTTTCCGCCCCCCAATCAGGGGATCGGCAAACTCACCCACATCCGGCGGATCGGCTCTGGTTCGCCATCCGTCGATGACAGAGACATCACGACGACGCTCATATCATCCGCCGGCCGGTCGGCATCCGCTGACACTGCCGCCATCAACATGCCGTCGGCAATTTCCTGGGCAGTTGTGGACGCACGCGAATGTTGACGGAGGTAGCCAACCGGATCGAACGTCGTGCCAAATCGCTTTCCGGCGCCCGCGATGCCGTCGCTGAAGACCACCACACAAAGTCCGGCTTCGGCCGGAAATGAATCGACGATCGGTCGAGTATGCCGGTGGACTCCGATTGGTCCGGCGACATTCGCTCGCAGTTCGTACTCGTCGTTGGTACCGAGGACGTATGGAATAGGATTGTTCCGGGCGACGATGACTTCGTGTGACGCGAGATCCACTGAGACGATATCGAGGGTTGCGGAGACCTTGCCATGACGGAACGCCAACAGGAAGTCATGGGTTCCGCGAGCAACGGCGCCGTCTCGTATTCCTTCTTTGAGCAGCGAGAGCGCTTTGCTCGACACCAGCATACTCAGCGATTTCGCCGCAGCGCCGGAACCCTGACCATCTACCATCACAACCGATATCCCACCCGTCGGGCGTTCACCAGTTTCGACAGTGTCACCACTCTCCCGCGACGCGTACTTGTGGGTTTTTGCTACCGCGATATCAATCCTGATCATCGACCAACCTTCAGGACATCGCGGTGGGCGTAGTTACGGTCATAGTACTCCCGGTATTCAGGACTCTGCCGGATAGGCTCCCACCAGTCGCGGCGATCTCGATACCACCGTGTTGTCTCACGTAGTCCCTGTTCGAGTGGAACTCGGGGCTCCCAACCCAGTTCGCGAATCTTTGATGTGTCCAGAGAGTACCGGCGATCGTGGCCGGCTCGATCCGAGACGAAGTGAAGTAGCTCTGCTGGCGCGTCGAGTTCGTGCAGGATGGCTTCCAAGATGTCGATATTGTGGCGTTCATTGCCGCCGCCGATGTTGTACACATCGCCAACGACACCGTGCTGAAGAACATGCTCGATCCCTCGTGTGTGATCGCGCACGTGCAGCCAGTCACGCATCTGCAAGCCGTCGCCATAAATCAGTATCGGTTGGCCGTCCAGCACGTTGGTTATCGAAATCGGCAGCACTTTCTCCGGATACTGAAAGGGGCCGTAGGTATTTGAGCCACGTGTTATCAGCGCAGGAACGCCGTAAGATGCGCGGTAAGCTTCAATCATCAACTCGCCGCCAGCCTTGCTCGCTGAGTATGGATTGCGCGGAGAGAGCGGATCCGTTTCCTTCGACGAGCCGACCGGAACATGACCATACACCTCGTCGGTGCTCACGTGAACGAACCGGCCGATTTGCAGTTCTTTGACCGTCTCAAGCAACACATAGACTCCGAAAACATCGGTTTGAATGAATTCGCTTGCGCCCAGTAGCGATCGGTCCACGTGCGTTTCAGCCGCAAAATTGACGATCGCATCGACTCCTTTTGCCGCTTCGGCAATGAGTTCTTGGTCGCAGATATCACCCTGAATGAACGAAAGCCTGGGATCGGAGCGAACCTCCTCCAGATTGTCAAGATTGCCAGCGTAGGTCAGCTTGTCAACGACAATCACCCGCTCATAATCTTGCTCGAGGAGAAGACGCACGAAATCGCTACCGATGAAACCCGCCCCTCCAGCAACGAGTATGGTTCCGTATGTTCCGCTGGGCAATCGATCCTCCAATTTCCCGTTGTCCTCCCTCATGCTCCTGATTATTCCAGTTTTTAGCGCGTACGATAGGTATCGAGTATTTGGAGACGGAAGGGACCTGCAAGAAACGTGACCTGGGGTGTGACAATTGACTTCCACAATACAATCGCCTGTTGTGATTCGTGGTTCCAACTTGAGGTGTACGATCTGGCTCCCGCATTCCTTCACTGGCACGCTGGAAAGTCTTCGATGCACGTTTCTACGGAAATGAGTTCGCGGGCTCGAGCGCGCTACCGCGAACTCCGGCTGGGCGTCATGGACAGCGGACTGGAAATGGACGCCGCTGAATGCGTTACAGCTGCGCTAGCCCGGATTGGTCTGGAAGTGAACCCGTCCATCGTCGACCAGGGATTGGAAGAGATCTTTCTCCCGACGGTTGAATCGACAACGCCGTTGCCCGGCATAATCGATTCGGTCCGGCGGCTTCAGGATTGGGGTGTACCGATGCTCGTCGTCTCGAGCGCGGCATACCATCCGTTTCTCGAATGGACATTGCAACGATTCGACATCGCTGACTGTTTTGAGGATGTTCTCACCTCTGCAAGCTGTGGCCACTACAAATCATCAAAGCGGATCTACGAGATCGCGGCGCAGCGGCTCGATCGCGCCCCGTCCGAGTGCATTCACATTGGAGACTCGGAACGATTCGATGTGACGACAGCGAAAATGGCGGGAATGCGCACAGTCCTCGTTGACTGGGACAACACCGCAGAGGGGTGCTCGACGGCCGATTTGCGCGTTGAAACGCTTGAAGATCTCCCAACCCGTCTCAAGAGCATGTTTGGATCTCTGACTGATGCGATTTGATATCTTCACGATCTTCCCACCGATCTTCACTGGACCATTCTCCGAATCGATCGTGAAGCGGGCGCAAGATCGTGGGATTGTTGAAATTGGGATTCACGATATTCGAGAGCACGGCATCGGTCGCCACCGATCAGTCGACGACACGCCCTTCGGTGGTGGCGCAGGGATGGTCATGATGGCGCCCCCGATCATTGAATCCATTGAGGAGGCAATCGGAGAGGAACTAGCCCGAACGCACGTCATTCTTATGACCCCAAGCGGGCGCACCTTCGACCAGGAGTGCGTCACGGAGCTAGCCGGATACGAACGCATAGCAATCATCTGCGGACGCTACGAAGGCGTCGATCAGCGCGTCGTCGACCTGCTTGTAGACGACGAGATATCGATAGGAGATTATGTCGTAAGCGGTGGCGAACTTCCGGCGGCGATTGTTGTCGACGCAGTCACCCGCACTCTTCCTGGAGTCATTAGCTCCAGTTCGCTCGAGGACGAATCCCATCTGGAGGGATTGCTCGAATACCCGCAATACACCCGTCCTGCCGAGTACCGGGGACTGACAGTTCCCGAAGTTCTTACCAGTGGACACCACGGGCGCATTCGTAAGTGGCGCGAGCAGATGGCCATCCTCCGTACGCGTGCTCGGAGACCAGAACTTCTGGACGACACTGGCCGAACGGATCGAACGGGGCCAGACAATCGTGAGTGAAGTCAAGATTGATGCGGAGAATCAGGATCAGGATCCATCCGGCCTGGCAGTCCAGCTGAATGAGATCGTGCGCGAGTACCACACTGGCCGGCGCGTAATTCGAGCGTTGGATGAGGTTAGCCTAGAGATTCCGTACGGCGAATACATGTCAATAGTTGGAGCTTCCGGGTCTGGCAAGTCCACCCTGTTGAACATCGTTTCAGCGATTGATCTTCCGGATTCTGGATCAGCAATTGTCCTTGGGAATCCTCTGGGCGGAATGAGCGAAAACAAGCTGGCGGCATGGCGCGGTCAGAATGTGGGGATCGTGTTCCAATTCTTCCAACTCATGCCAACTCTCACGGTGTTGGAGAACGTTGTGCTGCCCATGGATCTCGCCGGTCGCAAGGGCAGCAAGACCGATCGCGCCAATAGCCTGCTGTCGCTCGTTGGAATTCAGGAACTTGCTAACAACCTACCGTCAGAGCTTTCTGGCGGCGAGCAACAGCGAGCGGCGATCGCACGCGCGCTGGCGAATCAGCCGAAACTCCTTATCGCCGACGAACCCACTGGCAATCTGGATAGCAAGAATGGCGCGGTGGTGATCGAACTGCTCGAAGAGCTCTGGCGCGGTGGGGCCACAGTCGTCTTGGTGACGCACGACCGGGAAGTCGCCGAACGCGCACCGAGGCAGGTGGAAATGCGGGACGGGAAGATCGTTCGAGATACGTCCGATCCCGCTAGCGGACTCCAGTCCTCAGAGAAACCAGCATATGCTCACACTGGCTAGAAAGGTCATTCGCGATTTTCGTGGCCGGCGATTGAGGAATGCGCTGACACTCCTCGGCGTGATCCTTGGCGTCGCAGGTGTCGTCGCAATCGCCACCGCAAACCACGATGTTCTGGATGCCCAGAGGCTCACCTACGACGCGAGCAGTCAGGCGGACCTTGCCGCGTTCACTGGCGACCTCTCAACGACAACCTTGAGCCTCATCGAGCGGAACGAAAACGTTGAAACGGCGGAAAGCCGTTCAGCCGTACTGACGCGATTCAGCACAAGCGGTTCGCAGCACTCCGTTCGCATCTTCGGAATCGACGATTTCTCAACGATGCGTCTCGACATCGTGGATCTCGATTCCGGGCGCTTCCCAGGACGCGGCGAAGTCGCATTCGACGCAAGTGTCAATGACCTCGAACCGGTCAACATCGGTGACGTTGTGGCCATTCAGCGCACCCCAGATGATGAAATCACCTATCTTACGGTCAGTGGGTTCACTCGTTCTCCCGCGACCCTCGGAGCAGGAATTACTAACCGTGCTCTCGCTTACACCGGGGTGGGCGAAGTGCGTCAGATGACTGAACGCCGCGCGGACAACTATCTGCTCGTCCGGATGAGAGATATAGAGCGCACGAGTCAGACCGCGTCCGAAATTGCGGGACTGCTCGGGAAGCGCGGCGTCAGCACCGGCACCATCGAGGTCAGGGATTCTTCTAACTTCGTCGGCGCTCGCGAACTGAATACCCTACTCCTGATGCTCAGGATCTTCTCAATTCTTGGAGCCGTCCTGGCTTCATTCCTGGTTGCGAACACGCTGTCGGCGGTCATCAGTGAGGAAACAACGCAGATCGGAGTACTCAAAGCTATCGGGGGTCAAACCCGCCACGTCGTTCTGACCTATCTCATGTACAGCGCGGTGATCGGAGCCGTTGGATCGGCCGCTGGACTCGCCGTGGGCGTCTATGCCGGAAGAGCGCTGGCTGCCTACCTCACAGACCTAACCGGCCTCAAGCAACCACAATTGACGATCCAGCCTCTCGAAGTTGTGCTGGCAATCCTTGTCGGCTTCGCGGTGACAATCGGAGCGACGATGATCCCATCAGTTCGCAACGCTCTGAAACCGGTCGCTAGACTCCTCCACTCACCAGCCATCCGATCTGAATATCGAAGCCGTCTCCTGCTGAACGCCAGCCGCCCCATCGCGCACGTCAGCTATTCTGTCGCAGTCGGCATTCGCAACGCAATCCGCCGGCCGGGCCGCGCGGCGGTCACGATCGCCGTCGTAGCTGTCGCCGTGGCGGCGTTCGTCTCGACCCAGGCGTTGAGCGATTCAGTTTCCGGTACCGCCGACGAACTCTACGACCTGTATGGGGCAGATGGCTGGATCTTCTTCCGGCGTGGCGCTGACCTGAGCATCGCTCGACAACTGAAACAGGAACCGTTCGTGCTCGACGCCGAACCCTGGACGAATCAGAATGCCGCCATCGGTTCCACCCGCACCGATGTCTGGGGGATGCCCGTTGAGGATCCCCTTTATCAATACAGGCTGGTCGATGGCACATGGCTCAGGAACAGCAATCCACCTTCTGTAGTGCTCACATCAAACCTGGCCGAATCGCTTGACCGTACCGTAAACGACAGCGTCGAACTCGATCTGGATAGCCGGCGCGTGACCGTCCATATTGTCGGCATCGTCGACGATCCAAGCACCTATCTTGGCAATGCTGGAACAGGCAAGATCTTCATGACTATCGGCGATCTTCACGCGATTTCGGCTCGCGGCACACGAGCGGATCTTATCGCGCTGAAACTCCGCGACCAGGATCCGGCGGAGGTAGACAGCGCACTTGCGATTCTCGAAACCCGCTATCGCGATCTCGGCCCCGGAACTCTTGCCGCGCATACCGACCGGGAAAGCACCCAACAAGCTATCGGAATCCTTACCCAGCTCCTCCGGGTCATGGTCGTGGTTGTCGGGGTGGTAGGGGTTTCCGGGATTGCCAACACGCTCATCATCAACATTAGCGAGCGACGGCACGAGATCGGAGTGCTACGAGCCATCGGAGCGCAGTCGAGGCATCTCATCGGTATGCTCGTCTCCGAGGGCATCGCGATCGCCGTTACCGGCATATTGATCGGTGTCCTCGTCGGCTATCCGATTGCGAGATTCCTGGTGACGCTCACCGGAAATGAGCTTTTCGAACTGACATTTCTCCTCGACGCCCGGACGCTCGGAGCGTCGCTTGCGATTGGCCTGCTGGCTGTAGCGGCCACGGCGACGATCCCGGGCTTGTTCGCCGCCCGTCTGAAGCCAATCAAGGTGCTCCGCTATGAGTAAGAGGGCACTCTCCATTCTCTTCACGATTGCGGCGATTGTCACGATCGTCATCGCCTGGCAAGCCAGCGCTAAACCCGAGCGTGAGACGGTGATCGTTGAACGAGGTTCGATCGACGTGACGATCGACACCGTCGGGACAATCCAGCGTTCGACCAATGATGTGGTTCGGACGTCGACTGCCGGGACGGTCGCGGCAATCGGCGCGGAAGAGGGAGATACGGTTGTGGCGGGAGACATCATTGCATTGCTCGACGATGCCGAGCTCGAAAACGCCGTCCGAGAGACAGAACGTGCCCTCGAAGCAGCCGAATTCTCGCTCCAGTTTGCAGAACTCCGTCTCAGCGAGGATTCCGAATCTGTGAATCTCCAGCAGGAAGCGATAATCGCCGAAGAACGGGTAACAGCCGCGGAGTTAGCTGTCCAGGAAGCAATCGAGCGACGACGAGCTGGAGCTATCCTGGCCGGACGTGACGGGATGGTTCTCAGGGTACTTGTCGCCCCGGGTGACCGGGTCGCTGACCAGCAGCCTGTTGCGGAAATCCTTGGGGAGGGCGAACTGGTGTTGATCGCAGACGTCGACGAGCTCGATTTGCCGAATGTGAAACTAGGCGCAAACGCTCGCTTTCGACTTGACTCGGACCCCTCGACCGAAATCGAAGGGGTGGTGCTGAATACGGCCCCTCAAGCTATACAGCGCGGTGGGGCAACCCTCTTCCCGACGAAAATCGTCTTTACGACGACCGGTGAAGAAGATATCCGGCCGGGTATGAACGCCGAAGTCACGATTCAGACGGAGTTACGAGAGGATGTATTGCTGGTACCTGAACAAGCCATCCGCACGGTTGGACGGCGTGCATTCGTCACCACGATCGTTGATGGCGAAGAAGTTGAGGTCGAGGTGATCCTCGGATACCGCGCGATGGGCATGGCGGAAGTCGTCTCAGGTCTTGACGAGGGGCAAACCGTGCTCATCGATTAGAGTCGCATACGCCAATTGGCTTCGGGAATTCAGTACTCAGATGCTACTGACCCGCTCTGGTGAGGAGCGTATCCTCGGTCCAGGTTGCCCAGAATTGGTCGAACGGCTGTGACGTGATTGCAAAGGCAGGCCCTAACAACATGGTAGGTACAGTTCAACATGGATCGCACAAGGGACGAAACGTCAAACAGGGCACGTCGAGCTTAGGAACGTCAGGTTTGGGAACAACCAATCTGGGACCATTCATAAAGGAGCCAAGTAGCGTCGAGGAAACTGGCCTCGACCTTGCGTTTATCGCCGATCTCGCGTTGAAGTTCATTTTCTTCAATACCATGACCACGGCTCAATCTGTAACTGACACCGTCGCGTTGCCGTTCTACAACGTCGTGGATCGTGCGCTCACTGTACTGAAACGAGAAGAATTGATCGAGGTCGCCGGGAGCAGTGGTTTCGGCGAACTTGCGTACCAGTACGTTGTGACTCCAAAAGGCGCGGCTCGGGCTCGGGAGACTATGAGCCGGAGCACGTACATTGGTCCGGCGCCGGTAACACTCGACCAGTACTGGGACGCGATTAAAGGGCAAGCAATCGGGAACATTTCGGGTAAGTCCTCCAGACATTCGCAGAGCCACGTCGGATCTCGTCATTAGCGACAGTGTTCTCGACACAATCGGACAGGCGGTAAACACTGGACGATCGCTCTTTCTCTTCGGAGATCCGGGCAACGGCAAGACAACGATCGCTGAACGGATTACCGAGTTGCTCGGTGGCGCCATCCTGATTCCGCACGCCATTACGATAGACGGCCATATCATCAAAGTACTCGACCTTCACAACCATCGTCCGGTCGTCGGGGCGCAGCAGCGCGCCGATCAAGATCGCCGTTGGGTCGTCTGCAAGCGCCCCGCGATCATTGTTGGAGGAGAACTCACCCTCTCGTCTCTTGACCTGATTTGGGATGAGAATTCACGATTTTACGAAGCGCCGCTGCAACTCAAAGCATCCGGCGGGATGCTCATGATCGACGACTTCGGCCGGCAGCAAGTCCACCCCCGAGAATTACTGAATCGCTGGATTGTCCCGTTGGAGAAACGTCTCGACTACCTCACGTTGCACACCGGGAAGAAGATCGAAATTCCATTTGACGAATTGATCGTCTTTTCGACCAACTTGAAACCGAAGGATCTGGTCGACGAAGCATTTCTCCGTCGCATCCAGAATAAGATCCACATTGGTGATCCAACCCTGGACCAGTATCGGGAGATCTTCCGGCGCACCTGCGAACAGTTGGGAATCCCTTTCGATCAGAACGCACTCGTCTATCTCCTGCGTGAGTATTACGTCAAGCCAAAGCGTCCGCTGCGAGCCTGTCATCCGAGAGACATCCTTCGCACCCTGACCGGCATCGCGAGGTACCTTGACGAACCGGCGGTGCTCAGCACTGAACTTCTGGACAGTGCGTGCGCAACGTACTTCGTTGAGATGTGAGTCCGCGTTTCTAGCCGGATCCGATCAGTTTTCTGAGCTTCTCAGAGTATTCGGATTCCGAAAGAATTCCAGAATTTCGCAACTCCGTCAGAGCGATGATCGCTTTCGACTGGTCCCCATCGCTGTCCACATCCGGCAGTTTGTCTGTGTCAGCATTAGCGGCCCCGGAGGGGCTTGTGCTGGTCATTGCCGCTCGAACAGACCCGGAGCGTGACGACCCGTAGGCGAGTTTCGCCTCAAGCAACGCGCGCTTGAACTCGAACGGCCTGGTGACCCCGGCGATATCGTTTATCGCCGCGTCAGAACCGGTGATGATGTGGATGCTTCCATAGTTGAACATACGGCCAAATATGGATTGCCGCAACTCGACGTCGTTGACCATTTCCAGGGCTGAATCCAGCGATCGCCGGTTCATGAATCCCTCGACCTGGAGAATGCGAAGGTTTGTCACGACGTACTGCTCGTTGCGCCAGATCAGCACCCTGTACAAACCGATCAGCAAGAGAACAACAGAAACTGCCAGCAATGAGAGCGCGATGATCACGTTGACCGGCACACCGAGGACTTCGGGCACGTACGCTATGGCGAGCACCGTCACAATCCATAGCAGCACAGCGCCCAATACATATGGGCCGCTATGGAGCGCCATGAAGAGCGGATGGCGGCGCGCCTGGAGGATGACGGTTTCGTCACGGGCGAGAAGATCGGTGAGATACGTCATGATCGTCATCCTCTGCTGAGTCGTATTCCAAGTGGTTGTATTCTAATCGTAGTTCTCGGATTACTCGCGTCGCGCCCGATTCCCGACCGGACAGAGAATCAATGTAGAGCGTCAACAGAGATGAAGCCTCGATCAACGTCGGGTCATCGATCCGCGTACCAAGATACCGTCCTAGATCTCCACGATCAATCAGCCGCATGACCTTGAGAGCATCAACGGATATCGGTCGGCTTCCTGGTTGATTGGCCGCACATTGCTGACATAGTATTCCGCCAAGATCGATATTATATGCGTTTGATTCCGGCCGGAGAATGGCTCCACATCCTGCGCATTTCGAGAAATCTGGTCTGAAGCCGATCTGGCCCAGGAAGAGGTGGTCAAACAGGACGCCAACCTTCACCGCCTTGACTCCTCGATTCAAGAGATCGAGGGATTGAACCAACAGATCGAAGACCTCTGGTTGCGCCTGGTCTTCCGCGGTCATGCGATCTACACGTTCCGCTATGAGCCCGGCCTGAGCGATGGCCCGTTCATCTTCCCGTAGCTGTGCGAATGACCTCATACTTACCGCCTGTGAAACGATTGGCAGGCCGCGAGTTTGCGCGAGCATGAATTCCGCAACCATGAACGGTTCCGTATGGCCCGCGATCTTGCTACCCGGACGGCGAGAACCTTTCGCGACACAACGATGTCTTCCGATCTCTCTTGAATACACAGTTAGAATTCGATCAGATTCGCCGAGATTCATTCGCCGCAGGACGACAGCGGTTAATGTATAGAGTCGACTGCGGCGGTTGAGATTGGGTTGCGTGATCTTTTCTGCTGACAATGGGCTACCTTCTGCAATCACGAGGGAACGACGAAGATTGGAATCACCTGTCAATTCTACGAATGAAGAACAACGGAAGCATCCGGCAACGATCGTGTCGTGGATTGCACTCGCCGTCGCTATTCTTGTGGCGGGATATGTCGTGCGAACGGCATTCGACATCGAAGATCTCAAGCCCGGTGGCAGCGATACGGGCGGCCTGCCGCAGATTGGCGAGCCAGCGCCTGACTTCGCAGCCGTAGATGCGAACGGTGAACTGATTCATCTCTCAGATTTCGCGGGCCAACCAGTTTGGCTCAATTTCTGGGGTTCATGGTGCCCGCCTTGTCGAGCAGAAGTGCCGGATATGATCCTAGCCTGGGAGAGTATCAAGGATGATGGCATAGCACTGGTAGCTGTCAGCCTGGAAGAGCCGTCTGAGAATGCATTCGAATATGCAGCACAAACTGGAATGGACTTCGTTGTGCTGTCAGACCCGGATCGAGAAGCGATTCGCGGCAAGTATCCTGTTCGATCCTTTCCAACCCATCTGTTCATCGACGCGAATGGCATCGTTCGCGACATCTCGCTGACTCCAATGTCGGCCCAGACGGCCACGCAGAAGGCGTCAGCACTACGTTAGACACTCGTCGTCGGGACCGATGCCCGCCGGCCAGTGGATCGACCAAAGGACCACCGCATGCCCAGACCGCCGCGATCTGTCGCCGTCATCCCAGCCCATGACAAGCGTGAATCCCACGAACTCTACGAGACTATGGCTGACTGGTTGAAGCAGCATTCAATTCCACTTGTTTCCGAGGCACAGCTAAAGGCAGGCAACATTCCAGACGCGCTCATCGCGCTTGGCGGAGACGGTCTCATGATGCGCATGGCTCGCGCGAATCCCGGAGTCCCGATTCTGGGAATCAACTTTGGGGCAGTCGGATTCCTTGCCATGGCCGAGCGAACGCACTGGCGAGAAGTACTGGAGGCACTAGCCGCCGTTGAGTTTCGCTATCAGGATGGTCCAACACTGGCGGTTGATGTCTATAACCAGGGACTGGTTGAACATGTGGGAATTGCCATCAACGATGTCGTTATTCGTGCCGGAATTCGGATGATAGATACGGAACTGTATATCGACGGACGCTATGTCAATGTCTATCCAGGTGACGGAATGATCGTTGCGACGCCTCAAGGGAGCACGGCCTACTGTATGGCGGCAGGTGGCCCGATCTTGATCGCTGGCGTTCACGGCTTTGCCGTCACACCGCTTTCACCACACTCCCCGATTCGCGCAACGTTGGTCGTACCTGAAGAGAGCGAAATCGAGATGACGGTGTCGAATGATCGTCAAGCCAGTCTCATTCTGGATGGAGAAGAAGTCCGGCAGATTCGCAGTAATGATATCGTCGAAGTGCGTCGCAACACCGATCCATTCCGCATGATTATGCTGAACGATATGAACTTCTACGACGCGTTTCGCAGCAAATTCAACTACTTGATTCGCCCGGGCACCAGACCGAGCCTTGGGGATTACCGGTAATCTTCCGTGGACGTAGCTGTACTGCTCTTTTGTCCTGCGGCGCGCGGCGGCACGACCGGGGCATCCTCAGACGACTCCGAATCCAGATCAACTTCCCAGTCATCGGTCGTCACGACGCGTTCCGGCGCAACCGGGGCGCTAACTCGCCCGTTCGCAGCTGCACGACCTCGCGGCGTGAGATCGTAGCCACAGAACGCGCAGATTGCCCAGTCGATATCGGCCAGTCTCCCGCAACTGGCACAGGAACGACGCAGGACAGTGCCGCAGTCCGGGCAGAACGTAAATTCATCGCGTACGATGCGTGCGCACCTGGGGCAAATGGGCGACGCGCTCAACTCCTGCGCGAGGTAGTTCTCTTCAATTTCGCGCTGGTATCGCTCATCTTCGGTTTCGCGAGGCCGGAGTAGCAAATAGATCACGATACCGGGGATCGAGCCAAGAACTACCAGGAGAGTGGCCAGGACCTGAACCATGATGCTGGAGCTTCTTCGGCTGATGTCGCGGAAAGCCCAGACGGCAAGCGCGAACCACAGCGCCACACCGAAAGCAGCCAGTCCGGCGACAATGAATTGAAGCGTTCGCGCGAACGTCTCCTCCACGTGTGATCCCTTCTTCGCCCGAAACGCGGGAGACTACGCGGTGAGAATGCGTTCGTGTCGCGCCACATCACAGACGAACACGGCTGCTCCTCCAACTTGAACCTCGACCGGGTTCGGCATGTAGAACTCCCCGGGCTCCATGATTGGAAGCAGCGGGTTTACAAACTGGGTACGCGTGTAGCAATTCTGCTTGATTATTCGGAGTACATCTTCGACGTTTACATCTTCGACGCCGATCAGGAACGTTGCATTGCGTTCCTGCAAGAACCCTCCCGCGCTATTTATCTGTGTCACCCGGTACTCAGCCTCAAGCAGCGCCGCGAGCAATGCGTCTGAGTCTTTTCCCTGAACCACCGCAAAGATGAGCTTCATGACACTGGCCCCGCTACGCTTGTGCACTCAAACAAATCTGTGCGCGACTGCACTGCGGCGACGATGGACGTAGCGACCGACCTGGCATCCGGCATCGCATTCACAATCAACCAATCCTCTGGGCTCGCCTGTGCCTCGCGCCGATACCATGTTGCAACGCGCTGATGGAAGTCGAGCGTCTCGCAATCAAGACGATTCTCATCACCTTCGCGGGTGCGCCTGGTAATGCCCTCTGCTACGTCAACATCAAGCAGTACCTTGAGGTCTGGCCAGCAATCGCCGACGGCAAGTTGTTGCATCGCCCGCAGCATCTCGATATCCAAACCACGCCCTGCTCCCTGATACGCGAGCGTCGAATCGACGAACCGGTCGCAGAGTACAACCTTGCGATCGTAAAGCGCGGGACGAATCACTTGACGGACGTGCTCCGCGCGTGCCGCCGTCATCAGGTAGGCTTCCGCCTCCGGACCTGGCACCAGCCGCCCGTCCAGCAGGATCTCTCTCAGGCGTTCGCCGAGAAGAGTCCCTCCCGGTTCGCGGGTCACGACGACATCGTGTTCGCAATGCCGAAGCACGCGAGCAAGGTGGCCGATCTGGGTAGTCTTGCCTGCGCCCTCGGGACCTTCAAAGACGATAAACATCAGTCCCCCGATATGCGGCGACGGAAGATCTCTACGCGCCGGTTCGGATCTTCTCCCGTTGAGCGTGATCCCAAATTGTAACGTTCTGCCAGTTGATGCTGGAGACGCCGTATATACGTCGACTGTGGTTCAAGCTCAATCGCTGCGCCGCCGCCCATGACCTCGCTGATCGCTTCTTCCGTTTCGTAGAGCGCTTGGGTCACCTCGTCCCGCGAAGGTCTCGAATCTTCAAGCGATCTCGGCTCCGGCGAAAGTTCATCGACATCGACGTCTCGCAACAGGTCCTTGAGCAGGTTCGCCATTTGCACCACTGTGTTTGACCGCAGGACGTAGATTGAGACCCCGCGGCTTTCAGCTTCACGCAACGGTCTCGGTCTCTGACGATAATAGTTGCGCAAGGTGATCACCATGTCGGCGTCGCGCAAGTCGCGGACGATCAACGCCGTGATCCCAAGCGATTCGATCGCCTGCTCCAGACGATTTCGGCTGATGCCAAAAGGAAAGATGCGGACGGGGCGATTTGGAGTTCCACGACCACGCGCGAGCGGATTTTCCTTGCGCGGCTCGGAAGCAGATTGCTCTCGGTCATTTAGCTCGGTTTCGGCAGTCGTCTCTCTAGGAATTCGAAGCATCGGATCCCGACGATCGAAGTCCTCAGTTTCGACATTGAACGACCCATCCGGCAATCGTTCCCGAAGTTCCCGCCTGACCGGCCGGCCCCGGAGCTGGGCGTCGACGGCGGCTGCGACGTTGTCGATGATGGCGACCCTGTCTCTCTCCTGGATCTCCACCATGCTGGTAAAAGTCGGCGGCGCCCTGCGCTCAAGGACTGACTTTTGCGTGCCGCGACGGCGCGCCTCCTCATCGCTCAGTGTAACCGCCTGGATCCCGCCGACCAGATCGGAGAGCGTCGGATTCAGCAAGAGGTTGTCTAGCGAGTTACCGTGGGCCGTCCCGATGAGCTGCACGCCTCGTTCGGCAATCGTACGAGCCGCCGCAGCCTCAAGCTCGGTTCCAATCTCGTCAATGATGATCGTCTCCGGCGTATGGTTCTCGACGGCTTCGATCATCACGGCGTGTTGCAGGGTAGGTGTCGGTACTTGCATTCGCCGCGCGCGGCCGATCGATGGATGAGGGATGTCTCCGTCGCCGCCGATCTCGTTGCTCGTGTCCACGATCACCACGCGGCGACCGAGATCATCCGCGATAACCCGGGCAACTTCTCGGAGGATCGTTGTCTTGCCGACACCGGGACGACCAAGCAACAGGATACTCTCACCCGACTCGATCAGATCCTTGATGATCGCCATGGTGCCGCAGACTGCACGTCCGACGCGGCAAGTGAGACCGACGACCTCGCCCGCGCGATTGCGGATCGCGGATATGCGATGAAGCGTGCGCTCGATACCCGCGCGATTGTCGTCTCCAAACCGTCCGACCCGCTGGGTGACGTAGGAAAGCTCTTCGCGCGTCACCTCGCGGTCCGATAACCCGATCTCGCCATTCCGAAAGCGAGCCTCCGGAATCCTGCCAAGATCCAGCACCAGTTCGAGAAGATCGGCGAGTGGAAACGTCTCCGCGGTTTCAAGCAGGGCGGACTGGAGATGCGGGGGCAGCACTGCGATGAGCTCATCGAGGTCATCGGTTACTCCAGGTTGAACGCCAAGAAAGTGTTCCTGACGCCATCTGTCAGCTCGGTCTTCGTACAACACCGCTGATTGAATATCCGTTCATACGCAATTGCGTACTAACCCATCGCTCCGACCCCGGCCCGACGCACCAAAGGGATAGGTGACAGCCGCATGACCTTTGGCCAGGGGCAACCTTGTCACAGCTGTCGACTCAACGATTGCAGGTGCAGTGGTATGCCGGACTAAGCCAACGCGCTCGTCTGAGACCGAGAATCCTACAGCAACGAAGTCCCGCACCAAATGCTGGAGATAGCCCGGCACAATCACATCGACTGCGCCATCGATTCCGGCTTCTTCGAGTGAGGTAGCCACGAACGCTGGCATGCGGTCCGAAACCTGATCATCGCACAGCAGTGTAACGATCGGTCTGCTACCACGGCTATCGACACGGCAAGCGGCCGCAATTCCATCCTCTTCCGGCACAACGAATCCCGCAAGCCCGTTCCTCTGCCGAAATCTGGCTCCAGGCTCTACAGACCATGAGTCGCTGGTCAACGCTTCAGCAAACTGAACGCTGCGAGGGGTTGAGTGATTGTATAGCTGGTGAATTGACCACAGGTCGCTTTCATGCTGGGGCCGAAACTGCTCGAACGCAGCCAGACTGCCGAATTCTCGTCCACGCAAGACGAGGTAACTCGCGTATCCCTGAAATCCAGCCGATAAGATCCCGTGATTTTCGGTAGATTCTGGGCGTGCAAACGCGAAGATTCGGCGCACTCCTTGTTCGCCAGCTCGCCGAATCCCGTCCTCCAGTAGAGCAGCCCAGAGCTCGATTGCTACTTCGCCAGTGGCATCAACTCTCGGTGACCCTGCTCCCAACTCCGTTGCGTACCAGCGGAAATGCTCGTCGTCGCGGTCAAACAGCGCGTATCCGCAGATTTCGCCATCAACCTCGGAAACGAGTCTTTCCGCAGCGATCCCGATTCCTACGACAGCAGTGTTCACCCGCTGGCGCACCTGATCAAAGCGACTGCGGGCAATCCAGGGCGCCCTCAGGTTGACCCTGCGCTGACCGACCCGGCGCAATCGCACCGCGTCTCGAGTTTGAAAGTCGCGCACGGTTAGCGTCGACATGAGCCGATAACTCGCAGGCTCACTAGAGCGGCCTTCGACCCGCAAGTGCCCGTCCGAGGGTGATTTCGTCGGCGTACTCCAGATCGCTACCTACCGGCAAGCCGCTAGCCGGCCGGGACACGGTGATGCCGCGGCCCCCAATTTGTCTCAAAATATACATTGCTGTGGCTTCGCCCTCGATGTTCGGATTTGTCGCGAGAATCACCTCCGACGGACGCTCGTTGTTGATCCTGTCGAACAACTCGCGAACGCGTATCTGCTCTGGCCCGATCCCATCAACCGGCGAAATCGCGCCGTGCAATACGTGATACAAACCACGAAACTCTCCAGTTCGCTCCAATGCGAGGACATCCAGCGGTTCCTCTACGACACAGATCATTGACGAATCACGCGACTCATCCGCACACAATGAGCACGGATCAGATTCGGTTATGTTGAAACAGTGGGAGCAAAGTCGTATCCGGTCTTTGACTTCCAGAATGGCCTCAGCAAGACCTAACGCTTGTTCTCTGGGGGCTCGAAGGAGAAAAAACGTCAATCTTGATGCCGATTTTGGGCCGATGCCCGGGAGCCGAGCGAGTTCGTCAATAAGTCGACTTACCGGTTCGACGGTGACACTACTGGAACGCAATCAATGTCCTCCACCGTGTCGTGTGTACCAAACCCAATTATAGCAACGCAGCCGGATAGCGACGGACCGGGAGTTCATCAATCATCTTCGAGGAACACGGTCCTGCCCCGCCCGCCGTCAGCTGGTCCAATCAAACCTTCATCCTCCATAGCCTCGATAAGCCTCGCCGCGCGGTTGTATCCTATGCGAAGCCTGCGCTGCAGCATCGAAGCCGAAGCCGAGCCCTGCTGGCGCACGATTTCAACAGCCTGATCCTTCAACGGATCATCTTCTGGTTCGGATGCGTCGAGACTCGGAAACTCTGCCCAGCGCGAGTCGAAGGTGGCACGCGGCTGCTGCTTGCGCCAGAAGTTCACAATGTCGATCAAATCTGGATCAGGGATGAACGATCCCTGCACCCGGACCGGCTTCGCGGCATCGGGGGGCATGAACAGCATGTCGCCACGCCCAAGGAGACGCTCCGCGCCGGGCATGTCAAGAATCACCCGACTGTCGGTCAACGAGGTAACGGCAAACGCGATACGTGCAGGAACGTTCGCTTTGATTAGTCCGGTGAGGACGTCAACAGACGGTCGTTGCGTCGCAATCAGCATATGAATGCCGGTCGCACGGGCCATCTGGCAAAGGCGCGCAAGTAGCGTTTCGACTTCCTCCGGCGTCGTCATCATCAGATCAGCCAGTTCGTCGATGACAACGACGAGGTACGGCATGTTCTCGAGCTCAGGGTCTTCCTCTCGCCGCAGGTTGTAACCGTCGATATTTCGAACTCCGAGATCGGCAAACAGACGGTATCGCCGGTCCATCTCGTGCAGCACGAGGCGCAGCGCTGAAACGACCTTATCCATTTCAGTCACGATCGGACCCTTGAGATGAGGAACATGCTGGTAGCCAACAAGCTCGACCTTCTTAGGGTCGATGAGCAACATCTGTAATTCGTCCGGAGTTCTGGTCAGTAGAAACGTTGTGATGATCGTGTTTATGCAAACACTCTTGCCCGAACCGGTCGCGCCCGCAATCAGCAGATGGGGCATGCGTGAAAGATCGGCGATCACCGGGCGACCGTTGACATCGCGGCCAAGCGGCAATGGCAACTTCGCTTTGTTTGCCCGCATCTCCGGAGACTCCAGTATGTCACGCATTCCAACTGTCGATACATCGGCGTTCGGAATCTCGATGCCGACGCGTGCCATTCCTGGAACTGGCGCTTCGATGCGGATCGACGGCGCGGCCAGAGCAAGCGCTAGATCATTTTGAAGCGACGTTATCCGCGATACTTTCACGCCATGACCAGGTTCAAGGGCAAAAAGCGTGACCGCCGGACCCGGAAAAACCTCGCGGACATGGCCTTCAACCTTGAACGACTCCAGGGTTTCCTCGATTCTCCGGGCCTTCGCTTCCAGATCCTTTTCATCAGGCTTCGAGGCTTTGAACGACGTCAGAAGGCTCAGCCTGGGGAGCTTCCAGCGAGTTCCGTCATTTGCCACGGTAGCGTCTGCGACGATACCCGAGGCGGCGTCGGCAACGGCTCGCTTTATCTCGTCAAGTCCAGTGTTCGGCTCGACTGTTCGTATCACCGGACGGCTTGGTTGAACCACGACGGCTTCGCTTTCGGCAGTGGTCCCAAAACGTTGGGTCACATTTGGACCTAGTTCGAGTGCCTCATCAGCGACCGGAATAGCTTCGGTACCGTATTGGTGTGCCGATGCTCCCCGTATCCGTTGAATCGATTCGCGGATCGAGCGGCTATCGGAGCCAGTTACCAGCACGACGCCGACAACGCCGATCGAGAAGATCAGAATCGCCGATGGCGCTTCACCAATCAGCCCAATCAGTAGCGCGGTTACGACGTCTCCTGCCCAGCCGCCAGAGTTCTCCCACGAAGCCGTCGGGTTTCCGAGAGCGAACAATCCGACGAGCGAGAGTCCGAGAATTGCCCCTCCAAACAGCCGACGCGCGCGATCCCCCGCCGTATCCGATCTCCAAAGTTCCACCGAGAGGATTGCGAGCGAAAAGGGTACAGCGTAGGCAACGCGTCCAAACGTTAGCTTCAAGCCGTCCGCGAAAGACCCCAGCAATGCGGCGTCAGTTTGTTCGAGGAGCGGGAGCGTCAAGATCACCGCCGCGACGAATACGAGAAACGCGAGAATCTCATCCCGGAGCCTTCGCGGAATAGCGATCGTTCGGAATGCCCTGCCAATCCACGTGGGCTGCTGGCGTTCGTCAATCACCGTCGATGCGCTGCCTTCCAGTTATCCGCGTTTCTACGATGCCAACCAGCAAGACTGTACGTACACTTTACCCGCCGGTCTGCCTGATGGTCAAGGCGCGAAACTTAGAACAGCGACATTTGCTCCGGTTCTTCGTCCTCGTGGCCGCGATCGCCGACCTGCTCTCTGAACTCTTCGAGAATGAGAGGTAGTTTGCGAAAATCGGCTTGCACAACCGCGCGAAGCGACGGTTGGTGCAGCGCCGCCGCTGGATGATAGAGCGGCACAATGACGCGATCTCCATCCAGGCGAGGCTTGCCGTGGATTCTCGAAATCCGCTCGTTCGCGAACCAGCGTGCCATCGAATATCGTCCGAGAGTGACAATCATCAGCGGATCGATTGTCTCGATCTGGCGCTCCAGATAGGAAGAACATGCGTGAATCTCATCCGGCAAGGGATCCCGGTTTCCCGGAGGTCGACACTTCACGATGTTCGTGACGAACACATTGGATCGATCCCATTCGATTGATGTCAGCATTTCATCGAGAAATTTCCCGGCATTGCCGACGAACGGAAGCCCCTGCTTGTCCTCGTTCATCCCCGGAGCCTCGCCGATGAATAGCACATCGGCTGACGAGGCTCCATTGCCGGGAACCGCCACTGTCCGTGCGCGATGGAGTTCACATGCGTTGCATACTCGAACCTCCGCGGCGATCAGACTCAGGGCGTGGTCCTGTTCATTCGTCAATCATTCTCTCCTTCAATCACGTCACCCACATACTGATCTGGATCCAGTGGTGTGACTATTAGAGCTAACTCAGCGATCTCGCGCGCCGGAGTTTCTGAACTCCATCGAATGATTGCATCACTCGTCGAGTAGTTCCGCACCCAACGAGATGTAATCGAAGCCTCGTCTACCGTATGGTGGGTCATGTTCACCCAATCGCCGAACTCAGCCGCTCGATGACGTGCCCGATCCAGCCTATCCGCGAGATCCACCGCTTTTTCACCGCTCACGACCTCAAAGGCCGCCCATCGTATTCCCCGGCACAAGTACCAGATCTGCCGCTCCGCCCGGCTCTTCCCCGGTAAGACGAGCAGGATCTGTCCGGCCTTAGCCAGAACATCGAGGTTCGCTTGCTCCAGAGCTATACGGCCTAGACGTTGGATCTGATCGCGAAGCTTGCCAGCCCGCTCGAAGTCCTGCGTCGCGGCGGCCTTCTCAAGACGTCCGTGTAAGGTGGGCAGCAATCGTTGATCGTCGCCGTCGAGATAGGCAAGCACATCCGACACAAACCCCTTGTACTCATCCGGGTCCGCCACCCCAACGCATGGACCGAGACATCGTCTCATGCTCAATTCGATACAGGGCGTCCCATAGGAGCGCGCGTCCCGAAACGCGCGGCGGCACGTTCGCAACGGCAGGACGTCGTTAATCAGGCGCACCGCGTCGCGTGCCTGGCGGGTGCTCTTGAAGGGTCCGAAGTATCTAGCGTCGTCGTTCCGTCGATCACGAGCAAGAGTGACTGTTGGCCAGGGATTTTCGGTGTCCACTCGGATATATGCGTACTGTTCGACGTTGCGCTGCTGGGAATTGAAGCGGGGCCGGTAGCGTCGAATCAATTGTGATTCCAACACCAGCGCCTCAAGTTCAGATCCAGTCAGCTCGATCTCGATATCGCAGATTGATTCAAGCAGCCCATCCATCTTGCGGGTATAGCCGAGTGGCTGGGAGTAGTATGAGCTTACGCGCTTGCGCAAATCCTTGGCCTTGCCAACATAGATGACCCGGTCATTGACATCCTTCATCAGATAGACGCCGGGAAGATTCGGAATATTCTCCAGATGGCTGCTATCAAGAACAGATCGTCCACGGCTAACCTTGCGATGTCCGGACCGCCGGTTGCGACGCGATGCGGCAAGCCGCAAGAGTAGATCTAGCGATCCATCGCCGTTGTTGCTTGCAAGTTGTCTGAGCGCGTCAAGCACTCCCGCTGTCGCTTCAGCATCGGAGACGGCCCGATGGGCGCGAGAGTGCTCGACTCCGAGATGCCGCGCGACCTCGCCCAGTGACAGGCGCCTCAGCGAAGGGGCGAGCGCATCCGCCAAGGACAGGGTATCTAGCGTCTGATTAACGATTCGCTGCAAGCCGGTTCTGACCAGTTCAGTGTTCAGAAATCCGATGTCGAAATCTACATTGTGGCCCACAACGAGCCGGTCGCCGATCAGTTCGAGAATCGTTGGAGCGATGGAAGCGAACCTCGGAGCCGAAGCCACCATCTGATTGTCGATGCCGGTCAAGCGAGAGATCTGTCGCGGAACTTCCCGTTCGGGATTTACGAGCGACGACCAGACCATCCTCTCGCCGCGCTCCGAGACTACGATGATCGCAATTTCAGTTATTCGATTGTATCTGGGTTTGAGTCCCGTTGTTTCCACATCCAGAACCACGTACTCGATCGGAAACGCCTGACCAGCTTCGGAAGTTGTAGGACGCCACAACCTGTCCGGGCCGAGCTGCAGCCGCGTCTCATCTTCGAGCAGACTTCCAAGCAGGCCCCGCCACAAAGCAGGAGAGGTATCCGCGCCAAAGACGTGATGAACCAGCATGTCTTCCGGGACACCCTGCGGACGATCGAGTACGTAGGCGACCGCCCGTTCCGTCAACTCGTTGTAGCTTCCAGGTGAGGCGGTGTCTTGATGCGTTGTTTGCACAAGCGCTCCGTGACTAGAAGTCGATCATTAGCATTCGCCGGAGTATACGATAGACACGAACATATGTCCGTACACTTGTGCTACAATCTCGCGCGAATCTCTCCTCGCGCGCGCCGTTCACTCACCTTTGGACGCAGGCCGGCAGAGCTACAGACTGGCGAATGACATGACTGGAACGATCAGCGTCGAAGAACGGATCAGGGAACTCCGCGATCAGATTCGCGCCCACAACCATGCGTACTATGTGCTAAACGCACCAACTGTTTCAGACGCGGAGTGGGATCAGTTGTTCCACGAGCTCCGGGATCTGGAGCGGGAGCACCCAGAGCTTGTGACTCCGGATTCGCCCACTCAGATCGTCGGGGCGCCGCCTTCCCCGGCGTTCGCTGAAGTAACGCATCAAATCCCGATGCTCTCTCTTAGCAATCTGTTTGATCGCCTCGAACTCGATGCGTGGATCACCCGTGTTAGCGGTCATGCTGGCCGCGAGGACTTGCGTTTCGCCGTCGAACCCAAAATCGACGGGGTGGCAGGCAGCTTCCTTTATGAAAATGGGCTCTTCGTGCGGGGCGCAACTCGCGGCGATGGTCGAACCGGCGAGGACGTGACTTCCAATATGAAGGAGATCCTCGATCTCCCGCTAGAGTTTGATAGGGAGACTCCACCCGTTCTAGAGATTCGCGGGGAAGTTTATATGCTGCGCTCGGAGTTCGAGGAGATGAATCGAAACCGATTGGCTGCAGGCGAACCAGCTTTCGCGAATCCGCGGAACACAACATCCGGGGCGCTTCGTCAGATCCACCAGACGTCTGAGGTGCGAAAACCACTTCGCGTCTTTGGATACGGCGTTGGTCTGGGCGCGGACGAATTGCCGTTCCTGCATTCGGAGATGCTCGCGAACCTAATGTCCCTCGGCTTTCCGACCGCGCCGGGTTTCGCCGTTTGTGATTCCGCCGACGCGATCTGGGAGGTCTACCAGGCATGGTTGGCCCGGCGCGATGAGATTGATTTCGACATCGACGGGGTCGTGATCAAAGTTGACGACACCCGGCTCCACGACGAGATTGGAACGGTCGCTCGCGAACCGCGGTGGGCGACAGCGTTGAAGTTTCCAGCACTGCAGGCGCGCACCCGGCTCGTCGAAATCGAAATCAACGTAGGGAGGACGGGCTCGCTGAACCCGCTCGCTCACCTGCAACCAGTGTCCGTCGGGGGAGTGACGATCAGCCGGGCAACACTCCACAATCAGGACGAAATCGAGCGCCATGGAGTTATGATCGGGGACGTCGTACTGGTTGAACGCGCTGGAGACGTGATCCCGAAGATCGTAGGCGTTATCGCCGAAGAGCGCGATGGCTCGCAGCAACCGTTCGGGTGGCCGGATAAGTGTCCGGTATGTGGATCGCGGATCGAGCGGGTCGAAGGGGAAGCTCACTGGTACTGCGTCAACTCGTCATGTCCGGCAAAACTCAAAGAGTCCCTCAAGCACTTTGTTTCACGAGGCGCGATGGACATCGAAGGTCTCGGCGCCAAGCTGGTCGAACGATTCCTCGTTGAGGGGCTTATCGACGGTATCGAAGGCATCTACGATCTCGATTGGGACGCGGTTGCGAATCTTGAGGGGCTCGGCGAGAGGAGCGCCGACAACCTACGCCGCGCTGTCGATGCAAGCAAAGAGTGCGCTCTTGCGCGGCTGATATTTGCCCTTGGTATTCGGCACGTCGGCGCACAAACGGCCGAACTGCTCGCGGATCACTTCCGGTCTATGGACCGACTAAGACAAGCTATTCTCGAAGAAGTCGCTGGAATCGACGGAATCGGGCCGGTCATCGCCCAGTCTGTCATCGACTGGTTCGCCGAGCCTCAAAACCTCGAACTACTTGGAAACCTCGCCGCGGCGGGGGTCAGGATGGTCTCCGACGAACCTCCCCGGACGCAATCGATAAGCTCGGAGTGGGCGGGGCAGACAGTCGTGCTCACCGGGCGAATGGACCGGCTTTCTCGGCAGGAAGCAACCGAGCGCCTCAAGCGAGCGGGTGCTAAAGTAACATCGTCCGTTTCGAAGAAGACCACAATCGTCGTTGCGGGTGAGGATGCGGGAAGCAAAGCCGATCGCGCGCGGGAGCTCGGCATCGAAATAATCGATGAACAGGGATTCCTGGAGCGCCTTGGCGAGGTAACGCCATCCTTCGCGGAAGCAGATGAGTAGCGATTGGACGGCCCATGCGGTGAACACGCCTGCAGGCGAACATCACATGGATGAAGATCCTATCTACCTGGTGCGCTCAATCGGCCGCATGGCCCAGATGCTGCTGGAGATTCGTGACGAGTATGTTGATCAGCCATCCCCAGATGCGCTCGATCAATTCGAGCGCCGACTCGAGGAGCTCAGTGGCCTGGCATCTCAGCTACGGTTGCTGCGCGAAGCCCATCCTGATCTTGACTAGCCCGCCTACTGCGCTTTGGTTGTCGACGTGCCAGGCTTTGTCACCGGAATCAGGGAAAGCCACGCGGGAACCTCGTCGGATTCCCATGTGGAGATGTTGAGTTCAGCAAGCGATATCAGCGGAGAGTCGAACCTTACCGTCCCCCCCGATCTGTCGACCAGAACCGCAATTCCCACCACGTTCGCGCCGAGTTGATTCAGGGCATCAAGAGTTGATCGAATCGATCCCCCAGTTGTCAGGATGTCGTCGACAATAAGCACTCGCGTGCCAGGCTCGATGACAGTTCCCCGCTTGAATTCACGCAGGGAAGCACCGTCCTTCACCCGCTCGCAATAAGCGGCGGGAATTCCTAGTTGACGGGCCACCTCGAACGAGAGCAAGATGCCGCCGGTTGTTGGCCCGGCTACAAGCTCAATTTCACCGACATCTGCAAGCCGCTCGATCAATGCTGCGCATGCCCGTTCGGTCGCCCTCGGATTGCGAAGAAGATCGAACTTCTCGACGTATTGATCACTATGACGCCCGGATGCCAGGATGAAATGCCCTTCTTTCAGGGCCCCAACGGATTTCAACGCTGCAAGGAAGTCGTATTCCATCCCGCCGTCCATCTAGTACTTGATCGAAACTTGTTGGCGATATTGAGGTAGTGGTTGCACGGAGTACGCCTCCGACGAGCGCCACATGGCTTCAACGACAGCGTGCGCGGTGTCGATCGAGGTGATGCAAGAGATACCTTTCTCGACTGCCGCTCTCCGTATCCGGAATCCATCGAGAACCTCCGCTTCGGATTGCCCTGGAGTGTTCACAACGCCCATCACCGTATCATCGAGGATCACATCAATGACGTCAGGTTCGCCCATCCCGATTCGCTTGGTGACCATCCTCACCGGCATGCCAGCGCGCTCGATCATCGCCGCGGTGCCTTCCGTCGCATATATCGAGCAACCCATGCGAATCAGCTTTTCGATCATGTCCGCGGCCTGGCCCTTGTCGCTATCCGCAATGCTAAGCAGTACCGAAGAACTTGGTCCAAATGAGAGCCCTCCGGCCAACAGTGCCTTGTAGAATGCTGGGGCAAAGGAGCGATCGATCCCCATGACCTCACCGGTTGATTTCATTTCCGGTCCAAGGTTTGGTTCCACGCCGCGCAATTTCGCCATCGAGAAGACCGGAGCCTTTACAGCGACGAGAGGCATGCGGGGCCAGAGCCCGCCGCTATAACCCTGCTCCTCCAATGTCACTCCCAGCATCGCTTTCGTGGCAAGATCGATGATCGGAACTCCAGTCACTTTAGAGAGAAAGGGGACCGTCCGGCTCGATCGTGGATTCACCTCAAGGACGAAGATCCGACCGCCGTGAATGACGTACTGGATGTTGACGACACCGACAACGCCAAGTTCCAGCGCGATGCGCGTCGTGTAGTCGACGATCGTTTCAACTTCAATCGGATAGAGATTCAGACCGGGGTAGACGGCAAAGGAATCGCCAGAATGCACGCCTGCCCGTTCGATGTGTTCCATGATCCCGGGTATGAGCACCTCATACCCGTCGGAGATAGCATCGACCTCTACCTCTTTCCCTTCAAGGTACCGGTCAATCAGGACCGGTCGTTCGGGACTGAATTCGACCGAGGCGGCCAGGTAGCGCGCAAGGTGGTTCGAGGAATGCACCACTTCCATCGCCCTGCCACCGAGTACATACGAGGGCCTGGCCAGAACGGGATATCCGATCTCGTCCGCCGCGGCAAGAGCTGCTTCAATCGAAATGACCGCTTTGCCGACTGGTTGCGGAATCCCTATTCGAGAGAGAAACTCCTCGAATTGTTCGCGGTCTTCGGCAAGATCGACCGTGGCGAGGCTTGAGCCCAGCATTGTCCCGCCGCGCGCGGTTAGCGGGCCGGCAAGGTTGATCGCAGTTTGACCGCCAAACTGCAAAATCATCGGCAGCGGCGAATGCGCCCCGCTTTCCTCGTGTCGGATGATCTCGAACACCGATTCATCATCGAGCGATTCGAAGTAGAGCCGGTCCGAGGTATCAAAATCCGTCGAGACCGTCTCCGGGTTCGAGTTCACCATAATCGACTTGTAGCCTGCTCCGCGAAGCGACTGGGCGGCCTGAACGCTACAGTAGTCAAACTCGATGCCTTGACCGATTCGAATCGGGCCCGAGCCTACGACGATCGCCTTGGGACCAGGCAGGGGCGGAGCCTCGTCTTCTTCGTCGTAGCAACTGTAGTAGTACGGAGTATAGGCTTCGAATTCGGCCGCGCAGGTGTCGACCATCTTGTAAGTTGGGAGGATCGACCGTTCATAACGAAGGTTCCGGACCTCTTCGACATCAACATTGACAAGGGTAGCTATGCGTCGATCTGAAAATCCCAGCCGCTTCGCCTGACGCAGGGTTGCCTCGCAGAGATCACCGGATGAAAGTATGCGTTCAAAGTCTGTGATCCGCGAGATCTGATAAACAAACCAGCGATCGTATCCACTTGCTTCAGCAACTTCATCTTCGCTCCAACCGCGCCGGAGCGCAGCTGCCACGGCCCACATTCTCAACTCAGTCGGTCGGGACACGTCATCAAGGAGCGTTTGATCATCATCTTCCCATGATGCCAACTCCCAGCCAAGATCAGCGCCGGTCGACTCTAATGCTCGGACTGCCTTCTGGAGCGCGGCAGGAAATCCTCGGTCAATCGCCATGACTTCTCCGGTGGCCTTCATCTGGGTGCCCAGAGTTCGGTCCGCCAGTCTGAACTTGTCAAATGGCCAGCGTGGAATCTTCACGACGCAGTAATCCAGCGCAGGCTCAAACGCCGCCATCGTTTCGCGCGTCACGGCATTGCGCAATTGATCGAGTGTTCTCCCGATTGCGATCTTAGCGGCGACACGGGCAATCGGGTAACCGGTAGCTTTCGAGGCAAGAGCTGAGGAGCGACTGACTCGCGGGTTGACTTCTATCACGTAATACTGAAACGATCCCGGATCCAGGGCAAACTGAACGTTGCAGCCACCCTCGACTCCTAATGCGCGAATGATCGAGATCGAAGACGTTCGTAGCATCTGATACTCGCGGTCGGAAAGCGTCTGGCTGGGAGCAACGACGATGGAGTCTCCGGTGTGGACTCCCATCGGATCAATATTTTCCATGTTGCAGATGGTGACAACACTATCCGCGCCATCGCGAATTACCTCGTATTCGATCTCCTTCCAGCCATGGACCGAACGTTCCACGAGCACCTGGTTGATTGGGCTGGCCCGGAGACCGCTTCTGACAATCTGATCGAGCTCGGCGTGCGTTCGCGCGGTGCCGCCACCCGTCCCGCCGAGGGTGTAAGCCGGACGCACAATCAGCGGCAACTCATTGCGCTCAGCAAACTTGCGAGCTTCCTCGACTGTTCGCACGACGGCGCTCTCAAGAAACGGTTCTCCAATCTCCTGTAGCTTCTGCTTGAATAGATCCCGATCCTCGGCTGCCTTGATCGTGTCGAGCGACGTTCCCAGGAGCTTTACGTTGTATCGATCGAGAATCCCGCTGTCAGCCAGCTCCACCGCGAGGTTGAGACCTGTTTGGCCCCCAAGGGTCGGAAGCAAACCGTCAGGTCGTTCGCGCATGATGACCCGCCGCAGGACCTCGACCGTCAGCGGCTCGACATAGACGACGTCAGCCACATCTTCATCAGTCATGATCGTTGCCGGATTGGAGTTGACGAGGACAGTCTCGATACCTTCCTCGCGAAGCGCCCGGCACGCCTGTGTGCCCGCGTAGTCAAATTCGGCAACGATCATGACTGATGAAGATGTGGCTGACGTCGTCTATGTCGAGCCGCTGACGGGTGAGGGTGTTGCGGCGGAGTAGTCGGCGAACGACCCGTAACAGGCTTGCTTCCGACCTTTGGGGGCCCAACGGGTCTCCCTCGCGGTGGAGCTGGCTGATCGATGACGTAAAGAAATGGGAACGTCGCTCGACACGATCAAGGCAGCCGAGGATCAGGATGTATTTCGACAGAAGCTACAGGAGATTGGAGAACCGTTTCTGAGACGCGGTCGTACGAACAGTCGAGGAAGCTGTCCGCAAGTTTGCTGAGCGCAATGAGTTGCCGCTGATGAGAGTCCGGCCTCGGCGGGACGGGTGGCGGCACCGCGCGAACGCACGCCGAGCTCGATCAGATTGTCAGAAGCGGTCTCCGGGCCACGAACCAGGTGCTCGTGGAACGTTCGGTCCATGGCTGGAAGGAGATCGAATACGAGGTAATTCGCGATGGCGCGGATAGTGTTGTCACCATCTGCAACATGCCAATGTTGATTCGATGGGAGACCACACCGGAGACTCCATCGTCGTTGCTCCCAGCCAGACGCTTTCCGACCGCGAGTATCAGATGCTACGGACGAATTCGATCTCGATGATTCGCGCATTAGGAGTCGAGGGTGGCTGCAACGTTCAGTTTGCCCTGGACTTCGGGATCGTTTCAGTATTACGTGATAGAAATTAAACCGCGAGTCGTAGCTCAGCTCTTGCCTCGAAAGCTACCAGTTACCCGATTGCCTGCTGCACCGCTGATATTCGCAATCGGGAGAACACTCGATCAATTGCGCAATGCCGTGACGCGCGAAACAATGGCGGCGTTTTGAGCCTGCGCTCGTTGCTGCGTCGTGAAGATTCCACGTTGGCCATTTAACGAGTTTCAACTCGCACAAAACTGTCGGCACCCAGATGAAGGCCACCGGAGAAGTCATGGCGATTGACCGAGTACCACGCTCCAAAGGCGGTCCGAGCATTGAGGTCGACCGGCGCTGATCTTGGCTGGGAGTTGGCATCATGGGAAGATGATGATCAAGAAACGCTCCTTGATGACGTGTCCCAACCAACTGAGTTGGAATCCTGCGGGCCGTGGCAGCTGCGCTCCCGCCGTAGAAGTTGCTGAAGCAAGTGGATACGATCGCTCATTTGTCCATCAGATCTCGCGGATCACAGACTTTGAACGCATCTTCATCCGGGGTAATATTGCGAGGCAACCCTGCGTCAGGCGAAGCGGCTGGGATTTTCAGATCGACGCATAGCTACCCTTGTCATTGTTGATGTCGAAGAGGTCCGGAACCTTCGTTATGAACGGTCAAAATGCTCCAACTTACAAGATGGTCGACACCTGCGCCAGAATTCGAAGCCTATACTCGTACTACTACAGTTGCTACGACGAAGAAGACGAGGCTCCGCCCCTGCCTGGTCTCAAGGCGATCGTCGTAGGCTCGGGCCCGATTCGAATCGGTCAAGGCATCGAGTTTGACTACTGTAGCGTTCAGCCGCCCAGTAGCTCGCGGAGCAGGCTACAAGTCGATTATGGTGAACTCGAACCGGAGACGGTCTCGACGGATTTGATCCTCGGACCAGCTGTACTTCGAATCGCTCGATGATGAATCGGTGTTCGAGATCGTCCGACACACGAGGAAAGCGGGGCGCATTCGCCGCTGCCGATGATTTTGCAGTTTGGCGGTCAAACTGCGATCAACCTTGCCGGCCCGCTAACCGCGCGCGGCGGGACAATGCTGGGCTCAAGACCAGCCGCCACGGTCGATCTTGCCGAAGACCGCGAACAATTCGAGGAGTTTCTCTCTCGAAATAGGGATTCCGCAACCATCGGCAAGCGGTCGTTCGATTGAAGCAGCTCACAGCGGCGTCGAGATCGGATATCCCGTTCTGGCCAGGCCCTCGTATGTACTCGGTGGCAGGGCGATGGAAGTGGTGCATTCCTCAAACCACCTTGCGCGCTACCTGGCCGCCTCGGTCGAATTCAGTCCCGAACGACCGGTCCTGATTGACCGGTACCTTGAAGGGAAAGAGGTAGAGGTCGATGCTATTGTGAAGAGAACGGGTATGAGGTGTCGTACCCGGGATCATGGAACACATCGAACGGGCAGGCGTGCATTCTGGCGATTCCTTTGCCGTCTACCCCGGTCTGAATCTCTATCCGATTGAAGTTGAAACGATCGTCGACTACACGACGCGCATCGCGCTGGAACTTGGCGTTGTCGGTGTCGCAGTCAACATCCATTCGTCATTCACGGCGGTCGGATCTTCGTCCTTGAGGTGAATCCACGATCGAGCCGGACGTCTTCTCTCTAAAGTGACTGGAGTTCGAGTCGTCCGAGGATTCTTGCACCGAAAGCGATGCTGGGAGTGACATTGGAGGAGCAGGGGTGGTGGGCAAGGATCTGGCCGCGTGCCTCTCGTCGGCTGTAAAGGCTCGGTCTTCTGAAGTGGCGCTGCACGGCATGAACTTGAGACGGAAATGAAATCGATCCGGTGAGGTCATGGGGATCGATCGCTCCTTTGCCCCAGCGGTGTTCTTCAAGCAGTGTTAGGCGGGAGGGCTCTCATTTGGACCAAGTTCTTCGGTACTGCTTAGCATTGCGAGAACGACAAGGGCCAGGCCGCGGACATGATGGAAGAGCTGATTCGCATGGGTTGCTCGATATATGCGACGGAACAGCGGCGATGATCGAGCGCGCTGGGCCATGCCGGTGAGGATGGTCACCAAGCGAATCGGGATGGGCGAACCTGACGTCATTGATGTGATCCTCAATGATACGGTGATGGGCGTTGTGAACACTCCAGGCAATCTGAGAGGTTCTCGATGGATTCCGGATACGGAGAGCGGCAGTCGAGAAAAGGTATCTCTTGCATCACCTGGATCGACACCGCGCACGCTGTCGTTGAAGCCATGTGGCGCTCGTCGGAGGCGTACTCCGTGCAACCACTACCTCAATATCGCGAGCAAGTTTCGATCATGTACTAGATGGACGGCGGGGATGGAATACGACTTCCTTGCAGCGTTGAAATCCGTTGGGGCCCTGAAAGAAGGGCATTTCATCCTGACCCAGGGCGTCATAGTGATCAATACGTCGAGAAAAGTCGATCTTTCTTCGCAATCCGAGAGCGACCGAACGGGCATGCGCAGCATTGATCGAGCACTTGCAGATGTCGGTGAAATTGAGCCGGTGTACCAGGCCAAAGCAACCGGCAGCATCTGCTCTCGTTCGAGGTGGCCCGTCGACTAGGAATTCCCGCCGGTATTGCGACAGGGGTGAAGGACAGTACTCCCTGCGTGAATTCAAGACGGACAGATTCCATCGAGCCTGGCACGCGAGTGCTTATTGTCGACGACATCCTGACAACTGGGGGATCGATTCGATCAACTCTTGATTCCTGAATCAACTCGGCGCGAACGGCATAGGAATCCGCTCTGGTCGACAGATCGGGGGGGACGGTAAGG
>CAVPYN010000001.1:0-639706 GCA_963709995.1 uncultured Chloroflexia bacterium | reverse complement strand
ATACTCCCACCGTTTCGTCGTCGGAATCGAGACCTTTCTGATCGTCGGCGCTGGCGTCGGGGCATGGATCTTCTGGCGACGCAGGAACGAAATCAAAGTCTTCGCCCCGATCATGGTCGGCTTCCTGGTGATCCAGGCCCTGCTCGGCGCGGCAGCGGTGATGTGGCCCCAAACGCCCGAGATCCTGGCGCTCCACTTTGGCATCTCGCTGATCGCGTTCGCCAGCGTCCTGCTCACCGCGCTGTTTCTCTACGAACAGGGCAACTGGGATCGGTTGCGAGACCGCCCCCAGCCCCGTCATTTCCGTACGATCATCTTCGCCCTGCTGGGGTACACCTATCTGGTCATCTACTGGGGCGCGTATGTCCGCCACGCCGAAGCGAGCCTGGGTTGCACCGACTGGCCGCTCTGCAACGGCGAGTTCATCCCGGTCCTCGAAGGTCCGGTCGGAACGGTCTTCGGCCACCGCGTTTCAGCCTTGATCTTGATGATCGGGGTGCTTGCGCTGGCTGGCTACGCCGCCCGAATGCGAGACCAGCGCCCGGATCTGTTCTGGGGTTCCGCGGCGGCCGGGCTGCTTGTGCTTGCCCAGGGCATGAGCGGCGCGATCGTCGTCTGGACTCGCCTGGATGTCTTTGCGACGTTGTCACACGGGCTCTTCGTGTCGCTCTACTTCGGAATCCTCTGCTACCTCGCCCTGCACAGCCTGCCCCGGCAACGCAACGCCGAGGAAGTCAGCCCGCTGATCGCCGAATCCCGGAAACGAGACACCCGGGGCGCGGGCGTCCCGGCCACGTCCTGACTCGCGGCGCCTACTGGCCCCCGGTTGCTCCAAGAAGTAGAGCAGCGGCTGCGGCGCGTCTCCATCCGGACCTGATACGCATCGCCGATCAGTTCGTCAGGCGCGTAGTCCAGAGGAAGTATCGCAACCGCGTCCCGAGGAACTTCGGTTTCGGGATGCTCATTGAACAACCCGCTTCAATCGCCGCCGTTCCCGTCCATCAGAATCGGATTTGACCACGCATAGCGACCATGTCCATCTTCGACCTGAACTCTGATGTAGGAGACTCGCCTGCTTGCCGGCATTGTGAACCGCACCCGGGTCAGCAATTCACCATCAACATCGCCGGAGCGCCTGCCACCGGCGAAGAGGTCCGAGCGCCCGAAGCGGTTGAGGCCGTGACTGCCAGCGTTGACCCTCGCCCCGTAGGGCGCGCGCGAGACAGCTGAGACGGCTGCCACCGGCGACGTCTCCACCACCAGGTCATTCCCCTCGAACTCAATGCCAAGAATCGCCGGACCGGTCGACGCGTAGTAATCCCCGGCTCGCAGCGCCGCCATCACCGCTCCAGCAGTCCGCTCCGCCGCTCGCACCATCGTCCATCCACGAAACGTGTCGGTTCCTGGCAGATGATGATCGTCAGTAGCAATCCCACCGTGGCCCCTCCCGCCAGCAAGCAGCGCATCCCAGAACTGAGCGGCGTGTCCGCGCCCCTGCTCCACCTCGCAACCGGCGTTGAATATCTCGATGGCGGCCACGCCCTCGTATGGCTCAAGCTCATCCGGTCGCAATCCGCTCCACCAGGGATGGGCGATCACGGCAATCCCACCAGCTTCGGAAATAGCGGCCGTTGCCGTGGCCAGCGTGGCCCCGCGGTCCACCGCTGGCATGCGCTCGATTCCAAGGGCCAGGACATGCAGCGGGCCGTGTGTCTGTGGCGCTCGCAGGCTGATCTCGCTGGCGCTCAAGAGAATCAGGTCCGTATCCACCTCCGGATGCGGCGTAAGCTGATCGTGGTCGGAGATCGCTAGTACATCGTATCCAGCCTGGTCGTAGAGTTGGACGAGTTGCGCTGGCGCGAGAAAACCGTCCGAATTCGTCGTGTGGGCATGAAGGTTGCAGCGTAGCCAGATCCCCTCCGCGTCAAAACCCGGCACACGTCCAGGCCCGTTCTTGTTCATCGCTAGTTCCCCAACCTCCAATGTTCCTCAGGACTACACGCGGCAGTTTACTGCGGTTTACCGGCACTGCTATAAGATGCCTTGAACAGACCGGCCCTCGATCATCAGGATGCGGAGAAGACGGTGCTAGAACGGTTCCATGTTCCCGAAGCCGACCAGATCCGGGTATCGGAGCCGTCCCTCCGCGCGACGGTCGAGCAGGCGTTCATCGCAGTCGGGGTGCCGGAAGATGACGCAAAACAGGGCTCGGACGTACTCGTCTATGCCGATTTGCGCGGCGTGGAAACGCACGGCGTCTCGAACATGTTGCGCGTCTACATCGACCAGTATCGCAACGGCCACCTGAACCCGACGCCAGCGCTCGAGATCGTCAGCGAGTCGCCGTCCGGCATGCTCGTCGATGGCGACGGCGGGCTGGGCTTGATTCAATGCCCGAAAACGATGCGCCTGGTCATCGAGCGCGCCCGGGCGACCGGCGTGGCGGCGGCGGCGATCCGTAACCTCGGACACACCGGCGCAATTGGCTACCACGCGCTGATGGCTGCTGAAGAAGACATGGTAGGGCTGTCGATGACCGCCAGCGGCTCGCAGGTTCTTCCGGCGCTGGCCGCCGAGCCGCGCATGGGCACGAACCCGATCGCCGTGGCAGCCCCGGCCGGGGAACGACCCTGGTTGCTCTTCGACGCGGCAATGTCGGCGATCGCTAGCAACAAGATTCGCATTGCCCGGCGACTAGGCGTTCCGCTGCACGCCGGTTGGGTCGCCAGCTGGAATGGCGCGCCGATCATGGAGGAAAGCCCCGCGCCCGAAGATGGCGATTTTCATCAGTTGCCGCTCGGCAGCACCCGCGAACTTGGCGCGCACAAAGGCTTCGGCCTGGCTCTGATGGTCGAGGTACTAGCGACGATGCTCAGCGGTTCCGTCCCGCGGATGCTCGATGCGGATGTCGGTTCACGGCACTTCCTAGCAGCCTTCGACATCGCCTCCTTCACCGACGTCAAGGGCTTCAAGCAGACGATGGACGAAATGCTCGGAACGCTGGTCGATACCAAACCCGCGCCCGGCTCGGACCGTGTCATCTATCCCGGTGTATCGGAGGCAGAGACGCTGGAAGACCGTCTAGCCAACGGCATCCCGTTTCACCCTGAAGTCATAGACTGGTTCGACCAGATCACCTCAGAATTGAACATCGAGAAACTGGAGATTGTCTGATGCTCGAGCGATTTCATGTTCCCGCCACCGACGAGGTTCGAGTTTCGGAAGAAGCACTGCGTTCAACTACCGAGTCGATCTTCCTAGCACTCGGGATTCCGGAGGAGGACGCCAGGCAGGGCGCGGACGTACTGATCTACGCCGACATGCGCGGTGTCGAGTCTCACGGCGTCTCGAACATGCTTCGTGTCTACGTCAATCAGTATCAGAACGGCGACCTCGATCCGAACGGGTCCTTTACGATCCTCCAGGAACGTCCCTCGACCGCGGCGATTGACGGCGGCAACACCCTGGGGATCTTCCAGGGCCCGAAAGCGATGCGCATCGCAATAGAAAAGGCGCGCGCAACTGGCGCCGGCATCGTCACCGTTCGCAACGTTGGCCACACCGGCGCAGTCGGCTATCACGCGATGCTCGCGGCGGATCAGGACATGATCGGCGTGTCGTTGACCGCCGGGGGCGCGCTGGTTGCTCCGACCTTCGGCTCGGAAGCCCGTCTGGGAACAAACCCGATCGCCGTCGCCGCCCCAACCGGCTCGAAGCCGGCGTTTCTCTACGACGCCGCCACGTCGGTCGTCGCCGGGAACAAGCTGACGATCGCTTCCCGCCTGGGCGTCCCGCTCCACGAAGGTTGGATCGCTAGCTGGAATGGCGCGCCGATCATGGAGGAAATGTTCTTACCCGAACGTGGCCAGTATCTCATGTTGCCTCTTGGCAGTACTCGCGAGATGAGCTCGCACAAAGGCTATGGACTCGCCGTCATAAACGAGATTCTCTGTAGCATTCTCGGCTCGACCCTGCCCTCGATGCTTGATCCAGATTCCGGCTCGAAGCAGTTCCTGGCGGCCTATGACATCGGCGCGTTCGGCGACGTCGATCAGTTCAAAGAATCGATGGATCAAATGCTGGACAAGCTCGTGAGTACCCCGCCTGCGCCCGGGCACGAACGCGTCATCTACCCTGGCCTGGCCGAGGACGAGGAGCTGGAGGAACGATCCCGCATGGGCATCCCGCTGCACCCCGAGGTCATCGAGTGGTTCGAAAGTGTCTGCTCCGACCTTGGCGTCCCTGCGCTCGTGACCAGCTAGCCTGAAGACACACCGGTGCGCCGGTAGATTCCGCGCGACCGTCGCATCAAGCCTTCGTCGACCAGTTCCCGCCGGAGCAGCGCGAAGTCCTCATCGTGCTTCGCCAGCAGTTCGTTCACTTCAGTTTCAGGATAGTCGCGGCCATACTCGAAACGATCTGCCAGCCAACGCAGCACCAACAACCGGTGACTGCGCTGGACAGGCATCTTCAAGATTCTGTTCCCTTTGAAGAATCGGCGGAGAAACTGCGCGTCCTCTGCAGTTTCTCCTTCGAAGTCATCGCCATCGTCTTCAGGCCGCCACAAAGTAGCGAGGGATCGCAGTCGCTCGACATCAAACGATAGACGTTCGGGTTGTGCAGTGCTGCGGGAAAACAATCCTGCTTCGCCCAACGCGCGGATGTGACGCATCAATGACTGAGGCTTTATGTCCAGTTCCGTCGAGAGTTCTAAGACAGTCCAACCGCGCTCGGCCAACCGCCCGGCGACGATCAAGCGCTGGTCGTCGCAGAGTGCGCTGGCGAGTTGTCGCGCGGATGCTGCCTGATCGTCGTTCATTGCATCTCGCCAGCTGAGGCACTGCCGGTGCGATCGACGCTGGAAAGGGCCGCCAGCAACCCGAGCAGTATGTAGACGATCCCGCTGGCAGTCTGTATGCGACGCTGGACGCTCGCTCGCCGGCCAATCCGGACCCCGAGTTCCCCGGCCGTCAACCCGTAGAGAGCGTCCGTCACGATCCCAAGCAGGGCGAAGAGCGACCCGAGCATCAGCACCTGGACGGCGACCGAACCACGATCTGTGTCGATGAACTGCGGGACGAACGCAAGGAAGAAGATCGCCACTTTCGGATTGAACGTGTTGACCACCACACCACGGCGGAACTCCCGCCTGGCGGTTGTTCCACGCCCGGAGGACTCGTGCGCTGGCGCATGACGATTCCTCAACGTCTGGATCCCCAGATAAATCAGGTAGGCCGCGCCGAGATACTTCAGCACGCTGAACGCCAGCGCCGATGAAACGAGGAGCGCAGACAGCCCGACGGCGGCCGCGACGACGTGGACGAAGTTGCCCACGCCCAGGCCAGCAGCCGCGCCGAGGGCTGGCCCTCGGCCAGACCGCAATCCCAGCGCGGTGATGTACATGACTGCCGGTCCGGGGATCAGCAGCAGCGTCAACGCCGCAATGGCGAATAGCCCGGTCGTCTCAGATGATGGCGTGACCACCGGTTAGCCGCGCATTTCCGGAATGATCGTCTTCGCGGCTTCGTTCAGGACCGCTATTTCTCCATCATTCTCCGGCCAGGAAAAGAGGAAATCATCGAATCCCTGCGCGCGGAAGCTCGAGATGAAGTCCGTGAGCTTGTCGAGTGACTCAAGCTGACTCTGGAAGGGCCAGACCGAGCGCACGATCTCGCCCGGGTCGCGCCCGATCTCGCGGCATTTCTCGTCAAGGATGTTGCTCTTCGTCTTCGCGTCTTCGAGCGGGCTGCGCGTATTCCAGATATCCGCATGCTTGGCGGTGATCCCGAGCATCCGCTGGCCCCCCGCGCCAACGACTACCGGCATCCCCAGTTTCTGGATCGGTTTCGGCTCGAATGGGGTGTTGACATACTGGTAGAACTTGCCGTCGAAGTCCGTACGCGGTTTGCGCTGAAAGCTGTGGATCGCGTCGAGCGCCTCGCCAAACATCGATACCCGATCTCCCGCCGAAGGAAACTCGTAGCTGTAGGCCTCGTGTTCCCGCTCCCACCAGCCTGCGCCGATCCCGAAGTCAACTCGCCCGTTCGAGATGTGGTCAACCGTTACTGCCTGCTTGAGCAAGACCGCCGGGTTGCGGTAGGTGTTGCCGGCGACCATCACGCCAAGCCGGACGCGGTTCGTCGCCATCGCCAGGCCCGCCAGGACGGTGTACGCCTCGTGGGTGTCACCCATCTCGTCCGACCCGCCGAAGAAATGGTCGACGACCCAGACGGTGTCGAGTCCTAGATCCTCCACAAGCTGGGCGCGGCGCACCAGATTGGGCCAGCTTTCGCGCTGCCCAACGACCAATCCGACACGCAACCGATGTATGTTTGTCACGAATTCTCCTCAATCATGCGACGTTCAACTGGTCCCGCCGTCATATACGACCAACGTTTCTTGTCCGCTTCTACTGGACAACCATAGGATAGCCGTAGACCGGAGTCCATGAAACACGCTGGCGACATGCCAGCGCGATTCATCGATCTATCCATTCCCATCTCCTCTCCCGGAAGACGGCGCTCCTGCCCACCGACAGCGCCGTCTTCCCCTTTCAACTGCTCCCCAGGTTGACAAGCGCATCCTGCCGTGCGATGAAAGCACCTACCTACGGCACGCCCGGTCGTGCCTCAACCTGTTCGATGGGAGGAGCGCCATGCGCATCGCCATGTACGACGATCAACAGATCGGCGTCGTCGCCAGTGACGACACGATCGTTGATATCGGTGACCTGTTATCCGACTTCGATCCGCCTGGAGCGGAGTTCCTGCTTCCCGATCTGATCGAGCATTGGGACGAATTGAAGGACGAATTGGAGTCTCGCTCGGCTCGTGGGGGCGGCACGCCGCTCGCTGGCGTACAACTTCGATCCCCCGTGGTGCGGCCAACGAAAATCATCTGCCTGATCGGCAACTACCGTGAAGGAACGGATCGACCGCTGCAGATCCTCGACATCTTCTTCAAATCCCCGGAGGCGATCAGCGGTCCCGGCGACACGGTCGTGCTGCCAGCGCATGAAGCGTCGATCTTTCACCATGAAGCCGAACTGGCGCTGGTGATCGGCAAAGAGACGTCGCACGCCAGCCGCGACGACGCCATGGCGTCTGTCTTCGGCTACACCGTCTTTAACGACGTGTCGGCACGCGGCCTCGGACGACCGGGATCGGCCAGCTTCCTCGGCAAGTCTTTCGATACCTTCGCCGCCTTCGGGCCCTGGATCATGACCGCCGATGAAATCGTCGACCCGTACAAGCTGCACGTCACCGTCGATGTCGATGGTGAGCGCAGGCAGGATTACAACACCAGCGACATCGAGCGCCCGCTCGACGAGCTGATCTCCTACATCAGTTCGATCACTCCCCTCCATCCCGGCGACGTGATCTGCTGCGGAACCAATCACCAGGGACTCGGGGCGATGCAGGATGGCGATACAGTCGTCACCGGCATCGACGCCATCGGTTCGTTCCCGATTCACGTTTCCGATCCGCAGAAGCGCGACTGGCAACGCGGCATCGACGAAGCAATGGCCCGTCGAGTCAGGGAAATGGCGCAGAATCCCGCGCCGTCGAACGAAGGAGGCGCTGCGTGAAACTGGTTCACACGCTGGAATTTGACCTGGGGGTGCTTCGCGGGGATGAAGTGATCGACATCACGCCGATGTTCGACGATATTCGCTACCGGAGTTCGCTGGACCGCGTGCCGAAACTCCTCGGCGCAGCGACCGAACAGCGCGACGCGGTGGCGGAGTACGTTGGCGACGCGCCAGCCGGTCCAAAGTACGACAGTCTCAACATCCTCGCGCCGGTCCCCCGGCCCCCGAAACTCCTCGCCTGCCTGCGGAACTACTTCGAAGGGGTAGACCGGGAGCGCGATCCACAGGATATGTTCCTCGAAAGCCCGGACTCGGTCATCGGGACCGGCGGGATCGTCGTCCTGCCGGCGCACGAGGCGACGATCTTCCACCACGAGGCGGAGTTGGCGTTGGTCATTGGCCGACGTTCCAAGGATCTGCCGGCCGACGAAAGGGCGCTGGACTGCCTGGCCGGATACACGATGGCAATTGACGTTTCGGGCCGCGGAATCGGGCGCATGAGCCCGAGCAGGATGGGCAAGTCCTTCAACACGTTCACGCCTCTCGGCCCGATGATCCTGACGCCGGACGAGGTCCGCGATCCTCAGGAGTTGCAGATCACCCTGGGCGTCAACTCCGAGGTGCGCCAGGCGTACTCCACAAGCGACATGGAGTATTCGGTCGTCGAAGTCCTGGCCTATGCGAGCAGCTTCATGACACTGGTGCCTGGCGATGTGATCATGCTCGGCACGAATCATCAGGGGCTTGGCCCGGTTCAGAATGGTGACAACGTCGTGATGGGCATCGACGGTTTCGGCAGTCTCGAAGTCTCGGTTGTCGACGAGCAGGAGCGCTCCTGGCCAGTCGGAATCGATGAGGATATGGCCGCCAGAACGCGAGGCGTCACAGCTTAGAGTCTCGATGGAACGCGCCACTTCGACCGTGGTTTGAGTTTTGAGCAGGAGTCGAGAAATCTCAGCGTGTTACCAGCGGCACGGCTCGCTGAGATTTCTCGACTCCGCTTGCGCTCCACTCGAAGTGACGGCGCTCCCAACCGGTCTTTCGCGAATCGCCCTACTGCGTCCCAAGCTCAACCCGGATCAGCGGGCTTTCCTCGACCCAGGTGTCGATCTGGTCCGAACGATCGAGCTGGGCCAGAATCGTCGTCAGAACTTCCCGTTTCTCGCTGGCGCCGGTCACCGGGACCGCCGTTGCTGGCAGATCCGCTTCCACGCTTACCTTCAGATGAAACGTGAATTCCGGATGGGCGACGACGTTGGCATACCAATCTCTCGAACCCGGAGTGCCGGTGATGTAGATCACGTCATCGACGTTGTGAAACCACATCTCCTTGCGACTTGGCTGGCCGCTCTTGCGTCCGACGGTGGTGATGTCGATCACCCGGTCCTTCTTCAGCGCTTCCTGGATCTGCTCGTCCAACGGGCACTCGCTCTCGTGTCGCGCGCGGATGTTTCTAGGATAGGATAGTCACCCGAAGGGTAAACCATTCCGGTCAGCCGGTCGCTTCTGATGCCGGATGCATGGAGGAAACAATGAAACCGGCCGAGTTGAGGGCGATATTCCTCTCGAACGAAACGGTCTATTTGCGCGCCTACGTCGAGGAAGACAAGCATCACACCCAGGCATGGGCGGGAACCCGTTTTCCGGTAGGATCGCCGAGGGGCGCGAAGCTGCTCGAAGACTGGCACAAAGAATGGTGGCCGCGAACGCGCCGGTATGCGCTCTGCCGCTCGACCACCGATGAGGTCGTTGGCGGGGTGACCGTCGGAATCCGCAATCTGGTCGGGGAATTCGTCGTCGAGATGGCGGCCTGGCCAGAAGACGCAGACGAGTTGCGAGCCGCGGCGTTCGAGATCATCGTCCCCTGGCTTAGCAACGAGTGGGGACTTGTCTCAGTCATTGGCCATGTCGCGTCCGATCAGCCAGCAACCCGTGCCGCCGCCGAGCGGCTGGGAATGGTGCTCGCCGGAACGATGCGGGAGTTTTCCGCCAGGCCCGGTGGCAAACGCGCTGACGATCTCTTCTTTCAGAAGCTAAGTTCAGTGGAGGCTGTGGCCGATGCGTAATCCGATCCTCGTTGGCGAACGGGTCTACCTCAGGGCCGAAGAACCCGAAGACGCGCCAGCCATGGCGCGGCAGTATGCGATCGAGACAGATGACTGGGTCGACGATTTCGGTCGCTTCCCGTTGTCCCCGATCACGTTCAAACACGGCATCGAAGGGGAGGCAGGCACGGAAGTTCCGACATCGCTGGCCCTGCAATCATGTCTGATCGAAGACGATCGGCTTATTGGCTGGGTCGGGTTGTTTAGCATCAACTGGATCAACCGAACCGCCGAGACCTATTCTCACTTCGAGCCCGGCCCCTGGCGGGGCCAAGGCTACGGCACGGAATCCAAACACCTGCTGCTCGAATACTGCTTCGACCATCTCCAGCTTCATATTCTCCAGTCCTTTGTGTTTGGATCGAACAAACGCTCGGCTGCCGCGCTCCGGAGACAGGGATACCAACCGACCGGGACGTTGCGGCTCGATGGCCCGCGACGGGGAAGATATCTGGATACCTGGATGTTTGATGTCAAACGCGATGAGTGGCTTGCGGCCCGCGACGCCTGGATATCCAGACGCTCGTCCGGCGGCTGATCGCAACCAACGCGGGCAACGATCTCGATTCAATGCCCATTTGGGACTTTTGTTCCCTTGGATATCGTCATAATCCTCATAGGATTGACCCAGTCTTCGACGCATCAGAGAGAGTCACCGGCTATGAGCTACGGCGACTGGACAATCGTTGACGGTCTGACGACACAGGAACCGACCTACCAGAACCGGCTGAGGGTGATCGGCAGGCGTCTCGATACGAGCGGCTATCGAAGTATGGCCATTTTCGAGATCGTTGGTGGCTTCATCGTGCGGGCACTTCCTGCCGACGGCAACCGGCCACAGGCGCTCGAATTTCCCTTCGATGAGTTTCCGGAGCTTCTGCAGCACGACATCGAGGGACGAGGCGATGGTCAGGGTTACCAACGTTACCCAACCATGTTCCCAACCGGCTACGAGGATTCCCTGCGTGCGATCGGCCACTTTCTAGATGATCGTCTGGCAAGCGCAGTGATGATTTGCGAATTGTCGAGCTACGTGCTCCTGGCCGGCATGGAACCGTCGACCGGCGCCTCCGGACATATCGCGGTCATGCCGTTCGATTTTCAGCTGCAGACTCCCGACGTTCAGGCGTTGCTTGACGAAAGCTTTAGCCGGCGATCAGCCGCTGCATCGAGTTCGAGTCGACGGCGCTTCTTCTAGACAGTCCGCCGGTATCCCGAGGTTCGATCCTTTCACCGACAAGCGCTAGAATCCTTCAGCGTAGATCGATTTCGCTGAAGGATGAACATGGATAGCAGAGAACGGGCCGCATTCGAGCGCGCCGACACGATGACCGACCGGATCCTCGAACACTTCCACGACGTGATCTCCATTGACACCAGCGTGCCCCCAGGGTTGAACTACGATGTCTTCATCAATGTCGTCGAGCCCAAATTCCAGGCGCTTGGTTTCGAGACGGAACGCGTCATCATTCCCCAGGAACATATCGACGCGATTCCACTCCCGCTCGAAGGTCCGCGCGTCAACCTCGTCGCGCGCCGCTCTTCTCCCGCCAGCAACGGTGAGAAAGTCACCATCTACGCCCACATCGACGTCGTGCCAATCGAGGAAGGCTGGACCCACGAGCCATTCGCCGCGACCTATGAGGACGAGCGCATCTACGGGCGCGGCACAGCGGATATGAAGGGCGCAATCGCGTCGCTCTTGACGGCGCTGGAAGTCATGGACGCCGAGGGGATCGACCCAACGTACGATCTCATCGTCTGCCTCTGCACCGACGAGGAGATCGGTGGATACCCGGGAATCTGGCACCTGGCAAAGAAGGGCTATGTTCAGGGGCATATGCTGTGCCTCGAAGGCGGCCAGGATCCGCGCATCGGGCTGGCATCCGCGGGCGCAGTCGACGTGACGGTGACGACCATCGGCCGCAGCGGTCACTCGGGCATGAATTTCGTCGCTGTCAACGCCATCGATGGGATGATTCCGATCCTCAACGAGCTATATGTTTTGAAGCAGCAGGTCGAAGCACGGGAGTCGACCGTCCCCGGTCCGGCGCATCCGGATGCCCCCTCGGACAAGATGACTCCAATGTTCAACCTGTCCGTCATCAACGCCGGACGCAAGTCGAACATCGTCCCCTCCTCCTGTAGTCTGATCGTCAATCGCCGCTACATTCCCGACGAATCGTTCGACGACGTGGTGGCTGAGATCCGGGAGGCGGTCGATCGGGGTATGGAACGCAGTGTCGCCGAAGACGTGAAGGTCGAGGTCTTTCACGTCTATCCAGCAATGAAGACCGCCGGTCTCGACGGGGAGCACACCCGCAAGATGGTCGAATCCTACAAGCTCGTCCACAGCTACAGCGATGAGGACTTCGTCGCCTCGGGTGGCTCTGGCTCGACTGACATGGCCAATGTCCACCAGGAGCTTGGCTGGTCGGACATCCCCTTCACTGGGCCAGGACGGATGGACTCGCGGGCGCATGGCGCGGATGAGTTCGTCCGGATGGACGATGTCAAAGCCCACATGAAGGTGCTGATCAACTACCTCGCGTTTTGATCCGGAACGATAGGCGAACGAGGGTTTAGTGCGGGACGGCCGTAGCCGTCCCGCCATCGTCCCAGCCCGATTACAGCCGTCCAGGCCGTCTCCCGTCCGTTTAGACCGGCCAGACCTCGATCTGCTCGCTCTCGGGGCCAAGTGCCCAGCCCGCAAGCTCGCCGCAAGTCGTGAACCAGACCCCTGGATAGCGCTTGATCGTGTTGAGCAACCCATCCACCGCGCGCAATCGCACCGCGCGGCCGGACCCGAAATCTCCTCGTGGGTGGATCGTCAGGTTAAAGAGCCCGCCAACCTGGTAGACAGAGATGAATTCGGTTCGCCAGGCACGCTCGACGACATCCGGCGAACGACGAACGCGGTAGTAGTGGCTGTCGCTCGCGGTCTGGAACACCGGGATCTCGACGAGCCTTCGCCCGTCTCCGTTCTCTACCAGATACGGAAAATCATCGTCGCAGTAGCTGCTGTCGAAGGCATAACCACGCTCGATGAGAATTCCCCGCGTATCGGCTGTCATCAAGCCCCGTGGAGCGCGCCATCCTCTCGGCTTCCGCCCCAGCACCGCTTCGAAAGCCGCTTCGCTCCGCTCGAACAGTTCAATCTGGTTCTCGGGTTGTAGCGAGCTGAAATCCTCGTGGAGATACCCGTGCCCGGCGATTTCGTGCCCAGCGTCGTGGATGCCCTGTACCGTGTCCGGGTCGCGTTCAGCATCCCACCCGGGAACGAAGAACGTCGCTTTCAGGTTGTGGTGGGCGAGCAAATCGAGGATGCGCGGAACGCCAGCCTGCACGCCATAGCGCCCGAACGAATACCGGCCCCAGAGCGCGCCTTTTGATCTATCCAGGCGTTCCAGGCTTTCGCCGTCATAGTTCACGGCAATGGTGACCGCGCACCGTGCGACTCCCGGCCAGAATGTCCCCTCGTTCATGGCCGCGCTCCTATCCAGCGCCCGCTCTTGACGAACCCGTGGTCGGGATCGAGGCACCATTCGGCGAGATCGCCGAGGCGCATGAATTGCACGCCGGAGTAGCGCCGCACCGATTGAATCAACTGCTCGATGACCGCGGCCCGGGACGGAATGCCAGACCCGAAACCGCTCCTGGGATGATAGGTCAGGAGAAAGTAACCGCCGTCATGGTAGATCGCGTCAAACTCCGCTTCCCAGAGACTGAGGACCTCGTCGGGAGTCGCTGCGCCTTCGACGTACAGGTAGGTATCGTCGAGACTGGAGGTGTTGTTCGGAAGCTCGATCATCGATGTCGATTGCTCGCCGGAGACGATTGCTGGATAGGGCAGGTCATAGTCCTTGTCGCTGCTGTCATAGATGTACCCGAGCTCCCGCAGAACTTGCAGGGTCTGGGCGCTCTTCATCCCGCCCGGACTTCTCCAGCCCCTGGGAGCAACGCCGGTCACCTCAACGAGAATGTCATGCGCCTTGCGAAGCAACGGGCCCTCCTCAGCCTCAGGCACTTCCCAGCGCTCGTGGAGATACCCGTGCGCGCCTATCTCATGACCGGCCGCGACGATGTCTCGAACCAGTTCGGGGTTGTTCTCGGCGTCGAATCCAGGCACGAAGAAGGTCGCCGGGACATCGTGGCGTTCGAATATGTCCAGCATCCTCCGAACTCCTCTCCGCGCCGAATACCCTCCAGCCGAACGAATGCCAGCCGGGTCGAATCCCTGTCCGACCTCATTGCCCGTGCCATCGAAATCGACCGTCAGGACGGCAACACAACGAGCATCATCCGGCCAGTGGTGAAGGGGCCGCTCTGTCCGGGTCATGGCGCAAGCCTCTCCATCATCCAGCCCGATTTCCCACTACATGAATAGACAATGCGGTCGTGTAGGCGGCTCTGCCGTCCCTTCCAGAACTCGATCCGATCCGGCAATAACCGGAATCCGCCCCAGTGCGGGAAGATCGACATCCCTGCCGTCGAATCTTGCGCTGTACGTGGACACCAGTTCGTCGAGGACAGCCCGGCTCTCGATTACCCGGCTCTGCGGGGAAGCCCACGCGCCGATCTGGCTCCCGCGTGAACGAGTCCGAAAATAGTCGAGCGATTCCTCAACCGATGCCCGCTCGACCCGGCCCTCGACCCGCACCTGCCGTCCAAGCTCGCTCCAGTGAAAGACCAGAGCCGCGTATGGATTCGATGCGAGATCCGTTCCCTTTCGGCTTTCATAGTTGCTGAAGAACACGAACCCGGAGTCGTCCACTCCCTTCAATAAGGTGATTCGGGCCGATGGCCGGCCATCGACGCTGACCGTGGCAATCGTCATCGCATTCGGCAGGTGCTGGCCCGCGGCGATGGCCTCCTCCATCCACGATTGAAACTGCTCTAGCGGATCGTCCGCCATCGTATCCATATCGATCCCCATGCTATCGTGCTCCCGCCGTAATAATCGGAGCGAACGACTGATATCGTTAGCCACAGCGTTCTGTTCTCCCAATCAATCCCATCACGTTCGACGCGCGCTGCCGGTTATTCAAACACGACGCGATCTAGGAAAGGCTGACGGTTGGATCTCGATACCGCGCTTGTGTTTGCCATACTGGGACTTGCCGTCCTCATGTTCGTCACCGAATGGTTGCCGGCCGATATCGTAGCGTTGATCGTGCTTGTCTCGTTGACGGCAATTGGGGTCGTCACAGCGGATGAGGCATTGTCGGGATTCAGTAGCTCCGCCGTCGCTGCGATCATCGGATTGACGGTCATTGGCGCTGGCCTCGTGCGGAGTGGGGCGATTCTCTGGACGGCCGATCAACTTACACGGCTTATCCAAGACAGTGAGCGGCGGCTGCTCCTCGTTGGCACGCTCGGACCCGGAATCCTCTCCGGCTTCATCAACATCGTCGCGGCAGCGTCGGTGTTCATCCCGGCGATCCTGAGGCTGTCGCGGCGGATCGGCGTCCCGCCGTCGAGGCTCCTGATGCCGCTTGCGGCTGCGGCGCTGGCTGGAGCGAATCTGACGATTATCGGCGCTTCCCACAACCTCGTTGTCAACAGCCAGCTTGTGTCCGCAGGAATCGAAGGATTCGGCTTCTTCGAACTCGCGCCAATCGGAGCCATCTTCCTTGCGGCAACAACGGTCTACAGCCTCGGACTCGGCAAATTCCTGCTCCCAAGCCACACCGAAGAAGAGCGAGACGAGGGTTTGCTATCGCAAGACCAGTTGATCAACGCCTACGAGTTGACCGAGAGACTCTGGGAGGTTCTGGTGCTGCCCGAATCTCCAGTCATCGGACAGCGCCTGCGGGACACGAATCTTGGCGCGGGTTTTGGCGTCGCGGTTATCGCGGTCATTCGCGCAGGCTCGCCGAGCGCCGAGGCGGGGATCATGAATCCGCTCGAACCGGGAGACATTCTTTTGATTGGAGGGCGCGAAGAGCGAGTTCGCCGGATCGTAGATGAGGCTGGGCTTGAACTGATCGGCGCGCCGCGCTCGGTCGGCCGCTTTCCATTGAGCGAAGCCGAACTCGTGGAAGTTATCGTCCCACCCCGGTCGGAAATAGTAGGCAGCACCCTGCGCGAGTTGGATTTCCGCAATGAGTTCGATCTTACGGCCGTTGCGATCTGGCATGCCGGCCGCCCGATTCGAACCGACATCGCCGACCACCGCCTGCTCCCTGGCGACACCTTGCTGCTCTACGGTCGCCGCCCGAGAACTCGCGGATTTCGCCCGAGACCGGACTTCCTGTGGGTAAACCCGCCCCCGGAAGAAGAGGCTCCCCGGGAGTATCGCCGGTTTGCGCCATTCACCGCCCTGATCTTGCTCGCGGTGATCGTGGTCGCTTCTCTCGGGTGGATCAACGTTGGCGTTGCCGCGCTGGGCGGCGCGGCGGCCACGATTCTGCTTGGGGTGCTCACACCCAGGCAGGCGTATGATCGGATCGGCTGGGGCACGGTCATCCTCATCGCGGGCATGTTCCCGCTTGGAATCGCCATGCGCAACACCGGTGGCGCGGACCTGATCTCGCGAGGGTTGATTGATATCTTCCAGCCATTTGGGACGATCGCGATTCTGGCCGGCGTGGCGCTCATCACAATGCTGCTCACCCAGCCAATTCATAACGCGGCCGTGGCCGTCATCATGACACCCATCGCGATAGATATGGCCAGCAGGCTCGACACCAGCCCGCACGCGTTCGCTGCCGCGGTCATCCTTGCGGCATCGGCAAACTTCCTGCTGCCAGTGGGGCATCCAGCGCCACTGCTAGTGCGCGAGGCCGGGAACTACAGCACTGCTGACTTTGTGAAGTTTGGAATCGGCCTGAACATCGTCGCAATGCTGGTTATCGTTCTCGTCGTTCCGTTGCTCTGGCCGCTCTAGACTGTCTCTCGAGACCACCGACCCACACGCCCGGGGCGACAGGCGAGAAGTCGTTCGGAGCCATCTAGAACCAGTGCCTCCAATGACCGCCGCGCGCGGACCTTCCCGCCGGAAACCAGCTACTCCCGCTCAAGGAAAGTCAACATGCATAGTCTTCGAAGACCGTAGCGGCGAGTTGCTTGTGAGCGTGTGCGTCGAACGTTCCGGGTCAATCAAGAAGCAACCAGCGCGATTGCGTATCCAAAAAAATGGGCGGCGGTAGTGGAACGCTACACGCTCTCGACACCCTGGCGGATCAGATCAACAGCGGCAATCGCGCTGGCTGCGGCGAAGATCCGCTGGATCCATCCAAGGATCAGGGTCTCGCCACTGCGCCACCCAAACCAGATGACAGCCAGAAGCAACCCGGCAACGGCAGCCGATACGAACGCGCCAACGGCAAATCCGATTCCGTCTCCGGACGATACGGAAATCGCGAGCGTGAGCGGGGACGGAGAGACCAACCAGAGGAGCATTGCGACGTTCGCCCAGATCGTTGAAAGTCCAGTGCGGCCCAAACCCACCCCTAGAAATGCCTGCAGCGCGCCAAAGATGACCAGCGTGCCAGTCGCGATCTGAAACGTGGAAAGTGACAAATCGAGGAAGTCCAAAATGTCGTCGGAAAGCAGCGCGGCGAGCGTCAAGATGACAAGCGATAACCCGAACCCGGGAAGGATCTTCAGCAAGGAGTCTCGAGCGTTCTGAGACTCCGCCAAACCGCCGAGCAAGAGGACGAACACAGCCGGGTTGAACACGGCGAGGAAGAATAGCGCGGTGAGCAATAGGTCATTCACCGGAGTTCTGCCAGTCCAGGTCCGGCTCCCGGCGAGGCCGGTCGTCAAGCGCATCAGCCGTGTAGATCAGTCCCGAGATCGCGTGTTGCTGGTCGTCCATGCGCGTCACATCGTGAATGAACCATGCGCCCGCTTCGACTGGCGGCGAGATCGGAACCGGCCTGACGTTGCGCCAGCAGGTCGGCCCCACAAACCGCCTGCCTTCGATGTCTCGGCTCGAGATGCAGCGAAGCGCTCATCCGATTCAGACAGACTCCAGAGCGCGGCCATGCCCTCGACCCAGGTGCCGAGAGCCGACGACCGGCGACTGTCGCCACGCGTCAGGCAGATTCGAGACCCTCGTCGGTCTTCTGCGCCTCGAACCGAATGAAGAGCTGAATCGCGCCGCGAGCCTCCGAGCGTAGTCGATGTGATGATCTGGAGCCCCCATTCGGACATCTCAGCCAGACCGTAGGAGGCCCAGTGATCATTCAGTGGCGGGAAATCGAACCTCTCCTCGTCGTCGCGCAACAGCGTGACGAAGTCGGCCGCCTTCCAGGCCGGCTGTCCCAACCTTCGCCCGGGAACGCTTCGTGCAGCAGCGCCAGCGCCCAGAGCGCCTCACCCGGGATAATAGGCCGAGGTCGAGACGCGATCCATCGTCCCGGTCTGACGTACCACTTCGTGAAGAAGCCGCCATTCGGCTTCTGCTGGGCGAACATGAAGCGCCCAAGGGAGCGCATGACCTCGTCGTGGATCGTCTCGCCGGTCAGCAGACGTCGTTCGGCCAGCGCAATGGTCATCAGAGCCGCCGACCCGACCTTGACGTCACTGCCGTTCGTAGGGCCCCCCCAGTCGTCGTGATAGACCATATTGTCGAGCAACCAGGCGGTCCCGACTCGGCGGCATCGAAAGCAGGCTGCGTCATCGAGCCGGCCCGCGACCTGGTAGAGCGACATCGTGACGCCTGCATGACGGACGACGTTGTAGTCGTCGGAGAACTCGCCCGATTCTCCCGGTCGTATTCGTAGACGATAACGAGCCGTCGGCATATTGATTGACACCGAGCCAGTTCGCCGCATCTCGAGCCGTATCCCGATACTCGCTCGCGCTCCCATCGCCACACAATTCGGCTGGCGCAAGCACCACCCGCACGACGCCAAGCACAATCGTCCAGCAGCAGCAGCGGGATCACGATGATGCGCAGAGACCGGATGGCTCAACCTGCGACCGCTCCAGCCGCACTATCACCGGCAATCCGCCCGAAGACCGCGCCGGACGTCAATCCAGTGCCACCCGGATAGTTGAAGTAGAAGAGACCGCCGACAAGTTCACCGGCGGCGTAGAAGTCCCGGAATCGGTTGCAGGTCTTCATCGAGCACCTGACCCGAGTGTCAATGCGTACGCCACCGAAGGTGAAGGTGATCCCGCAGGTCGTAGCGTACGCCTCGATAGGGTGGCTCATCGAGCTGTTGGCCCAGTTGCGTCGCGGCACCGGCAACCCGTCGGCAGCCCGGCCGTCCTTCACCGTCGGATCGAATGGGACATCCGTCCGCACCGCTGCGTTGTATGTCCCGCACCGTCTCGAGAAAACGCTCGGAGTCGACATCTTCGAGCCGATCCGCCAGCTCCTCGAGCGTAGTCCGCCCGAACCCGGGTCACTTCCCGAATGCGGTACTCGTCGCGCAGCAGGTGCGTCACCTTGCTGTCGAAGACCTGCCAGGCGAACTGCCCCGGCTGTTCCAGCACGCGCCGTCCGTACTCGGCGTAGGTGTAGTTGCGGAAATCAGCGCCCTCGTCGACGAAACGCTCGCCGCGCGCATTGACCATGATCCCGAAGGGGTAGCTGTGCTTCTGGAAGCCGTCGCCGACGCTGAGATCGCCGAAATCAGGCGCGTTGCGATCCCAGGCGACGGCATGGCATCCGGACCAGTTGCCCCAGGGCATCGCGCCGACGTTCATCGCCATCCGGATGCCGTCGCCGGTGTTCTGTCTCGTCCCGCGCACTTTCGCAAGCTCCCAGCCTGGACCCAGGTACCGTGTGCGCCACTCCGTGTTGGCCTCGAAACCGCCCGCGGCGAGAACGACCGCGCCGGCTCGCATCGTGTGATTGACGTTGTCCTGCCGGACGACGACGCCGGTTACCGTACCGGCTTCTTCCACAAGCTCTACTGGCGCGGGCACCGTACTGGATGTCGATTTCAAGCCGTTGACAGGCGGCGGTGAGCTGATCGACAAGACCCGGCCCGCCGCCCGAGACCAGGAGCGTGATTCCTCCCCAGAATCGGAAGCGGCCGTCGACCTGGAACGCCTGGTGACTGTAGGCGGGGACGAATCGCACGCCATGACTGTCATGAAGCCACTGCCATGTCTCAAGCGACCGGTTGACCATGATCGGCGTCAGATCCGGATCGGAGCGGAACTGGCAGATTCGGTCCATGTCCTCGAAGAACTTCTCCGCTGTGTAGGAGCCGAAGTCGGTGTTGCGCTTTTCTTCTTCGTTGAGGTCTGGCACAAGCTTGAGCAGGTCGTCGAGGCCGTCATAACGTGTCCGGATCGCTCCAGCCGTGTACCGGCTATTTCCCCCGCGCTCTTCATACGACGCTCGTTCGAGGACGATGACGTTCGCTCCGCGCTCACGAGCAGCCAGCGCGGCGCACAACGCGGCATTCCCCGCGCCAACAACAATGACGTCTGCGTGGTGTTCATCCATGGCAATGGTTCTCCAGCTTCAGGCGGGCAACGTGGCGGCTAGCCCCGCAGGTTCAGTTTCTGGCCAGGAACGGGCCAGAGAATGATTCAGGACTTTAACACGCCGAATGGACTTCACACCCACCGGGACCCACGGCTTGTCCCACCGCTGCGATGCATCAGTCCTCCAGCGGGAGATCCACCCACCGGCGCTCGCGGAATGAAAGCTCAACCGCGTTGATCGCTTCCTGCACCCACGCGCCATCATCGAAGTTCCCTTGATTGCGCTCGCCACCCTCGTCGATCTCGTCGATGAAATCCCGGATCAGGTTTGCATAGAAGAGCGAGCGCCATGACTCCCGCGGGTGGCCGCCCACTGGATAGAACTCCTTGGGGATCTCCAGCTCACGAAACTCGACGTCATCCGGCGTCGCGACCTTGATCGTCTCTGCCACGCCGAACTCCTCGACCAGACGGCAGATGATCGCGCCCTTCTCGCCGTAGATCCTCGCCTCGATGCCAGGATAGTTGCCGACCGTTACATAGCTCGTCTGAATCGAGCCAATCGCCCCGTTGGCGTATTCAGTCAGATAGACTGTGCCATCGTCAATGTTCATCCGCATCATCTGATTGCCGGCGTCGCGCACCCGGCGCTCCGGAATGAAGTTGCGCATCGTTCCAACGACACTCGAGTAATCTGCGCCGACCCACCAGTGGCCGATGTCGATCACCGGCGCGCCGTAGCCTTCGAGCGAGGAAACCTGTAGCTCATTCTGATCGGCATCGAGGTCGACCTGCCGGAGCGGGGTTTCCGGATCGATCCACTGGGAGTTCTGTTCATATCCATTGAAGAAGAATGGCCGGCCAACGAAGCCGTCTTCGATCAGCGACCAGGCGTATCGAACACCCGGACTGTACCGGAACGTGAACCCGAGCTTCGTCTTGAGCCCCTTGCTACGGGCCAGATCGGCAGCCTTGCGCGTGCCCCTGAAATCGAACGCCACCGGCTTCTCACACAAGACGTGCTTGCCGCTTTCCAGGGCAGCCCATGAGAGCTCAAAGTGGGTGCTGGATGGCGTACATACATCGATCACGTCGATATCGGTTCGAGAAATGACTTGCTCCCAATCGTCGCTGGACTCGGCAACGTCGAACTTGCGGGCAAATGCTTTCGCCCGGTCCGCGACGGGGTCGCAAATTGCGACGAGTTCGGCGCGCGGATCTCGAATCCAGCCCGGGATATGTGCCGATTCAGCCCATGCGCCAGCCCCAAGGACGGCCACTCGCAATTTGCTATCACTCATCGACTAGTTCCTCTCAGGTATTCTGATTTTAGACCGCTCACGGTAGCACGGAGATTCCGGTCGCGGATGGACTACGCCCGGGCAGTTCAGAGGGTTATCGTATCCGCCGGAAGGTAGCAAGTGGGGTCAAATGGCCCCGACCCCGCCGAACAGCAAAAGACTGCCTGATAGAAGATCCGGAATCCGGCTGCAAACAGGACCGCCAGCGCGGGGTGAGCTCCCGGCACGTGAATCACCACCCGATTGGAAATCTCTCTCGCAATGCCAACCAGCGCGTCCACAGCCGCGGCGGCATCCTCTGGATCGAACACACCGACCGGCCCGATGCATGTTGTTTCGCCATTCCACCTCGCGTCCACACTACGACCGAGATCCTGAATGTATCCGTATCCGATGTGCTCTCCTGAGCGGCAGATCCAGTACGGCGTCGCGCAGTGCGTGCCAACCCAGTACTGCTGATCGACGAGACGGCGGCCACGTCCGGCGATTTCACTATCGATTTCCACGAGACCAGGGTCGCCTGGACCCGCGGGTTGTGCCTTGATGCCCGCCGCACGATTGTTCAGCAACCCGGGGCTGGAACCCTCGAGCATGTAAAGCGGCCAGCGTGGCAGCATGTCGTTTCGTGCATAGACCGCTATTGCGCGATGGATGTGGGAGCTAACCACGCACCGTGTCCGGCCTGGCCGGTCGAAGAGCCCATCGAGAAGCCGCTGCCCGGCGCCCAGGCCGGCACGCTGGGCCGAGGGCCGGACATAGAACGTCGCAAGAAACGACACATTCTCACGATCAAACATCCCGCCAAAACCGAGCAGGCGCCCGGTGGACTCGTCCTCGGCAACCAGAAAACGACCGTGTTCGAGCTCATGATTGAATTTGGCGGGAATGGCCGCGCCGGCCGTTCCCGCAACGTTGCCAATCTCCAGTCCTGTGTCCAAGGATGACTCCTGCTGAATGGCGTAGGCCCCAGGCAGATCAAGTCTGGTCGCTCGCCGGATGATGATCGTCACGTATGCTCCCTGCTTGTAACGTAGCACCCGGCGTGTATACTAACCGGCTCGATCTGGCTGGACACAGGAGACCGTGTGAAAACGCATACTGAAATCACTCTGACAGCGTACGATCCGACCTGGATAGCGGACTATGAAACAGAAATTCGGCTGATTCAACGACAGGTGAGCGATGAGCGGATTCGCCTGGACCACATCGGCAGCACAGCGGTGCCGGGACTGATCGCGAAGCCGATCATTGACGTGCAGATGCAAGTCGAATCGCTCGAACCTGTTGAAACATATGCCGGAGTCTTCGGTGCGATCGGCTTCAGGATCATCGATTCCGGAGAGGAAGACCTGCGGATCGCCTTGCGTAAGCGCACCGATTCGAATGCGAACCTGCATATCGTCAAGTCCGGGAGCTGGGCCGGTCAGCGCACAATTCTCTTCCGTGATGCGTTACGAGAAGATCCTCGCCTCGTCGAGGAATACACCCGTCTGAAACTGGATCTCGCCCGGAACAGCCAGACGTTGCTGGTCTATACCCTGGCAAAGACAGAGTTTATCGAGGACACATTGCGGCGGCGCTGCGCACGTCTCGATATTCCCTACTCGCCGGGGAACCGGCAGTGACGCCCGTGCCGGCACTACTCGTCGCACTGGTTTCGATGGTGGGACTATTGCAGGCTTGCTCGCCAGGCGATGAATCACCGGCTGTGCCAGCGACGCTGCCTGAAGAACTCTCTCAGCTCCGTGTCGGCGAGGACGATCGTGAGTATTTCGTCCATGTTCCAGACACGACTCGCCCGGATGCCGGCTGGCCGCTCGTCCTGGTGATTCACGGTTTGGGTTCCAGTGCATCCGAGATGCGGGAACTCACCGGGTTTGACCAGGTTGCCGACCGGGAATCGTTCGTAGCCGTGTACCCGGACGGTCTCGCCAGAGCTTGGCTGGACGCTGGTGTCGGCGGGCTATTCGCAGACACGGATATCGCAACCAGAAACCTGCAGTTCGTCGAAGCACTGATTGACGAGCTGGATCGTGACGTTGGAGTCGACCAGAATCGGATCTACATGACCGGGCTTTCGAACGGCGGGATGTTCGCATTCCACACGGCCTGCAATATGAGCGACCGTATCGCCGCCGTCGGCCTCGTCGCGGCGGCGAGCATCAGCCAGAGCTTTGACAGCTGCCAGCCGGTCGAACCTGTCTCATACATCGCGTTCCACGGAACCGCAGACAATGTCGTGCCCTATGACGGAGGTCCGATCGTCCCGGGGATCGATCAGCTCGGGGAGTTTCAATCTGCACACGTGGCCGCGAGCTTCTGGGCAGAATTCAATGGTTGCCAACAGCAACCAACCGGGGAACAACTACCTGACACGATCGCAGGGGATGGCTCGACAGCATTTCGGGAGTCCTGGGCGCCGTGCAGCAGTGGAACTGGCGTCGAACTGATTACGCTTGATGGCGCGGGACACACCTGGCCCGGCCATCGCAGGTCGAGCGGCCCGCTCGGAGCGACGAATCTCGACATCGATGCCACGGAACTACTCTGGGACTTCTTCGACGCGCACCCGAAAACGGACTAGCCGCTGAGGGACACTAGTCGTCCGTTGCCGCGGCTAGGGCCCCTTCACGCTTGGCTGCCTTCTCCTCTTCACGCGCCTTCTTCTCCATGATGTTGGTGGAGTGACCGGGGTCGAGCCGTGCGTCCGGGTTGATAACGGATTACTGCGTGATTTATAGCGCTCACCGCTTCAGCGACTCCAGTCGCAATGAGCCTGAACTTTGCCGGGTAGGTCACGATGTCGCCGGCGCCGAACACGCCCGGGATATTCGTCTCCATCGTGATCTTGTCGACGACGATCTGGTTGCGCTCGGTTTCGAGACCCCAGGTCTTGAGTGGTCCGAGGTCGGCCTTGAAACCGATCGCGCAGATCATCTCGTCGACCGCAATGGTTGTCTCTTCATCCGTGTCAGTATTCAGATAGGTCACCGACTCGAGACGGTCGTTTCCGCTAACGCCGTCACCACATAGCCGGGAAAGAACACATCCGCAGGGCCATCCAACAATTGCTGGACCGTGTGTTCGTGTGCCCGGAACTTGGAACGATGAACAACGGTGACGTGTTCGGCGATCGGACTCAACGTCACTGCCCAGTCAACCGCCGAGTCACCGCCACCGACGATGAGCACTCTCTTGTCGCGGAAGTCCTCGATCCGCTTGGCGAAATAATGGACACCGCTACCGCCCTCGAAGGCTTCGACCCCGTCGACATCCAGACGTTTCGGCTCGAACGCGCCAATCCCAGCGCAGATGATGACCGTCCGAGCCAGAATCTCGCCCTTCGTCGTATCCAGTCGCAGGAGGTCTTGGTCATCGTCTCGAGCGAGCCCGGTCACTTCGGTGCGCAGGGTCACTTCCGCGCCCATCGACAGCGCCTGTTCGATCGCAGGTTCCACGTAATCTTTGGCAAGAATGGCCGGAAATCCAGCTATGTCGTAGATGTATTTCTCAGGATAAATTGCCATGAGCTCACCGCCGAGCTCCTCCAACGAGTCAGCGATAATCGTCGACGCGCCCCGCATTCCCGCATAGAACGCGGCGAACAGGCCCACCGGCCCACCGCCGATCACCGCGATGTCATAGATCTTGCCCTTGAAATCGGTCACGATGCCAATCACCTCCTGGGCATCCATCAATTGTCTCCGTCAACGCCCACCAACTGTGGGACAGATCAATTCTACCGGCGGCGTCCGGCGGTCTCACATGAGCATTTATTCGGATAATCTAGCGGGGGGGAGGTGGGCTATGCCTGGTCGTTCCGCGCGCGAACGACGTCTGGAATTGCCCTCAGATCATCGTGATGTTCCTCATAGTGGATCTTGGTGATCCTCACGACAGCCTGCCAGTTAGTATGTTCCGATCCCGCCGCGACACGCATAAACGCATGGTGCGTCTTGGCGAAATCGGCTTTCACTTCATCAAGTGACCAATCCCGCGTTGGATCTACGTTTGACTGATTGAACTGATCCCAGGTTCCATCTGGCTCGGCGGGTGGCAGGTAGCCCTGCCACCCGCGGTCCTTTGCTTCGATGTACTCCTTCACCACCCGTTCCCAACCAGTGATGTCGGCTATAACATCCTTGCCGGACCAGGAACCGACCGTCTCCGGTTCGAGCAGCTGCTCCTCGGGGATCGAGTCGATAAGCTCCAGAAACTCCTGGAAACCTTTGGAGATCATCTCCAGACTCTGCTCTCTACCTAGCGTTTCTCTGCTCATCTCCTACGTCCTGTCCTCGAAATTCGATCATGGGAAGCTACGGCAGCAAATAAGTCCACTCGTCTCGACCGAACTTTTCTTCAACCAGTTCCCCGGCGCTGGCAATGTCCTGCCGGCTCAGTTCCGAGGGCTCGGCGCCAGTCATCTCCGTAAACCGCGATCGAAGATGCTCGATGATCTCATCGCGCGGCATCTGCGTCTGTTGCCGGAGCGGGCCGACTCGTGCTTCAGCGCTGCGCAGTCCCTTGTCGCTGATCTTCTCAAGCCCTATCCGCAGCACCTGAGTCAGCAGCCCTTGGGTCATGTCATAGGCCATCGTTGTGTGGTGCAGAACGGCTCCATACTTCCGAGCCTGGGCCGCGCCCCCGATTTTTCCGCCCGTCGAGGTGATGTCATTCAGCGGCTCGTGCCAGGCGTCGATGCCGAGATCGCGGAGCGCATCGATAATCCAACCGTCCAGAAAGGCGTACGATTCCTGGAACGATAGGCCCTGCACCATTTCCGGCGGCATGTACGCGGAATAGGTGATCGCGCTCTCTGGCTCGATGAGCATCGCGCCGCCGCCACTCACCCTACGCACGATTTCGATCCCAAGTTCCCCGGCCCGTTCCGCGTGAACTTCGTTCGACACCGACTGGAACCGTCCGATGACGACGCAGGGAGCCGCCCAACCCCAGATGCGCATAATCGGCCGTCGTTCGCCCCGCCCTACCTGGCGGGTCAGGAGTTCGTCAAGCGCCAGATTCATTGCCGGTTTCAGCGGCGTTGGCCCCACGACATCCCATCGATGCTCCCGCCAGCGTTCTTCAATCCCTTCGGGGTACAGTCGGGGCCGCTCACCAGGTACGTTCATGACGCAATACCTCTTTCGACTGCGATCGCAACAGCCTGGGAGGAAAACCCCACCATCTCCACTTCCGCCGGAAGGGCCTCGTCGATGCGTGCGGCAATCGTCGCGGCTGGCTCGCCCTGCGGCATCCCTTCCAGGGCAACACGAATGTCCTCGAGCGCTTCTTCAGGGTAAAGGAAAAAGTCCCCGCTGACTTGAACATTTCTGATCCGGTGCCCGGTCAGATCGAACGTGACGGTCACAAGTTTGCCGCCCGGTGTCTTGTAGTCTCCACGTTTGCGCATTGCTCCGACGATTCCTCTCGAGTCAGGCTGTGTCACCAGCCGGATTGATCTCAGGACAGTGGACCAGTCCCGCCTGCTACAGGCTATGATGCCGATTCATAGGAACGCAATACTAACGTTGCGGGAAAGGACTTCAAAATTGAGCCTGAAGACGATGATAGACCCGGCTGATCTTCACGGGGCAATACCCGACTATTTGACCACGATAGACACTGGAGGGCTTGACGCACCGGTGGAGATCTGGCGCGATCACTTCGGGATTCCTCATATCAAGGCAACCACATTACATGACGCATTCTTCGCTCAGGGCTTCGCGCATGCCCAGGATCGTCTCTGGCAAATGGAGTTTGACCGCCGCAGGGCGCTCGGTCGCTGGTCCGAAGTTGTGGGGAGAAGCGGGCTGTTGTTCGATCGCTTCGCCCGTCGGGTCGGGATCACCGCAAGCTCAAAGCGTGATTACGATCACTTCAACGACGAGACACGCGAGATGGTGGACGCGTATGCCGCGGGGGTAAACGCGTTTATCCGTTCAACCGACGTCCTGCCCGTCGAGTACTCAATCTCGGGCATTTCGCCGGAACCGTGGGAACCCTGGCATTCGAGCGCGGTCTTCAAGGTTCGTCACATCCTGATGGGCACCGGTCTGGCAAAACTCCTTCGCGCCCGAATCCTTGTCGCTGGCGGGCCCGATCTCGCGATGCGGCTCCGGGCCGAGGCGTACGACGGCGAAGTGTTGATCGTGCCACCCGGCGCGAAGTTCGACGGCTTGCTACGCGACGTCGCCGAACTCGACCCGGGTCGGGACGCGATATCGAGGCTCGGCGAGCTTGAATCCGGGAGCAACAACTGGGCGGTCCACGGCAGTCGCACCGCTTCCGGGAAACCACTCGTCGCCGGCGACCCTCACCGGGCCCTCGACGTCCCGAACGTCTACTACCAGAATCATCTGGCCTGTCCAGAATTCGATGTGATCGGATTCTCCTTCTGCGGCGTGCCGGGCTTCCCGCACTTCGCGCACAACGAACACGTTGCCTGGGGCATCACCCATGCCGCGGCGGACTACCAGGATCTCTACGTCGAGCACTTCGATCCGAATCACCCGTACCGGTATGAATACGCCAGCCAGTGGCATGACGCCGAGCATCGAACCGAGCACATTTTCGTCCGCGACGGCGAACCGGAATCGGTCGAGATCGTTGAGACTCGCAACGGTCCGGTCGTGCTCGGCGATCCGCTGACGGGAACGGCGATTTCCTTCAGGTACTCGGCGCTCGTCGAGCCCAACGCGGGATTCCACTGCCTGCTGCCCATGCTCCGGGCGACCTCGGTCGACGAACTGGACGAATCGATGCGGGATTGGGTCGACCCGTGCAACAACCTCGTCATGGGCGACGTCGACGGCAATATCGGCTATCTGACCCGTGGACAACTCCCGATCCGTTCCCGCGCGAACGGCTGGCTGCCGGTGCCGGGCTGGACGGGCGCGCACGATTGGAACGGTGTCGTTCCCTTCGAGGAGTTGCCGCGCGTCCGCAATCCCGATACCGGTTGGGTCGCGACGGCCAACAACCGGATCGTTGGCAACGACTACCCGCACTACATCGCGCTCGATTTCGCGCCAAACAGCCGCGCGCTACGCATCTATACCCGACTCCAGGGCATCCAGAATGCGACGGTCGACGACATGGCGTCGATCCACGCCGACCGCCTGTCGATCCCGAGCAGGCTCTTTGTAACCCGGCTACTCGAAGCAAGCGCCGAAGCCGGACTGAACGACGAAGGTCTAACGATGTTGTCCGGCTGGGACGGCGGCATGGAGAAGGATTCCGGCGCGGCCGCACTATACATCGCGCTCAGGGACCAGCTGACCCGTCTCGTCTCAAACCTCCCGGCATTCCAGGCACTCAAACACAACCCGTTCGCGGCCGAGGAACCGCCGCTCGTCGGCCCCATCGGTCTGCTGTACTGGTCGGTTCCGCAATTCCTGAGCGAGGACGACGCCTCGATGCTGCCGGATGGCACAACCTGGAACAGCTTGATCCTCGATGCCTACGATCGGGCGAAGGACGTCCTCGCCGGACAGATGGGCGACGACATGAGCGCATGGAGATGGGGTGCGGTCCACACAACCGCGCCAACCCACCCGCTTTCGATGGCGGATCGTGATCTCGCCGAGAACCTCGACCCCCCGTCGGTTTCTATGGGAGGGGACGGCGACACTCCCCAGGCAGCGTCGATCTTCCCGGGGGTGAGCCTGAACGTCGCCGGCACGTCGGTCGCCCGCTACATTTTCGATACCGGTGATTGGAACAACAGCCGCTGGATCGTGCCACTTGGCAGCTCCGGCCACCCGGGAAGCGAGCACTATGCCGATCAGGCGGAACGATGGTCCAACGTCGAGTTCATCCCGATGATCTACTCCTGGGAGACGATCGAGAGCGAAGCCGAAGGGCGCCAGACACTCACCTGATCAGCCCGCTGCCGGGGCTTTGCGACAGTCCCGGCAGCGCCAACCCCGTCGCGATTACATCCCCAGACCGGTAACTTCGCGAACCCGCTCAAGCTTCGGCACCGTGACTTCCCGCGCGCGATCGCGACCGATCTGCAGGATGCGGTCAAGTTCAGCGCGATCCGATTGGTATTCGACGATCCGCGCCCGGATCGGAGCGAGCGTCTCGACAACCGCATCCGCGAGCGCGTTCTTGAAGTCACCGTAGCCTTTGCCTTCGAACTCTCGCTCGATCTCAGCCACCGGTTGGCCGGTCATCTGGGAGAAGATTGTCAGCAGGTTCGTGAGCGCGGGCTTCTCCTGAGCGGCGATAATCTCACTGCCCGAATCGGTCACCGCGCGCCGGATCTTCCGCCGAATCGAGTCGTCATCCTCATTGATTGAGATGAAGTTGTACTCGCTTGCCGCGCTCTTGCTCATTTTTGACGCCGGATCGTCCAGGCCCATGATCCGCGCTCCTTCTTCCTTGATGTCCGGTTCCGGAATGACGAACGTCTCTCCGAACGTCGTGTTGAACCGGTGCGCGATGTCGCGGGTCAATTCGACATGCTGGCGCTGATCGTCACCAACCGGCACGAGGTCGGCATCGTAGATCAGGATGTCCGCCGCCATGAGGATCGGATAGAAGAAGATCCCGGTGCCGACGCGTTCCGCTTCCTGGCCGCGCGATTTGTCCTTGAACTGCGTCATCCGACTCAGCTCGCCGAACATCGTCTGCGTCGATAGTATCCAGGTAAGCTCGGTATGCTCTGGCACGTGTGACTGCACGAAGAGCACCGCGACATCGGGGTCGATCCCGCAGGCCAGCAGCGAAGCTGCGAGGTCATAGGTGCGCTGGCGCAGATCCTTCGGATCATACGGCATCGTGATCGCGTGCAGGTTGACAATCGGGTGGAAGCTCTCAGCTTCGTGCTGCTGCCGGACCCAATGGCGAATGGCCCCCAGATAATTGCCGATGGTCGGGATGCCGCTCGGCTGGATCCCGGACAATATCCTAGGTTTGGCACGAGTCGATCTTGTCCGGATTGGACTTGTGTCTGTGCTTACGGTCACTGTATCTATCCTCTCGCCACTTTCCGGGTGTGAAAAGCGCGCATCAAAAAACCTCCATCCCAGGAGGGACGGAGGCGTGTTACTGCTGCTCCCGCGGTGCCACCCTCGTTGATTGCCAGAAATGACAACCCACTCGGCGCCGGTCGACTTCGACCTGACCGGCCACCCCTGATAACGGAGGGGCATTCCGACGCCGCCTACTTCATGACCTGATAGCCATGGTTCAGAGCGCGGCTCCCGGATCCATTCGGCGCGATTCCTGTCACTGGCTCACACCCGCCGCCAGCTCTCTGAGATGGTGCCTCGCGCCTACTAGTTCCGTTCATCGCCATGCTATTTCACTAGCAATCTCGATCATAGGGGAAGAAGAGAGCGCTGTCAATCGACAAAATCGCTGCGAATACTCCCGGAACGGCGTGGGTACGAATGGCCGGGTGCGTTGCCTGCATGATCGAGCACCACTTGAAGCAGGCAGCGTTGCTCTCGTGGTCCTTCTTATTGGTCCATCCAACTACCAGACTCCTGCGGATATGAAAGATCCATCGCATGTTCGAATCGCTGAGTGACACATCCTGCACCGCCCCCCATTCTCCCCGGTTTCCGGTTAAGATGCCCCTGAAACGCAAGAAAGGACATCATCAACGTGACGACGAACGAGAAGACGCTTATCGCAAACGGCCGGCTTGTGGATGGCAGCGGCAATCCCTGGTTCTACGGGGATCTCCTGCTTTCAGGCGACCGCATCGAGGCCGTTCTCAGCCGGGGCCAGAGTGCTGGCGTCGATGCCCGCCGCGTCGATGCGACCGACATGGTTGTGAGTCCGGGATTCATCGACATCCAGAGCCACTCGATCATCCCGTTGATGGTAGATGGTCGCTGTCTCTCGAAGATTACCCAGGGAGTCACGACCGAGATCATGGGTGAAGCATGGACGCCGGCGCCCTTTGGCGGGCGAATCGACTTCCCAATCCCGCGCGGGTTCGGCACGATCGATCTTGAGGAGTGGCAGGAAAAGGCACAGGATTGGAAACGCTTCGGCGACTGGCTCGATGCGTTCACCGAACGCGGCGTTTCACCCAACGTCGGCTCGTTTCTCGGTGGCGGCACCTTGCGCCGGTATGCCAGGGGCATGGATATGGGACCAGCGGACGCCGCTGAGAGAGTCGTCATGGAACGAGTGATGGCCGAGGCGATGGAAGATGGCGCATTCGGCGTTTCGTTTGCGTTGATCTACCCGCCTGACGCATACATGGAAACCGACGAAATCGTCGACGTTTGCAGTGTCGTCGCCAGGCATCACGGCGTCTACATCACCCACATGCGTTCCGAAGCCGAGACATTGCTTGAGGCGCTCGAGGAGACATTTGACATCGCCCGGCGCTCAGGCGTCAGTGTGGAGATCTACCACCTCAAAGCCGCCGGTCGCCGGAACTGGCACAAGATGCCCGAGGTGATCCAACGCATCGACGCCGCGCGAGCAGCGGGTCTCGACATCACCGTCGACATGTATCCATACACCGCGTCGGGAACCGGCCTGTCTTCATGCTTGCCGCCCTGGGCGGAAGAGGGCGGCAAGCTCTACGACAACCTGGCCGACCCGGAAATCCGCTCGCGAATCCGGGCTGAAGTTCTCAACCCCACCAGCAACTGGGAAGCGATGCTCGATGAAACGGGCCCGGAAGGCGTCATGCCGGTCGGCCTCGAGCAACCGGAGAACAAGCAGTACGTTGGAAAGCGCATCAGCGAGATCGCGGAGATGCGCGGGCAGGAACCGGTGGATGCCATTCTGGACCTGCTGCACTCTGAGAAGCAACGCATCTCAACGATCTACTTTGGAATGAGCGAGGAAAACGTCGAACTGCAACTCCAACAGAGCTGGATCAAGGTCTCTACCGACGCTGGCGGCCTCGATCCTGCCTGGGCCGCCGAACGCGGCCCGACCCATCCCCGCGCCTACGGAACCTACCCTCGCGTGCTCGGGCACTATGTCCGCGAGCGCAGCGCGATCACCCTTGAAGATGCCATTCGCAAGATGTCCTCGTCGGTCGCCGATCGTCTCGGCCTACGGGATCGCGGCCTCCTGCGATGCGGGGCCTATGCCGACGTGCTGATCCTGGATCCGACGACCGTGATCGACAACGCGACCTTCGAGCATTCGCACCAACTCTCGACGGGCATACGGGATGTCTGGGTGAATGGCTCGCAGGTGCTTGAGAACGGAGAGCACACCGGCGCGACGCCCGGGATGTTCGTCAAAGGGCCGGCGGCGACCTAACCTAGCCCCTTGAATTCGTAATCTGTGGACGAACGGAACTGAAGAGCCGAATCAGCGGGGAAGTCGCGACAGCAAGCCTGCCAGTTATCCCGCTTCGTTCCGTTGCGTCAATATCCAGCTGTCCGGGCTCTGGGTCAGCCAATCCTTGGTTATCATCGTCTGGGCGCGATTTCACGCCAGGAAGCTCCTGGCTCATGAGGTAGGCAATATCCTCCTTCAGAAGCAGCAGATCCATGGCCTCGTAGGCGGCATCATGTTCTTCGTCCACGACAGGAGTAAATCCGCTGACGGCAACGAAGTCAGTTGCCTCCACGATCGAAATCGACGTAGCTGACCACCGGTCGAGTCGCTCACCAAGACGATCGAGGAACTGCTCGTATCCTCCAGAAAACAATGGATGCCGGGGCGGCGGTTGGGCAGGTTCATTCACCGGCGGTACTGGTTCGCCATTCGCAAACTCGAGGCTATCGGGGTAACGAGAATCGCTCCGGCTCGCGCGAACCATCAACCCGTCTTCGACTTCGACAATCACACATGCGTGGTAGCCCGACGAGTCCAGATACGCGCCGATTGAGCGCAACTTGCTGCGGTATTCGCCCTGGCGACCTGAAGATGTGAGTTCATTTGGTGGTGGCATGGCTCGCGATCATCCTCTGAAGTTCGGCGGGATGTACTGCTGGATATGCTGATGAGTTCCCCGACGGCTGACCGCCCGTTGCAGGATTAGGGCGACTTCTTCAGCCCCTATCGCGTCCGAAAACTGTTGATACGTCGGTTCGCCCAGCCCGAAAACCGGCTCGTAGCCCGAGAGCGCCAGGAAACTCGGCAATTCTGAGAGGACGATGCTCTCTGCCACACGCTGGTCGAGCTCATAACCGATGGCCCGAAACAGATCTTCATAACCGGTCGGGATGAGATCTCTAATCTCCGGTATGGGTTCGGATTCGCCCCTGGCCTGGATTGACTCGCGGAGCATGTTCGCGAGTTGCCGATCGCTCAACTCAACTACCTGCGGCCAGGGCTCGTTACTCCGGCTAGCGCGGAGCACAAACCCATTTTGCACTTCAATGACAGTAGCGGTGTGAAGTCGATGCCCGTCGAGAAATCTCCCGGTGACCCGCAAGCGATTCTGATAGCTCAGCTCGAGGAGATCGAGCGGCCTATCGAATGCGGTTACAAGATCGGAAATCGCGGTGTCGTGGACAGACACGCCCCAGGCTCCCTATCGTTTCACGTGCTCCCTGTCCCCACATAACTTTGAAATCCAGCAAGCGATATGTCAATCCAACGGAGGCCAATCAGGACTTTTGTCATGCCGCCGAGGGCCCACATGGCCCCTCCACAGGTAGACAAATGGCTAGTTGCTCTACAATGCTCCCGGGACATCGCATTCAGAGGCGAAAGGGAGACGACAAATGGCCCAGGAGACTGAACAGCGCCCCGAATTCATCGAGATCACTGAAGGAATCTCAACGATTCGTCCGGGCATCGACAAAGAAAGCTGGAACGGGCTCAGCTACGATGTCGGCATCTCGGAGAAGACCGTGGGCGCGAAAGAGTTCTCGATGAACGTTGCAACTGTCCCGCCAGGAGGCGTTGCCAAAGCTCACATCCATGTCGGGTTTGAAGTCGGCCTCTATATCCTCAAGGGCCACTTGAAGCACATCTATGGTGACCGACTCGAACGAGAGATCTACAATCAGGCTGGCGATTTCATCTACATCGAGCCGGGCATGCCGCACGAGGTCTACAACCTGAGCGACACTGAAGAAGTCGTAGCCGTCGTCTGTCGCACCAGCGCGCAACAGTGGGATGACATCATCCCCTACGAGGTGCCAGCGGACTGAGCAATCGTCCTTCCGCCTCGTCACTCAGACCATAAGGGTTGAGCCTGCTCTATCTGGCAACTCTGCGCACAGACTCATCCGTCGCATCAACCCGAGTTAAACATCGATCTCGCCCTCTTCCGGCGCACTGATCGACGGCCCGATTCTTGACTCGTCTTCGCGACGGATGGCCGCGTGCGTAGCCATCTTCGAGATTGGAGGCTTTACGAAATTGGAGACCTCACACTAGAATAGGCGCTGAGGGAAGAGGATGATGACCGGTATCCGCCCAGCGCGAATACAACCCCGGAGAAGAATGGGACCAAAGAACTATCCAGGCGCGTACATCCCAAATGCGGCCTGTTGGCGTATATCCATGCAGAGGCACTCATCCATCAGGGATGACTGGCGATGAGTCAGGAGCCTCTGAAAATCAGGCGTTTGCCGGCGGCGCGGCGGGTTCCAGACCCTCCACCACCGGTTGAGACGTCGGATGCCGAACTGGTGCATCGGGTGAGCCTGGGTGACACGGCGGCTCTGGAAGCGCTCTACACCCGCTACGCTCGAGTGGTGTACTCCTTCGCGATGCGGATCGTCATGGATCCAATGCTGGCGGAGGAAGTGCTCCAGGAAGTGTTTGTTCGCACCTGGCGGCAGGCGGATCGGTTCCAGAGATCACGTGGGAATTTTGCCAGCTGGTTGTTGAGCATTACCCACAATCTCGCAATAGACGAGATCCGCAAACGCCAGCGACGACCGCAGAAGTCAGATTCGGTGGATATCAGTGACGCGCTCTTCGGGCTCGTCGATGAGGCCACCAACGTCGAAGAAGCCGCCCAGGCGGCCGAACTGAGACGCAGAATTCGTTCAGCGTTGGACGTGCTCCCTGACGCACAACGAGAAGCGATCGAACTGGCATTCTTCCGCGGCCTGTCCCAGCGAGAGATCTCCGCAAGTCTCGATGTTCCGCTCGGCACGATCAAGACGCGGATGCGCCTCGGACTCAAGAAGCTGCGACTGGAGCTAGAGTCCGACGAACAGTAGGAAGCCGGACGCTCCTGTGAACAAGTTGCCGGAACAACCTACGCCCGAGATCAGCGAGCTACTGGCTGGATACGCGCTTGGCGCGCTTGAGCCGGGCGAACGCGACTTTATCGAACGCAACCTCCCTCGCCACCCGGCATGGCAGGAAGAGCTCGACGGTTACCTCTTCGTGTCGACCGCCCTCGCGTACGAACCCGAGCCTCGTGATGTTCCGTTCAGGGCGCGCGCTTCCGTGCTCTCCCGAGTCGATGCTATCGAGTCAGACATACCTCTCGATCAACATCGCAAGGCAGCCTGGAACGCGACCTTGCCAGCCTCAACGTTGCTGGCCCAGTCGCCCGGCGAGCAGCGCAACTGGCGACGCGCGATTCCCAAAGTCGTGCTGATCACATCGATGCCGGCGACGATTGTTGCGATCGTCTTCGCGATGTACACCGTCGTCATCCACAATCAGTTCGAGAACCAGCAAAGTGAGTTTGCCGAGTTCCAGCAAGCGCAGGATCAATCCGCGGAAGTGTTGACCGGCGATTCAACCGATCGTCAGGTAATTGACCTGATCCCGTCGAGCGACGCTCCGTTTGCACGGGGCAGCCTGTTCATCGACCAAGCGGAGAACGCGGCGGTGCTCGTCGCGCGCAACCTTCCGGTTATCTCGGAAACCGAACAGTACGTCGTCTGGGTTCAGACCACCACCGGAGGGCAGGAGTTTGCCCAGATCGGCATACTCGCCCCGAATGACGCCGGCACCGCCCAACTGCTGATCGCGCCACCCGATCTCTTCAAGCATTACATGAATGTCCTCGTGACCCGCGAGGCGGTCGATCAAGAGGTTACGATTCCCACCGGACCGTCCATTCTCGGCGGCGGTATATAACACACACAACTAATAGTAGATAAGGTTTGCCGCGCCGCGAGGCACGGTGGTGGTCCGATAGATCGCTGTGTCCGTCGTCAGACTACACCACTTGATGAACTTGCGCCCTTGTATACCCCCATAGGGTATAATCAATGTGGATGGCAGCGCATATTCAGGAGTGGAACATGGCGACGAAGCTGGAAGCAAACGAAACGACGATTCCGATCGAAGGAATGTTCTGCGCCTCGTGTGTCAAACGTGTCGAACGCAAGCTTGAGCGCGTACCAGGCGTTTCTGACGTGGCGGTGAACCTCGCGACGGAGGAAGCCAGAGTATCATTCGATCCCACACAAGTAACGGAAGCAGATCTCCAGGGCGCGATTGAATCCGCCGGATACAGCGTCCGGCATGAAGAAGCGACGCTCGACATCGAGGGGATGTTCTGCGCCTCCTGCGTCAAACGCGTCGAACGCAAGCTTGAGCGCGTACCGGGCGTCATCTCGGCGCCGGTCAATCTCGCCACCGAGCAAACAACTGTTCGCTTCAATCCAGCAAAGACCACCGTGCAGCAACTCCTCGAAGCGGTTGAGTCAGCCGGATACTCGGCGACGCTCCACGACACTGGAGCCGACGCCAGCATCGACGCGAACGACCGTCGTCACCTGGCTGAGATGCGGGACTACAAGGTCAAGTCGTTCGCAGCCATTGCAGCCAGTATCGTCATCATGGCGCTCATGTTCTGGCCTTCCTGGCTGCCGGACATCCCATGGCTAATGGAGACCAACGGGCACGGCGGTCATGATGAAATGACCCGGCAGTTGATGTTTGTCCTGCTCGCGATCGCCACGCCGATACAGTTCTGGGCTGGGAGAACCTTCTACACCCAGGCCTGGGCAGCCGCGCGTCACTTCCAGGCAAACATGGCAACCCTGGTAGTGCTCGGCACGAGCGCTGCCTACGGCTACAGCGCTCTGGTCACGATCTGGCCACAATTCGTCACCGATGCCGGGCTCCAACCCGAAACCTACTTCGACAGCGCGACGATCATCATAGGCTTGATCCTGCTCGGACGTTGGCTCGAAGCGCGAGCAAAGTTCCAGACCACCGGCGCCATAAAGGCACTCATGGGGCTCGCGCCGCGAACCGCGCGCGTCATCCGCGACCAGCAGGAGATCGACGTCCCGATTGACGATGTCGTTCGCGGGGATATCGTTCGCGTGCGGCCCGGAGAGAAGATCCCGGTCGATGGCGTCATTCTCGAAGGACGCTCCACCATCGACGAGAGCATGCTGACCGGCGAGAGCTTTCCCATCGAGAAGTCTGCGGGAGACGAAGTCATCGGTGGCACGATCAACACCTCCGGTGGATTCACCTTCGAAGCGACGAAAGTCGGCGCGGACACCGCGCTCGCCCAGATTATTCGCATGGTCCAGGATGCGCAGGGTTCGAAAGCGCCGATCCAGCGACTTGCCGATCAGATCGCGCTCTACTTCGTGCCAGCAGTTATCGTGGTCGCGGCGTTGACGTTCATGTTCTGGCTGGTTGTCGGTCCCGAACCACAGTTCAACTTCGCCCTGACGGTCATGATCTCCGTGCTGATCATCGCTTGCCCGTGCGCGATGGGGCTCGCCACGCCCACGGCGATCATGGTGGGAACCGGAAAAGGCGCCGAATCGGGCGTGCTGATCCGTGGCGGGGAAGCACTTGAGGCGGCGCATAAGATCTCGGCGATCGTTCTTGATAAGACCGGCACGATCACCCTGGGGAAGCCGGTCGTGACCGATGTTGTTCCTCACGGCTCCTTGAACAGAGACACGTTGCTAGCAATTGCCGCGAGCGTCGAAACCGGCTCCGAACATCCTCTCGGACAGGCAATCCTCAACTCTGCCCGTGATGCCGGTCTTGAGGTGTCACCGGTAACCGGGTTTGAAGCATTGACCGGTCACGGTGTTCAGGGGCAAGTAGGCGATCAGTCGATCAGCATCGGGAACCTGAAGATGATGCGGGAGATTGGCGTTGACGTCGGGGAAGCGGAGACTCACGCTTTGGATCTGGCTTCCACAGGCAAGACGCCGGTATACGTCGCCATGGATGGCGAATTCGGGGGGGTCATCGCCATAGCCGATCCTGTCAAGCCGACTTCAGCCGAAGCGATCGCGGAAATGAAAGCTCTGGGCCTCGACGTCTGGATGATTACCGGTGACAATCCGGCCACGTCGATGGCCGTTGCGTCCCAAGTCGGTATCGGACAGGACCGGGTCATGGCGGAAGTACTTCCGGGCGACAAGGACGCAGCAGTGCAAGATCTCCAGCACCGGGGCTCGGTGGTTGCGATGGTCGGCGATGGGATCAACGATGCCCCTGCACTGGCCCGGGCTGATCTTGGCGTCGCTATCGGAACCGGCACCGATGTTGCGCTTGAGTCCAGCGATATAACCCTCATGGGCGGCGATCTACGCGGGGTGGTGACCGCGATCGCCTTGTCACGCAAGACGGTACAGACGATCAAACAGAATCTCGTCTGGGCGTTCGGTTACAACATCGCGCTCATCCCTGTTGCGGCGGGCGCACTTTACTGGACGACTGGCGACATCCTTAGCCCTGCGCTCGCGGCGGCGGCGATGGCGCTTTCGAGCGTCAGCGTTGTGACGAATTCACTGCGGCTGCGTCGCTTCATCCCACCGGAAACCGCCGATGAGATCGCCAACCCGCCACTCCAAAGCCGTCTGGCTGAAGCGGGCTACCTCGCAGCCATTGCGGCGGTTGCGGCCGCAATCGGAGCAAGCTGGTTCATCTGGAGCTGATCCCTGGTCGACAATAACAGGCAAGGCTGAATGCACGCGGCCCCGTGTGTTCAGTCTTGCCTTTACTGCTTGTAGGCAATATGATGTCCGCATAGATGTCCGCATATAGGAAATCAACCAGGCTGGGGGTCGCCCGTACCCTCACCATCCCTCTTGGCTCGCGGCAGGACGCTGAAAGGAGGACAGAGAGAAGCGGACCCTCATCTGCTTTCGCAATGGAGATTGGCTTACTGTTTGACACGGGAAGGGAATTGAGAATGACGAGTGCATTGCTCAAGAGGCGTTCAATCACATTTGCGTTTATCGCCGCCCTCGTTCTCGGCGCGTTACCGCTAGCCGTGTCTGCCGATCATCACCAGGCAACGCGAGTATCGGCGAGCTTTACGGCAACGACCATCGAAGAGATCAATCCAGGTGAAGAGTGGGTTGACGATGCTGGCATCTTTCACATTCGCGGGCTTCAGGAGGTGGACGAATTCTCGGGCGATATTACGGGATCGGGGGTGGTAACGATCAACATTGACTTCTGGACCGTTGGTGAGTGCTCGGAGGAATCGTGCCCGGGTTTCACCGAAGTCTGGGGAGATGTCTCGATCGACGATGAGTCAGGATCCTGGACGGGCCGCTGGATTCAAAGTTACTCGGACGTGCCGGGCGAGGAGTATGCATTCACGAGCATTGCCCTCCACGGACATGGCGGAAATGCCGGCAAGAGCTTCTTCGGGGAATTCGCCGGGGAAGACGAAGCATCGGTCACGATCGAGGGCATCCTTTCAACCATGGCAACACCGGTGCAGGCGATGAACACCAGCGTTACGCTCTGCTTCACCGACGGACCGACGGTCGGAAACTACTTGAGTTCTGGCGTGATCGAAGGCTTCGGTAGCGCCGAAGGCATCTTCATCGGCTCAGGAACGCGCTGGACGCATACCTACAACCTGTTCGGCGTTGTGGAGCTCGCTAACGAAGGCGGGACGGTCCAGATCGGGTTCGTGGCTGGTGCTCAGGATGTGTCGTTCAGTTCATTCGGGTTCGGCACCTACACAATCATCGGAGGAACCGGAGACTATGCGGAACTCTACGGTAACGGACGCGTCATCGGCGCTGCCCAGAACCTCTCACACTGCGAGTTCGGCTACGGCGTGCGGCTTTCATTGATCGGAGGGGCGCACTACAACTCCAAGTAGGCTTCGTGGTCATTGATTCAATAACCGCATCGCGCCCATCCTTCAATGATGGGCGCGATGGCATTTGACGGCTCCAGTTATTTCCGATCTAGATCAAGACGCGGAAATGAACGCACCATGTTGCGGGAGGTCGGCGCCCGAAGCGGGCGAACTTCATGCCCCCCGTACGTACATTCCCAGGGGGCCGAGCGAAGATAGTGCAATGAGGTGTCCGAGAAGCCAGGCAATCTGCGGACCAAGCTAGTCTTCTGACGAACAAAATCGATAGACGCATTGAGCTAGGATGTTGGTAAACATCACGAGTGAATCGATGTCGACCCACTCTTCAGCTCCGTGCGCGCCAAAACCGGCTGGACCGAAATAGGTGGTCGGGATTCCAGCCTCGGCCAGAAGCGCTGAGTCAGCCCATCCAGCCTTGCCGATGAAGTTTGGCGGCTGTCCACGCATCTCGGTGATCGTCTCTCGCAGGACCTGAACGATCTCCTCGTCTTCGGACACCTCGAACGGGTTTCGAATGATGCCAGTCATTGCCATCGCCGAGAAGTCAGGATCTCGCTGTTGCAGCCGCTCAATGATCGCGTCGTACTCAGCTTCGACCATCTCGACCGTCTCCCCCGGCACGGTGCGCCGTTCGACCTGAAGGTAACAGGCTGCGGCATAGGATGAAACCTCCTGCCCACCGCGAATCAACCCCATGTGAAGCGATGGCGGGCCTAGATATCGATGTGGATGTCGCTCCAGCAATTGCCCACCAAGCTTGTCCAGCTCGACCTGGACATAGCCCATCATGGCGATCGCATCGACCCCCAGCCAGTAGCGACTGCCGTGAGCGGCGACGCCCTGGGTGACGAACTCTGTCCACATGAATCCCTTGTGGGCGACGCAAATGTCGAGATCGCTATTCTCAAGCACGATCGCAGCATCGGGCGACCAGCGACTGATCTCACGCACAACCGCCTCGGTGCCAATGCTGGCGTACTCTTCGTCAACGACATAGGTAACGACGACGCGCCCGGGGAAGTCTCCTCCCTCAGCGATGCGTTCGAGCAGGAGCGTCGCGCTTCCCATCGCGGCTTTCATATCGTATGCGCCGCGACCGTACAGCCGGTTGCCCTCCACACGCGGATTGAATGGTTTAGCCATGCCCTCCACTCCAACGGTGTCGAGATGGCCATTAAGCAGGATCGTCCGTCCCCTGCCTGTGCCGGCGGCGGCGATGACATTCATTCGCCCGTCGTTGGTCGGCTGCAACTCAACGTCTATCCCCGGAGTGCGCCGCAATCGAGACGCGATCGCCTCTGCAAGCTCAGATTCGCCGCCCCCCTCATCCACCAGATCCGGATTGATCGATGGGATCCGAATCAACTCGCTTGCCGCTTCGATGATTTCAGCTCGCTCGAACTTGTACATAAGCCCCCCGTGACGACCAGTGCTACCTGTCGGAAAGTATGATGGAGCAGACGAAGAGGTTCAATAGCGGAATGCTGGTTCGCAATGTGTTCGAGGAGGCGTTCCCCAAATGCACGTCACCGGATTGAGACAATTGACTACTGGCGAAGTGCTTCCGTTTGACCCGACTGCCTATGCTCAGCAGACTGGCGACCTCGATCCCCCAGTGCTTGACGTCCTGTACGACTACGAAAACGCCGGACGGGAGCTGCGACACGCTGGCGGGCGCAATTCCTCACGGGCGGACTTGTTTCGCTGGATGCCGCTGCTACCGGTCAAGCATCCAGGGCCAGTCCTGCCCGCCGGAGACACCCCGCTCGTGCATGCTCCTCGTCTCGCCCGGCGTTTCGGTCTTCGCACACTCTATCTGAAGGACGAAACGCGCAATCCGACGCACTGTCTCAAGGACCGGGCAACAGCGATCGGCATGACGATGGCTATCGAACAGGGACACAGCGCCGTCTATTGCGCATCGGCAGGCAATGCCGCAATATCTTTGGCAGGCTTCGCAGCTCACGCCGGGCTCGCCTGTCACGCGTATGTTCCAAGCGTTGCATCGCGAACGCGCATCGCCTGGCTCGAACGCTTCGGGGCGGAGGTTCACGTTTCGGCAGGCAACTACGACCAGGCTTTCGACGAGTCAGAAACCGAAGGTAGAAGGCATGGCTGGTACAGCCGGAACTGCGCCCTGAATCCGTTTCTTGTTGAGGGCAAGAAGACCTGTGGGCTTGAAATTGCCGTTCAACTCGAAGGCCGCGCTCCTGAATGGGTCATTGCTCCGAGCGGGGATGGCTGCACACTCGGGGCAATTGGCAAGGGCTTTCGAGAAGCGATCGAGATCGAAATCCTCGACGAATTGCCCCATCTTATCGGGGTTCAGGCAAGCGCGATTCAACCGTTGACCCGACGGTTTACCGGGAAGACAATCGACAACGGCAACGGCAACGGCAACGGCAACACGAAGGCACATTCGATCGCGGTTCGGAGACCTCGCAATGCAATCCGGCTGCTAAACGAGATTGAACAAAGCAACGGCAGGATGCTTGCCGTGTCAGATCATGAAATCGCTGTTGCTCAGGATCTGCTTGCGCGAGAAGCCGGAATCGTCGCCGAATTTACGTCCGCGTCGACGCTGGCCGCGCTCGGGCAGCTCGCCGAAGAGCAATCGCTCGAAGGTCAGACAGCGATTCTGATCATCACTGGAGGACGATTGGATGAGAATGACTAGCCAGGCTCCGAGACGGGTCAAACGATGGAGGAGGTACCGTGAACATCGATCCGGATATGGTCCGACAAGCGGCGGATCGCCTTCACGGCGTCGCGATCAGGACGCCGGTGGTTCCGCTACGGGGCGACGACCGAGCCGCCGGCATCTGGATCAAACCAGAGGTCCTCCAGCCCGTCGGTTCGTTCAAGATTCGCGGTGCATACAACGCGATCGCGATCCGGGCTGAATCGAGTGAGATGAATGAGGTGTCAACGCTAAGCGCGGGAAACATGTCGCAAGGCGTGGCCTGGTCCGCGCGACGGCTCGGAATCCCGGCGACCGCGATCATGCCCGAAGGAGCGCCACAATCCAAGATCGACGCCACACGCGCGTATGGAGCGAGCATCGAGTTTATCCCCAGAGCTGAGATGTTCGCGGCAATGAACGACGGCCGCTTCAATGACCGTCCCGGTTTCGTCCACCCGTTCGACGATCCAGACGTGGTTGCCGGTCACGGCACGATCGGGCTTGAGATCGCGGAAGATCTTCCAGATGTCGAAACGGTGATTGTGCCGGTCGGTAGCGGCGGCCTCTTGATTGGAATTGCCGTCGCCTTGAAGGCAGCGAATCCAGACGTTCGCGTTCTGGGCGTGCAACCTGAGGGCGCGTGCGGATTCGCCGTCTCGTTCGATGCTGGCGAGGCACGAACGATGCAGGGGACGACCTTCGTCGATGGTGCTGGCGCGCCATTCGTCATGGACGCGATGTTTCCGGATCTGCTAAGGCTGGCGGATGGTTGCCTGACGGTGAGCGACGCCGAAACCCGCGAGGCAATAGGACTGCTGGCCGCGAAGAACAAACTTGTCGCGGAAGGCGCTGGCGCTTTATCGGTCGCCGCCGCACTGAAATTGAGTCCAGATTCCAGGGGCCACACAGTCTGTATCGTCAGTGGCGGCAGCATTGACCCTGACGCGCTGGGGGAGGTTCTCCTGGGTTAGTGCGGCTCCTGGCGATGATGCGGCTGCGACGACGCATGAACCACTGCGTCTCGCGGGCGTTCGACCGCAGCCCGGCAAGCCAGTAGCGGTGTTTCCCACTCTTCTGTCTTCACATCGATGACGACCGGACCGGCGTTCGCGAACGCATCCTCGAGCGCCACGCTCAATTCCTCAGGATGGGTCACCGACACACCGTCGCACCCGAACCCGCGAGCGACCGCCGCAAAATCAATGTCCGGGAAATCCGATGACTGGTAGCGCTCACCCCAGGTCATGCGCTGGTTCCATTTGATCCAGCTCAGCGCATTGTTGTTGAGCACGATGCTGACGATCTTGAGCCCATACTTCGCAAGCGTGGAAAGCTCCGCGACACTGTAAGCAAATCCACCATCTCCGGCGACACAAACAACCGTGCCCTCGGGATGTCCGAAGCGCGCGCCAATCGCGGCCGGCAGCCCCCATCCAAGCCCGGCAACGCCCCGCGGAAAGAGCGCCCGCCGGCCCGCGACCGGAAGTTGCAGAAACGCCCCGCCCCATCCACTCGCGAAGCTGGCGTCGCAGACCAGCAGATCGTCATGGCCCCAGACACGCTGGAGCTCTCCCATTACACGTTGAGGGGTGACAGGCACATGATCGCTGGATCGTTCGGCATCTAGCTGCTGTTTCCAGCGCTCCCGCGCCGTTGTCACCTGAGCGATCCATTCGGGGCGTTCGACGGGAAAGACCTGCCCGAGGATCATTTGGAGTCCGGTACGCGCATCGCCGACCAGACCAACCGCCGTCGTGAACACCTTGCCGATTTCGGCAGGATCGATGTCGAGATGGATCACAGCTTGATCCTCCCGTGGCAACGTCCAGGAGAAGGTCGAGTTCTGCCCGGATTTGTAACCAACGAGAAAAACCAGGTCGGCTCCGGCAACAATCTCCGTCGCGCTCGTCGTGCCCATCGCGCCGAGCAACCCGAGCGACAAGCGGTGGTTCTCAGGAATTGCACCCTTCCCACTCCAGGTTGTCGCCACCGGGATATCCAGCCGCTCGGCAAGGCGAAGCAGTTCATCGGTCGCGCCAGCATTATGGATCCCGCCTCCGGCGACGATCACCGGCCGCTCGGCTTCGATGAGTTGAAATGAAGCGAGGGCAACCGAATCGCTATCGGGCCCGACACGGCGCGCCGGGAATCCGCTGTCACGGATATGCGATCCAACATCCAGATCGATGCCTTCACAGTTCGCGGTAAAGACATCGTCGGGAATGTCGAGGACAACCGGGCCGGGCCGGCCGCTGGTTGCCTGTCGGATAGCAGTTCGACCATCTCTGGAAGGATCTCTGGAATCGGCACGCGGCCCTGCCACTTCACGAGCGGCTCAAGCATACGGAGCTGATCGAGCGCCTGAGAAGCCGCTCCAAAGTCGCTGAGTGGCAATGTAGATTGCTTGATATCGCTGAGAATGGCCAGAATCGGGATTGACGAATGCTTCGCCTCTGCAAGCCCGGAAGGAAGTTTCGTCGCGCCCGGACCAACCGTAGCATCGCACACGCCAATGCGGCCGGTGACACGCGCGAATCCGTCCGCGGCATAGGCCGCATGGCGCTCGTCACGCATCAGAATATGAGAGATCTGCCGGGGTCGTCGATAGATCCCGTCGTAGAGCGCGGCAGTCTGGCCGCCGGGCAGTCCAAAGACATATTCCACGCGATAGTTGATGAGCATCTCGGCCAGCACATCACCTGCGTGCACGCCGACCTCTTCTCCAATTCACAGCCGCGCATCCATGAGTCATCGTATACCAACTTTGAGATTTGCTGCTGGATTCATTATGATTCCTAGATGCAGTCCATAGCGTAACTGGCTTCTCTATAGTAATCATGCGGCGCTCATCCCGCCGGATCAGAACATCAGAGGCGGGCGAAAAGAAGACGGTTCGCCCAGTTTCTCGGTTGTTTCAGGTGAAGGTCACAGTGAGATGCATGTGATCACGGACTTCGTCAACGCATACTGGCCGATTCTCACGCTTACGGGGCTTCTGTTTGGTTTTCGCTGGGCGATTCGGGACCGCATTGCAAACGGAGCGTTGCTCGCCGAGGCGACCTTCGTTTACGCAGCCTACCTGAGCTATTACATGGTACGAGGCCTGGTCAAGGATCAAGCAACCCTTGCGCGAGAAAACGCCTACCGGCTGATCGACTTCGAACGTGACTACGGGCTGTTTCGAGAACTGGACCTCCAGGCGTTCGCGCTGCAGTACCCGACGGTCGTCAACGCAATGAACTGGGTTTACGTCTGGCTGCACTGGCCGGTGATTGCGATCGTGCTGGTCTGGCTCTTTCTCAACCATCCGGAGAAATATCTGATCTATCGCAACGCCGTGCTGATCTCCGGCGCGATTGCACTGATCATCTTCGCGTTCTTCCCGGTAGCGCCGCCGAGATTCGTGCCGGAACTCGGGTTCATCGACACGATTCAGCAGCGCTCCTACTCGAAGGAGGTGCTCCTTCCATCAGGATTGGCGAATAAATACGCCGCCGTTCCCAGTCTCCATGTGGGCTGGAACTTGCTGATGAGCATCGCGATCGTGTGTTATGCGCGATCGCAGCGCATCAAGCTGTTCGGACTTCTGCTTCCGATCCTGATGACCTCGTCGGTGGTGCTGACCGGCAACCACTTCATCCTTGACGCGATCATCGGCGACATCGTGGCTCTCGTAGGCCTCTTGATCGCCGTCTACGTCCTGGCGGGAAACAGCGATCGGCGACGTCCAACTGGCACGCCACCGGAGTACGCGCTTCCGAACTAGAGAGATCTCCTACGGGCATCGCTAGTAGATCTCGACCTCGCCCCGCTGCCGAATCAGAACATCGATCCGGTGGAATGCCGCCAGCCCGATGATCGGAGAGACGGCCGCAAAGCCCAGGAGCGGGATGAGCGACCATCGCACGTCATAGAGGGACGCGTGATTGATTGCAATAGCAGTTATGGCATCCATGCCGTAGCCAATCGGCAGCGCTCGCGCGACTAATCGCAGTGGCTCAGGCAAGGTGGCGACTGGGAAGTACACGCCGCCCAGCAGGATAAGGAAGGGCGAAACAAGATTGGACAACGCGTTGGCTCGCTTGATCAGTAATCCGATACCGCTCAACACCAGGGCCAGACCGGTCAGCGAAAGAACGAATATCGGAAGCACGACGACGAGCGCGGGATAGTTCGGATCCAGCCTGACGTCGAAGAGAATGATTCCTGCCAGGAGAACGACCGTGATCCGCCCAGTCGTCTCTAGCACGCCCGCGAACGCGTAGCCGGCCATCCAGCTCGTCCGGCGGCAGGGTGTCAGAAACAGGCTTGGCAGCGTGCCCTTCATCCGTTCCCGATCCAGAATTTCGCCAACAAAGTAGATTGACGTGAAGAGCAGCATGCTTGACGCTAGCGCAACAACGACGTAGGCAATCTGCTCGCTATCAGACTGCAGATAGATCAGTGCTGCTATCGAAAGCTCGAAGATCGGTCGCAGCGCCCAGTCGAACACATAGGCGCGCCCATACAGATAGAACCTCTCGCGGAACATCATCAGCCAGGCAATCGCCGCCGCGCGGAACTCATTCGAAATCGAGCGTGCCAGCATTTCGTGCCGCATGTTCCACCTTCCCAAGCAATGACTTTCCGACGAAGGCCAACACGACCGAAACAACTAGCAGTCTTAGGATCGGCCCGTAGACCATGTCGATCGTTTGCCCTGCGAGCAATGTCCCGCGCAATGCCTCCATCCCGGCACTGATTGGGAAGATGACCGCAAACCACTGGAGCACCTGAGGTAGCTCCTCAACCGGCACTACCATCCCACTCAGCAGGTAGATGGGCGTTTGAAGGAAATTCGCGAACATGTTCGCTCGCCGGGTTAGCACGAACGCTCCCGCAAGCAGATATCCCATTGCAAGCGCTGCTATCAATAGCGATAGAAATGACAGGAACAGCGCCAATGGGTCGGCGACCTCGAACTCGACCCCCAGTCCGATGGCGAGAAGCGTTGCCGCAACCATCGTTGGCGCGACAAACACTGCTATTGCTCCAACGGAATATCCGACAACCACCGCCCCCCGGCTGGCGGGCGTCAGAAAGAGCGAGTTGATCGTCCCTGCGCTGCGCTCGGTTTCGACCGCATACCCGCCAGACCAGATCGCCGAGCTCCAGAGCGTCATTCCGAAAATGCCCACCAACAGAAAGGCGGCCGAGCTGACCTGGCCAACCGTTTCTCTGCCAGCCGCCTGGTAGGTGAAGTAGAGCGTCAGATAGAACAACAACGGAAAGAGTGGCCAGCGCACCACTTCGATGGTATACGCAAGCGTCCGTCGAATCTCGGCGGCCGCGGTCGCAAGGCAGACTCGCAACAGGCTGTACGTCTCGATGTGGCTGGCGCTCACGACTCACTCCCGCCGGTCAGCGCCAGGAATGCATCCTCAAGCGTTAAGTCCGAGCTTTGGACAGAGTCAACCAGGACGCCTTCTTGATGAAGGGCTCTCAACGCTCCGTCAACCGGCGTGCCCCGATCCGACGCGACAAGCGTTATGGTCGTAACATGCTCGCCGGGTCGGAGTTCGACAGCTGAAATTCCAGGAAGGTTTCCAAGCAGCTGGCTGGTCCAACCGTTTAGATGCCCGCGAACGTTGATCAGATGCCTGCGATCGCCGCCCACCCGCCTTTTGATCCCGGCTGGTGTGTCCTCAACGATGATCCGGCCATGATCGATGATGCCAATAGAATCACAGAGCGCGTCCGCCTCCTGAAGGTAGTGGGTCGTCAGCAGGATCGTATGCTTCGGCGCAAGCCCGGCGATGATCTCCCGAACTCGTACCGCGGCTGCCGGATCGAGCCCGATTGTCGGTTCATCGAGGAACAGCACGGGTGGATCGTGAATCAATGCCTTCGCGAGATGCAGACGTTGCTTCATCCCCCGCGAAAAACCCTCGACCCGGTCCTGGCCTCGATCGAGCAAGCCCACGAGATCTAGCATCGCATCGGCCCTGGAGCCAACCTCAACCCGAGGCACACCGTAGAGGTGCGCGAAATAGATCAGGTTATCGCGCGCGGTCAGCTTGTTGTACAAACCCCGGTCGCCGCCGAGGACGACGCCAAGACGGCGACGAACCTCACGCTCATCTTGCACAACGTCGTAGCCAGCCACTTGTGCTGTTCCGGACGTCGGGATCAACAGCGTCGAGAGCATCTTAATCGTCGTCGTCTTGCCTGCGCCGTTGTGGCCGAGCATTCCGTAGATCATGCCATCAGGGATTTCAAGATCGACTCGATCCACGGCGACGGTGTCGCTCCCCTTGCGCAGGAAGCCGCGCGCCTGGCGAAAAACACGTCGCAATTCCTTTGCTTTGATTGCCAACATTGATTTTCCTACTGTCTCTCTCCGGTCTGAAATAGACGAATTATGGAATTGCTCCATATATCACCATTAGTTTATAGATTATCTCGATTATATCTGAATGTCAACCTATTGATTGCTATTTTGCATTGATCGAGTTGAAACGTGCCCTATGGCTCAAAACCGTCGATAGCGCTCGTTCTGCCCCCACCGGATCAAACCCGGGCTAGAATTCGCCGTGTGCTTCGTCGGTGATCGTCAGACAATCGGAGTTCTATCGCCTCATGCGTTTGCCGCCGCGCTGGGTCGTCGCCGTCTCCATCGCAGTGGCCGCCTCGATTCTGGGCGACTCGTTGCTCTACGCTGTTCTCCCGACGATGTACCAGGATCTCGGACTACAGGCATTCATGGTCGGGATCCTGCTGAGCGCCAACCGTTTCGTACGCCTGGTCACCAATTCGGTCGCTGGTTGGACGATGGCCCGCGCCGGGGTTCGCGGTCCGTTCCTCTTCGCCGTCTTCCTCGCCGCGCTCACGACTGCCGTTTACGGATCTGGCCTTGGTTTTGCAGTCTTCCTAATTGCCCGGCTTGGCTGGGGATTGTGCTGGTCATTCCTCAGACTTGGCGGCTTCCTCGCCGCGCTGGAATCTTCTGATGGCACGAACCGTGGCTACTATCTCGGCTTCTTCAACGGAGTAACACGCTTCGGTAGCTTCATTGCCGCGTTGCTTGGCGGCTTCATGACCGATCTGATCGGCTTTACCACGACGGTGTTGGCGTTCGCTGCTTTGACGGTGATCGGCGGCCTGGGTGTGCTTCGCGAACGCCCCCCGCACATTCCCACCCAGATCATCGACCGTCCGGCGTTGACGGTCGCGACCGCACCAGCCATCCCAGACCCCCTGTTACGCCACCGGCTCTGGATCGTGTATGGGACGGTTCTGCTTCAAGCCATGGCCGTGCAGGGGCTAGTGACAGCCACGCTCGGCTCATGGCTCCAGGAGAACTTCGGTGACAACATAACCCTCGCGTTCGTGACGGTCGGCGTCGCATCGCTGACAGGGCTGTTGCTTTCGGTGCGCTACCTCTCAGAGTTTCTCTGGGGACCGCTGGCCGGCTTTCTCTCGGACCGGCACGGTCGGGTACGATTCCTGCTGCTCGCCGGTGGGATCGAAGTCATTGGCCTGATCGGGCTCGCCTTCTCTCCAGACATCTGGCCGGTCATTATCGTGTCAGTTCTGCTCTTCCTCTCGGCCACCGCCGCGAAAGTGACCCTTGACGCGCTCGCCGGAGACCTGGCCCCGCCCGATCGTCGCTCACAGACGATGAGCACCTACGCGACCTGGTCAGATCTCGGCGCGGCGGCCGGCCCGCTCGTGGGATGGGTCATCGGCATTGGGCTGGGTCTCAACTGGATGTATCTCGGGTCGGCAGGTTCCCTGATCGTCGCTGGCGGGATCTTCGCCGGGATGTTCCGGTTTGACGAATCCGCATCCCACGAGGCGTCACCTGGAGGTTGAAGTTTGGCGAATGCGGACCTCTCCGCGGCACTTGCGGCCCGTGTCGCTCAAGCCGGTCCCGATCCTGCGATTCCCCTGACTGCCTCTGTTCAGCGCGGGGGCAAGTTGGACGGTTCGCTACGCCAGCGGCGTCATGCCCGCACTGTCGAATCGAGCAATCGAGCCTTGTCTATGGGGCCAGCCTGGCAAAGCAGATCACCGCCGTTTGCTTTGCCCTCACAGTGTGTGATGGACTGGTTCATCCCGAAGATACGCTCAAGCGTTGGTTTCCAGATTTCCCTGGCTGGGCATCCGAGGTCAGGCTCACTCACTTGTTGCACCATTCAGGAGGGCTACCCGGGGAACCAGCGCTACTCCAACGCATGAAGGTCCGCGGGGAAACCGCCAGGACTTCGCAAGGCATGCTCTCCGCCCTCCAGAGTTTTACGGAATCGGACGCGGTGCCAGGGTCGAGCTATGTCTATTCCAATATTGGATATGTTTGCCTAGCCCGCATTGTCGAGATCGCCAGCGATGAGCCGTTCGAGTCCTTCTCGGCACGACGGATCTTCGCCCCGCTCGGGATGGCGGAGACACGCTACTGGCCTGGACCGGATTCCATCCCCGGTGGCGCGGTTCCGGTCGAGCCCGATCCGGTTCTTGGTTTTCCGTGCTCGCTCGGGGACGGCGGCCTCTGGACGACGGTTAATGATTTTCAACTGTGGAACGACGCGATGAATCTTAGTCTGCTCGGGGTTTCCGGGATGGTCCAACAGACCGTGATGCTCAACAATGGCACACCGCTTGATTACGCCTGGGGGATCCGCAGGATCGAACGCAACAACGTCACGGGCTGGAGTCATGGGGGTAGCTGGCCGGGAATCTTCGCCAAGGCTGTGCGCTTCCCGGCACTCCGGTCAAACTTTGTTGCCTTCACCCTCGACACGGATATCGAGCCGATCCTCCGCCTAACCGATTGCGTCCAGGATTTGCTCATCGATCCCATTTATCGGTAATTGTGCGACGGTGGGGCCATCAGTTCGGGCGGGATCGGCAATGGTGTCAAGTCCTTGACGATGATGTTGGTCGTGCCGTCGCGAATCTGGAGCTGGCCGTCGACGGTCAGGAACGGCTCGCTGCGGATGATCGTCCGGAAGCGCTCGAGCACCTTCGGCCGAACGACCAGATTCGCCAATCCGAATTCATCCTCCAGCGTCATGAAGGTGAAGCCCCCGGCCGTCTCCGGACGCTGGCGGCAGACGACCATCCCGGCGTAGCGCACAACGCTTGCCATCCTCGCGATGCATCCAACCCGACGCTCGTCTCCAGATCCAGATCGAGATCGGTGCGGACAATCGGCCATCGGATGATCGTAGGTCGAAAAGCCCATCACCTCGAAGTCGGTCACCACCCGCTCCCAGCGACTCAGATCCTTCAAGCTCACCTCGTCCTGCTTCGTCGGTATCGGCAGCGGCAACTGGCGGCCTGGTGGGCGGTAGACCAGGCCAAGTTGCCAGAGCAACTCACGGCGATTCAGCCCGAACGAGTCGAACGCACCGGCCCGAATCAGGTTCTCGGTCGCCTCCCGGCTCGTGCCGCTCCTCCAGAGAAACTCGCGTATCGACCGGAACTCGCCACCCTCATTCACGCGCCTGCTCGATTGCCTCCGGCGCGCTCGGGCCAACACCTTTGACGTAGCGAAAACCGATCCGCACCGACTCGCCCTCGACCGTGCAGTTGCGGCGGCTGGCGTTGATATCCGGCTGGCGGAAGCTGACACCATGTCGCCGGGCGTCGCGAATGATGACCTCGGAGGAATAGAAACCCATCGGCTGGGCGTTGAGCAGGGCGCAGGTGAACTCGACCGGGTAATAGAACTTCAGCCAGGAGCTTTGATAAGCCAGCAACGCAAAAGCCGCCGAATGGCTCTTCGGAAAGCCAAACTCGGCGAACCCGATCAGCTTGTTGAAGATCGTCTCGGCGACTCCGACATCGACGCCCTGCGCCACAGCCCGCTGGTAGAAATCATCCCGCATCGATCTCCATCGCATCGCGTGAGCGTTTCCTCGACATCGCCCGCCGGAACTGGTCGGCCTGGCCGGCGGTAATCCCGGTGATCGCCATCGCCACCTGGATAACCTGCTCCTGAAACAGGATCACGCCCAGCGTCTCTTCCAGATACGGCTCCAGACTCGGGTGGTCGTAGCTGACCGACTCCCGGCCCTGGCTGCGCTTGATGTAGGGGTTGACCGCCCCGCCGACGATCGGTCCGGGTCGAATGATCGCCACCTCGACTGTCAGGTCGTCGAGGTTGCGCGGCCGGGTCCGCGGCAGCGTCTGCATCTGTGCCCGGCTCTCGATCTGGAAGACGCCGACGGTGTCGCCCTCGCAGATCATGTCGAAGACGGCCTCATCCTCGTAATCGATCCGGGTCAGATCGAGATCCGGCCCGCGGTTGAAGACGATCTCATCCAGACAGTAATCGACCAGCGAGAGCATCCCCAGCCCGAGAAAATCGATCTTGACCATCCGGGCATCGTCGCAGGAATCCTTGTCCCACTGGCAGATGATCCGTCCTTCCATGGCCGACTGCTCCAGCGGCACGATCTCGACGATTGGCGTCGATGAGATGATCATCCCACCGACGTGCTGGCTGATGTGCCGCGGAAAACCCTTCGCCTGGGCCGCCAGATCGATCAGATCCCGCCAGAGCGGCGCTTCGATCCGCTGGGTGAACTCCGGATAGCGCTGCATCTCCTCGCCCAGCTTGTCGACCGAGCCGTGGCTCCCGGCCAGCTTCGCCAGCCGCGCCAGCTCCGCCTCGGGCAACCCCAGCGCCTTGCCGATCTCCCGCACCGCCGAGCGCAGCCGGTAGGTCGGGAAGCTACAGACCAGCGCGACGTGCTCCGCGCCAAAGTGCTCGTAAACCTTCAGGATCAGCCGCTCCCGCACCTCCCGGCTGAAATCGAGATCGATATCCGGCACCGTCGCCAGATCCTCGTTCAGAAAGCGTCCCAGATAGAGATTCGCCCGCAGCGGATCGATCGGGCTCAACCCGATCAGATAGCAGACGATCGACCCGACACTGCTCCCCCGCCCCCGCCCCGGCGCGCGATCCCGGTGCTCCCCGTACAGCTCCTTCGCGATCTCCTTCCCCAACTCCAGGATGTCCCGATAGATCAGAAAGAACCCGGCCAGCTTGTGCTTCTCGATCAACCGCAGTTCCTGTTCGAGCCGCTCGGTGGCCGCGGGCCACTCAGATTGGTCGTAGCGTTCGCGGATTTGGGTGGTGCAGTGGGTGCGGAGGAGGGTATCGGGGTCGGGACAGCCCTCACCCCCGCCCCTCTCCCGCATTGGGAGAGGGGGTGTAAGAGTCAGGGAAGCAGCACTCATACCTTGCCTTGCTCTCCTCTCCCAGCATTGGGAGAGGGGCTGGGGGTGAGGGCTCTTTGTCTTCCCCAATCCCCAGCAACGCCGTCCCCCGCTCCCCATACGCGGGAAACTGATAGTGCAAATCCGTCGTCAGATCGAACTGGCAACGCTCCGCAGATCACGGCAGTGTTCTCAATGCGCTTCTGGGAGATCGGAGAAGAGACGCTCCATCTGCTGGCTGGATTTGAGGAAGAATTCGCTATTCGGCCGCCGGACTCGATGCGAGCCCTCCAGTGTCGAGCGGTTCTTGATCGCAACGAGAACATCCTGGAGCCGGGCACGAGCGCGCAGGTGGTAGTGGACATTGTTTGTCGCTACCAGAGGCAGGTCGAGATCGCGGGCCAACCGGACCAGACCCGGCGATGCGTTCTTTATCGTCATCGACCAGATTGCGTTGTAGCTCTATATAGAAATTCTCAGCACCAAACAGATCCATGTATTCCAGCGCGGCATCAACCGCCTGTCTGTACTGTCCCCGAGCGATCAGCGCCGGAACCTCGCCATTGCGGCAGCCGGAGAGGGCGATCAGGCCCTCACTATGTGCCTTCAATAGCTCAGGATCAAGGGAAGGGATCGAGCCGCTCGTTGTCGAGGTGGGCGCGGGTCAACATCCGGCAGAGATTCGCGTAGCCCTGTCGCGTCTCGGCCAGCAACGTCAGGTGATGCCCCGAGGTCAGCGTCACCTCGGCTCCGGTGATCGGCTGAATACCCCAGGCCCGCGCCGCCCGGGCAAACTCCATCGCCCCATACAACCCGTTGTGATCGGTCAACGCCAGCGCCGGATAGCCGAACGCCTTCGCCTGCAGCACCAACTCCTCGACGTGTGACGCCCCATCGAGGAACGAGAAATTGCTGTGAGCGTGCAGCTCAACGTACATGAGGGGATAGGGAAGAGGTAACAGGGAACAGGGGAAGAGGGATAGCGGTAACAGGTTGTAGTTCGTAGTTTGTGGAAAGCCAGGGATTCCCTCTCCCCCCGGCCCCCTCTCCCACTGCTGTCGCGGGGAGAGGGGGAGGAAGCAAAGATGCGATTGCCTTCTTGGTTCCTCCCCCTCTCCCCGCGCAGCAGTGGGAGAGGGGGCCGGGGGGTGACGGATCCCTAATCCCTACGCCCTCTGCCGCCACCAACTCCCGTCCGCCAGATCGTTGAAGATCGTGAGGAACTGGCCATTGGCAAGGACGCATTGCCAGTAGATGCGGCTGATCGGTTGTTCACGCCACCACTCCTCATCGACACGCCAGCTCTTGACCAGATCAATCACCATCTGCGGGTTGCGGTCGAGGAGCGTGACATGCAGAGGGACGGCCCTCAGAATCGACGTCAACCCCGACCGGTTTCGGGTAGGTTCAGGGGTCGAATGCGACGATCGCCGCCCGGCGTTCCGGGATGCGTGACCATGGCTCCACCTCCACGATACGCCCGATCGGACAGATGCCGTAGCGCGCCTTCAATTGTTGCATCGCCTCCTGAATGCGCGCCTGTCGCTGGCGCCGCTGGCTTGTCCAGAGCGTGCCTTGCCAGCCAATAACCGATGTCAACTTCGTCAACGAAAGACTGCAGTCCGACCACCGGCGCCACCAGATCGGCCGTCTCAACGACCGGTCCGCAACGCCTGCCAGATGGCCGATTGGACAGCACGCGGCTCCTTGAAGGTGATCTGCTTCTGCCAGACCTTGCCGCGTTCCAGGTCAATCCGCAGCGTCGCCAGGCGCGCCGCCTGCCGCCGATCGGTCAAGCGCCCGGACAGCCCGGCCAAGCACCTGCTCTGTCGCCGCCAGGACCAGCTCGCGACTGGTCAGCGAGTCGATGAACGCCTGATTGCACATCAATCGACTCATCAACTGATGCAACCGACGCACGGAGGCCTGATCCTGCCCGGAGGCCAGGTCCCAGGCCAACGCGCCCTCCGGGCCGAACTGCGCCGCGACGGCGTGCCGTGGCAGTGCCGAGAGCGCACCCAGCGTGTGCAAACCAAGCTGGTGCAGGCGCCGGATGATGCGTTGATCGACCGGCAGCAGGTCGACATCGATCTCGCTCAACATCGCCGGAGACGTTGCTCGTCTCAACTCTCATGAGCCTATGCCCAGCTTCAGCCGGCTTGCGACGACGAAGGCGGGAAATTTGCCGGGTGCAATGCCAAGTCGTGGCCGCAACTCCGCCTGAGCGCAACCAAGCAGCCACGAACCGAAGCCGGGCCGGATCGGGATAGTGCCGGTTGCAGCCCATCGATATCGACATAGGCGACACCGAGTGATCCGGCCTCGACAGCCGGCGAAATCTCCCCCAGGCGGTCGAGAATGATCTGAAATCGGCGCTCGTAATGTCCGGGCCGCGCCTCAATCGTGACCAGGTAGGGACAGGCAGCGAACGCTTCCTGCAAGCGCTGACCAGACCAGACGCCGTAACGTCGAGCGGCTGGCGAGACCTCGCGAACGATCCTCCCCTCAACAACTGCAACGGTGGCGGCGCCGCCACCAATGCCCGGCTGTTCAGCCCGACTCACAGGCCAGAGCGAAATGGGGAATGAGCAAACATCCGATGCGCATCGAGGCCACTCCTCGCACGTTCAAGCGATCAATCATCCTGTTCGCATCGTATCAGAACATATGTTCTATTTCTAGATGTGCCCCCAAGTCAATATCCTGACGTCAACGACGTATCAAGCCGGTTCAATCAATCGCAATCCTTGTACGAACGCGGCATCATGGATACAATCCCTCCGGTCCGGGCAAGTGACCGGCAACTAAAGCACTGGATTAGCTGACGCAAAGGAACAATGCGGAAAACAGTCGTTGTAATACCAGCCGCATTGCTCCTCATTCTCTGCCTCGTATTGATCCTTCGCTACGCCTCCCCAGATGAAGCCAGCGGGAACGCCGTCGTCAAGCCAACTGCCGAAAACACCGCCACCACCGCTCAAATGCCTGCCAGCCCAACAGAAGGAGAGGCTGCGACTCCGACCGACGCCAGCGATACGGCCCGGGCAACTCCACAAACGCCAACGCCGGACGCTTTGCCCGCCGCCGACATCAGCCAGGTAGCCGCGTCAGAGTCGGACAGCGGCACCTGTTTCCCCTACCGTCCCAACTCCGTCTACGCACCGGAAACTGGCCATCATGTCCACCGCCCGTTTCTCTCCACCTGGCAGAAACTTGGGCCAGCGATCCTCGGCTTGCCGATCACCGAACCGCTCACCCTCGATAGCCAGACAGTCCAGTATTTCGAACACGGACGGCTCGAGTACCATCCTGGCACGATCGACACCGGCCCGGAGATCCTGCTCACCTCGCTCGGCAGTTGGAAAGCCGAACAACTGGATAACCCGGCTTTCACCCCTCAACCTGAGGGACAATATGCGGACGATCCGAGCGCCAGCTATGTCGAACAGACTGGCCATTACGTCCGTGCGCCACTCGTCGCCTTCTGGGAAGCCAACGGCGGAAGCGCGATCTTCGGAAATCCAATCAGTGACCAGTTCGATCAGGACGGGAAACTGGTGCAGTACTTCGAAGCAATGCGCCTGGAATGGATCAAATCGCCCAGCGGAGAAGGCGGGGCAGTTCAGGTAGGCGAGCTTGGCAGCGAGTTCGCGGAATCCAATGGTATTGACCTGGCTCCCGTCCAACGAAAAGCCGGCGTGCCCAACTACAACGCCCAACCAGACGCGCAGCCAGTGCACATTCCAGCAATTCTGTATCACAAAATAGGAGCGCCCGAAACTCGCTATCGCGTTTCACTCTGGAGTTTCGAGCAACAGCTTGTCTGGCTGAGGGAGAACGGCTACACCAGCATCACGATGGACCAAGCCTATGCTGCCGTCTACCGTGGAGCGCCACTCCCCGAAAAGCCGATTCTGATCACCTTTGACGATGGATGGGCAGGACAATGGGAGGCCGCCAGCCTGCTCGACGCGTACGGCATGCACGGCGTCTTCTTCATCATGCCCAACAAAATCGAACTCACTCATGATCAAGTCCGAGATCTCCTTCGGCGTGGGCACGAGATCGGTTCCCATTCGGTTACCCACGCGGATCTGACAGATATCCCGGATGAGGATCTACGAACCGAGATCGTATCAAGCAAAGCGATGATCGAGGAGATCACCGGTGAGGATGTGGACTACCTCGCCTATCCCTACGGCAAGTTCGATGAACATGTCATTTCCATCGTCCAGTCCGCGGGCTACTGCGGGGCGGCCGAAGCGCTTCATCCGAACGGGGCAACGTGGGCGCCCGAAACACGTTGGAACCAGCCCCGCGTCGACATTCCCGGGGAAATTAATCTGGACGAATTCGCTAATCTGATCGAAAGTCTCTAGCTGGTTGCGATGACAACCTGACAATGATTGCAGAACCTCTTGGATCGGATAGACTCATACACGTCAGGTCGCCCAGTTCCGCAATCACCGGGACGACAGCATGCAAGGCAACGGATGGATGGTAGTGGTGACGAAACGAGTCGTTGCGGTACTCCTGACAATCCTGGCGCTCGCATTCACCCCCCTTATCATCCTTGCCGGCCCAATTCCCGCCGCGGCAGTCCAGTCGGAACCGCATCGCCTGCTCGCATCCAGCAATAACTGCTGGGAAACTCCATCTGCTGGTGTCTACGTAACCGAGACCGGGCACCACATCTACGAGCCATTCCTCTCCACCTGGCGTCAGTACGACCTCGCGATTCTGGGATATCCCATCAGCGAGCCGCTCGAGCTCGAAGGCATGACCGTCCAGTACTTCGAGCGAGCTCGCTTCGAACATCACCCCGAATACGCAGGCACTTCCCACGAAGTCCTCTTCACGTTGCTCGGCAACTGGATAGCCACAGAAAACGACGCTCCGGCTTTCGATCCGGTCGGGGAAGATGTGGGATCTTCAGAACCGGAAAGGCGCTACTATCCGGAAACCGGACATCACCTCCAGCCACCTTTCGTATCCTTCTGGGATAGCTACGGCGGCCTTCCGGTCTTTGGCTATCCGATCAGCGAGACGCTTCAGGAAGATGGACGTCTGGTTCAATACTTCGAGCGGGCGCGCTTCGAATATCACCCGGAGCACGAAGGCACTCGCTACGTTGTCCAGCTCGGACACCTCGGAAGATTGCGCGCGGAAGCGGACGGCATCAATCAATCCGCCGTCGTCCAGAACGAGGACACGATCATTCAGGGCGCTCACCCGGAACCACGCTCGTACCGGATCCCAACGCTGATCTATCACCAATTCGGGACACCAGCTGATCGGTACCGGATTCCATACTGGGAGTTCGAGCGACAACTCAGTTGGTTGAGAGACAACAACTTTACCTCAGTTTCACTCACTGAGGCGTACGCTGCCATGTTCGAAGGCGCGAGCCTCCCTGAAAAGCCGGTCATCATAACCCTCGACGATAGTTTCGAGAGTCAATGGCTGGCCGCGCAGATCCTGGATGAATATGGCTTTAAAGCGACGTTCTTCGTCCATCCGAACCTCCGGTTTACAGCCGAGCAGCTTCGCGATCTCGTCGCGCGCGGCCACGACATCGGTTCGCACTCAGCTTCCCATGCATCCTTGCCGGCAGTTTCCGACGAACAACTGTGGAGGGAAGTCGCAGGCACTCGCGAAGAACTTTCCCAGATTCTCGGTCGTCCGGTGAATTATTTTGCCTATCCATACGGAGAATGGGATGCCAGAGTTGTCGCTGCCGTTCAGGCAGCCGGATACTGCGGTGCTGTCCACGCATGGTCAGGCACGCAGTGGACGCCGGAAAAGCGCTGGATCGAGCCGCGCGTAGAAATCACGGGACTGATCTCCATCGCTGACTTCGCCTACTACTTGACCACATACTGAAACGAACCGCTGTAACCGATTCTTGGACTAATTCGACTGCTGTCACCGTTGTTCTACGGCGTTGGCTGCCAATCATTGAACTCAGAACAACTGTCTACCTGACTTCACGATGCTTGTCCCGGTCGTCTTTGGGCTACGATTTGGGACATGGCTGGCGACGGTGCGGCCAGTCGCAATGGCGCTTCCTAAAACGATGATCCTGTCTGTTGTAAAGCTGCTCGATTGGAAACAAACGTGACGAATGTTCGTGGCGCGAACGATGCGACCAGAGTCGCCCGGGGCAGCGGGATAGCAACGTTCATGGGTTTGCCGCACACGACCAATTTAGATGGCGTCGACGCGGCGATCATCGGCGTCCCGTCCGATACCGGAGGCACGGCCGGCTCAAACCGGGGACCGAGAGCCGTTCGAGACGCCTCGGCACTGCTCCGACTGGTGAACGCGTCCCGGGGAATCTCTCCGTTCGAGGCGCTGCATGTCATCGACTATGGAGATCTTCCTGTTGTGCCCGGATCGATAAATCGAACGAACGAAGAGATCCAGAAGGGGTTGGCAGCGATCCTCGAGGCCAACGTCGTCCCCCTGCTGATTGGCGGCGACCACTCGATCACCCTGCCCCATCTCCGGGCCATTGCCGCAATCCATGGGCCCATCGGTTTGCTGCTCTTCGATGCCCATACGGACACCTATGACGTCTACTACGGAACCGAACGCTACAACTCCGGGACGATGTTCAGACGGGCCGTCGAAGAGGGTATCGTTGACGTCGAACGGTCGATCATGCTCGGGATGCGTGGCACGATCTACCAACCCTCTGACTACGCCGACGCCCGAGATCTCGGTTATCAGGTGCTGACAATGGACGATGTCGTGCGCCACGGGATCCCGTACATCGTTGCCGAGATTGAAAGACGGATTGCAACGAGTCCGGCATTCCTGAGCTGGGACGTCGACTCGCTCGATCCCGGATTCGCGCCAGCGACCGGCACGATTGAGGTTGGCGGATTCACGACCCGGGAGATGCTCCAGATCATCAGGGCGCTGACCGGAAAGCGCTTCGTCGGTTTCGACGTCGTGGAAGTGAATCCGGCGTTTGAAGGCATTCGGCAAACGGCGGCAGTTGGCGCGACAATGATCTTCGAGTTCCTTACGTTGCTAGCGATGCAGGATGTCGAAACTGGCTAGAGTCCTTTGGCGACGCCAGTCGATCGGAAGAAGGAGTGCAGAACGATGAGTCATCACGCGGGGGGATTCAGCCCACTCGATTACGAGCGCATCCCGACGGAAGAGAGCGTCGAGCGCTCTCGAAGATTCCTCGAGATGATGCGCAGGCGACGAACCGTCCGCGAATTTTCATCTGATCCAGTGCCGATCGAGATCCTTGAAAACGCCATCCGAACCGCCGGAACCGCTCCTTCCGGCGCAAATCAACAGCCGTGGCGGTATGTGGTCGTCGAAGATGCCAAGATCAAGGCCAAAATCCGCGAAGCGGCGGAGGCGGAAGAAAAGGAGAGCTATGCTCACCGAATGAGCCCTGAGTGGCTGGCGGCGCTTGAGCCGCTCGGAACGAACTGGCAGAAACCGCACCTCACCGAAGCGCCGTATCTCATCGTCTGTTTTCGCCTCGACTACGGACTCGAAGTAGACGAGGATGGAAATGAGCAGCGCGTCAAGCACTACTACCCCGGCGAATCGATGGGTATCTCCGTCGGCATGCTAATCACCGCATTGCACAATGCAGGCCTGGCCACATTGACCCACACCCCAAGCCCGATGCGCTTCCTGAATGAGGTCTTGAACCGGCCTGGCAACGAACGTCCCTTTGTGGTCCTTCCGGTCGGCTACCCGGCGGAAGATTGCCAGGTTCCGAACATCACCAAGAAGCCAATCGAGGAAATCATGCTCATTGTTTGATGGACGCCGAATTCTGAGGCGTCGGTTGACCCACTCACGGTACTGGAGGACTCTCTTGACTGGAGTCGTCCTTCCTGGCCATCTCGACAAAGACTGACCAGACGGCGATTGTCGCGCTTGCCTGATCGATCCACCTTTCCATTTTCGGAAGTCCCGTTCCCTGGTAACTTGCGAGTTGCTGGCTCATTTCTTCTCCAATGAGTCCGAGCAGATCCGCCAGCCTGCCTTCGAGCGCCGCTCCTCGAAGCAACTGATCGAGAGCGGATGGTCTGCTGAATGGAGAAACGGCAACGCCGACTTGCCTCCCAATCCGGGCCATGTCCTCCGCGCTGAAGTAGAAGCCCGAGGTTGCTGGCGTGGTTAGCCAGCGCACCAGCTGCCGCGAGTTCATTTCGCGCAGTTCTCGCATGGTAGCTTTTGGCACCTGCCGCCAATCTCCTCCCAAGTCGTCTCGATACGATCGTATGCCGCACCACAATGAGATGTCCACCGAACGCCTAAGCTTAACTCTGCCCGCGTTGACGCGCCCGCCGTTGCGGTCAGAACTTGAAACTAAATCAATGCGCTGCTACCGAAAGGTTTCCGATGCAGAGGGACGTCCTGAAGAGATGGTCTGACATGGCAACACGAGAAGTTGATGTCGCGGTGATCGGCGGTGGTGCTGCAGGGTTGGTGGCTGCGGCCGGATGCGCGGCGCTCGGGGGTAGAACGATCCTGGTCGAGCGGAATCGTCTCGGCGGCGAGTGCACCTGGACCGGATGCATTCCAAGCAAGGCGTTGCTCCATCTTGCGCGGATGGCATCGCTCGTCCGCAATGGGCCGGCGCCTGGCATCGGGATCGGTGGCCTAACCGTTGATTTTCCGACTGTCATGGATTCGGTTCGAGAAACGAGAAGGGACATCTACGAGCACCATGAATCGCCATCTTATCTGAAGGAACTCGGCATACACCCGCTTCAGGCGACCGCCCGGTTTCTCGATGAGCGCAACCTGGAATTGTCGCGCCAGGGCCGGACCATGACCGTCGGTTTCCGTAGCGCAATCATCGCCACCGGCAGCAAGCCATTCGTGCCCCAAATCAAGGGGCTTGAGAGTGTTCCCTATCTCACCACTGACAATCTGTTTGAGCTAGACCAACTGCCAGCTCATCTTGCCATCCTCGGATGCGGTCCTGTTGGTGCCGAAATGGCGCAGGCGTTTGCCCGCCTTGGAAGCCAGGTAACGGTTGTCACCGCTTCGCCCAGTATTCTCACGGATTTGGAACCGTGGGCCGCCATCGCTGTCGAGAGAGCTCTTCGGAGCGAGGACGTGACGCTGCACGTTGGCCAGACGATCTCTCACGTTGCTGCGTCGGCACGAGGTATCGAGGTCACGATTGCTGGACCAGGACAAGCCAGGAAGATTACCGTCGATCAACTGCTCGTGGCCACCGGCCGAACTCCGAGTGTCTCCGCGTTGAATTTGCCAGCAGCCGGGATCTCCTGTGGCGTTGACGGCATCCCAGTGGATGACTGGTGCCGGACCAACCAACGCCATATCCTGGCTTCAGGCGCCGTGACCATGGCGCCGAACTTCACTCATGTCGCGGAAAATATGTCCCGGGCAGCGGCTGTCAACGCGATGGCCAGGCTCCCGCTCCAGAAGTACGAGCAAACCGTCATCCCGAGAGTCGTCTTCACCGATCCCGAACTCGCGGCCGTTGGACGTTCCGCGGCCCAGCTGGACGCCGCAGGTGAGCCGTTCGAGCGTATCCAGTTCCCGTTCGAACGAATTGACCGGGCCCGGGTCGAGCACAGAACCACGGGGGAAATCGCCCTCTACCATCGAAGGGGCAGGATACTTGGCGCGACGATCTTTGGCGCTGGCGCGGGCGAGATGATCGGGCTCTATGCGTTGGCGATGAAGAACGGACTTCGCCTTAATGACATCTCTGACACGGTTCAGGGTTACCCGACGATGATGATCGGCGCGAAGCGCGCAGCGGATCAGTTCTACGTTGGACTCCTGAAACGCTGGATGGTCCAAGGCTTCCGGTTCGCGTACGGCTATCGAGGTGACATCCCTGGATATGTCGGCACAGACCGCACAATCTAGATCTCGCCCCAGAATAATGAAAGTGGTGCGAAGTTACACGCGCCGGCAATGTAGATACACTCCTCCCGTTCTTCGGTCGCGTTCGCGGTCATGCAACCAGTAAGTGTCCCGTATCGTTCACCTTCCGTGACGGGACGAGTCACCCTGAGCCCAAGGAGAACCTGCTTTCCGCCCTGGCGGTATAGACCTGCACGGATCGTGACCGCAGAGATCGTGCATTTGCTGGCATTACTTGATGACGCTACGCGAGAGCAATCGACCGACCCCACCTGCGATAGTGTTTCACGTGTCCAAGCTAGAATGACGAGCAATGAGACCGCGCAGTACGTCTGACGATTCCCGTCCGCGAGTGTTCATGACACGAGTTGAAAGCAATATGCCGTGAGAATTCTCGTCGCTGATCATCACCAATTGTGTCGGGATGGCATCGCCAACCTGCTGAGAGATCATGGCCATGACGTCGTCGCCGAGGTGGACAATGGCAGTTCCGCTGTCTCCCTTGCCCGGAAACTCAAACCCGATGTCGTCTTCCTCGAACTGGGCATGTCCGGGATAGACGGGGTCATCGCCACGCGAGTGATCGCCAACGAGATGCCCGGCATCAAGGTCGTCATTACCGCGCTCGACGAAACCGACGACGTCCACAATGCGGTGCGATCCGGAGCTGTTGGATACATGCTCAAAAGTATGCCGTCAGAAAACCTGTTTGCTCTTCTCGAAGCGGTGGAACGTGCCGAAGATCCCCAATCCATGGACCATTGCGGTCAGCCGTGCAATCCAAGCGAAATCGATCGGCCCTGCGACGACGAAGCGCCGCAACTGACTGGGCGCGAGTTCGAGGTGCTGGCGTTGATGGTCCAGGGGATCACGTCGAATCGAGACCTTTCGGAGCATCTCGTCGTCAGCGAGAACACCGTGAAGTACCATCTCCGGAACATCCTGGGGAAGCTTCATCTGCACAATCGTGCCGCGGTCGTAGCATTGGCTGTCCGCGAGGGATTGGTTCATGTTGACGAATGAGCCTTGCGACCAGCGTTGGGGAAGATTGGCTACCTAGCTCCCACAAGTCAGGCTAAGCGAATGGGCCGCGTTGTAGAATAGCCCGCCGACCGTGCCGGCGTTCGCCTCTGCAATGACGCGCCCAATATCCTCCTGAATGACATTTACAGCCGGCACGCCGTTACGATACTCCGCGCGCAGGAAGCCAGCCTGGTCCGTCAGGAAGACCCCGGGATCGTACCTGACCTGGCCGTTATCATCGCGCCCGAGATAGACCTCGAATCCAGAACCAACGACGGCTCGAATCGCAGCCTCGTTGCCGGACAGAATGCTCCATCTGTCGTCCTCGATACCTTGCGTTGCTCCGAACTTCTGGAGCAAATCAGGATCCTCGATCGCATCAACAACAATCAGCACGAATTGAATACTGGGATCATCTTGTGATCTAGCTGACGGCGGAAATTCGGATTGCACTGCCTGCATGGCTGCAATCGAAGCGGCACAGTCGTCGCTGCAATCCAGGGATGCCAGCCCATAGACGATTATGTCGCCTCGAAGGCTCTCGTTCGAGACGATTTCCCCGCGCTGATCGATCAATGCGTAGCCGGGACCGACTCCGAGCCGAGGCAGCACGGCGACCGTGCTCAGCGTCGGAACCAGCACGATGGCCAGCGCGATGAGCGGCGGCAAAACATACATCAAGAACACACGGAGCCGGCGCTTGTTCGTGGTTAAGGTTGGTGCGGCAGTCCCTTGTATCGCCGCGGTCATGACCTAATTAAGAGTCTGGATGTACGCAATCAGATTCTCAATCTCTTCGTCCGATAGCTGGAAGACTGGCATGATTGGTTGAAACCCCTCATGCACCTTTGCCGCTGGCTGGAGAATCGACTCACGGATATAGGCGGCATCCGCTATGACCGTGCTTCCATCCTCGAGCGTGATCTCACTTTCGAAGAGACCCTGCCAGGTAGGGCCGACGACCGTCGACCCATCAGTAGTATGACACGATGCACACTGCGCCTGATAGATCGCCGCTCCCGCTGCAACGGCATCATCAGCCCCTCCACCAGTTTGAGGAGCAGGGGTGTCGGTTGGGACCGGGCGAGGGTCTCCGGAATCAGGGATCACGGAGATGTACCCGAGGACGAGTATGACTCCAAACACCGCCAGCAGCGCGCCGAGCATCGTCTTTGACATGTCGCTCCCCCTACCAGACTTTCACACCGGGCGAGTTGAACGCGGCCGGAAGATACGAGATCAGGGTAGGCAAGTAGGCGAAGATGATGAGTACTGCGGCCACGACCGTCCACATCCCAATGCGGTCAAAGGTCGCCCAGCTTTCTCGCGGTCCATGAATCGGCGGTTCCGCTACGGGGATCTCGGTGACTTCGGTTGGCTCCTTCGACAGGAACAGTGTGCCGAGCATGACAATGAAGAAGAGCGCGCCGCTTACTGTCATGATCGAGCCGCCAATTGCCGTCAACCAGTTCGCAAGGTCCCAGCCCGGCAGGCTATAGGCAGCCTCTCCGATTGCCGTGCGCCGCGGCATTGCCTCAAGTCCGCCCGAGATCTGACCGCGCGAGAACGTCAGGACACCGATCGCCCACAACCACCCCTGTGCCAGCGCCAGCTTGGGCCCGAACAGCTTCTTTCCAGTCATGTAGGGAATCAGCCAGTAGCAGACACCCATCATCGTCAGGGCCACGGCGGTACCGACCGTCAGGTGGAAATGGCCCGGAATGAACGCCGTGTTGTGCACGACAAGGTTCACTGTGAAGCTCGCATTGATGAGTCCTGTAGCCCCGCCGAGCGTAAACACAAGCATGGCGAGGAGTTGTGCGCTAACCGATGGATTCCCCCAGGGCAGAGCGAAGATCCATCGGAACAACCCCCTGGCTCCTGCTTTGCGACCCGCATTTTCAAGCATTGCCATGATCGAGAAGGCGGTAATGAGGCTGGGGAAAAATATAACGAATGTCATCACGAGATGAATGCTCTTCATAGCCCCGGAGATGCCCGGGTCGGTGTACTGGTGATGAAGCCCGGTCGGGATTGAAAAAAGGAGGAACAACAGGAAGGCGAATCGTGTAAGCCCGTCGCTGTACAGTCGCCCACCTACTTGCCGGGGCATCAGCATATACCAGGAGACGTAAGCCGGAAGCAGCCAGAAATAGACAATTGCGTGTCCGGTGAACCAGAAGAGAATGCGATTTAGCTGGGGGTCGGTGCTATCCCATATTCCCAACGACCAGGGCAGGATAAAGAACACGACCTCTACCGCAATGCCAATCGAAGCCAGACCCCACATGATATAGGTCGTGAGGGTTGTATAGGCCAGAAGCGGAATGCGTTCCGTTGGATTGTCTGCTCGCCACTGGCGATAAGTCCAGATGATGTTCGCCATCGTGAGCCAGGTGGACACAACCAGGAACACCGCCGCCAGGTAGAACAGCGGGTTCGCTTCCATTGGCGTGTAAAAGGTGAATAGTACCGTTGCCTGATTCAGCAACAACATGACGGCTCCGAGCACCAGTCCGGCCGCCATGAACCAGAAACTACCCTGTGCCAGCATGGTGCTGGCTAGCGGCCGGTTGAAACCCTTCATTGTTAGCAGGGACAGCAGCGCGTTCGCGAACGAAAAGGTCAGTACCAGCGCGAGCGTCACGCCGTGAATTGACAGCCCCTGGTAGTAGCTCTCAAGCCCGGCAAAGCTCTGCATGGTAACGCCGACTCGCTCCAGCGCCTGGCCGGTTCCCATCCAGCCGCCGACCGCAAGAGCGATAAACATCAGATAGAGTTGCCAGCGAATCGTCCACATCTGTTCGGCGATGAAGACATCGCTCGTTTCGCGCTCGATCGTGCCCGCGTCGGTTACCGCAATACTGCTCATTCGACGATCACCCGTCCCCACATATCATGATGGCCGATCCCACAGTACTCATGGCAAATCACGAGATACTCTCCGGATTTGTCGAACGTCTGCGTCACTTCAGTAATCTGTCCAGGGATTATCATCGCGTTGACCTGGGTGTTCTCGATGAGAAACCCGTGAACCACATCGACCGAGGCAATCCGGAACGTGATTTCGGAACCGGCGGGAACACGAAACTCGTTTGGGGTGAAGGACCAGATCTGGGCGACAATGACCGCTTCGTATTTGCCGGGGGAGATCTCACGCAGGCCCGGGTCATCGAACGGCGCCGTCTCACGGACTTCCCCTGGCGCAACACGTCCCGCGGGCGTCGGCACCATCGCTCCAGCACCGACAACCGATATCACGATAGCTACCAGCCCCGAGAGAAGCATCACGACGCCGAGGATTAGAAAAACCTTCTCGTAATAGTCTATCTTCACCGCGCTTACCCTCTTGACAACAATGTGAAGTACATCGTTCCCCAAATACCGACAATCACGACAAGATAGGCGATGAGGATGATGAAGGTGCCTCGAACGCTGTGCTCTTCGTGCTGGCCGGCCGGATCCTCGCCGTCGATGTGTTCTTGCGAAATGTCACTCATTGCGCCCCCGTTCCGTCCTTCGAAGCTTTACTGCGGTTCTTCCAGGTTATCGATATAGCGGTACGCACCATAGAGTAATACGAAGACTCCGACTAGCGCCAGAGTTGCCAGCAGAACTCGGCCCATACTGGCATCCCCGTGGAGCAATAGATTCAACGAACTCCAGACGTAAATCGTGCCCAGTCCCGCGGGAACGAGCACCACCAGCAGAACGACAATCAGTCGCAACAATTCGCATCTCCACCGTTCTACATCAGATCGACGAAGCTGATCAAACACGATTCAAACTGTGGTGGTTACCCGAAAGTCTCCCCTGCTGCCGTCCTCACGGAAACGTAGTCAACTTTGTGCGAATCCGGCACCACCCGTTCGGGTGGGATTCTACGCGACCATATCGAATTGCCCGCTTTCTTCAAGCGCGCCATCATTCGACGCCCTATGATATGAGCCTGAGTTCGGTAACACTCCCGCCTAAGTGAGAGAAGTGGCAGGCATAAATGGAGAACTACGACATAGTCATCATCGGCGCCGGTCACAACGGCCTGATTGCTGCCGCGTACCTGGCGCGAGCGGGCAAACGCGTCGCCGTCCTTGAACGCCGTCACGTCATCGGCGGCGCGACGGTCACCGAGGAGCATTTCCCGGGTTACCATCTCTCAACCTGCTCGTATGTTTGCAGCCTTCTCCTTCCCGAAGTGGTCAACGAACTGGATCTGATCAAGCACGGTTACGACGTTCGCCCGTTCGATCCCCAGATCTTTGCCCCACAACTCGATGGCAGCTATTTCATGAGCTTTCTCGATTCTGAAAAGACGCGCCAGCAGCTCGGCAAATTCTCGGAGAAGGACGCGCTTGCGTGGGGACCTTACTGGGACCGTTGGGAACGCATAATCCAGCAGGCCTGGCCGCTCATAATGGGCCCGGCCCCATCGTTGAGCGATCTCGAAGCGGCATTTGATGGCCCGGGTGGGGACGAGGATCTACGACTTCTGCTTTTTGGCAGCGTCGCTGATGTTCTCGACGAATATTTCGAGAGCGAGCAGATCAAGGGCCCGCTCTCATCCGGTGGGGTGATTGGCTCGAACCTTGGCCCGCGTTCGCCAGGGTCGGCCTACGTGAAGTTTCATCATCTCCTCGGCCAGCTCAACGGTCATCGAGGCGCATGGGGCTACGTTCGCGGCGGGATGGGCTCGATTGCCGCGGCCCTTGCGCGCTCCGGCGAGGATTACGGGGTAAAGATCTTCACCAATGCCGAGGTCGCGGAGATTGATATCGAGAACGGCGCGGCCACGGGAGTTCGAACCAGCGACGGGCGGAGATTCTCGGCTGAAAGCGTAATCTCAACCGCCGACCCTTACCGCACGTTCGCCAGCATGGTCGATCCCCGGCAGCTTTCCGGCAACTTCCTCGACCAGATTGGATCCCGGAAAGAGAAGGGCTCCGTCGTCAAGGTGTTGCTCGGCATCGGCGAACTGCCGGACTTCAGTTCTATGCCGGGCACGAGCGTTGGCCCCCAGCACACTGGAGGGATTATGATTTGCCCGTCGATCGACTATGTTGAGCAGGCATGGGTCGACGCAAGTCAGGGACAGCCCTCGCGGAAACCGTTCATGGATTGCTACATCCAGACAGCGACGGAGGATGGCCTTGCTCCCTCCGGCAAGCACACGTTGTCGATGTTCGTTCAATATGCTCCATATGATCTTGCGACCGGGGACTGGGAGAGCCGACGCGACGAGATTGGCGCCAACATCATCCAGACCTTTGCCGAGTATGCGCCCAACCTTCCCAATGCCATCGAGCATATGTCAGTGCTTGGCCCGCCGGACATCGAAGCGACAATCGGAATTACCGGAGGCAACATCTTCCACGGCGAGATCACCCCCGACCAGATGTTTAGCTATCGACCGGTGCCCGGCTCCCACGGCTATCAGTCGCCGATCGAAAGGCTCTATCTTGGTGGCTCTGGCGCGTGGCCGGGCGGCGGTGTCTTTGGTGCGCCTGGACGCAATTGCGCGAGCGAAGTCCTTGAACACCTGAACGCGACCTGATCAATCGCTATCGATGTTGAGGTCTTTGAGCGCTTCCAGATAGGAAGCGTAAAGACGGCGGCGCTCGTGGTCGATATATCCTGAATGTCGCGCAACCACATCTATTGCCTGGAGCTGACGGCGGAGCGCTGCGCGATCATCGTCAAATCTGACATTCTGGGAGATAAGGCGAATTGACTCCAGCAACTTCAGCAACACTGAGGGATGACTTCGCGAAACATTCCGAATCCGGTCAAAGCTCGCGTCGATCAGATCCGCGAGGGACGGGCCGTCAGCAATCACTCTCAGATGGTTGTCGTCGTCGTAGCGATAGCGCGAAGGCATCTGTCTTCTGGATAGCGCCGTCAGCCCTCCAGTGAGCCAATCGATACAGATGATCGCCGTGTACGGATCATTGATGCCTGGCGACATCGCCCGGAGCGCTATTTCCGTCAACTCATCAAAGTAGAGCTCGATATCCTGATACGGCGTCCGCCTGGAACCAATGAGAAAGACCTTCTGAAGGGCGGATTCCAGATCTGGGGATGCGTGTGTGCCGGGCCAGATCACGGCGAGCCGCGTGTCCTGCACGATGAATCTGCCGGGCCGCAGATCGACCTGGATCACCGCGTCGTGCTCGATCGCCAACGCCATCAGCTTGTCGTTGTCGATCGCCTGAATGTATCCGATCCGGTGCGCCTCGACCGCTTTCTGGTCCGCGTCTGGCAAAATGCCAGTGCCGCTTCCGCTGAGAGAAATCGCATCTTCTCGCTCCCCTATCTCGGCGCCCTGACCGAGATTCTCTGGAAACATGTTCTCGATCGAACTCAGTAGCTCGTTGCCGACGTGCGCGGCGACGTTCGAAATCTGCAGGAGCGAGGCCATGTGATGGATGAAGTAGATTAGCGCCACTATGCATGCAAGCGCCAGGAGCATCGCCATCGTCGTCGCAAAGTGCGGGACCAAGAGCGAGGACGACGTACTGGGAACCTGCCGCAGGATGAGAAGGCAGTAGATGAATGTTCCAACCAGAGTTCCGAGCACAACCTGGCTTGCCACATCACGCATGAAGATTCGCAAGAGCCTGGGGCCGTACTGGGAGGAAGTACTGGCGAGCGCGGCAATCGTAATCGAGAAGGTTACCGCCGCTGCGGTCATCATCGACCCGGCAATCGTCGAAAGCATTGACCGGGCGCCGTCCGGCCCGCCGTTGAACACGCCAGGCAATAGCGTGGCAATGTCGAACCATTGGCGCTCATCCAGTAGCTGGGTCAAATAGGCGAGGCAAATCATCGAAAGGATGATCGCCGCGGGGATAAACCAATAAGTTGACCGGAGTGATTCCCAGAAATGCTCGGCATGCGTTCTCAAGGGTGCCCTAACTCTCGCAACATTCGACTAGCTACGACGGCCAAGTACCGACGCCAGGACGATCCCAAGAACGGTCACGAGCCCGATCAACAGCGCGCTCAGTGACGAGGGCTCGGAGGTAGCAACTCTTGAAGTTGCCGTGGTGCTGGTCTCCTCGCTGTCCTGTTCAGCGGCGTTGGATTCGATGAGTGAGGCCCGGTATCTAGTGTCAAACCTGCGAGCAAGCACCGCGTTCAGTTCCGCGCCAATGAGGAAGATGAGCGAGGTGAGGTAGAGAAAGAAGAGAAAGACGATCATTCCACCCAACGCGCCGTATGCGCTCCCCGGATTCGCTACCTGCATGTAGACGGAGAATCCGAATACCAGAATTCCCCAGGCAACCGTTGCGAAGACGGCTCCGGGAACCACCCAGCGGAACTTCTGCTGCACGGTCGGTCCGAAGTAGTAGAGCAGGGCCAGCACGAGCACGATGACCAGCACGCCGACCGGGAAGCGGGAAATGTTCCAGGCCCAATCAAAAGTCGATCCCAGCTCCAGCTCACTCGCCGCCCAACTCCCGATTCTCCCGCCAAAAACCCAGATCACAAACGCGCTGATGATCACGACGCCGAGGGCAATCGTCAGGAGAATCGACATTGCCTTCATCCGCGGAAACGACCGTGTCTCGGTCGCGTCATAGGCAATATTGAACGCCTTGACCAGTGCGCCCACGCCGTTGGATCCCGCCCAAATGGCGACGAGTAGGGAAATCGCGAGTCCTACCGAAGCGGCGCCCCCGCCCACCTGATCGACCGCGTTGTCCACAAGCGCCAGCAAGATGTCCTGCGTCGAGTCGGGCGCGTTTTCGGTGATGAGGTCGCTCAGCCGGTTCGCGAGGCGGATGTTGGAGGCATTCTCAACGACGGCCGCCAGTGTAATCAGCATGACGATCAGCGCTGGAATGGAGAAGATCGCGTGATAGGCAACTTGCGCGGCCAATCCCGGAACGTCATCAGCCGTGATCTCCTTGAAGAACTCCTTGCTGATCGCGATCACACCTCGTCCAGAATCTTCCGGAGAATCGGCGGAGGTTTCCGGACCTATCGAGCGTTGATCCTGCTGCCGAACTGCATTCATCGTCTCGCCTTTCGTTGCCGCCACCACCCGGCGATCCTAAGCATACGGAGATCGTGGACGTTCCATCGTTCCTCGGAGCATCAACCAACGGAGCCATGTGGTTCGTGATGAACGTTCTACCCCAGATCCGGGTCAAGGCACATGGGCGAGATTGGACCTAACTGGCACACTTTAACCGTGCGGCATCGATTCCGGTGTTTTCGTCAGGCGGTTCCGTAACCAGGTCGCACATAGGCGCATTCAATCAGCGGGCGGATACGTTGGAACCGGAGATCGCTCCCCGAGGCATTCGGGACTTCGCTTTATGTATATACAGACCGGCGAGAAGAGTTCGAGGGCGCGTAGCGCACCATAGCGATCTGCTCTCGCAAAGCTGGAGGATTCTTGGATATTCTTACGAAGGGTACAGTTCGAGCCCTCGGGCTTACGTTGATAGCCGCAGGCAGCATCCTGGCTTCGAGTTGCGCTATCACCGACGCCTTCAGCACTGGAGATCGGGACGGAGATCTGCCTTCTCCAACAGCTACGCCAGCGGCCGAGAGTGCCGGCGTCGCGCGGGGATCAAGCGGGTCGCAGCATCGCTTCTTCGTTACCCCTCCGACGGACTATGACCCGGATGTCGTTGACGATTCGGCGTCGCTTGAAGTGCGGCACCTCGAGGCCGTCGCGGATGCCTGGTCGGAGACGAATACCGTTCATTTCGAACTCGATATCGATGGAAGGACTGTCCTCGATGCTGACGGCAACATTGAGCTCCGTTCGGCTGGCGGCGATCTGAAGCGCCCCGATATGGCGCAAGCCGAAGCCAACGTTGGCGTGAGCTTCGCGCGTTTCGATGTCGGGCTGATCATCATCGGCGACGAGGCCTACATGACGAACTTCTTGACCGGTGATTGGGAGCGAGCATCGTCAGATTTCGATTTCAACCCGGCGCTGATTTTCGATGATCAGAATGGCATTGGCGCGGTCCTGGAAGACATGGACGATCCCCAGATTGGCGATGAGGCAACGATCAACGGCCGCGATACTATCGAAATCGCCGGTACGGTGCCCCGAGAAAACGTCAGTCGACTTGTGGCCGGAACGCTGGAAGGCGACGAATTTGACGTTCGAATCTGGTTCGACCAGGGCACAAGCGACCTGCTCCGCATAAGCATCACAGAACCGGAAGAAGCGAACGACGATCCGACGACCTGGATCATCACGTTTTCGGACCACGGAAGCCCGGTCTCAATCGAAGCGCCGGATCTCTAGCATCCAATCCGTATCGGGTGCTTGCGAGTTGGCGTCAATTCGACTCAAGCCTGATCTCGATCTGAACCAACTACTCCAAAATGTGTCTGGCTCCTGTGCACCTGCACATGGCCGGAGCTCCGGTGATCCGCAACACTTCAAGTTCACGGATGAGAGGCAGCCTGACCGTGACTGGAAGGCGCGTCTCTGACCAGAATCGGAATCGGAAATGGAGCGGAACCATATGACCACGACAACCACCACATCGGTGACAACGCACAGGGACTCCTTGCACAAGCTCTTCGTCGATCAGTTAAAGGATCTCTATTGGGCGGAAACTGCCTCGATTCAGCTCTGGCCGAGGATCGCATCGGCTGCGACTGATTCGGATCTTCGCGACGCGCTGGACAACCACATTGGAAAGACACACCGCCACATCGATCGCCTGAAATCAGTGTTCCAGGCGATCGGTGAACCAGCGGAAGCGGAAGTCTGCCAGGCGATGCACGGATTGATGCTCGAAGCTGAGGACGCTATTACCAGCTACGACGACCCGACGGTCCGCGACGCCGCGATCATCACCGCCGTCCAGCGTATGGAGCACTATGAGATGGCAGGTTACGGAACCGTCCGAACCTTCGCTGAGGTGCTTGGGTTTGACGAGGTCGCGGATGTCCTGCAAACAACCCTCGACGAAGAGGGGGAAACGGATCACAAGCTGACCGACATCGCGGCAGGTGGCTTCTTCAGCAAGGGAATCAACCAGCGCGCCGCAGAGTAATCGACCCACAAGAAACTCCCTGAAGTACAGTAGCGGGGCGATGCGTCAGTGCATCGCCCCGCAGTTATGTTCTGGGACGGAAGCAACACGTCATGCCCATCGAGACCAAATTGGTCAGCGCTGAAGATCTCCGGCAGCAGGCGGAAGACATCCTGATCGCCTACGGAGCCGATCCTGAGGATGCCGCACTCCAGGCCGATGCTCGCCTGCAAGGCGAATTACGCGGGCATCCGGGGCAGGGACAGGGCATGCGTGGGATTGCTCGCTACTGCGAGATGCTCTCGATCGGTGGGATCGTCTCTCCGTCTCGGTTCGAGGTTATCGTCGACACGCCAGCGATGGCGTTGGTCGATGGGCACAAAGGGTTCGGACAAGTCATCGCCAGCCGGGCGATGGATCTGGCGATTGAAAAGGCACGAGGCGTTGGAATAGGGATGGTTGGGGTGCGCCATTCCAACCACCTCGGCATCACCGCATTCCATGTCATGCGAGCTACGGAGCAGCATATGATCGGCGTCTGCCTGACCAACGCCGGTCCTGAAATGGCGCCTTGGGGTGGCGCAACACCACTGATCGGCACGAATCCCTGGGGACTCGGCGCGCCAACAGGCCTTGGTTTCCCGATGGTGCTCGACATGGCACTGTCGATATCCGGCAAAGGAATGGTCCGCTGGCATCAACGGGAGGGTCGCTCGATCCCACCCGACTGGGCCTACGACGAGCAAGGGAGAGAAACCACCGACCCTGATAAAGCGATGGCCGGCCCACTGGTTCCAATGGGGATGTTCAAGGGCACCGGTCTTTCGATCTTCACCGACGTCCTCTGCGGGATCCTGACCGGCGCGGCTTTCGGCGGGGCGCTCTATCGCGAACCCGACAACCATGACGTCGGGCATATGCTCATCGCGATCGACATCGAGCAGTTTCTCCCCTTTGGGACGTTTCTCGACCGGATGAGAGCCTATATTCAGGAACTCAAGGGCTCGAGCCTCGCCGATGGATTTAGCGAAATTCTCGTACCCGGAGAACTGGAGCACCGGCGAACGGTTGAGCGGCTGCAGCAGGGCATCGAACTGGATCTAGAGGTATACGAGTCGCTGCAATCGATATCCGCTGCTCGAGAAGTTCCGTACAGAATCTAGAATTGCGCCTGTCGCATGGGCTACAAGCCTGAGCCAAAGGACAAATCAAGGAGAGATTAGCGTCAGCAATTGTGGATCGGTCGCGGGCTCTCGCCTCTCCTCCTCAGTTGCCTAGCGTCTGCCTCTGGGAGTCATGGGGCCTTCAGTCCGGTTGTCGTAGTAGCGAGTCGTCGGGTAAGCAAAGTCGATTTCTGGATGCTTGGCAAACTCCCGCAGAATCGCCTCCCACATCCGTTCAGAGACCCTGCGACGATCATGCGGCCGCACCGGATAGCGAACGGAAAGGAGAACGCCGCTGTCCTCAACTTTGCTAAAGACTCCGGATCCAGTTGCATCGAGCCAGCACGAAACATCCGGCTCATGCTAAGCAGGTCCGCAGTAGATGGGCGATCCTCGGTGAGGATTCGCTCGTTGACGATCGCCGTCAGCAGATTCTTTGCTTCCTCCCAATCACTTTCGAATGTCACCAGAACCGGCAGCTCGTCCCAGATAAACGGAACCCCTAAGCTGTAGTTGAACTGCATCTCGGTGAACACTTTTCCATTCGGGACGTGGACGATCCGCCCGGTTGGTTGATCGGCGTCAACCCAGTTTCCGATCTCCAGAAGGGAAGTCTGGAACAGACGAAGGTCGACAACATCCCCGATCGTCTCGCCTATCTGAATCCGGTGTCCTAGCTCGTATGGTCTTCGGGCGACGATAAAGAGCCAACCGAACAGGTTCGTAACCGGATCGCGCAGGGCGATAGCTAAACCGGCCGCGATAAGTCCGAGAAATGTCAAAAACTCGCCGAACTCCTGGAACCAGATCCTTCCGATTGCATAGATGGAGATGGTGCCAGCGATATAGGACGAGATCTTTGGAACCCAGTAGATCGTCGAGGCGTTCGTTGTGCGGCCAAAATGAAGCGCAAGATCAACCAGCGCGCAATCCAGACCAGCATCACAACGACCACGACGCTGAGCAACTGTGCGCCGGTGGTATTGACCGAATCTATCTGCTGAAGCAACCACCCGATCGTGTCACTGGAGTCAGCCGGCGCCGTGTCGATGTAGGCGTCGGCCATGGTGTGGGTGTCGGCGTTTCGATCTTGCCTTCCCGTCAGTACAACCGAACTGGCCCAACGTGATCCTAACAGGCAAGCGCTAGGTTTTGAATTCTTGCCAGAGGCGGTCAGCTAGTCGATACTGTCCGAGGAAATCCGAAGGAATGAGCAAGGAGCAGGATTGTATGGCGATCCGCATAGCGACCGGCGGAATATCGCAGGAGACGAATACTTTTCAGTGGGAACCAACGAGCCTTCCCGATTTCCAAAAGGGTTCGAGCAAGATTGATCGAGGAGATGAAATCCTGGCCCTCGACGGCACAGGAACGATCTACGGCGGCATCGTCGCCGAGGCGAAGAAGCAGGGCGTCGAGCTGATCCCGACGACGTTCGGGAGAGCTGTTCCCGGTGGGCGCGTCAGCCAAGGAGGCTTTCGAACTGATGCGCGATGAGATCGTCGAGGGCATTCGCGCCGCAATGCCCGTCGATGGCGTCCTCCTCGGTATCCACGGCGCGATGGCGCTCGAACACAACGACGACGGCGAAGGGCCACTCCTGACGGCGGTACGCGAAGTGGTCGGACCAGATATCCCGATCTGTCGCGCCGCTCGATCTCCACACCAATCTGTCCGAGGAGATGATGGAAGAGTGTGACGCCTTCGTCGGCTACAAGCACTACCCACACATTGACACCCCCGAGACCGGCGCCCGGGCGATGCAGATCCTGATCGACACAATCAAAGGCGACGTCAAACCGTCGATGGCTTACGTCAAGGTCCCGGTCATCGCGCCAAATCAGTCAATGGTAACAACCTGGCAATCTGCACTGAAGACGGCCATCGACCGGACCCGGGAAATGGAAGAAGAGGACGACGTCGTCGCGGCGACTGTTCTCGGCGGCTTCCCATTCTCAGACATTCCCTACACCAGCGTGGCGACGATCGTCGTCACCAACGACAACCCGGCGAAGGCAAAGCAGTACGCGGAAGAGCTTGCTCAGATCTGCTGGGATTTGCGAGCCGACTTCGAGATCATCCCGACACCGATTCCAGACGCGATCGCCGAAGCGATGGCCGGGGAGCCGGGCAGCACCTACGTGCTGGCCGACATCTCGGATTCCGGAGCCAGCGGCACCGCAGGCGACGGCACCGCCGCGCTCAAGGGGCTGCTCGAAGCCAATGCTCGCTCGGCAGCCGTGGCGCAGATCATGGATCGCGAAGCCGTCGAGGCCTGCATCGCCGCTGGCGTTGGCGCGACGGTCACCCTGTCGGTGGGCGGCAAGCACGATAACTTCCACGGCGATCCGGTCGAAGTGACCGGCATGGTCAGGTTGATTCATGAAGGAAGCTTCGAAATGGGTGGCGTTATGGGACGGGGCACCCGGTCAAGCCGCGGCAAGACAGTCGTTCTTGAGATCAACGGGCCAGGTGGCATCGAACTCCAGTTGACCGAGTTGCGTGGCCACCCGAACGATCTCAACTTCTTCCGGGCATTTGGCATCGAGCCAACCGAGCGGCGGATTCTCGTGCTGAAGAGTGCCGCTCACTTCCGGGCCGCGTTCGAGCCTATCGCCACGAAGGTCATTGAAATCGACGCGCCGGGCATCAGCACTCCCAAGCTCAAGACTCTCGATTACAAGAATCTGCGGCGTCCCATTTTCCCGCTTGATGAGGATTTCGACTGGAAGCCGGAGGCAATCCTGCCCTAAGCGATCAAGCGCCGCACGGCGCCGTTCCAGCGGGCGATCTTGCGCTCCCGCAGATCGCCCGCCATGGACGGGACGAATCTACGATCAGCTTTCCAGTACTGGATGACTTCGTCCAAATGCCGGTACTGCCCTGAACCAAGCGCGGCAAGGATAGCCGCGCCAAGTGCGGTTGTTTCGATGTTTCTTGGCCGGACGACATCCACACCGCATATGTCTGAGACCATCCGGGTTAGCATGTTGTTCCCGATCATCCCGCCGTCGACCCGCAGTTCCGTCGCCTGTGGCGCGCCATCGGCGTTCATCGCGTCGAGCAGGTCCAGTGTCTGGAACGCTACGGCTTCCAGGGCGGCCCGGGCGATGTCGGCTCGATCGGTGTCGCGCGTCAGGCCAAAGATGCTGGCCAGCACGTCAGCCCTCCAATGCGGCGCGCCGAGACCGGTAAAAGCGGGGACGATGACAACCTCGCCATCGTCCTCCGCCTGGGTGGCCAGCCATTCGATGTCTTCCTCGCGTTCGATGATCTGCAGGCCATCACGAAGCCACTGAACAGTAGAGCCAGCATTGAAGATACTGCCTTCGAGCGCGTAGGTCGTCGAGCCTGCGATCTTGTATGCGATTGTCGTCAGCAATCGGTTCTTCGACGATATCGGCGTGGTACCGGTGTTAAGGAGCAGAAACGCTCCAGTACCGTAGGTGGATTTCATCATCCCTGGCTCAAAGCAGGCCTGACCCACAATCGCCGCATGCTGATCTCCGGCGACGCCAGTTATTGCCGGTGAGCCTGGAAGCACGCCGCCCTCGACCGAGCCGAAATTCTGCCGCACAATCCCGGACTTCCGGCAGCATCGCCCGGGGTATCCCCCAGAGATCAAGCAGTTCCTGATCCCAATCGCCCTTGTGGATGTCGTACAGCATCGTCCGCGACGCGTTCGTTGCGTCTGTCAGATGGGACGCGCCTCCAGTCAGCCGCCAGATCAGGTAACTATCGACCGTGCCGAAGAGCACACTCCCGCTCATCGCGCGGTCTCTCAGGCCACCAACGTTGTCGAGCAGCCAGGCGATCTTGCTCGCCGAAAAGTATGGGTCCACAATGAGCCCGGTGCGTTCGGTGATCAGCGCTTCATGACCATCCTCTACGATTTGCTGGCATCTGTCCGCTGTCCTTCGATCCTGCCAGACAATCGCGTTGTGGACCGGCCGTCCACTGCTCCGATCCCAGATAATTGTCGTTTCACGCTGGTTGGCGATGCCAACAGACGAGATGGTGTGGCCAAGACTGGCTTCCTTGATCACCGACAGCGTATCCGACCAAATGTCGTCCGGGTCCTGCTCCACGAGCCCGGGAGCCGGGTAGATCTGGCGCAACGGCCGGCGGGCTTCTGAGATAACCCGACCGCTGCGACCAAAGACAATCGCTCTGGTGCTGGTGGTGCCCTGGTCAACTACGAGAGTTTCTACGGTCATCGTCGCCTCCGGCTATCTGGTATTGGTCACTTCTACGTACGATACTGGAAAGGCGGGACAGGAGTGCGATTGTGTCCGATCTTCGATCCGAGAATGCGGCCCAAAGCGGCGATCAGTACGATCTTCTGGTCATTGGTGGCGGCATCAATGGCGTGGGAGTCGCTCGCGATGCTGCTGGGCGCGGTCTTTCCGTCCTACTTTGCGACCAGGGCGACCTGGGAGGCGCGACATCGTCCGTATCCAGCAAGCTCCTGCATGGCGGGCTGCGATACCTCGAACAGTACCAGTTCAGGATGGTGCGACACGCCCTGGCCGAACGGGAAGTGCTGCTCGACGTCGCGCCGCATGTTGTCTCGCCATTGCGCTTCGTGTTGCCGCACAATCGTTCGATCCGGCCTTATTGGATGGTCAGGCTCGGCATCCTTCTCTACGATCATCTCGCCAGGCGAAACACGCTCGCCGGTTCACAAACGCTCGATTTCCGCTCTGGCCGCGACCCGTCCCCGCTCAAATCCGATTTCGAACGCGGCTTCGAGTATTCCGACTGCTGGGTTGACGACGCGCGTCTGGTCATCCTGACAGCCATTGACGCCAGGGATCGTGGTGCGATGATCCTTCCCCGCACCGCCTGCGTATCCGCTCGCTGGGACGGCGAGAGCTGGCTAGCCCAGTTGCGTGACGAGCTTACTGGCAAGACACAGGCCGTTCGGGCCAGAGTCGCAGTCAACGCAGCTGGCCCCTGGGCCGGAGGTGTGTCGCGTCAGCTGGGTTTGCCCTCTGCTTACAGTCCGCGGCTGGTCAAAGGCAGCCACATCGTGGTGCCAAAGCTGTTCGAAGATGACCGCGCCTACATTCTCCAGAACGACGACAAACGCATCGTATTCGTCCTGCCCTTTGAACGCGACTATACCTTGATCGGCACGACCGACATTCCCTTCGAAGGCGATCCCTCCAGCGTCCGGATCGACGAATCGGAAATCGACTACCTCTGTGGGATCGCGAACGATCACTTCGTCGCCCAGGTGACACCAGATGACATCGTCTGGTCATTCAGTGGCGTGCGTCCGCTCGTCGACGACGGCTCGTCGTCGGTGTCGAAGACCAGCCGTGACCATATGTTGGAGGCGCATAGATCGGGCGATGGATCGCGACTTCAAGCGGTGACGATCTGGGGCGGCAAACTGACCGGTTACCGGCTACTGGCCGAGGACGTGATGGCGCGACTGAAGGGAACATTCCCGTTGATGGCTGATCCCTGGACCGTAGGGGCAAAGCTCCCGGGAGGTGATCTTCATCCCGGCGGCATCGACCGGTTCACTCGAATGCTGACTCAGGTCTTTGACTGGTTGCCGCCAGCGCTTGCCGACTCCTATGCCCGCCGCTACGGCAGCTTGTCGCACTCGGTCCTGGGCAACTCCTCGTCGCTCAAGGACCTCGGCGACGAATTGTCGGCTGGCCTTTTCAGCCGCGAGATCGACTACCTGATCCGCAACGAATGGGCTTACTCCGTCGACGACATACTCTGGCGCAGGACCAAGCTGGGATTGCGCGCATCGGAAGATGACCGGCAACGTCTGGATGACTACCTGAAGCATTCGAGTGCCGCATCGTAGTGACGCCACGTTCGATTATGTCAACTGATCGTTCTTCTGGAGATTTAGAGATGCCTGATGCTACCCCTCCGGCTCAAACTCCCGTTCCTGGTCAGAAATAGCGTCGTCGAGTATCGCGAGAATATCATCGATCTCGGTTCGCGTTATTGTGAGCGGGGGTGACAGCCAGATCTCATTAGCAGCGCGGATGGCCAGGCCTCGATCCCGAACCCGTTTTGTAAGCGCTTTTCCGTATTCCTCTCCATATTGCTCCTTCGTCTGACGGTTCTTCACCATGCTTACCGACATCAGCAATCCATATCCACCACCGACGAAACCAACTGAGGGATGGCGATCGTGGAGTCGTTCCATCGCCTGCTCCCAGAGATACTCCCCGAGAGTCGCCGAATTGTCGACTACGTTTTCACGCTCCATAATGTCCAGAGCGGCGACGCCAGCGGCCATCACGCCGGGATGGCTGCCGTAGGTGACGCCGTGGTGGAAGACTTCGTTGTTTTCATCAAAGACCTTGGCCCACTCATCCCGGCAAATGACCGCTCCACACGGCTGGTAGCCGCCAGTCATCGCCTTGGCGACCGTCATGATGTCGGGCACAACGTCCCAATGCTCGATTCCAAACCACCGTCCGAGCCTTCCAAATCCACAGATGATCTCATCGTCGATCAGAAGGATGTCGTGCTTATCGCAAAGCTCCCGGATCGCTTTCCAGTAGCCTGGAGGAGGTAGCTGCCCAGATGTGGAATTCACTGTGGCGATGAATGCCGCGATCGTGTCAGCGCCTTCGAATTCAATGAGCCGCTCGAAGTCGCGCACGGCTTGCAAGCAACAGCCCTCGCCGGGGCAGTCCGTACCAGCCGCAACAACACGCCCATCGCTGTTCAGCCCCCAGGGACATCGGTAGCAACCCGGCTGGTCAACGTGGTGGACGCCGGGCATGAGCGGCTCGAACATGCCCTTCGTAGATGCCCTTCCCGTCAAGCTCATCGGGGCGTACGTCGAGCCGTGGTACGAATTCCGGCGGGCGACGATCTTCGTCTTCTTCGGAGAACCGCGCATGTACTGGATCTGTTTCGCCAGCTTCAGGGCGATGTCAACCGCTTCCGAACCGCCGTTGCAGAAGAAGACCTTGTTCAGGTCGCCGGGTGTGATCTCAGCAAGCTTCTCAGCCAGTCGTATCGCTGGAATGGTTGCATGAGCGCCGGTGTTCGCATAGGCCAGCATCTTGAGCTGAGCGCTAATCGCGTCGACGATTTCATCCTGGCCGTGGCCAAGGTTCATCAGGTAAAGTCCGGCCATACCGTCGATATAGCGGTTGCCATCTATGTCATAGAGGTAGATCCCTTCGCCGCGCACCATGATCCGCCGGGCGCCCTCGGCGGCGAGGTCGCGACCCTGATGGTGCTGCATGAAGGCATGCGCAAGTCCTGATTGGATCAAGTTATCGATCTCAGCGGCCGAATATTCACCCGGGCCGCGGACACTCCCTACCGATGTAGTCGCTGGCTGACTCATGACTGCTCCCGTCACCTGACTGGCAAAGGACACTTGGCATCGGCAGTGTCACATGGAGATTTCGGAGCGTCAACGAATTGGGGGTATCCTTGCCAAGTGCCGGGAAGTGACCAGCATTCGAGAGGAATCACTAAACTATGGGACGAGGATTTGGAATCGCGGCCGCGGTCGACAATGAGACGGTCAAGATCGTCGCCAGGGCCGCAGAGGAAGCAGGTTACAGTTCGTTCTGGGTCAACGATACACCGGGAGCGGATGGACTGGAGGCGCTCGCCGCGGCAGCTTCGGTCACCGGATCGATTCATCTGGGGGTCGGGGTCATTCCGATCAACCGGCGACCGGCGGACTCGATCGCCAGGGATGTCATAGCCCTCAACTTGCCACAGGATCGCCTCTGGCTCGGCATTGGCTCACCGGGCCCGAAGGGCGCGCTCAAAAACGCCCGCGAAGCGGTCGCGACACTGAAGGCGGAGCTCGAATGCCCGGTGATCATCGCCGCGCTCGGACCGCGCATGGTTGCGCTGAGCGGGGAAATCGCCGACGGGGTGCTGCTCAACTGGGTAACGCCGGGCTACGCCGCGAGCTCAGCCGAACGAGTGGCGGAAGCTGCGGGGGAAGAGGGACACGACAAGCCTCTGGTCATGTCCTTTGTTCGCGCAGGCCTGCTGCCCGAGGCCGAAGACGAGATTCATATTCAGGCAGATCGATACGCTTCGATCCCCGCCTACGCCAATCACTTCGAGCGCCAGGGAATTGAAGCCTATCTCACGGTTCTGCGCGCCAAAAACCCGCCGGTTCTCCAGGCAAGCATTCAAGAGTTCGAAGCGATTCTCGACGAAACGATCGTGCGTGCAATAACCCCCGACGATGAACCAGATACCATCCTGCACCTTCTTGATGCCTGCAAACCTGAGAGGGGAGCCTGATGCCGCCACGCGGATTCGGCATCGACGCCACAACCCCGCTCGATACCGTGCGAGAAGTCGCGCTCGCCGTGGAGCGGGCCGGGTACGACTCCTTCTGGCTGAATGGTTCACCTCCGGACAGCGCGATGCAGGCGGTCGAGGCCGCGGCGGATGAAACATTCATCCCCATCGGAACCGGAGTGCTTCCGTTCGACCGGCGCCCGATCGATCTCCTGATCGATGACACGAAGATGCTCAACATTCCACAGGATCGCTTCTGGATGGGAATCGGCTGGGGCGGTGGGGCCGCTGGGGCGCTCGACACGATGCGCTCCGCCATCGCAGATATCCACGAAAACCTCGATGTGACTCCAATGATCGGCGCATTCGGCCCAAACATGACACGGCTCGCCGGAGAAATCGCTGACGGAGTGATTTTCACCTGGTGGTTCAAAGAGGCGATCGAGGAGTCGCGACCATACGTCGTTGAAGGAGCGCAGCGGGCCAAGCGCGACGTCCCGCCAATCTACTCTTACATTCGTTGCGCACTGCTTCCTCAGGCGCAAGCCGCGCTCGACGACGCGGCTGGTCGCTACGACAGTTTTCCGAGGTTCCGTCATCACTTTCGCAAGCACGGCAAGACGGCCCACGATACCGTCGTGGGCGGCGCATCAGCCGATGAATTGCGAGCTGGCATCGAGCGAGAAGAGTCGGTTCTCGATTACTCGATCATTCGCGCAATCACCGCTGATGATTCCGTAGAGAGCATTCTGGAACTCGTTGAAGCGTGCAAGCCTGGTTAGCGCGATCCACGGTGGTCGTTGTAATCCTCCTCGTCGTTGCCTGCGAAGAGAGCGCAACTTCCACTACCAAAAGCGTGGAGCACGACGATCTGGTCAGGGCCAACGTTGTCCGGGTTGTCGATGGGGACACGCTGACCGTTGAGATCGATGGCGCCGAAAGCCGGCTGCGCTATATTGGCATCGACGCCCCCGAGTCGGTGACGCCCGACCAGCCAGTGGAGTGCTTTGGACCAGAAGCAGCCGAGGAAAATCGCCGGTTGGTCGCTGGCAAGACCGTGTTTCTTGAGTCGGATGTTAGCGAACTGGACCGCTTTAATCGTCTGCTCAGATACGTCTACGTCAACGGTCCGGATGACGGCCTTCAGTTCGTCAATCTGGCATTGGTTCAGGGCGGGTTCGCCGAGGCCGGGTCGTTTCCGCCTGACGAACGTTACAGAGATGAGCTATTCGCCGCGGAGCGAGATGCAGAAGAACATGGTCGTGGATTATGGGGCGCATGCCGGTAGCTGCCGCCGTTCACGGGGACGGCACGTTCACGAACCGGGAAATCGGCTTGCTAATACCTCTTGAATACCGTCACGACGTTCTGCCCGCCAAAGCCGAACGAATTGGAGAGTACGGCTTCGAGCCTGGTCTTTCGAGCGACATTCGGCACATAGTCAAGATCGCACTCTGGATCGGGTGTCTCCAGATTGATCGTTGGCGCGATGACCTGATCTCGAATCGAGAGCACGGCCGCCACCGCGCTGACCGCCCCCGCCGCGCCCACCAGATGGCCTAGCTGGCTCTTAGGCGAGCAAATCGCGACGTCATAAGCGTGCTTTCCGAGCGCTTTCTTGATGGCTTTCGTCTCGGCGATGTCGCCGATTGGCGTGCTCGTCGCGTGCGCGTAGACACCATTGATGTCCGTTGGAACGAGTCCGGCCTTCTCGACCGCCTGTTTCATCGCTCGGGTGACGCTGCGCCCTTCGGGCTCCGGGGCAGTGATGTGAAAGGCGTCCGCCGTGAGCGCCCCGCCTCCTAGTTCGCAGAGAATGTTCGCGCCCCGAGCAAGCGCGTCCTCCTCCCGTTCCAGCACTAGCACGCCACACCCTTCGGCAAAGACGAATCCGTCGCGATTGGCGTCGAACGGGCGGCTGGCCCGTTCCGGGCATTCGTTGCGTCGGGAAAGCGCTTGCATGTTGGCGAATGCCGCAACCGAAACTTGGCTCAGTGCCGCTTCGGTGCCGCCTGCGATGACGACATCTGCGTCACCACGCTGCAGCAAGTGATAACCATCGACCAGCGCCTGAGCGCCGGCAGCGCAGGCTGCCACCGCCGCCATGACCGGACCGGTTACGCCGTAGGTCAATGAGACCTGCGCCGCCGCCATATTCGGCGCAAAGATGGGAATGAAGAATGGGCTGACCCGTCGTGGACCACGGTTGTCATAGGTTCGAACTTCATTCACCATCGTTGGAACCCCGCCACCGCCGGTGTTCATGATGACAGCCGTGCGCTCCCGATTCGAGTCATCGATCGTGACTCCCGCGCTTTCGATTGCCTGGCCAGTCGCGACAACCGCGAACTGGGAGAAACGATCCATCCGGCGAGCCGCCTTCGGATCGACGTATCCGACGGTGCTAAAATCTTTGACCTCGCAGGCGATCGTGACGGGCAGGTCGCTCGTATCGAACGAGGTGATCTGACTGGCGCCAGACTTCCCGGCGACGAGGTTTGTCCAGAATGTCTCCGGATCATTACCGATCGGTGTGACCGCGCCAACCCCGGTTATTACGATGCGCTTCGGGCCACTCATGAATTCCCCACTCCCACAGCAATCAGGCGCAAGCTCTACCTAAGTCAATTCTCGTTGATATGCAGATCGCCAAGACTCAACGTCCGGACATCGCGCTTGATCCGACGGATCAGCCCGCCAAGAACATTGCCCGGCCCCACTTCAATAAATGTTGTCGCGCCGCTATCGATCATCTCCCGCACCGAGTTCGTCCACATCACCGGACGCACCATGTGCTCCCCGACATTGCGACGCAACTCCTCGACAGAAGTGCTGACCCGTCCAGTCAGATTGGATACGATCGGCATGACCGGCTCATGGAACTGGATCACGCTAACCAGGACGCTCAACTGGCGGGCTGCGCGCTCCATCAACGGCGAGTGTGAAGCGATCGAGATATCCAGCCGCACCGCGCGGCGCGCCCCCTGCTCCCGAGCAAGATCCATCGCCCGCTGGAGTGCCTGCGCCTCGCCGGAGATCACGGTTTGGCCGGGACAGTTATCGTTCGCGACGACGACAATCCCATCCATCTCTTGACTCGCCTGCTCGCAAACGTTCGCAAGCTCTGCGGAGTCAAGCCCGATAACCGCCGCCATCCCGCCCGGGAACTCGTTTCCTGCTTCCTTCATCAGGCGTCCGCGCTCGCGAACGAGCGTGAAAGCATCACGAAATTCGAGGCTTCCAGCCGCGACCAGCGCGGAATACTCCCCGAGCGAATGACCGGCTACAAAGACCGGTTGCACTTTCTGGCCGAGCGCATGGTAGTGCTCTTTGATCGCTTCCAACGCAGCGACGCTCACCGTCAAAATAGCGGGCTGAGCGTTGATCGTGTCCTCGAGCTCGTCATCCGGACCTTCGAACATGAGCCGCGAAAGCGAAAACCCGAGAATGGCATCCGCCTGGTCGATAATCGACCGGGCGGCGGGAATTGCTCGTAGAGGTAACGTCCCATTCCGACATGTTGGATACCTTGGCCCGGAAACACGAGCGCAATCTTTTCCTTGATCCAGGAAGTATCGTCTACTGTTGATATTGCCTCCACACCCGGCCTTTATACACAATAGCCGGAGTGACGCCCGGCTTCAGCTTTGACCTATAAGAATAACCCACAGTGCCATCATAATTCATTGGCTGTGTGCCTGCCGCCCATTGGTGGAACTCTCTGCCGTTCCAAAGTAGCCAGCTATGACCGAAAACTGAATGGATTGAAGTCGCTGTCAGTGTCATATGCATCCGTCTGTTCGACTCTCTTCAAGTAGTCCACGACGAAGTACGTAATCGGCGTGACAAGCGCCTCATACCCGACTTTCACAATCCACGCATGGAGAAATGTGGTACGAAGATCATCGTTTGGAATCACACCACCAAAGGCTATCAAGATAAATATGCCGGTATCGACGAACTGACCGAAGACAGTTGAACTGATCGTGCGCGCCCAGAGCCACCGGCCCGCAGTGACGACTTTCAATTTGGCAAGGACAATCGAGTTGACGAATTCGCCAACCAGATATCCGGCGAAAGAGGCGAAGAGAAGCCTCCCGGTAAAGCCCAGAATCGTGTCGTACGCGTCCTGATCCTGCCAGAATGTCGCCGCCGGCAGCGCGCCGCCAACGTAGATCGCAATCACCGCAAGCAGATTGCAGGCGAACCCGAGCCAGATAACCTGGCGCGCCCGTTTGAATCCATAGACCTCGGTCAAGATGTCGCCGAAGATGTAGGAGATCGGGAAGAGCGTCAGCGTCCCGGCCGGCACCTGGATACCCCGAACTGACACGATTTTGACCGCGATGATGTTCGCGGTTATCAGCGAAGTGACGAAGAGAGCCGCAATCGCGACGAACCGCAGGCTGACAAGGTCACCCGGCGAGGAGCGCCGGTCAGCTGGCACGCTCAGTCATTCTCAGGTCACCAACGTCCGCAATGGCTTTCCGATGTCCGGGACACCAACCCAGAGCATATGGGCTAGTCATCATCCGCTGGCACTGCGTCGTGCACCGGCCGGACTGCCGAGAATCTCGGTAATCTGGTCCTGATCGAGCGTCTCATCCACCATGAGTCGCTCGGCAAGATATCCAGATCTTCACGGTGCTGCAGCAGAATGAACTTGGCCTTCTGCTGAGCGGCCAAGACAAGTTCCCGGACGGCGTCGTCCGCGCGATCCTGGGTACGGTCGCCTATCTGGTCGTGCTGGGCAATCTCTCGGCCGAGAAAGACATGCTCTTCGCCCGATCCGAGATAAACTGGCCCGATCTCCTCACTCATGCCCCAGAGTCCGACCATACGGCGAGCCAGCGATGTCGCTTCTTTGATGTCACTCTGAGCGCCGGTCGTCATCTCGGAGAAGATCAGTTCCTCCGACGCCCGCCCGCCCATCGCAGTCGCCATGCGGGAGAGCAGATAGGTCCGCGAGTAGTTGTAACGATCCTCATCGGGAGTCTGAATGACGACGCCGAGCGCCCGGCCTCGCGGTACGATCGAGATCTTGCGCAGCGGGTCTGATCCTTCTGAAAAGTGTCCCACGATGGCATGGCCCGCCTCGTGGTAGGCCACGACGAGACGTTCCTTCTCATTTACCAGAGGAGAACGGGCAGTGCCGAGGATGATCTTGTCGAGCGCCTCGTTGAAGTCCGACGTCGTAACGACCTTGTGGTCGTGACGCGCGGCTGTCAGCGCCGCCTCATTGACGAGATTGGCAACATCTGCGCCCGAGAAGCCCGGCGTGCCTGCTGCCAACCGTTCCAGATTCACATCGTCGGCGACCGGGATGCCTCGTGTATGGATCTTGAAGATCTCTTCTCGCCCCTTCCGATCCGGCATCCCGATCGTCACCTGACGATCGAATCTGCCAGGTCGAAGGAGCGCCGGATCGAGCACATCCGGGCGGTTCGTCGCCGCCAGGACGATGACTTCCTGACGGTCGTCAAAGCCATCCATCTCGACCAGCAACTGATTCAACGTCTGCTCGCGCTCGTCGTTCGAGCCGCCGAGTCCGGCGAACCGCTGACGGCCGACGGCGTCCAGCTCGTCGACAAAGACGATCGATGGTGACGACGCCTTCGCCTTCTTGAAGAGGTCACGAACCCGCGAAGCGCCAACGCCGACGAACATCTCGACAAACTCCGACGCGCTGACACTAAAGAAGGGCACTCCAGCCTCGCCGGCAACAGCCCGGCCGAGCAGGGTCTTGCCGGTGCCAGGAGGACCGACGAGGAGAACGCCGCGCGGCAGCTTGGCGCCGAACTGGTGATACTTCATCGGATTTTTCAGAAAGTCAACGACTTCGGATAGTTCTCGCTTCGCCTCTTCTTCCCCGGCCATATCATCGAAGCTCACCTGCGGCCGTTCGGCGTCATAGACCTTCGCCTTCGAACTTCCGAAACGGAACACATTCTGCTGGCCGCGCATCATGTTGCGTCCGATGAAGAAGATCACACCGATGAAGAGCACGAGCGGCAGAAAGCTAACCAGCAATTGCGGAAGAATCGATCCCCCGCCAGCATCGGCGTCAATCCGGACACCATTGTCGAGCAGCACCTGGGTAAATGCATCGTCCGATTCGAACGGCAAAGTCGAATCGAACTCCGACGATGTCTGAACCTGCGTCGGCATCGACATCCGGTGGAATTGGCTCACTCGCAGCCAGCAGTTCCTCACCGGTCCACTGGTACTCGCCGGTTAACGTGCCAGTGACATTCTGACCGCTGATTTCTACGGAAACGACGTAGCCACTTCCACCGCGCCGATCATCGCCGAATACGGAATGTCGATCCGCTCGTTGTGCTCGGCCAGAACTGGGCGTAGGCGTACCAGAGGCCGATCGCGACGAGGATGCCGATTATTGCCCAATTCGGAATCCGCGACCGTGGCTGCGGCGTCTCACCTCCCTGACCAGGTGGCCGCTGCCGTGGCTCCTGGCCGTTGGGATTCTGCCGGTCATTCATACTTAGGTCTCGCCTTCAGGCGCGCCACTCACCGACGCGCTGGACGTTATGTTGCGTAATGTTGGTTCGAGGGTATCACGAATGATCCCGCTTCTTATAAGGATAAACTACAGAGAGGGCTATGTCGGGCCGGAAGTGTTCGGGTGTTTCAAGTGGATGAACAAAAGCGTCCCGCACGGTGTCTCCGATTGCCGCCCAGCCTAACCTGACTGTTCCGCTAACTGTGCAGTGAACGGAGTTATCTACGTTCATGAGCGGTCCGATGAACGAGAGCGGACAATTCGAGAACCAGCCCCGGGGGGTTGCCCGTTTCTGGGTTTCGCGGCTGCTAAGTCAGACAGCCCAGTCGGCGTTGCTCTATGGCCTCCTGATTGTCATCGTCAATCAAACATCCTCCGGCATATGGCCAGCCCTTTTCGTTGTTGCGTCGATCGTGCCGTCGCTCCTGTTTGGCCTTCCGGGAGGTGTTGTGGCCGATTGGCTGCCACAGCGAGCGCTCCTGGTGCTGCTGAACGCTATGCGAGTCGCGATCATCCTGTTCATGCTGCTGTGGAGCGAAATCCAGCTGAGCGGCATCTTCATCCTGACCTTCGCGATCTGGATTGTCCATCAGTTCTACGCGCCGGCCGAATCGGCATTGCTACCGAAACTCGTCCCCCCGGACAGACTGCCGCGCGCGACGTCCCTCTACAATCTTGCATTGTCAGCAGCCCAGTTTCTCGGATTGGTTATGCTGGCTCCGATCATGCTGAAATACAGCAGCATCGAGGTTCTGCTAGCAATCTGCGCTGCGCTCTATCTTGTGGCCGCGGTGGTGCTTTTGTTCGTGCGTCTATCGCGGGGATCCGTGCCCCCTCCACACGAATCCCTGCGAACCGAGACCAGTGGATCGCTCGCGACCGGGTGGCGGATGATGGCACGAGACCGCAGGTCGTTCGGCGCGCTTGTCGACTCAGTCATGGTTGGCATTGGGCTGAGCGCACTCATCGTGATCGTCCCCCAATTCCTTGAATCGGTACTCCATACTGACGCTGGCAACACAGTGTTCGTCTTTGCGCCAGCAGCGATAGGCGTCGTCATCGGGCTGCAGATCGCGCCGTTGCTGGGCAGAATCGCTGGGTTTGGACGGCTCGCATTTGGAGGCCTGGCACTTTTCGCCTGCGCCATCTTCATGATCGGGTCAATCAACCAGATCTCGGATATCCTGGATAGCCAGGGATTGCTCGTTACCTGGCTGGAAGAGCGCTTTGCACTTCGGCCCGAGATCGCCGCCACAATGCTTTTGTCGATTCCAGCGGGAATCGCCGTTGGGCTCGTCAACGTGGCGATCCGAACCGAACTCGTTCTCAGAACGCCAGCCGAATCCCATGCACGGGTCTTTTCAACCCAAATGACGATTGCGAATCTGGGCGCGCTCGTGCCCACGCTCCTTGCGGGAGCGCTCATCGACCTGGTCGGCGTCCAGGTTGTGGCGACCATCATCGCGCTCGGATTGCTCACGGGTGCGCTCCTCGGCAGGCGCATAGGGAGGTCCCAACGTGTCGAGACCATAGACTTGAGCGCTGTGACATGACAGAGCGCGACGTTGCCGGTCTCATTGGGTTCCTGAGAAGTGCCGAAAAGCTCAAAGAAGTCCGCCGGCAGGGCTGGCTGGACCGCGGTGTCCCCATTCCCGAGTCGTCTGCAGACCATTCGTGGGCCGTCGCGCTCATGGTCTGGTTGCTTGCATCGAGTGACAGCGAGATCGATCCCCACCGGGCGGTCTTACTGGCCCTGGTACATGATCTCCCCGAAGCAATCGCGGGAGATGCCACCCCGTTCGACCGCCACAGAAACGACCGGGGAGAAATCGCCGCAGGTCGTTTCCGGGAGATCCCCAGCTATGGTCCTGAAGAAGCTCATCGCAAGCGCGAGCGAGAAGAAGATGCTCTCCTCGACATGACCGCAGGTCTACCTGCCGCGCTCAGAGATCAAATTGTTGATGCATGGAGCGAATATGACGCCGGAGCGACGCCGGAGGCCAGATTCGTTCGCCAGATCGACAAACTCGAAACGCTCCTGCAAGCCGAGCTGTATCTCGATCGCTACCCGGACATCGTTATCGACTCATTCCGAACCGGAACGAACAGGGACGTGGAGGACCCGGAACTGCGAGATATTCTCGCCACAATCCAAGGGGCTTCGAGTGGCGACGTGCCAGATCAGTCAGGTTGATCGGCATTTGGTGACACTTCAGATTGATTGCTGGCAAATTCATAATCACGCACCGCCGGAATAAACCTGGAAATCAGGACGGCGACAACGATGCAGCCAATTCCCCCGATAACTGGGGTTGCCCTAATCCCGATCGCGCTCGCCATCAGACCGGTTTGAAATTCGCCTAGCCTGGGTCCGCCGGAGGAAAATGTCGAGTGCGTCGCCGCCACACGGCCTCGCAGGTCATCAGGCGTCGCCAGATTTCGTATGGTGTGGCGCATCGTCATACTGACCGCGTCGGAAGCGCCGTAACCTGCCAGGAATACAAGCGCGATCCAGATGTTCGGCGCCAGCCCGAAGGCTGCGAGGAACACCCCGTAGCACGCAATCGCGCCCAGGATAACTCTTCCAGGACGTTTCGGCGGCGCGACGATGCTCATAACGGCGGCCCCAACCACCGCGCCAATAGCGGGAGCGGAGTTGAGAAGCCCTAACCCCTGCGGGCCGGCATCGAAGATGACATCGGCAAAGACCGGCGTCAGCGCTACGGTCGCCCCGAGGATCGTCGCAAGAAAGTCCAACAGCATAATCCCGTAGATCACCGGGGAGTTCCGAACGAACCGCAATCCCTCCGCGACCATTGCGACGCTCCCCCGGGCGATGCGCACGCGGGCAGAATCCCGGTACTCCATCAACAGGAGAGCAAGCACGACCGCGAGAAAGCTGAAAGCGTCGATTGTGTACGTGCCGGCAATCCCGATGAACGCGATGGCGAAGCCGCCGACCGCAGGACCGAACATGTCGGCTACGTTTCCCGTCAGGATGTTGACCGACATCGCATCCGGTATTTGCTTGCGGGGCACTAAAGTGGGTATCAGTGCCTGGCGGGCGGGCCCATCAAATGACGAGACCGCCGCCACCAACGCCGCAACGGCGAAGAGCAGCAATACGTTGACGACACCAGCGTAAGTCGCGATGGCCAGGCCGGCGCTGAGCAGCAGGAGGATCAGGTTCGTAACAATCAGGAGTTGACGGCGGTTGACCGAATCCGCGATCGCCCCGCCAGCCAGAGAAACGGTCATCAGCGAGATAGCGCGAACCAGGCCAAGCACGCCCAGCAACGCGACACTTCCAGTTAGCTCGAAAACTTGCCATGAGAGCGCGATGGCATGCATCTGGGTGCCAAGACCGGAAATAGCCTCACCAGCCCAGATCAGGCGGTAGTCGCGGTGTCGGAGAACGGTAACCGGCAGTTCGCGGCGCTCACCGCCTGAGGAGCCTGAGTCCGTCAACTCCTGGCTCCCCTAGCCAAAAGCGATCGACCCGAGCACACAGATCGCGACGAAGAAAAGCAGCGCCACAAGTCCGACGATCACACCGGCGACGGCGGCGGAGCGGCGCGAGTCGATCAGAACCGGGGGGTCCCCATAGTCGTTCGTCCGCTCATTGCCATTCGCAAAAGGGTTGCGGGGTGCAGGGCGATTGGTCGAGACCTCTTCATCACCATCTTGGTTTTGATCTTCGCGGTCTTCAGCCATATCAACTCCAAGAGTGCCTAGCCTATGATTGGCGACACTATACTGCGTTGTGCAGTATGAAGACGGGAGAAAGATACATGCCGGCCGTTAGTTCGATGACAATCCTCAATTTCGGCGAAGCTGACATAGACCTTGGGTTCGTCATGGCGCCTGGAGATCTGGACGGACGCTGGGCGGTCTGCCCGTTCCCCGGATTCCTCTTTGAGCTTTCCGATGGCCGGCACATCCTGGTCGACAATGGACCGAATCGACGCCACATCGACGAACCAATGTACGAATACGGAGACAGCGAATTCGCCCAGCACCTCAAACCAATGCTGACTCGCGACGACGACCCGGTCAATCGACTAGCGGAACTGGACCTGACCATCGAGGATATCGACATCCTGGTGCTGACGCACACCCACTTCGACCATGCCGGCAACACTGCCGATTTCAGCGGCACGGAAATCATCGTTCATAAAGATGCCTACGAATTCGGTAGGGGCCGGTGGGATGCCGGTGTTCCTGGCGGCATCCCGGAAATAGCGTTAGATGGTTCCCGCCTCAACTATCATCTGATAGACAGCGACTTTGAAATAGCCGACGGATTGACCCTCCTCGAGACGCCGGGGCACGCTCCGGGGCACCTATCAATCCTCGCCCAACTTCCGGAATCCGGCGCGTATCTTCTGGCGATTGACGCAATCTACTCTCAATTCAATCAACAGAAGGAGAATTACCAGGTTGCGTTCGACTCTGCCCAGGCGCGGGTCTCCGCAGAGCGCTGTATTCGGCTAGCCGGAGAGCACGACGCGACTCTGATCTACGGGCACGATCCGGTGCAATGGACGAGCCTGCTCAAAGCCCCGGCGCGATATCGCTAGTGCACGATGATGAATGGTCAGGCAACGCCAACAACAAGCCGGTGATAGCCGCTCGCTCCGTCCGGTAGCGGTTCCGCATTCTCATCCGACTGGAGAGCACCTGTGCCATCCGTTGCCCGGACCACGAGCCGGTACGCCCCCGAGTCGACTGGATCCCAGATAGCGCGCCAGATTACCCACGAAAGCGGACCTGGCCTAATCAATTCGTCAACTTCGGACCAGGTCGAGCCACCGTCAGTGCTGAACTCCACCTTTCCGATGCCTCGCGGCCCAGCGAAGGCCACCCCGCCTATTTCCTGGGGCTCACGACTCAGCACTGCTCGATCAACCGGTCGCTCGAAGACGGACATGGTCTTGATATTGCCCAGATTGGTCCAGCCCCTCGCCTGCCAGTAGCCTCGGAAATCATCCACCAACTCCAGTTTACGCAGCCACTTTCCGTTCTTGATGCCGTACTTCCCGGGGACGATCAGTCGCGCCGGAAAACCGTGCTTGTCAGTCAACGGTTCGCCATTCATGAGATAGGCGACGATCGTCGTTGGCTCCCACGCCTTGTCGATCTCAAATGAATCGCTATATCCATCGGAGCCGAAGAACGCCACACGCTTCGCGCTCGCGCTAGCACCAGTCATTTCGAGAACATCGGCAAGGCGCACCCCGGTCCAGATCGCATTGTCGATCAAGTCGCCGCCAATTGGATTGGAGATGCAAGTCAACGTCGCCTGCTGCTCGACCGGGGGCAAGGCAAGCAGTTGTTCGTAGGTGAAGCTGGTTCGGCTGTCGACGAGACCATCAACCGTGAGTGACCAACCACCCGGATTTACTGAAGGATCGAGGAAGTTCTTCGAAACCGTGTAGAACTCGGGGACTGGCGTGATTGGCTGGGATATGTCGCCTTCGTTTGCATTCCTTGCTCCCGCCCGGGTACCAATCACAACGTCGGCCAGATACGCGACACTCAAAACACCTGCTACGCTAGCGGCCGTCTTCGCAATGATTCTTCGCCGGCCAATTGAATCCGGTGGAGTGTCGACTTCACTCCAAACTCGCTCTGCCCGCTCACTTGCTAGCCCGAACACCCAGTAGAGCGATATGGCATAGACGAGAGCTCCGGAGAGAAAGCTCAGCAACAGAGCCAGCAGATCCCGATTCGTCGCGAAAAACACGACGCCCAGCGGCGACGCGACGAGACCGAAGAGCGCCAGCGGTACCCAGAGAGCAGCCGAAAGGCCAAGCGTCCGCTTCAACCGGCGCGTCCAGGGCATGGCGTCGAGTGCCTGGCCATCGAAGCGCGCGATGGAACCTCCTATCGACATGATCCCAAGCATCACGGTTCCTAGGAGGATTGGCTTCGCCCATCCACCGAACACGCTGAGCGCAAACGAGAAAAGACCGATCGGCAGGAATCTGAGAATCATCGTTGCGACAATCTCCGGCAACGTCGGCATGCCGAAAAGATCGCGCGTCAAGAAGGAGATGCCAATCATCAATAGTGCCGCAGCGGCTCCAAACAGTCCCAGAGACCTGTTCGGTCCCGCGCGATAAGATTCGCCCGATGAAGGCGAAAACGGTAGTTGTCGAACACGGTTCTTCATATGGATCAATCGTATAGCGCTTTACTTACAAATGTATGAACTTCGGACTGGCGTCTGCCGTATCGACCCTTGCGGCCCGGTTGAAATGTACGTACACTAGTACGTACGCGCTCTTATTGATCGATTCGTTCTTGCCATACGTGATCTCGGAGTCCAGCAATGGCAGCCCTACCTAAGCCACTAGAGGAACTTTCATACCCCTTCGCGTCCACTCCCCCGAAGGTGCGTCTTTTGTCCGGGGAGTCAAGTAGCAACCCGTTCGGTCTGACCGTAGCGGCCGCCTGGTCCTGCTATGGTGCTCGTCCGGCAAGCATCGAGAACGTCCTGAAATTGATGGACTCGACTCTGGACGCTGGCGACGAACTTCGACCCGCGCGCCGGAAGCGTGCCCAGAAGCTCTATCGGGATCTCTTCGAAGCGGGGCATCACACCACCTTTCAGCATGCAAATTTCGTCTTCGTGCTCGATGGCGTCTCCCGGCTCGCGATCTGGTCATTCTTCCATCACCACCCGTTCTACAACTCCGAACAGGTAAGCCAGCGCTATCGAGAAGTATCCGGAAAAGTGATGGTGACGCCGAACCTGAACGACCGTCAGGAGGCCATCTATCGCCTGGCAATCGACCGCGCCCTCGAAGGCTATCGAAATCTCGGGGAAATACTCGCGCCCGATGTGGCGGCTCGCTACGCGGAGGTCTTCCCGGCTCGCGCGAAGGCTCGCGGACCTGAAGCGGAACGCCGCCTTGCCGACGCCGTCCAGAAGAAGACGCAGGAAGTCGCACGTTACGTGCTGCCACTGGCGACTCCGGCCCACTTCTATCACACGATCAATGGTTTAACCCTGCTGCGCTACTATGTCCTTGCCAACCAGCTCGATGTGCCAGGCGAGGTTCGTTATCTGGTTAACCGCATGGTCGAGGAAGTCTTGGATTTGGACCCCTACTTCCTTGGCGCCCCGGACTATCCGCTTGACCTCAACATTTTGGCCGAGACGGACACGCTTGAGTACGAAACACTCGACCACATCGGGAGAAACATCAGGAACGGGTCAGACGAGTCTTTCTTCAGTGATTTCGACGGAGCACTTGGTGGCCTTGATTCCCGCCTGGTGCACGTGAATCCCGATGCCGAACGCATACTCGCCGACGCGGTTCGCACCGTCCTCGGGGTAAGCGCCGAGAGCTTGCCCGACCGTGAAGCCATCGCGCGGGTGCTGGACCCGAATCAGAATAGCTACCTCGGACACTCGCTCTTCCTGGCGATGAATTCGAAGTTGATGCAGACGATGAACCACGTCAGCTTCACCTTCCAGAAGCGCATCAGCGGCGCTGAGGAAGCTCAGAACCAGCGGCACCGAGGGACAACCTCCTCTAGCCCGGTCCTCTCGGCGCACCTTCGCCGCGATCCCGATATCGTTGTGCCGTATGACGTCCGCAGGGTTGAGGCAGCTCTTGAGGAGTACATGACAACGGTTTCAGCGCTCTGGGAAGCAAAAAACCAGCTTCTTGACGACGGTGTCGAGCCGGAAAAGGTGCTCTATCTCCTCCCGAACGCTCATCGCGTTCGATTCTATGAAACCGGCTCGCTGATGACCTACTACTGGAAATGGGTTAAGCGCCTCTGCTTCAACGCCCAGCGTGAGATCTTCGAATCGGCGCATCAGGAGACGATGCAGGTTGCTCAAGTTCTTCCAGAGATTGGGCGCTATGTCAACGGGCCGCCCTGCGTTCTTCGCAGCAACGCCGGCACCCGTCCTGCCTGTCCCGAAGGTGAACGGTACTGTGGCATCCCCGTCTGGCGCGACTACAGCCCGCTCACCCTGGTCGATCGCCGGATCCTCTAACACCGATTGATTCCGCTTACATTATGTAGAGACGCCCCGGTGGGGCGTCTCCTTTTTTGAGGGACGAGACGGATTCAACTCACAAATTCCCCATGATATACTCATTATGAGTATAAGTCCGCTGTGCGCCGTTCAAAAGGAGGCTTTCATGCCAAACAAAGCAGTCATAGTCATCGACATGCTCAACGACTTCGTTACCGGGGCGCTCGCCAATCCTGCCGGGGAGGCAATCACGCCAAGCATCGCCGCGCTGCTCGACCATGCTCGCGAACAGAGCTGGCTTGTTGTGTTCGCCAACGACGCGCATCTCCCGGGCGACTACGAGGAAAAGGTCTGGGGACCGCACGCCCTTGCCGGGACACCTGGAGCTGCCGTTGTTCCGGATCTGAATCCTCAGGACGGGGACTACGTGCTGCCAAAGCGCTTCTACAGCTCGTTCTATGAAACCGGTCTTGAATCTCTGCTGCATCAGAATGGCGTGACCGAGGTCATCCTGACCGGCCAGCACACCAATATTTGCGTGAGGCACACGGCATCTGACGCGTTCAACAACAACTTCAAAATCAGCGTCCCACGCAATGCAACGGCGATGTTCCGCTTGCCACATCACACCGACAGTGACTATGCCGGAATGCAGCAGGACGCGCTTGACTACCTTGTGACCTGTTATGGTGCAAACATCACAACGGTCGAGGAACTGACCGGATTGCCGGTTTGGGAAACAGTCACTGCCTGACCGGTCCATCTTCTTCACACGCATTCAGCCGGGGCTCAACACCCCGGCTTCTTCTTTCTCAAGCTCGACTGTCCTAGCATGAATGGTAGGATGCCAGGATACGGGAATCGCGTGTTGTGACAACGCGCAGGCAGGGAGAGTTATCATGCAATTCAGTGGGGAAGAACGAATCAAAGCGCCGCGTGCCGCTGTTTGGGAGTTTCTGACCGATCCAGAAAAGATAGCCCAGTGCGCACCCGGGCTTGAAGACGGCGGGATTACGGTCGTCGACGATGATCATTTTACGGTCAAAGTTCGCGCGGGAGTCGGGTTTATTCGTAGCGCGTTCGAGTTCGATTGCGAGTGGGTCGAACGGGTAGAGCCGAGCCGTGCCGTGATCAAGGCTGACGGCAATGCGCCAGGATCTTCCGTCACGATGTCGGCAACAATGTTGCTCGAAGATGACGACGAGGGCGGCACGGTCATGAATTGGAACACAGACGCGCAGATCAGCGGTCGTCTCGCTGGAGTTGGCGGTCGCCTGATCAACCCGGTCGCCGACCGCATGACCGGCCAGATCTTTGACTGCGTTCGCCAGAAGCTGGAAGAATAGGGAACTGGCCGCGGCAGTCGCGTTTCCAGGCACCGCTGCCGTGACCCGATTTGCTCCAATGGAGAATCAACCATCAGGATGAGGGATGGATTCGAATCCATCCCTCTTGAGTCTATCCAGGATCTGAAGCTGGGCCGATTACGAACGGCGAGCCGTCGCTCCCAGGCTTTCCCTTTACACTATTCCTCCAGAGTGGAAAGGTCACCCATATCGAGTCCGAGCTCCTCCGCTTTGAGGACGCGGCGCATGATCTTGCCGGAACGGGTCTTGGGCAAACCGGCACGAAACTCGATTTCCTCCGGCATCGCGATCGGTCCAACTGAATCGCGCACGTGCTGGCGTAGCGCGGCCACCATATCGTCGTTTCCGGCGCGACCTGCCCGCAAAGTGACGAACGCCTTGATCGATTCACCTGTCACTTCATGAGGCTTGCCAATGACTGCCGCCTCGGCGACGGCCGGATGGCTCACCAGCGCACTCTCGATCTCGCTCGAACCCAACCGGTAGCCGGACTTGCTTATGACGTCGTCGACCCGTCCCTGGATCCAGAAGTAACCGTCTTCGTCCTTGTGAGCGGCATCTCCCGCAAAATAGACCGGCTCGCCATTGACCTTGATCGTATGCCAGTAGGTCGCGTAGCGTTCCGGGTCCCCGAAGATGGTTCGCATCATCGACGGCCAGGGCTGTTTGACGATCAGATAGCCACCTTCGTTCGCCGCAACCGGATTGCCGTTCTTATCAACGATGTCCGCCTCGATTCCGGGCAGTGGGAGTGTTGCCGAGCCGGGCTTGGTCGGGGTAATGATCGTCGGCGAGATCATCTGCATTCCAGTCTCGGTCTGCCACCAGGTGTCGACGATTGGCTTTTCCTGGCCAATCTTCCGGTACCACATCCAGGCTTCGGGATTGATCGGCTCGCCCACCGTGCCCAGCAGGCGCAGGCTTGTCAGGTCGTGCTTGCCGGGCCACGCATCACTAAGGCGCATCATCGATCGAATCGCAGTCGGCGCGGTATAGAAGATGGTGACGTTGTATTTCTCGATCAGACTCCAGATGCGGCCCGGATCGGGAAAATCGGGTGCTCCCTCGTAGAAAACTCCGGTGGCGCCAGCGATCAATGGCCCGTAGACAATGTACGAGTGGCCAGTCACCCAGCCCGGATCAGCCGAGCACCAGTAGACGTCGCCGGGCTTGATGTCGAAGACGAAACGCATGGTCATGTTGAGCGCCACCTGATAGCCGCCGTGAACGTGGACGATGCCTTTCGGTTTCCCGGTCGAGCCGGAAGTGTAGAGCATATAGAGCCAGTCTTCGCTCTCCAACTCTACCGGCGCCACATAGTTGCGAGCCCCCTGCATCAAGTCGTGATACCAGAGATCACGACCCTTGAACCAGCGAATTTCGTTGCTGGCGCGCTTGATTGTGATGACATTCTCGATCGACGGGCTCTCGCGCACGGCCCGGTCAACGATCTCCTTGAGTGGGACAATCGATCCTCGGAACTTGAAGCCGTCGCAGGTGATCACTAGTCGAGCTTCGGCGTCTTCCGCCCGATCCCGGAGAGCTTGGGCCGATAGTCCGGAGTAGACGACGGAGTGAACAACGCCGATCCGGGCACAGGCAAGCATCGTGACCCACTGCTCCGGTATGCGTGGTAGATAGATGATGACCCGATCGCCCTTGTTCAGACCGAGGTTCTGCAGAACGCTGGCGAAACGATTGACTTCCCGGTAGAGATCGGCATAGGAGTAGGTCTTTGTCTCGCCATCTTCACCTTCCCAGTAGAAGGCGACGCTATTCCAGACGGCGGTGCCCTTATGCCGGTCAAGCGCATTGTAGGTGATGTTGGTCTTCGCCCCTACAAACCACTCGACACCGGGCTCTTCGGGATCCCAACGGCGCACATCGTCCCACGGCTGGAACCATTCGAGTTCACCGGCCATATCAGCCCAGAATTCCTCCGGGTTCTCAATAGTCCATCGATGAAACTCGCGATAGTTGTCAAACCCTTTTCGCCGCATGTAGGCGGTTATATTTGCGGTCTCCACATCTTCCGGGCGCGGATCGAACAATCGTTCCTCGCTCAGGACGCGGCTTGTCGTTTCAAATCCGAGGCTTGGCGCTTTTGAAGCGGTCATCCCATCGGCTCCTCTCCCGGTAGACATCATCTTCTTCCATTCGATTCTAGCCCAGTGGCCGATTTCGACCAGAGTTATTCCGCCTGGATGTTTCCCAAGATCAAAACGTCATCTACAATACCGTCTGTGGAAACGCGCCCAGAACACGGAGGCAGAATGACCGCATCCCCATCAGTGATTGGAAAAGCGACGAAGCGTGTCGAAGGCGGTGAGAAAGTCACTGGCGCACGAAATTCGTCGATGACCTCTCCATTCTCGGGCAACTCTTTGCGCCTGGTGCACAGCCGGTACGCGCATGCCGAAATACTCGCGATTGATATTCGAGCGCTGCGCTGATGTGCCCGGCGTCGTGGCGGTCTATACCGGCCGCGACACCCATCCCGATGGCCCGGAGCCGTCGGACCGGCATCACTCGATGCTCGCTCGCGACAAGGCCATCTACTATGGTCAGCCAGTGGCGGTTGTCGTCGCGACATCGACACCGCTGCCCAGGAGGCAGTCGACCTCGTGAACGTCGAGTATCACGATCTTGGCGCTGTCGTCGACCCGCTCAAGGCGATGGCGAAAGACGCGCCGGTAATCCGCCCAAAATCGCGGTGACGTGGATTGGTCCGAAGGCGAAGCCCATGCCGCGGTTGGAGGCGGAGCGGACTCGGCCGACATCAGTATCTACTCCGACAACGTCACGAATTCCGTGCAGTTTACCCGTGGCGATGTGGAGTCCGGTTTCGCCGCGGCCGATGAAATCGTCGAGCGCACCTACCGCTCGGGGTTCGTTCATCAGGGCTACATCGAGCCCCACGCGACCATCGTCGTGCCCGACCCATTTGGACGGCTGACGATCTACACGATGACCCAGGGCCAGTTCTATACGCGCAAGGCAACTGCCGGTGTTCTCGGACTTCGACGAGAATGACATCAAGGTCCACAACCTCGAAGTGGGCGGTGGATTCGGTTCCAAGTCCGTGCTCCTTGAACCGATTGCCGGCTGGCTTGCGCTCCAGGAGCAGAAACCGATCAAGATCGTCTATAGCCGGGCTGAAGAGTTCACCTCAGCCACACCAGCCCCCGGATCGGTGATCGATGTCAAAATCGGTGCGACAAAGGACGGCACGATCACGGCTCCGAGTCGAAGCTCGTCTATGACTCGGGCTGCTATTCAGCCAGCCCGTACAACATCGGAGCAATCCTCCTCGGCAGCTACTACAAGACTGACAACCTCCTGGTCGACGCGTTCGAAGTTCTCACCAACAAGCCTGGCGTTGGCGCATATCGCGCACCCGGCGCGCCACAGGCTACATTCGCTCTCGAACAGGCCGTCGACGAACTGGCCGTCAAGCTTGGTATGGACCCGGTTGAATTCCGGCTTCACAATGCCTCCGACGAAGGCGATCCTCAAGTCAACGGTGTTCCGTGGCCGCGTGTCGGAATCAAGACTGTTCTCGAAACGATCCGCGATCACCCACTGTGGAAGAATCGCAGCGCGAACAGCAATCGAGCCGTCGGAATGGCAATCGGCGGGTGGCCGGGCGGACTCGAACCGTGTGCGGCAAACGTCAAGCTCAATACTGATGGTTCGCTCGTCCTCCAGGTTGGGCATAGCGACATCACCGGGACGAATACGACCTTCGCGATGATTGTCGCCGAGATGTTCGGGACAGAACTCGAAAACGTCAAGGTGCAGAACGGCGACACAGATACTTCTCCCTATGCCGGCATGGCGGGCGGCTCGAAGACAACCTTTACCGTTGGACCAGCAGTCATGAAGGCGGCGGTAGCAGCCCGTGAACAGGTGCTGGCGATCGCCGCCACGGAACTCGAAGCCTCGGCCGACGACCTTGAAATGGTCGATGGCAAGGTGCGAGTCAAGGGCACAGAACGCGAACTGAGCGTCGCCCAGATCGCGACGATGTGCATGGGCTTCGGGGCGCGCTATGAGCCAGTCTATGGGGTCGGCAAGTCGGCCCACAATGATCGGGCCCCCGGTTTCTCCGGACAGATCGCCGAGCTTGAAGTCGACCAGGACACCGGGCAAGTGCGCATAACGGACTATGTCTCTATCCAGGACGTCGGCAAGGCGCTGAATCCTGCTGCCGTTGAAGGACAGATGATCGGCGGTGCTGTCCAGGCGATGGGCTTCGCGCTCTACGAGGAGATGACGTACGGCGCAGACGGGCAGCTTGTCAGCGAAACATTGATGGACTACGGGCTGCCCAAGGCTGGCCAGGTGCCATCGATGGAGACGATCTTGATCGAGATCCCTTCCCGCTCGGGCCCATTCGGCGCAAAGGGTGTCGGCGAGCCACCGATCGTCCCGGGAGCGGCTGCGATTGCGAACGCAGTATCAGCCGCCACCGGAAAGCGGCTGACCGATATGCCGCTCACTCCAGAAAGAGTGAGTAAGGCGCTTAACAACGGAGCCTGATCTCCATCGTCGATCCGGTTCTGAATCTCGAGCACATGATGAAGACCCCGCCTTGTAGTATCGAGGCGGGGTCTTTCCATTGGCACTCATTGGCATGAAAATGGACGGGCAGCGCCTGAGTTCGCGCTGGATCGCGGTTCTGATCGAAGCGCACTCTTTCTGGAGTGGTCGGACCGGGCCGGATTTGGCCCAGAGAGCCAGAATCGAGTTGTCCGAAGGGACCCAAGTTCCTGCCAACCAGTCCGCTGCCCATCCTCATTCAATAAGCAGGCTCACTGATTGTCCATAAAGGCGGCAAGAGATCCTTCAACCCCACGACTACCAGAAGAAGGTAATGAAGTGTTGACGCCGGGATGATGATGCGACTATGATGTGGTCGGTTTAGCTGTAGCGCAATAGTGACGACGACGCTCGCGACGCCCTTGAGCGTACTCGGGCTATCGGGAAGAACCCATCGTCGTCTGGTTTAGGGGGATGCATGAGTTCTCTGAGCCCACGTGAATCGCTGATCGAGTTTACGCGAATTGGGAGCGTTTCTATCAAGAGGGCCGGATTGACCGCCGGACGCTGATCAAGGCTGCCATGGTCTGGGCCGGTAGTGTCGGGCGCGATGGGTCTCCTCGCTGCCTGCGGCGATGACGACGATGACGACGATAGCGATTCAGGCTCTGATGCAACATCGGCGCCAGCTGGTGATGCCACGGCAACGAGTCGCTCTGGAGCTGCAGAGCCAACCGCAACTACGGGCGGTGAGTCGGAAGCCACTGCAACGAGCGGTGGAGGCGACGGAGAAACTGCGGAAGGTGGCACGCTGACCGTCATTCTGAGCGAGTCCGACCTGCCGACGATGGACCCGCACATGCACAATCTGCGAACCGGCATCATCACCTTCTACCACACCCACGACAATCTCGGTGCTCCGCAACAAAGAGACCAATCTGATCGAACCGTGGCTCGCCGAGAGTTGGGAGAACATCGAGCCGACCGTCTGGGAGATGAAGCTGCGTGAGGGTGTCACGTTCCACAATGGCGATCCGTTCACAGCCGAAACGGTCAAGTGGAACTGGGATCGGATAACCAATCCGGATCAGGCCAGCCCGCAAATCGGCAACCACGTTGCGATCGCCGGCGTCGAAGTCATCGACGAATACACCGTCCACGTGACCACGACCGAGCCCTACCCGATCTTCACCGAGCGGCTCCAGAACTTCCAGATGATCCCGGAAAAACTGGCAGAGGCTGAAGGCGATGCCTATCTAGCGGAAAATCCGGTCGGCACCGGCCCGTACATGCTGTCTGAGTGGAAGAAGGGCCAAGAAATCGTCCTGATTCGAAACGATAACTACTGGAACCCGGATGTTACCCCGGCGTACGAAACGCTGGTCCTCCGCATCGTGCCCGGGCTCCCAACACAGCTTGCTGAACTGCTGGCTGGCAACGTTGATATCATCCGTGTCGTTCCCTTTGACCAGATGCAGACAGTCGAAGATTCCGGCATTGCCATGCCGGTCACTCAACCGATCCTACGTGTCGGATTTGTCCGGCTGGATGCCATGGGACGCTCCGGGCCAAATCCATTCGAGGATGTCCAGGTGCAGAAATGCTGCCAACCACGCCGTCGATATTCAGGGTTACATTGACTCGCTTCAGCCAGGAGGCGACCGGGCTCCGGCGCTGCTCAATCCCGAAGCACTTTGGCTACGACCCATCCATCGAGCCGCACGAATACGACCCGGATCTTGCAACATCGACTCCTCGAAGAGGCGGGGTACCCGGACGGCATCGACGTCACGTGGCTACGCGGCCCGTCGTCCATGCCCAACCAGGACCAGGTCGACCAGGCGATGCAGCGCGACCTGGCGGCCGTCGGTATTCGGGCCGAATTCGAGACCCTCAGCGACGGCAATGTCTTCACGACACGCCACAACGAGGGCAACGGCGGCGACATGATGAACTACAACTGGGGTTCCTACTCGGTCTTCGACGCCGACGGTATCTACTGGGACATGCTCCACAGCAGCTCGATCTTCACCTACTACAACAATGACGAAGATCGACGCGCTTGCTCGAAGAGGGTCGTGGGTCGCTCGATCCGGAAGAGCGCATAAAGATCTACGCCGATGCACAGACGCATCGTGCGCGAAGACGCACCAATGATCTTCATGTGGGGTTTCCACTCCGTCTGGGGTGTCAACAACAACGTCGATTGGTCGCCTCGACCGGACGAAATCGACCAGTACTTCACGGCGCGCCCGAAGGCATAGAAGCACGAAGGGTGAGCAAGCGTGCCGCGCTTCGTGCGGCACGCTCATCCCCTTAGTAGCCAACTACATCCTGGAAGGCAGCAACTGTGGGAGCATACATCGCGAGACGCTTTGTTCAGATGATCATCGCGGTATTTGGCATTTCGGTCATCGTCTTTGTCATCACCAACTTGATCGGCGATCCGGTCAATGTGTTGCTGCCACCGGAAACCCCGCGAGAACAGCGTGAAATCTTCCGCGAAGCCATGGGGTTCAACCGCCCGCTGGTCGTTCAGTACATGGACTTCCTCACCGACGCGGTTCGCGGTGATTTCGGCGACTCATTCCGAACGGCCCGTCCCGCGCTGACGATCGTGATGGAACGCATGCCGGCCACGCTGCTACTTACGTTTTCAGGAACGCTACTTGCAACGCTGATCGCGATTCCGATGGGGATCACGTCCGCCTATAAGCGGCACACCTTCTGGGACAACCTCACGACCCTCTTCGTCGTTGCCGGTCAGGCTATGCCAATCTTCTGGCTCGGCCTGATGCTCATCATTGTCTTCGGCGTCAACCTGAAGTGGCTGCCGCCATCCGGCTACGGCGACTTTGGAGTCGATCGTCTCAAGCATTTGATCCTGCCAACTGTCGTTCTGGGTGTATTCCTTGCGCCGGTGACTGAGCGACTCGTCCGCTCCGGTGTCCTTGATGCCCTCACCCAGGACTATGTGCGCACCGCGCGAGCAAAAGGAGTTAGAGAACGAACGGTACTGGTCCGGCACGCCTTTCGAAATTCGATCATCCCGGTCATCACCGTGCTCGGACTGCAGTTCGGACAGTTGCTCGGCGGCGCCGTCATCACAGAGACGGTCTTTGCCTGGCCAGGAGTCGGACTACTGGCCATTGAATCAATCCGCAATGCCGATTTCCCGGTCACCCAGGCAGCGGTCGTAACTCTGGCGATAATCATTAGCGTCGTGAATCTTGCAGTCGATATTGTCGTCGGCTTTCTAGATCCTCGAATTCGAAGAGGATGAGACGGCATCCGAGGTACTCACACGCGTTCCGATTCTTGGTTCTCGCAGGGGTCGGACACAGATAGCGAGGAATCATCTTGGCAAGCGCCACTCCAACCGCGGATCAGGCCGGACCTTCAGCGTTCGCCCAGCAGAGAGTCCGACGACGAACGCTTCGATCGTACCTGCGCACTGCCTGGAAGTTGAGAATGTCCGTGATCGGGGCGGCGATCCTGTTGATTCTCGTTCTAATCGCGATATTCGCTCCATTCCTCACCCCGTACACGCCGGAAGAGGGCCGCATTACCGAACGACTCCATCCCCCGGTGTGGCAAGAGGGTGGCTCGTGGTCGCATCCTCTCGGCACCGATGGTATCGGACGGGACTACGCAACCAGGCTCATGTACGGGGCCCGCATAGCTTTGACAGTTGGACTGCTGGCGACAGTCGTTGCCGGTTTGATCGGTGTGACGCTCGGAGTGCTGGCAGGGTACTTTGGGGGATTCATCGATTCGGTCGTTTCTACCCTGGTGAACATTATGATGACGTTCCCGTTCATCCTGTTGGCCCTTGCTGTGATTGCCGTGCTTGGCCCAAGTTTCACTAACGTCGTGCTCGTCCTTGGGCTAGGCTCCTGGCCGATCTATACCCGAGTGCTGAAATTCGAGGTTGAGCGCATCAAATCGCTGGAATACATAGAAGCCGGCAAAGTTGTCGGCCTGGGTCATTCTCGTCTTGTAATGCGCCACATCATCCCGAACCTTGTCAATTCCGTTATTGTGATTGGCACGGTACAGGTCGCCCGGCTGATCATTTCTGAAGCGTTTCTCAGTTTTCTGGGACTCGGCGTTCAGCCACCGACGCCCAGCTGGGGCTACATGCTCCAGGAATCACAGTCATTCATGTTCGATTGGAGTGATGTCTGGCTGCCGACCTTGCCAGGCCTTGCGATCTTCATCACGGCGCTCTCCATAAACTTCGTCGGTGATGGCCTTCGTGATCTCATGGATCCTCACCAGCGGGCGTCACTGTAGGAGCAAGTCGGGAACTATCGCAACGCCTCGCTGATCTTCGCGGCGTTGGTAAGGAGCATCCCGTGTACCGTCTCCGCGCCGCTGACATCCTCGCTAACCTGATCTGAACAGAGCCCGTAGACAATCCGTATCCCGGTGCCAGAAGCAATCGCTTCCGTGACCTTCGGCTCGATCAATGCTTCCGCGAAGATCGCTTTGACTCCATTGTCCTCGATCAATTCGATCAGGTTGGCACCGTCCAGGCCATGGACTTAGGCCTCTTCGAGGAGATGCTCTACGCCGACGACGGCCAGCTCATCAACGAGAGTCAGATGGACTACGGCATTCCCAAAGCGGGCCAGGTGCCTTCGATGGAAACGATACTGATCGAGATGCCATCACGCTCTGGACCCTTCGGCGCGAAGGGCGTCGGAGAACCCCCGATCGTCCCCGGTGCGGCGGCGATTGCGAATGCAGTCTCAGCTGCAACCGGTAAGCGCTTCCCGGAGATGCGGCTCACGCCCGAGCGAGTCATCAAGACCCTGCATAACGGCGCGAAGGGTCGCGAGAAGACGATAGAGAAACCGCCCGCTGTGTAGCGGGCGGTTTTCGTTGTTCCGGAAAGTCCAGCGGTTCTCGTGGATGAAGAGACCTGGTCTCGTGTGGCCTCAGCGTTCGCCGTTTCCAGAGGCACTTGTGGACTCGTGCTCAATCATTGCCGCAAGTAGAAGCAGGAAAAGCATCGGCGGTGTGAGGGGGTTGGCAGACGACGATTCTTCAATCGCATCCAGCCGCGCAACAACCCGATCCCGAACGACCCCGGCGACCCCAATAGCTGAGGCAGCGATCATCACACATTGTATGCACATCCACCGCTCCCGTCATCGCGTCTCACCACGTTGATCCTAGCGGGCGTTTGTCCGGCGTCCCAGATCCCATCGGTCCCAGATTCGCACGATCACATTGCAACCCGATAACAGGGCACTCACAGATTCCGAACACTGGCTAACTACAGTGCGCCGGATGCTATCGACCCGCTTGGCGGGATCAACCGGCCCACAATGGGCGAGGGGAGGATCTGGCTTGAACGCCACATCACAAAACGAAAGACCGGGTCGTATCGGCCCGGCACGTTGGTTTGTTACGAATGCGCTGGTGCTCATGCTCATCGCGCTCAGTGGCGGATTGGCAATCGCACAGTCGACGGATCCGGTCGATCCAAGAGACGACTGTGTCTACTTCTCAGAGACCGGGCACAACGCCTGTGAACCATTTGCCAGCTACTGGGCCGCAAATGGAGGCCTCCCGGTGTTCGGCTTCCCGAAGACCGAAGCCGAAGAACTACTGAATCTCGACCTCAATGAGGTCTTCCTAACTCAGTACTTCGAGCGAGAGCGTATGGAGCACCATCCCGAAAACACGGGTACTCCGTACGAAATTCTGCTCGGACGGCTCGGCAACGAAGTGTTGCTGCAGATGAATCGCGACTGGACGGACTATCCAAAGGACGATCCGTCAACCCCGAATTACCAGGAGGCGACTGGCTTCGCAATCGCCCCGCAGTTCATCGACTACTGGTCGAGCCATGGCCTCGATCTGGGAGATCCAGACATCTCCTTCGCGGAGTCGCTGGCGCTCTTCGGCTATCCGATATCGCCCGCAATGACGGAAACGAACACGAGCAACGATACGGTCCTAACGCAGTGGTTCGAGCGCGCGCGCTTCGAATACCACCCAGACAATCCTGAAGAGTTCCAGGTTCTTCTCGGCCTCCTGGGTAATGAGATCCTGGAAGGCTCCGAGCCACCTCCACCTTCGCCGCAGATTGACTCGTTCGCCCCGCTCTCAACCTACGTCGTTCCGGGCGGCGGCGTTGCGGAGATCGTCAGCGCGACGCCGGACGGCAACTGGCTGGCCTATACAGATTCCAGCGCGGAATCCATCGGCCTGGTCGACATCAGCGATCCGTCGAGTCCGTCGCTCGCAACAACGATTCCGGTCGATGGTGAGCCGACCGCCGTCTCGATCACTCCGGACGGCGCATGGGCAGTCGCCGCGGTGAACACCTCAGTACTTGAAGAGGGCGCGCCGCCGGAGGTCAATCCGGGTCTGCTCTACGTTGTCGCGCTGCCCTCGGGCGAGATCGCCGGTACGCTCGAGATCGGCAACGGTCCAGACTCGGTTGCCACCAGCGTGATCGATGGCCAGCTCTACGCGGTCGTTGCGATTGAGAACGAACCGATCGTCGTCGACGGCGACGGCAACCAGACTGACGATGAAGATCCTGGGCTCGATGGCGACATCAGCGGTCCTGGATACGTGCAGATCATCGCGCTCAATGAGTCGGATCTGGCAAGCTCGACGATCACGGACGTGATGTTCAACGAGGTCGAAATGTCGAACGCCGGACTCTACTTCGCCGGCGATCCACAGCCTGAGTTCGTTGACATTAGTGGTGATGGTCATGTCGCGGTCTCGCTCCAGGAGAACAACGGCATCGCCGTCGTTCACGTCACAACTGGTGAAGTCGACGGTATCTTCAGCACCGGCGTTGTGTCGGATCGACCGGCCGACCTGGTCGAAGACGACGCGATCTCATTCACGGACACCTATCCGGCCGATGTCTCCGAAGAGCCGTTTGCCGGATCCCGTTTCGCGGACGCGATCGCCTGGAGCGCCGACAGCTCGACGATCTACTCGGCAGACGAAGGCGAGTTCAACTTCACCGGCGGCCGCGGCTGGAGCATCTGGTCGTGGGCGCCCTCTGGGCAGGGCAGCTTCGTCTGGGACGATGGCGGCGCATTCGAAGCCACATCGGTCGGCTACAGCCACTACCCGGAAAGCCGTTCAGAGAACAAAGGCACCGAGGTTGAAGGTATTGAAGTCGGAACCTACGGCGACAAGACCTTCGTCTTCGTCGGATCCGAGCGCGGTTCATTCGTCGGCGTCTACGAGATGATCGATGCAACGACGCCGGTCTGGGTACAGCTCCTGCCGACGGGCGTCTCGCCCGAAGGCCTGCTCGCGATCACATCCCGCGATCTGTTCGTTACCTCCGATGAGGTCTCAGGCACGATCTCGATCTTCGAAGGCGTCGAGGGGGTTTGGGAGGGCGACATCGGATCGCCAACCATCCGCTCCGCTGGCGTCGATGAGCCGTGGGCGGCGCTCTCCGGCCTCGCGGCCAGCTCAAGCGATGCCACGGTACTCTATGCAGTGCCGGACAACGCCATGCCGTCCGAGATCTACATGATCCAGATCACGGGCGACGGCGTCGCCAGCCTCGAGAGCATGGGCGCGATCACGATGGATGGCAGCCCGGTCCCGTACGACCTCGAGGGCATCGCGGTTGACACCAGCGACGCCGCTCCGGATGAGAGCGTTGGATTCTGGCTCGCCAGTGAAGGCAATGCCGACTTCGGCGAAGACAGCTACCGGGCCAACACCCTGGTGCAGGTCGACGCTAGTGGCGCCGTCCTCCAGGAGGTCCTGCTTCCCGCCGAGATCGATTCGCCGGAGAGCGGCCTGATCCGGGGCAACGGCTTCGAAGGCGTGGCGATCTCCGACGACGGCGCCTACCTGCTGGCTGCAATCCAGCGCCAGTACACCGACGATGCCGAAAACGGCGGCGTCCTCTACACACGGATCGCGCGGTACGACATCGCCAACGGAACGTGGGAGTTCTTCCTCTATCCGTTGAACGAAGCTCCCGAAGATGCCTGGGTGGGTCTATCCGAGATCACCAACCTCGGCGGCGATGTCTACGCAGTGATCGAACGCGATAACCAGCTCGGTGGCGCGGCCGAGATCAAGAAGGTCTATTCCTTCACGCTCGACGGGCTCACCCCCTACGACGGTCTAGTCACCGCCGACGCCGACCTGAGCGGCGCAGTCGTCGAGAAGACGGAGACCTTCGACGTCCTCGAGGCATTCACCCCGTTCGAGAAGGTTGAGGGCTTGGCGATGGACGCCAACGGCGATGTCTGGTCAGTCCTCGATAACGATGGCGGCGAGTTCAAGTCGGTCCTGGTCAACCTCGGTCAGATCCCGAACTAGAGCGCTACTCCGTCTAGCTAAGAGGGCCCCGGTGAGAAACACTCACCGGGGCCCTTTCGTTGTCAACGTTGACGTTGTTCGGATTCGTCGGGACTACCGCAAAGCCTCACTGATCTTTTCGGCATTTGCGAGCAGCATGCCGTGGACCGTCTCGGCGCCGCTCCCTTCATCGCCGACTTGCTCCGAGTACAGGCCGTAGACGATTTCGACACCGGTATCGGAGGCCACTGCCTCGGCCACCTTGGGGTCGATCAGATCCTCGGCAAAGATCGCCTTCACGCCCTCCTGCTCGATCAGTTCGCTCAGTCCCGCTATCTCTCCGGCAGATGGATCGGCTTCCGAAGAGGTCCCGGGGATGACCGTACCGATCACTTCAAGTGCGTAGCGATCGGCGAAATAGGAGAACGCATCATGATTGGTGACCAGTAGTCTGTCATCTGCCGGAATCATGTCGATGAGCTCTTCGATCTCGGCGTGTGTCTCATCAAGTGTTTGGTTGTAAGCCTCGGCGTTCTCACGGTACTCGTCGGCCTGATCCGGGTCCAACTCCGCGAGGGCGTCGGCGATATTGTCGACCATGACCTGCACGCGAATAGGATCCTGCCAGACGTGGGGGTCGTACTCGCCATGATCGTGTTCATCATGGCCGTCGTGTTCATTCTCGTGCTCTTCGCCCTCTTCGTGGTCTTCGTCATCGTGCTCGTCAGCGTCTTGATGGTCTTCGTCGTTCTCATCATGCTCGTCGTCGTGGTCCTTATCCGACTCCGACTTGCTATGCTCATGATCATGATCATCATCGTGGCCTCCGTGTTCACCCGCCCTGAGCAGGTCGATTCCGTCAGAGACTGCGATGACCTCCGGGCCATCAACGCCATCGAGCAAGAAGTCGTCGTACTCGAGACCGATGATGAAGGCGACATCCGCCTCGGTGATCGAACTGACGTCGCCAGGTGTCAACTCGAACGTATGTGGATCAGTTCCGGGGCCCATGATCGTCGTGATATCGGCGTCTTCGCCGGCAATCTCCTGTACGAGCGCCGAGACGATCAACGTCGAAGCAACGATCTCAAGCTCGCTTTCACCCCCCGCACTGTCGTCGGAACCGCACGCCGCCAATGCAGCGCCAGATAGCAGCACAGCCATTGACCAGCTGCACATCTTCCCCAGTAACTTCAAGTCACGTCCATCTTTCCTTATTGAGACTCAGTATCATAACGATCCCGGGTATCGTACACAAGGCACCCGCGTGATGCAACGATTCGAGAAAAGGACGGCACATGACAGACGAACGGCAGAGGCTCCGGCAATGGTTCGACCGGGAAAGCGAACATCCGCGCCCGTCGGTTCTGCAGGCACTCAGCAGCCTCAAACTAGAGGACGGGGATCGCGTCGCGGATATCGGCTGCGGACCCGGCGTCCATCTCCGTCAGATCCTCAAGCATGTCGCTCCAGGCGGCGAGGTCTTAGGAATCGACACAAATACGGAGCGACTGTCCGTCGCGGAGCAGAAGCTCCAGGACGAGATCCAACGCGGCTCCATATCCCTCATCGAAGGCGATCTGCACAACCTGGATACCGGCGTTGGTGCGTTCGATCTGATTTGGATGTCATTGGTGCTGCACCACGAAGAAGTGCCAGCAGAAGTTATCGGGAACTTGGCATCATACCTCCGGCCGGGCGGCCGCATCGCGGTGCTCGACGGCGATGATCTTGCATCCTTCCCCTTCCTGCCCTGGCCGCCTCGGCTTGAAGTCGCGCTGCGGCAGGCGATCGTCCGATCCGCAGAAGCGGCGGCCGAGTCAGGCGGCTTTACCCAACGGTTCACCGGACGCAACCTCCCCGGCATTCTCTCCGGCGCAGGTCTCGTTGACGTGCACATCGATGCCTTCACCGACATACGTCAGGCGCCGCTAGATGACTGGGATCGGGAGGATATTCAGGACTGGCTGATCAACTCGTTCGGGCGGCGCATCCGCGACTACCTGCCGCCCGCCGATTGGAAGGAATTCGAGCAGCTCATCGGGCCAGAGGCGTCACACTCGATTCTCGAAGATCCGGGGTTCTTCATGACCCGTACCTGGTTCCTGGGAACAGGGAGCTTGAACTAACGCGACGGAAGCCACGGCTCGTCGATTCGTGGTATATTCGTTAATCGCCGCCCGATTCCGGGCGGTTGGCGTGTCCGCACGCTAGACCGATGACCGTTGAAGACTCGGAGAGGATCAAGAAAATGGCGAAGAAAAAGGGCGATCGCATCGTCGTTAAACTCCGCAGCGTCGAGAGCGGCCATGTCTACTGGACCGAGAAGAATCGTCGTAACGACCAGGGGCGGCTGGAGCTGAAGAAGTTCGATCCGGTGCTCCGGCAGCACGTTATCTATCGAGAACAGCGGTAGCACGCCCGTCTAGGGCCTGAGAAGGAGCACCTGATGGGCAAAGTCTGTGCCATCACCGGCAAGAAACGAGTCTTTGGCAATAACCGGCCGTTCTCGGAGAAGAAGACTCGCCGGAGCTGGAAGCCGAACGTCCAGAAACGCAAGATGTACATCCCGGAACTCGGGCGTTCCGTGCGCGTCCAGCTTTCCACTCGAGCCATGCGGACAGTCGAGAAGAACGGCGGTCTCATGCCATACCTGCGCTCGCAGGGTATGAGACTTGAGGACGTTATGTGCTAGCCCACGCCCTTCTTGCACAGAGATCGATAAGAGACGAGCGCTGGTCGACCGGCGCTCGTCTCTCGTGCTGTTGTGGCGGGTTTTGACGTAGAATCGAATGAGTCGCTGGCCATAAGAGTGAGAGCATTCGCATGATCAAGATCAAGTTCCGCAGAACGCCCGCGCCGCCAATCGAGCCCAAACTCCAGAGGCCGGAGCAGGTTGGAGCGATGCGTTTCACTCTACGCTCCGTACCGAGGCACCACGACGCCATTCGAGCAATCATCGATGGCAACGATGAGAGCCGCGTGTTCTTCAGCGAACCGCTAGCCTACTTGCGGGGACAGGGTGTGTCCCTTTTCCGTGTGGAGGCTACCAACCTTGGCTTTCTTGACGATCTCTATCCGTGGTGGGCCGAAACCGAGCGTCGCGAAGCCTTTTCATTTGACATCAACCTCTTCTTCAATGATCGCAATTGGGTGGCATCATTGAGGGAACAGACGCCGGAGCAGATTCGAGAAATCATCGAGCAGCAGGCGCCGCGAACTTCTGAAGGCGATCTGAAGCCGGCATATTTGCAGCAGTAAGAGTAGTGCTGCTCTTCTGACAGCGAAGACCATCTCTGAATTGATGCCTGTCATTGATCTGTCTTCGAACTGGGGTAACACGCCCGTGGGCATTACGCACTGGCCAGAACGACTGACCGGTGAGCAGGTGAAATGGCGGTCATCGATGTACTTGCGGCGTCAACGCACCCGCAAACAACTGATCATCTCGATTCTGACCGGCATTGGTCTTGTAACGCTGCTTGCGGTTCTCGTTGGCACAATGGATCGCAATTCAGTCATGGTCGCCACACTTGTAATGACAGCTGCCGGGCTCATAGGAATCTGGTTGTTCGACAGTGGCCGCGAGTGGTCCTGGTACTCAGAAGCCGCGGACTATCTCACGATCGTGGGACTCATCGGCTTCTGGGGCGCGTTCACCGACGACGTCCTCAGCTGGGTCATCGCGATCGTCTTCTACTGGGGACTCGGGACACTGGTACGTCGAGTTAGGCTTGCGAGATAGATTCCATTACCCCGAACATTCACACGCTTCCCGGGATGGATTTCGAACTTTCGGATGTCTAGAACCTTGATCAAGAGGGGGCGCACGGTCGATGACACAGTATGAGCTTTCAATAGACCCTGTCCACTCCGCAATCGAGTTTGCCGTGACTTACGCAATGAATTCAGTAATCAAGGGAAGATTTCTTGAGTACAGTGGAGTAATCTCCCTCGATACTGATGATCCGTTCAGGAACTCCGTTCAGGCCCGGATCAATGCCTCCAGCCTGACAACCGATGGGCAGGAGCGGGATCAACAGTTGAAGGGTTCCGAATTCTTCGACGTCAGTAGCTCCGAGTGGTTAACGTTTGATAGTTCATCGGTGGAGATCGTGGAGGACCGTCGTTGGCATCTCAGTGGCGACCTGACGATGGCTGGACACAGCCATCCGGTGACGTTGGACATTCGCTATTACGGCATCCAAACGGATAGCGATGGGGGCATCAGAGCTGGGTTTGTGGCGGAATCGGATATCAACCGTTCCGACTGGGGGATGAACTGGAACGCCCAATTGGACAACGGAGTGTTGATCAGCGATCGTGTGCGTATCTCTTTGTACATCTCGGCGATACCCGCCGGTTTGCTCACTCCAGATCAGCTTCCATCACATTCGGAGACCGTCGAGCAAACTGAAGAAGAATAATCCCAATCAGCGCGGCAAAGAATCCATAGAGAAACGCGTCCCCGAAATTGCTGAACTCCGGCGGGCCGGATAGATCGGCAACAATGCCGATTCACCCTTTCGCGCCGAAAGTATCCCAGTCGAGATTGCCGCACCGAACGACGATCCGACGAAGAACATCATGTTGTAGAGACCGATGCCCGTACCGGCCAACCGGCGCGGCACTACTCTTGTCACGGTCGTTTGAAGCGGTGAAAATGTTGATGCCTGACCGACGCCAAAGACGATCAGCAATGGAATCAGCGCCCAGACTGGCCACCCGACGGCAACAGTCGCCAGGACGACGATAACCCCAAGCACGATCGAAAGGCCAATCGACGAAAGGATGACTGCGTCATAGCGGTCTGCGAGCCTCCCAACCGGCCGGCTGAGCAGCGTCACGACAAGCGCCTGGGAGAGCAATACCAGGCCGACCTCCGCGGCTCGCAGTCCATTGACATCCTCAAGCATGAACGGCAACAAAATCAGTGTCGAGACGCCGCGCTCATCATCGTGAACGCGGTCATCGAATAGAGGACAAAGCGTTTGTTCGCGAGTAACTCTCGATCGATGAAGGGGAAGCGCAATTTGCGCTGCCGCATAATCGTGGTCGCCAACGAGTGCAAACACAGTAACCGGCACGGCGATGAGGAAGGCTGGCGAATCGAGTCCTTGTCGCTGGATCGCCGTTGACGGAGATGAGCAGGCCGGCAATCGTCGCCGCCAGGGCGAAACCGCCGAGCCAGTCGACCGGCGAGGGTTCATCGTCCGGTTTGCTGGGGAACATTCGATACTGAAATGGGATGAGGACCATGATGACGGCACTGACGAGAAAGACTGCCCGCCAGGAGACGAACTCGGTCAGCCCTCCGCCCAGTGACGGTCCAATGGCCTGACCGGCCCCGACGGACGCCGCGATCAACCCGATCGACGCGCCGCGCCGGGCACTCGGTATGCGCCGCATGATGAGCGCCGTGCCGAGCGGCGGGATCGCCGCCGAACCTATAGCCCTGGCCGACGCGAAAGAGCACCAGCAAGGGAAAGGCACTGGTCGGAACAGTGGTGGCCAGACAGCGAAGAGACACCAAAGATGACCATACCTGTGATGTAGAGACGGCGCAGGCCGTAGCGATCTCCGAGTCGACCATAGAAGGGCGTCATGATCCCAAAGAAGAGCGAGTAGAGTGTCGCCAGCTAGCCCAGATTCCGCTTCTGTGACGTCGAAGACATCGCGGATCGTCGGCAACGCGACGTTGATCATCGTCGTATTGAGGACGCTGAAGAAGACTGCGGCGGCAAGCAGCGGCACCAGCCACCGGCTGGCAGCCTCGCCCGCCGGGCGGCGCCCTGGAAGGCTCGGACTGCTGGCTTAAACGAGATCGCCTCCGTCAAACGTCTCATCTCGCCCTCATCCGTTGCATCTCACCTGCTTGCCGCAATCAGGACAGGGCAATTGCGGGACGACGGCAGAGCCGAGGAGATCGACCGCGTGACCCCACGAATTCTACCCGGAGCAAGTACCGGGGATTAGCGCTGAACCGAGCAGAGGATAGATCGCCTGCTGCCAGTGGCGCCGCACCTGCTCGCGTGCGCCCGGTTGCGACGATGCGGACCATGCGCCGGTGATGCTCGTAGGTTAGGAGAGCGGTTTCGCCGACGCCTGTTGCGTCATGCCACGACATCGTCTGGCTCAGGCCGACCGGTGGATCGTGCGTAGTGAATCCAGAGCGTCGAGCGCCACTTTTCCGGCTTTGGTATATCAATCAGAACATCGCCTCTTTCGATCTTGAGCCGCTCGCCCTCGATATATGCTCGCCATGCGATCTCTCGAGTTCCCGTCTGCGGGCAGGGTGCGAAAACAACCCGCTGAGATAGTTGTAGAGGACCCGCGCGCGAACTGATCTCGACCGGCCGCTTGTGCATAGTCGCGCTCCGGAGCCCATCGACCAGCTTGCGGGTGCTCTCCGGCATTTCCGGTTCGCGCAAGCCGTTGCAGCAAGTGTTTCGTCGCCGTAAACTCGAAAGAGATCTGGGCGAAAGACCGGCATCGATAGCATCCTGGACGGCGCGCAAGAGCATCGCCATGCAGGCTCGGTTGGTATGGTGCCAGTAGACGTTGTCGAACATCTCCTGGCGCGCATTCATCAGCGAATGCATCGGCGAGATCCCCTTGTGGTCGATCCCGAGGACCCGGCCGCCCGGTAGTTCAGATATCGACGAGCGCGACGAAGTAACCGGGCTGTATCAACGCCACCGTACGGGACGGCGCAAGCGCGGGCATCGCGTGGCAGGTAGTCGAGCTTGTCGACATCGAGCGGGCCAGAGAGCAGTTGGCGTGCAATGCGATCACGCTGTATCCACTCCGCCCGACTGCGGGTCGATAAGATCCGCAACGCGTGCCGGATTCACTCTCCACTCAGACCGAGTATTCGCGAAATTTCGTCAGCTCAGGATCAAGCGCCGCGCCGACTGCTTCATGAGACACGACCGGATCGCCCAACTCTTCGATTGCATGACTGAACGGATAGTGGCCGACGTCGTGAAGCAACGCTGCCGCGATTCCCGTGCGCGCGCTGTCGTGAGCGACATCCGTTCGACGCCAGCCGCTGGAGCGCGAGCTTGCATCAGATGCATGACGCCGATGGAGTGTTCGAGCCTCGAGTGTCGCGCGCCCGGCCAGACGCGTGAGACAAAGCCGAGTTGCTGAATGCCATCGAGTCGCAGCATCGGGCGCGTGGCAAGGAGGTGCGACGCTTCACTCGAAAGCGGAACCAGATCGTAGAGGCTGTCTCGAATGGTCGTTGCCGGTGTCAAGTCCAAATCGATGCGATCAGTACATCCGGAAGTGTACCGCGGCGACACAACGTCGCTCTGTCTCCGGTTACAATGCGTCTACAATCGACAGTAACCAGAACAGGCAAAGAAATGAAGACCTGGCGAAGTCGGCATCGGAATCCGCAGCCCGAATTCGGCGTGCTGCGAGCCACGGACGTCATGGTACCGATGCGCGACGGCGTGCGACTGGCCACCGATATCTACTTCCCCACATGCCGGAGTATTCCAGACCAACGTCGGATCGAAGCACTCCCCTGCATTCTGATTCAGAACGCCATACAACAAGACCGGCTTCATCCGCCGAAGGTTGAGAGTACTTCGCCCGGCGTGGCTACGTCGTCGTCGTCCAGGACTGTCGGGGCCGCTATCGATCGGAAGGCGTCTTCGATTTCCTGACTCAGGAAGCCGAGGATGGCTACGACTGCGTCGAATGGGCGGGAAGCCAATCCTGGTGCGAATGGTCGCGTCGGCATGATGGGAACGTCCTACCTCGGCTGGACTCAGACAGCGGCGGCTGTCATGAATCCCCCGCACCTGGCGACCCTGGTTGTCAACCAGGCGGGAGCAAACGCTTACAGCAGTTCAGTGCGCCACAACGGAGCGATGGAGTTGCGATTCCTCGCCTGGGCGTTCATGGGCGCGGCAACGGGGAGCGAGGCGATATCGCTGACCCGGGTGTGCGTAGCCGCCCTCGAGCCCGTGCGCGCTTCAGACTGGCTTGATGCGCTTCCCTGGATCGACGGGACAGACCCCGTTGGCCCATGCGCCCTCGTACGAGCACTGGGCGTTGGATCTCTATCGTCACGGCGACTTACGGCGAGTACTGGGAACATCCTGGTTACAATTTTCGAGAAACTCTGGGGCAATCACGCCGACGTGCCGACGCTCTTCTCAGGCGCCTGGTACGACTCCTATACCCGCGCCACCATCGAGAACTACGTCGGACTCTCCGAGCGCCTCTCTAGCCCGGTCCATCTGCTCCTCGGCCCCTGGACTCACGGTTCGACGACGGTCGATCAAACATTTTCCGGCAATGTCGACTACGGATCCTCGTGCTTCTGTCGCCGGAAATCTGGCGCATGATTTCAATCATCTGCATCTCCGCTGGTTCGATCGCTGGCTCAAAGATCTCGACAACGGTCTCGACTCCGAAGATCCGGTAACGTATTTTGTCATGGGTGGCGAAGCGGTTTGCCAGACCGGCGAAGGGCGCTTGTATCGCGGCGGAGGCTGGCAGCAATCAACGTCATTTCCTTTGCGGCAGGCGACATCGACGCCCTATTACCTGAATGGGGACGGTGGATTGGCTCGCTCGACGGCAACGACTGGATCGGCCAGCACCAGCTTCCTGTTCGATCCCAACGATCCGGTTCCGACTGTTGGCGGCAACATGTCATCGCTCTCCGAAGTGTTCCCGGTGCCGTCCGAGATAGCTGCCAAGATCACCTACGAGCAACGCTGGGGAAGCATCGTCGCTGTCGGCGGCCAGGATCAGAAAGAACCGGCGTCAAGCAAGCGAAGTGGACAGTCAATCAATTCGCGTCACGATGTCATCAGCTTCCAGACTGATCCACTCGATTCACCGGTTGAAGTTGTGGGGCCGTTATCGGCTGTCCTCTATATCTCATCGTCGGCCCCAGACACCGACTTCACAGTCAAACTCGTCGACGTCGTGCCCCCTGTTCCAGGATTTCCGCAGGGCTATGAGCTCAATATCTCGGATTCGATCTTTCGCTGCCGTTACCGCGATAGCTTCAGCGATCCGGCGCTCATGGAGGCCGGAGGCGTCTACCGGATTGAGATACCGATGTACGGGACAGGAACGATCTTCGGCGCCGGTCACCGCATTCGAGTTGATGTTTCATCTAGCAACTACCCGCGCTTCGACGTCAACCCGAACACTGGAGAGCCGATTGGCCGGCACACGCACGCGCGAACCGCGTTGAACACCGTCCACCATAGCGAGGAGCACCCCTCCCAAATAGTCCTTCCAGTCATCGAATGGCCTGGATGATATCCGGGGTGTTCCTTGCGCGCTAAAGGATCGAACAACCCGCTCTGATAGCCTTAGTTCCGGACTGAATTGACTCCTTGGACGGCAGGGTTGGGACGTGGAACGACACCGGACAGGATTTGCCCGGCTCAGAAAGCGAGTGGATCTGGAGCTGCGCTTGTCCTGGGCGGACGTCAAGGTCCTCGCCCGGCGAACGATCCATGAGTTTGCGGACGACCGCTGCACGCAAATCGCCGCAAGTATTTCTTATTATGTCTTCTTTTCCATATTCCCGCTCGCAATATTCCTCGTCACGGTTTTCGGTCAGGTGCTGCGAAATGATGAGGTCAAGGGTCGAGTCATCGAAGCGCTGTTGGACGTCATGCCGCTGGCGCCAGAAGAGGGCCGGGAGCAACTCGAACAAATACTTCAAGGGGTCGCAACCGACCTTTCGCTACTCGGGTTGCTGAGCATCGTCGGGCTTATCTGGTCCGCGAGCGCAATGATGGGGGCATTGCGCAACGCGTTGAACGTGGCCTGGGATTCGCCGCACCGGCGCACGCCGGTCAGAGGAAAACTCGTCGACTTCTTCATGGTGCTCATCGTCGGCATACTTGTGGCCCTTTCGATCGTTGCGACAACTGCGCGTCCCTACGTGCATCGTCGGATCGACGAACTGGAGAACGATCTTGGGAGCTTCGCGAGTCTTCTGACCAGTGGCATCTGGCTGATGACATTTCTCGTTCCGGTCATCGTCTCATTCGCTATCTTCGCGGCGCTCTATCGGTTCGTGCCAGCGGTCGCCACGTCGTTCAATGAGATCTGGCCAGGAGCCCTTTTTGCGGCTCTAGCGTTTGAGATAGCAAAGTACGGCTTCTCCTTCTACCTGCGCAACTTCGCGAATTACAACGCAATCTACGGGTCGTTGGGGGCTGTCATTGTGTTCATGCTGTTTATCTTCATAACCTCCAACGTCCTGCTGATAGGCGCTGAAGTCGCGTCGGAATGGCCCCGTGTTCGGGCCGGTCACTACGATCGCGGCTTGCCGGCCAGAGAGACGCGAACACGCCTGCCACTCAGGAACCGCGTCCAGGCGATCTTTCGCGCCGCGATCCTCGGAGCTGGAGATCCCGTCGAGCACGTCGACGACCATGAAATCGAGGAGCGCAATCGGCGCCGGAGGGCAAGGGCGAGAATCGAGGAAGATTCGTAATCAAACGGGCTTGCGGCCCGCAATAATCGCCAGTTCCAGCAATTTAAAGTAGCAGTCGACATCCACGAATCCGGCTGCCCGTAGCCACCCGCATTGAGATTCAACGGTTGACAATATGTTGTCATACTGGTCTTCACGCGAGTGATACTCAAACTCGACCCGGTCACGGCTGGCAATTGGTTCGGCCTCCATCGCAAATCGATGAAGGCTGTCGACGAAGAGATCGTCAAACAGTTTCCGCCCGAAATGGCTCCTGGGCGCGACATGCTCAAGGTTAACGAACAACCCTCCAGGACGGAGCAGCGTGAGTATCTCGGCGAACAGCTCCTGCTTCCGCCAGTCCTCTAAATGGTGTATCGCATATCCAGAGATCACCAGGTCGAACTCCCCCGGTTTCGGGATGGACTCGAGCCAGTCATGGCTGCGGAGATCCGCGCTAACAAAGACGACATCATGAGAATCGTCCTTGAACCGGGCCCGGGCTCGATCGAGCATCGGGAGGGAGAAATCCACCAGAAACACTTCCGCCCCTGGATACCAGTCGAGCACCGATGCTCCCAGCGCGCCATCCCCACAGCCAAGATCGACAAAGCGCTCGACCGATGGGAGTGCTGCGTCAATAAGGCGGCGCAGGAGATCGATCTGTACCGAGATCTGGGGGATTGCCCGGCGAACTCCGTCCAGATAAGCACTGGCAACTTCATGCCTTCTCCAGGATGTCATTCGCCACTCCGGACAATTAGATGAGGCGATCCGCCCAGGTCAATTACAGACACGGGGCAAGGCTAATCATAGTCGGTCGGCATCTCCGGATTCATGCTGTGCTCGTACAATCGCTGAATCTGCGCCGGGGTAACCCGGTGCAACGATAACTCGGGAAGGGCGTTGATTGGAAAGAACCGGACATCAGTAGTTTCGAAACTCGTCGTGGCCTCGCCTCCGATGATTTCGCAGAGAAAGAACAATTTGTAGGTGTGTCGTGGGGAGGGAGGGTGGTCGTGCAAGCGTTTGTCAAGGACCATCGCGATCTTGATCGCGCACGTCCTGTATCCCGACTCTTCTGAAACTTCACGTTCGACCGCAGCGCTGGGACTGCTATTGACGTCGGCATATCCCCCAGGCAAGGTCCAGTAGCCGTCAAGACGTTCACGCACGAGAAGAACCTCCGTGTCGTTGAACACGGCGCCACGGACATCAACCTGGGGAGTTGCGTACCCGCTGTCAGATGCAAACAGTTCCGCAATCTCGGGATGCTCTACCAGCGCATAGCGAGCAAAAATGTCGTCAGCAATTTGCTGGACCTCGCGATACCGTTCCCGATCATATTCGCTCTCGCCAAACTCAAGACCCGTCTGAGCGATCGCGCGAAGGCGTCTCGCCCAGACAACCCAATCCGGCTCACCGCTCAATCTGAACCTTGCCCCCATCTTTGACTCTCACACCACGCCCGATGGCAACGTTGCGGCTCCCATGTTGAGTTATCGAATGGGCGACCTCGGGATCAAAGCGAAACAGGCGCACGGACGACTCTCAATCATTCACGACTGCCCCCGCAGCCTGACGGTCATAGTTGCGGGCGATTGCCCCTGTCCAAGGATGCATTCCAAGGCGCTCGTAGAACGGTTGTATGTCTTCATCACATAGTAGGTCAATCATATACAGGTGATTCAACGTCCCGAGCATGCGTTGGACGAGTTCGGACCCGATTCCGCGCCCACTGTACTCTGGCAGCACCTCCAACAACGGGATATAGGCGGACAGAATCCCGTCACTCAGCGCATTGATGAATCCGACGACCTTGCCGGAAACATCGTCGACGGCAAGCCATATCGCGTAGCTGTTGGCGAGAATCATCAAGTGACGCTCCGGCGAAGGATGGTTTGGCCAGCCTTCCCAGAATCCGCCGCTAAGCTGGCACGGCTTAATTCCATCGATGCTGTCCGTAAACCTGATCACGCGACCTCCGGGAATGACGAAGGGACGGGGAAAAATATCCCCGTCCCCAACGAACCGTTTCGCGAGCGACGAACTACTGCCCTGCCCGCTGCAACTCTCTCACGTAGTTGATCAGATTCCAGATCTCGTCACCAGGAATAAGATTCCCGAACGCTGGCATGAACTGCCCAAGACCATTCGTAGTGACGTTGTAAAAGTGGCTGTCGGGAACCTGCTGCAAGCGATCGGCGGTCAACACTGCGGGCGGATTTGCCTGATATGTGGTGAACTGCGCCGCCATCGGCCCATCCCCATTGCCCTGGTCGCCGTGACAGACAGCACAATTGACATTGTAAACCCGTTGCCCAATCGCCAGCGATTCCGCATCAGGAGGAATTGGATTCTCCAGCTGGTTGATCTCCTCGGGAGAGTAGACAGGCGCGCGGCCCTGCACCGGCACGGCTCCATCTGGCGCTAGGAACCGCTGGGGCTCGCCCGCGTCGAATGTCTCCTGGTAGTGCATCGCCGTGAAGATGTCCACGGGATAGGTGCTCGTCGACGGTATAGTACAGGCCCCGAGCAGACTGACCAGAAACACTGCTCCACCAACCGCCAGTTTTTGGCGGCCCGACCAGGCGCGAACCGTTGCAATGCAGCGGCGCACGCCAAATCGCCCGCTCAAACTGGTGATCCGGGTCGACATCATTGATCCTCCGGATCCTCAAGGAGATTGATCCTCTGACCCTCTTCGTCGAATTTCACGTCTTCCGCGCCAGCATCTGTCATGATCTTGCCAGCGGAACGAACCATCTCCTCTTCCCCGGACACGATCACGCCGATGTAACCGCTGGTAACGCGGGAATCGTAGACACGCGGCCCGGCGGACGGCAATCGTGACTCGAAGAGCACTCCGAGCACAGTGAAGATGATCGCCCCCAGCATGGTGCCTTCATACATGATGACGAGCATTGGTGGGATCGACAGGATCGGTTTACCACCGGTCACAAGCGGCCATGAGATCTGCGTTCCGGCGGTGATAAGCACACCGGTAATGAACCCACAAGCGGCGCCGATGAGTGGGAACACATACAGATTGTGGTGTCGCTCCGACTCGCCAAAGACCCCGTGCGGGAAAGGCGAACTAGAGAGCACATCGAAGTCGTCGCCGCTTATGCCGCTGTCAAGCATATGCTGCGTGGCGTTCGCAGCGTCTTCAACGTCCTCGAATACCCCGATTACAGCACGATTAGCCATCATGCGTCCTTCCTAAGCAACCCTGCACCGGACTACTCTTCCTTGACGATGGCCGGCACCACAGCCTGGCCGAGTCTTAATATTGGCCGCAAATCGCTGGCCCTCTTTTTCCTCCCACAACACGATCGGAGGGAACAGCTTGCTGAACATCAATAGGAGCAAGACGACGATTCCGAACGAACCGATCACCAATCCGAGTTCGACGAGCTGTCGGATTGTAGAAAGACCAGCTGAACTTGAGCTCGTACTTGCGTTCGATGCCGGGCACGATCAGCCAGTACCGTTCCGACCACATCGCTATGTTGACCGAGTAACGACGACCAGAACATCAGCTTGATATTCCGCCTGACGCTCCGTTTGAACCACATGCCAACCGGGATGATATAGCCCAGGATGATGATTTCAACGAGCAGGAACCAGTATGGCCATTCGAAGACACGTCGTTCCATGACCGCCAGCTCTCGCGTTTCACCCGCCGCGATCGCGAAGACGAAGTCCAGGAAGAAGAAGTACAGCCAGACGGTTGCGATCACGATCAGCAGACGGCCGACTGCGTCGAAGTGCTCGGGACGAATGAACTTGTCCCACTTGAACAACCAGCGCATGGCAGCCATGAGCGTAATCACAGCCGACACGCCGGAGTGGACCGCGCCAACAACGAAGTACGGCGCGAACACCGTCGCGTGCCAGATTGGCACGATCGAAACCGCGAAGTCCCAGGACACGATACTATGCACCGACACGAACACCGGGAGAATCAGCGCCGAGATCAAGATGCCAGCAATACCCTGGAGCTTCCACTGGCGCGTATTACCAGTCCAGCCAAGTGCCAACGTACCGTAGATGGTACGTCGCCAGCCAGTCGAACGATCGCGGATAACCGCCAGGTCAGGGATGAGCGCGGTGAACACGAACAGCGCACTACCAGTCAGGTAGGTGAAGATCGCGCTTGGGTCCCAGATAAGAGGTGATCGCACGTTCGGCCAGATATCGCGCATGAAGTCGTACGGGAAAACCCAGTAGATCGCGCGCCACGGTCGACCGGTGTGGATCAGCGGGAACAGAGCGGCCGTCGCCAGCGAGAACACCGTCATGACCTCTGCGGCGCGTACCACGGGACGGCGCCACTCAGCTTGCGTCAGGCGGAGAATCGACGAGATCATCGTTCCGGCGTGGCTAATGCCCACCCAGAAGACGAAGTTCGTGATAAGAAAGCCCCAGTAGACTGGCCGGTTGAGTCCAGTGACTCCGACACCCCAGTAGAGCAGCCAGCCCAGTGAGATCAACCACATGGCCACGAACACACCGAGAGCCAGGGCGCCCACCCAGAATCGCATCGGATGTTGAAACACAGAGCGCAGGAGTTCGTTATTGATCTCCCGATCACTCATAATGACACGTTCTTGCATGCGTTGCTCCTACCTGGCGAGGGATTCCTCCCTCGGGTCTAGTCCGGCTTCCCGATGATCGTTACCGGGTGGTTGAGATACTGTCTCCGTATGCGGAGACCAATACCGCCACCGACTTCCCAGATACTGGGCAGCGGCACGAACCGCAGCGCCATCCTGACACAGAAGATCGCAGCGGCCACACCGCCGACAACGATCAAGATGTCGAGGACACCCGGCGTGAGGAATCCTGGAATGATGTCATCCTCAAGTTCGTGGGCATAGGGATCTGGGCTGGCAAACGCCGCGCCAAATATCCGTAAGCGATCGAAGAACGTTCCAAAGAGGATCAAAGCTGCTACCAGGCTTGGACCGCCGATGGTCTTTCGCACCCGGTTCCACATCAGGATGAGCAGTGGCAAAGCGAAATTCAGCAAGAAGGTCAGCAACATCGGGATGCCGTAGACATCGAACATGACCACTTTGAGCACATTGATCTCGTCCGGCTTACGGCCGTACCAGAAGATCATGAATTCAGAGAACCACAGGTAGAACCAGAGCAGCGACGTTGTCAGCAGCAATTTACTGATCGACCAGAAGTAGTCCCAGGTCAGGTACTCCTCCAGGCCTCCCCAGCGTTGAAGCGCGTACATTGTCACGATGACCAGCGCCAATCCGGTCTGCAACGAGCTCATGACCGCAAATGCGGGAAACACCGAGCTTCGCCAACTCGGAACAAGCGACAAGCCGAAGTCCCAGAAGAACAGAGAGGCTGTCCAAACGAAGAGCATCAGGTAGAGCGCGCCCAGAACACTCACGCCCGCGCGGAACACCGTCCACTGCCGCAGAGTTCCGTGCCAGCCCCGCGCCAGGCGAGCGTAGCGTTCGGCGCGAGGCACGTTGTCACGGCTCTGGTCTCGCACAATTGCAAAATCAGGCATGGCAGAGATGTACAGGAACGCATACCCGCCGAATACGAGCAATGCCAGGACCACAAAGTTGAAAGAAACCCGGTGCTCCCCAGGGCCAGATCGTCCACACCGTGAATCGTCCCTCAGCTTCCGGAATCGCAAAGAAGAGCGGGATGTAAAGGATCAAGACAACAATCCCCGCAGCGGCCTGGATTTCGGCGATCCGGCTTAGCGGTCGCCGCCAATCACTCCGAGTCAACCGTAGCAACACAGCCAGAATTGGAGCTGCGAGGAATGCGGATAACAGATAGTTCGCAGTGATCGCGGTATATCCCCACGGTTCAAAATCGTTGAAGCCTTCGATTACCGCATTTGCGATAAGCGCCAGAAGACCGATAATGCCCAGGGCCCCGAGCACGATATCCAGAGTAGCGAAGCGCGCGCCCGTGCTCAGCGCTCTGCGGGTCGAGTCCCCGATAACCTGCCGGATGCCGATGACCGGCGTGACATGCCCGGTGTGTGCGTGATCAGCCATTCACCGTCATCCAAATCACTGGAGCCTGCGGAGCAGCTGCGTGCTCGTCGTGCTCATCCGCTTCGGCATCGAGATCAATCTTCTTCAGGTAGCTCACGGCGGGTGCCGTGCCCAACTCGCCTAAGATGTTGTAGCTGCGATCGCTGTGGGCCAGTAATGAAACACGACTATTGGGATCGTTCAGGTCTCCAAACGTGATCGCGTCGGTCGGACACGTCTGCGCACAGGCCGGCACAATATCGCCGTCCTGCACCTCGCGACCGGCGTACTTCGCTTCCCGGTTGACCTGCCGGATCCTTTGAACGCAGAAGGTGCACTTTTCCATGATACCGCGGCTCCGAACGGTCACATCTGGATTCAAATAGTGCTCATACGTGCCGACCCACTCCGTCTCCCAGTAGTTGAAGAATCGCACGTTCCAGGGACAGTTGTTGGCACAATATCGCGTACCGATACACCGGTTGTAAATCTGGGCGTTCAAGCCATCAAAGGTGTGCATCGTGGCATACACCGGACAGACCGGTTCACACGGAGCATTCCCACACTGCTGGCAAAGCATCGGCAGGTTGAGCGGCTTCGCCTCGGCGTAGTGTTCAGTCGAACTCCAGTACCGCTCGATCCGAATCCACTCGATCGCTCGATTTTCACGAAACGCACTTTCCTCGTTGATCGGGATATTGTTCTCGGCATGGCAGGCGACCACACATGCCCCGCATCCCGTGCAGGCATCGAGATCAATCACCATTCCCCAGCTCGGTATTGTTCCGCTTTGCTGCGCTACCATCTCGGCTCTTTCTATCTACCGGGCCGAAGCCAACTATTCACCCGACTCTGCTGGCGGGGCAACACGCACAATCTCATAGTCATCCGGGGCGACCATCTCAACGGTCCCCTCCATACGAGGAAGCTTCTCAAACTCACCCGGCACCTTTTGCAGGTTTGCCCGAACTCCGCCCCAGGCAAGCGCTCCGGTATCAGCTTCCTGGTGTGTCGGGTCAAGCAAGGTTATGACGTTCACGCCACGTCCCTCGGCATATCGGGTGTAGAAGACGTGTCCCTGTCCCATCGGGATCGACGCAACATTCGGTGGAGTCGCCGGGTTGACATAGACTTGAATCTCGAACTCTCCCGCCGGTGTCGTAACACGTACAAAGTCACCGAAAGCCACATCAAGTTCGGCGGCGGATTCCGGGTTCAGATTCACCCACGAAGCCCAGGTAACAGTCGTGATCGGATCGGGTAGTCCCTGCAACCAGGGGATGTTGGCATATTGACCACTACCGAGCGACGAGGATTCATACGGAACCAGAAAGAATGGATACTCGGCTTCGTTCCCCGCATATACTGGGGGCGCCATCTCAGGCATCGTTCCGGAGGGCGCGGCCTCCGCCGGTGCAGTCTCCTGCGCCATCCAGAGGCCCGTTTGAATCAGTTCGGTGAAGTATTCCGAAGCTGAACCCGTAGCTTGAATGTTTCCCCCACCAGCCGCACGGAGCAGTTCGGCTTGTTCGCGGATGAGATCCTGCATCGTCGGCCACGGCAGAACTTCAGCCAGCCCCGCCTCTTCCGCTATAGAAAGGAGAACGTCTCCAACGGGTTGGGTGTCGTAGAACCGGAGGACAACTGGCTGCTGGAATCCGATAACTGGATAGCCTGGCGACATGGCCGGAACGGCACTGCCCCAGCTCTCGAGCGCGGTGTTGTCCGGCAGGATCAAGCTCGCATTTACGGATGTTTCATCAATGTAGCGGCTGAAGCTCACCAGGTTTGAAACATTCCGGAGGGCGGCGTCGAGCCCGAGACCTGGTGGCAAACCGTAGACGGGATTCGCCTGGTGGAGGAACACCGTCTCAAACTCACCGCTGCGAATTCGCTCGGCCATCTCCTGCCAGGCCAGTGCGCTCGCCCCTGGTTCACGTTCGAGCCCTGCCAGCGGCCCCGGAAGTCCTTCGGATAGCAGCAGACCGCCAGGAGCATTGACGTTACCGACCAGGACGTTGAGTGCGTAGATCGCGACGAGATTCGACAACCCGTTGGATTGTGCGCCCGCCGCGCCCCCGCCAAAGGCCACGCTTGGTCCCTGTCCCGCGAACCGCTCGGCAATCTCGCGAATCATTTCCGCGGATACGCCAGTTTGCTCCGCAGCCTCCTCGGGCGAAGGCAGTGAAGCGCCGCCAATGACTTCGGCGAACCCGGCTTCGTTTGTCGCCATTCCCTCGTCGATGATGACGCCGGCTACGGCGAGGGCCAGGATACCTTCATATCCTGGCTGGACCGGCACCCAACGATCCGCCGCCCCAGCCGTTCCATTCATATGAGTGTCGACGTGGTACAGGATGCCGCGCCCGGCGCCTTCGCTGCCCCGCCGGAAGGCTGCATAGGCCTGGCTGAGCTGAATCGGTGATATCCAGCCGTGTAGCCAGTCAGCGCCAAACGACAGCACAAACTGCGCATTGGCTATGTCTGGCGTCGGCAGATGGGCGCTACCAAAAACGCGGAGGAGCGCCTCGGACAACACCGTTTCGTCAAGCGACTGGAAAGTTATGCGCTCGCCGCCAATACCTTCAACAAATGAATCCACAACCTGCTTCAGCGCGCCGCTGAGCGGTTCGGTAATAAAGAGAGCGCTGCCCTGGGATGCCTGAACGATCGTCGCCAGTGCATCCAAAGCCTCGTTCCAGGTAATCTCGCCAAAGCTTGCTGGACCACCCTCGCGTTCACGGCGCATCGGCGCGCGAACCCGGTCCGGATGATAGAGGTCCTGAAGGACCGACTGTTGCCGGGCCATCAGCTTTCCGTTGTTCACCGGATGATTGGGATTGCCTTCGATTTTCTTCGCGCGGCCCTGAAACACCCGAACAACCAACCCTGGTGCATCGGGGCTATCGGCGTAGGTCGTCGCGTAGAATGCATCGCCGTGTACGAGGGAATCCGCGGGAATCGACTGCGGACTTGCGATCTCAAATTCGCGATCAGGGACGCCGTCACCCCAGTCTTGCAGGCTGCATGCCTGAAAGATGATCGCTCCGGCGGCAGATGTTGCCGATAATTTGAGAAAATCTCGTCGTCTCATACGTCCTTCTGCCTTCCCCGCTAGCGATGACATGTTGTGCAGTCGATTGGCGCCTCGTTCGCGAGGTGGCACTGCACGCAGTCATCCATGCGGAGATCCCGCACCTGCTTGATTTGAGTCATGTTCTGCACATCTCCATGACAGGTCGAGCATTCAAAACCGGCGTTTATATGCGCCTCATGGACGAATTTGACGTGATCCGGAAGGTTGTGAACTTTGGTCCAGTTCACACTTTCATAGTTATTCCAGGCCTCGAGCAACAACGGGATTTGCGTGCTGGCCTCAGGCTGTACAACGTTGTGGCAGAACATGCACTGTTCGAGCGCCGGCAAACCTGCATATGGCTCTTCTTCAACTGACCGGTGGCAGAACGTGCAGTCGAGATTAAGCGTCCCGGCGTGAACGGTATGGGGAAAGTCAATTGGCTGATCCGGCGCCGCCTGTGCTGTCGGGCTCAGTAGGGTGCGCTGGAGGATGAGAAGCACCGCGATCCCAAGGACCAGGAGAACGAATGGCAATGCGAGCATGGAATAGCCTACGAGAGGCTTCCGAAAGAATGCTCGTATCCGAGTGCCCAAGGCTATCGGTCCTTTCCCCGCCGCCAACGCGCGCTCCGCTGTGGAGCCGAAGCGCCGTTTAGCCTAGTACCACTTTCGATCGTAGATGTCGTACAGAACGCCTAAACTCCCGATCCACAGGCTGGCGAACACAATAACCGCCACGCCAGCCAATGCGGCGATCGAATAAAAAACCGGACGCAGGCGATTCGCGCGTGGCGAAGCGTCACCTGTGTAAACCAGAGAAGGAATGATCGCACGGGCAAAGAGAATCATGCCAGCGAATGTGATGACGCTAATGTAAAGAAGGGCCAGATACAGAAGCGATTGATTCAGGTCGTCCCAAAACGCCTGATCGAGCGGTAGCGGATTCATTCGCCCCCCGAGTCCTCCGTCGCGTCACCGCCTCCTGAGAAGCTATAGTAACGCCCCCGGTGCCTGTTTTGCACTTTGTCGCCCGATTCCCCCGAATCGCTTGCGGCGACTGATGCTTTATAGGCCCTCATTGCTTCCGCGTCAAGATGCGAGGCCGGAATCAGCGAAGCACGACAGTGTTACCTAATTGTGAAGGTTTTATCAAGTGGCCGTACATACACCGAAGAACCACGCGATCATCGTTGGGATTGGCTTTGCAGGTCTGGAATGCGCGCGGGCACTGGCAAATCAGCCAAACCTACTGGTGACAGTGATCGATCGCACGAACCATCATCTGTTCCAGCCGCTGCTTTATCAAGTTGCGATTGCCGGGCTTGAAGCGCCAGAGATCGCCGAGCCCGCCCGCGGGCTGCTTCGTGACTTTCCCAATATCCGCTTCTTGATGGACACCGTGGAGCGGGTCGATCTGAATCACCAGATTGTCTCCACTAGCCAACATCGCCTTCGCTATGACTATCTCGCGGTCTGCACCGGAAGCCAGACTGCCCATTTCGATATCCCGGGTATCGACCAGTTCGCGTTGGAGATGAAGCGGCTTGATCAGGCGCTGACAATTCGAGATCGTTTGCTCTCCGCCTGCGAAGCGGCGTCACGAGAGCGAAATCCCAGTCGTCGCCGCGCACTCCTCACCTTTGTCATCGTTGGTGGTGGCGCAACCGGCGTAGAGTTGGCTGGCGCGCTTGGCGAGTTGCGCCTGCATGTCCTGAGACGCGACTACCCTGAGATCAGGTCCGAGGAGTTCCGGGTCCTGCTCATCGAGTCAACCCCCTATCCACTCGCCGACCTTGGAGACGACCTCGGCAGCTATGCCAAGCGAACGCTCTCCTCGAAATTCGGAGTAGAAATACTGAGTGGCACGAGGGTCGTGGAGGTGCTTGCCGACGGGGTGCAAACGAACCTCGGCGCGAAGATCCCGGCATATACGGTCATCTGGACTGCAGGAGTGACTGGCGCGTTGATTCCCGGTCTGCCAGAGGGGGCTGGCGGTCGCATCAAAACAGACCAGATGCTTCGCCTGCCCGACTATCCAAACGTGTTTGTCGCCGGCGATCTCAACGGCGCGCTGAGTCCTCGCACTGGCGCTCCATACCCGCAACTTGGGCAGAACGCAGTCCAGCAAGGCACACTCGTGGGACAGAACATCGTCCGACGAATGCGCCAGCAGCCGCCCGTTGCCTACAAACACTCCGACAAAGGTGTTTGGGTCACGATCGGCAGAAACAGAGGTGTCGGCAAATTCGCCGGCCACGACCTCACGGGACCACACGCCTGGCTACTCTGGCTCGCAATCCACCTGATGCTGCTGGTTGGATTCCGCAACCGAATCATTGTCCTGCTCACCTGGATCTACAATTATGTCACCTACGACTTTGCCGTAAGGATTATCTACCGGCGGCGCGCCTTTCCATGTTCCCCCGATTGAGCTGACAGCAAACATCCTGCGTCCATAACTCAACCCGGTTCGCTAGTGCTTGAGTTGCAGGCTGGCGTCGATCGGGATCACGCAGGATGACGCGCAGTTATGGAAAGCATTAACGGGAGCTGCAGATAACTTTCCGGCAGTCGCCACCAGCCGTCAGCGTCCTTCTCCATGAATGGCAGCATCTTCCAGGCAAGCTTCGGATATTCTCCAACGTGCTCGATCACTAGCCCCGCGCCGATCAGCGCGTTCAAGATGTTCCCGAGCTGGTGATGCCATTCATTGGTCTTGCGATTGGCGACTTGAGCAGTCAGGTCGGCGTAACTACCCTCTTCATCGAACTCGAACGTCTGGCCAGTATTGAAATACCCGAACTCGAATGCATAACCATCGGTGACACTCTGGTCAAAGATCCACGCGAAAGGATGTCCATCGAGAAAAACGAACCGCCCGCCTGGTTTCAGGGCACGGGCAACGATTCGCGCCCACTCTTCGATATCAGGCAACCATATGATCGTCCCGTGCGATGTAAAGACAATGTCGAATTGATCATCGATGGTGTCGGGAAGATCATAGACGTTGGCCTCGATGAAGTGCGCTTCGATCTCCAACTCGGCGGCTAGTTCTCTCGCAAGTTCAATCGCGTCGTGGGAGAAGTCAACTCCCGTTACCCGAGCACCAGCGCGAGCCAGTGAGAGGGTATCCATCCCGAAATGACACTGGAGATGGAGCAGACTTTTCCCTTCGAGATCTCCAAGCAGTTGCAGAGACAGCTCGTCGACCGTGCTCCTGCCAGCCTTGAAGCTCGCCAGATCGTAGAACTCGGAGTCGCGATGGATTGGAACCAACTCGCTCCAATGTTCTCTATTTGCATCCATCAACTGTCGATGATCTTCCATACTGCCAATCCTCCGGTAGGCCTGGAAAGGAGCAAATACCGTTGTGCAGGCGAGCGAAATGGGCTCAGAAATTCTGGTGGAATCGTGATCGATGCGTCCTATCCAGTATATCTACTCCCCATCATCGTTCGGATGAATCAGCAGCAGCGGGACGTTTGTCCGATGCAGGACACGCTGGGCGACTGAACCGAGCAGCAGGCGACCCAATCCACCGCGCCCGTGCGTTGCCATCGCGATGAGGCCCGCGCCACAGGCGTTCGCTGCCTCGATAATCTGATCACCGGGATTGCCGTCGCGAATGCTCCATTCGGCGGAATAGCCCTCCTGCGTCAGTCGGTCGGCTAGCTCCTGCATCTCTTCTTCGATAAGCTCGCGGCTCGCGGCAAGGTATTCCCCTACCAGCCCTGCATTGAATGAGTGCGACGCCCAGACTGGCGCTTCCAGTACCCGAGTCAAATGCAATGCAGGCGCCGGGCGTCCGACGATCGCAAGCGCCTGTTCAATAATCTGCTCGCTGAACGTGGATCCATCGAGCGGGAAGAGAATGCGATCCAGCGATGATGGTGCCGGGGAGCCACTGGCCTGCATGTGAATTGTCACTACCGGGCAATGGAGTTGGTGAACGATCTGTAGCGCAACGCTTCCGAGAACGAACTGCTGAATTCCGCTCCGACCGTGGCTCGCCATCACGAGAACGGGTTCGTTCGCGCCTTTGACAACCTCACGAATCTCGTCAGCAGGCCGGCCGACGCGCACGATAGTATGCGATTCACCCTTGAACCCTTCGGCAAGCTGGCGCAAATACTCTTGCCGCTCGTCGATCCAGTTGCTCATCTCTTCTTCCAGCGAAAAGGGCGCGGTGTCGATCCAGGCGTCAAACTCCGTCGTGACCTCCACGACCGACATCAGGATCAACGCCGCGCCACTGCGTTCTGCAAGAAGGCGTGCGAAAGGGAGAGAGTCCTCCGATGCTTTCGATCCATCCAGGGGAACGATGACGGTACGGCTCATGTCGCTAGCTCTTTCATACGTCGACAACTAACGCCGACAATGGTAACGCGCCTCCTCCGGGTGGTGCACTGGACAGGCGAAACTTTCGTGGCTACCGGTAGCGCCCCAGCAGCTGGTCTAGCTTCGTTGCCAACGTACCGAGTTCCTCACGGAGGTCGGACGAAAGCGGGGCATTCCTCAGATCGTCAAGTGTCCGAATTAGACGTCGGGTCTGCCGGCCCGTGCTCCGATGGAGACGCACCACTTCTGACTCCTGCCCAGCGTCAGCAAGGTCGAGCAACGCCGCAGCTTCCGAGGCTGAGGCCGCATCCCTGACCCGGCGCGCGGCTGCGTCCACGTCGGAGGATGAAATCAACCCGGCCGCAAGCCGGCGAGCAAGTTCATCCTGCACATCTTCGCGAAGCCGCTGAACCGAACGCGTTTGCTTTTCGGAGACGACGCCATCCCGAAGAAGCGACTGGAACTGCTCCGATAGCCTCTCCGTGCCGAGCAACTGGAAGAGCCGGCTGCGCCGGATGCCAACCGCTTGCGCGACCTTCTCCCATGGCGCGTCGTCCATCTGCTCTTTCAACGTCCTCAGCGCGTGGGCCCGGTCGAGCGCGTTGAGATCCTCGCGGACGATGTTTTCCATCAGCTGCTGCAGGAGAATTTGCCCGCGATCGATCTCGCGAACGATGGCCGGAACTGTCGCGAGACCGGCGATCTGGGCCGCCCGCCAGCGGCGCTCTCCGTGGATGACGACGTAGACGTCCCTTCGTCGTCATAGCGCACAGCGATCGGCTGGAACACGCCTTCAAGTCGAATTGACGCTGCAAGTTCCTCAAGCGGTTCGGTGTCGAAGACGTTCGCGGCTGGTTTGGGTCGGCTCGATGCGATCCAGGCTGATCTCTTTAGCGTTAACCAGTTCACTCACGCCGATAGCCTGGGGACGGGTATCGGTGAAGAGATCGTCAACGGAGAATCTGCGCCGGCTAGACATGACTCGGATGCTCCACTTCCCGGACTGCGAGCGTCGCCGCAATCTCCCGATAGGCAGCCGAAAGCGGAGAATTGGGCATGTAGTCGAGTATCGACGTGTGTTCGACGATCGATTCGGCGCCTTTGACCGAGAGCGGTACGGAGGTGAGCAGCGGGATGTTCGGAAATTGGTCTCGTAGCGTCGTCAACATATCGGCGGCGAGACGTGACGAGTGATGCACTTTGGTAGGCAGGAATCCGACGACGTGTAGCTTTGGATTCAAGCGCCGGACGCGCACGATCGTCTCGAACAGGCGTCGCAGGACCATGATTGACAGGGGATGCGGCTCGATCGGTACGACAGCTCCTCGACTCCAACGAGGATATTGATGCTGAGAATGTTGAGCGCCGGCGGCGAATCAACGAGCACGAAATCGAAGCTGTCACGTCGCCAGCCCGGAGAGTGAATAGGCGAATCTGCGCTCGCGTTCGAGTCACATTGAGCAGTTCCAGCTCGGCGGCAGCAAGATCGGGATGGCTTGGCGCGATCCAGACGCCGTTATCGACGACGGTTGCAGCACGTCGCGTAGACGCACATCTTCGTCAACCAGCACATCGTAGATCGAGTGGTCCGAGCGTTGGAATGTCGACGCCGACCGCCATAGAAAGGCTGGCCTGAGGATCCATATCGATAACCAGAACGCGCTTGCCGCGTTCGACCAGTGCCGCTGCGACGTTGAGCGTGCTGGTCGTTTTGGCGGTTCCGCCCTTCTGGTTGAAGAAGGCAATCGTCCGCATCGTTCGCTCAGAATTCCGCTCTGCGAAGTATCCGTACACACACCTCCGAGTATACGGCGTTACATCTGAGCTGTCGCCGCATGCCATGATAGTGATCGAGGAGTGCCTGGGCAGACTGTTACCCGGTAAGTCATTCGATGTGCGAGAGCAGTCAGTCGAAGCATGTCGCTATCGATTCCGCGAATCTATGCCGGTCGCTACGAAATCGATCGCCCGCTTGGGCGACGGAGCATTCTCGCGGACCTTCGTTGCCCGCGACACGGTCCTTCAGACGAGATGTTGCCCTCAAAGTTCTGCGCCGCGAGCACCATTCCGAACAGGAATTCACCGCCCGTTTCGACCGAGAGGCCCAGGCTGCCGCGCAGGTGAGCCACCCGAATGTCGTTCCATTTTCGATTTCGGCACGCGAACAGCAAGTTCCATTCATCGTGATGCAATACATCGATGGCCGCACGCTGCGCGAATTCGACCGCGAGCGAAGGGCCGCTTACGACCGAGGAAGTCATAAGCATCGGCCGCCAGGTGCTCGATGGTCTGGCGGCGATCCACGATCAGAGCATCGTCCATCGCGATGTCAAACCACAGAACGTCCTCCTCGACAAGCGTATGGTCGCCCGGCTGAGCGATTTTGGAGTTGCCTTTCTCGCAACATGACATCACCCTGACAGAGACGGGCACGACGATCGGTACCGCCGCCTACATGGCGCCGGAGCAGGCGACCGGCCAGACCGTGGTGAGCCCACGGCTGATCATCTACTCCGTCGGCGTCATGCTTTACGAACTGCTCACTGGCAGACTGCCGTTTCGCGGCGACAACCCGGTTCAGGTGCTTTACCGCCATGTGAGCGATCAGCCCCCACGACCGCGTGACCTCAACCCGCGCATACCGATCGAATTCGAAGCGGTGATCCTGCGGGCGCTCGCCAAGATTCCCTGCCGAACGCTTCGCCAGACGCTCGCGAGATGAGAGATGCCCTGCTGCGGCCACCTGGGAGTCTCGCGCCGATGAAGACCACGGCGGCAATCCGCCTGGAGCCGGAGCGATTCCGAGACCCTCGCGACGTCGCGCCACAGGCCACGCGCCCTCCTCGAGCAGGCGAGCCGCCAGCCAGAAGAACGCGGCGAGAACGAAGATCCTGGATCGTCCCGTTGCTCATTTTCGGTGTGCTGCTCGCTGGTTCGACCGTCGCTCTCGCTCTGCGGGAAATCAACAATGGCGGCGACAACGCAGCAAGTGGCGCGGTGGCCTCAACGCCGACCGGGGTTCAGGTTCCGGGCGCGATCGTCGATCCAACATCTACCGCGACAGCCGCCGATAGCAACCTGGGACCTGAACCAACTAGCAATCTCGTTACGGCGCCTGCCAGTGAACCGACTCCTTCCGTTGAACAGCCGCCAGCCGCGACGCAGGAGCTGCGGACGGAGCCCACGCAGCCGGTCGCGGCGCCCGCCCCGACCGTCGCATTCAACGAGCCGTTTCTCGTTTCGGCGCTGCCGCCAGCCTGGCAACAGGGGCGATCTGCGGTCTTCGGTCGTGACGACTTCATCGAAGGCGGGGCGTACCGGCGCGACGACGGCGTCCTCTACGGACGACCAGCAGCGCATCTCTATGCCCAGGGAACTGACTTCTCCTCCTCCACCGTCCTATTTACGGTCAATGATCTGCCGAGCACTCATATTGGCCTGACGATCAACGGGATGGACGATGAAATAGCGTCATCTGTGGCCTGCGAAATCAGTCTCAATGGCAACATCGTATTTGAGGGCCCGTCCCCATTCCAGAACGAAAGATGGACGCAGATTGGCTGGACAATAGGGAGCCTCAACTGGATCGTCCAGGGAGAAAACAACCTGACAATCGAAATTCTGGCCGAAGACGGCAGCTTCGGATTGCCGCCCTGGCTTCTCATCAATGAGGCGGCAATCTATTGGGACTAATCCACATCGAGCTGGGGAACCTGATCGTCGAACAGCCAGCCAACAAACAACTCATCCAGCTGCTGTCCGGAAATGCCTTCGGCAACCTCGATGAAGTCGTCGGTTGAGGCCGTGCCGTCGCTATAGATCTGGTGATAGCTGCGGAGCGTCTCGAAGAATGCATCATCGCCAACAGTGTTTCGGAGTGCGTGCAAGGTCAATGCTCCGCGGATGTAGACGCTCGCCGAAAACATGTTGCTCGGTCCAGGATCGCCGGGCGGTGGCAGCATCAGGCGATCGCTCGCGAGATCGACGCCGCTACGGATCTGTTCGTCGATCGACACCCTGGTAGCGTGCTCGATCCAGATCCACTGGGCATAGGTCGCAAACCCTTCGTTGAGCCAGATGTCTTGCCAGCTTTCAGGCGAAACGCTGTTTCCAAACCATTGGTGGGCAAGCTCATGGGCAATCGTAGGCTCGGCATTGATGCCGGCACGACCGTAATTTCTGTCAAAGAGGGAGATCGTCTGCGTTTCCAACGCAATGCCGCCCCAGTTGAAGTCAAAAACGGCATTGCCGTAAACCTCGAACGGATACGGGCCAAACAGATCCGAGAACAATTCGATCATTTCCGGGGTTCGTTGGAAGTTCTGTTCAGCAGCAGCCGCGAATTCAACATCGAACGCATTGCGGATCGGCACCTCACTCGAACCAATCGTCACCTGTAATGCGAACTGCCCGATGGCAACCATTGCCAGATAGCTGGCCATCTCGGATGGAGCATCGTATGTCCAGGTTTTCCAACCCGGCTCCCTTGAAGCTGTCTCGACCAACGTGCCGTTGGCGATGACTTCCAGTCCGTCGGGCACGGTTACGCGAAATCGATAGGACGCCTTGTCCTGGGGGTGGTCGTTGACCGGAAACCAGGTTGGAGCCCCATTCGGCTCGCTCAACACAAATGCCCCGTCGTCAGTTGTTATCCAGCCGACGCCTTCTCCAAAAGGGGCCTGCGCGGGTGTCGGAACACCCTGATAGCGGACCTCTACGAGAAACGCTTCCCCTCCGGTCAGCGGCGGATCTGCTTCGACTCGCAGTTCCCCGCCAGTCCGTTCGAAATCGGCTGGGTCGCCATCAACCGTCACTTCATCGATATCGAGGCCCAGGAAATCGAGGTAAAACGATTCAAGCGGCTGGGTCGCCGTTGCCGCGATTGAGGCGACTCCCTGGAGCACATCCGAAACCGGATCATATCGAAGGTCAAGATCGTAGCTGGAGATGTCATATCCACCGTTGCCAGCGCCTGGGAAATAGGGATCGCCTAACCCCTTCGCGCCCTCCTCCGGCGCCAGCGCTATCTCCGTCGGCGTGGACACGGCGGAAGGAGTCGCAAGTGGGGTCAATTCCACGGTCGCGGTCGGTGGCGCCGTTGATTCTGGCAATGTTGGATCTTCCCCACCGCCACCCCCACAAGCCTGCACCAGCAATAGCACGGCCAGCATGGCAACCAGCCACACTGGCCGTCCAACTCGGCGTGAGCGTCGCTCGGGCAAGCGCGCATTTGTGTGACAACTGCTAGGTCGCAACAACTGCGCGTAACTCCTCGTTGGTCAAATAGATGAAGGGAACGCGCACATCTTCCTGTCTGCTGCCGCTGTGTGTACCCTTCATCCCTTCCGGGGCGCCATCTTCGGGCTCAACATCGTGCTGGCCGTGGTCGGCGTGAAGCATGAGTGCGTATCCATTCTCCGCCGCGGCCGTAATCATGTTCTGCAGTCGGAAGCTCGTTCGTCCTACGGCCTGGTGTGTAAGGAGGTCGAAAGGCCCGCCCTTGTGCCCTGCGTCGTCGACATCCAGCAACTGGACAAGGATGTAGTCAACCCGTTCCCGCGTGCGAGCGATGAACAAATCCATCACGGTCTTGTCAGAGTTGTCCGGGGCAACCGTTGGATATGTACTGTGATCCGAGAGCAGCATTCCGGCTGTAGAGAGAGCACGGCCGCACACCGCCGTCGTTTTGCCGGCATCTCCCAGCCGCGCAAATGTCGTGTCGACCGCTAATGTTTCGTCTCTACTCGTGACTCCATGTATTTCTGGAGCCGCCCCACTCGCTATGGTCGAGAAATTGACCGGGGTAATCGCAGGCAACACCGATTGCAATTCGGCCCGCCTGACCTCAGCCAGACGATTGATCGGGCGAGCAACGTTCTCATGACACTTCCAGGTAGCCATTCCGAACGCATCGATGACAATATGTGCAAGACGGTCGGATCCCTGGAGCAACTCAGCAACGTCCGAGAGCGCGGGTTCCCCGGCACTCTGAGGCGGGGCAATATCGAAGATCGCGCAGACGGTTGGCGCGACCGCGGTCATCGAACCGATCGGGGCATAGTTAGCCGGCAGAAACTCGATAGCCCCTTCGCTCGGCGGGCCAATTCGCTCCTGATCTATCTTGAGTCGTTCGCTCACCTGTCTCAACCCAATCAACTACTTCCGTATCCAAAACCACTGTCTGAAACCACAACCCATGATACGTTTACCGCGCGGCGCGTGCTGCTGCGGGCGTCCGACAGTAACAAGTACCTGAGGGGCACAATGGAAACAGCATTGATCTTTCTCGCGTTTATCGTCGGCTGGTACGCATTGCAGAGATTTGTCCTGCCGAAAATGGGCGTCTCAACCTGAATGGTTCCTATCGCTTCTCCGGTGGAGAAGAATGAAGATACCGAGCATGCCAGGTCCTCCGCAGATGACCAAACCCCGATTGGTGGCCGAAGCCGGACGAAACCGGCAGACGGCGTTAGCGGATCATCCCCAGAGGGGCTATCGGGCTGAGTCGACTTGCTCGTACTAATCCGACGTGGATTCGGTCCCGTTCAAGCGCTCGAGTACTGAGCTAACCCCCACTTGCCCGTAGTTCCACACCCTGTCACCAAGGGCTCGCCGCCAGATGAAACGAACCAATCCTGCCCATCCAGCCACAATGAACGCCAGCATGATGTATCCCGACCAGGGAAGGGCTCGCAGGTCGAAGAAGCTTCGAAGCGATGGGATAACCAGAATGACCGCGTAGATCAGATACATGACCGCCACCAGATAGGCGGGCCGGCGGTCGCCATTGAGGCTGCTGCCACCGACGAACATCAGGGTTGGAGGTTGGGCGAACAGCACGACCAACAACAAAGTGCTGACCATTGTCGTCGTCACCGCGGCCTGGGACCAGATCACGTTCCCACCCGTCAGCGTCAGAAAGAAGTCATAGACGGCAACGGCAAGAATCGACACCATCACCGCGGCTGGCAAGACAAACTGAACGATGGTCCTCCAGAGATTCCTCGGAGTATGTCCGGGCCTTGCCCAAACCGCGAGTGCGATGGACGGAATGCCGACCGTCAACATCGCAAGGATGGAATTCTGGCCTGGAGTGAGCGGGAACTCCTGGCCGATGAGCAGCACAAAGAAGATCAAGAATACGATCGAAAGTGTGCGGGTCAGGAATAGCTTGATGTTGTCGTACATCCCGCGGAGCACACGCTGCCCTTCAGCGAACGCCGCCGGAAGCACATCGAACGAATCGTCGAGCAGCACGATATCAGCCGCGGCACGGGTGGCGGAGCTGCCACTACGCATCGCGATCCCGACGCTGGCATTCTTCAACGCAAGGATGTCGTTCACCCCGTCGCCGGTCATCGCAACCCAGTGACCACGCCGGGATAGAGCACCGATCAACCGTTCCTTGTGTTCCGCGGTCACCCGTCCGAAGATTGTTGCTTCCTCAGCAATGTTCTCGAATTCGAGTTCGTTCAAGCCATCCAGATCACTGCCTGAAACCGCGAGATCGGCGCCGGGAATGCCTGCCTGCTTGGCCAAAGCGAGGACAGTGTCGGGGTTGTCGCCAGAGATGACCTTGAGGCCGATGCCAAGTTCTGAAAAGGTGCGGATCGTGTCCTGGACACCCTTCCGGAGTTCATCGCTCAACGCGACAAGTCCAAGCGGCTGGAGATTCGCTGGCAACGTTGGCTCTTCGTTTTCGTTGCCCATTGTCGACAAACTCGATCCACGAGCGAACAGCAATACCCGGAGGCCGCGGGCCGTCCAGCTTGCCAGTGTCGCGTGAAGACCTTCTGGCACGTCTTTCGACGCCGAAAGCAGCACCTCAGGCGCACCGAGGACGAACGACTCATCCCGAGCGTCACGAAACATCATGCCGCTCCACTTCCAGCGCGACGAGAAGTTTAACTTCCGCAGCAAGCTCGCGGGCGCGCCCCGGGCAGCCGGCCCGAATGGCTTCTGAGGTCTTGTTGGTTGACGTGGCGCTCGCCGCGAAATCACCAAGCTGCGCGCGGAATGTCTCTTCATCTATCGTCACAGGGGCAACGGCTTCGAGCGTCAACCGCTGAGTTGTGAGCGTGCCCGTCTTGTCGACACAGAGAAGATCGATATGGCTAAGTGATTCGATCGCATTTATGCGCTGGATCAGCGCCCCTGACGGGGCAACCCGGAGCACAGCGAGCGAATAGGCCAGCGTGATCATCAAGATCAGTCCTTGCGGGACCAGGGCAACCAGCACCGCTGAAGCCTGTACCGTCTCTACAATCGGAATCCGATCGTAGAAGCCGCCAAATGCCTGAAAGACCTGGAAGGCGAGCAACATCACGACGACGGTCATCACACGAATGATTATGTCCACATCTCGCTGTAGTGGTGTCTTGACGGACCTGTAGGCGCGAGCCTGCGACGTTATCCTCTGGGTCGCACTCTTTTCACCGACGTTGAGCGTTTCAGCGATCCCACTGCCCACGAGGCAGGAACTTCCGGCCAGTAGCATATCTCCCTGGTGCTTCCTCACCGGCCTTGATTCACCGGTCAGGTTCGATTCGTCCGCCTGTACTGGAGTGTGAGACCGTAACAGTGCGTCGACCGGGAACTGATCGCCAGGAACGAATGAGACGATGTCTCCGACGACAACCTCGGAAGGGTCAATCTCGATCCGCTCGCCTCCCCGGATCACCGCGGTCGTCGACCGGTTCAACAGGGCTATCCGCTCCAATTGACGTTTTGCTCGAAGCTCCTGAAAGATGCCGATCACGACATTGATGAGCACTATTCCAGCCGTTAGCACCGCATCACGATAGAGATCGAGCGCGATCAATCCGATCGAAATGACGAATAGCAGGATGTTGACCGCGCTCAGCGCGTTTCGCCGGACAATGCTCCAGGCGGACTCGCTCGACGACGGGGGAGTCACATTCACCTGTCCGGCGGCAACGCGATTCGCCACCTCGTCAGCGGACAGTCCGAGCCGGTATTTTATGTCAATATCTTCAATGGCACTTGCGCTCGTCGTTCCTGACGACGATGCAGTTTGGCTAGACGTAGGGGATTACCTCCGTGATGACCCGTTCCAATTGGCCCATCTGATCCCAGGCCGTCACCCTCAGCGTCACCTCGTCGATGCCAAGTTCCTTGTACACTCGGAGGTGCTCGACGCACTGCTCCGGGCTGCCCGTCGCAACCCAGGCATCAACGAAGTCGCGGTCATAGTCTTCGGTGTAGTACAGATCCAGAAATCGCTTCGACTCATCCAGCGCCACATCGCGATCCTCGTTGACATTGATGTTGTGATAGAGATGGGTCTCAAATGAATTCCAGTCCTTGCCCTTTTCCGCCGCATATTCCCGCAGATACTTGATCCTCCTGCCGACATCTAGAGGATCGGACAACGATGTTTCCCAGCCATCAGCGTGATTGACAGCTCGCCGCAACGTCCTGGTTACAAGCTCCCAATCTCCACGAGCGTTATTGGCGATCCATATCGGTGGCCGGGGAATTGCCGCGGGACGAGGTTCGATGGTGATCCCTTCACATTGATAGTGCTTTCCATCAAATGACACGTCATCCTCTGTCCAGAGTTTCTTGAGCAGCGCGATCCACTCAATCAGGCGTCGTACTCGATCGCGGGGCTCTAGACCATAGAGTTCGCCTTCGATCCGGCCGCCCTCCTGGGGAACGATACCGGTGCAGGCGACCAGCACCGTACGCCCGCCAGCAAGCAGGTCAAGACTTGCCCACTGGTAGGCGAGTAGAACGGGATCCCGCAGCGGGAAGCTGGCCATGCACGCTGGACCGATCCGCACGCGGGACGTTCGCGCCGCAACTCCCGCCAGCAGCGCAATCGATTCCATGCGTGGCTTCCCGAGCAGGCTATCGCCAACCCAGACCGAACTGAAGACTCCGGACTGATCGGCGATTTCCGCCATCTTGAGCATTTCTTCCGGGGTTGTCACATCGAAAAGTACACCGCGATTGGGAAGCGTAAGGCCGATCTTCATGAGCGTCCCTCCGAGGATCTGAACGTACGTGTTTCTCTGCTACATCTTATCCCAGCGGGTTCTCCGGATGGATAGTCCACCGGGGTGGACATAGTCGCATGCACCGGAATCCGTACGAGGGTAGTAGACCACCTACGAAGGATCTCATGTATCGTTGGCTCACGCCTGCCGTATCGAACATCTCGATGGAGTCTGCCATGAGCACCAGTCAACCAGCACAGCCGAAACGACGCGAGATCGAAATCCTGCGCGTGCTCTTCGACCGCCATCTCAAGGACCGGGCTATCGCCCTGGCGGATTCTCGCTGGCCGGGTTCCGGGAAGATGGTGGACCTTGCGTACGAATGGAGCGATTTATCTCCAGCAGATCGGCGCACACGGCTAAGCAGCATCGGACCGGAAGAAATCGCCCGTCTACGTGAATTCGCCGCCTTGAATCCCGAATTGTCCAACGCCATAGACGAACTAGATCGTCGCGGGGTTCTTCCGCCCATCGAAGCCGCCGTTATCGACGCCGCCACCGCGACACGAGAGGCGGATCAGGCGACCACCGCCGGTGGCCAACCTGCAGGCGCCCAGGAATTCGAGCAAGCGACGTCGGCGACCTCAGATCTCGAAGTTGCTTCAGATTCGGACTCGGGCGCGGCGACGACGACCGGGAGTTCGCCGGACCTGGCCGGGGAGTCGTCTGAGGAAGCTCGATCGGATCCACAACCAGTTGCTGCAGAACCGGACCTGAACACGCTGCACGTCGACATGCCTGAACTGAACATCGGCCTACCTACAACATCCGAATTCCTCGATAGCGAACAGGTGCGACGCCGCGAGGCGTTGCAGTCGAGTCAGGAAGCAATGGAACGTGTGCGCCAGCGCCTCGATCAGTCAACTCAGCGGGCGTTCGAACGCGGATCGGCCTTTTCCAGTCCCAGAGTCACAGCGTTCGACCGGACAGACTACCAGAGCCTCACGGAGGGTGGTTCAGATGTCCTCGCGCAAACGCGGGCGCTGGAGGCGCCTCGATCTCTTCTACGGGAACTTGAAGCCCGGAGAGTGGTCCTCGTCCGCCCGGGTGACCCACAACCTTCCGATGACGAACTGGTGAATCTGGCAAACGAGTTGCAACTCGGCTTCAGTGAACACCGACTGACGTTTGAGAATCGCAAACAAGAGTATGGGAGCCTCGTAGCCGAGTACGGAAATGTGCGCGTTAGAGCTGGACGGTTGAGCCGCGCGGTTGCAGAACCAAACCTGGTGGTGATTCGCGGCCGTCTTCAACCGCGTCTTGTAGATCGAATCGAGGAGGGTTTCATGGACATACCGGGAACCCGGGCAAGTATCAAAGTCCATCCCAGCACGCGCATCATCATTCTCAGTGGATGAATCCGGAAGCCCAACAAGCAGATGACCGGCCCCGATTCCATGAGGCCGGTCATGTCACATGTGCCTTTAGGCCACTGAAGATGTAGGAACATCTCCTAACTGCCGGTTACAACCGGCGATTTCCGTATCAATCACATTGACTTTTCAGGGTGTTAGGGGCCGGTACGCCGGGAACTAGCAACAGTCATCCGCTTCCACCAGATAACTAGGCGTCCGACCGTTCAGTGTCTTCGAGGATTGGGCAGAACAGCCACAGCAAGTGACCACTGCCAGTCGCGCCACAAAATCGCGTCACCCGCTCCTCCTCTCTTGTCTGAACGGATAGCTACGCCACCAATATAGACCACTTCCAGCTCGTTTGCAAGAACCTTTGTTCACGCACGCATGGTGAAGTTTTCAGATCCCCTCGGCCGGCAGCAACCCGGCGTTCTTCATGTTCTCCATCGTGCCTGCGAAAGTCTCCACCGTCTGGTCGATATCTTCCTCGGAATGGGCAATCGAGGTGATCGCTCGAGCGTTGAACAGATGAACTCCACCCATCAGCATTCCGAGATTCAAGGCCCTTCGCAAAGCTGGGTCCTCCGTTGCATCGCGGCCAGACGGCGCGCCAGAAATCGGGCGCAGCAGATCAGAATCAGGTGGCAGCTCCTCACCACCCAGGGCGATCCGGAGCATCGAAACCTCGCCATAGACACAGCCAGGAATCTCGAGATCACGGAGCGCTCGATTCATCCCCTGGCGGATTGCCGCAGCGGTCGCGGTGGCCTTCTGCTGGATCGCAGGGTCGGCAACAAGCGTTAGACAGGCGACTCCCGCCGCGGCAGAGAGAGGATTGGCGTTGAACGTGCCCGGGTGAGCAATCTTTGCGCGTCCGCCGCGAGCTTGCGGGTCAAAAGAGACGGTGTTGACGATGTCGGCACGGCCCGTCACAGCCCCGCCGGGAAGTCCGCCAGCAAGGATCTTTGCCAGCGTTGTCAGGTCCGGGGTCACGCCGTAAAACTCCTGCGCGCCCCCAGGCGCCCAGCGAAATCCGCTCACCACCTCGTCGAAAATTAGCACCGTACCAGTGCGCTCCGTTATGTCACGCAAACCGCGAAGATACCCGGCTGGATCCGGCAACGTGAAGAAATCCGGGTGGCTCGTCTCCACAATGACCGCGGCGACTGTTTCGTCAGCAAGGGCCTCTTCGACCGCGTCAAGATCCCCGCACGGCAGCACCTCGGCAAGGCTATGCAACGCCGCTGGCAATCCCGGGCCGCCAGCGCCGCCAAACGCAATGTCGCTCCAACCGTGAAAATGCCCCTCGAACTGAACCAGCGTTGTGCGTCCGGTGTAGTTTCGCGCCATTCGGACTGCCATCATGATCGCTTCGGTGCCCGACGAATGAAATCGAACGACCTCCGCGCTGGGCACAATCTCGATCACCTTCTCCGCCCAGGCTAGCTCCAACGGGTGATTCGCCCCGAGATGGGTACCCTTCTGCAGCTGTTCCGCGACCGCGTCGATTACTTCAGGGCGGTTGTGGCCGAGAATGAGCGACCCGTGTCCGGTGACATAATCAATGTACCGGTTTCCATCGACGTCCCACTTGTATGCGCCCTTGGCATGTGTGGCGACGATGTTGAACGGCTCTGCGTACCGCCCATCATGAGTAACCCCGCTCGGAAACCGGTGCCTGGCGGTCTCGTAATGTTCAAGCGATCCGGGGTGCGCCGCGATGTACGCGGCGTCGTAGAGTTGCTCCGCCTTCGCCCCGGCGATTTCTTGCTGCGTCTCACGTCGAAGTACCACGGCACGCTCCTTTCGATTCACGAATTAGCAGTCTGGCGAACAAGCTAGCACTCCGGGCAAATCGCGGCAATAGCATCTCGGCTCGCTCGATGATGGCTCGATTCAACGTTCGATCGAGGACGACTACGATGCCGCGACGTCAAACCCGGCTTCGTACAGTCCTGCGATGATCTGCTCATCGGAAACCTGCCCATCGGATTCAATCCGCACGGTCTTCGTTTCCAGGTCAACCTCGATCTTCTTCACGCCACGAATGTCCGCAAGTTCACGATTTATCGCCGCAACGCAGTGATCGCAATGGATCTCGGGAACTTGGTAAGTGGTTATCATCGCATCGAGTCCTATCATTATGTCACTTCTGCATACCCCGGCCGGGCATACCAACGCTACCACACACCGATCGCCAATCTGAATCCGGGGACGTCCGACTGAGCTACTGGTCGTACACTTGAATCACTATGATCGACGCACGGAAACTGGCGTTTGAAAACACTATCATTCACCTTGAAGCGGCGCGGCCCTTGCAACGTATGTCCGCTGGCATGCTCATTCCTGCCAATACCCGGGCGATCATGGCCGCGGGGCTTGCCGGCGAGGTGCGGATGCGAGCCGGGCACGAGGTGGAAGATGAGCTCAGCAGATTGCGTCCTCTCCATCTTGGTCATGCGTACCCGACGGGTCCAGGGCGATTGAAGGCCGAAGGAATTGAACTGATTGCACATGCGGTCGTCAGCTTGGAACCAGGTGAGCAACACAGGACTGGTCGTGACGAAATCGCATTCGCTGCCGGTCTTGACTTGTTTGAGAGTGCTGGGATCAGCTTCGTGACGCTCCCCGTCTTTCAACAAACGAGCTCCCGGACAATGGGGAGAATACTCATCGGCCATTTGCGTCGTCGTTCACGAATTCGCAACGTTATCGTCGCCGGTCTCGATGGCCAGTATCTCATGGCGTTGCGAGCGGAGATGATCAGGTCCGGGGCATTCCCCGTCGAGTAGCGATCCGGAATCCGGACCGAGGATGCGGTCATCAGGTCCGGATTCCGGAACCGCGTTTCACGTGGAACAGAGCGCCGGATAGGTGGAATCCCGTCAACAACTGATCGCACTCAAACGAGGATACGCTTCGAGTCCACCCGGGTGGACCAAAGTAGTTGGTCGCACCCGAAGATCAAGCGATCCGATACAAAGCAGGTCGAATCAACCGCCGTAGACACGACTACACTTGACCAGAACAATCAGCTCACGAACGTGGAGCGACGTGGATAGCAAGGACACCAGGGGACCGAATGAAACCGGCGCCAATCGCATCATCAGACGCGACAGCCATCTGGCGCTCGGTTGCGGGTTCGCGTTTGCGCTTACCGCTGTTGCGGCGATCATTCTCTACACCCTTTTGGTTGGATAGATCGATGCCAGAACCGATTCCCGAGTACTTTGCCAAATCGACCTGCAGTTACTTTGGTGAAATGGGTCGCGTCTGGATTCAGCAACTACCGCTCCTCGTCGCACGATATGCTCGCGAGTGGGATCTGACCGTTCACGGTCCATTCGAAGGATTGAGTTTCAACTACGTCTTGCCAGTGACCAGATCAGACGGCAGCAGCGCGGTGCTCAAGATCGGACTTCCCGAACCAGAACAACGCTCAGAGATCCAGGCATTGCGGCACTACGACGGGCAGGGCATTGCCAGAATTCTCGAATTCGACCTCGACAACTACATAGCCCTGATCGAGCGCATCGTTCCCGGCACAATGCTGGCGGAATACTTCCCGCAAGACGACGAGCTTGCAACCAGAATTGCAGCCGCCGTCCTGTCAGACTTGAAAACTCCCGCGCCGAACCCTGCGCACGATTTCGGGGCGGTCGAACGGTGGGCGCGGCGTGGAATGCAAGGTCTCAGGAGTGAATTTGACGGTGGAACCGGCCCATTTCCGGAAAGGATCGTTGAACGTGCAGAGCGCCTCTTCGACGAGCTGATCTCCTCAACCGCATCCACCTATCTCCTCCACGGCGACTTCCATCATATGAACGTCATCTTCAGCGAGGAAAGAGGTTGGCTCGCGATCGATCCTAAGGGCGTAGTGGGGGATATAGCCTTCGAGTGCGCGGCATTCATCCTGAACCCGATACCGGCAATCCATCACGTTCCAGATGTCCAGAAAATCCTTGCGCGACGAATCGACGAATTGGCGGAGATGCTAGGACTCGACCGGCAGAGAATTCACGGCTGGGCGCAGGCGTTTGCTGTCCTCTCAGCTTGGTGGAGCTATGATGAGATCGGTAGCTGGAAGCCTACAATTGCGCTCGCCGATCGTCTCGCCAGCCTACGTATCAGGTAAGCACGAGCTCGTTCTCATCCGCGGTGTCATGTATGACCCGGCCGTCCAGAATATCGACGACGCGATCGGCAATATCGATCAGAGCGGGGTCGTGCGTCGCGACGATGGCAGTGACACCTTCACTGCGCACCAGCGCGAGAATCAGATTCATGATCGCCCGTCCCGTGCGGGAATCCAATTGCCCGGTTGGCTCGTCTGCAAGCAGCAATTGGGGACCATTCGCCAGGGCTCTTGCCAGCGCAACTCGTTGCTGTTCGCCACCCGACAACTCATGTGGACGATGATTGGCACGCTCGCTCAGACCGACGAGCTCAAGAAGGATGCGCGCACGCTCCTCACGCTCGGCCACGCTGGAACGTGCCAATCGTAGAGGAATCTCGACATTCTCCGCCGCGCTGAGAATGGGTATCAGGCCAAAAGCCTGGAACACGAAGCCGATCTTCTCACGGCGAAGTAGGACGAGACTCGCTTCGTCCATGACCGTGATATCAGCGCCGTCGACGCGAACGGAACCTGACGTTGGCTTATCCAATCCGCCGATGAGGTTGAGGAACGTCGTCTTTCCACTGCCCGAACGGCCACGCACCGCGATCAGGTGACCCCGCTCGAATTCGAGGTTGATCTCTCTCAAGGCATGGACAGTATGTGCTGGCGTGACATAATCACGCGATAGATTGTCAACAACCACGATCGGCTCCGAAATGGCTCCGGAAGTTGATGACCTGCGTGTCCAAGTCCGCGCTGGCTGACCATCATTCTCCGTGACGAACGCGCCGCGCGTGCCATCGGCGCCCGGACGCTGCCAGCGTTTATGATCGGACTCAAAACTCATCCGCCCACCTCCTCATTAACCGTCGCCGCTATTGGTTTGATCTCAGGATCTTTGTCCGGCCAGACGTTGGCGTGGTCGTCATCCATTGTCAGGCGCACGCGCCGCTCAAGCTGCAGCGAATCGACATAATGCTCTGGAAGCTGAAGCCGGCCAACACGGTCCAGCACGACGAACTCCTCAGCAAAGACCGTCTGCTCGCCCGCTTCGTCAACGCCTGTCCGGCGCAACGTCTCGGTGCTCGTCCGCCCGTCTCGGATAGCAACCGTCCGATTTACGTGGTCCGACACAAGCGGGTCGTGCGTCACCACGACAACCGTCACCCCCTGATGCCGGTTGACCTCACGGAGAACTTCGAAAATCTCCGTCGATGTCGCGGTATCCAGCTCTCCGGTGGGTTCGTCGGCAAACAGGACGTTCGGCGCGTTGGAGAGAGCCACGGCAATCGCAACACGCTGTTGTTCTCCGCCGGAAAGCTGCTCGGGCCGGTGATCCGCCCGGTCACCGAGCCCAACGAGTTCGAGCAGTTCTCTTGACCGCTCCAATCGAAGACCACGAGGTGTTCCCTCCAGGATCATCGGTAGCTCGACGTTTTCTTTCGCGGAGAGGTAGGGAAGTAGATTACGAGCTGTCTGCTGCCAAACGAATCCAATCACTTGACGCCGGTAGCGGGTGCGATCCTCGCTTGCCATGTTGAGCAGGTCATAACCCGCCACTGTTGCGACGCCGGCCGAGGGCACATCGAGGCCGCCCAGGATGTTCAGCAGCGTTGACTTCCCGCTTCCAGAAGCACCAACGACCGCGATAAACTCGCCGGGATCGACGAGCAGGTCCAACCCCTGCAACGCGACAACTTCAAGATCCGCGACTTTGTAGATCTTGACAAGGTTGTCACAAGCGATGACCGATCCACCGCCGTAGGCTACATGCTGGACATTGGCGGCGCGTTCTCGCATCTTCTGGAAGTCCAGTGATTCGGTCATTAGCGATCCCCCAATCGGAGCACATTCCCGAGGTTCATCCGGCGCGTCAAATAACTGTAAACGGCGACGGCCACTACAATGGTGAACAGTTCGATACCGGCCACAAGTGCGATAGTTCTTCCGTCAAACAAGACATCGGCCGGCAGTGTTGATCCAGCGAATGTGCTCAGTTCCAGGCCGGGCTCGATAAGGAGCACCAGCAAGACGCCAAGTCCTGCTCCGACGATCGTCGCCAGAATTGCAGGAGGCAGTTGTTCGATCACGGTCAGCGCGGTTGCCTGCCGTGATGTTAACCCGAGAGTTCGCAAGTAACCAAGGTCGCGCGCGCGATCCCGCGCCGTGAGGGCAATTCCGGCCAGAGCGGCCAGCACCGCATAGAGCGTCGCGACCACCGCAGCCGCCTGAAAACCGGTTTCTACGCCATCGACAAGTGGGGCATTGGCCAACTCGTCGAAGATCTCCTGCCGCGATAGCAACTCCGACCCGCGTGACTGCTCCAGGAGCGTCTCTTCGATCTCTGGCCCGACGCTCGCTGGCGCTCTCAGATATCTGAAGGTCCCTCGCGTATCGATGGCCGGATCGACTGCTTCGACACTACTACGCGGCACCACAATGAATTGTTCTCCAGATCTGAGACTCGGAAAGTTCTCTTTGATATCTCGGACGACGACCTTGAAACTCGTCCGTCGAATCTCGATCGTCAGGATGTCTCCAATGTTCGGCGGATCGCTCGTGGTCCAGACCTCCGAAACAACCGCTGGCACTGGATTCGCGTCGGTCCCGATTCCCTGGACATTCTGTTCGATCAGCATCGCCTCCGGGAACTCCGGATCCGCTCGCGTCCCAGCGGCAACCTGCTGATAGTCCGCGGTGTCCATGGCAAGCAGTGTGACGCTCCCGCGGGCCGTCGGGGACGTCAGGTCGCGCGCCTGAAGTTGAGCTGCGTCGGCTGATGCTTCGATTCCCGCAACCCCGGAGAAATCAACGCGAGACGAGATCGGGGCCTCCTCCCGAACGGACTGCACCCGGTAGTCAGCGCCAACTTCTTGCCAGGTGGAATTCTGCTGTCCTTCGGTGATCGAGTAGAGCATGACAGCGGCAAAGACCGCAATACCTGTCGCCACCAGCATCACGACCATGGGTAGGCGCGCGGAAAGCGGCTGGGAACCAACACGCCGGAATCCTATGAACACGACGGCGCCCCGGCGCAACGATCCGAACCAGGCGCCCAAACGGACCGGCAGGGGATACAGGCGCAGCATCACGATGGCGGTGGTCAAAGCAAGAAGCACTGGAACAGCGGCCAGGAAGGGATCGAATCCCTGGTCCGGGTCGCTGAGGCTCCCGGCCTCCAGACCGCGCCGGCGAAAGAGCACGAGTCCACCGATTGCCACAAGCACAATCGCAGCCTCGATTACGGGTCGATAGCGTCCACCCTGGCGAGCCGCCTCATCCTGTTGAAAAAGCCGGCCGAGGTCCCCGTGAATCAGAGACCAGGAAAGCGCGACAGCGATTCCGGCGACAAGCAATGCGACGCCAATCGCCAGCGGTACAGCCAGGTTCGCGGGACGGCCGGCAACGGCGACGCTCGCAAGGAACATGCCAATCAGCGCCGCGGGCGTGAAGACAACGATCCCTTCGATCCCTTGCGCCCAACCGAGCTGGCTGCTCGACGCTCCACGGCTCCTGGTCAAGAGCACCGGGCCCCGCCTTCCAGAGGCTATGAGCGCGCCGAGCAGCGCGATCACCGCCAGAGCCACGACCGTCACCCCGGCGACCACGAGGGAGAGCATTGCGATCGTCAGTTGACGCTCGCGCTCGTACCGGTTAGCGATACGGACAAGCCCGGTACGGAGATGCGGCTCGTCAACCGCGACCAGCCCGCTCGATCCGAACTGAACTTCGAGCGCCTGCAGTTCATCGGTGATCCCGCCGATCTCTCCCGCATCCAGACGCTCTGGATCGACAAAGTAACGCCAGGTGTAGCTCCACAGCGACGGGCTGGTATCGCCCAGCATCTCTCCGTAAGCGCTGGGGCTCATCAGCCCGGTGCCAAAGATCAGGACAAAATCTGGATTTTCGACAACAAGAGGTTCCTGAAGGCGCGTATCACCAAACCAGTACTCGGCCTCTGGCTCGTCGATCTCGATGATCCCAGACACACGCGCTACGAGGTTGTAGCTCAGTTCATTGAGGGTGGCCCCGCGATTCAGCGGGTCTTCACGCTGGGGCGTCAGAACAATCGAATCCCCGATTCCTATCTGCATCAAATCCGACGTAGCTTGTGTGATCGCAATTTCATACGCCGGCACGGGCGTCGCGCCCTCTGCACCTTCAACCTGCACCTGAACTGGCTCAGCCAGACTTGGAAAGTCGCCCTGAACAAGCGTCACATGACTCTCAATGTCTTCCTGATAGCGCATTCGAAGGAACCGCGGAAACGGGCTGGGAGGCTCGCCGGGCAGCGACTCGGCCTCGAAGCTCTGACTATCCACGACATACCGCTGGCCTCCGATAATGTCCTGAATCGGCGCTGAGAATTCGGCGCGGCGATCCTCTCCCTCAGCGACAACGCCTGCAAAGACGTCTTCGGGTTCGGGGCGGATCTGCATACCCTGCTCGATACTGATGTTGCGGTTGATCGGCGCGGCGTCAACGACCGCCTTCCGAAGGGCATCGTCTGACACCTGATTGAGGAATCGCGGAGTCGCGACCACAGCAAACGCCGTGAGCATCACTACACCCGCGAGAACCAGAGTTGCCGAGCCGTTGAAGCGGATCTGGCGCACGTTGTTGCGCGCAAGGATGACGATGCTGGAGACGCTCCGGCGACTTGGCTGTCGTTGAACATCTGCCATTGCTACTCCTCACCCAGCCGGAGGAGCGCGCCGAGGCCCATCCGCCGCAGCATAACTGCAAGCAACCCGACAGCCAGCAAGAGAACAACGACGATTGACATCTCCAGCCAGAAGATCGTCTGCCAGGGATACACAACGATGACGCTCGGAACCGCCTGCGCCGCCTGTTGTGTGATCCCAAGCAGTGGCAGCACAAGCCAGGCGAGCGCTACTCCGAGCAGAGTCCCAGCAACAAGACCAAAGACAACCAGAAGGGCGTTCTCAAGGGACAGCCATGCCAGAAGTTGGCGGTTTGACAAACCGACCGCACGCAATAGAGCAAACTCGAGCAACCGTTCACGAGCAGAGACTGCAGCATTCACGGCAAACCCAATTCCGGCAAAGACAGCCGCGGCGACAAAACCAAGCATGAGCGACCCGATGGTTCCGAGCGCCACCGGATCGGAGTTCAGTGACGCCTCGCGAACACTGCGGCTGGCAATGTCCGCGCTCGACAACGGCGCATCAAGAAGAACTTCCGCGGCCTCTGCCTGCTGATCTTCCTGAATCGAGAACCAATACTCGTCCGGCGCCTGAATGCCTGCGCCCGGAGTGAAACTCGCCGCAAGATAGCTTTGATAGTCGATGACGACCGGCTCCCCACGCTCCGGATCGACCGTTGGGAAATCCTCGATGACTCCGACAACCAGGCCGCTGCCTTCATATCCAGGGAGCGATGGCAACGGCAACTCATCTCCGACCTCAAGCCCACTTTCCACTAGCAAATCGGCCGATGCCAGAACGGGAAGCGATTCGACAGCTTCGGAACCGGCGGGCTGAAATCCGAATACGAGCGGAATCGCGGCATCACTGGTCGTCGCCCCGGCGGAAACATCAACTGCGAGCCCGGCAATCGATTCATCGTCTGCCACCGCGATAGACGGTCGTTCGACGGCAAGCGCAAGTTGAGTCACGCTAGGTTCCCAGGCTTCGGGATCCAGGTCGATCGGAACTGGCTGCCAGGCGTCGCCCTCCGCGTCTGGACTGACCAGCACTCCACCGACAACGAATCTGGCGTTGCGGGCAATGTCCTGCGGCGCGTTGGTTCGCAGCTCGATCGCAATGACAGCGAGCGGATAGACCGGGTCCAGCCGGCCACCGTCGGAAAGGGCGTAGGTCAGGTCAGCCTCGACACGTTCGCGTTCGCCCGATTGTTCAAGCCCGCCTAGATCTACGCGGAACAACTGGCCATCTCCATCAACCAGCACAACCCGGATGCTCGGATTCAACTCCAATCTTGATGGTCGCACGTCTTCGGGTATCTGGGTTCCAGGAGGAATAGGTTCGGTGAGGAATAAGGCCTCGACCGCGATTCTCGCTGGTTCACCAGGCAGAGGTATTGACACGGGCCTTGCCCGTTGCGCGGCAATCCGAGACATGAGCTCGTCAAACGGTTCACCGGCAAGATCGGGACGAAAGATCACGACGTCGGCAGCACGTTCGGCATCCAGAATGACATAACGCACTGTCGATACAGATCGTGCAAGCTGGCCGAACTCCCGCTGAACCGGGACGACCTCATTGAATCCGGGGATGTCTTCATACGCGTCGCGCAGCAAATAGGCCGGTATGCCCGTGCCCACACGGCGATCTGGCTCGATCCTGAGATCGGCGCCTATCTGATACCCTGCCTGATCGTCTTGCGACGTCCTCCAGGTCGTCGCATAAGAGACAGCGAACAGGCCGATTCCCGTGGCGAGCACAAGTAGTAGGGCGGCTCGCGCGTAGCGGAGTGGGCGACGAGCGACCTGCCATGCTCCCAGCGCAGGAACGAGCAATGTGCTCCGCGATGTGACTGACTCCGCGAACCGCGATATCAGCGGCAAGGTACGAAGAGCCACGACACCGCCGGCCAGCAGGCCGAGCGCTGGAGTTGCAATCAGCAGGGGATCAATGCCGAGCCGGCCCTGGACTGTCTCGGTTATCGGCGCGCCAAACCTTCGCAGTTGCCAAATGCCAATGAACGCAATGACAAGGAGCGCTATATCGATTCCGGCTCGCTGGACGATGCCGCGTGGCGCCTCTCGGGATCGTTGCGCGTGGATATCTCCAAATCTCTGGGCGGCTCGATAGGCGGGCACTGTAAGAGCAAACAACGCGCCGAGAGCGGCGAGGCCCGCAACGATGTAACTTGCACGCGTCACGACAGGAACAATCACAAGATCGATGTCGGCAAGCGGGCCAACAACGTTGAGCATACGCAGAGCCCAGGCGGCGAGCCAGGGCGCAACGAGCGCGGCGGGAACTGTCAGCAACAACCCTTCGAGAATCGCCATTGCAAGGATCTGAGTGCTGCTCCCGCCACGGGACCGCAGCAGATTCGTCTCGACCTGGCGGCTCTCAACCAGCAGACCGGCGGTCAGTAACAGTGCGTATCCGGCAAGAACCGCAAGTTGAACGGTGATGATCAGCACCGACGAGCGCGTCACCAGCAGCGAGCGCTCAGCTTCCCTCAGGATCTGGATCAGGCCGGTTTCGACACGCATCCGGTTACCCGCCGCGCGGTCGGCATTCAGCCGACCCTCAAGGCGTTCCAACTCTCGACGCAGGTCATCGACTTCCCCGACGATGAGGTTGTCATGAACGGGATAGACACGCCAGTTGACCTCGGAACTGAATGGGGTCATGGCATTGAAGAATGTCTCTATCGAAACGACAAACGGGCCGTGTGTCGTGAACGACGACCCAACGTCAATTCCGTTAATGTCCAACTCATCGCCGTACCAGAAGGGATCGATCGCATCGTCGACGGTATAGATCCCGGAGATCTTCACGTTTACAACCGCGGAATCATCGCGCCGGTTCGTAAGTTCCAGTTCATCCCCGGTCGACAACCCGAGGGTAGCCGCAACCGGTTCAGCAATCGCCACCTCATAGGGAACGCCTCCCGCGACTGGCCATGCGCCGTCGACGAGCGTTGCGTGTTCCTCGATCTGGTCGAAGAACCGGAAGACGGTCAGCTCAGTAACTTGATTGCCAGGCTGCTCCGGAAGAGCGTACGAATCCGACGTTCCACGGCGAAGGATCGATCCCCCGGTGAAACGGAACGCCGACATGATCTCGGTCGACGCGCGCTCGTTCGTATCAACGAACGCCTGAGGCGTGACCCTGGATGTGACGACCGCGTTGCCATCCTGCACCTCCGCATCCACAAGGGTGCGGCGCACGGCGCTCAGGGAGACGGCGTCGGCATAGATCGGCCCTGCCGCCACGAGCATGGTCGCGAGAAGTATGGTGATGAGGGCGGCAGCGAGAATGACCCGATCAGCAACTGCGCGAAGAACGACAACCCGCCAGGAGGAGGCTAGCACCGACCACATTTGAAGGGCACACTCCATCCTCTCAGCGCATCAGCTGCACTGCGACATGCTAGCCGCATCACGCCTTAAGAAGCTACGCCTCCGTCATGAATCCGGTTGCCTTGCCAGTGATTCCACCCCCCTGTCCGTGATGAACTCTCGCATTCTGGGAAGCGATGGACTAAGCTTTTCTGTTGATACTTAGTCTCATCTGGAGGTCTGGCAGATCACGATGCGAGCGATCAGGTTTCTGAACCTTAGCGTGAGATATGGGCATCTCCTCGCGGTTGATCGGGTTAGTTTCGATGTGCCTGCTGGCTCAGTTACCGGCCTGATCGGGCCAAACGGGGGCGGCAAGAGCACGGTGATCAAGGCGATCGCAGGTGAAATCACGCATGTCGATGGTTCACTCACATGGGACAACAGGCCGTTGGACCGCGCTCGCACCCGAATCGCGTACGTTCCACAAGCGCGAGATGTCAATTGGGACTTCCCGCTGAGAGCACTCGATGTCGTGATGATGGGACGCAGCCGGTCTATAGGATGGTTCGGTCGGATACGCGACGCCGACCGCGATGCCGTGTATGCGGCGCTCGAGCGCCTCGACATGGCAGAATCGGCGCACCGGCACATCAGTCAGTTCTCTGGAGGGCAGCAGCAGCGCCTCTTCCTCGCACGGGCGCTCGTCCAGGAACCAGAAATCGTCTTGCTCGATGAGCCGATGACCGGACTCGATGTGACCACGAGAGAGTTGTTCCATACCATCATCAGGGAATTCGCCGATTCCGGCGCGGCAGTCCTCATCTCATCCCATGATCTCGAAGAGATCCAAGAGCTTAGCGATTACCTGGTGTGCCTGAACCGCGGCATCGTCGCCTATGGCCCGACAGCCGAGGTCTTTACTCCAGCGGTAATGCGGGAAACATTCGGCGGCCGCGTCGCCGTGTTCACGTAGCCATGCTGGAGATGTTAACCGAGCCGTGGACATTCCCATTCATGCAGCGGGCGTTCATCGAAATCACGATCATCGGGATTGCAGCGGGCATCGTGGGATCGCTTGTGGTGCTGCGGGGTCTCGCGTTCATCGGTGACGCGCTGATCCACGCCGTGTTCCCCGGCGTCATCCTTGCGACCATACTCGGATACAACATAATGCTGGGCGCTTTTGTTTTTGGATCGGCCACGGCAATCGGCATCGGGCTAGCCTCTCGCAACCGGCGGGTCAGTCATGACTCAGCGATTGGCGTAATCTTCGCCGCATTCTTCGCTCTTGGCATCGTCATGGTCAGCGCCAATCGGAGCTACATGGGCGAGGTGTCGTCCCTGTTGTTTGGCAATATTCTCGCCATCTCCGAACAGGACCTTCTCGTAACGGCGTTTCTTGCCTTGATCGTTGTCGCCACCACGCTCGGCTTTCTGCGCACCTTCGTCCTGGTAGCGTTTGACCGGACGCTGGCTGCCTCCGCCGGTTATCCAATCTTCCGCCTAGAACTGCTGCTCCTGATGCTCGTAACGCTGACAGCCGTATTCAGCCTGCAAGCAATTGGCAACCTGCTCTTGCTCGCCCTCCTGGTGACGCCAGCGGCCGCGGCGCGGCTCCTGACCGATCAGCTACAACGAATGATCTTCTTCAGCGTCCTTATAGCAGTCGGCAGCGGGTTCGTTGGACTCTATATCTCGTTTCACCTCGATTTCTCAGCAAGTGGCTCGATCGCCCTTTCCACAACGGCGGTGTTCTTGTTGGCGCTCTTGTTCGCGCCACAGCATGGCTATGTCAGCCAGCGCCTTCAGGCGCGCCGGGGAGAACATCACATCCACCACTTCCATGAGTCCCACGAAGAGCTGGGGGTGGAGGGTACGGAGGAAAACTCGTAGATTGTTGCGAGCGGGCCGCAGGACGAAATTGACTGCCGGCTACAAGCTGATCTTCCTCGTTGTTACATCGCGGTGATATTGAAACCACAATCAGCGTAGATCGTCTGGCCGGTGACCGGACTCGATAGATCCGAAGCGAGGAATAGACCAACGTTTCCAACTTCATCAAGCGTGATATTGCGGCGCAATGGGGCACGCTCTTCCATGAGGTCCCGCGCGCCAGCGATGCCTTTGACCGCACTCGCCGCAAGTGTGCGCATCGGACCGGCAGAGATCGCGTTGACACGAATGTTCTCTGGACCGAGATCAGCAGCAAGATAGCGGACGCTCGATTCCAACGACGCTTTGGCCGCCGACATTACCGCATAGCTCGGCACGACCCGTTCCGCAGCCAGGTAGGTCATCGTGATGATGCTGCCGCCGCCCGCCGAACGCATGAGCGGCGCGGCGTGTCTGCTACATTCGATGAGCGAGTAGGTATTGACATCCTGAGCCAGGGCGAAACCCTCTCGCGAAATCTCACTGTAGCGACCGGTGATTTCGTCCCGGTTGGCGAACGAGATCGAGTGGACAAAAACGTCCAGCGACTCCCATTGGTCTCCAATTTCACGGAACAGTGCCTCAACTTGAGCGCTATCCTGCACGTCGCAAGGGATAGATGGAACGTCCCCGGCGCCGTCCAGGCCACCTACGAGCTTGTCAAGATTGCGCTTCATGCGATCATCAGGCACATAGCTGAACGCGAGTTCAGCGCCCTCGCGATGTAGAGCCTGGGCGATGCCCCAGGCGAGGGATCGTTGGTTCGCTACCCCCATGACCAGTGCTTTCTTGCCAACCATCAAGCCCATCGTTATCCCTCCTCAATGCCTCAGCTACGTGAAGTACTTCTAGTCAAGCGACGCCGAATGACAGAGGTACGCCAGGGGCGTGCTCCCGGTGTTTCGCACCAACCGGACAACGTCCTTCGGATAACACAATGCGGATCCAGGGCCGATCTCTATCTCTTCGTTGTCCCAATGAGCAATTCCGGTTCCGGTCAGAACGTAGATCGTCTCCTCGATATCCGGATGCGTATGCCGCTGGGTTGCGGTGCCAGGGAGCAAAGTGAGCACTTCGGCGGGGTCATGCGTTCGCTGGCTGCGTCGCAAAGGGATCAGATGGATGCGGAGATGCAACCCCTCTTCGTGGCGCGGCTCTTCGTAAAGATAAACCGTGTTCTGCCCGGATCCCGGAGCGGCGTGCCCCGAGCCATCAACCGCCGTCCAGGTCAGCATACCGTCCTGCATCTCCGGCACCGGAACATCACCGACCCGGAACAACGTGAAATAGAGGGGGCGTTGACCGGTGTTTCGGATCTCCGTCGGAATCATCGGCGTTGTCCAGAGAGCGGTATTCTGGCGGATCTCATAATGATCGCCCGGATAGATATCCATGAAGCCCCTGCCGTCCGTGAAATAGTACAAACGCTCCTCGGGATACCCCTGGAGCGGAAGTTTTTCACCGACCTCAAGCTCAACCTCATCAACGGAGGTATGCTGGCTCCGCTGCCGGGCGTCTCCGCTCCCCGGCTCAATCAACGTCTTCACCTTCACGTCGCTTGCCCCTCTTCAGCCCTGTCCGATTCCACGCGTTCGCGTTCCCGCCTGAGCGCCGCGTAGAGTAACAAATCAACGAAGCGCTCACCGGAGCGAACTCGCTCCCTCAATCTTCCTTCGTAGCTCATGCCGCACTTTTCGAGGACGCGCTGCGAAGCTTCATTCTCCACCTCGGTGTGCGCCTGAATCCGGTTAAGTCCCATTTCGTCCCAGCCAAATCGCATGATCTCCTGGACGACTTCGGTCATGATGCCCACTCCCCAGTAGGGCCGCGCTAGAACGTAACCGATCTCCGCCGTCGCCTCCAACGTCTCCCACCAGAGGTAGCCGACGGTTCCGATAAGCCGGCGTTCCGCGATGTGCTCGACCCCCCAGTCAGCAAGCTGCTGGTGCTGGTACGCCTCAATCGTCCCGGCGATGTACGCTTCGGCGTCAGCCAACGATTGGTACGTATCCCACCCGACGAATCTGCTTACTTCCGGATCAGACCCGTACGCAAAGAGATCTTCCGCGTCATCCCAACCAACGCGGCGCAGCAATGTTCGCCTGGTTCGCAAAACCGGGAACTCCCCGAAGACGTCGGCTGCACTGAGATCAGTTCGCGCGCCCAAATTCACTCCTGAGGATCGAGTACAGACGAATCGTCTCCAAGCGGCCCTTCACGTACTTAGCGTCACGCAGCACGCCTTCGAGCCGCATGCCCGCCTTCTCCATAACGCGATACGATCCGATATTATCAGTACGGCAGACTGCTTCGATCCGCCGCAGTTCCATGTGACGGAACCCGAAATCAATCACAGCCCGCAGCGCCTCAGTCATGAGCCCTTGCCGCCAGTAGTGACGGTTCAATGCGTACCCGACCTCACCGACGTACCCGCCTTCGCGGATGGAGGCAAAGCCAATCGTTCCAATGAAGCGCCGATCCCCACGATGGACGATACCCCAGCTTGCCCGATCTCCACGCGCATAACCGTCGATAACCGTAGAGAGAAACGCCCGCGAGTCGTCGATGGAGAGGTGGGTGTTGAACGAGACGGTTCGGCTCACCTCGGGGTCGGACCCATAGGCAAACATATCGCTGGCGTCATCCATTCGCATGCGCCGCAGGAGGAGGCGGTCGGTGTCGAGCTCCGGCAGATCAGCGAGTGCCTCACGCAACGCAAGTTCGTTCGTCATTCGTCCACCTCCTTGCCTGGCGATCCGGTGTGTTGGTCGCGGTTCTCCGCCCCGCCTCAATGGACGATCGCGAGCCTCATATTGTAATCGGTCGGTAATCGACGGATAACGACTCCATCATAAACGCTACCTAAGCTTTCCAACGGTGGATAGAGGACTCGCGGCGAACGCCGCCGCAGTCTCGAGATCTTTATTGAGGAGGGCACAATAGTGACCAAACCATGGCGATTGCAACGCTTCGCGTTCTTCGCGCTCATCATCCTGGCCGCCATGCTCGTGCTCGCGGCATGTGGCGACGATGATGACGATAGCGATCCAACCGCCACGAGCGGTTCCGGTCAAACGGAGACAACGGCGACGGAGGGTGAGGAGTTGGAGCTCTCCGGCTCGATCGACATCGACGGCTCCAGCACCGTCTTCCCGGTGACGGAAGGTGTCGCCGAGGAATTCGCCAAGGAGTATCCCGACGTCAACATTACCGTCGGCTTCTCCGGCACCGGCGGCGGCTTCGAGAAGTTCTGCGCCGGGGATACATCGATCTCAGATGCTTCCCGCCCGGTAAAGGATGAAGAGATCGAGGCATGTGAGGCTGAAGGTATCAAGATGACCGAGTTCCGGGTCGCGATCGACGGGCTCTCCGTCGTCGTCAACCCCGAGAACGACTGGGTCACCTGTCTCACCGTCGAGCAGTTGACGGCCATGTTCGGGCCCGACAGCACTGTCTCAAGCTGGTCCGACGTCGACCCCTCCTGGCCGGACGAAGACATCACCTTCTACATCCCGGGCACCGACTCCGGCACCTTCGAGTACTTCACCGAGACGATCGGTGGCGAGGCTGGAGCGACACGCACCGACAACATCCAGACGAGTGAAGACGACAACGTGCTCGTCCAGGGTATCGAGGGCGATCAGAATGCGATCGGTTACTTCGGCTTCGCCTACTACGTCGAGAACCAGGATCGCGTCAAGATCGTGGCTGTTGACGGTGGTGAGGGCTGCGTCGAGCCGAATGAAGAGACAGTGAACAGTGGCGAGTACCAGCCGCTTTCGCGTCCGCTCTTCATCTACGCCAACAATGCAGATGTACGGGAGCGTCCCGAGGTCGCGGAATTCATCCGCTTCTACATGACTGACGGCCGCGTGGTGATCCCGGAAGTCGGCTACGTCGAGTTTCCGGACGAGGTGTACAACCAGAATATCGCGGATGCCGCCCTGGTGCGCGCTGGCAGCACGGTTCCGATGTGGTCGCGTTCGATGGAAGAAGAGGACGACGAGGGCTCGGCCGAGGAACCGACGGCAACCGAGGAGATGGCCGCGGAGCCAACCGCCACCGAAGAAGAGATGATGGAGCTCTCCGGCTCGATCGACATCGACGGCTCCAGCACTGTCTTCCCGATTTCTGAAGGCGTCGCCGAAGAGTTCTCGAACGTCTACTCAGACGTCCGTATCACCGTCGGCTTTTCCGGCACCGGTGGCGGCTTCGAGAAGTTCTGCGCCGGTGAGACGCAGGTCTCGGATGCATCACGTCCTGTCAAGGATGAAGAGATCGAGGCATGTGCCTCGAACGGTATCGAGATGACCGAGTTCATGGTCGCGATCGACGGGCTCTCCGTCGTCGTCAACCCCGAGAACGACTGGGTCACCTGTCTCACCGTCGAGCAACTTACCCTGATGTTCGAGCCGGACAGCACTGTCTCGAGCTGGTCTGACGTCGACCCCTCCTGGCCGGACGAAGACATCACCTTCTACATCCCGGGCACCGACTCTGGCACCTTCGAGTACTTCACCGAGACGATCGGTGGCGAGGCTGGAGCGACACGCACCGACAATATCCAGACGAGTGAAGACGACAACGTCCTCGTCCAGGGTATTGAGGGCGATCAGAATGCGATCGGCTACTTCGGCTACGCCTACTACGTCGAGAACCAGGATCGCGTCAAGATCGTGGAAATCGACGGCGGCGAGGGCTGCGTCGAGCCGAACGAAGAGACGGTGAACAGTGGCGAGTACCAGCCGCTTTCACGTCCGCTCTTCATCTATGTTCGTAACGATGCGCTGGCCGAAGATCCGGTAGTCCAAGAGTTTGCCCGCTTCTACATGACCGAGGGCCGCGCGGTTATCTCGCAGGTCGGTTACGTCGAGTATCCGGACGAGGTCTATGAAGCGAATCTCGCGTTGATTGACGAGGTGGCCGGCAGCTAGCCAGCCCTGCTAGAGCAAGATCAGCGCGCAAATCGCGACCGGGGTGGAATCGATCCCGCCCCGGTCGCGTCCATTCGGGTGATGACCTATAGCCAACCACCGACCTTTGTATTATCCATCTCTAATGATCCCCTAACATAACGATTATCTTAGTATCACTCGCAGGTCCTAAGCTGTACTGTCGAAAGGGGAGTTGTACGAACCATCGGCATGAGCAATCCATCGGCGGCGGCCCGACAACCACGAGGAATAGTGTCCCTGTCCGCAGGTAACGCGCTCAACAGAGGCTAACAGGGTCTCTTACGTATTGCAGTATGGGACAGGGGAGAGGGGAGCGTCCAGCAACATGATCTCGCATCTTTTTGGATTGTCCCAGAGGGGAAGTGGCTCCTATGGCTAAGAGCGTTGTCTCCCCGGCAGGGGGCGCCACCTACCAGGAGAAGGCGGCCTTTCGTGCGCGACCGCTTACCGGGAAGTCCGAAGGACGCATCGGCGAACGGCTGGTGCGCGGGTTCCTGTTTCTTTGCGCGGCGCTTTCGGTCGCGACAACCGCTGGCATCGTTTTCGTGCTGATCTTTGAGACGCTCGAATTCTTCCGGGAAGTCTCGCCCTGGGAGTTCTACACTGGAACGACCTGGACGGCGCTCTTCAACAACCCCGAGTTCGGCGTCCTGCCGCTGGTCGCAGGTACGATGGTCGTTTCGGTCATCGCTCTGATCGTCGCCGTGCCAGTCGGTCTGGCCGCAGCGATATATTTATCGATGTACGCCAATCCGAAGGTCCGGTCGGTCATCAAACCGACGCTCGAAGTGCTGGCAGGCATTCCAACGGTTGTCTTCGGCTACTTTGCGCTGACCTTCGTCACACCCGAAATCGTCCAGCGCTTCAACAGCGATGTTCCTGTTTATAATGCGCTTTCGGCCGGGCTGACCGTCGGAATCCTGATCATTCCGCTCGTTTCGTCGCTCAGCGAGGATGCCATTCAGTCCGTTCCCAGAGACCTGAGGGATGGTGCCTACGCGCTTGGCGCAACCAAGCTCGAAACATCGCTGCGCGTTATGGTCCCGGCCGCATTTTCGGGCATCATCGCATCGGTCATCCTGGCCCTCTCCCGCGCTGTCGGCGAGACGATGGTCGTGGTGCTTGCCGCGGGCGGCATCGCTAACTGGACCTGGGACCCGCGCGAGAGTATGCAGACGATGACCGCCTACATCGCCCAGATCGCCGGTGGTGACGTGCCCCGCGGCACGATCGAATACCGCACGCTGTTCGCCGTTGGCTTCACGCTTTTCCTGATCACACTTGTGCTGAACATCGGCAGCCATTTCCTCGTCCAGAGATTCCGGGAGGTGTATGAATGAGCGCAGCCAGTAGCCCCCTCAGCGCGACTCAAGGCCATCTGCGCCGGCGACAGTGGCTTGGAAGCATCTTGAGTGTCGTCTTTCTGGCTGCCACGATCTTCGGCATCCTCGTTCTGGCCGTCCTGCTCTACGAAATCATCGGCGACGGTGGATCCACACTAAGCTGGGATTTCATCACGAATTACCCGTCGCGCTTTGCCGATCAGGCCGGCATCCGCCCGGCCCTGATGGGAACGATCTGGGTCATGGTCCTGACCGCCTTATTCACCTTCCCGGTCGGCGTCGGCGCCGCAATCTATCTCGAGGAGTTCGCGCCGTCGGACAAGATCACCACGATCATCCGGACCAACATCAGCAATCTCGCCGGTGTTCCCTCAATCGTCTACGGCCTGCTTGGTCTCGGCATCTTCGTCCAGCTGCTCAGTATGGGGCGCAGCATAGGAGCAGCAGCGATCACACTCTCGCTGCTCGTGCTGCCGGTGGTGATCATCGCGTCGCAGGAGGCGATTCGCGCCGTGCCGGATTCGCTGCGGCAGGGCGGACTCGCGCTCGGCGCAACGCGCCTGCAGGTCGTCCGCTCGCACGTCTTTCCGGCTGCGCTGCCCGGCATCCTGACCGGCACGATTCTGGCGCTCTCGCGCGCGATCGGCGAGACAGCGCCGCTGATCGTCGTTGGCGCGGTGGCGTTCCTCAATTTCTCGCCCGAAGGGCTCGGGTCACGCTTCTCCGTGTTGCCGATGGCCATTTATGGCTGGACGGCGCGACCGCAGGAGGAGTTTCACGCCGTCGCCGCCGGAGCGATCATCGTGCTACTGGCGCTGCTGCTGACGATGAACATGGGCGCTATTCTGCTGCGCAACCACTTTCAGAACAAACAGCGATTGTAGGAGGGAACGAGCTTTCAATGAGTGGAATCACGACGTCAGTAACGAGCGCATTGGACCACAATGTTGTCCGCAACCTCGATGACACGCACTCGATCATCAAGGTCAACGATCTCAAGGTCTTCTACGGCGATTTTCTCGCGGTCACTGGCACCTCGATGGAAATCCCCGAGAAGCGCATAACGGCGTTGATCGGACCCTCCGGTTGCGGCAAGAGCACCGTGCTCAAGACCTTCAACCGGATGAATGATCTTGTTCCGACCGCCCGCGTAGAAGGCGAGGTGCTCTACCACGGGGAGAATATCTACGACTCGCGGGTCGATCCGGTGGCGGTGCGCGCCCGCGTCGGCATGGTCTTCCAGCGGCCGAACCCCTTCCCCAAGTCGATCTACGACAACGTCGCCTGGGGCGCAAAGATTAATGGCTATCGGGGCAACATGGACGAGTTGGTCGAGCGCAGCCTCGTCCAGGCCGCCCTCTGGGATGAAGTCAAGGACAAGATGAAGGATAGCGGCCTCTCGCTCTCCGGCGGGCAACAGCAACGCCTGTGTATCGCGCGCACGATCGCGATCCAGCCGGATGTAATCCTCATGGATGAGCCCTGCTCCGCGCTCGATCCGATCTCCACCCTGCGTATCGAGGACTTGATGCGCGAGCTGGTTGAGGAGTACACGATCATCATCGTCACCCACAACATGCAGCAGGCGGCGCGCGTTTCCGATATCACAGCCTTCATGACGTTGACTGACGGCCGCGCCGGCACCCTCGCCGAAATGGGACCGACCGACGAGATCTTCACCAGCCCGCGAGACTCGCGAACAGAAGACTACATCACCGGACGTGTCGGCTAGCTAATTGCAGAGCGCAGCTTGATCTCAAACAGGAACGAGGAGACATGACCGACACGCATGCAATTCGCACAGAGTACTCGGCTGAGCTACGGGCACTCCAGGATAATGTCTTGCGCCTGGGCTCGCTGGTCGATCGGCAAATCAACCGCGCCGTAGAGGCTCTGCGGAAACAGGACATCGCCGGCGCGCAACAGGTTATCGATCTCGATCAGAAAGTGAACGACGCGCGTTGGCAGATCGAAGACGAGACGATGCGGATCATCGCCCGGCAAAGTCCAGTTGCCGGTGACTTGCGCCACGTCCTGGCTAGCGTGCATATCGCGACAAACCTCGAGCGCATGGGCGATCATGCCGATGGCATTGCCCGCCTCACGCTTCGAACCGCCGATCAACCGCTTCTGAAGGAGCTCGTGGACATCCCGGAGATGGCCGAGCGGGCCACTCGGATGGTCGCCGACGCATTGGAAGCCTTCATTGCCGAAGACACTGAGCGCGCGCGAGAGATTGCCGCGCGGGACGCAGAGGTTGATCGTCTGTACGAGTCGATTTACCGTGATCTCCTTGCAGTAATGATCGCTGATCCGAGCACTGTTGCCCGCGCCACCCATCTGTTGTGGGTCGCGCATAATCTGGAGCGCATTGGTGACCGGGCCACAAACATCTGCGAACGCATCATCTACGTGACAACCGGGAATTTCGAGGAGGTCAACCCGAAGGATTTCAGAAATCACTTTGCTGACTTCAACTAGCTCGACGTTAGCTGTTTCGCGAGAGAATTGTTCTACCAACGTTTGTGGCATCGTCAGGAACGAACACCATGATTCGAGTTAACTACGCATCCAGTATCCAGGGGATCAAGGACGCCACCGTGGCGTTGTCCAGCATGGTGGAAAAGTCAATCGTCCGTTCGATCGAAGCCTTTGAAGAGTGGGACCCCGCGAAAGCGCGTCATGTCGTCACGAACGACGATCTCATCAACGATGCGCGATGGGAAATCGAAGAAGAAGTCATCCTGACCATCGCCCGGCAAGCCCCGATGGCCGGTGATCTACGGGAGTTGATCGCGGTCCTCCACATAACAAGCGAGTTGGAACGGATCGGCGACTATGCCAAAGTCGTCGCGCGCACCGTCCTCGAGTACCCGGAGGCGCCCGAGATCCAGGCTACACCCAGGATTCTCAAACTTGCCACCCTCGGACGAGAGCAGCTTATCTCTTCGATGGAGGCGTTTCTCGAGAATGACGCCCAATTGGCTCGCCGGGTGGCGATCCAGGACGACGAAATGGACCTGCTCTGGAGTCGGATCTACCGGGAACTCATCACTGAAATGATCGCGGACCCTGAAGTCGTACCCGAAGCCTCCGGCATGCTCTGGATTGCTCACAATTTCGAGCGCATGGGCGATCGCGTGACGAACATTTGCGAGCGGATCGTGTACGCAGTCACCGGGGAATTCAAAGAAAACGTCCACCTTGCGGGGGCGAACCAACCGCCGGATGGATAGCCCTACCGAGCGGCAACTATTTGATCTCATGATTGGCTGCAGCGAGCGCGTTCATCACGCCCTACTGGCTGCCGAGTTCACCCGATTGACCGAGATTGTTGGCATGGGTGCCGACGGTGAACACACGACCGGCATCGACCAGTTCGCGGAGAATGCAGCCGTCGACTTTCTCGACGCCGCGTTTCCACGAATGAACATCCTCAGTGAGGAGATTGGATACATCGACCGGGGGTCCGCATTGACCGCAATCGTCGACCCGATCGATTCAACGGTGAACGCGGTGAGCCTACCGGTGTTTCACCATCCAGACCGGTTAGCTCTCACAGAGCGAGCCATAGATCCCGAGCAGAACCAGCACCTTTTTGGCTATCCGTACTTCGCGTTCTCTATTGGTATCTTCGAAGATGGCATCCCAATCGCAGGTTGTATTCGCAATCTGCCGACCGGCGAGATATTCACTGCCCTCCGCGGGCATGGCGTCGAGCTGGACAATGTCCCGGTTCGTGGTTCAGGACGGAAATCGCTTGATCGTGCGAGAGTAGCCATGATCCGGCCAGAAACTTCGGACGCTCTTCACGCCATCGAGCCGATACTTGTTGGAAAGAACACCCGAATCCGGATTGGCGGCTGTTCGGCATTGGACCTCGCTCTGATCGCGGCCGGCGTCCTCGACGCAGTCGTCAACCCGAATCGCTTTTCACCATCTGGCTATGGGGAAAAAATCGTCGACTACGCCGGTGGTCTGGCGTTGCTCAACGAAACCGGCGGGATACTGACCCATCATGACGGGTCTACCGTACCGGTGGACATGGATCTCTCTAAACGCACCCCGATTCTTGCCGCAACAACACCCCAACTGCACCGCGAACTGCGAGACATGCTCGATCGAGTCAACTGGGCGCAGCAGGAGGAAGCGTGAGCCAACAGGACGAGTTCGATCTCTACGACCTCCGGGTGACAGTCGATCAGATTCACGGTCGGCCCGTCTGCGGCCTCCAGGTCGGAGACTATTTCGAACTGACGGAATCCAGCAGAATCCGCATCCCCGACGGAAAGCATTTCTGTTTGTACGCGCTCCAGGCTGTTCTACCGCTCCTGCCCCCAAAGCAGCGCATGCTCGATCCCAACGACTGGCTCGAGCGGGACACGCTCGTGGCATGTCCCGATCCAGAAGAGCGGCTAATCATGCGAATCGAGCGCACTCGACGCCGGACGCTGGCAACTGGCGAGTTGACGTGACCAGCCAACCACGCGAGATCTCGATCGCCTTTCAGACAGACAAGCGGCCACGGGAGTACGGCGAGTACGCGGCGCAGGTTGAACAATACGGCTTCGATGTATTGTCGATGTACAACGACCTTACCTTCCAACCACCAATCGTGCCGCTGGCGCTGGCTGCGCGGTCCACCAGCCGGATACGACTTGGGCCGGCCTCGCTCAACCCGTTCACCCTCCATCCGGTCGAGATCGCCGGGCAGATTGCAACGCTCGACATGCTGAGCGGTGGTCGCGCCTATCTGGGCGTGTCTAGAGGCGCCTGGCTCGATGCGATCGGTGTCAAGCAATCGCAGGCAGTTTCCCGGGTGGTTGATACCTTCGCCGCCGTCAGACATCTACTTTCGGGATCACCAGCCCCGTTCAACGGGGTGACCTTCGATATCGACGCTTCCGTTCGGCTTCGATATGTTCCCGAGAGATCGGCCATTCCGATGCTGCTCGGGTCGTGGGGCCGGAGGCTTATCCGCCAGGCGGCACCGCTGGTTGACGAAATCAAAGTAGGGGGATCGGCAAATCCAGACATCGTGCCAATCGTTCACTCCTGGGCGTGGAACCCGAATGGCCAGGATCGGAGCCCGGGAATTGTCCTTGGAGCCGTCACCATCGTCGACGAAGACGGCGACATCGCGCGGGAAATGATCAGAAGGGAAATGGCCCTCTACCTTCCGGTCGTGGCCCCTCTGGACCCCACGATCAACGTCGAACCCGATCTGCTCCAGCGCATCCAGGATCTTGTACATAGCGGCCAGATCGCGCGTGCGGGCGCGTTGATTCCCGAGAGTTTGCTGCGCCGGTTTTCTTTCGCTGGTACACCTGAAGAGATCGTCGAGCAGTGTGAGGCGATCTATGAAGCTGGCGCACAACGCATCGAGTTCGGCACTCCCCACGGGCGAACAACTGTCACCGGACTAACGCTCCTCGGCGAACGGGTTCTCCCTGCCCTCAATCGATGGCGAGCATAAGAGCCAGAATGCGGTTCCCCAGCACTTGATCCCGATTCCCAAACTCAATCGTGTCTTTCGTACTGATCGCTATGGGACCTCTGCATCTGCTCCGACTGACTGAAACGCTAATACAGTCAAACTAGATACAGAAGGAACATGCCCTTCCCTTCTGACCCTGTAACGATAGCCCCCGGATACTCTCTGGGGGCTATCGTCGTGGTTGGGACAGTATCCACCTTCCTTACAACCAGGTTGCTTCCATTGAGAGCATCACCCATCCTAAGCCCACTTGACGTCCGTACATGCGACAGGGGATAATTACATAGAAGATGAATACTCCTGATTAGGGTCATTGAAGGTGGGGACCATGGACCTGATCGGAGATCCCGGCAACACCGAACTCGGGTTCGGACTGGTGCTTCTTGGGACGTTCCTTCTCGTCGCGGTCTTTGCAATACAGACGCTGATACTCAGCCGCCGCCTGCGGCAGCGCGAAGCGCGGCACAAGCGGTTGGAAGAGCTTGCATTCATGGACCCGCTGACGCGACTGCCGAATCGGAGACTGCTGCTCGATCGGTTACAGCGTTCGCTCTTTTCCGCCGAGCGTGACCAGAACGTCGTCGCTCTCTATTTCGTGGATCTGGATTCGTTCAAGTCGATCAACGACCGTTTCGGTCATGACACCGGCGATCGTGTACTGGCCGCCCTGGCGGACCGCTGGACGAAGAGCTTGCGAGCGGTCGATACCGTGGCGCGTTGGGGCGGAGACGAGTTCGTGATCGTCACTGAGGACATCGAATCCGCAGCTGACATTCGCAAGGTCGTCGCACGTCTTCGAAGCGCGACGGCTGAGCCATTCGAAACCGGTAACGGTTCGATCGTACTGGCGCTCAGCATTGGCGTAGCCGTCGGGAGTAGCGGATCAGAAGATCCGCATGATCTCATCCAGTGCGCGGACGCGGCCATGTATCGCGCGAAGCGTTCCGGCGAAGCTCCGAACTACGAAGTCGTCGGCCAACGCAGCACAATCGAGCGCCTCGCCGGATTTTCCGTCGGCAGCTCAGAATCAACGAATCAGGAACCAGGATACGTTCGCGTGCGATCCTCCTAATACCTGCTAACCTGCGTTCGGGCGAACAGCCACGCGGGAAAGCAGGCATCACTTGGTTCAACAGACGCACAATGAAACATTGCTGCGGGAAATGCTTGAACGAGAGCAGATTGACGCACTGATCGTCCGGTCCGGGCGAAACGTTGCCTACCTGTCCGGAATGACATTCCCTGGCACGCTGGGCCGTCTCCAGGATTTCACTTACGCCCCCCGCGCGATACTTGTTATCTGGCCAGCAGCTGGTGAACCCGCTTTGATTGCCAGTGGAATCGCGGCGGGACTGGCGCGGCATCGAAGCTGGATCGAAGATATCCACACTTATCAGGAATATGTTGAATCGCCGTACAGCATGGCGGCTCGCTCGCTGCGGGAACTCGGCCTCGAACGGAGCCGGATTGGCGTCGAACGCCGAGAACTCGGCGCAACCCACTGGCAAGAACTGGTCGCCGCCCTTCCGGACGCAGAATTCGTGGACAGTACCGACCTGCTCGAGGGCGTCCGCAACATCAAGACATCGGTGGAGATAGAGCGCATCTTGCGAGCAATCGAGATCCAGGATCAAGCGCATCATGATATCTTTTCCACCGCACGCCCAGGTGATAGTGAACGATTACTCCACGCCAGGATGATTGCCCGAATGCTCGAGCTTGGCGTGGATAGCGCCCACGGGATGCTTCAAGCCAGCACGACGCCCGTCACCTATGGAGGAGAGGGAAACGTTCCGATCCACCCGGGTGTCGCGGTCCGTACCGATTACGTTTGCTACTACAAGGGCTATGCCGCCAATCTTTCGCGGATGGCGGTGATGGGGCCGGCAAGCTCAGGGCAGCGTGAGCGATACCAGACCTTGCGCGACATTCATCTTCGAACCGCGGAGGCGATGCTCCGGCCCGGTGTCACGGCTGACGACGTTTACCAGTACGGCAAAGATCTCTTGACGCAGGCTCGTTCAACCACAGTATCAGGGCTTATCGGCCACAGCGTTGGTATCTGGTGGCATCAGGAAGAACCGATGCTGGCGCCGGGTGAATTGCGCGAGCTTCGGGCCGGGATGGTCGTCTGTCTCGAACCAATCCTCGACGGCTTCTGGCATCTTCAGGACCAATTCCTGATAACGCAAACCGGATCCGAACTCCTCTCCAAGGGGTTCGACACGAGCAAGATCTTCGAAATGGGCTAGCGGTCGCCACTAGCGCCGGGAAAGGCGACTGGCTACGATGACCGCTGCGACATCTCATCGCCGGAGGTAAGAATGGCTGACGAACTGTATTACACACCCGCTCATGAACTAGCCCGGATGATCAGATCTGGCGCCGTCTCAGCCCGTGAAGTCATGGAAGCGCACATCGCCCGGGTGCAAACGGTGAACCCGGGGCTGAACGCCATCGTTCAATTCGTCCCGGAGCAAGCACTTGACGAGGCTCGTGCGGCGGACGAATCAAGCGCCAGGGGCGACGACCTCGGCCCACTCCACGGAGTGCCTTTCACCGTGAAGGACAACATCCCGGTCGCCGGAATGATTATGACCAACGGCACGCTCGGGATGAAGAACTACGTCCCCGATTCCGACGCCACGGTTGTCGCCAGGCTCAAGAACGCCGGTGGAATCGTCATTGGCAAGACAAACCTGCCCGAGATCGGCATGGCCGGGGAGAGCGACAATCTCGTGTATGGCTGCACCAACAACCCATATGATCTCGCCTGCACGCCAGGCGGGAGTAGCGGTGGCGAGTCAGCGATCATTGCTGCCGGCGGCTCGCCGCTCGGCATCGGAACCGACATCGGCGGCAGCATCCGCTATCCAGCGCACTGCTGCGGAATCGCCGGAATCAAACCGACAATGGGCAGAATCCCCTGGCACGCGCCCTATGGTTTCACCGATGAGCTACGGCAGAGCGGGCCGATGGCCCGCACCGTCGACGACTTGATTCTGAGCTTGCCGCTGATGTCCGGCGCGGATTGGCGCGACCCTTCCGCCCCACCCGTGCCACTCGGAAATCCCGACGATGTGGATCTCGGCTCGCTTCGAGTCGCCTTTTACACGGACAACGGGGTTGCTACTCCGGTCCAGGCGATCGTCGATGCCGTGGAGTCGGCAACTGCCGCCGTTCGCGATGCGGGCATAGCGGTCGATGAGGACCGGCCGCCCGAATTGGTCGACGCCATGGAGATCTTCGGAAAGCTTCTGGGGGCCAGCGGAGGACAACAGTATCGGGATACGCTCGACGCTGCTGGAACCAGCGAAGAAGATGTCTCGCCATTGATACGCAACTTCCTCGGCGGGCTCATGGGCGCGGAACTTTCGACTGCCGAATTCCAGCGAGCGATTCTCGAATGGGATCTTCACCGCAGCGCCGTCTGGGGATTCTTCGAGCGCTATGACGCCGTCATCTGCCCGGTGAATTCGCATCCTGCGCCGTTGCACGGTACCGGTCACGAGAATATCGATGGACTGAGCTATACCGCGGCCTACAATTTAACCGGGCTCCCCGGCGTCGTTGTACGTGGCGGACAGACCGACGGCGGTCTACCAGTCGGGGTCCAGATCGTCAGCCGCGCCTGGCGGGAAGACATCGGGCTCGCGGTCGCTCGCGAGATCGAGAATGCACTTGGAGGCTGGCAACCGCCGGCAATGTAGCAGGCAGTAATCCTGAACCGGAAGAAACGGGGAACGACGTTGACAGACACCTATGAAGCTATCGTAATCGGACTTGGCGCGATGGGCAGCGCCTCGCTGTATCATCTGGCGAAACGCGGAGTGAACGTGCTCGGCTTCGATCGCTTCGAGGAGGGCCACGACCAGGGCTCTTTTCATGGCGAGCACCGCATGATCCGGGCATCGGCCGGCAGCAGCAGCCTGATCAAGATCGACGACTACGTGCCACTGGTCGCGCGCGCCTTTGACCTCTGGGACGAGCTGCAGGAAGAGTCGGGCCGGAGCCTGATGAAGATCATCGGCGAGGTCGCCATTCTGCATGAGGACCGCATCAAAGAGTATGGATCGAATATCGACGACATCCGGGACAATCCGTTCCGCGAGCTGCTCTCCGAAGAGGACCTGAAAGCGCGATTTCCCGGCATACGGCCCCAGGAAGGCGTCTACGTCACCTACGAGGCCCAGGCCGGTTTCCTGCGTCCGGAAGTCTGCATTTCGGCGCACCTGGCGCTTGCCGCCCAGCACGGCGCGGCGGTCCAGCGTCCCGAGACGGTCACCGGCTGGGAGGTCGATGGCGAAGGGGTCGCTGTGACGACGACGAAGGGCCGGTATCTGGCCAATCATCTCATCGTTTCCGGCGGCGCATGGGCGGGCCAGCTGTTGGGTGATCTCGATCTGCCGCTCCAGCCCGTCCGGATTGTTAACGGCTACTTCGAGCCAACCTCGGAGCACTGGTACTCGGAGAACGGTGCGCCTGATTTCCTGCTGTCAGTGCCGGAGGGCAGTTTCTACGGCATGCCGGCTGACGATGGTATCGGGCTGAAGATCGGGCTCCACCGGGGACCGGCGACCGATCCTGATAACGTTGACCGGGTTGTGCGCGACGAGGAGCTTGAATTCCTTCGCGGCGTCCTCGACCGCTATATGCCCGGTGCGTCCGGACCGGTCGTCAAGAAGGCGACCTGCATGTACACGATGACGCCAGACGAGGACTTCATCGTCGAGCCGCATCCGGAACATCCTCACGTCTTGATAGCCGCTGGCTTCTCGGGCCGGGGCTTCAAGTTCTCGCCAACCGTCGGCGAGATCATGGCCGACTTCGTCGAGCGCGGCGCCACTGACCACGACACCGGGTTCCTCTCTTCAAGGCGGTTCGCCGACCCGAACTTCAAGCCGCGCGGTTCGGTCGTTGTGACCGCGGATTAGCCCGGCCGCTGAAGCGCAATAAGGATATTGTCGATTCGCTACAACTCCGCCATCGCGGAGTCTGCGGCCTCGAGTGTCCGCTCGACGTGGCTTTCGTCATGGGCAGCTGAGACGTACCAGAGGCCGCGCTCCAGGACGCGCACGCCGCGTTCGAGCATCGCGAGCGCGAATGCGCCATAACGATCGCGATCCACCTCATTTGCGAATTCGGAAGCATTGGAAATCGAATTCGTTTCGCTGAAACCGGCGAAGAATACCGGCGGATAACCCTGAATGATCAGTGGCAGTCCAAGCCGCTCCGCGATCTCTCCCAGCCCCTCCATCAAGGCTCTGCCGGTGCGCTCGATCCGTTTGTAGGCCGCGTTGTCGTCGCGCGTCAACTCCTGTAACGTCGCGACGGTGGCCGCCATGGAGATGACGTTGCTGTTGAACGTGCCCGAGTGATTGACACCCTTGCCGAAGCGCTCCATCAATCCGGCACGTCCAGCAATCGCGGAGTTCGGGAATCCACCGGCAAGCGCTTTTCCATAGGTCGCGACATCGGCAACGACGCCGAGCCGCTCCTGCGCTCCTCCAGGCGCGAGACGGAATCCGGTGATGACCTCGTCCAGGATCAGCGCCGTGCCATACCGGTCGCAATAGGCCCGCAGACCTTCGAGATATCCCTCCGCTGGCGGAATCACCGCCGTGTTGCACATGACGGGCTCCGTGATCACGGCAGCGAGATCGCCGCCGTGGCGTGCGAACACCGATTCGATCAGATCAAGGTCATTCCACGGCAACACGATGATTTCGCTTACCGCACCAGGCGACTGCCCCTCGGAAAGCGGCGACGCTCCATTGGCATCTCCGCCAGGACCAACCAGCACGCTGTCAAACCAGCCGTGGTAATGCCCCTCGAAGCGCAGTATCTTCGTACGCCCCGTCACCGCCCTCGCCAGTCTTATGGCGGCATGGACCGCTTCCGATCCGCTGAGGCTGAAACGGCACAGGCCGGCGCATGGAACGAGATCGACAACCGCTTCCGCCGCTTCAACTTCGAGCTCGTGTTGACCGCCGAAGATCTGGCCTCGCTGCATCGCCCGCGTGACTGCCTCAATAACAGCGGGAGGGGAGTGACCAAGAATCAGCGGTCCCTGACCGAGCGCGTAGTCAATATAGCCGTTGCCGTCTGCGTCATAGAGCATCGCGCCCTGACCACGTTCGAAGTAGAGCGGCAGTGGCTTCATGTTGACCCGCACATCGCTGCTAACACCGCTGGCCAGCGATTGTTGCGCCCGCTCGAACAGCATCCTCGATTTCGCGTATCCCGCCATGAACCGCCTCCAGTTATGCCGCCCGTTAGCGCCCGGGCAACGTTCGATCCTCAAGCCAGCGTAGCAGTTCTTCGAGTGGCCAGGTATTCACCACCTGAACAGGCTCCACCCAGGCCCGGCGAGCAATCCCGATGCCGTAGCCCAGGTTCGCGAACGATTCCGGATGATGGGCATCGGAGTTGATCGCAATCAGGCAACCTGCCTCGAATGCTCTCCGCGCATGATCTACCCGCATATCCAGTCTGGCGGGATCGGCGTTGATCTCAAGCGCTGTTCCGGATCGCAGCGCAGCATCGTAAACAACGGCCCAATCGTAGCTGGCGCCCTGCCGTCGTTCGATGAGCCGTCCGGTCGGATGGGCGACGATGTCAACGTGCGGGTTCTCGAGCGTCTGGCAAATGCGCGCGGTGATCGTGTCCTGGTCCTGCCTGATGCCACTATGCAGCGAGGCGACAACCAGATCCAGACCGGCCAGAATCTCATCTTCAAAGTCCAACCTGCCATCCCGATGGACTTCAACCTCGGATCCCGCCAGCAGGTGCAGCGGGGCATCGTTGCGCAGCGACTCGATCTCCAGGCGCTGTTCCGCGAGCCGGTGGGAATCCAGGCCATTGGCGATGCCTAGCCCACCAGAGTGATCGCAGATCGCGAGGTATTGATATCCAGTCGACGCGGCTGCCGCCGCCATGTCCAGAATCGAGCTGCTGCCATCGGACCAGGTCGTGTGCAGATGGAGATCGCCACGGATGTCGGAAAGCTGTATCAGACGCGGCAAGCGTCCCTCCCTGGCCGCATCCAGCTCACCGCGATCCTCGCGCAACTCGGGAGGCACCCACTCCATCCCGAGCGCGGCGTAGCACGCTTCTTCCGACGCCGCCTCAGGCAGGGACTGACCGCCGCCAAGAGCGAGCACATGCGCTTCCGAACCGGTCGCCCGGATCCAGGCGCCGCCAGCCTGGTCCACGGGTGCGACAAAAAGCTTCAGCTTCGGTCCGGGATGCAGGCGGAACGTCGCGACATCACCTTCAATCGCCTCAACACCCGCGATCTCGGGATGCTTTTCTATTGCCCGGAAAACTCCTTCGGCACTGTCAGCCACGATCAGAAGATTGATGTCGCCAACGGTTTCGGCCATTCGCCGAACCGAACCGGCAAGCTCCACCCGGCAACCGGTCAGTTCGGCGATTCCATCCCGCAGCCGCTCGGCAAGCGGCAACCCCAGGCCAATCGAGTACCGGTCAGTGCGGGTGCGCAGAAAGGCAATACCCTCAAGAATCTGCTCCTCCGCCCTTGGACCAATGCCCTTCAGCGTCCGCAACCTCTGATTCCGCGCGGCCTCCTCGAGTTCTCCAACCGACGTGATATTCAGTTCCTGGTAGAAGCGATGGACTCGCTTTGCGCCCAGACCAGGAATATCGAGCATAGTCAGGAGTGAGCCTGGAAGCGTCTCCTGCAGATCCTCGAACTCGCCGTACTGGCCGGTGGTCACAATCTCCTGAATCACGGCGGCAATTCCCGCGCCCACCCCCTCGATAGTTGTCAGGTCGGGTTCGCTGGCGACCGGGCGCTCGTGCGCCTTTACCGCACTCGCCGCCCTTCGATAAGCTCGGATTCGAAACCGGTTCTCGCTGGCGATCTCCATCAAATCGCCATGCTGATCGAGAATCTCGGCGATCTCCGCGTTGGTCGTCGTCATATTGACCTTCGATCCGTTCTCTGGTCGTCGAACGCGTCCATCAGCGAGCGCGCGGCAGCGGGCAGATCCGCGCCGGCCGCCGCCAGCGCCATGTGGCTCACGCCGGCATCAAGCCAGGATTGAAATCCACTTTGAACATCGCCGGCGCTTCCATACACGGCGATATCATCGACCATCGCGTCGGAAATTGTGCCCAGCACTCCGGCCTCATCGCCGGATGCGACGGCACGCTTTGCAGCCTCGACTTCAGCAGCGTAGCCAGCTTCCGCAAAGTAGTTCTGGTAGTTACGCAATTGCATATAGCCGGTAAGTGCCCGGCGCACGCGCTCCCGTGCTTCTCCCTGTTCACCGACAGCCGCCGGCACGACGTTGCTGACGATGAAACCGGAGGGGAGGCCGGCCGGGAGTTGTGACAGCGAGTGTGTCATATGACTCCGGACCCCGTTGGCCCACATCACTCCGTCCGAGATTTCTCCAGCCAGGCTCGTCATCCGATCCCGAAGGGCGGCAAGCATCAGGAGCGGCCGCGGCCCGGCGCCCCAGGATGCTCGCAAGGCCGCTACGTACTGGCGAGTGTCACCCAGCGGGCGACCCGTGTCGACGCCGAGGCGGCGATGGGCTGGCGGGTGTGAAACGCCGATCCCGAGGATGAATCGACCGGGGTGAAGTTCTTCGATCAGCGATGACGCGGAAGCCATCTCCGTCGGATGGCGGGTGTAGATGTTGGCGATCCCGGTTCCGACGACGATGCGTTCGGTCCGGTCAAGAACCGCCAGGGATAGTGCGAGATTGTCCCCGAAGCTAGGCGACATAACGCCCGGAAATCCTCGTTGCTCCACCTCCTGCACCAGAGCCATGAGCTCGTCCCGGCGGCCGGGCATATCGCGAATAAAGATGTACGGTTTCGCCATGGTTGGACTCACTCTCTCTATCGAGTTACTTCGGGGTAGCCAAGCTCCGCCAGCGCCGTCCGGATCTGTTCTGCCGCTCGATCGAGATCCGCGGGATCAACGCTTGAAGCGGCGCTCGCAAAATCAAGGTGATGCATCCCTTCCAGGGGAACAACATGGATATGGCAATGCGGGACTTCAAATCCGGCGATTACCAGGCCAATCCGCTCCGGGGTGAACGCACGATCGAGTGCCCGCCCAACCGCGCGCGCAACCTCCATCAGATGACTGGCGAGCGTCGTGTCCAGTTCGATCCAGTGGTCGATCTCCTTCCGTGGAACCACCAGAACATGACCGGTGTTGAGCGGGTTGATCGAAAGGAACGCAACTACCTGTTCATCTTTCCAGACGAACGTGCCAGGTAGTTCGCCATCAATGATCCGGCTAAAGACCGTCGTCATCACCGTACTCCATTTCTCTTTACTGTCGATCCGCTACAATCGCCCGGCAGGTGTGTGTAGCAGTAGGACAATCTTCCAGGATCTATGCGCGACGAACAACGGCAGGACCGCGAAAATCAAGATGAGGACATCGACGAACGATTCGACGATGCACTAGACGACCTCTTCGGGGAGGACGAGGATGACCCGACTTCCGGGTCGCCCGCGCCAGCCGGGGCAGAAACGACGGACGAGCCTTTACCTGATCCTGAACCCGCCGTTCCCGTGCCGCCCGAATCACTCGATGTTGCGGCAACCGTGTCGCCAATCGAACAAGCGCCACCAGACCACCCGCCGATCATGGCCGCCCCCGGAGTTCCGCACGCCCACGGTCTCGAGTTTGCGACGCCGCCTGAGGAGAAGCGACGCGATTACCGAAAGATAGCCTGCTTTGGCTGCCTCTTCCTCGTTGGCATCCCAGCGCTCTGCTTCGCGGCATTGATCGCCTGGGGTCTCGCAAGCGGAACCGATGACAGCGAGCCAACAGCGTTTGGACGGTTCGTCGATGACGCCGTCTCCACGGGTACGGCGACGCTGACGACTCGCGAGACGGAGCGATCCGGCACGGCTACGAGTTCTGGCGGCGAGACATCGACCAGCGCCGGCAGAACTCCCGCCTCCGGACAAGAGACGGCAGGCAATTTCGAAGAACTGGTTCAAACCGGTGAACTCGCGCCGCTCGGCAATGGCTGGGATCTGCGAATCGATCAGGTGACAGAAGACGCGAACCAGATCGTCGCCGACGCCAACATGTTCAACGACCCGCCGCTCGACGGGCGGCAATTCCTGATCGCTTCCGTCACGGCCACGAATAACACCGGAGCGTCCGCCACATTTGACGCCAGTTTCGTCCTCCGGCTCATCGGAACGGTCACTGGAGGCGAATACACGACCTTCGAGCAGACGGACCGCTGCGGCGTTATTCCAGATCCGTTCCCGGAAAACGAGATTCCGCCTGGTGCCTCGGCGACTGGCAATGTGTGCTGGCAGGTTCCCATCGACGATCTTCCAAGCCTTATCCTCTTTTACGAAGACTACGACGAGGACAGCGAAAAGACGCTGTTCGTCGTCACTGACTCCAGTGATGGGGCAAGCAACACTCCCTGAAATCGGGCAATATCGCGTGACACGATTGGCCAGGGATTTCTCGTAGCGGTGAAACCTGACTGTTGCACCACTCCCGTTTGTGTTGGGCTATCGTATGGTGAGAATCCGCAACACACAGGAAGGGCCGGGCAGGTGGAGTACAGCGCGGAAGAATGGCGAGGAACGGCGACGATTAGCCCGGATACTCCGGTCATCGCCGGCTCGATGGGAACCTGGACGGTTCGATATCGGGCCGGCGTCGCGGGAGTCGATGAAGGTGGCAGGATCCGGCTCGCCTGGCGCAGTGTTAGCGATTGGCCCTCACCCCAATTCAGCGATCCCGCGGCTGCCAACTTCGTTTCGCTGCGCACCTCCGGCAACGCAACTCTGCAGCCATCCTTCGGCGGCACTGGTATCCGTCCCTGGTCCCGGGCGCTAACCATTCGGGTTCTCGACGAAGCCCTCGCGCCGGGCGACGAAGTCGTGCTGGTTCTGGGCGATACGGCGCGCGGGGGACCGGGCATGCGCGCCCAGACGCACCCGGAATCACCATTTCAGTTCAAGCTCGACATCGATCCTTTCGGCACGGCCCTGTTTGAGCCAGTGGCCGATCTGACGCTGACGATCGTCGGAAATCGGGCCGAGCGTCTCTATGTCGTCGCTCCATCCGACGTCGTTGCCGGCGAACCGTTCCGTCTACAGCTCCGGGCGATCGATCGATGGGGAAATCCGGACCCGGCCTACCGGGGAACCGTCGCAATCGGGGCGCCTGCCGCGGGACTGCCTGACGCCTACACGTTCACCGAAGAAGACGCAGGCGTCCACTGGTTCGATGGCGTCGCGATCTCCGAGCCAGGCATTGCCCGGATCTCAGTGAGCGACGAGGTTCTTAACGCCAACGCTAACGCTTCAAGCAATCCGATCCAGGTACACGAAACGGAACCCCCATACCGTCGCTACTGGGGCGACATTCACGGCCAGACCGAGGAAACTGTCGGGACCGGGACAATTCCCGGTTTCTTCGAGTACGCTCGCGACATCGCCGGCGTTCAGATCGCGGCCCATCAAGGCAACGATTTCCAGATCACACCCGAACTGTGGGACACGCTCTGCGAACGAGTCGAGGAGTACTACGCGCCCGGCGAGTTCGTTACGTTCCACGGCTACGAGTGGAGCGGCAACACGACGGCTGGCGGCGACCACAACGTCTACTTGAAGGAACCGCGCACACCGCAGCGCTCCAGCCACACCCAGATCACCGACAAGCGCGATGAGGATAACGACCGCTACCCGATTACCCGCATGCACGAGTCGAACCGGGACCGCGACGACATCCTGATCGTGCCCCACATCGGTGGGCGCAGGGCCGACATCCAGTGGCACGAGCCAGCGCTCGAACCGGCAATCGAGATCGCATCACAGTGGGGCCGCTTCGAGTGGTTCGCGAAGGAAGCGCTAGAACGCGGGTACCGCGTCGGTTTCACCGGCGGTTCCGACGACCACAGTGCGCGACAGGGCTGGAGTTCGCCTACCCTGGCACACCACGGTGTACAGGGCGGCCTGACTGCGTTCATTGCGCCCGAACTCACTCGTGACGCGATCTGGGATGCTCTGAAATCGCGACGCCTCTACGGCACCACCGGGCCACGCATCTTGATCGATCTCGATGTCAACGGCCGCCAGATCGGAAGCGAGTTCACGGCAACTGAAGCTCCGCTGGTCACCGTTCAGGTTGCCGGCGCGGGTGAACTCGACACCGTGGAATTGCGACGCGGCACTGAAACGGTTCACACAGTCTCGGGCCTCGCCGTTCCCGAACCAGACGATCCGGCGCGTATCCGCCTGGCATGGCGAGGCGCGCGCAACCGGGGACGCAGCCGGGCGCTCGACTGGAGTGGCGAGTTGCGCATCTGGAACGGGGCCTTCACATCGGCGTCGAACTACTCAATCGACAACCCGCTTGAAGGGATCCAGCAGTGGGATGCCGGGCGTATCGTCTGGGACAGCCACACATGCGGCGACTGGGACGGCGTCATCTTCGGCATTGATGGCGACGAATCGACATTCTTCGACCTGCAAACCGCGGCGATGGCCTTCCGGTTCACGCTCGAAGACCTTGAAACGGGTCAATTTCGACGCACCGGCCCGCTCCTTGAGCAGCAGATCGTCGCCCGCAAGCTGTCGCACAAACCGGGAGTTTCCGAACTTTCGTTCAGCTGGACGGACGACAATCCTCATCCGGGAGTGAACCCCTACTGGATCTGGGTCACCCAGGCCGACGGAGAAATGGCCTGGACCAGCCCCGTGTATGTCGAGTGGAATGGCTAGCTCGCAACGTCGAACGTCACCTGCAGCGCCTTCGGATGACGGAATGCAAATCCCGGTGCCCACTCGACGTCATCCGGCACGAGCCTGAGATTCGGGCAGCGTTGAACGAGCGACATTACAGCGATCTGGGAGACGTTGCGGGCCAGCGCCGAGCCGAGGCAGAAGTGCGCGCCGTGGGCAAAAGTCAGGTGCCGGTTCGGCCGCCGGTCGATCACGTAGGTGTCGGGGTACTCGAACTGCCTCGGGATCGCGATTGGCGGCAGCGATCATCAGATTGACGTTGTCGCCGGCTTTGATCGACGTCTGATGCGCAGTTCGATCTGCTCCAGTCGCGACGCGGCTGGTCGTCTCACCGGACTCTCGTACCGCATCACCTCTTCGACGGCGGTCCGGATCAGTTCCGGATCGGCAAGCAGTCGAGCGAGAGATTCGGGCTGGCGGATCGAGCGTTAGCGCCGAGTTCCCGATCAGATGGGCGGTCGAATTGTTGCCGCCGATCAGCAATGGCGACGACCATGACGACCATCTCGTTCGTCGAGAGGCGGTCGCCATCTTCCTCGGCCTGCACCAGTTCAGTCAGCAGATCTTCTGTGGCTCGCGCCGCTGTTGCTCGATGATCTCTTCCAGGTACGCCTTCATCTCGAGCATGCTGGCTTGTCCCTCCGCATGACCGTGATCCGGTCACCATAGTGCCCAGACGGTCGTAGATCAGCACCTGGGCGCGCGCCCAGCGGGTGAAGTCCTGCTGGCGATCCTGGGGAATCCCGAGGGTGTCGGCGATCGTCCACCCGGGTAGAGGGGTCGCGAAATCCGCCATGACGTCCATCTCGCCACGTTCGACGACCCGATCGAGAAAGCGGTCGCAGAACATCTGGATGCGGTCACGGCGTCCAGCGGCGGCACGGGCCGAAAATGCCTTCATCACAAGCGTTCGCAGCGGGTGTGCTTTGGTGGATCGCTCAGCAGCATGCGGTCGCCGAGCACCTCACGCAGGGGTTGGAGTTCCTCTTGCACGTCCGGCGGCAGGACGGCGAACGTGGCGTCGATACGTTGCGATGACATCCGCGGGTCGGTGAAGAGGGCGACACGCATCCTCGTAACGCGAGTCACGAGCCAGGCGTTGCCGTTCCAGAAGACGGGATCATTCTCCCGCAGATCCTCGAGAATCGGATAGGGATTCGCCTGAACTGTCGGATCCGTGAAATCGATCTTGACCGTCGGCGTTGTTGCCATGTTGCTCGCCCTTCGCACGAGTAAGCTCGTCCGCAGTATAGCGCGAGCGCTCTCGTTCTGATTGTGCCTAGAGGCTAGGAGGCCGTGGCTGGATCTCTCCGGCCCGAAGCTGGCCGCAGGCGGCGGCGATATCGAGGCCGCGGGAGTAGCGGACGTGGCCGGAATACCGGCTTCCTCGAGCACTGCAACGAAGCGCTCCGTGCCCGCCTGGGTCGGTCGTTCGTAGGGTGCGCCGGGCGTCGGATTGTAGGGGATGACGTTGACGTGGCAGCGCAAGCCGAAGAGCAGGTCGGCCAGTTCGCGCGCCTGCTCGTCGCTGCTGTTGATGCCGTTCATCAATGCGTACTCGAACGATACCCGTCGATGGGTCCGCCCGATGTACCGTCGCACTGCCGCGATCAGATGGGTCAGCGGCCAGCGATCGTTGATCGGCACCAGTGATGAGCGCAACTCGTCGTTTGCGGCATGGATCGAGACGGCCAGATTGACCTGATAGGGCTCTTCGGCCAGCTTTTCGATGAAGGGCACGATGCCCGAGGTCGATATCGTGATCCGTCGCGCTCCGAAGTCGAAGCCCTCGTGGTCGTTGAGGATGCCGACGAACTTCATTGTCGCGGCGTAGTTGTGGAACGGCTCGCCCATGCCCATCATGACGAGATTCGTCAGTGGTCTACCGCGTTCTTCGGCTCTTCGCGCCATATCGACGGCCTGGTAGACCATCTCGCCGGTCGTCAGGTTACGTTGCAAGCCACCCATGCCAGTCGCGCAGAATGAGCAGCCGACGGCGCAGCCAACCTGGCAGGAGACGCAGACCGTCGCCCGGTTCGGATAGAACATCAGGACCGTCTCGATCAGATGACCGTCCTTGCCCCGATAGAGCATCTTCAACGTCTCGTCGACATCGGTCCAGAGTTCGCGGACCGCTTCGAGCGGCCTGATCGAAAGCTCGGCAGCCAGTTGATCGCGAAGAACGGTCGGCAGATTCACCATCTCGTCGTAGCTACTGACCCGCTGCCGGTAGAGCCAGCCCCAGATCTGGCGGGCGCGATAGGCCGGATGGCGATGCTCCGCGCACCACGCTTCAAGCTCTTCGAGCGTCAGGTCGTAGACCGAGGCTAGATCCGCTTTGCGTGATTGCGGTTGGATTGTGATTTCCTGGTTCGTATCCATGCTCAAAGGATACCGCTCGATGGGTCACCATATGTGAATAGACACCCCAATGGCGCTACATGCCTTCGTTGCTGTGCGTCGTGGATTGAACCGGCTGACGTCGACGCTACCTTTCGAGTGACCAGCATCGCCCCCAATCCCTACTTGAGTAGTGGGCGATGCCGGTGTTGGAACTCGCCTAAGCGGCTGGATGCTCGATTTCGCCTGACCCGGCGAGTTCTTCAAGATAGGATGTCAACTCGTCTACCGAACCCCGCGCGGCCTGTGCCGGACACTGGTCGAAGTATGGGCACCACCCGCATAAGGCTGACGGAGTCGGTATCCGCTCATCGCCTTGAATGCCTTCGATCGAAGCGAGAATGGCCTTCCACGTTGGCTCACACTCGGTCTTTGTAAGCTCGCGGCTGGAGACTTGCTGAACCGCTGTGTGGATGGTGGTCGTGATGACCCGATCGTGATTGCCGAAGTTGGCCGCTACTACGATGAGGGACAAGAGTTGCTGGATCGCGTTTTCCCGCGCACTCTGCCCACTCTTGTAATCGATGATCTCAAGTGTTCCATCATCGTACTTGACCACTAGGTCAACTCTCGCGCGCAGCATGACCGGCGGTCCGGGGATTCGGGGACGGTAGGAGAGTGTCTCCTCGATGGCCAGGATGTCGCCGGATGTGGCGATCTCCCGGAGCCGTTCCCTCCCCCACTTGATCCCCTGCACTACCTGGTCGATGTCTTCCTTCCAGGCGGGCTTGAGCGCGTCGGGATACTTCGTCAACGGCAACGAGCGCTTTGCAAGCTCGCGGACATCATCGCGGAACGGCTTGCCTTGCTGAATGCAGCGACGATCACCGGCGAGCACCTCGTGGAGCGCAATGCCACGGAGCAGCGGGCGGACATCGCCATCGACCTTGGTGCGATCCTCGTACTGATGCTTGTACCAGCGGGGACACTGCAGGAAGCGATCAATGTAACTCGGGAATAACTGGAGCTGGCGGGACGGAAGATTGGCCATTTGGCCTCCTTATTCTTGGAATGGAGGCCCCGCAAAATGAGGTAAAATAGAGGCGTACTCAGACTACGCATCCGCACGGCGGGACCAACTTGGAAACGTTGTAGTGGACGTAGGTGAAGCAGTCGGTGTTGGCGCATCGACTGCTTTTCTGATCACCGATCCGGTGGTCCTCGATCTTGCTGATCTCCATCGCCATCCGCGAGGCGGGACTCCTCGACTAGAGCTTCGACATCTTCAAGCACGACAAAGGTCCGGCCTAATCGGGGATCATTCACGTAGCGAAAATGCCCCTCATCCATCCAGCGGTATATGGTTGAACGATCCACTTTCACCCTTAAAGCAGCTTGGCCCGTCGAAATCAGTTCGGCAGGATCGTACGAGCGAAACTCCGCCAGCGAAATGATCTGGCCCAACATTGTTTCCCAAAACGGTCGAGGTATCGAGTAGTTCTCAGTCATAGGCGGACGGAACAACAATTGAAGTACGAAATCAATGCGTTCTAGTAGCTCCTTCTTCGGCTCGTTTCGTTCGCCAAACGCGTGCCCTGCAATGGCGATCAGATGATGATGGATCATTCCCTTTCGCAGCTCTTCGATGTTGAGCGGTCGTTGCATGCCAGGGGCAAGTGAGCTTGCAAGCCGGTGATGATAGGAGTAAAGCACTCTGAGCACGTCATCGATCAGCCCAATGACTCCTCGATCTTCCAAGATCGAGATAACCGGCATGACAGCTTCAAGATCCGCAACGTTGACGAGCCGAGATCGGCCACGCCGGCAAGTCTCAATGCCCTCACGTTTAATCAAGCGCGTGATTGTAGGTCGACTGCGCCGGTATCGCCGGGAGGCCTCTGTGATATTGATCCACTCATCTTCAGGATGCATCTACAAACCTATACATGGCAACTTGTCGCGAACATAGTGTACACAACAGATTACCACGTGGCAATAGAATGATCTAGCATCCCACTTTATCGAATCGGCCCACCGTGATCTACCGCTGTGGGACGGGTGGGTGCGTTATTCTGGCGGTCGGAGTGCAGCGAGAGTAGTTTCTCGCCGTTTCGTGTCTTGAGTTTTTCGCAGCAATGCCTTACGCTCTGGCGTGGAGATCGCGTGATCTCCCTACAACCGCTCTAGAAAGCGGGGGCCTTATGAACAACCAGACAGCTTTGGCCAGGGTGCTTGCCGGCGATTGCGCCGGCTGCCTGTTGGTTGCATGTTCATAGCGGGCCTGAATCTTCAGCCGACCCCTAACTTGATCCCAACCTCCAGGTAGCCGTCGCAACGATCGTCGTTGCCGCTTCTCGCCGGTCTTCATAGCCCGGCGCGCTACTCGCATTGACATAACTGGAGGATCTTTTGAGACACGTACTGAGCTTCGCGGCCGCCGTTGCGGCTGTCAATACACCCTGTAAACCGCAACATGTAGCCACAGGAGCTCTCTTATATGGGATCACTGCGTGGACATCACGCACAAGACATCTACGACGCTTATGACGAATACGACGACATTCACAGTCACTTCGAGAGGAAGTCTCAGAGCCAACCCGCGTCCAGTCCGACATCGGAACCCGAATGGACGCCACACGCCTTACGGCGCAGTCAGCCAAGCGAGTCCTTCAAGTGCCACAACTGCAAGGCCTTTATCGGCATGCCGTTGACCGGCGGACGCCATCGCAACCACTGCCCGATCCTGTCTCTGGTCGTTGCACGTCGACCGCAAGACGCCGGGCGACCGGGCCAGCGACTGCCGCTCGCTGATGGAGCCGGTCGGCGTCCTTGCACGCCGCAATGGCGAGCAGGCCGTCGTTCACCGCTGCCGTGGCTGCGGCATCGATCGCCACTGCCGCGTTGCCGCCGACGACAACCCGTTGCTGCTGATGAAGCTGCCGCTGGCCATCCCAGACGTCACCGTATCCGTCGCAATCGAGAAACGAATTGGAGCAGCATAGTTCTCGCCCTGAACCCCTCCCAGCATCCAGAATGGGAGGGGTCAACGGGATCCTTTACACAATGAGGCAGCAGACCTCGGAACGGGAATTGAGAGATCTGATTGGAAATTCGACGGCTTCCCGGCGATTAAGTGACATAACCAAATCTCGCTAGCGCGATCCCGGGGCGATACCGCGTACGGCTGTTTGAACGCGGTACACACTCGTCTGGGCGGTCAGGAACAGCGTCGAATAGTCGTGCCCGCCCCAGTTGAGATTGGCGGCGTGTTCGTCGTCAAGCTCGAAGATCCCCAGAAGCGTGCCAGACGGTTCGATCACCCAGACACCGCCGACACCTGTGGACCAGATCCGGCCGTCTTCGTCGACCTTCATCCCGTCGGGGACACCAGCGCCCTCCGCGCCGGTCATGTCAACCAGCAGATCGCCCTCCCGCAACATCCCGTCGGGCTGGACGTCGAACTGCCGGATCTTGCCGGTGCGAGAATCGTTGACGTAGAGGATCGATTCGTCTGGCGAGAAGGCGAGCCCGTTCGGGAAGTCGAAGCCATCCGCGACACACGCCAGCTGCCCGTCCGCGCCGATTCGGAAAACACCCTGGAAGTCGATCTCCTTGGTCGCGCTCGCATCGCCCATGACGTTTTGCAACGCGTCGCTGAGCCAGGGGTTGGTGAAGTAGATCGAACCGTTGCTATGGACCACGATGTCGTTGGGATTGTTGAGCTTGAGTCCTTCGTAAGCATCGACCACCGTCTCGGCCGGGCCCTCATACGTTGCTCGCGAAACTCTCCTGCCAGAGTGTTCACAGGCGAGAATGTTTCCATGCCGATCGAACGTCAGGCCGTTAGCGTTGCCGCTCGGTTCGCGGTAAATCTCGGCAGTGTCCATTCCGGGCCGCCAGCGGTGAATGCGGTTTCCCGGAATATCGCTGAACAACAAACAATTGTCGTCCTGAACCCAGACCGGCCCTTCGGTGAACGCGAACCCGCCGCAGAGCTTCTCTTCCTGGTGCCCGGCGAACAATTCGCTGAGCCCGTTGTCCCGCCTGACGATCATCCGTTCACCTTTATGCTTTCGTTGGAAGGAAATGAATCGCTCCGAGGCAGTCTATTGTGAGTCTCGATCGGGTGTCAAAGCCAGACCCTACTCGACACTAACGTCCGCCAGTGATGAGCGTTCCCGCTACAATGCCGATAATCGAAAGGATCGACTATATGTCTATCGACTGGTCAAACCTCAGCGCCAGCGTTGCGGCTGCGGAAGAGCAGGCATCCGTCGGAATCGCAGTCCTTGCACCCGACGGCTCTGATTGGTCACACAACGGCGATGGAAAGTTCCAGGCAGCGAGCACAGTGAAGATCCCGATCATGGTCAGAATCTTCCATCTGATCGAAGCGGGCGACCTGGCACTCGATGATACCTTCACGCTCAATCGAGGCGACAAAGCGCCCGGCAGCGGTGTCCTGCTGCACCTCCACGGCGGCATCCAGGTTACGCTCTCGGATCTGCTCTACCTGATGATGAGCATCAGCGACAACACGGCAACCAACTATCTGATCGATCTCGCGGGAATGGCCGAGGTCAATCAGGTCATGGGTGGCATCGGGATGCATACATCTGTCCTGGCGCGCAAGATGGCCGGTCGCTCGGCGGACAACCCTGAACTGGAGAACTGGGCAACGCCCAACGACTACGCCCGCTCGATCAACGCAATCCTCGAAGGCACAGCGGCATCTCCAGCTTCCTGTGAAGCGATGCTCTCGATTCTCGAAAAGCAGCAGAACGGACGCCGCATTGGCCGTAACGTGCCTGCAGGCGACGGATACCGGTGGGGATCGAAGACTGGTTCTCTCGACGGCGTTTGCAACGATGTCGGGTTCATTGCGGCTCCGGCAGGGACGATGGTGATCGCCGCCTTCACCGGCGACGTCCCGGACCAGATCACCGGTGAGCAGATCATCGCCGATATCACCAGAGCAGCGCTGGAATCGACCGGGCTTGTCTAGATCTCGACTGGCGCCGGGGCACGCCTTATCGCCTACTCGGCCTCGAAATTGATCGGGTGCCCGGCGAAGTAGCATTCGCTGTGAAATTGCCGGTACTCGGGGCCGCAGAATTTGCAGTGATCGCAATACTCTTCCTTGAAGAGATAGTCGAAGAGTCCGCTATCCATCTTGGTCAGCGGCTTCTCGACTGCAAGGCGCTTGTACTCGGCCAGGACGAGTGGTTCGATATGTGGTTCGAGCACTGCCGGGTAGACGAGATCGTGTTCCGAGCCGTTGTAGGTATCCCGATAGGTTATCGTGCGCCCGTTGTCCGTCTCACGATCCGCGACGATTTTCATCACGCCGAGATCGACGCCGAACGATGCCGCCAGGTACTGGACGAGCCGGGCTTTGTCGATTCGCGTCTCGGCAAGCTGGTCAATAAGCGGCATCACTCGCCGCACCATGTCACGAGTAGCCTTGTAGGTCATCCTGAAAGCACGCTCCCGCCTGGTAGTCAACGGTCTGTTTGCAGGCTGTCTATTGAAGGATACCTGTCAGGAGCCTTCAGGAACACCGGGCGACGCAATTTCTCGTCGCCGGTATGATCTAGTGGCTTCGTGACGGGAACGGGCCGGTCGTGCTGGATAGCGAAGGAGCTCGATGCGACATCTGGAAGGCGTGAGATACGCCACGCCGCTACGCGAAGGTGGCTCGCTTCCGGCGATTGTCGAAACCGGCAGCGGTGAGTTATTCGTCGTCAAGTTCAGGGGAGCGGGACAGGGGCAGCGGGCTCTAGTTGCCGAAGCTCTCGCAGCCTCTCTGGCGCAACGTTTGGATCTGCCCGTCGCCGAACCAGCAATCATCAACCTCGCCGACGGCTTCGGCCGCAGCGAACCGGATCCGGAGATTCAGGACATCCTGCGCAAGAGCACCGGTGAAAATTTCGGGCTGGTGTTCGTCTCCGGCGCATTGCCATTCGATCCGGCATTAGATCAGGGTCTTGACCCCACTCTTGCCGCCAACATCGTCTGGTTCGACGCACTGATCACGAACGTCGACCGGACCGCGCGCAACGTCAATCTTCTGACCCGAAATGGCGACATCTGGATGATCGACCATGGGGCGACGTTCTACTTTCAGCATAGCTGGCCTGGCTGGAGAGATCGCATCCAGTCGCGCTTCCCGCAGATCAAGGATCACGTGCTCCTGCACATTGCAGGCGATCTTGAAGATGCCGATGCCCGGCTCAGGCCCGTGCTGACCAACGAGGTGCTTTCCTACACCGTGGACGACATTCCCGATAGCTGGCTTGGAGATGCAGAGGAGTTTTCCGACATCGATCACCACCGTTCCGCTTTCGTCGAGTATTTGAGAAAGCGCCTGGACGGCCCGCGCGACTGGCTGGCAGAAGCAGTTGAGGCGCAACGGATCGGACCACAGAAGCATGCTGCCAGAGTCACCCGGCGACGAGTGGTATAGCTACGCGGTTGTCCGCGTCGTCCCGCGCGTCGAGCGCGAGGAGTTCGTCAATGCTGGCGTCGTTCTCTTCGTCCCGGCACGACGGTTGCTTCACACTCGCATTGAGCTTGACCGGGAGCGGCTCCGGGCGCTCGATCCGGAGATCGACCTAGACGAAGTTGAGAGACATCTTCGATCTGTCACGAGCATCTGCAACGGGAGTCCAGATGGTGGCCCGATCGCCGAGTTGCCAGCGGCCGAGCGCTTTCACTGGCTAACCGCGCCCCGCAGCACGATGATCCAGGTTTCCCCAGTACATGAAGGGCATACCAACGATCCGGCTGCTACCCTTGACCGGCTCTTCAAGCTCTATGTAGAGACCAATTGATTCGCCCCCATTTCAAGCAGCGTGAAGGATTACCGCAGATGTCCGAACTTCAATCGATACTCCGTGAATTGCGCGACGCACGGCGCGCCCACGATCGCGATCTTGTCTCGCTGAGCAATGCTGATATGACGCTGATCACCAGCTTCACGCTGGAAACCCTGATGACCGGCGGCGCAGGAGAGACATCAGGCGCCGATATCCGCTGGATGCTCTTCCGGCGCTTCGACCATCTTGAAGAGCATGCGCTCCAGATTGAGGACCACCTCCAGAACCGCTTCGGGTTGATCCAGTCTCAGTCTCAACGCTACTGGTCGGCAAACGAGGAAGCCCGCGGCGACCTCTACGCGGCTCTCACAGGTCTGACCGATGACGATCTCGACGTTTCACCGCTGTCACCGGAAGGGGAATGGCCCCTGCGCTCGACGCTTTCGCACATCCTCGATACCGAGCACAGCTACCGGAAGAACTGCATCTGGGCGATCGAGAAGTTTCAGGCAGGAGAGCCGTTCGTCCCGATGCCACGCTCAGCCGAGCAGGAATATCCGGACGCAACGCTGGGAGACTTCCTGACGATGCTGGATGATGCGCGCCAGGAGTCGATCGCGACCCTGGCAAATCTCACGGACGAGGAAATGCGAGCGCCAACCGTCTGGGCCGGCATGGATTGTGACATTCGTTTCCGCCTGATGCGCTTCGCACAGCATGAGCGGGAACATGCCGCTCAGATTCGCAAATGGCGCGTCCAGACCGGCAAGCCCTTTACCGAAGCCGCCCGTCTTCTGGGCATGGTCTGGCAACGCAGCGGGCCACTGGACGGCATCCTGGCTGGCGCGCCGGACACGATTCTGGATCGTGAACCGGGTGACGAGGAGTCGACGATTCGCCAGATCCTCGGCCACATCGCCAGCGCCGAACGCTACTTCAAGCGCCTCATCGACGACGCCCGCACCACGCGCTAACAGATGTCCGACCAAGCGAACCAAGCGCCATGAGCATCGTAGATCCCGAGGTGGGCGGAACCATCTCGCTGGCCACCCCGGTAACTATAGACGTCGATTGATGAGTGTTCTTCGCCGCCCTCCATCGAGATGCGGTGAATGTCCCGGACCGCCGATGCCTCCGCCAGTATGCGCTCAAGTGCCACCTTCGCAGCCGGGGAAAACTGATTGAGCGCGTGGCTGTGAAACACGATCGTGCGCACCGCCGGCTCGAACCCGCCAAGAATCTGCGGCAACAGCAGGTTTGCATCGCCTTCATGACGGGCGATTCGCGTGTCCTGAACGACCTCGATTGCCCGATCCAGCATTTCCAATCTGCCTGGCTGATCGCCCCAGATGAGCGCTCGGAGCCAACGGCGGTCATTGGCATCGCTCAGGTCGAGCGAATTGAGATCGATCCCGACTCACGACAGGATTTCAACGCCAGGCTCTAAGCTGCCCGGCAAGGAACCGCGGCTGTCGACGTCGATAACCAGACGGGATTGAGTATCGCCCCACACCGCGCCGGAGTCATCGCGGTAGGCGTAGCGATCGAAGGCCAGCAGCAGCCCGGCGCTGCAACCTGCTTCGACGATGTTCGCATCCGTTATCGCTTTCCGGCTTACAAGCCAGGCAATAGCCATGTACAATGCGAAGGCACGCCGAACTTCGTTCGTTTGTACGCGACGTCTCCGCAACAGATCCGCTATCGCACCTCGGTTGTCACGAACGAACACCACCAGTGCCCGACCCGCCAACTCCGGTGGACGAGGATCGCTCGTGAGCGTCGCGTAAAACGACGCCAGTCCGGATGATGGTTGGCGCATCAGGGGGTCATGGACTGCGGCGAGCATCAAGTTGGGAACCGGCCCGGCGTTAGCATGCGCGGCAAGTCGTAACAGGTCGGAGTTTCCAGCTATTGTCATTGCAAGCGTTTGATAGAGTGGGGATTCACGGCATTCCACTTCGGAGAATCTGAGGAATTGTCTCGCCAGGCGAGAATATTCGGTCGCGGTTATGATGATCCTCCCGATTACCGATGCGGGTTGGTTTGCCAGTGAAATACTACAGGATGAGAGAGAGACCGCTAGATGCGGGTGCTGTTGTGCGTCAACATGGAGGGCGTGTCCCAGATCACGAGCTATCGTGAACTCTGGGCGCCGTTTCCGGAGTACTGGGATACAGGCAAAGCGGCCACAACCGCTGACACCGTGGCAGCTATCCACGGACTGAAGGCTGGAGGTGCGTCCGAGATAACAGTCTGTGAATTGCATGGGCCGTCCGCGGGCGCAATCGTCGATGTCGACGCCTTGCCGGAACCCGCCACCTGGATCGAGTCTCGCGAGGCATTCCAGTACGCGGTCACAGGCGCGAATTATGACGCCCTCTTTTTGCTCGGTTGGCAGGCTCGTTGCGGGACCCCGAATGGCTTCATGAGCCGCACCGGCGGAATCAACCTTCGAGTCGCGGTAGATAGCGTTCCGGTGAGCGACGTGCATATCAATGCCTGGCGCGCCGGGATCCCTGTGATCGGCATCTCCGGTGACGCGGCGCTCGGCCCACAACTCGACGGCGAACTCGAAGGCGTGCCCTTCCTGCCGGTCAAAGAGGCCACGAACCGCGCGGAAGCCCAGCCACTCTACACGCCAGAGGATGGCGCCGCCGCGATCCAGGCGTTTGCAGCCTGGTGTGCTGGTAATCCGGGGGAGGGCAAATGCCTGACTGTGCCCGAGCGGTTTGTCCTCTCTCTGAGCATGTCACCGGCTGTCACCGATCTCGTGGACGGCGAACACGGCCTGCGGCGCACCAGCCCAGCGATTGTGGCCAAATCGGTGACCGACTGGTGGCTCGAAGCCGAACCGGCCATCGATGCCGCAATACGGGCGTCGTTCCGCCCTCTGGAGAAGGCGGGGGAAGATGTCGCCCGGTTGCAGTCGATCTTGACTTCATGGGCAATGGCGACAGAAGCGGAATGGCTGACCTGACGGCCAGTCATTCTTTCGTCGATATCGACCGCTCGTCAAATGCTCGGGGCCGACTGAACACCAGGTCGCAGATCCTGGAATGTCGTTGATCGCACCGGTGTGCTGGGCTTGCATTGCCTTAGACGCCCGCACGAATTTCGGCGCCTTCTTATAGACGATGAAGGGCCGCTCCGCCGCCACGTCCAGGCGACAGGACTAATCATCTGTTCGCAGGCGATCGGGTAGTATTGCCATGACAGATCGCAAGGGGAGGTGGTATGCCACGCTACGAATATGAATGCATGCAGTGCGAGACTCACTACGACATTGAGCGGCCGATGTCGGAGTCAACCGCTCCCCATTCATGCCCGTTCTGCGGCCAGCCGTCCCGCCGGGTGTTTACACCTCCCAAGTTTCTCTTCAAGCCAGATCCGAACGACAATCGCCCGGTCTGGCACAGTCACGGAGCGTATGGCCATTCGCACGCCCCCGGTCGCGGCTTTCACGGCAGGGGGAAGAGTGATCCATTTCAGTAGACATTTCTCTCGCACGTTCCGCTACGACGGAACATCGAACAATTTGTCATAACGAACAGAGAGCGTGATATGGATTCCGTCCGAGCAGCAGTCATCCAGGCAGCGCCTGTCGCTTTCGACCTCGAAGCGTCACTGGCGAAGCTGGAAGATCTGGCTGTTGAAGCTGCGTCGCAAGGCGCGCAACTCGCGGTGTTTCCGGAGGCGTTCATCTCCGCCTACCCGCGCGGCCTGACATTTGGCGCGGCGATGGGTTCACGCACACCTGAAGGCCGGGACGACTACTTGCGCTACTGGCAGTCCTCCATTGAAGTGCCCGGACCGGCAGTCGACCGCCTGAGCCGCGTCGCCAGGTTCAACGCGATGCATCTCGTCATCGGCGTCATCGAGCGAGACGGCGGGACCCTCTACTGCACCGTGCTGTTCTTCGATCAAGGTGGCGAATATCTCGGCAAGCATCGCAAGTTGATGCCAACCGCGGCCGAGCGGCTGGTCTGGGGCTATGGTGATGGCTCCACGCTGCCCGTCTTTGATACTTCGATCGGAAAGATCGGCGCCGTCATCTGCTGGGAGAACTACATGCCCCTGCTTCGAACGACGATGTACGCCAAGGGCATACAGATCTATTGCGCCCCGACAGCGGACCAGCGGGACTCCTGGTTCGCCTCGATGCAACACATCGCCCGTGAAGGCGGCTGTTTCGTGCTCTCCTGCAACCAGTACGCGCTACGGAGTGACTACCCGGAGGACTACGACGCGATCGGCGTAGACGATCCGGCTACGGTGATGAGCCGTGGAGGTTCCTGCATCATCTCGCCACTCGGCGAAGTGATCGCCGGGCCTGATTACGACGGCGAGACGATCCTGATCGCCGATCTGGACCTCAGCGACATTGCCCGCGCCAAGTTCGACTTTGACGCCACTGGCCACTACGCTCGCCCCGACGTCTTCCAGTTGACGGTGAATGAGCAGCAGAACCGGCCTGTTACCGTCGTTACGCACCAACATGCGGATCGTCGCCTGGATTGGGACCAGGATGCCGGGGATGAGGCTGGCGTACTTCCCCAGTTGAAATCGGTGGCCAAGAGATAGACGGGGTTGAACAGTCTAGCGCAGCAGTTCGCGGCGTAGTTGGTGGGCATCAGTGAAGAATCTGCGACGCGCCAGTCGCACTGCGAGTGATGCCGTCAGCACGGCGGCAAAGAGCAGCATGTACTGAACGACAATCTGATAGCGCACAGCCTGTTCGGGCTGCTGACCAGCAAGAATCTGACCGGTCATCATGCCGGGAAGAGCGACAATGCCGACCACCATCATCCCAGCGATGCTGGGAATCAACGAAACGCGAATTGAGCCACGTACGACATCCGCCACAGCTTGGTCGCTCGTCGCGCCCAGGCCGAGCAGCGCTTCAACATCATCTTGTCGATTGCGCAGATCGCTCACAAAGTGGTTCAGGGCAAGCGCTGACCCGGACATCGTGTTCCCCACGATCATCCCCGCGAGCGGGATAACGATTTGAGGGTCATACCAGGTGGCTGGCCGCACGACCGCAACGACGACGAAGGCCAGCGTTCCAACAGAGGCAACGCCGATCGAGACTGCAAGAATGATATGCCTTCTGGGAACATTGCCACTGATGCGACTCCCACCAGCCTGGACGGCTACTCCAATCATCACCGCAACTATCAGGAAGACCCAGATTGCCCGGACGTTGTCAAAGACCGCCCCCAAAACGAACCCGACGAGTGTTAGCTGGGCGAAGGCCCGAATACAGCTGACGACAATGTCGCGTGTGAGACCGAGATGCTCCAGGATTGCAAGACCGATGCTGAGCACAATGAGGAAGGAGACGACGACAAGCTCGGCGTTCGAGATATCTGGTGTCATGCCAGGAGGTCAGTCTCATCCGGTGCAAGAGCCCATTCAACGGCGCTATCGATGTCGTCAAGAACTCTCGCCTCACCCTCGCGTAGTGCAAGCGAGTGTCCGCCAAAATGGCTGGCATGCTCAACCGAATGCGTCACCATCATCATTGTTATCCCGTCCGCGAGATTCAACGCAACCAACAAATCCAGGATGAGCGCGGCCGAACGCTGATCGAGGGCGGATGTCGGTTCGTCGAGCAACAGCACTTGAGGGTTGAGCACCAGTGAACGAGCGATCACCACTCGCTGTTGCTGGCCAACAGAGAGTTCCCGGGCATGGCTATCGAGTATCGAGGAAGAAAGATCTACACGCTCCAACGCGCCGATCGCATCTTGACGCGACAACAGCGGCCAGCCCGCTAACACAAGTGGTCGATTGAGGTTTTCCACAACCGTGCCGTCAAAGAGTCGCGGCTGCTGGAAAACGAATCCGACTTGCCGTCGCAACCCTGGCGCCGGGAAGCTGAGCACATCTTTTCCACCAATGAGGACTGCGCCAGACTGCGGATCATCAAGGCGATTGATCAAGCGGAGCAAGCTGGTCTTCCCGGATCCTGAAGCCCCGACAACCGCCACGCGTGCGCCACCCGGAATAACGAAGGACACCTCGCGGAGAACATAGAAGCTTGATCCATCCGGACGTGACCGGTGGATAACGACTTCGCGGAACTCGATGCTCGATCCCTTCACCGGGTAGACTCTACGCCAGCCATTAGAACGCTCGTCGCACTTCCTTCAATCCATTAGCAACCAGTTCGCGTAGCATCGTCACTAGCGCCTGTTGTGTTTGCCAGGAGGTACCGTCCACGAACATCGTCGGGCTGGTGTACAGGCCGTCGGCAGCGCCCATCTTCACCGATTCGGCAAGCATTCGGTACTCGGTGTCCGGGTCCTGGATAAGATCAGGGTTGCCAAGCAGATAGCCGAGCATCGCCGCGATGCCATAGCCACCCCAATTGGAGATTGCGGCGCAAACGAGAACGTCGGTCTTCGTCACCGTGATCGCATGCGACGCAGGCTGGATCTTGCGGGCGGATTCGTAGATGTTGCCGAAACCAACCTCGTTGCCGCCATCGCCGACACCAATCGTGAAGATCCCTCGCTCGCTTGCAATCTCGGCGAAAAGATGGTTCGCCAGCACCTCGTCAGCTCTCTTCGGTGTGCCGGTAATCGAGTGGAAAATGCCGTCGGCGTTCGGTCCGGTGCGCTCCACCAGGACAACAGCGGTGGGTTGATGATGATCGAACAGTTCTTCGATCTCCTGGCGCCGGTCCATGCCGTACGGGAAGGCGAGCGCCAGGACGCTATGCGGCCGCACCGAGAAGACTTCCTCCAGGTGGATCGACAGCCCGGCGGCTCCGAAAGCGGCCCGATTCGGCCCCATCAGATGCGCCTCGCAGATCAGCACCGGCTTCGCGCCGAGTCCAAGGTCAAGCGCGCGTGCAATCGACGCGCCGCCGAGCGGGCCGTCCGTCTCGCCAAACGCGAGGTATGGCGGAGAACCCGATCCGCAGAGCACGAAGACCCGATCCCCGGCAGCCACATTATCGACCAACCCACGGGCCGCAATGTAGCTCATCGGCGCGCCGGCTGCTTCCCTCGCCGCCGCAAAGAGCGGCTGGAGGACACCGCGCGGAATGCCACCCTCCACCTCGGCCGTGCGCATTTCAATGGCGCAGAGCCGGTCAATGTTGTCTCCAATTACCTGTGGCATGTGCCTTCCCCTCCACGCCACGCTACTTCGATGTTCCATACTAGCCGAGCGAGAGATGCTGGATAGCATCTGGACTCGATGAAGTCAGACCTCTGGATCTCATCTTCGATTCGACAATCCTTGCGCCAAGCAGGTATCCTCGCGGCGGGAGGTGTTCGGCAAGGATGAACAATCTCGACTACGAGGACCGTTACAGGCAGGCTGCGGGCACGGTTTTTGAGCGCCTGCGCACAGAACAGGGCTGGTCGTTGCGCGAGTTCGCCTCGCAGGTCGGCGACGTTGCTCACACCAGTCTATATGCGATCGAGCGCGGCGAATCCACGCCCAGCATTGCAGTGCTGGGACGTGTCGCAGCGACGTTCGGCCTCGATCTCTCTGGAATGCTGATGCTGATTATCGATGAACTGGACCCTGAACCAGCCGATCTCACAAACGTGTTGAAGCGCTTCCAGACGCTTTCCCAGTCGCAACGGGATGAAATCGGCACGTTTATCGATTTTGTTCTTTTTCGCGATGGCCGGCCGCGGCAATAGCCTTGTCGCGGCGGATGGTCTGGGATAGTATCGGATGTCGCATCAGTCCGCCTCGTCATCGTTTATCAAAGGGAATGGACACCGCATGGCTCGCCAGCTTCCTGCTGTCATAACCGATCAGCGATCATCCATCTCAAACGTGAGCGTGCCATCAACCACTGCTCGGGTTCTCGCCGCAGTCGCGCCGGATGTCATTCGAATGGCGGAACGGGCAGCAACCGCACGACTTGCACAGCGCCAGCAGAGCAAAGACAGCGTTCAGATTCCCGATCACACCGAAGCCTTCCACATGTCGGAGGTTCAGATCGACACTTCGATACCGTTCGTGCGGCGCGTCACGATGAGAAAGCTGACAGCCTGGAACAACAACCCGGTGGCGATCGAGATGGTCCAGCCGGACCTGCCTGCTCCTCCGCCGCGAAAGCGCCTGCGCAAGGCCGGATTAGTTGGCGCGAGTGGTCTGATAGTGTTCTGTGCTGGCATGATGGCGCGACGACTTGTGCCCTTCCCGGGCAATCGCGAGACAATCATCGATGTGTCGGGCAAACCGGGCTCGTAAAACGACCGGTGTTCATGTCCTCCGGACGCTCCTGGCTGTTCCCATGGCGCTGTTCGTCGTAACCGCTTGTGGCGGCTCGGAGGAAGCACCAACGCTGGCTCTCGATACTCCGGCTCCAAGGCTAGAGGCGACATTCACCCCGTCAGCAGCAACCGCAACTGAGACGGCGGCGAAGCCGACGGCGACGGCAACACCAATCCCGTCGACACCAACTGCGACAGTGAGGCCGTCGTCTACCCCTACGCAAACGGCTACTGCCACTCCGACCGAGTCTCCAACGGCAACTTCGTCACCGATTCCAACCGAAACACCGGTGCCGCCAACTCCTACCATTACTGAAGGCGCCGTGGCGATTATCTGGATTGTCTACGACCCGCCGGTTGGCCGGGATGGCGACGGTGAAACGGTCGCCATCCAAAACACCAGCGGCGAACCGGTCGACCTGACCGGATGGACATTGTCGGACATTGCTGAACACATCTACGTCTTCCCGCCATTCACCCTCCAACCGGGCGCGATCGTCGAGGTCCAGATCTGTGCGGGCGAAGATTCCGCCGAGATTCTCTACTGGGGACGCTGCAGCGCGATCTGGAACAACGACGGCGATACCGCTTACCTGCGCGACGCGACCGGCCGGGATATCTCGATCTATAGCTACTGATTGGAACTGATAGCCAGCGGCGCGCCAAACGATGAAGAGCCGACTCCACGGCCAAGCAGAAGACTCGATTCTGGTCTAGCATCAGCGCTGACTAACCCTGGATACTGGGTTGAAGAGCAAGGTATTGAGGAGGCAAGCCAGTGAATGAAGGTCAGGGAACGATCAGCGCCCATCCTGACGTGGCGGGGAACATCGGTCTGCTGGAGGCCTGGTTGCAGTCCAAGATGGCCTATCAAGATCTCCCGGGCACAGCGGTCGGGATCGTTCACGATCAGGAACTCGTCTACGCGCGCGGCTTCGGTTGGGCGGACGTCGATTCCGGACAGGCCGTCGAACCCGATTCGATCTTTCGGATTGCATCCCACTCAAAGCTCTTTACCGCCATTTCGATCATGCAGCTTCGAGATCGTGAGAAGCTTCAATTAGATGACCCGGTGTCCAGATATCTACCATGGTTCAACGTCCAGAACAGCTATACGAACGCCCCTGAGATCACCATTCGCCACCTGTTGACGCACACGTCGGGGTTGCCGAGAGAGGCCGGATCCAGCTACTGGCTAAACTTCGATTTCCCCGACATTGGCCAGGTCAAGGAACGCCTCGGGCGACAAGAGACGATCTTTCCTTCAGCAACTCGATGGAAATACTCCAATCTGGCGCTGACGATCGCTGGCGAAGTCGTCGAGACGGTTTCTGGCCTCCCGTTCGCCGACTATGTGAAGAAGAACATCCTCGATCCGCTCGAAATGACCAGCACGAGCGTCGTGTTTCCTGTCTCGCACGCCAAGAAACTTGTCACCGGCTATGGCCGCAGGCTCCCGGATGGGGCACGCGAGCGGTTGCCTTTCGTCGATGCGGCGGGCATGGCTGCGGCGACTGGTGTCTCCTCGTCGGTGGCCGACATGGCGAAGTTCGTCTCCTGGCAGTTCCGGTTGCTTGAGTCGAACGAAACCGAAGTGCTCAAAGCGAACACCCTGCGGGAAATGCAGCGCGTCAACTGGATTCAGCCGGACTGGAAGAGTGGCTGGGGCATCGGCTTCGGGATCACCCATACTGAAGATCGCGACCTCATCGGTCATGGCGGGGGATATCCCGGCTACTTGACAAACACCCGAATCAGTCCACAGGAGAAGGTCGGCGTTGTCGTCTTCACCAACTCGCTGGATGGCGAACCGGAGATGATTTCGAATCGGATCTTCGAGTGGGTTGCCCCCGCGATCACAAGAGCGGTCAATGGTGATCCTGGAGTCGAGCCGGATCCGGAATGGAGCAGACTGGCAGGCACCTACCGTAACCTCTGGGGGGATACCCATATCTTGCCCCTCGACGGCAAACTCAGAATGATCACGCCAACTCTTTCCGACCCAAAGGCCGACGCCCTCACCCTGGAACCGGTCGACGGCAATACGTTCCGGCTGGAAGGCACAGGCGGCGGACCTCTTGGTGAGCCGGTCGTTTTCGAGATCGGCCCGGAGGGCCGGGCAACCCGGGTGACGATCGGCGACGGGTTCTCGACGCGCGTCAGCTACGACGAGTAGATTCCGCCGATTCTCCAACTTCGTCCGGGGCTATGATCGGAAAGGGCACGAGCGGGTCGGGCGGCGATTCTGCGAACAGCCCGCCAGCGCGTTCAAAGGGGAGGATCTCGCCCGGCAAGGCGTCATGATGCGCCGCCGACATGAAGTATTCCCGGTCGGTCCTTACTCTCAGCACATCTCGAATCCAGCGGCCCTCCACACCGTCGGGTCCCATCTGTGTGCGATGCTCATTAAGCGCCGCGATCTTGCGTTGCGCCTGAGCGCTGGTGTCAACGACGATCGGGATCATGTCGAGACTGTAACGAAGCCGGTCCGGGTTGCTGAACATGGCCGGCACCTCTTCCCCCTCCTGCTCCAATCGCCAGGCGGAATAGCGAGCCGCCTCGGCCGGGAAGGCTGCCAGGTACAGCGGCATCTCCTTGTCGTCCTTCAAGGCTTCACGGACGGCCTGGTACATCTTGATATGGTCCGGATGACCATACCAGCCATAGCGTTCGAAGGTGATGATCGCGTCGGGCTTCGTGTCGTCGATGATCTGCCGCGCCTTCTCCGCGACTTCGCCCAGCGGCGCTGAGTGCAGCGATTCGGGATGCTCGTTTTCCGCGGTCCCAGCCATGCCGGAGTCCCGGTAGCCGAGGAAGATGGGCGGCTCGATGCCAAGCTGCTCACAGGCCTGCCGCAACTCCTCGGTCCGCAACTCGCCCAGCCGTTCCAGATCGGTTTCGTCAAGACGGTTCACCCCCGATTCACCGCCAGTGCCGCAAACCAGAAGGACGGTATCGCCTTCGAGCGCGTACTTCGCCATCGTGCCGCCAGTCCCGAACGCTTCGTCGTCCGGATGAGCGAAGAATGCCAGTATTGTTCGATTCACGGATGCTCCTCTCACAAAGCCCGGCAGTCTAACACGACGAATTCTATGGCCGCTGTGGCCCCTATAATAGATCCGATCGTTCATAGACTGCGAAAGGATGTCGTGACGTGACGCAAACTCCAAAAATCGGCGCGCCCGCTCCGAATTTCAGCCTCAACGATGGAGACGGGAATATCGTCAACCTGGCCGACCAACAGGGATCAACAACAATCCTCTACTTCTATCCAAAAGATGACACACCTGGCTGTGCTAAGGAGGCTTGCGGTTTTCGGGATCTCAATCAAGACATCAAGGCACAGGGCGCAAGGATCTTTGGCATTAGCGCTGACGATGAAACCAGTCATCAAGCGTTCACCGAGAAGTACAGCCTGAACTTTCCTCTGCTAGCCGATGTTGACAAGTCGGTCTCAGAGGCATACGGGGTCTGGCGCGAGCGCACTCGTGGGGACCGCACCTACTGGGGCATCTCCAGGGTCACCTTTGCGGTTGACGACGAAGGCAAGATCGCAAAGGTCTGGGAAGTGAGCGACGCTGAAGCACACGCCCAGGAGGTTCTCGACTGGCTCAACCAACAAGCGTAGCCCGCCGCATCGAGACCGGCGGCCAGGACCAATTGACCTTCGCCTGTCCCACCGGCTAGCATCAATCAGATCTGGTTCATGCGGAGGGGCGAACGTGCTACGAATTTCGGCGAATCTGACGATGCTCTTTACCGAGCATGGTGTGGTCGAGCGATTTGGCGCCGCGAGCGCCGAAGGATTCAAGGGCGTCGAGTTCCTCTTCCCGTACGATCACGACCTGGACGCGATTGAAGCAGCGCTGCGTCAATATAACCTGGAACTGACGCTCTTCAACTTCCCGGTCGGCAACTTCGCCGCTGGCGAGCGCGGCTTCGCGAACGACCCGAGGCGTCACGTTGAGTTTCGTCAATCGGTCACGAAGACGCTCGACGTTGCCGAACGACTCGGAACGCCTTTGCTCAATTGTCTAGTCGGGGTTGAACTTGGCGACGTTCCACCCGGCGACCAGCGCCTGGCAATCGTCGAAAATCTTCGTTACGCGGCCGATGAAGCGGCAAAGCGTTTGATTCGAGTCTGCGTGGAGCCGCTTAACAGATTCGACGCGCCAGGTTTCATGCTTTCAACAGCCCATGAAGCATGGTCGGTCATCGACCAGGCCGGGCATGAGAATCTCTGGCTGCAGTACGACTTCTATCACGAACAGCGTATGGCCGGAAACATCACCGCCACCTTCCAAGACTTGATCGACCGTATCGCCCACATCCAGATTGCCGACAGCCCGGCTCGTCATCAGCCGGGCACCGGCGAGATCAACTATCAGTACGTGCTGGACACCATCGCCGAGAGCAGCTATCAAGGCTGGGTGGCGCTAGAGTTCGCCCCTGAACCAGATACGCTGTCGGCGCTGCAGGACATGAGAGATACTGGACTTCTCGACATAGATTGACCGGCCAGCCCGGTAGAGATTTGTAGATAGAACGCCACGAATGAAAGGGGATGTCGATGGCCGAAACGATTGGCTTTATCGGGCTTGGAATCATGGGTGAGCCGATGGCTCGAAATCTGCTGGCCGCAGGATACAACCTTGTCATCCACAACCGCAGTCGGGAGGTTGTCGAGCGACTCGATGATGAATTCGGGGGCACGACTCCGGCATCGAGCCCCCGCGAGGTTGCCGCGGCCGTTTCAATCGTGATCACGATGCTCCCCGATTCTCCAGACGTTCGCGCGGTCGTCTTCGGCGCCGAAGATGGAAATGGACTCATCGAGGAGATGGGCGATGGAGATCTCCTGATCGATATGAGCACGATCGCCCCAGCGACGGCAATCGAGATCAACGACGCGCTCGTGGCAAAGGGCGCGAGCGCCATCGACGCGCCGGTTAGTGGTGGAGACCAGGGAGCGATAGCGGGCACACTCAGCATCATGGCTGGCGGCGCTGAAACGGACATCGAGCGAGCGATGCCGATCTTCGAGGTGCTTGGCGGGACGATAACCCACTGTGGCGCGGCCGGGGCGGGGCAGACAGTCAAAGCGTGCAACCAGATCGCGGTCGCGGTCAATTACGCGGCGATTAGTGAAGCGCTCGTGCTCGGCGCGAAGGCTGGGGTAGACCCGGAGAAGATCATCCAGGTGCTCAACGGCGGGCTTGCGGCCAGCCGGGTGATGGAACTGCGCGGCCCGACGATGATCCAGGGCAAGTTCGATCCAGGTTTTCGGATCAATCTCCACCGCAAGGATCTCGGCATCATCATGGATAGCGGCAAGGAATTCGGCGTGCCCTTGCCGGTCACGTCGTTGGTGTCGCAGCTCTACGATGCACTTGCCGCCAACGGGAAAGGTGATCTCGACCACTCCGCGCTGATCACGGCAATCGAGGGGCTGGCCAACTTCAGCGTTGCCGAGCGATCGTGAGGTTTTGCTATCCACTGGGAAATGACGAATTCGAATCGCCCAGCCAGCGCAATTCACCAGCCGTCCGTCAGCAGGCAGCGGTAGAATATCCTCATGAACAGTCAGCCAATCGCCCCACCGGAACCATTGTCGCTTGCCAGCTACCTCGAATATGAGAAGCAGAGCGATGTGCGCCACGAATTCGTTGAAGGCGACATCTACGCGTTTGCTGGAGCAAGCCGCCGCCATAGCTTGATCGTGACGTATCTTGTCATCAGTCTGGGCCTTGCCGCTCGCGGAGGTCCCTACGAAGTCCATTCAAACGACGTCAAGCTCAGGGCAACCGATCGCATCATCTACTACCCCGATGTCATGGTCGTCTGTGATCCGGAGGACACCGACGCGCTGATCGTCTCCCGGCCATGTCTGGTCGTCGAGGTTGCCTCGCCATCAACGGAACTGGTCGACCGTCGAGAGAAACTATTCATCTATCGCCAAATCGAGAGCCTGGAAGCATATCTGATCGTCGAGCAGGACCAACGGCTCGTGCGCGTTCATTCTCGGTCCACCGGGGGAGATTGGCAACGGGTGGACGCCACTGGTGCGGGCAGTTTCCGCCTCACATGCCCGGAAATCGAACTATCGCTCGATCAAATCTACGAAGGCCTCGACTAGTCGTCCGCGGCCCCAGCAACCAGCTCGCCGGAATGTGCTGGCACGAGATCCCTGCGGGCGTCTTCTTCGATGCGCGACTGTGAGCGCTGGGTCGCCGGATCCAGACGCCGGGTCACCAGGATCGTAAAGCTTGCGAAGACGCAGGCGATCAAGAAGGTCACCTGATAACCCGCGAAGTTGAGAATGACGCCGGCCGAGATTGGCACGACGATCGCGGCGGCATGCTGGAGCGTCACGCCCATTGCCAGTGACGGCGCAATCTCATCACGCACTGCCACCTTGCGCAGATAGGTTGCCGAGCCCATCCCGGAGAGTGGCATGATGAAGGAATAGAGCAAGTAGCAAGCCGCCGCCAGGTAGACGTTGCTCACCAGGGCATAACCGGCCAGCGCGAAGATGTAGCCGAAATTGACGAAGCCGAGCATCGAGCGTTCGCCATGCCGGTCGATCATCCCGCCAATCCAGGAACTGGTGAAGATCCCGATCAGCCGTACTCCGATAAGCAGCGCGCTAATCTCAGCAACCGACATCCCGTACGCTTCGACGAGAACGAAGAGCCCGAACGAGAAGAAGATTTGCTGGCGTCCACCGTCGAGCAGATTGAGGTAGTAGTAGTAGCGATACGGCTTGCGATAGACCATCTTGGGCCGTTCGGCGACAACCTCTTCTTCCTCACCATCGCGCAGATTCGGAAATCGATAGATCGCGAACGCGCCGACCAGCGCGATCGCGCCGGCGATGACGAACATCGGGCGGTACGAGAGCAGGTCAAAGTAGAAGATCAGCATGACAAAGACCATGGCGACGAGCGCACCGACGTTGTTGAGCGCAGTGAACGCGCCCAGAATGCGGCCAGATCGGTTCTCCGACGTCATGCTCATGCCCAGCGCAAACTTCGTCTGATGGATCGTGTGGTAGCCCATCGACGACAGGATCACCCATGGGGCGACCGTCCACATCGAGACTGACAGTCCGAAGAAGGCGTAACCGATGGCAAGGACGACAAACGCGAGCGCGGTCAGCTTCGGCAAAGACAGCCGGTAGAAGAGCGCAGTAACGAAGATCAGCAGGAATCCGGGAATCTCCCGAATAGCCGTGATATAGCCGAATTGTGATCCCTTGAGCCCGAGTTCGTCGGCAAAGTAGTTCGTAACGATATTCTGCTGGATCGCCATCGCCATGCCGACCGCCAGCGTGGCGACCAACAACATAATGAAGCCCCGGCGAGCTTCGACCGTTGTCAGATCTCGATAGCCAAACATCTCCACCACCCAGATTCCGTGAAGCGACGCTTAATCATCGCTGGACCGGGAAATGATACTCGCTTCGTCGGGAACACGGGAATTGCTAGACGAAACCGCTTCAACTCGAGCCTATCCATCAGCGGGATCAACCGCGACTATGCCTCCAGTGGCCAGCCGGTCGTTGAGGCGTTGATCTTCGGCGATCCGGGCCGGAGAACGCTGCGAGCGTGGATCGAGTCGCCGGGTCACGAGGATCGTGAAGCTTGCGAAGACGCAGGCAATCAGGAACGGCACCTGGTAGCCGACATAGTTCAGGATGAAACCAGTTGTAATCGGCACGATGATCGCCGCCGCATGGCTCAGTGTTACTCCCATCGCCAACGAAGGAGCGATTTCATCCCTCACCGCCACTTTTCGCAGATAGGTAGCCGAACCGACTGAGGACAGTGGGAAGATCACTGAATAGACAAGGAAGATAAAGGCGGCGACGTAGACATTTCCAACCAGGGCATATCCGGCCAGAGCAAAGATGTAGATGATATTCAGGGCGCCGAGCAGTGGCTTTTCGCCGTGCCGGTCGATCATGTTGCCGATCCAGGGCCCGGTAACCATCGCGACCAGCTTTGTCGCAACCAGAAGAAGGCTGATCTCGGCGACTGACATGTTGTAGACATCGACGAGCACGAACAGGCCGAACGAGAAGAAGATCTGCATACGCGCCCCGTCGAGCAGGTGCAGGTAATAGTAGTAGCGGTACGGTCCCCGGATGACGACCTTCGGCCGCTCGGCAACGACTTCCTCATGCACCCCGTCGTTAAGATTGGGGAACGAGAACACTGCGGCGGCGGCAATCAACGCCATGAAACCGGCAAGCACGAACGCGAGCCGGTAAGAATCGGGCGCAACGGAAAAGAGCACGAAGACGGTGCCCATGGCCACCAACGCCCCGCCATTATGAATCGCGGTCAAACGTCCGAGTATCGATCCCGAACGATTCTCGGTCGTCAGGCTCAGCCCCAGCGCGTACTGAGTCTGAAGCACGGTGTGATACCCCATCGAAGTGATCACGACCCACGGCGCGACGCTCCAGAATGAGTTCGAGAAGGTGAACAACATCATCCCGGCTGCCAGCACGATCAGCATCATCGAGGTGAGCCTCGGGATCGACATCTTGTAGAAGAGTGCGGTCAGAAATATCAGCAGGAAGCCGGGAATCTCCCGGATCGCCGTGATGTAGCCGAACTGTGGTCCATCCAAACCCAGCACGTCGTCAAAATAGTTTGAAACCACATTATCCTGAACTGACAGCGCCATCCCAAACGCAGCCGACATGACCATCAGCAGGATGAACCCCCGTCGCGCCTCGGGCGTTTCCAGGGAACGTCGAAAGTCCAGCAGATCCATCGCGTACCAGTTCCCAGGGAGCACGAAATCCAATAAAGTGATGATAGCGCCCGAGGTGAGCAAAGGGGTATGGGATGAATATCGGAATCATGAAGCAAATCGTCGAGTCCGGCTACGACCAGGTCGCGGGTCGCTACGCGGGCTGGTCGGCGGCGATCTATTCGCCGGAGCGAGAACGCGTGACCAACCTGCTCCTCGAATCCCTTTCCGAAGGTGCTGATGTCCTGGAACTCGGCTGCGGCAACGGGGAACCGGTTACCCGGCAACTGTCCGACCGTTTCACCGTCACAGCGGTTGACATCTCCAGTGAACAGCTTGCGCGTGCCCGGCAAGCCGCGCCCGGGGCCAGCTTCATCCACAGCGACATGATGAAGATCACGTTCGATGACGGCTCCTTTGCCGCGGTAATCGCCCTTTTCTCGATCATCCACCTCCCCTGTGAAGAACATCCGACGATCATCCGGCGCATTTTCGACTGGCTGCAACCGGGTGGTCTGTTCATCTTCAATTCAGCTACAAATGACGCGTACCGGGGCTACGACGCCGATTGGCTCGGAGCGCCGATGTTCTGGTCTCACTACGGGCCGGAAACCACCCGAAACATGGTCCTGGCGGCTGGATTCGAGATCCTGAGTCAACGGGTTGAGACCATCAACGAAGACCCCGGCGTCGCAAGCTTCGTCTGGTGGGTCGCACGGAAGCCAGGAGGATAGAAACAGCGTGATCGTTCGAACCAGCTTCCCCCATGAGATCGAGATCATCGAGCATATCTGGATTCCCCTTTCGGACGGCACGCGCCTCGCCGCTAGAATCTGGTTGCCAGACGGTGCGCTCGACAGCCCGATTCCGGCAATCCTCGAGTACTTGCCCTACCGCCTGACCGATGGCACAGCCGAGCGAGACGTCCTCCAGCATCCGTACTTCGCCGGTCATGGTTACGCTTCGGTGCGCGTCGACATGCGTGGCAGCGGCAACTCCGACGGAATCATGGAAGACGAATACCTCAAGCAAGAGCAGGACGACGCGCTGGAAATCCTGGCCTGGCTCGCCGATCAGGCGTGGTGTGATGGCAACGTCGGGATCATTGGCATCTCCTGGGGCGGCTTCAACGGCTTGCAGATCGCCGCCCGGCGGCCGGAGCAGTTGAAAGCCGTGATCACGCTCTGCTCGACCGACGACCGCTATGCCGACGACGTCCACTACCTGGGCGGTTGCCTCAACGCCGCCGACCAGCTTTCCTGGGCATCGACCATGCTCCTCTACAACGCCAAACCGCCGCTGCCCTGGGTCGTGGGGGAAGGCTGGCGCAACACCTGGTTCAATCGCATCGACCAGACGCCACCCTGGATCGACGCCTGGATGACCCACCAGCGCCGCGATGCCTTCTGGCAACATGGTTCCATTTGTGAAGACTATTCCGCGATCGAGTGTCCGGTGCTTGCCGTTGGCGGTTGGTCGGACGGCTACACCAATGCCGTCATGCGGATGCTCGAACATCTCGATTGCCCTCGCATGGGCCTTATCGGTCCCTGGGCGCACGCTTACGCTGAGTTTGCAACTCCAGGGCCACGCATTGGCTTTCTCCAGGAGTGCCTGCGATGGTGGGATCGCTGGTTGAAAGGAATCGACACAGACATCGAGTCGGAACCGATGCTGCGAGCCTGGATACCGGACGCCCTGGAGCCAGCAGCACATTACGACGAGTGGCCGGGCCGCTGGGTTAGCGAACGGGAATGGCCGTCTCGGGATGTCAAGGCAGTTGACATGTTCCCCGGCGTAGGCGATTCCCTCGCGCTCGATGCGGGGCCAAGCGAATCGATAGCGGTTCGGACGTCACTGCTTCACGGCCAGCATGCGGGGCAGTGGTGTCCCTACGGCGTGCCCGGTGACTTCCCAACCGACCAGCGCAGAGAAGATGCTCTGAGTTTGACTTTCGACACCGAGCCGCTCGGCGAACCGTTAGAACTTCTCGGCTACCCGGAAATGCGCCTGAGGATAGTCTCCGATCGCCCACAGGCGATGGTTGTCGCACGCCTCTGTGATGTCTGGCCCGACGGGCGTTCGACGCTGATCAGCAGGGGGATTCTCAACCTGTCCCACCAGGAAAGCCATGAAATGCCTACGCCGCTCGAACCCGGCCACCAGTACGATGTGTCATTCAAACTTAACGCTCTAGCCTGGAATCTACCCGCGGGCCACCGCTTGCGGCTCGCTCTTTCGCCATCCTACTGGCCCTGGGCGTGGCCATCGCCAGAGATCGCGACGCTGACCCTGCAGACCGGAGCATTCACACGGCTCAGCCTGCCGGTGCACAATGCGAACAGCATCTCTGCCCCAACCTTCGAAGAACCGGAGACCGCCGCGCCACTGGAAGTCCAGACCATCAACGCCCCGGAGCGGCGCTGGCGAATAACAAGCGATCCGGTGGACGGGCGGCACCGGATCACGATCGATGACCGCCAGACGAAGCGATTTGCCGATCAAGGGCTTGAGATCTCGACCCGTAGCCACATCGAGTGGTCGATTCACGAGCACGATCCCGTGTCGGCGTCGAATCACGTCCAGAATTCCTGGCGGGCGCGTCAGGCCGGTTGGGATGTCCGTGTGGAAACGCAGAGCAGCCTCAGCGCCGACGCCAAACACTTTCACATCACAACCCTCATTGAAGCGTTCGAAGGCGATACCAGGGTAAGAACAAAGAGCCACAACAGGCGTATCCCCCGCGACAACGTCTAGCGACCACTGCGCCGCTGGCGCGCTTGCGTTCTGCAATCGCGACCAGTGGAACCATTCTCCCGGTTTCGACGTCTATGAGGCAGACGGCGAAAACACTGGAGGCGGGGCGGGGATGGTTCATCCGATGCAATCGTTTACACGCGCGCTTGCACTCGCCTTCGTTTTGGCTAGCTTCGCGGTCATTGTCCCTTATTCAGCATTCGCCTGTTCCTGCCCGGTGGAAAATCCGTTTGTCCGGCTAGAAGATGCGGACGCGGCGTTCGTCGGAGAGCTTCTCAGTCGACCCGTCGACGGGGAACTTGATAATCACGGCACTCTCAATGGCATCTACGAGTTTCAGGTCGAGCAGACTGTCAAAGGCGTCCTGCCTGACATCGTGCAAGTTGTAAGTCAACTGGATGGGGCATCCTGTGGCTTCAACGCGGGCGTCGGGCAACGAGTCGGTATCTTTCTGAACAAGGAGGGCGATCGTTGGACAGGCGGGGCCTGCACGGAGATCGATCCGGACGTCCTGCTTGCGCTCGTCCAGCGACAACCGCTGCCGGACGGGGAGGGTCCGATCGTTGCGCTTGCAGGCGCGAGCGAACCCGGCATCCGAACACTCGCCTTAGACGAGAACGGCCGGACGCTTGCCTATGGCGCCGGTGAGGGCCAGGTGACGGACTTCGCCATCTGTCCCGGTTCCCGCCGCGCCGTCGAGTACTCGCTCTATCGAGAGTCGGGCGATTCAGCGCCGCGACGCATCCTTAGCGTGCGGGATCTTGCCGGATTCCACATCGTCTGGGAAACAACCGACGATCGTCTCACAATCGATGGACTCGATATAGCCTGTCTGGATGTTAACGGCAGTGATCTCCTCCTGCTCGCAGGAGATCGAATCGACCGGATCTCGGACGGAGACATCACCGAACTCGCTTCCCTCGTCGATGTTCGAGGAGGTTGTCCCGGTTTCGGGAGTTTTGACCCGACTACAGCCGCTGCCTATTTCACTGGCGGGCAGGATTGCCGGGGGTTGTATCGCTACTCGCTCTCGACGGGCGATAGTGAGTTGGTTGGCAAGGTATCGCCCGATTCCGGCATCAACGCGCTTGTCGGCATTGCGCCGGGTCCCGGCGGGCGGTACCTGGCTGTGGAAGCGCATCCGGGGACACAGCCGCTGACATTCCGGCTGCTGATGTTCGACCTGTCAACGGAACCAGCGATGTACACCGAAGCCGCCTTTGGCGGACCATTCGAACCTCACACGATGGCATGGCTCTCCGAGGACAGATTCCTGCTGACCGGCACGGCCGAGTCGCTTGATACGGGTCTGATTCTCAATCCGGATCTGGAGACGACAGCAACGATCAACGGAATCTGGGGCGGCACTGCAGGCACGCACGGAAGCGACGTTTACGTGCTGGCGCCCTACGGGCGTCTCGTTCACGGTCCGGCAAGCGGGGGACACGCAACGATGCTTCGCGAGTTTTCAGATCCAACGATCTGGGGCTTTGCGACCGTCTCCGAAGAAATCTGGTTTGATCCCAGCCTGACACAAGCGGACAACCTCGCGCTTCTCGATGCTGCATCGACGGGCCGCGACGACTCCGGACGCGAAATGACCGGGATACTGACCGGCGCAGCTATCATCACGCTCCTCGCCACAACCGGAACCCTTCTCCTGGTCAGATCTCGCCGGGCGGGAAGGCCGGTCGCATCGTGATCAGATTGCTCGTATTGATCCTGCTTGCCTCATCACTCCTAGCGTGCCTGAGGACTAACGAGTCCTCCACCACTGCCAGTGCGCCCCCGACCCGGACACTGGCTCAAACGAATACCGCAACAGCCACTGAAAGCCCCGGACGGCTGACCGGGCTCGACGGCACCGAGTGGATCGTCACGATGATCGGGAACGAACCCGCCGCCCCTGACCTCGTCGCCCGATTCCGTTTCGTCAACGGCAACGCAATGAGCGCGTCCATCGCCTGTGACGGCGCGGGCGCGGAGTATCGCATCACCGGCTCTGTGTTCGCGCTCACGGAGCGCCTTCAACGCACGTACTTCATCTGCGAGCCAGGCGAAGATCCTCGGGAGCAAAGCGACGACGTCTTCAGCGCTATCGACGACCTCCACTCGTTCTCCGCAATTGAGGTCCAGCTTGAATTCTTCGCGTCCGGTGGCCGGTTGCTCCTCACCCTCGACCAACTCCTGCCGCCGCCGATCGATCCACTGCTGGAGGGCGACTAGGTGGCAATCGAGCTGCACGGAGAACCTCTCATCATTGGCACTCGCCTGTCATTGCGCGTGACGAGCGATTCCATCGGCGGGTTCAGCGGCTGCAACGACTACGGTGGGCCGCGGTCACCCCTTGCGGAGAACGCTCTGGCTGTCGAACGGATGGCCTCGACAGCTCAGGGCTGCCTGGAGCCACCGGTTGTGCTGGACCAGGAGCAGGCCTTCCAAAATGCTGTGCAATCTGCCCATGCAGTGACAGTTGCTGGCGACGCACTGGAACTCCTGGATCCGGGCGGCAACGTGATCGTCCGATTGGAACGGGAGCCGCAGACCAACATGAACCCCGCAGACCTGGTTGGGACGACCTGGAACCTCATCGAGCTTGGAGAATTCCACCTGCCGGGCGATGCGGGCATCACGCTCGCCATCGAAGATGCGTCCGAACTCCGTGGATACACAGGCTGCCGGACCTATACCAGCGCTTACGTTGCCGAGCGCGACGATATCTACTTGACGATGCTCGGGATGGACGCCACCGAGTGCCACCGGGAAGAGCCATACGCGACCGCCGAAAACATCTGTGTCTCAATGCTCGGCGAGGCGCGACGCTATCGGATCGAAGGGGACGTCCTTCAGATCTTCGACCGACGGGGAAATGTGCTCGTGTTTAGAGAAGCCCTCTGCTGAGGAACAGCCCTCCATGAATGTGGCAGCAGCCCGGATGTCTGGATTGGGGATTCCCCAAGTCGTTCTGTACAGCGATTTCCGGTACCGCTGTACCAGTGATTTACCTCGATCTCCAGATAGACTTTGGAGTAGGCACGATCAGCCCAGCAATACCGTGACTATCCCTGAAAGGATGGCGCATATGCCGAGCAGAGTTCTCGTCGTTGATGACAGCCCGCTCGATCAGTTCGCGATCTCCCGTCCACTCGAGGCTTCCGGATTTGCCGTAGACATCGCATCAAGCGGGAAAGAGGCCGTCACAAGACTGGAAGCGACGCACTACGACGTTCTGCTCCTCGACGTTGTCATGCCGGACCAGAACGGCTTCCAGCTTTGCCGGCAACTCCGCGGCGACGAACGCTACAAAGAGATGCCGATTATCATGGTGACGTCCAAAGATCAGGCCGCGGACCGCTTCTGGGGCATGAAGCAGGGCGCAACCGAGTACGTCACCAAGCCATTTTCCGATTCCGACCTGATCAGCGCCGTTCGACGCTACGTCTAGCCGGCTGCTTGTCTCTCACAGGGCCAGTCATGCACGGCATCATCGAAAGAGTACTTCGTTGCGCTGAAGCCAGCGCAGATTGACCTTGGCATCTTCGCCGAGGACGCTGGTGATTCGCTGATTGAGCAAGATGGTTCCTGGCGGTTCGCCAGGGCCGACGATGTCAATCTCGACCTCGTTGCCATCGATTGTCACCGTAAGCACTTCGAAATCATCTTCGAGTTCTTCAATCCAATTGTCAATCGCCTCTTCGATTTGATGACGATCACGCGCATCCTGAACGATCTGCACGGTGTGCGCAGTCAACGGCAGCGCCACGAGGATGACGGCGATGCCACTAATCACCAGCCCACGATGGACCAACGACCGGTGTCGTTCCGCCAGCGCGCGAGGCGCGAATCCCGTCAGCATCAGCATCACCGCCGCGGCAAGCACAATGGCGACCAGGTTCGTCAAGAACAGCAGTAGCGCATCGGCGGCTAGATCCCCTCGACCGTCTTCCAGGGTGATGCCGACGACAGCGAGGGGCGGCACCAGGGCGACCGCGACCGCGACACCCGGTATCGCCGAGGACTCTTTGCGCACCAGTGTGTACGCCCCGGCCGCGCCAGCCGCCAGCGCGATTCCGAGATCGAGCAGCGTGGGATAAGTACGAGCGAGCACCTCTCCGGGCAACACGGCCGGATCCGGAGCGAGCAACCCCAACAGGAAGGATGCGGCCACCGCCCAGGTGGCGCCGGTCACGACCAGCACAAGCGACTGAAACTGCCTTCGCCCCCAGCCCATCACGAGTGAAGCGGCAACGGCCTGTATCGGCGTCATCAGAGGAGCAACAAGCATCGCCCCGATTACGACGGCAGTCGAGTTCCCGAGCAAACCAAAGGTCGCGATTGCCACGGACAGGCTGAGCAAGGTAAAGAATCGAAACAGATAGGGGAGCCGGCGCTCACGATCGAAAAAGAGCTGGTTCAGAACTTCGCGCCGGTCCTGCGGGCTTAGTTCAGCTCGCGGACCTCGCAGACCATTCCACAGCTCGACAATTGGAACCAGTGTGCGGCGATCAGGACCTTTGTTTTCGGACACATCCAGCCCTTCCCACGGATTCCAGCAGACTCTCAGATTTCAGGGAAACGATTCCCTGGCATTTGTGGCTCAACCAGCGCCGTATCTCTTTGCTCGCTGATTGGCCTTATGCTCATTGACCACAAGAATCGCATGCACGACTCCAGGTATCCAGAGCAGGAGCGTCAGAAGGAAGTTCAGCAATGCCTGAAGCGGGCGACCGGTAAAGAGGACCGCCAGCGGGGGAGCGATGATCGCGAGGAGATAGAGCATTGTCGACGTTCCATTCAAATGACGTAGCCGTCAGCCGCCTTCTACACCTCCCATTGTTCAACGCCCGCCGGGCGAACTCAACCGATGGAGGGAGGATTCACTTACAATCCGCCAGATATCTGCTGACACGCGAACAGGAGAGCCAATGTCCGCTCACACACAGCGAGTATCCTCAGGAACCGAGTGGGAGGAGGTCGTCGGATTTTCACGGGCCGTGCGCGTCGACCGCTTTGTTTCCGTTTCCGGCACCACAGCCACCGACGACGGCGGCAATTCGGTAGGCATTGACGACGTGGCCGTTCAGACTGACTACATCATTCGAAAGATCGAGCGGGCGCTTGGCGAAGCCGGCGCGACGCTCCAGAACGTGATTCGAACCCGCATCTATGTCACCAACGCGGACGATTGGGAAGCCGTCGGACGGGTTCATGGCAAATACTTTGGAGAGATTCGACCGGCAAACACGCTTATCGAAGTGAGCCGTCTGGTTGGTGACGAATATCTGGTCGAGATTGAAGCGGACGCGATCCTTCCTGAAACGGTCGCCTGATCGTGCGATTCAGCGTTCGCCTGAACAACGACCTCCACTCCGACCGGTATCTGGAACTCGCCCGGGCGGCAGAATCCGCGGGTTTCGATCAATTCTGGGTCAGCCACGACCTGTTCATACGCAGCGCCCCGGTGATCCTGACGGCATGCGCGCTCGCCACCACGACCATCGAGCTCGGCACCTGCGTGCTGAATCCCTACAGCCTTCATCCAGCCGAGATCGCTATGATCGCGGCAACGTTGCAGGAGGTCAGCGACGGCCGCTTCAACCTTGGGATTGCCGCTGGCGCGCCCGACTTTCTCGGCTGGGTCGGCATCACCCATGATCGGCCATTGGCTCAGATGCGCCAGGCCGTCGCGTCGCTGCGCTCATGCCTGAGCGGGGAGCCAGTGCCCGGCTGGGAACCACAGGCCTATCTGCGCTTCCCGGTTGAGCGCCAGATACCGATCTATATCGGCGCAACAAGCCCCGGCATGATCCGCCTGGCTGGCGAAGTCGCGGATGGCGTACTGCCGTTGCTCTTTCCGCCAGAGCATCTCACGGCGGTATTGCCCATGGTCGCTGAAGGCGCGGCACGGTCCGGCCGATCGCTCGATAGCGTCGACCTGGCGGCTTGCATCTGGTGTTCGGTGTCAGATGACAGGCAGGCCGCGGAAGACGTCCTACGCGACAAGATCGCTTACTACGGGCACGGGCTGAGCGGCTATTTGCGCGACAGGCTCGGTCTCCACGAGGACGAACTGATGGCGCTCGAACAGGCGCTGCAACAGGATCGCGATCCTCAACGGGCGCGTTCACTGGTGACACCCCAAATGCTGAAGATTGGAATCGCCGGGAGTCCGGACGACTTGATACCACGCCTGGAGACGCTCGTCGAAACCGGCGCCAGGCATCTGAGCTTTGGGCCGCCACTCGGACCCGATCCACTTGAAGCGATCGAGGTCCTCGGCCGGGATGTCCTGCCGCGGTTTCGAGTGGCCCCGGCAGGTCAGACGAACTGAACGGCTGCCTGGAGGTTTCCAGGCAGCCGTTACCGACTCGACACGAAAATGGCGCGAGCCATCTCGCCGATCAGTTACTCGACTTCGACGATCACTTCGATCTCTACCGTGATCTGGTTGGGAAGCGATCCCATTCCGACGGCGGAACGGGCATGACGCCCGGCATCGCCAAAGATCTCGACGAACAGATCGGAGCAGCCATTGATCACCGCCGGCTGCTGCCCGAAATCGGGCGCGGCATTGACCATTCCAAGTACCTTGACGATCTGCTTCACCCGGTCGAGACTGCCAAGCTCCTGCTTCATGACCGCGACCAGCGTCAGACCGACCTGACGGGCATGCTGGTAGGCATCTTCGACAGAGACGTCCGCGCCGACTTTGCCCATGGCGGTGCGGTCAATCGGTCCTTTACCCGCCAGGTAGAGCAGGTTGCCCGTCTGGACAGCATGGACGTAGTTGCCTGCCGGACTCGGAACAGGCGGCAGCTCAAGCCCAAGTTCCGCGAGTTTATCTTCATGCGCCATATGATTGTCCTTCCTTATGGTCAAAACCCGTCATTCGTTGCTGGATCATAGTACCAGGCGCCTCGTTCCGTCGCCTCGACCCGATCTCTAGACGAGCACTCCGTCGTCATCGCTAAGAAGGCGTGAGCGGATAATCGGGAAGGGCGGCGCGCCGTGAGACAGAAACGCGTCATGAAATGCCCCGGCATTGAACGCCGCGCCCTGCTCCTGCTCGACGTCGGAACGAAGCTTCTTGAGCATCAGCTTACCCAGGGTGTAACTCCCGTAGCCAGGGTCGAACGTGCCTCGTTCAGCCTCCTTCGTGGCGGGCAGGTGCTCCATGCCCGTCGCCTCACGAATCACACCGGTCGCTTCTCCAACTGACATGTTGCCACAGTGCATTTCGATCGCCACCAGATAACGGGCATTCCGCAGCAACGCCGCATAGAGTTGGGCAATCCGTTGTCCCGGATCGCTGGTGGCGAAACCCGCGTCGAGAATCATCTCTTCCGAATAATGCGCCCATCCTTCCCAGTGAGTGAATGAATCAAACGCGCGCTGGGCGATTGTCGGCGCGAGGCGCTTGTGCATCGACTGCACATAATGTCCGGGATAGACCTCGTGGGCGGAGGTATTGACGATTGACTCGTTGAAGAACCGGCGCATCCACTGCTCCGCCTGTTCCTCCGACCATTCCAGCTCTGGCGACGTCAGGTAGTAGTGTCCCCCGGCGTTCTTGCACTCGAATGCGCCGGGGGAATCCATGCTCGCGAACTGCCACCGGTGAAAGGGAGGCGTTTCCGCCACGGCCGGCGGATGACTCACCGGAATAGAAACAAGACGGTTGCCAATGACAAACTCCTGGAGCTGCCCGAGAACATCGCGTGCAGCTGCATGCAACTCGTGCGGGAGAGGATGGCTCTCGCTAAGCATTTCCATCGCCCCGGCAACGCTGAGACCTGGATATGCCCCGGAGGCAGCTTCCTGGAGCGCTTCGCGATTCCTCACAAGATCCGCCTCGCCTATTCTTCGAAAGGTGTCCAGATCAAAGTCGACGAGCTCGAAGGTGCGGTACAGGCCACGAAATGACGACTCACCAATTGCGAACGCTTCGTGGGCGCTTGGAACGCGGCTCCGCAAACTGCCAATCAAGCGCCCGATCGCATCGGCCGCGCGTCCCGACGCGGCGACGATCTCCGCCCGCAGGTCATGGTTATCGAGCGCATCGAGCATCCCTCGCAGATCATCGCTGATGAAGCGCTGATGCCCTTGGTATCCCGAGATCGCCTGGGCGAGGCAGATGCGCGGCAAATCCGGCTCCAGATTGTCATCCGCGGCTTCCAGCGCCCCTGGCATTGCATGCAGGTGATCCCTCACTTTCACCATCCGCTCGACAAACGGTGCATAGTCCCGCCGCAGGTAGCCGGAGATGTCGACCGTATCGTTGTAGTGCATCGGGTTGGTTTGATGCGGGCGAAGTACCGTCAGCGCGAACAACTCCGCGCCAGCGACCCAATCCAGAATCCTCAGATCCGTCCGGTCATCATCGGTGACCGCCCATCCGGCGAGGCTGGGAAGATGTGCTTGCCATTCTTGCAACCATCGAACGCGGCTGCCGACCGAACTTGCACTGAAGTCAGCGACCCTGCCATCGCCATCATGAATTCCGATATAGGCCCCGCCAAAGGGAAAGAACCCGTAGGCCGCCCGTTCCCGAGGGTACATGGCAACGTACTCCGTCAGATATCGTTCGGCTTGCGCGCTCACCGGACTGGAAGCTGATTCGGGCATCTACTATCTCCTCCTGCCTCCTGGGCACTACTCAAGACTTCAACCAGAAGCTACGGCCCGGCAAACCGGCGTACGTTCGCGCAAGAAACAACTTTCGTGGCGTCAGATTGTCGAGCCGAACATAAACTCCGTCCAAATTGCGTAGGATTTACTGGTTGCGCGGTGACAAAACCGTGGTCCATACTGCCAGGCGCCAGTGTAGTCCGGAGGAATTGAGTTTGTCGGAACGAGACGCATTCATCGATCTGGCCGGAGAACTGGCCGCCGCGCTACGTTCACGCAACCTGGACTGCGCAACAGCTGAATCATGCACTGCCGGACTCGTGGGACACATCATCACCCTCGTCGCCGGATCGTCGGATTACTATCAGGGTGGCGTGGTCGCCTACTCCAATCGGGCCAAACAGGATCTGCTACAGGTCAGCCCATCCACACTTGCGTCGGTGGGAGCAGTGAGCAGTGAGACGGCAATCGAGATGGCGCGTGGGGCACGTAAAGCGTTGCACGCCGGAGTCGGCATTGCGACGACCGGGATAGCCGGTCCGGGCGGCGCGACGGCCCGGAAGCCGGTCGGCCTGATCTATATCGCCGTTTCGTCGGAGACCGGCGACGAGGTGCGCGAGTTGCGGCTTCAGGGCAGCCGCGTAGACAATATCGAGCAAACCGCAGTGTCGGCATTGCGCCTGGCACTCGACCACATTTCGAATCTGAGCGACGGATAGACGAGGGACAATGTCAGGAAACGTTCAGCACCGGTTCTATCGCAAGACAACTCTTCCCAACGGGCTGCGGATCGTTTCCAGTCGCATGAACCACGTCCATTCTGCAAGCATCAGTTTTCTCTTTGGAACAGGCTCGCGAGACGAAGTTGACGAACAGGCGGGCATCGCTCATTTCATCGAGCATATGCTCTTCAAAGGCACCGAGCGTCGCCCCGATCCGGTCATGATTACGATGGAGATCGAAGAGGTCGGCGGCATGATCAACGCCGCAACTGGACGGGAAAGCACCAGCTACTGGGCGAAGATACCGGCGGACCACCTGGAGCGCGCATTCGATGTGCTCTCCGACATTGTGAGGAACTCAACGCTCCCGGATGATGAAATCGAAAAAGAGCGTTTCGTCGTCATCGAAGAGATCCGCGGCGTCCAGGACACACCGGACGATCTCGTGCACGATCTCGTCGATGAACTGGTCTGGAAAGGTCAGGCGGTCGGACGCCCGATCCTCGGGATTGAGTCGACGATTAGTGCCGTCAGTGGCGACAACATGCGCCATTTCTTGCGCCATCATTACACTCCGGATCAGCTCGTCATTGCCGCGGCGGGCCGGGTCAATCACGACCGGCTCGTCGAGATGGCGGAAAAAGCGTTCGGAGACATGACCCCGAACGGCCACCATCTCGACGAGCCGGCGCGCATTTGCAGTGATGGTCCTCGTGTCCATCTGGTTGACCGCAACACTGAACAGGCGCATCTATGCATTGGCCATCCGGCGATCGCTTACACCGACCCGCGCCGTTACACCCAGGCAATGATCGATTCGGTGCTCTCTTCCGGCATGAGTTCCCGGCTCTTCCAAGAAATACGTGAACGCCGCGGTCTCGTCTATGCGGTCTACGGATACTTCCGGCAATACACCGACGTCGGTCAGGGCGTGATCTACGCTGGAACCGATCTGGAACGAGTGGACGAAACGATCGGCGCGATCGTCGGTGAGATCGGCAAATTGCGAGACTTCAAGGTGAGCGACGAGGAGTTGCATCGCAACAAAGAGCTTTCCAAGGGCCGCATCGTCATGGGGCTCGAGGATTCTCGCGCCGTCGCCTCCTGGATCGGGGGGCAGGAGCTCACGTTCGGCGAGATCAAGACCCCGCGCGAAGTCATGGATCTGATCGACCAGGTCCGGGCTGAGGATATGCTCGATCTCGCCCGTGAACTCTATTCCACCGAGCGCCTTAACCTGGTCTTAATTGGCCCGTATCAAAATGAAGATAGGTTTCGCGCGCTGCTAACGCTTTGAGGTGCGAGACGATGGAGCGAGACAGCAAACACAGGATCCTGGTCGTCGAAGATGATCCCGCGATTAGCGCGATGCTCCGCCGGGGACTGCGCATCGAGGGGTACGATGTGGATGTCCAGCCAACGGGCAGCGGCGGCATCGAGGCATTCTTCGAGGAAGAACCGAGTCTGGTGGTTCTTGACGTCATGCTGCCCGGAGCAAGCGGCGTCGATGTTTGCAGGGCGCTTCGGAAATCGGGCAGCGATGTTCCGATTCTGATGCTCACTGCCCGCGATGAGATTGGCGACCGGGTAGCCGGGTTGGACGCCGGAGCGGATGACTACCTTGTCAAGCCCTTCGCTTTCCCGGAACTGCTCGCCCGAATTCGTGCCTTGCTGCGCCGCCAGGAGCGCGCTAGTGCGCCCGATCAGGTGGCGGAAGTGCTGGTGGTTGACGATCTCCGGCTCGACACCGGCACGCGTTTCGCGTTTCGCGGGGATCGCCAGTTCGAGTTGACAACCAGGGAGTTCGATCTCTTGCATCTCTTCATGCGCAATCCCAATCAGGTGCTCTCTCGCGACACGATCATGGACCGCGTCTGGGGATACGATTTTCCGGGCGAATCCAATGTCCTTGAGGTCTACATCTCCAATCTCCGACGGCATCTCGAAGCGGACGGAGAGCCGCGCATTCTCGCCACGGTCCGTGGCGCAGGGTATGCGCTGCGTCCAATCTCGGGCTAAACGGGCGGCGGTTCTCGATGTCAATTCGCCTGCGCTTCACGATCTGGGCCGCAGCAATCATGCTCGCAATCTTTCTGACGCTGTCGTTCGGCATTCATTTCATGATGAAGCGCAACCTTGAGAGCGAGATAGACCAACGAGTTTCATCGGTCTACTCAACGCTGGTGAACAACCCGGATCGGTACATTGACGCGGAATCCGGCCGCTACGTGAGCGCCCTGCAGAATCCGGAACCTTTCGCCTCTCCCGGACTCTACATCCAGGTTCTTAATCCGGATTTCTTTGTCGTGAGCAGAACCGAGAACCTGGGAGAGGCGGTCATTCCGGTCACTCCCGGATTGCTGCTGGACAATAGCGAGGGGCAAGCCCGCTTCTACAACCAGCGCGTGGCTGGTAGTGACATTCGCGTCTACTCGGCTCCAGCGTTCTATCAGAACGACCTGCTAGCCTACATACAGGTCGCAGAGTCACGCGAACCGATGCAACAGACGCTCCGCCAGCTTACGACGATACTCATTGCCGGCACGCTCGTCGGAACGATACTCGCCGCTGGTGCTGCGTGGCTGGTGGCGGACGCAGCTCTACGCCCGCTTCGCCGCATGGCGGCAACCGCCCGGGCGATTGGCGGCACGAGCGACCTGTCCCAACGCATCGCCTCCCCACATACTGGAGATGAGGTCGAACGGCTTGCCGAAACATTCAACGCGATGCTCGACCGGCTCGAAGTTGCTTTCGATTCGCATCGCCAGTTCGTCGCCGACGCCTCCCACGAGTTGCGGACACCGCTCACCGCCTTGCGCGGCAATACCGACATCCTCCAGGCAATGACCCGCGAGAACCGGATCGACATCGAACTCCTGGACGAGAGCCTGGAGGACATCGGGAGTGAAACCGACCGCATGAGCCGGCTGGTCCATGATCTGCTCATGCTCGCCAGGGCCGACGCCGGCTGGGCGCCCGAACTCGATGACGAGATCGACCTCGTTGTGGCCGCCCTCGAAGCCGAGCGCATCCACCGGCCGCTGGCGAGCGAACACAACCTTGAAGTCAGAGTGCCGGACGAAGAGATCCTGGTCCGGGGTAGCGCCGACCAGATCCGGCAACTCATCCTCATCCTGCTTGACAATGCCCGCACGCACACGGCCCCGGGGACAGCCGTGACGCTCGCGATTACCGCTGACGACAACGAGGCGGTCGTGGAAGTTTCCGACGACGGTCCCGGATTCGCGCCGGAGCATAGCGAGCGCATTTTCGACCGCTTCTATCGAACTGACGGCGCTCGGGCGCGGACATCGGGCGGCACTGGTCTCGGCCTGGCAATCGCGCGCTGGATCACGGAAGCCCATGGCGGCACCATCAGCGCGACATCCGCGCCAGGCGAGGGAGCGACGTTCACCGCCCGGTTGCCGCGACTGCAGGGCTCCAGGACCGTTGCAGCTCAAACCAAGGCCCCGTCAGTCCCGCTTCGGGCCGGCAAGGTAGCCTCCGGCACGCAGTCGTAGAAACTGCTCTTAGAGCTCGCCAGTCTTCAATGCGCGTTCGATCGCGTCGCAGGCTTCAGTTACAAGCCGGGCGGCGACCTGGTCAGTCTGAAGCGCCAGCGGCAGGAACTCTGCCTGGGAAACGACAAGATAGCGTTGGGCTTTGCCGGGTTCGGTGGAGCGCAGGACCGATCGAAGATTGTCGATCCGGTCAGCCAGTTTTAACAGCCTTGCGTCTGGAGAAAGTCCCGGTAGGCGATCGAGGTACTCGCGGTCCCTGATCGGTTTCTTCTCTTCCGGCACTTGTTCTTTGGTGACATCGAGGACGAGACTCGCGACGCGGCTACCAAACGCCGAGTCCAGCAGTTCACCGGTCACGCATTCACTGTCTTCGACGGTGTCGTGGAGTAGCGCGGCAACCGTCAACTCGACATCGCGTGATCCAAGTTCTTGCCAGAGAATTGTCGCAACCCGCACCGGATGCTCGATAAATGGCGCGCCTTCGTCGCGGTATTGACCCGCGTGTGCGACATCGGAGAACCGGTAGGCTCGCTCGATCAATTCGGCGCTTGCTGGCTCAACGGCGGCCTGGATCAGGGCGAGGCTGGCCGGAACGACCGATGAGGCCGAGTAAGTATTTGACATAATCATCCCTCACTAGCTATCCAGCATCTCCCCGATGCGAATATAGTACGGTACAACCGCCAGCGAGCGCGGATCAGTGTTGTCCCAGAAGGCAGGGGCGGTGCGACCGAAATCAATCGAACAACCCATCACTCGGGGGTTCCTGGTGGCGCTGATCGGCGCATGCGCGCTACTTTTCAGCGGCTGCGTGAGTATCGAGTTTCGCTCGGATTTTGAACGCAGCGGCGCCGCGAGACATTCTCTCACCGCCGTCATTCCACGCCAGGAGTTCGAAGACGCGGATGTCGCCGGCGCGATCAGCTGCCTGGACGGCTATCGCCGCCGACGCCACGCAAGCAGGGCTCGAAGCAGAGCGCATCGACTCCGATGAATTCGTGAAGTTTCAAATCTCCGTGGATCGCCCGGACGGCCAGGACGCGGGGGCGGCGCTCAACAGTCTGCTCAATGCGACCGGGCTCAACTCTAGCCCCGGCATCAGCGCCCCATTTCAGGGATCGTTTGAACAGCAGGGTGCGCCCGTTGGCGGGAGCAACTTCGTCTTGAATTTGACCATCGACGGCCCGATGCTCGTTGAAGCTCTCAGTTTCCCCGACCTGCCGGCAGGATCTGTCGCGAACGACGGGGAAGACATCGGTCTGAGCTACACCGCGAAGATGCCCGGATCGCTTCAGGAGACAACTGGGCGCGAGATTGCCGAAGGCGTTATCTTCTGGCAGATCGACCGGACCGGGATAACGGAGGCAGACGCTGAATCAAGCGCGGGCGACACCAGCACGGTGGCGCTTTTCATCGTCGCTGGCATCGCGTCGGTCCTCGGTGTCGTTATCCTCGCCGCCTCGATTGGCTGGCTACTGGCCCGCAAACCTGCTCTTGCAAGCAATATCGGCCAGGCATCTCGACACTTTCCTCGCAGAACGACGATCACGCGCGAAGGGCTTTGGATCGCGTACCGCACTCGCACACTGGTCGATCGCATCTGGAATCGCGCTGCCGACAATCAGAAACCGCCCATCCAGGATGACCTACTGAAGGAACCGGAGGAGGAAGAAGATGGCGTTGACACCAAAGGAGACCGACCGTCTGCTGGTGTTCACGGCGGCTGAGCTGGCGCGTAAACGTCAGGCGCGCGGCCTCAAACTCAACCATCCCGAAGCGGTCGCTATCCTGACAGACGAGATCTTCGAGGAAGCCCGTGCCGGCAGACGCCACGATGAGGTTGTTGCCCATGCCACCTCAGTGCTTTCCCGTGCGGATGTCATGGAAGGGGTTCCGGAAATGATCCCGATTCTGAGCGTTGACGCAGTCTTCCCGGACGGAAGCAAACTGGTCACGGTCCGCAATCCGATTCGAGCAGCCCAATGATTCCGGGTGAAATCATCGCCTATCCTGAAGCAGTTGCCTTGCACACATCCAGCCCTCCGGAGATCCTCAGCATCACCAACACTGGCGACGTGCCGGTACATCTCACCGCTCACTTCCATGTCATGGAGGCGAACCCCCGGCTAAGCATGGACCGCCGCAAGGCATACGGCATGCGACTACACATCCACGCAAAAGGCGCGGTGCGCTTCGAACCTGGAGAGACAAAAGCCGTTGAGATCGTGCCGATCGACGGCGATCGCCGTGTCGTTGGTTTCAACCGGGCGATCGACGGCTCACTTGACGAATCTGACCCCGATGAGGCGGTTCAACGGCTCGTTTTCAGGGGTTTCCTCCACCAGGAAGAAGAGGCGACGTGATGGAGCGCCACGACTACAACCGCCTCTACGGCCCGACGACAGGCGACCGGGTGCGGCTGGCGGACACCAACCTGTTCGCACGGGTCGAACGTGACGACTCACTCCCGGGGTTCGAGCCAGTCGGAGGCTTCGGCAGGCCGCTACGCGATGGGATGCTCATCGGGCGTTCCTCACCAAGCCAGCTTGATCTCGTCGTCGCGAACGCCATCGTCATCGACCCGGTGCTCGGCATATTCAAGAGCAACATCGGCATAAAGGACGGCCGGATTGTCGGGATCGGGCGCGCCGGGAACCCCGACGTCACCAGCAACATCGACCTCGTCATTGGCCCGGCGACCGGCATCGTTCCAGCCAGCGGGATGATCGCCACGGCTGGCGCGGTCGACAGCCATGTGCACCTTTCTTCCTCCAGTCTGGCGGCAACCGCCCTGTACAGCGGAGTGACAACGCTCGTCGGGCAGGGCAGCGGGGGAGTCTTCGATCTCGGCGTGAACCCGCTTGCCAACATGCTCCACGTCTTCGAGGCATTTGAGGCCATCCCACTCAATCTCGGCGTCCTGGCGCGTGGCTCGAGTGACCGCGCCCAACTCGCGACCCACTTCGAGTCCGGCGCCTCGGGGCTGAAGATCCATGAAGACGTCGGCGCGTTTCCCGCGGTCATCGACGCCTGCCTGAGCATTGCCGACCAGTATGGCGGGCAGGTTGCGATGCACACCGATGGGATCAACGAAGCCGGGGCGCTCTCGGAGACGATCGCGGCGATCGCCGGCCGCTCGATCCACGCCTTCCATGTCGAGGGGTCCGGAGGGGGTCATGCGCCGAACCTGATCGAAATCTGCTCGATCCCGAACGTCATCGGATCCTCGACCAACCCAACCTTGCCCTTATCGATCAATTCCATTGCCGAGCAGCTCGAAATGATCATGATCGTGCACGGCATGGACCCATCACTGCCGGAGGATGTCCGGGCTGCGCAAGACCGCATCAGAGTATCGACAATGGCCGCCGAAGACGTCCTCCACGATCTCGGGGCAATCGCGATCATTTCCTCCGACTCGCAAGGCATGGGGCGGATTGGCCAGGTGGTCTCCCGCACCTGGCAACTTGCCCATCACATGAAAGCCGTCCGGGGCGGGGGATTCGACGAGACCACCCAGGGCGGCGACGACAACGACCGTATCCTGCGTTACATCGCCAAGTACACAATCAATCCGGCCATCGCCCATGGACTCGATCATGAGGTCGGCAGCCTGGAACCAGGCAAGCTCGCGGACATCGTCATCTGGCATCCGGCCTTCTTCGGCATCAAGCCAACCGCGATCATCAAGGGCGGATTCGTGGCGGCGGCTCAGGTCGGCGATGGTGACGGCTCGACCCGCGCCAGCCAACCGCTCGTCTACCGTCCGATGTGGGGTGACATGGGACTCGCGCCATCCCGTCTCAGTGTCAATTTTGTTTCCGAATCGGCGGCAGACGGGATTCCGATGGGCCAGCATCTCCAGCGCCGGCCGGTCGCCGTCGGAAATGTTCGCAACACGTTCAAATCGGCAATGCGCCTCAACACCGCCAGTCCGGAGGTGCGCGTCGATCCCGAGCGCCTCGATGTCACGATCGATGGCCAACTCGTTGAAAACCGGCCAGCCGAACGCCTTCCGCTTGCCCAACGATATTTCATCGTCTAGGTACCGGCGACGTCATGGCCATCCTCAATGACCTGTTACGATATTGCAACGCCCTCTGACGGAATGCGTCACTCATGTAATGGCACTGAATCTAGGATAGAGGAGCAAGTTCCGGAACTCTCCTCTAGCGAAGTTTCGCTTCAACGCATAAGGTCGAGAGATCCGAAGCTCTCTATCTTATCGATGATGGTTCGACGTGACTAGATGTCATCAATGTCTCACGGACTCAATTGAAAGCAGGCAAGAGTTGGACGATTTAGCCACACCAGACCTTCTCCCAGCGGTTTTCGACTCGAAAGAGCGGGCGGAGAAGGCCATCGCGGCATTGCAGCGAGAAGGGTACACAGAGGAGGAGATTGGCGTAGCGCTCATCGAGAGCGGGCACTACAGAGTGCTCGACGAGGAGGCGCATGAGGTTCTGTCTGGACTCTCCAAAGGCGCAGCCATCGGAGTGCCTGCAGGCGCGATATCAGGCATCGCGCTGCTCACTGTCCTCATACCAGGGATGGGATCAATCACTGCAAGTACTGCAATCCTCGCGCTGACGAAGGGAGCCTGGTGGGGAGCGGTTGTCGGCGGCTGGACCGGGCTGATGACCAAGATGCGTTGGGACTACGACGAAGATCGCTGGGTCGACATTCCGCTCAACAGCGGCGACGTGCTCGTCGTTGTTCATCCCAAGGGAGACTACGATCAAGTCCACAAGATCCTCAACACGAACGGCGCCCTCTGGTTCCTCGATCCGGAACAACCAAGACACCCGCTCCATGCCCCGCCAGTGATGGAATAGCGCCAACTATCGTTGTGAAATGACGCTTCGGAGCCTTGATCTTGGTAATCAGGGGATCCAGACTCACCCGTCGAATTCGACTCGAATCACCGGCTGGCCAGCCCCTGTGCCAAGTGGTTGCTGCTGGGTGACGCAGTGGATGTTGCCGCCTCCCAGCAGGATTTCGCGGGAGTTCGGGAGGCCGATCACATCACGCTCGGGGAATGCGGCCCGTACCGTCGTTAACGCTTGTTCGTCATTGGGGCTGTCGAATTGCGGCACGACCACGAAGCCATTGCCAACGTAGAGATTGGCGTAGATCTCGGGCAAGATTACTCCGGCTTCACGGGGCTTCGTGCCGTCTGCGGCGACGACGCCAAGAGCTTCGCCTTTGGTGGTCATCATGTAGCAGTCAGTCCGTAGCTTATGAATTTCGAAGGTCCGACCGCGCGCATCGGTCGCTTCTTGAAGCTGATGGAGCAGATCCTCGTTGGCTGCCCGTAGCACGTCATCGGGGTCATCGATCCAGTGCAGTAAAAGTACGCCGGGCCGGACGTATGCCAACAGACCGTCAACGTGTCCATTTGTCTCGTCGTCCGCAAGGTCGCCGATACTCAACCATATGACCTTTTCGACCCCGAGATAGTCGCCCAGAATTGCTTCGATATCCTCACGGCTGTGGTCCGGATTGCGGCTAGGATGCAACAGGCACTCCTCGGTCGTTATCAGCGTCCCTTCACCGTCGACGATGAACGATCCCCCCTCTAGTACGAGGGGGCCCTCGTACCAGTCGACTCGTTCGATCTCGGCAACTTTGATCGGGACGACCTCGTCCAACTCCCATGACTGATAGAGGCCATCGGTTTCCCCACCCCAGGCATTGAAGCCCCAGTTGACGAGCCGGACATCGTCATCGTCATTGATGACAAACGTCGGCCCGCTGTCACGAATCCAGGCGTCATTGGAGGACAATTCAACGACACGGACATTCGGCGCCATCATCTCCCTCGCGCGCGCAAACTGGGCAGCTGATGCGCCGACCGTTACCGGTTCGTATCTCGCAATGATCGAAGCAAGCTCGGCGAAGACTCGCTGGGCCGGCTGCGCCTGATCGCGCCAGATGTCGGGGCGCTCGGGCCAGAGAATCCAGGTACCGGCATGTGGCTCGAACTCACCCGGCATACGGTATCCGTCATCCTTTGGAAGGCTCTGCAATCTAACCGCCACTGTTTACTTCCTCATTCATCCAGAATGCCGATCATCCATATCGGTAATGCCATGACGCCAGGCTTGCTCAACTATCTTGTGGAAAATACCTGCGAAGGCGAGGCATCCGCGCTAAGCTTAGGGGAGAGCCTTATTGCTCCCATCTTCCAGATGGCAACCGGGCAGGGAGAACCATAATGACATCGACGACACACGATCCTTTCAACGCGCGCGACACGCTCGAATACGCTGGCGGATCAGCGACGATCTACCGGCTTGACGCGCTCGCCAACCTGGGCGACATCGAGCGTATGCCGATGACGGTTAAGATCATTCTCGAAAACGTACTCCGTAACTGCGGCAGTGACGGCTTTGAGCCTGCGCATGTCGAGGCGCTTGCAGGCTGGAAACCAGCGGCCGAGATCGACTCCGAACTACCCTACCTTCCGACGCGCGTCCTGCTCCAGGACCTTACAGGCGTGCCTGCCGTCGTCGATTTTGCGGCGATGCGTTCAGCAATGGAGCGGCTCGGAGGCGACCCATCAAAGGTTAATCCGCTGCTGCCGGCCGATCTCGTCATCGACCACTCGGTGCAGGTCGATATGTTTGCCTCGCAGATTCGCCTACTCGCTAAATGTCGAGCGGGAGTACGAGCGCAACCACGAGCGCTACGCATTGCTACGCTGGGCGCAACAGGCCTTTGACGGCCTGAGCATCGTCCCGCCTGGCACCGGCATCTGTCACCAGGTCAATCTCGAATACCTGTCCAGCGTCGTCGGATCACGAGAAATTAACGGCGAGCTTGTGGCCTTCCCCGATACCTGTGTCGGCACCGACTCGCATACTCCGATGGTTAACGGCGTCGGTGTCCTTGCATGGGGCGTCGGCGGCATCGAAGCCGAGGGCGCGATGCTCGGCCAGCCGATCTACATGCTTTCGCCGAAGGTCGTCGGCGTCCGCTTCGTCGGCGAAATGCCCGAGGGCGCAACGGCAACCGATCTCGTTCTGACCGTTACCCAGATGCTGCGCGAACACGGCGTCGTCGGCAAGTTCGTCGAGTACTTCGGTCCCGGACTGAGCAACCTGCCAGTGCCCGATCGGGCCACCATTGGCAACATGGCGCCCGAGTATGGCGCAACGGCGGGGCTCTTCCCGGTCGATAACGAGACGCTCAACTATCTTCGTCTGACAGGCCGTTCTGAGGAACAGATCGATCTCGTCGAACGCTACTGCAAAGTACAGGGCATGTTCCGAACGGATCGAGTCGCCGGAACCGACCTATGACGAGTTGCTCGAACTGGACCTGTCGACGATCGTTCCGAGCGTCGCAGGTCCTCGCCGTCCGCAGGATCGCGTGCCGCTGTCGGGAATCAGTGGCGCGTTCTACGGAACCTTCGGCGACCATATCGGAGCTCGCCCCGGAGGAAAGGCGAAGAAGCAGCAGTCGATCACGTTCTCGAAGATTCCTTTCCGGCGAGCGATCCCATGCCGGCACAGGACGAACATCCAGGTGGCTCTGAAGCCAACCGTTGAACCGGTCGGCGAACACATCACCGGCTTGCCGTCTTACGACATCGGCGACGGTATGGAACTCGGTCACGGATCGGTCGTCATAGCGGCGATAACAAGTTGCACCAACACTTCCAACCCTTCCGTAATGCTTGCCGCTGGTCTGCTGGCCAAGAAAGCGGTCGAGCGCGGACTGACGATGAAACCGACGGTCAAGACCAGCCTTGCGCCCGGTTCTCGCGCCGTCACCGATTACTACAAAAACGCCGGCCTGACCCACTACCTGGAAGAGCTTGGGTTTCATACCGTTGGCTACGGTTGCACCACCTGTATCGGCAACAGCGGACCGCTCATCGAGGAAGTCGGAAAGGCGGTCGACGAACATAACCTCGTCGTCGCTTCGGTGCTCAGCGGCAATCGCAACTTCGAGGGCCGCATTCACGCACAGGTGCATGCCAGTTTCCTGGCGTCGCCACCACTCGTCGTTGCCTACGCGCTGGCCGGCACGATCGACATCGATCTGACCACCGAGCCTCTTGGAACCGGCAGCGACGGCGAGCCGGTCTACCTGCGCGACATCTGGCCCGCCCAGGATGAGGTTCGCGATGTCGTCAATGCAGCAGTGACGGCAAACGTCTTCGCCGACAACTATGCGCAAGTCTTCGAGGGCGACGAAAACTGGAAGTCGATGGAGACGCCGGCTGGCCAGCTCTACGACTGGGATCAGGAGTCGACCTATGTCAAAGAGCCCCCCTTCTTCGACGATCTGCAACTGGAGCCGACAGATCCAGTAGACATCACCGGCGCGCGCGTGCTGCTCAAAGTCGCCGACTCGATCACAACCGACCACGTCTCCCCAGCTGGCTCAATCCCGTTGGAAAGCCCGGCTGGCGACTACCTGATCCTCAACGATGTTCAGCGGCGCGACTTCAACTCCTATGGCGCGCGGCGTGGCAACCATGAGGTGATGATGCGCGGCACCTTCGCCAACATCCGCCTTCGCAACGAGCTCGCGCCCGGACGCGAGGGCTGGTGGACCCGGTACATGCCGACAGGCGAGGAAATCTCGATCTTCGAAGCCTCGGATCGCTACCGCCGCGCCGGAACTCCGCTGATCGTTATTGCTGGTAAGGAGTACGGCACCGGTAGCTCGCGTGACTGGGCGGCCAAGGGGCCCGCGTTGCTCGGTATCAAAGCGACGATTGCCGAGAGCTACGAGCGCATCCATCGCAGCAACCTGATCATGATGGGGGTCATCCCCCTGCAATTCCTGAACGGTGAGGGTCGCGAATCGCTTGGTCTCGACGGCAGCGAAACGTTCGACATCCTCGGCATCGCCGAGGGACTCACGCCAGGCAAGATTCTCGATGTCGTGGCTCGTCATCCCGGCGGCGCTGAGATCAGATTCCAGGCACACGCCAGGGTCGACACCGGCGTCGAGGTCCAATACATCCGCCACGGCGGCATTCTTCCGATGGTCCTGCGCCGGTTGGCGGCGGAATAGAGGTCCGCATATCGCTCAGGCTGGTTCAACCCGGTGAACTGATTGATGAGGTTCAGCGCCCGCGGTGCCCATTCGGCCGCGGGCGCTCATTCTTCCGCCGTCTGGTTACAGCGCCGCTGGCATGTCTCTCCGTGGACATTTCTGGCTGGTCTATCGTTACCGGTGTCCAGTACGACGTAGGTTTCGTCGAATTGCCAGTCTACAGCCATGCCCACTTCCACCTCGACCCTCGGATCAAGCGGCGCTATCTGCTTGGTAAGCGTTATCGAGACGATGTATCGATCATCAAGGCCGAGGGCTTCAAATAACGCGTCGAGCGCAATCTTCAGCCCGCCATCGAGATCACGCCGGTAAGGGGTTTCGAAGAAGAAGGTGAGATCGCAGACGACTGGCTGGTCCCGCAGGCTCGCCACCCGGTCGTCGCGCAACATCCCCCGGGAGAAGCTGTCCCGCACGATCGCCGCCACGCTGCGACGGAAGGCTTTCGCGTCGCGGCTCAGCACCCGTCGCCGTCCAACCGTGACATACTGGCTGTTGACGCTTGGAGGAAGCGGCAGGGTCAGCCGCAAAGTATCCATGGTCGGCTCGATTCCGAGGAACTGGCGCGACGACAATCGCTGCATCGCTCGAAGATACGTAGAGTGACGGCAGCGAAGGCTTTTTGAGATTCGATGGAGGCGTCTCCGATATGGCGGATCAGCCCCGGCAACTGCGGATAGCGGTGTTGCTCTCCGGCAGCGGGAGAACACTGGAGAACCTGCTCCGGCTCGCACACACCGGCGAGCTTGACATTGTGATCCCGGTCGCGATTTCCAGCCGCTCCAACACACGCGGACTTGAGATCGCACGCAATGCGGGGCTCGAAACCCACGTTGTGACCCGCCGGGATGCGCCAGACCCGGGCACGCTCAGCGCCAGGGTACTTGAAATCCTCGAACCCCATGGGATCGACCTGATTGTGCTTGCCGGGTATCTGCGCCAGCTCGCGATCCTCGACGAGTGGCGCGACAAGATATTGAACATTCACCCTTCGTTGCTGCCTCTCTTTGGCGGTCCGGGTATGTATGGGCATCACGTCCATGAAGCCGTACTTGCGTCCGGCATGAAAGTCTCAGGTTGCAGCGTCCATATTGTCACTGAAGAGTACGACTCTGGACCGATCGTTGCCCAACGATGCGTTCCGGTAATCCCATCCGACACCGTAGAGACACTCGCTGCCCGGGTCTTCGAGGCTGAGTGCCTGCTCTACCCCGAGGCGATTTCGCTTTTCGCCGAGGGCCGAGTTCGCATCGTCGACGACCGGGTCGAGATCCTCACCTCTTGATCTGACAGTTGCTCGATAGCCTGTCAAGGTTCGTAAGTCCCTTACCCCCAATATCTCCAGGTTCAATTCTTTGAGTGCCCTCTGTCGGTACTGGTCCTAGCCGTTGTGCCCCACGGTCCCGAGGGATAGCGATCCTATCCGGTTCTGGACTTCACGTGGATAGCCCCAGCCCCCGGCGCGCCCTACGCTAATACAGACGATGGTTATTACGTTCTATCTATCTCTAACTGATCGATAGAGTCCCTATAAGTCGCCTCGGCTCAGCTTTCGACGCCGCGGGCATGGATTAGTTCGTTCGAAAACGGGCAAACGCCCGCCGAAGGGTTGGATTCAATGAAGCGTCTTGGCGTTGCCGGGTTGATTTCGATTTTTGCACTCTACCTGATCATGAGTCCTACGCTAGCCGGGCTGCAATGGTGTCCGCGGGATCCTATCGTATCGCTCAACGGGCATGAAGTTCAGATCTGGGTCTCGATCCCCGAGGAGTATCAGGCGGCGGTGACCGGACCTGTCGAAGTGCTGGTCGCAGTTCCCAAGGGTGTGCATTCTGAAGTCGTCTTTACGGATGAAGGCTTCAATGGACATGGTGAAACCGTCGAGTTTCGCGAGCGTGGAAAGATCCGGTCCGGCATGATGAAGGTCGACGTCAAGGTACGGGTGCCTTACGATCAGAGTCTTGTCGAGGGCGGCAACCTTCCGATCCGCCTTCAGATCGTCCTCCCGGATGGCGAGGTCATCGAGGTTGAGGATCACGACGGCAAGGCGAAAGCAGAGTTCTCCATCCCGGCCATTCCATAGCCATCGATTACCCTGGAGAGCCGCCAGCGTCACCTGCTGGCGGCTCCGCCCTCTTGACCGTGACATTCCAGGACCACGGTACTAGAACTTACCCTGCGTAGGCTGCTACACTCGACGTTACGTCTAGAAGGCTCGCTTGCCGAGAGGGGTTGCCGTCGCGATGGGCACGCGGGCAGCAGCGAGTATATATATAGCTGCGGTAGGGCTTCTCGCCGCATTCACCGTCATACTCTCAGCCGGCGCGATTGACGGGCCGTCGGATGAAGCGCTGATCCTTGCGGCGGTCTTCGCTCTTCTAACCTCGCTGGCCACAGCCTGGCCGGTCCACTTCGGTTTCAGGGCGAACATCGATCTCACAACGCTGCTCATTGTTGCCATCGTGTTGACCTTCGAACCTGGACTTGCCGTCCTGATCGCATTCATCGGAGCGATAACAGGGCAGTTGCTGCTGCAATCGGGCTGGCGGGGTGTTGTCTTCAATGGCGGGCAGGTCGTGCTTCAGTCCGGGATGGCATCGGCGATCCTCGCGGGCTTCGGATGGGATACGGCCAGTCCGGCCTACAGCGACCCCCGTTTCCTGCCGGTCTTTGCCCTGATGATGCTCTCAATCTTCCTGTTGAACACAATCCTTGTTTCGATCGTCATCGGCCTGCAGGCTCGCATGTCCGTCTGGCTGGTCTGGCGAGAGGCGCTGACGACGGATCTACTGATCGAACAAGCAAGCCAGTTCGCCCTGGGTCTCGTAACCGCAGTAGTCATATCCGTTCAAGTCTGGATCGTTCCCATCCTCCTGGCTCCTGGCCTGATGTTCTACATCTCGGCAAGCAGGAAGCGGTATATCGAGTTTCAGACCGAGGAAGCGATCAATGCGCTAGCGGACCTGGTCGATCAGCGCGACCCTTACACGGCGGACCACTCGCTTCGAGTCGCGGTGGTTGCCCGCGAGCTTGCCTCGCGCATCGGCCTGGCACCGCACGAGGTCACGTCAATCGAGCGAGCGGCGCGAGTTCACGATCTTGGAAAGCTGGTCATCGACCTCGCAGTGCTGAACAAAGACGGCCCGCTAAGCGCTGCTGAATGGCGGTTGTTCAAGCGCCACCCAACCGACGGGGCCAACATTCTGACCTGGTTCCCGGAATTTCGCGACTCAGCGGAAATCGTCCGCTACCACCACGAGCGGTGGGACGGAGGGGGTTATCCACTGGGGATCAGTGGCGCGAGTATTCCGCTTGGGGCACGCATCCTGGCGGTGGCCGACGCGCTCGATGCCATGTCAAGCGCGCGCGCGTACCGCCCCCCGCTGCCCGCGGCGGCCATCGTCGCGGAGTTTCAAGACCTTAAGGGCCGGCAATGGGATCCCTGGGTTGTTGATGCGCTTCTCGAACTCGTTGATGCTGGCGTCATCGACCTGGTTGGGATGGGCGACGCCCCGCTGGTGTACGACGGACTGGGGACACTCGTCCAGGGCCGTTGATCGAACCTGAAGAAAGCAGGTCACGATTGCCCACATTTCCCTACAATAGTGGGGGAGGGCATGTGGCAACGAGAGATTCGAAACTGGTTCGAGCACCATTTGACGGAGACGTGTTGCGGGTTGGCGTCATCGGGACAGGATTCGGGGCAATGGCCCATCTTCCCGCGTTCGCTGAAATTCCGAACGTGACCGTGTCCGCATTGTGTGGAACCGATAGCACCCGCGTCGAAGGCATCGCCGATCAATGGGGGATTCTTCACCGGTACCAGGACTACCAACAGATGCTCGCGTCAGGCGAGATCGATGCGGTGACGCTGGCCGTGCCGCCTCATCTGCACCATTCAATGGCTGTTGCGGCCTGCGAAGAGAGCATACACCTGCTCTGCGAGAAGCCCCTTGCCACCAGCGCCGCCGAAGCGCGCGACATGGAGCAGATGTCACGTGATAGCGGGGTCTGCCACGGCGTCGCCTTTCACCGGCGATTCGAGCCAGCGCGCATGCGCATGAAAGAACTGGTCGAACAGGGATTCATCGGCGATCTCCACTCGGTGAGCGTTATCGTCTTTCGTTCGACCCTCGCTTCCGGTGTCGAGCGGCCGTATGGCTGGATGATGCAACAGGAGCTCGGCGGTGGGGTGCTTTCGACCATAGCCTCGCACTACGTCGACCAGCTCCGCTGGTGGTTCGGCAATATCCATGCGGCTTGTGGACTGACCTTGACAGCCGTGCAGGAGCGTTCCGACGCGGGATTCGGTGACACACACACCGTCGATGCCGATGACAACACCGCTTTTGTCATGAGATTCGCCTCCGGCGCAATCGGCAGCGTCAACATTTCCTATACCGCGGCCGCCGATGTAGGCGAGGAGATCGTCGTTTCCGGCTCCGACGGCATGCTTGCCATTCAGGAACCGGACCAACTCGTCGGCGCGCGCCAGGGCAACCAGGTGCGAAGCGTGATGGATCGCGCCCGGCCGCGGCCCAAGCACGAGCGACGGCATGTTGAACCATTCAGCCAGTTGGCGGCCGGTTGGGTTGCGGCAATCCGGTCCGGGACGGCATTTACGCCCTCGTTTGAAGATGGGGCTCGAGTTCAGGAAGTGCTCGATGCCGTCATTCAGTCGCAGCGCTTGAAACGCTGGATAGATCTCAGTGGCGAGAAGTGGCCCGTCTGAGTCCCGAACGACGGCACTGGAAGTGTAGAAAAGAGAAGGATAAATGAACTATCGCGACACGCTGGACACCCCCGCACTCGTCGTCTTCGAGGATGTGCTGGAACAGAACCTCCAGGAAATGGCGGACTATGCGTCGTCTCAGGGGCTGGGCCTGCGCCCGCACTTCAAGACGCATAAGACTGAGCAGGTTGCCCGCATGCAGATCGAATTGGGCGCGGTCGGGATCACCTGCGCGAAGCTTGGCGAAGCTGAAGTGCTGGTGGATAGTGGCGCGACCAAAGACATTTTCATCGCCAACCAGATTGTCGGACCGCTCAAGACGGACCGTTTGGTGAAACTGATGGATCGCGCAAAAGTTAAAGTAGCGGTCGACTCTTTCGAAGTGGCGCGCGGGCTCAACGATGCGATGGCCACGGCCGGGAAGAATCTCGAAGTGATCATCGAGGTGAACACCGGCCAATCTCGCGCAGGAATCCTCGTGGAAGAGGTCGTCCCTCTGGCCGAACGGATTCGCGACGAACTCCCAAACCTGCGAGTCGCTGGCGTGATGACCCATGAAGGGCATGCGGGAGCGGCGGACGACGCCGAGGAGCTTCGATCGCTTGCCGAGGATGCCGGAAAGAAGATTGTCGAAACGGCGCGCCAACTGCGCGATGTCGGCTTCGAGATCGACACGGTGAGCGTCGGCTCAACCCCCGCGGCCTTCGTGACGACAAAGACCGCAGGCGTCACCGAGATGCGTCCGGGAACCTACGTCTTCCAGGACAACACCATCTTCCGGATGGGAGAGCATGGTCCTGAGAACTGCGCGTTGCGCATCCTGGCAACGGTAACTAGCAGGCCAGCTCCGGACCGGGCAATCCTGGACACTGGTTCGAAAGTGCTGACGAGCGATCCATCGAAGTGGAAGCCAGGCTTCGGCTACATTGTTGAGTACCCCGATGCGGTGATCGAGAACCTCAGCGAAGAACACGGTTGGGTGCGCCTGCCCGAGTCGATGCAAGGGATGGAGATCGGCGAGAAAGTCGAAGTCATTCCGAACCACGTCTGTCCGACAGTGAACCTTGCCGACGAGCTCTTCGTCGTTCGAGATGATGAGGTCGTAGCGACCTGGCAGGTAATCGCGCGCGGCAAGGTGCGCTAGAGGCGCCGGGAGGAGCTGTATGACGACCTACGACACGATCATCGTCGGCCTGGGCGGCATGGGCAGCGCGACGGCCTACTATCTGACGAACCAGGGACAGAAGGTGCTCGGCCTTGAAATGCACACGCCCAGACATGTTCTGGGTTCCTCGCACGGCCATCACCGGATCATTCGTGAAGCGTACTTCGAGGCCCCGGAGTACGTACCCTATGTCCAGCGTGCTTACAGGCTCTGGGAGGAACTCGAAGCTGATTCCGGGCAGCCGGGGATCCTGACGATCACCGGTGGTCTGATGTTCGGTGCGCGTGACAGCGACGTCGTCTCGGGATCGCTGACCTCCGGCCGTCTACACGGTCTCCCGTACGAAGAGTTCTCAGCACGTGAGGCAGGTCGCGAGTTTCCTGGCTTCAGGCTGGCAGAGGATATGGTCGCGGTCTACGAGCCGCGGTCGGGCTTCGTCGCGCCGGAGCTAGCAATCCTCGTGCAGTCCGACGTCGCGGCGAGGCGTGGCGCGGATCTCCGCTATCGCTGGGAAGTGACCGGTTGGGAAACTGATGGGGACGGCGTTCGGGTGCATGCCGGCGCGGACACATTCTCTGCCCAGTCGCTGGTCCTGACTACCGGACCGTGGGCCACGGAACTGATCTCTGATCTCGGATTGCCGCTGGAGGTCTGGCGCATCGTCAACGGCTACTTTGACCCGATCAGTCCTGCGGACTACGCCGTCGGAAACTGCCCGATCTACCTGTTCGACGCGCCCGAGGGCACATTTTATGGGTTCCCGTATCTAGAGGGCGCCGGACTCAAGATCGGTCGCCATGACAACGGAGAAGTGACAACCGCCCGGAAGATCCGGCGTGACGTCAATCAGTCTGAAGTGGATGAATTGCAGCAGGTCTTGGCAACCTACCTCCCTGGCGCGGCGGGATCGTGTCTTCAGACCGTAACCTGCATGTACACCATGACGCCGGACGAGCATTTTATCATCGACCGCCATCCGGAACATCGAAATGTGGTCATTGGCTGTGGCTTCTCAGGGCACGGCTTCAAATTCGCTCCGGCGATCGGAGAAACGCTCGGAGAGTTGGCGACGGGCCAATCCGCCAGCCAGCCGGTTGAGTTTCTTGGGCTGGGCAGATTCCAGAACGGGCAGAGCTGATCAGGCGGTCGCTTCAAGCGGAATTTCCTGCAGCTGAGCGCCGGCAAACTCATCGTCGCTTTGCTCGCCGCGCATCAGGAGATACTCGACTGTCTGCGCGGGAACCGGCCGGTAGTAATAGTAGCCCTGTCCGACCTGATATCCGAGTATCCTGGCCCGCGCAAGGTGCTGGGCAGTCTCGATGCCGGAAACAACCACATTCAGCTGCTTATCGGCTGCGAACTGCGCGAGCGGACGCGACAACGAAGGGCGTGTTGGATCCTCGATAATCGCGCCTGTTGCCGTACGATCGACCTTGAGGGTATCAATCGGCAGTGTTTCCAGGATTTCGGTGTTGAGCAGAGATGGATTCGTGTCCTGCAACCCGATCCGGACTCCTTGCAGACGTAGCGTCCGCGCAACGTCAGCCCAACGCTCAAATCGGGACGGGTCGAGGTCGGAGATCTCCAATCGCAGGTTCTGAGGTGGAAGGCCGGTCCGGCCAAGGATCTGGCTGACATCATTTGCGAACCCATCGCGCTCGATCTGACGGGTCGAAAGATTGACGACGCCAACGAGATCATCCGCTCCGTTGTTGCGTTTCCGCCATCCCTGAACGGTGGTGCACACCGATTCGATGATCCAAAGACCGATCGCGTCCAAGCGCCCGGTTTCCTCGGCAAGCGCCAGGAACTCTCCGGGCAGGATCAGGCCATGTCGCGGGTGCTCCCAGCGCACCAGCGCTTCGGCGGCAAGAATTGACTCGGTCCTGATCTCAACCTCTGGCTGGTAGAACAGTTGCAATTCACCCCGTTGCTCGACTCCTTCAAGGTCGCCTTCCAGCCTGAGACTGTCAATGACGGCGTCGCGCATGCGATCCTCGAAGACGACGCAGCGGTCGCTTCCAACCTTTCGCGCGTATTCCATGGCGGCAATCGCATCTCGGAGGAGGTTCCCGGCATTCTGGCCACTCGGCTTGCTGATCGCCGCGCCAGCGCTTGCTTTCAGGTCGATCGGCCCGGCGGGTGTGTCGAAAACGTCTCGAACCGCGTCGGTGACACGTTCGCCGATAATCCTTGCCTCCGCGCCGCCACCAACTCCTTCCGCCAGAATGGCGAAGTCCCCATCGCCGATCCGCGCGACGGTGTCTCCTTCCCGGAGGGTCTGGTAGACGCGACGACTGAACTCGCAGAGAATCAAATTGAGCACATCGGAAGAAAGCTCACTGGTGTTCTGCTGGAAGTCATCGATTGAAACGGCGATGCACGACATCACGCTATGAACACGGGCCGAACGCTCGATGGCGTGATCGAGCCGGTCGATGAAGAGCAACCGGTTGGGAAGTGATGTGACCGGGTCGTAGAGACTGTAGAATCCTCCACCGCCAAGCCGTCGAGTGTGGTGCAGGACAGTATTGGATGGTGGTTGGATGACGATCATCCAGGCGTCCACGAGCGGGCTTGGCCCAAGGTCGGTGATGTTCAAGGTGACGGTTCGCAGTTCTCCATTTTCCTGGAACATGCGAACACCTTCGATTGAGCCGCTGTGTACCGTCTCGCCGGTAGAAAACGGCTGAACAATGGCATAGTCCTCCGGCGCGACGAAATCGATCAGATTTCTGCCTTCGAGCGCGTCCACCTTCCATCCGAGCACACGCTCAAATCCGGCGCTGATGTGCTTAATACAGCCTTCGCGGTCTACGATGATGAGCGCGTCGCTGGAGTTCCGGGTAATCGCGTCGAGCAGGCTGTCGCGGAAATGGGCGGTAACCCCGCCATCGGAAACGGCCGAAACTTCACGAACGATGCCGAACTTGCAGCCAACGCCCGCCAAGCGCATATCAAATGTCTCGACCGACACCGGAATCTTGCGCCAGTCGCTTGTGACAATTGTCATATCCAGTCGTGTTGGAGCAGGGCCGTCTCCGCTAGGCGCGCCACGGCTGGTGGTCGCCAGTCCGAACCCCTCGATCGTTTCGCCCGCCAGGTCACCGGCATCGAACCCGGTCATGCGTTCGAGTCCACTGCTGGCGGCGACGATTTCACCGGTTGCCAACGCGATGAAATACCCATCCTTCGCATGGGAGAAGATCTCGATAACCAGATGGGCGGGCTTGATCAGCCGCGACTCCGCTTCGCTATCATCCCGTTCGGACGACTTCTCCCAGCACGTGCGCCGAATCTGTCTCGCCCAGGTCTTCTGACGTTATCGGGAGAGCGATTACATCGTCCGCCCCGTTTTCGATCAGCGTCGCCGCTTCGGGGCCATCGATGTCCGCGACGACTCCGATCACGCCGACGCGCACCGACCGCGGGTGGTTACGGATGCTGCGGATGATCTCAACCTTGGACTCGGGCTGGGGTTCACCGATGATGATGACACTGATGTCGTCCGCTTGAAGCACGCTGGACAGCTGGAACGCGTTCGAGATCTCGGTCGCCTCAATGCCGTTTTCCTCAAGCATTGTCACGAGATCGTGGCAGGTTCGACTACGGCTTTCGATCAGAGCAACGCGCATACGCCAGCTTCCCGAGCCTGAATGGATAGGTTGGCCTCATACCGGCGACTGGCAACTTGGCCGCCGTGTGTATCTGTCACTAGGTTATGGGGCAGGAAAAGAAGCAACAACGGGCCACTGGTCCCAACCATCTAAGGTGATTCGACTGCCTCCGGTTAGAATGCGCAGGCGCGGGATCAGTCGACGTGATTGGCCTTGGTGTGAGAGCGTTGGAACGGCTGCTGAAAAGCCAGATAACGGCGGTTTGCATCATCGTCTTTATCGCCGATATGGTGTCCGGTATCCTGTCTCCGACCTTTTCAATCTTCGTCGAACAACTCGGGATCTCCCTGGTCGTCCTTGGTTTGATCAACACTATCGGCGGACTAACCTCGCTGATGACCTCATTTCCGATCGGCGCCCTATCGGATCGAGTCAGCCGTCCGTGGGTCATGCGGGTTGGAATGCTGGGATTCGTCATCGCGACGGCCATGTACGCCATGGCAAGCGGTTCCATCCCGCTCATCGCCGGGCGAATCATTCTGGCGATCGGGATGGTCAGCGTATTTCGTATCGCCGCCGCGCACCTCGGTGATGTCGTGCCCCGGGAACGACGGTCACTTGCATTCGGCGCATACGCGACAGCGCTCGGTTCTGGCGTCACCGTGGGCGCATTTCTTGGTGGATTCCTGAGCGACCGCTACTCGATTGTGACTGCCTACTGGGTTGCGTCGGCTCTTGCCCTCGGAGGGTTCTTCTTTGCGCTGTGGTTTCTCCGGGCCCCAGAGCACGCCCGGCAATCCGGCATCGCGCGGAACATCCGGCACGACTTCGGTGAACTGATAGTCAGCCGTCCGTTGCTCCAGGTCGGCATCGCGAGCATACTGAGCAGCTTTGTCTACACCGGAGCGATTACGACGTTCTTTCCGCTCCAGGGCGAGGAACTCGGGCTAACCACGGCAGAGATCGGCACGATCTTCGCCGTCCGGGGCATCGTCTCGACGTTGGGGAGAGCGCCGAACGGCGTTCTTGCCCGCCACGTGGGTGATAAGAACATGATTCTGACCGCGCTCGGGACCAATCTGATTGTCATGCTCGGTCTCTGGCAATTCACCAGCACCATCTGGCTGTTCGTCCTGCTGGCGCTCGAAGGATTGGCGTTCGGTGGCTACATCGTCGCCAGCCAGACCTTTATCACGAACTACGCCGCCGATCGTCTCCGGGGCTCCGCGATCGGCTTGAATGCAACCGCCAGCGGTCTCGGTGCTACGCTGGCGCCATTCGCGCTCGGCCTGCTCGCCGGGCAACTCGGCATCGCCGCCGTCTTTCCCGCAACGGCGGTGCTTCTTGCGATCGGCATTGTAGGGATTCTCTTGATTCGCGACGAACCGATGGAACAGCAGGTTCTGGACAGGCAAACGGAGGCAGCATGAGCATTTCAATCGACCAGTTACTGGCAATTCGATCCATCGGCGCGTCCGAAGCACTGCACTGGTCACCGGACGGAACCGAGATTCGCTTCGTTGCGAACCTTGCAAGCGGACCAGAGATCTGGGGGATTCGATTCGACGGGACCAGGTTGCGACAGATCACGGTTGGGATGGGCGGCGTTGGTCATCTCGCTTCGTTCATGCCGCAGCGATCTCCAGTGGACGACCGGATCGCCTACGTCTCCGACAAAACCGCTGCTGACGAGATCTGGCTCTGGACCGGCGACGGCCTGCCCGACCGGCAGGTTACAACCTTCGGCGGGCGTGTCGAGGCCTATGCCTGGTCGCCCGAAGGAACCAGACTAACCGTCGCGGCAAGCACCTCAGGCACATTCGACATCTATCTGGTCGATTTAGAAACCGGCAAGTCCAACCGGCTCACCGGCCACGAAAACTACGAAGTCTACCCTGCGTTCACCCCGGACGGTTCACGCATTCTCTTTGTCCGTCTCAACGAGGACTGGACCGGTCACACCGTCATCTCAATTGCCCTCGATGGGGCCGATGAGCAGTTGCTCGAAGAGGACGTCAACTTCTTCGACTACCACTACGGCCGCGAGTTCGGCTATCCGAGCGTGTCTCCTGATGGTTCGACCTTCCTCTTCCGTTCACATCGCAGCGGCTGGGAGAATATCTGGGCGGCTCCGGTGAATCGCTCGCGGGATGCCTGGCAAGTCGCACCCGCGCTCGCCGATCAGTACGATGCCGCCTGGTCGCCGGACGGTTCAGCGATCGCCTACGTCGAGAATCACAACGGTTCGCTGGAGCTGCGGATCGCCGCCAGCGATGGAAGTGGCGAGATCGATGGCTTCAGCCCTGGACTGGGATGTTACGGGAAACCCGCATGGTCACCGAATGGGCAGCAGATCGCCTTCCTGGGCGGCACGCCAACGTCTCCCAACGCCGTCTGGCTCGTCGATCTCGAAAGTGGCGAGCGAAGGCAACTGACAAATCCAATGCCGGCCGGAATCGAGCAGCATCTGATCGTTCCCGAGAAGGTGCGCTACCCGAGTTGGGACGGGCGGGAAATAAGCGCCTACGTACTGCGGCCCCCTAATCCGGAGCCGGACAAGAAGTATCCAGGGCTGATGTGGATACATGGCGGCCCGACCAGCCAGTATGTCGATAGCTTCAATCCCCTGGCTCAGTACTTCGCGCTCAACGGGTACGTTGTGATGATGCCTAACGTCCGGGGGAGCAGTGGCTATGGCCGGGAATTCGAGGACCTGAACAACGATGACTGGGGACACGGCGACCTCCGGGACGCGATCGCTGGCTCGGCGTGGTTGAAGGCGACCATCCCGGAGATCGACCCGGACAACACCGGCATCACCGGAACCAGCTACGGTGGGATCATGAGCATGGCCGCGACGGTCTGGTGCGCGTCCGGCGTCTTTCAGGCCGCCGCGCCGATGTCCGGTTACTGCGACTTCATTTACATGGTCGGTGAAGAAGAGATCCGTCACAACAAGATGATGGATTACGAGTTCGGCAAGCTTCCGGCCGCCCTCGACGTCTACCGGCGATGCTCGCCGATCTACTGGACCCAGCAGGCAAATGTGCCCTGTTTCATCATCCAGGGAGAAGGCAGCTATCCTGGCTCAACATCGTCAAAGGATTTCGCTCTGGCTCTTGAGGCAGCTTACAAGCCGTACTGGTACAAGGCATACCAGGGCGAAACCTACTATGTCGCCGGGAAGGAAAACGTCAGGCAAATGCTCCAGGACATGAAGATCTTCTTCGACTTCTACCTCAAGGGTGTCCCTCATCCTCCCCTGGACGAGCGCGGCATCCACACGCGCCTGAGCGGGGTGCTGCCCTACCGTTCCTGGCTCTCCACCGAGCCATTCTATCCACGGACGGATAGCCCGAGGTATGAGGAGTAGATGCTCGGCCGGGTCACCACCGTGCTCGAAGCGTCGCCTGTATTGCCGAGCAGAACGGCAAGCGACGTCGTATCTCCTTGTTCAGGTCGTGTGTCGCCCCCGGACGTACTCTCAGGGTGAAAGTCAGCCCCAGCAAAAATTCGCCAGCGAGAGGGTGACCCTCTCGCTGGCGGTCTTGATCTCTGACTGATCGTGATTAGGGACTCGGCTGGACGACCAGTGTGCGCTCGCAGCTAAATGACGCGCCAATCATGAACCAGGAGTTGTTACAGGCATCGGTTCCTGTTTCGCCGTCCAGAGTATTGAAACCGACCGGGTCCCAGAGGGCGTCGCGTCCCGGCCCGCCGATCAGGATGTCATCACCTGTGCCGCCGACAAAGCTGTCGTTACCGTTGCGACCGGCCAGAATGTCGTTCCCCGATCCACCGTCCATGAAATCATCGCCAGAGTCGCCATCGAGGAAGTCCCGACCGGAGCCGCCGAACATCGTGTCGTCATTTTCAAGCCCCCAGAGATTGTCGTCACCAGATCCGCCATGAATCTCATCGTTGCCAGTCTCGCCGACGATCTCGTCATTTCCCGCCCCGCCGGTGGCCGTGTCATTGCCAGCGCCACCGAAGATCAGATCATTCTCATTATCACCAGATAGCTCATCATCACCGGCGCCACCGACGATCTCGTCATTTCCGCCGCCACCACTGATCGTGTCATTGCCATCGCCGCCATAGAGACGATCCGCTCCCGGCCCGGCGAAGATCTGGTCGTTGCCCTGGGCGCCGTCGACGACGTCGTCGCCGCCTTCCGCCCAGATGTTGTCATCACCACTGCCGCCGTTGATGATGTCGACGCCCGAGCTGCCGATGATCGTGTCATCGTTGTCCTGGCCGTAGAGCCAGTTGTCGTCGAGCCCGCCGTCAATGTAGTCGCTTCCCGCTCCGCCGTAGATGGTGTCCACGCCAGCTTCGCCGAAAATTGTGTCGTTCGCGGCGCCGCTGACGATCGTGTCATTCCCGGAACCGCCCTGGATCCAGTTGCGACCGTCGCCAGCGGTTATCGAATCGTTGCCATCGTCACCACAGATCACGTCGTTGCCGCCGAGGCCATAGATCGAGTCATCACCAGCAAGGGCAACGATGACGTCTCGTCCGGCGGTGCCCGTAATCCGGTCAATGCCATCGGTCCCGACAATCGTCGCAGCAATCCCGTTACAGGTAGGGACACTCTGCGCGCTGGCTGGCCCGATTGGGAACATCAACGCCAGCATCGCCACGGTCGATCCGATGGCAAGGTTCGAGCCCACGCGTCGAACGGTTGTCCTGATTGAGGTTCCTGCTTGCATCGTCCCCGTCCCTTCTAAGATTCGTAGTCGAGTCTGGTCTTTCCCCAGACTAGGCGTGGATCAATACAGGGACAGTCAACTACTTGACAGCCGCGGAGTAGTCCATCTATTGGCAGTGACGGGGTGTTCTGGCCGATGCGCCGCGTGACTGGGCGGCATTTTCCCCGGTCAGGGAGACGAGTAGACGCACTCACCCAGCGGATGCCGGCCCGGAAGCAAGGCCGCCTTTTCAGTCAACGACGATCAACCACGTTCCAATTCGGTCTAGCCCCTGCTCGCGGGTAATGCCGCGAGAAAGCGCTCGACGTCCGAGGCGTCGTGATAGAAGTAGGGCGCGACCCGGATACCTTTCGGTCGCAGGGTGACCTTGACACTATTGGCATGGAGGCAGTCGATTACCTGCTGATCCCGCTCAACACTGCCGGAGGTGATCGCCAGGAACTGGGAACGGTGCGACGGACTTAGATCAGAGGCGACTTCATAGCCCTTGGCCATCACGCCCTCTGCGAGTCTCTCGACCAGTTCCGCCCCGTGGACGCTCGTCCGCTCCGGCCCTGCTTCCAGGATCAGCGAGAGTGAAGCATGGAGGGCGGTTGTCGATAGCTTGTCGAAGCCTCCCGTCTGGTATCGGTGCGCGCCGGGTTTGAAATCGAAGTCGCGATTGGTGTCGTCATAGCTGTAGCTGGAATCATCGAGTGTCGTTTGGAACGAGTGGAATCCCGCGTAGGCCGGGTAGATGCGATCGATGGCGTCCGTGGAAAACGCGGCTACACCGAGCCCATGACCACCCAGCAACCACTTGTAGCTGTGCGCGGCCACCGCCGATGCACCCCAAGTCTCGACATCAACCGGCTGCGCGCCGAGCGACTGGGTAACGTCGACGAAGAGTTCGACGCCCTTCGAACGGCAGACCACGCCGAGCGCCGCGATGTCGTTGCGGTATCCGTCAGCCCACTCGACGTGGGAAAGGGCAATAGCGCGAGTGTTGCCGTCGATGGCGCTGATGATCGCCGCGAGGTCGGTGCGGCCACGCGCATCCGACGGGATTCGTCGCAGCTCGATGCCATAGCGCTTGCGAATGTTGACGTAGGTGTAAGTTACTGACGGAAACTCGCCAGCGGGCACGATGACGTTGTCGCTCGACGACCAGTTGAGCCCGTTGGCAAAAAGGTTCATCGCTTCCGAAAGCGAAGACGTAAAGGCCACCTGCCCCGCGGTAGTGGCGGTCAATGCCGCAACCTGCTCGCGCGTCGATTGCCAAAGTTGTTCGTTGCGCTCGGTGTCATAGGAGATCGGATCAGCTGCGCGAGTCGCATACTCCTGTATGGCGTTGACCGTTCGTACCGGATAGTAGCCAGTGGACGCATGATCGAAGTAGACCCATTCGTCCGTTCGCATGAATTCCTCGCGAAACATTGCGGCTGTTGCGGCCGTACCATTCACCTTGTGCTTCTCCATGATTTCCTGTTTTCGTTCCGGACGTTGATGAGTCGTGACGCTAGCACACGGGGAGAGTGAAGGCGACCAAGCGTGAGCGACGTTCTCCAACCGAATAAGCAACTTCTGCAGCAGGTCATCAGGCAACTCAAACGATCCTTCGTCCAGGTTGATCCCGCTTCGGTCCACTTCCTGGCGGCTGGTGAATACACGATGAACTACCGGGCGGCGACATCATCTGGAGATGTGGTGTTGCGGATCGTCACCGGGTCGCAAATGGGACTCGGCGTCGAGGAGCAAGTGCACTACGAAGCGGGGGCGCTGGAATTGCTCGCGGAGACCGCACGGACGCCACAGGTTATTGGCATCGAGACAGACCCGCCAGAGCTGCCGTACCCCTACATGCTGATCGAGTTTCTTCCCGGACGCCCGCTGGATTACCGGCAAGATATCGAGATGGCCGCCCGCTGCGTTGCACGAATCCACCGCGCCGGCATCCCGGAGGCGCATCATCTCCAGGACCACCGCAACCCGGTCCGGTCGATTCTCGACGAGGTCGACCGGTTGATCGGGGATGCGCCGGAGTCGACGCAGGCGATGCAATGTCGTTGGGATGCCGTCGCGTTGCTGCTCGATCGAGTGCGCGCCATGCCTCGAACAGAACATGCGCTGGCCAGTTGTGATCTGGCCATCATCAACACGGATCTCAACTCGCATAACTTCATCGTCGATGGAGGCCGGATCTGGCTGATCGACTGGGAGAAGGCCAGGATCGGTCCTACCGTCCTCGATCTGGCCCATTTTCTTCTTCCAACGACGACGCTCTGGCGGGACCGTGGGGCGGCCCAGCTTTCAGCGGAGGATGAACGCCGCTTCATCGACGCCTACCTTGGCAAGCGGCCGGAGTTAGACCGGGAACGCTATTCTCGCGCCCTGGCAATCGCCAAGCGTATCGCGGCGCTGCGTGCCATTGCCTGGTGCGCCTGGGCGCTGGCCGTGGCCGAATCGGGCGATCGAGCGATCGTCAATGAAGAGACGCTGGCGAAATGCCGGATCTTCACGTCGCCTGAATTTATCGACGAACTCGTGCGAGATCTCTGGACCTAGCCTGATGTGTACTTCTCCAACTCGGCCCGTGCATCCCGGAGTTGGCGCTGGAGGATTGGCAAGGCTTCACGCTGGCGAGCCATCTCCTCGAGCATATGGTTCCGTTCATCGATCAGGCGCTGGACTTCCCCCCGGATCTCGGAAACTTGCCACTCACGGCGCTGGCAGGTGATGCAGCGACCGCGCAAATCCCGCCAGTTCCCGCAGACCGGGCAAGGAGTGGCAAGATCGTGCAGCGTGATCCCGGGTTGGCGCTCGGTGACGTCGCCCTCGTCATGGAGCTGAATCGCCAGCGCGCCAAGCGCGTGGTGCAGGTGTTCGTCCAGCGCCCCCCGACGATCTCCGGGAACATCGCCCGCTATCAGCATCGAGGGATCGCCCTCGAACCGGCGCAGACCGGCCTGGCTACGCTGTTCGCCGCGCTCGGTCCAATCCACCTCTTCACTGTAGCGGAATTCCTCGTCGCCGATCCGAAAACGGACGGTCGCCGGAATCTCGACCGATACGTCTATTTCTTCGACCGGCGTCTCCGGCAACGGGCATGGCGGCAACCGATCGATCGCCGTGGTTATCCGTTGGACATCGGCATTACCCTGCTTGATTGCCGCTTCGATCTCGCCAATTCGCTGGCTCCAGTGATTGCCAGGTTTGCCGGCGCTGGCGGCCCGGTCGATGTCGTGCTCGAGGTTGGCGATCCGTCGCTCTAACCGGACTCTCCGGCGCTCAGCTGTCTCCGGGTCAATTCCAGCGGGAGCGGGCGAAGACGGGGTGGCGTCTGCCGGATCCGGGTTCTTCGAACGTCGAAACCATGACATGATGCCTGTCCCTTCACGCCAACACGCCGATCATTGGCCCCAATTGAACAGCACTGGACGAAAACTGTGACCGGTCCTGTGACCTGGTTACATCGACCAGCCTACGCCAACCGCCTATAATCGAATCCAGTGGACTCGTCGATTAGAACGGGATGAGGGATTTCTCGATGCGCCGAATTCTACCGTTGCTCCTGGTGTTTTTGCTTGTCTTCGCCGCCTGTGGTGGTGACGACGGTGATGATGCTGACGCGGAAAGTGCCGCGGATGCAGAAACCTGTGAACAGCTTGGGGACCTGTTCATCAAAGATACGCAGACACTGCTTGACGAGCTCTCCACCATGGATCTCGCGGAATTCACCAGCGAAGACGAGCCGGAGGCGCTGACGAACTTCCAGTCCTCAATTGAAGAAATCAGTTCGAAGTCCGACGAACTCGAATGCAGCGATGAAAAGCTTGAGCAGATCCTCACCGAACGTGTCGATGAACTTGAGGCTGAAGGCCCGGTCGCCGAGCTCGTGCTCCAGAGTTTCCAGGAAGGCATAGAATCCGGAGAGATCTTCACAAACCCATAGGGGCAGCTCCGGGCCTGGTTTTGTTTGAATACGTACCGTTGCCGCGAGTCAGATTCCGGCAACGGTACTTTCATTTTGGACGCGGCACGGATCGCTCGTGTCCAGAATGAACCGCTGTGTTGCATTGCCCTCCACGCGGTAGGCTGGAAGCAGGTTGCTCGTTGCAACCGCCGGTGAACGCGCAGATGAGGAGTTCAGATGGTCGCCGATCCTCCTGAGTTTCCTGAATTCTCCAACGAGCACCGCTTCCCGGATCGCTCATCGCGCGACGCCTTCTACGAGGCGGGCAGGCGCGAGGTCGATCTCTATGTGCGGACGTACAATACGCTTTTGCGCTCATCAGGCCCAATCGCCGTCGACGTTCTGGTTCCGGCGCATATCAACATCGCGTCATCGCTGCATGCAGGCGGCGCGGAACCGGAGCCAGACATGGGCGCGTTCATGTACAGCTCCTTGCGCTTGCCTCCGGAGATTCTCGGCGTCAGGGTCGTCGCACTGAGCCAGTCAGAGCGGATGTTCGATCGGGCAGGCTACCGGGATGTGGAGCACTGGGCGGCGGTCTCCGCTCCGGGCCGCCGGCGAAGGTGGCACTTCGACGGGTCTGACACGTTGGCGGTCTTTGTTGCCTCGACTTCTGATCTCGATGACCTGATCCCGACTATCGTTGCCTGGCAAATCGAATGGAACAAGCTCCACCGCATCTGCAGGCAGGATGAGCGGTTGCTAGAGATGATTCGCTTACCGGAAGAGGAGAGCAATCCCGATCTCCTCGACGAGGTGCGTACACGTATCGGGATAGAGCCTGGCGACTGGGCACGGCTAGCCGGAGCCTGGGGTGAACAATTCTTCCACAATCTCCGCAGGCTGGCGACCCACCGGCAGGATCTCAAGTTGCACATGCTCGGCGGCACCTACCTTGGCTATGCCCGCGCTACCAGCCGCTGGTGGCAGCCAGCGCGGCAAGTCACCGAACGGCTCGAGCTTTCCGGCAGGCCAACTTACTTCATTTCATCGAACACCCATTCGATCGTTAACATCCTCTCCGGCGCGGCCCGCCGGCGACGGGAAGCACTGATCCGCTACCTTGAGGACGGTCACCTGCCCGACCTGCTACCCGAATTGCGGAAACTGCAGGCGGGAGATATCGACGCCTCGTGGGATAATCTGCTCTATTTCGCTGCTCGCTACTATTACCGCGACTTTCCAGACGAACGTGTCGTGCGCGACCGTGAGGAGGCAGAGAGGGGAATCGTCAACATCAAACCCGAAAGCGTGATCGACGCCGGGATGCAACTGATCGACCTCGCGAAACTGCACGATGAGGACCTCGATCCGAGAATTCGGGCAACGATCGGATCGTTTCGTGACCGGGACGCCGTCATCATCAACATCAACTATCCGCTCGGGATGGCGGCCTACCACATCATGACCCAGGTGGCTCAAACGGTCGAAGATCTACGCGGCGTCTACATCCTGGGCAAAGCGGCGACTCTCAACGCCCGCATCGGCGATGTCATGATCTCCGACGTCGTCTACGACGAACACTCGGAAAACACCTACTGGTTCGAAAACGCCTTCTCAAGCGCCGACCTCGAACCGTATCTGATCTATGGATCGGCGCTCGACAACCAGCGAGCGATCACCGTGCGCGGGACGTACTTGCAGAACCGTGGCCACCTCGATTTCTACTACCGCGAGAACTACACCGTGGCTGAAATGGAAGCCGGACCGTATCTGTCCGGACTGTACGAGGACACCTTCATGACCCGTTACCCCTCAGGGGAGCAGATCAACCTGGCCGACATTCCAATCGACCTCGGAGTCATCCACTACGCGTCCGACACACCGTACACTCGCGCTCAGACCCTCGGTGCGCGTGGACTGAGCTACTACGGCATGGACTCGACCTACGCCGCGACGCTTTCGATCGTCGAGCGCATCTTCAACATCGCTGCCAAGACCTCCTAGCCCCCCTGACTATAGACTGGGTACCTATTACTGGCATTGTATGGAATAGTCAGGTTCGATAGAATACTTCGCTAGAGAAGAACTATTCTACGGCATCGACGGGGTGACCTATGAATGAACGAGAAGAACTGATCACGCAACTGAGTGGGCTTTCCGACGCGCTCGATCGAGCGCTACGGCGCACAACTCCGGTCGTTTGGCCGGATGTTGAACTTACGATGCCCCAGCTAAAGACGCTCGCCCATCTCCTGGAAGGTCCGGACCGCATGGGCGAAATCGCCGCCCAAAGTGACATCAGCCATTCAGCCGCAACCGCGATGATCGACCGCCTAGTTCAAAAAGCGCTGGTGACCCGTTCGCACGACCCGCATGATCGCCGTGTCGTCGTCTGCGACCTGTCTCCCGCCGGACGAGAATTGATCGAGCGCTTCTGGAATGTTCGCGAAGCATCTCTCCGAACGCTCGCCGACCACATGAGCACCGACGAACTCCGCACCGTCGTGCGTGCGATGACGATCATGGCCGACCTGCGGGACGCCCCACCAAATCAAGGACGGCAAGCACGTTTAGAGCCACTCTCGCCACAAGCGAACACCCGCCAAGTGAATTTGAACTGTCCGAGAAAGGACTCGTAGCTCGATGCGTCGCATTGTCTCCTGGCTGACTGAATTCTCCTACAGGAAATCGTGGATGATCATCCTGTCGATCCTGTCGTAAGCGTCTACGGTGTCTTTACCTTTACCCGCGTGAATCAGGAACTGATACCCGACATCGAGTTTCCGGTGATGACGCTTGTCATCCAGAGTCCGGGAGATCAACCGGATCAGGTCGCCGAGAACGTGATAGCTCCGATTGAAGCCGCCACGGCCGGGTCCCGACGGATTACTGTCGACCGAGTCAACATCGGTCGACGGCTTCGGCGTCATCCTCTACGCATTCGAATTTGGCACGAACACCGACGAAGCAAAGGCCGCCGTTCAAGAGCAAGTCGATAGCGTCCGGCTCGGACCCGAAGTGACGACGAACATCCTGACCTTCGACCCGTCGATTCTTCCCGTCGTCACGTTCGATCTACAGGGCGAACTCGACCAGACCGAACTGACTCGGCATAGCGCACACACAGATCGTGCCCGAAATCGCCAACCTTGATGGTGTCGCGACGGTGGAAACGGTCGGCGGTGCGCTCGATCAAGTCGTCATCACCCTCAATCGATCAGCGATGCTCGATCAGGGCATCACCTACGACGAGGTTGCGCGCACTCTGGCGGCGAACAACGTCATACTGCCATCCGGCCAACTCCAAACCGGCGACTCGACCCTTCCACTGCAAACAGTCAGCGTCTATCAGAGTCTTGCCGACATCCGCAGCCTGCCGATTGGCACCGCCGATGGCTCGACGATCGCCCTCCAGGAAATCGCCACCGTCGACGAAGTAGCTGGCACGTCAGTAGGCCGCACACGGACCAACGGCGAACCTTCGGTAAGCATCCGAGTGACCAAGCTCAAAGAGTCCAACACCGTTGACGTTGCTCATTCGATCACCGATGAACTGGATGCGATTGAGCCAACCCTGCCTGCCGGCGTGTCGATTCAGGTCTTCGAGAACCAGGCAGACTTCATCGAGGAGTCAATTGACGGCGTTATTGAAGAAGGCATCATCGGCGGAGTCCTTGCGATCCTGATCGTCTTCATCTTTCTCGGGAACTTCCGCTCGACAGTCATCACCGCCGTCTCAATTCCTCTATCCGTCATCATGGCGATCATCGCGCTCAATCTCGTCGGCGAATCATTGAACATCATGACCCTGGCCGGGTTGACGATCGCCATCGGGCGAGTCATCGACGATTCGATTGTCGTCCTGGAGAACGTCTACCGACACATGGCAGAGGGGGAACCCTCCTTCGCAGCGATCATCAATGGCGCACGCGAAGTGACCATCGCGATCGTCGGAGCAACCGCCACAACCTGCGCGGTGTTTCTTCCCCTCGGCCTCATTGGCGGGCTGATCGGCGAGTTGTTCCTGCCCTTCGCCCTTGCCGTCGTCTTCGCGCTGCTCTCGTCGCTTGTCGTCGCCGTTACCGTCATCCCAGTGCTGACGAAATACACGATTGCCGGAAGAGTCAAAGTCGAGCCCGAGAAGCGCCCGGGCGACACCCGACTCGGGAGGCTCTACACACCGGTACTCGTCTGGGCGCTGCACAATCGCTGGAAAACAGTCATCATATCTGCGGTCCTATTCCTCGCCAGCTTCGCCCTCGTACCGTTCCTCAGCGTGGCTTTCTTGCCTGACACCAGCGAGAACGTCGTGACGATCAGCGTGAGCGCCAACCGGGGCAAACCCAGGACGCTGTTGTCGAGCAGACAATAGAAGTCGAACAACTCCTGAACGATTACGAGATTGATCGCTACCAGACGGTTATCACTGGCGCATCCGGCGATTTCGGCGCGATAGGAAACATCATCTCCGGTGAGAATCCGAACAGTGCCACGATGACCGTCTTCCTGGATTCGAGCGAAGACAAGAGCGACGTAGCAGACGATCTTCGAGCGCGCGTGGCAGTCGAGATTCCCGACGGCGACAACATCTCGGTATCGGCTACCGGAGGCGGGTTTGGCCCCCCAAGCGGTATCCAGATTATCGTCTCAGCAGAGGATCCTGCCGCGGTTGCCGAATTGCCAGCCTTCGCCGACGAGGTCACCGTAGCCGTCGCCTCGGCCGACGACGTCGCCAATGTCAGTAGCAGCATCGGCGTCGTACAGGAGACGATCCGAATTGATGTGGATTCCGTTGCCGCCGCCGAAGCCGGACTAACACCAGCTGACATTTCCGCCAGCCTGAGGAATCTGTCATCGGCAGTGACGATCACGACCGTGCAATCTGAACAGGGCCCAACGCCGGTGCTGTTGCAGATGTCTGGCGGGGACGTGATGACGATCCCCGAGCTCGAAGATTTGGAAATTACTGCCGGCGTCACCCTGGGAGAGGTGGCAACGGTCAGCGCGGCCGAGCAGCAGGTAAGCATCACGCGCGTTGACGGCAATCCGGCTGCAAGCGTCACCGCGGACATCACCTCGGACGACACTGGAGGAGTGTCAACTGAAGTCCAATCGGCGGTCGATGCTCTGGATGTCCCGGAAGGCATCGATGTCGCGGTCGGTGGGGTTGCCGGTGACATCCAGCAGGGATTCACCGACATGTTCATCGCAATCATCATCTCGATCGTGCTTGTCTACGGCATCATGGCACTACTCTTCGGCAGCTGGCTGGATCCGTTCGTTATCCTCTTCAGCCTCCCCCTGGCGGCCATCGGCGCGATTGTCGCGCTGTTCGTAACCGACACGTCCCTCAGCATCAGCGCTCTTATCGGCGTGCTAATGCTGGTCGGAATCGTCGTAACGAATGCGATCGTCATGCTGGAATTCGTGATCATGCTTCGCAAGGACCACGGCTACGGGACCTACGACGCACTGGTCGAGGGTGCCCAGACCCGGCTGCGACCGATCCTTATGACAGCCTTCGCGGCGATGCTAGCCCTCGTGCCGCTGTCACTCGGCTTCACAGAAGGCGCGCTGATTGCCGCCGATCTTGGCAGAACTGTCATCGGAGGGCTCTTCACATCGACGCTGCTCACGCTTGTTGTCGTGCCGGTAATATATAGCCTCGTCGATGATCTGAAGGTTCGTTTCGGCCGCGGTGAACGGCCGCCTGTTGGGACATCCGATCGTCGATCCCGGGCCGGAGAACTGGCAACCGAGCAATCCGGAACAAGCGAGTAAATGATGCCAACAGCCCAACAACTACCGGAGGTCCGACAATGACTGGTTATCTTGCACCGTATATGACCCGGCTGATGATCGCCGTTCACGATCACCGCGATGTCGAGATCGGAGTCCAGTGGGGTCGAGCGCTCGCGACGACCCTACACCTCCCGATCACGTTTGTAACCGTGATCGAAGAAGCGAGAGAAGACGCTACCGTCGAGCAACTCGAACTCGTGGCTCAGGACATGCTGGAAATCGTGATAACGGACACCAGACTCCGGGGACTTGAAGTGGACTATCTGGTGGAACGGGGCGGCGCAGACGAACGTCTGTCCGCCCTCGCGGCAAGCCGGCCAGGCGCGTTGCTGATCCTCGCACTGGATCGGCGAAAGGAGAACGAGCGCTCTCTCACCGGAGATTCCAGACTTGGCAAGATCTTGCGGAAGATGAAGACGTCCTACATGCTCTTGCCTGTTGAGGCCCGCATCCCGTCCCAGGTGCACTGTGTCGTCGTCGGCTATGACCAATCGGATCTCTCAGCGGAAGTCGTGCGAATGGGACGGGTGATAGCGGGGTCGCTCGATGTTGATGTAATCGCAGTTGAGGCCATTGAACCCGGCTCGGTATCCGACGCGGATTTCGCCGGGAGCGGGATTGTGCTCGAAAATCGTCGGGTGCAGGCCCGCGGATTCGCCAGCCGTACATTGCTTGCCGTGGCCAGAGCGCGAGATGCGGCGGTTGTCGTCGTAGGTTCGCACGGAATCGGCACATCCCCCGACGCCCTTATGGGCCGCACCGCCGAGTGGTTGAGTCATCACTCCGATCGTCCGGTGATAATCGTCCCGCGCGAACGCATAGAAGGTCGGAGGACCTAAAGCGTGTTCAATGCTGAGATGCTGCCAGCGGTAGTGAAATGACGGTTACTCGCCGGCCACTCCTGGAAGTGATTGTCATTACCTCGGAAGACGCCATCCAGGCTGAGCGTGGAGGCGCGGACCGCCTTGAAGTTGTCCGCGAGATCCGGACCGGCGGGCTGACTCCGGAAATCGAGCAGTTCAGGCGAATCCGAGAAGCGACTCAACTGCCGTTGCGCGTGATGCTGCGAAACAATGAAGGCTTCCGCGCGACTCCGCTGGAAGTCGAATCGTTAAGCGCGTCCGCGGGGCAACTGCGGCGCGACGGCGCTGAAGCATTCGTGTTCGGGTTTCTCGATGCTTATGGTGCGCTCGATCGTCGACCGCTGGAGCGACTCATCGTTGACACGGCGCCCTGTCCCTGGACACTGCATCATGCATTCGATCATACGGTCGATCATCGGGCGGCATGGAACGCCGTAGAGCAGATGCCAGACATCGACACTGTTCTCAGCGGCGGAATCCAGGGCAATCTCCGGCTCGGCCTGCCGACACTGTTCGAGCGCGCGTCCTGGCAAACCTCCAACCTTCGCTGGCTTGCCGGCGGTGGATTGATTCTCGATTACGTCAGACCGTTGCTCGCTGCTGGAATCGATGCGTTTCATATCGGCCGCGCGGCACGGCCAGCGCATGATTGGGATCAACCGGTAAAGGCTGAAACGGTCCGCCAGTGGCGCGACGAACTAGATCAGGCGTTCAATCAATTCGCGTAATCTTGGGAGTCGGAGTGGCATTCGCCGGACGTTCTAGATCACGATGTCCCGACGATCGAACGTCATCAATGCCGCGACCGACGCGACGATCGCGATCAGGTACAGGACCAACGTCGCGGCGAGTGGAAACGAGTCGCCAGTCATCGCTTCGAGTGGCTTGTATGCAGTAAAGATCGAGAAATACCGGAGCCAGTCCAGGCTCTCGGCGGAACTTGCCGCGATGCTCAGCACATAGCCAACGATCATCACCAGCGCGGCCAGGAGCGCGGCACGGCCACGCTGATTCGAGAATGTGGAAAAGAACACGGCGATGCCGCCCATCGCCAACGTGAAGCCCAGCAACACGATGCCGAGGTTGATCGTTCCTTTGAGCGTCACGTCCCCATCTACAATCGGACTGCCGATGCCAATTGTAGCGGCGGTCGACCCGGCAACGACCAGGCTGGCCAGGAGCAGCGCAACAAGTTTTCCGAGCAGCAAGCGCCAACGCTGCACCGGAATAGAAAGCCACAGTGACACCGTGCCGCTTTCGATCTCGCTGGCGACGACGGCCGCGCCTTGCATAATGATGAAAATGCCAGCCGTGATCGGAAAGATCAGCGAAAGCAGCTCGATGTTCATGAAATTTGAGTATTGGCTGAGATCGATCGTCGATCCCATCCCCAGACCTTCAAGCACGCCTTTCGGCAGGCTATCGACGAGCTCGTCAAAATCCGCCGAGCTCTTACTGTAGGTAGGAAAGATCGCAATCATCAGGATCGACATGAGCACCAGGCCAAGCGAGAATAGGATCGTCGTCCGGCTGATGTTGATCGTCGTTCGTTTCGTCATCGTCAGATTGATGCTTGCAGTGCTCATTGTCGCTCCTCATCCTCCAGTTGATCGTCGCTGCCATCGTAGTAGTGCAAGAAGATGCTCTGTAGATCCGCCGGCCCGTACACCATGTCAATCACCGGCATCTCGCCAAGAACCCGGAGCACCTCCTTGATTGGCGACTTGACATAGAGATCCAGGTTCAGCCCATCCTCATGAACGACAACCCGCTCGACGGCTTCCAATGCCTCCAGTGGAGCAACTGGCGCACAGCTACCAAGCACAACCGTCATCTTGCGCTGGCGTCTCTCCCTGAGTACGTCGATCGGCTCAACCGCAACCAGTTCCGCCTCCCGGATGATCCCAACCCGGGTCGCGACCGATTCGACCTCATACAGATCGTGAGATGAGAGGAAGATCGTCCTTCCGCGCTGGTGCTCCTCTATGACGAGATTCAAGAACTCCTGCCTCATCAGAGGATCGAGCCCGGCGGTTGGCTCGTCGAAGATCAGCAATGGCGGGTCGTGCATCACCGCCAGAATGATCCCGACCTTCTGCCGGTTGCCGCTTGAAAGCTGGTGAATATTGCGATCAAGATCGAGCTTGAAGCGATCGGCAATCGGCTCGATGCGATCGCGATAGCCGCTGCCTGGTCGAAATGCGCCAAAGAACTCCAGCAGCTGGCGGCCGGTCATGCGGTCATAGTACGTGATATCGCTCGGGAGGTAGCCAATATAGCGTTTGGTCTCGGCACGCTCTTCCCAGCAGTCATGCCCGAAGATCCGCGCTTCACCGCTGGATGGTTTGAGGATGCCCATGAGCTGGCGGATGAACGTGGTCTTACCAGCGCCATTTGGGCCGAGGAACCCGAAGACCTCGCCTTCGTCGACGTCGAAGTTCAGTTGATAGTTCCCCCGGTGTTCGCCGTAGTAGCGGGTGAGATTCCGCACTTCAATGGGCAACGCCATAGGATCCTGCCTGTCATCCTGTGAACCGGGTGTCGAGCAGATGTTCGTGCTGTCCTCCCACGTTCAACTCCCAAATTGTAGGCCAGCCCCCAATTCTCGTGTCCAGGCCATTTGAGACGATGTTACAAGCCGGAGTACTCATTGATCTGGAATAAAATCCGGCGGGCGGAGGTTGACAGATTCCAGAACGTAGGCCATCCTTGGTGATTAAGACTTCATTGCAGCCAAGCGAAGGGAAGGCGTCATGTCGTTGTCGCCAGCTACAACCGTAGACCGGGTACGAGATCACCTCTGTTCCAAGGGCCTCTATGGGGACGTCACTGAATGGTGCGAGGCACGAAATGACTGCGTCTACGTCGTAACCTGCCCTGATTGCTCCGAGGAATTCATGCTCGACGATATCGAGTACGATGAACTCCTGGCATGGAGCCAGTCGTCGGAGCAGGCTTGCGGGGTGGACTTCCCCCACGCCTGAGGTTCGCGCCGCGCATTCGACGATAACGCAGCAGACGCGACCCGGGAGGCTCAAAGCCGATGAATGTTGCCGCGACGATCGTCGATATCCTCAAGCGCGAGGGTGTTCAGTACCTGATTGGTTACCCGTCCAACCCGCTCTTTGAAGCCGGCGCCGAGGCTGGCATCCGGCCGATCATCGTCCGCCAGGAACGCACCGGCGTACACATGGCCGACGCCATCAGCCGGGTGACATCCGGCCGGGCTATCGGCGTGGCCGCGATGCAGTTTGGACCGGGCATTGAGAATGCGTTTGGCGCCGTCGCCCAGGCGTACAGTGAAAGCGTGCCAGTGCTCGTCCTCCCCGCGGGTTATCCCCGGTCGACGGCCAACGTCGAGCCGCGCTTCAGTTCGCTCCTCAATTTCCAGCACGTCACCAAGAATATCGAGCAGGTCAGCAGCCCGGACGCCGTCGTTCGGGCGATGCGGCGCGCCATCACCCAGATCAAGAACGGCCGGCCGCGACCGGTCGTCGTCGAGATTCCGTTCGACATGTTCGATGACGAAGTGCCCGCCGGCTGGGAGTACGAGCCTGTCCCGCGCCGTCATTCGGCTCCATCGCAAGACGACGTCGACCGGGTTGCCGCCTCCTTGATCGCGGCGGAACGGCCGGTGATCTATGCCGGCCAGGGAGTTCACTACGCGCAAGCCTGGGATGAGCTGCAGTCGCTCGCCGAGTTGCTCGAAGCGCCGGTCACGACCAGCCTGGAAGGCAAGAGCGCCTTCCGGGAAACTCACCCGCTGTCACTCGGTTCTGGCGGGCGCACGCTGCCGGGACCGGTGTTTCACTTCCTCGGGGAGGCGGATCTTGTCTTCGGCATCGGCTGCAGTTTCGCCGCCACCCCGTACGGCATTCAGTTTCCAGCCGGAAAGACCTACATCCAGGCAACGCTGGATCCGGGTGACATCAATCGCGACCTGGTTGTCGATGATGCCCTGATTGGCGATGCGAAGCTGACGCTCGCCCTGCTCATCGAGGCGGTCAACGACCGGCTCGGAGGAACACTCCGGGGCCGGGCCGAATCGGTAGCTTTGAAGATTGCCCAGAGGCGTGAAGAATGGCAGGCCGCGTGGAGCCACAAGACAGGGTTCGAGGGCGCGCCACTGTCGCCGTATCGAGTCATTCGCGACCTCCAGGCAACGGTTGACGTCCCGAACACGATCATCACTCACGACGCGGGAAGCCCTCGCGATCAGCTCTCGCCATTCTGGACGACAGAAGCGCCACTCAGCTACATCGGGTGGGGCAAGACGACCCAGCTTGGCTACGGTCTAGGTCTGGCGATGGGCGCGAAGCTGGCGAAACCGGAGAAGCTCTGCATCAATGTCTGGGGCGATGCGGCCATCGGCATGACCGGCATGGATTTCGAAACCGCCGCCCGGGCGGGCATCCCGATCCTCTCCGTGCTCTTCAACAATGGCGCGATGGCGATCGAACTCTCGACGATGGAAGCGGCGACGGCCCGCTACCGGGCGACCGATATCACCGGCGACTACAGCGCTATGGCGCGAGCGTTCGGCGGCCACGGAGAGCGCGTCACCGCGCCAGGTGAAATCATCCCGGCAATCAGGCGCGCCATCGAGCAGACGGAGAATGGCGTTCCAGCGCTCCTCGAATTCGTCACCGCCCAGGAGACCGAGTACTCGCTGTATCCCTAGGTGCCGTTCGCGGCGCTGGCTAACGTCCTGTCGGATTCATGGCGTAGATCCTGGTGGGCTCGATCTTGAGCGTGACCACCGGTTTGTCCCTGCCGCCCGCGCCGGATAACCGGTCAGTTCCGGGAATCCGCGATGCTCTGCCGTAGATAATCGCCATCCTGCGTCCATCTGCCCACCCGGTGAACGCCACCCGTGGATCGCGCTCGATGTCGCGCATCCGGACGCTCTCGGTGTGCATCGTCATCTGGAACTCGTCGTCATCCGTGAGACGAAGATGGACCGGCGCAATGTGCGGGCTCCCGGACTCGCCAGCTGTCGCCATCGCCCAGATTCCCACTTCGGCCACAAAGGTCCGAAATGCTTCCGCATCCATCTGGCAATCTGGATGATCGATCAGGGATTTCAGGTCACCCCCTGCCTGCTGCCGTCCCTGCCGGAGCAGTTCATCCAGTGTCGTCCCAGTCATTTGCTTCGGCCCCTCTCCTACCTCTCAAGGTCGCTCTTGGGAGTTTACGGAAGGTCCGGCCGCCAAGTCATACGAAGCAAAGTGCGAAGTTTCCTGAATCCGTAGCGGCGACCCGGCGACTCGCTGGCGCACGTCTGGGTCAAACCTCCCAGCTCAATCAAGAGGTATCAGCGCAATTCCATATCAGAACCGGTTGCCAGCCTTCCTTCCCAGAGTAGAGCTACTTACATTCCCTTCGCGATTCCGGTGATAGCGTGAGACTGTCCGTTCACGCGGGATGCTTGTTGGTGTCCCGCCGGGCCAAGCGCCCGCGGACCTTGAAACCGGTGAAACGTATACACGAGAGGAGAGGGCTTTTGTCGAAGCTCCAGTACCCATTGTCCCGGAGGAAATTCCTGTCTCTTACCGCGGCCGTCGGCGCGACCTTCGCGCTTGCCGCCTGCGGGGACGATGACGATGGTGGTCCAACAGCGACGTCTGATGCCAATGCCGCTGTCGAACCATCGCCAACTGCGGGCGAAGCCGGAGGTGCCGCCACGTCCGGAGAAACCGGCGGGGGCGACGCAACAGATGTTCAGGTGCTCGTTGGTGATGTTGTCGACTACTCGCTGGAGCCGGACGGCTGGGAGGGCCCGTTCGGGTCAGTGACATTTGCGATGCACAAGGGCCACTTCGAGGATCAGGATGTCTACTTCATCCGGACGGATGCCTCGGACAAGACATACGCTGAAGCTGAGCAGCTGGTCTTCGTGCCGCTCATGCAAAACGCGCTCCAGGCGGAGGGCAGCTATGCAAATCTGTACACCTTCGCCCAGAGCGCTGATGGGCAAGGATCGATCGTGACGACGATTCCCGGCCTGGATGATTATACGCCCGCCTTTCAGATCCACACGGTCAGCTTCAGCGGCGACCCGGAACTGATCACCTCCGAATCAGCTTTGCTCGAAGCCCAGGAAGCCGGGACGGTCACGATCGAGGAAACCGACGTAGTCGTGAACTTTCCGCTGGTTCGCTGGGGCGACGTTGGCTTGCCGGTCGACCCCGACCTGATGCTCCCGCTCGGAGCAGGCCCGCTTATCGCCGAACCGGACATGGATGCGATGACTGTAACCTTCAAGCTGCACCAGTGCTTCCCCGGAAGCCGCTATATCGTCACCGACACCTCGGCGGTACCGATGGCGCCGATGATGGGCGTGGTTGGATCGGGCGCGACGGGTGCGCTGATCGATGCCGGCGCGACCGCACCAATAACCATCTTTGTCAATGGCCTGGCTGGTCCCGGAGTTGAAGGATTCCAACCGGCGATCTTCAACTCGAAGGCCGGCGATCCGATCTGGAGTCCCTTCTGGGATCATCATGCCGCCGAGTGGGTCGATCCAACCCAGGCAACGGTTGTGACGTCGCAGGAAGAACTCGACGCGCTTGTAGAGTCCGGCACGTTGACGCTGTATAACGGCGTGCCCGACACCCACCCGAACGGCTTTGTCGTCAACTGCCCGGCGCCGATCCTCGCGCCGAACACCTACGAGGCATAGCCTCGCCCCGTTGCGAACGGGCGCATCCTCAACGGGATGTGCCTGTTCGCGCTCCTCCAGCGGGGGATCGCCATTCGCGCCGTATCGAAAGCGCTGGCCCTGCATTATCCGGTCAAGAAAGAACAGGTTGCCTCGTGGTTATCAAAAGCAGCCACCGTCTTGTGTTGTTCGCTGGCGACACAATCTCTGGCGTAGCGTAAGCGCTCTTACGACGATGCTTCGGCGTCCGGTATAGGCTGGCCATATCGACGTTCTCAACCACGTTGGAAATGGTGAGCGATCCGATGAACGCGAGCTTGAAGATCTACACGATGACCCATTGCCCGACATGCGAGGACACCTTTCGGCTAGTGAAGGTGATCGAGGAACGAATCCCCGAATTGCGGGTCGAGATCGTTAATCTGGATGATCCAGGCAACCAGGCGCCTCCCGAGGTGTTCAGTGTGCCAACCTATATGCTCAATGGAGATGTCGTCTCACTCGGCAATCCATACTTCATCGAGCTTGAAGCGATCGTGCGCCGCTACATCCGGGCCTGAAGCCAGATAGCGCGGGCAGGTTGAATGCGACAGGAGGACCGCGTGGTTGCCATTCCGGCCCCCGAAACGACGAAATTGGCCTACCTCAAGACAGTAGACATTTTTCAGGACCTCGATGAACCGGAGATGAAAGACATCGAGGCGTCTGCTCCGATGTTCACCTGCGAACCCGGCCGCATCTTCTACCACGCTCATGACCCGGCAGAGGTGCTCTTTATCCTGAAGAAGGGGCAGGTGATCCTGTCAAGGATCAATGAGGATGGCAAGCGGCTGATCACGGCGACGCTCGACGCTGGCACGATCTTCGGTGAAATGCCCTTCCTCGGGCAGCGGCTCCAGAATAGCGAAGCCGAGGCGCTCACCGACTGCCTGATCTGCTCTATGAGCCGGCGCGATGTCATGAGCCTGATCAACAAGTACCCGATCGTCGCCGTCCGCATCGCCGAAGTGTTGAGCGAACGTCTGGAGTCGGCCGAGGAGCGCCTGCAGGAGATGGCCTTCCAAGGGTTGAAGGAGCGTCTTGCCAGCCTGCTGCTGCGGCTTGCCGACGATACCGATTGGCGCGGCAACCTTGTCGTGAAGGGGTTGACCCACCAGCACCTGGCCGAAATTCTCGGCTCCTACCGGGAAACGATCACCGCAACGCTGAACGAGTTCAAGGCCAGCGGCTATGTTGAGACCGGCCGCAAGAAGATCGTCATCACCGATCCCGATGGACTGCGCTCGCTGCTCTCCGAGTAGCGCCGCTTTGCGTAGAGACGTGCCGCTGGCGCGTCTCGACCTGGATTCCGTTATCACTGGGGCAGCGTTGATGATGGTCGCGAGACGCGCCACCGGCGCGTCTCTACCTGCATACGCTCTACCTCTTCAGCACGCAGAATGGCCGAGACCCGGCGTGCGATGCCTGACAGGCACACCGGGGACATCCGTTCGAAATGAAGAGCACGTGTCACAGCAGATTCCCCACGTCTGCCGCTACGGCGCTTGCATCAGCTGGATCGTCGGGCGGTGCGGGCGAGTCGCGGCAGCTCTGGCGATGCCAATCGAGATGTTTCGGGCAGCTTGCCGGAACGCCTGCGCGGGAACCGAATCAGGATGCGATGCCACGATCGGATGGCCGATGTCCCCGGCCTGGCGGATCGACGGGTCGATCGGGATCTGTCCCAGCAACTCGACGCCAAACTCCTCGGCTGTCCGCTTTCCGCCGCCGGTCCCGAAGATATCGTAGGTCTCCCCGCAGCCCGGGCAGACGAAATGGGACATGTTCTCGACGATACCGAGAATCGGCGCTTTGACCTCCTCGAACATTCTGATCCCTTTGATCGCGTCGGCGATCGCGACATCCTGAGGGGTTGTCGTGATGACCGCCCCGGCAAGCTGGACTGCCTGGACAAGCGAGAGATGGGCGTCGCCGGTACCCGGAGGCATGTCGATCACCAGGTAGTCGAGCTTGCCCCAGTTGACGTCTCCAAGAAACTGGTTGATCAATTGGGCAACCAACGGCCCGCGCCAGATCAGCGCCTTGTCCGCAGGCATCAGGAAACCGATCGACATGATCTTGATGCCAAATGACTGGGGCGGGATGATCTTCTCATCGACCATGCCCGGACGGGCGTTCGACCCGAGCATCATCGGGATGCTTGGTCCGTAGACATCTGCGTCCATCAAGCCGACGCTCGCGCCATCCTGCGCCAGCGCGAGGGCCAGATTGACGGCAACCGTCGACTTCCCGACGCCACCCTTCCCCGAGGCGACCGCGAAGGCGTTGCTCACCCCCGGAATGCTGCCCTTGCCCGGAACCCCGCCAACGGCCCGCACACGCGGCATGAAGCCAACATCGATCTTGCGCTCGTCCTGGAGCGATGACAATGCCCCGGCTATGCGCTCTTGAAGCACGGCCTGTTCTGTGTAGCCGTAGACCGGCAGTTCCACCAGAACCTTGACGTCCTTGCGGCCCGCTTCGATGTCCCGAATCGAACGCGTCTCACCGAGCGTCTTCCCAAGCAGCGGCTCTTCAACCGCGGCGATTGTTTCCTGTAGCTGCTCCTCGGATACTTTGACCATGGATGTATGCGTCTCCTCCCGGAGATGTTGTAGTTCGAGATGCCAGCGCCGGGAATCCCCGGCGCTCCGGACCTGAAGTGTAGCAACCGCCGGAAGCGGCTCCGAAACCTGACGCCTGGTCGCGTATTCTAAGGTCCGGGGGTGGAACTCGAGTGATCGCGCGCATGAAACAACTGGTGGCCCGCAGGCAAGATCTCATCGTCTTCACACTCCACATCGCGGTTATCGCCGGTCTCCTGGCGGGCCTGTTCGGCGTTCAGCTCGCCGACGACTACTTCAACCGGGGCGTCACCGCGGGAATCGACATGGAGCCGATTCCCCACACCGATCTCAATCCGATGGGCATCAACACGTTTCTGGACCTGGAACCCGATCCAGAGGTCGTCGAGCGTTCGATGGACATGATCGACGAGGCAGGTTTCGGCTACATCCGCCAGATCTTCGGCTGGTTCGATCTCGAACCTGAAGCCAAAGGGGTGTACAAGGATCGCTTCGGCGAGCCAACCTGGCCGAAGTTTGACCGCATGGTTGACCTTGCCGGGGAACGCGAGATCGAGATCATCGCCCGGCTGGAGAAGCCGCCCAGATGGTCGCGTGAGGGACAGCCCAACGCCGAGCGGTTTCCCGACGGCCCCCCAAACGACATCCAGGATTGGGTCGATTACGTCGAAGCCGTCGCGACACGTTACAAAGGACGCATCCGCTACTACCAGCTCTGGAACGAGCCAAATCTGGAAGGGGAGTGGGGCGGCCTGCCGATCGATCCCGCCGGGTATCTGGAGTTGCTAGAGGCCGGGTACACGACGATCAAAACGATTGACCCCGACGCGGTCGTCCTGCTCGCCGGGCTGGCGCCGACCGACCAGCGAGGGCCGGTCAATGTCAGCGAGCTGATCTACCTCCAGGATCTCTACGATCTCGGCGCGGCGGAGTACTTCGACATCGCGTCGGCGATGGTCTACGGCTACGGCTATTCGCCATTTGACCGCCGCGTGGACTTCTCGCGCAACAACTTCTCGCGCGTCATCCAGTTCCGCGAGACCATGGAGCGCAACGGCGATGGCGGCACGCCGATCTGGGCGGTCGAGTATGGCTGGGTGTCGCTGCCGGATGACTGGACCGGCAACCCATCGCCCTGGGGGGAGCCGGTGAACCGTGAGGATCAGGCGGAGTTCCTGGTGAACGGTTATCTTCGCGCCCAGCGCGAATGGCCCTGGATGGGCGTCATGGCCGTCTGGACATTCCGCTTTCCTCGTCCCCCGGACCATCCCGATGAAATCGCCAACACAACGAGAGGCTTCGCAATCGTCGAGCACGACTTCAGCCCCTATCCCGCCTACGACGCGCTCAAGGAAGCCGCTCCGGACATTCAAATGCAGGGGGTTGGCGAATATCCGGCTGGCGATCTCCAGACGGATCTTGCGGCCGGTCGCGCAATCGCCATTCCATTCGATGGCCAGCGCCTCGACCTGCGCTTCGATGCTGGTGATGGCGGAACGCTGGTAGTCACGGTGGATGGATCCATCGAGCGCCGGATCGAGATCGATGGCGGCGGCCGCGAGCGGGTGACGATCGCACGGGAGATGCCCGACGGCAACCACCTGGCGACGATCATGTTGCTGGCTGAACCAAGCGATGAACCACCGGTGTTGATCAACTACGTGATCTCCAGGACGCCGGTCCACGCCTGGATCTACCCCTGGATCACCGGCATCCTGATCCTACTTCTCGTCGGAAACCTCATCTCGCTGGCATGGGCAGCGCGGCGCCGTTGGCGGCGCCGGTGGTCCGGTGGAACCGAGGTCGAACCCATCGACCAGCTGACCGCGCAACATCCAAGCATTTGACACCAGATGGCGTCCGGCGGAAGATAACGACGCACACCAGTCCGTTCTTCATCCCGGGCGTCACAGCAATGGCTACACGGTATCCGAACAATCGAACATCCGCCACAAGCATGAGGGGTTCGCGCCTGCCGCAGCCACTCACGCCGCTGCTTGGGCGTGAGTCCGAGATCGAAGCTATTCTGGCCATGCTTCGCCGGCCGGAAGTGCGCCTTCTTACCCTCACCGGTCCAGGCGGAGTTGGGAAGACACGGGTTGCTACAGAAGTTGTCCGGCAGGCGGGCCCAGAGTATGTGGACGGTGTGCACTTCGTCTCACTCGCCGCGACGATGGATCCCCTGCAGTTGATGGAAATGATTGGCAGAGTCCTTGAGGTCCAGCAGTCGCGGGGTCTCTCCAGCCTGGACGGGATCGTCAATGCCCTCCAGGATCGAAATCTGTTGCTACTGCTCGACAACTTCGAACATATCGTCGAGTCAGCGCCTCAAATCACCGTGCTCCTTGCCGAGTGCCCCGATCTGACCGTGCTGGTGACGAGCCGTGTCGTGTTGAATGTCTCCGGTGAATTCGAGCTTCCGGTAGCGCCGTTACCGCTTCCTGACGACCTCTCAATCGCAGCGCCGGAAGATATTGAAAAGAATGCCGCCGCCGCGCTGTTCATCCAGCGCGCCCGGGCGGTCAATCCATCCTTCAATGTCACGCCCGGCAACGTCTCCGCGATCGTCGAGATCTGTCGCAGGCTCGACGGCCTGCTACTCGCCATCGAGCTGGCGGCCGCCAGGACACGGGTGCTGCAACCACAGGGTCTGCTGACCCGCCTCGATCGGAGCCTGCCGTTCCTGACCGGCGGCCCGCGCGACGTTCCTGAACGCCAGCGGACGTTGCGCGACACGATCGCCTGGAGCTACGACCTGCTTGGTCCAGATGAGCAACGCCTCTTTAGAAGCCTGGCTGTCTTCAGAGGTGGCTGTGGACGCTCGAAGCAGCTGCCTTCATAATCGACAATGTGGTGGAGTCGCGATTCCCTTACTGTCAGCGCTCATTGAATCTCACCTCATCTATCCTGATCATGAGAATTCGGAAGAACAGCGATTCCAGATACTGGAAACAATTCGCGAATTCGGCTTGGAAAAGCTTCAGATCGAAGGAGAGCTTGCAGAGACGGCCAGCCGGCACGTCCGCTGGTGCGCGAAGTTGAGCCTGTTGGCCACCTACTACGTTGACCGACGCCGGGCATCACTGCTTGAAGCCGATATCGACAATCTCCGATCCGCGCTTCATTGGAGCGTTCGCTACGGCGTCCTCAAGGACACCCTGATGTTTTCAGGGACTCTCGCACAATACTGGTATCTACTCGGAGCCACGAACACCGGCGCCATAAACTCGCTACTGGATGAAATCGTCCAGGGTTGGCCCAGCGGTGATTTCTTTGAGGATGCAGCCGCCTGGTCTGTAGAGGTCATGAGTGCCCCTCTTCAACCACCTGACCGGGAGATGCTCCTATGCGTGTGGGCCGTGGCCTGGCTCGCTGGACTACAACGTGACTATCCACGCGCGCAAGAGATCACTCACTACATGCGACGAAGCTATCGAGATCTCGGATTTGACCTCGGGGTGGCCACCTCGACTCTGTACCTGGCCATTCTCGCCGTTGAGCAAGGAAACTATGCCGGGGCAGCGGAAAACGCGAAGGCCGCGCTCGAAGTCCTGCGCCAGGAGGGTGATCAGGTCTGGTCCCCGCACATGATCTACCTCTTAGGGGCAGTCCTCTATCACCAGAAGAAGAGCGATGATGCCCACAGGCTCTTGAACGAGGCGCGCGATCTATTCCAACGAGCGGGGCAGGGCTGGTCCGAAGCCGGCCCATTAACCTACCTTGCTCGCATCGCCCGCGACCGCAAGGAATACGATGAAGCGCTCCGGCTACAACAGGCCGCGCTCCGCCTCCGCCAGCGCCACAGCGATCGCTATGCCGCGGCCGGCAACATCCGGGGGATCGGTGAGATCCTGGCGCTGAGTGAACGTTTTGTCGACGCCGTCCAACTGTACGGGGCCGCCGAGTCGATCCGAAAGGGCTACGGGCCGCCGGTCACACCACTTGGTCAACCGAAATACCAGCGGGATCTGAATCATCTTCGAGAGGCGCTGGGTGAACATCAATTCACGCTGGAATGGGAACGCGGCGCTTCGCTCTCATTCAGGCAGGCTGCCGATCTGGCTGAACGGATCGAACTTCGGCCGGACCCCGGAGAGTCTTCGAGAACAAGCGTCGCGGACCCGCACTCCAGGCTGACACCTCGCGAACTGGACGTCCTCCGACTCCTCGCCCACGGCATGACGTCCCAGGAAATCGCGGAGTCGCTGTCGATCAGCCCACGTACCGTCTCAACTCATCAGAGCAACGTCTACGGCAAACTGGGCGTCAACACCCAGACCGCCGCCGTCGCCTTTGCCTACCAGCATGGACTGGTACAGACTGACCCGGATAACGACGATTTGTAATCCGCTACGGCAACCGACGTAGAGCGGCGCTACGGGGATACTTTCAGGAACTACGTAGATCAACGGATGTTCTTGTCCAGCAAACCTGAGACGATGGCAGCATCAGCAACGTTCTAGTGGAGGAGGAAGGCGCAATGAGCGCGACCACCCAACCCGAAGCGGTCAGCTTTGGCCGGCGACTGACCGACCTTGCAAGGCAGGACCCTGGCAGGACGGCCATGATCTTCGTTACCGCCGATGGCAGGGAGTCGGTATTCAGCCGCAGCGATCTCGACCGGCGCTCGAATCAGGTCGCGCGGATGCTCGCCGAGCATGGCGTTGATCAAGGTTCGACCGTCGCCGTCGGGCTACCGAACTGCCCTGAGCACATTATTACCTGCTTCGCGACCTGGAAGCTCGGCGGGATGACCTTGCCCCTTCGTGCCGAGATGCCCCCGATCGAACGGGACGCGATACTCGATCTGGCAAAGCCGACGCTCGTCGTCACCGACTGGGATGATATTGCCTGGCCGTTGGCCAGTCGCACACAGATCCAGCAATCCGAGGTCTACGATGACGGCGTGCTTCCCGACCGGATCGCCAACCCCGGACGGGCAATGGGTTCCGGCGGCTCGACCGGTCGTCCCAAAGCTGATCGTACGCAAAGGAGCCTGGTCATACCCTCCAGGCACCTTCATCAAGGTCTTCGAGCCACTCGGCTTCAGGGGCGACTCCGATCGATCGCTGATCCCGGGACCGCTCTATCATGAGGCTCCTTTCATGAGTGTTCTGCGTCGTTCTGTTTGAGGGTGCGTCGCTCGTGCTGATGGAGCGATTCATCCCCGAGCTCACGATCGATCTCATCGAGCGCCACCGGGTGACAACGGTAAATGTCGTGCCGATCATGATGCAGCGCCTGCTCGAAGTACCAGACATCGAACGGCGCGACTTCAGCAGCGTCGAACGCCCTCATGCACACCGGCGCGCCCTGTGCGCCTTGGCTCAAACAGTGCATGGATCGACATCCTCGGACCTGAACGGGTAACGGAAATCTACGGCGGCACCGAAGGTAACGGATACGCCATGAATATCTGGCGTAGATTGGCTCGAACATCCCGGTATCGTCGGCAATCCGTATCTTGGCGGAGATGAAGATCGTCGATGATGACGGCAACGAACTCCCGCGCGGCGAGGTTGGCAAATCTTCAGCCGCTCATCGTCGCTCAGAGGATATCCCTTTCGAGTACGTCGGGCTCGGACCAGGCGCAACACGATCGACGATCTTCACCTGGATCGGCGATCTTGGCTGGATGGATGAGGACGGCTACGTCTACCTGGCCGACCGGCGGACCGACCTGATCATCAGCGGCGGGGCGAATGTCTTTGCAGCCGAGGTCGAAGCTGCGCTCAGCGAGCATCCTGGCGTCGCCGACGTCGTTGTCGTCGGTCTACCGGACGAGACCTGGGGCAAACGTGTCCACGCGATCATCCAGCCACACGATCTCGCCGATCACCCGTCCGAAGATGAGCTCAACGCCTGGTGCCGCGAACGGCTTTCGGCTTACAAGTGCCCGAAAACGTACGAGTTCATCGCGGAGCTACCCCGCAACGAGGCCGGCAAGATCAGGCGCTCCGCGCTCGCGGCCGAGCGGGCCGGGGCCGAGATCTCCGTCACAGCTGACGACTAGTTCGCGAGAATTCCAATGCAGAGCGCGGCGCGGAAAGCGCTGTGCTCGCTCGTTTGCGCGACTTCAACATAGACCTGACAGCTGGAGATATCGCGCGAATAATGCGACTCACGACCGGAAGTAGACCACTTTCGGACACGACCGTTGCGGATTCGTTGGCAAGTAACTATAGTTCGCGTCGTATCCCGCGAAAGGATCTATCGATGTTGCCGCGACTCCTGCGTTATCTGTCATTGGTTGAGATTGTCGTGCTGATCATCTCGGGCGGCGGATTGTTCTTCTTCCCCGGACTGATCGACGACCTCTGGCCGTGGCCGCTAACGCCCTTCAATGCACGCTCACTCGGCGCCGTTTACCTTGCCGCCGCAGTGTCGGTCACACTGATGGTTCTGATCGACCGATGGGATCCGGCGCGGACGATCCTCAGCACGATCCTCGGTTTCACGTCGATCGTCTTGATCATCTCATTGATCGAGATGGATCGCTTCGATTTAGGCCTCCCCGGTTCCTGGGGTTGGTTCCTGCTCTACATCATCTTGCCGATCAACTGCATTTATCAGCTCTGGCGCTCCCGCAACGAGCCGACTGACATGACAATGCGGCTCGGCTCTGCCTGGCCGGTTGTGCTCTGGGGTTCGGCAGGGCTCTTTGGCGCTTACACCGCCGGGCTGCTGATCGCCCCTAGGGCGTTCACAGGTTTCTGGCCCTGGCCGGTCGATGACTTCCACGGCCGGATGTACAGCGCCGCCTTTCTCTCCGCCGCAATAGGGTTCTACTGTGTAGCTCGCCATCGAAGGCCGATTGACATGTTCGCAATCGGCATCACACACGTTTTCGCTGGCATGCTGCCCATCGTCGGCTTACTCATCGTCGACGCATCGCGTGACGTCCTCGTTTGGTCCGACGGCGGGCTCTGGCTCTGGAGTTCCGCCTTTGCCGGCCTGTCTGTGCTCGGTGCTGCGATGGTCGCCCGGTCGCGCCGCGAGTTCTCCTCATTGCCCTTGCCCCTGCCGGGAATGAGGCACCGCGAGGTCGTCGCCAAAGGGTTCGCGTTGCTCTTCAGCGCCGCTTTCCTGTCCGCCGGGATCAGCGGCTTCCTGCCACCATTTCTCGCCGATCTGCCAGATGACGCTCGGTCAATCAACGTGACCGCTTCCTACGGATTCTTGATTGGCCTCTATCCGGTCAACGCTATCCATACCCTGATCCACCTCGCCCTGGGTGTCGCGGGTGTGGCTGCCCTCGCCGGCTTCATCGCCATCCGAAGCTATGCGCAAGCGACAGCGATGATTCTGACGACCTTCACGCTCATGGGGTTGTTACCGGGGCTCTGGACGGCTTTCGGCCTGCTTCCGCTCTATGGGCACGATGTCTGGTTGCATGCTGCCGAAGCAGCTATAGCCGGCTATGTCGGGTTCGTTCTACTGGCGCCCGATACCACAGTAGTGCAGGCTGTGCCCCAGCAAAGCGCAGCTGTCTGACGGCTCCGATCTCGAGCGCCGGCCCACTTCAGCTCGAAGCTCGCTGACAACTGCTTGGTGGTTGGCAGCGTCGTTCAGCCTCACTGGAGTGAGCATTCCCACCGATCGGTCCCCGCATTGGAGCGGCGTAACCCTCACCTTGTGCCTGAAGGTCGCCGGAAACGTCTGGTATCGGTCGCAACACGGCTGCCCGTGCCGCGATCCTGCATCTCGATCTCACCGATCACGCGTCGGGTTTCGTCGCGCGGGTCGATTGGCTCCCAAAGGCAGTCGATGCGGGCGAACTATTCTGCAGTGCGTCCAAGGCCATCATCACCTGCATTCTCGATCCGATCGACAATGATTTCACAACCGAAGACGAAGATATCGGGGACAATCCGACACCCGTTCGGCCGTAAAGAGTAGCGGGTACTCGGGAGCGAAGACGCACTGGCGGAACGAGCCCGCGCCGGTGCGTCTTCTCCTCCAGCGAGTCGCGTTGTGTCTACTCCTCCGCCTCTGCAGCCGGCTCGTCGGCGCGGCTCAGCAGGAAGCTGTAGTCCGAACGCCACTGGGGCTGTCTCCTCCATGCTGCTCGGCGCGATATGGGCAACGCTATGGCAATCAGTGCAGTTGATCCCGTTCTGCTGGAAGTAGGTCTCCATCACCGAGTTCGCCAGCGAATGCGGGCACCATGTTCTTGTAGGGCAACGGATCAGTCGTGACATGGTCGTTTGGCACCACCTCGGTCGGCCAGCCGACGCTGACCAGTTCGTAGTACTGGTAGACCGAGTCGTCATTGATCTCACGGATCTGCTGCTGCACCCAGGCGTTCAATGAGGCCACGTTGGTCTGGAAGTTGCCCCAGGTCCCGACGTCGGCGATGTCCTTGTTGCGCACGACCTGGACCGGTTGGTCATAGGGCTGGCCAGCGCTGGGCTTCCTGTTCGGCAGGCAATTGGTCACGCAGCCATGGTCGTAGAAGCGATAGACGTCCAACAGGTCGCAGCGTCCGGATCTCGGCGATGCTTGGCGCGTTCTGGATATGCTCGAAGGTCGCCCAGGTCCACTGGTCGTTAGATTTCTGGATGATGTGCAGCCCGACCAGGCCGACCGTCGCGACGTAGCAGTCCGGATCTTCCTGCTGCTCGTTGTAGATGTATGCCTGGGTCGTCATGTAGCGATTGTAGAGACCGGGGTTGTCCAGTTCGATCCAGGCAGCCTTGATCTCGATTGCGCCTGCCTGTCTCCGGCGTGCCGGTCGGGAAGTAGATGCCGGGTCCGCCCTCGTCCAGCGCCTGCTGTACGGCTTCGTACTGCTTCAAGGCGTTGTAGAACTGATTCTCGACGACGTAGTCGAACTCAACCTCGTTCATTCGCACTTCGTAGTGGGCTCGATCGCCCGCTCTGGGCCGTCAGCCAGGCATCGGGATCGGAGACCGACGAGTTGGCCTGTCCGAATTCGTCCAGCACCTGTGCCGCGCCGGACGATTTCGCGATTGACGGCAAATTCCGAGCGCCTTCCGGACGACATCCATACATATCTCCGGAATCTCTGCTCAGAACCCCAGGGCTCGGGCGCTCCGCATTCGGCAGGAAGACCTCGTACGCCTCCTCGTAGGTCTCCCAGACACGCGGTCGAGTGTCGCCAGGCTCGCCAAACGAGGCTTGCCGGAGACGCTGTGTCCGGCTGACCGGCATTGTCCGTCAGAGACCGTCCAGTTCAGTGCGATGAACTCCTGCCAGGCAAAGCAGTTGACGACGTTCTGGTCCATCTGCTGGCCATCTTCGAGCAACGGCGCGCCGGGAAGTTCCGGGCTGATCTCCGGCAGGTCGAAACAATTCAGGTAGTTTGCGTCAATCACCTCTTGCGATAGCGCCTGGTTCGAGGCGGCCGCGCCTTCTGGCTGTGGGCTATCTTGAACGGTCGCCAGACTCCCCGCGACCACGATCAGCGCCAGGGCAAGCATCGCCCATCGCAACGTCCTCCGTCGTCCCCGCATGATTGTTCCTTTCCCACGGCAAGGCGATCGCATATCGATCCATCCCGCCAGTTCTTCCGCCTCGACGATGTCTGGAGTATCGACCCTAGCACGAATCGAGTCCATAGGACTCTTTGGGGAGGTCGGCGAGAAACATGCGCCGCGAATTAGCGAACTTGACCGCCCCCATGGCGATAGGCCATCAAACCAAGCTCACCCATGAACTCGACTACTTCCCACTCGGACGCGCTGGCGGTCAAGACCACGACGACGACCGGCCCCTGCGGGGCGTAGACGACTCCGGCATCGTGGATGACGTTGTCGATATTGCCGGTCTTGTGGGCAACCGTGACCCTGAATGGGAGCAGGGACGGCAAGCGGTCGTTGACGACCTGACCGGCAAGGATGTCCAGCATCTCGGCGCTGGCAACGGGACTGACGATCTCCCCGGCGATCAAGCCTTCAAAAAGCGTCGCCATATCGTTGGCAGTGGTGACGTTGAACGCTTCGTCCGCAGCGACCACGGCATCCTGATAGAAGGACGCATAGGCGGCTGAACTCCCCAGTGGCGCGCCCGCTCCGTCGTCGGAACGTTGCGGCATCCAGCGAATCTCCGACGCGGTCAGACCGTACGCCCGGGCGGTTGCATTGACGTTCCAGTTGCCAACCAGATCGAGGAGCGCATAGCCGGCAACATTGCTCGAGTACATGACCATCGGGCGCAGCAGATCATCGACGATCACTGTCGATCCAACGGTCTCGGGACCGAAGGGATCGTCATAGCCAGCCTCGGCAAAGAAATCGGCATCGAGCTCGACTGGATCTTCCATCAATAGCAAGCCATCCTCAACCTGCTGGAACACCTCGACCATGATCAGTAGCTTGTAGAGGCTGGCCGCCTGGACTTGTTCTCCAGCCCGGTGATCGTAGGACAACGTCCCGTCCAGACCGCTGACGACGACGTGGTAGTCGCCAGTTCTGTCACTGAGCAGCCTGTCGATCTCCGCGACAAGGGTGTTCGCTGGCTCCGTCTCTGTCGCTACCACTGACGCCGTAGAATCGGGGACGACATCTACCGCGGTTACCGTTGGAGCGGGCACCGTTGCAGTAGAAAGACTTTCAAGCGTAGCTGTCGCTAGAGGGGTCGTTGGGATCACCGTGGTCGTGGCAGTGGGACCAGAGGCGCCGGGCGTGTCCGGCGAGTCGTGGGTTTCGGCCGGAGAATCCAGGGAGGGAAACTGGTCCCTATGCGTACATGCCGAAATGAGCAATACAAGCAAGATTAGGAGCGGGAGGAGGCGGCGAACTGACAACACGCAATCCAGCTTCTAGTAGGCACCGTTCCCTGCCGGCCAAGCATGACAGAAAATCTCTCATGCAACATGCCCAACGACGACGTGACCTTCGTCCCATCTCCGAGGCATGACCCCATATGTCCGAAAACCGGACGAGCTTGATCCGTCACTCTCCACAGACGAAGTACATCCCACCTGTAGCAACGCATGCCCGCCGGACGCTACGGAAATGCCAAAGAGAAAGGGAACTCACCGCCGCGGGGCGGTCGGCCCTGTTACATTCGGATCAATACAAGGGAATGACTACCAGCATTGTCATCGGGCCGGAAGAACCGGTTTGTTTCCTCTACTGCCCGTCCCCAGCCTGGACCATCCATCGCCTGCTAAATCATAGCGACATCGACCTACAAGCGATTCTCCGGCGGCTCCAGTCGACGAAGTATGTCGTTCGGTGCGGGCCGGTCAGTTGGATCGCCCGACCGGTATATCCAACCACCCATCTGGTCAGCGCGAAGCACGACATCGCCGCCAAGCTGGTAGGGGTCGCTCTCGACTGCCCGGCCCGGCAGGTGCCCTCGAAGCAACCCCTTGGCGTAGTACCGGAGAGTGCGCGGCCCCCAGATCGCTGTCGCCGGTCGTCGTTCTAGCCCGAAAGCCCGGTAGGCTGCGCGCGACGGATCGCGGAGCACCGGAAACGGCAGCGGATCTTCTCGCTGTACCCGCTCAACACGGAAATCTGAATCGAAGGTCACGGCATAGGTCGCGACGCCACGGCGATCGAACTCCGCTGCCTGCTCACGCAACTGCGCGAGATGATCCCTGCAAGGCAGTCAGCCAAGCCAGCGCAGGAAGACCAGCAGGACCGGCTGTCCCGCCAGGTCGCTGAGCCTGATTTCTTCCTCTTCGCGGTCTACGAAGCGCAAGCTGGCCAGACCAACGACCTTCGAAGACGGAGTGGCTGCATCCTGGCGACCACGAACGTCCGCATACCAGCGGTTGAGCCGGTCGGCGGGAACCCCCAGCCGGTAGGCAATCTGGAAAAAGGACATCACCAGCAACGTCCGGGCAACCCCTCGCTGCTCGAAGCGGCGCGCCGACGTCGTGACCTTCCCATCCAGCAGTGCCAACCTGCCACGTCGCCGCAAACGCCGGGAAAGCTCGACGTCCTCCATCAACCGTCGCTCCTGAAATCCGCCGATGTGCTGGAAGTCGCGCCGGCGCACCGCCATCGCCTGATCGCCAAAAAACGTCCGTTGCAGGCGAAATCGCAGGGTTCCGATCCACGATAGCATCCGATAGCGCCACTCGCGACGATCCACCTGGATCCGAAACCCTGTCGCACTGACAACGGGGTGCGAGAGGCTGCTAATGATCTGGTTGTACGAGCCTGGTGGCAGGAAGGTGTCAGCGTGCAGAAATAGGAGAATCTCGCCGGTTGCCAGAGCCGCGCCAGCGTTCATCGCGACGCCCCGTCCCTCGGGAGCGTTCTCGATAACCCGAACCCCGGCCCGCCGCGCGATCTCAACCGTCTGGTCGCCGCTACCGGAGTCGGCGACGATAATCTCCCACTGCCCATCGAGATCGTTGAACTGCTCCAGGCAGCCACCAATGACGGTCTCTTCATTGAGGGTTGGGATGACGACCGAGATGAGTTTCTGCATGGAGTTCCAGTCACCTCTCGCCACCTAACACGCGGGACACTCGCTCCGGCAAAGCGTATCCGGCTTCGCTCAATACGGATGCAGCCGTGATTACATTCGCGCCAGCGCCGCCGGGAGATCGTAGATCGACGCCAGCACCAGATCCGGCGAGACATTGCCAGGCGGGTCCATCGCCCCCAACCCGGTCTGGACCAGCACGCCGGTTGCCCCGAGCTCCATCGCCGCCTGGACATCCTGATAGGCGTCGTCGCCAACCATGGCGACCTGATTTGCAGGCAGTTCCAGCGCGGCAAAACCAGCTTCAAAGAAATGTCGCGACGGCTTGCCGATGACCACCGCCTCGACTCCAGTCGCCCACTCCAGCCCGTGGATGAACGGTCCCGAGTCAAGGGTCACCCCGCCGGCTGTCAGCCAGTGGACGCTCTTGTGCATTGCTACAAGGCTCGCGCCGTTGCGCAACATCCGGTAGGCCCGGTTCATCGCCTCGAAGCTGAACGTCTCGCTCGCGCCACCGAAGACAACAACCTGTGCTCGATGTTCATCGTCACTGAGCGGGATGGTCCCGAACTCCTCGCAGATGTCGCCAGAAACGACCAGATGACAGGCTTCGCCCGGATGCTGGCGGCGCAAATAGTCCGCCGTTGCGGTGACAGCGGTGAGGATCTCTGCGGGCTCGATATCGAAGCCCATGCTCTGCATGTAGGCTGCCAGACCTGAGCAAGTGCGCATCGTGCCGTTTGTCAGCAGGCGAATCTTGACGCCCACCGAGCGGAGATCGCGGAGGGCTCGTGCCGCGCCGGGGATTGGATTACCATCGACATGCAAGACACCATCAACATCAACCAGCACCCCGCGTATCGTTCCCACTCGACCCGTCCTTCCAATCGTTGGAATTTCCTTGCGCTCTGAAGCGTTCAATGGTGTATCGCACAAGTGCGTCTGAACCGCGACGCGCACGTGTCCGGCGATCAGCATCTTCAGGGGAGCAGCATTTGAAGCGCGACTTCGCCTCTGTTTCACGCAACCGGTTAACCTGGCCGCCCCGTGGCGGCGCCCTCGATGTGCGCTGGCCACACGCACGGGTTGGTTACTTCGCCTTCGAAACCGACGCCTTCTTCAGCGACTGCTTCTGTTAGCCTCCCCGGCAACCTCATCTGACAACTTGATCGATACGCGACCCGGTTCAACCACCGGGATCGCGACCATTCCCATCGTGATTGTGGCATCGACGCCGCACGGGGAACACAGGAAATGGAACCAGAACCTCGATGAAAATGCATACCATTCAGCAAACAACGCCAGGACGACAGGCAACGGCTCGTCCTTCCAGTGACCTGACAGCCATGATCGGCAACACGCCGCTCGTTCGATTTCGCTCGCTCGAACCGCATGGCGGCGTCGAGATCTACGGCAAGGCGGAATGGACCAATCCGGGCGGATCGGTCAAGGACCGTCCAGCGCTAGCGATGATCGCAGCCGGAGAGCAGTCCGGCGAGCTGACTTCCGATAAGATCATCATCGACGCCACGTCGGGCAACACCGGCATCGCCTACGCAATGATCGGCTCGGTGCGCGGTTATCAGGTGAAGCTCTTCATGTCGGCGGCAGCCAGCGCCGAGCGCAAGCGTATCCTGAGAGCCTATGGCGCGGAACTGGTGCTGACCGACCCGAGCGAAAGTTCCGACGGGGCGATCCGCGAGGTCCGCCGGCGCTACCAGGAGAACCCGAACATCTATTTCTATCCCGACCAGTACAACAACCCGGAGAACTGGCGTGCCCACTTCCGAACGACCGGGCCAGAGATCTGGCAACAGACGAACGGCAGGATCACACACTTCGTCGCCGGGCTCGGCACCAGTGGCACCTTCGTCGGGACAAGCCGCCGCCTGAAGTGCTACAACGACGCCGTTCAGGCTATCTCGGTGCAGCCAGACCTGGCGCTGCACGGTCTCGAAGGGTTGAAGCACATGGGCTCGGCGATCGTGCCCGGCATCTACGATGCGTCGCTGGCCGACCACGACATGCCGATTTCGACTGATGAGGCCTACGACATGATCAAGCGCGTCGCCAGCCGCGAGGGCGTGCTGCTCGGGCGTCTCCGGCGGGGCCGCGCTGGCGGCTGTCGAGAAGATCGCCCGGGAGGTCGTTCCCGCCTCGGGCGGGAGCCGGGCCGTCATCGTCACGATCCTGCCCGACAGTGGAGATCGCTACCTGAGCGACCCGTTCTGGGACACACTGGCGTGACCGCGAAACCTGCGACGGCAATACTCAGACTTGGTGCTACGCAACGCGACCTGATCTTCGACCATGCTCGCCGCAGCTACCCCGACGAGTGCTGCGGGGCAATCTTCGGCGAGTTGCAAGACGAGCTGAGAATCGTTTCGGATCTGCGGGAGATCGATAATGCCTGGGATCCGATCGAGCGCCGCCGCCGCTTTCTGATCACGCCCGAAGAGTACATGCGAGTCGAGAAGGAAGCCGGCAACCGGGGATTGAACCTGCTCGGTTTCTACCATTCCCATCCGAACGCGCCCGCCCGGCCGTCGGACTTCGACCGCGAGCACGCCTGGCCCTGGTTCATCTACCCGATCGTCGAGGTGTACGAGGGCGAACCAGAGACGTTGCGCGCCTGGCAGCTTCGAGACGACCGCGCTGGCTACGACGAGATCGAAATCACAGACGAAAGCAACGATAACCATTGATCCGGCTGGGAGTACCACGTAAGCTGATTGCTTCAATCCCAGCCAGCTTCTGAAAATGGGACGAAAGGAACGACACCAGTGACGACACAGATGGCAAGCGCCCAGATACGGATACCAACCGCGTTGCGACAGTTCGCCGGGAATCAGGCAACCTACGACGTCACCGCCGCAACCGTCGGCCAGGCGCTCGGCCAGCTCACGGCCGAATATCCCGGATCTCGGCAACCATCTCTACAACGACGAGGGTGAACTGCGCTCCTTCGTCAACATCTATTTCGACGAAGAAGACATCCGCTACCTGGACGGCCAGGAGACTGCGCTCTGCCAACGGTAGCGAAATCACGATCGTGCCCTCGATCGCCGGTGGCGCGATCGAGGTCAAGCCGCGGAGCGAGCTCGCTCGATAACGACGAGATCCTGCGCTACAGCCGCCACCTGATCATGCCCGAGGTCGCGATCCGACGGGCAGGAGAAGCTCAAGGCGGCGAAGGTGCTGCTGATCGGCGCGGGTGGGCTCGGCTCCCCGCTGGGCCTCTACCTGGCGGCTGCCGGCGTCGGCACGATCGGCCTGGTCGACGCCGACGAGGTCGACACGACCAACCTCCAGCGCCAGATCATCTACGGCACCAGCGACGTCGGCGTCGCCAAACTCGACGCCGCCACCGAACCGCACTGACCGACCTCAACCCCTACGTCAACGTCATCAAGCACAATGTGCGGCTCACCTCGGAGAACGCGCTCGACATCCTCAAGGACTACGACGTCATCGTCGACGGCACCGACAACTTCCCGACCCGCTATCTGGTCAACGACGCCTGCGTGCTGCTCGGCAAGCCCAACGTCTACGGCTCGATCTTCCGTTTCGAGGGACAGGTCTCGGTCTTCTACGCCGAAGAGGGCCCTGCTACCGCTGCCTCTATCCCGAGCCGCCGCCGCCCGGCCTGGTTCCGAGTTGCGCCGAGGGCGGCGTTCTCGGCGTGTCTGCCGGGCACCGTCGGCGCGATGCAGGCCACCGAGACGATCAAGCTGATCCTCGGCATCGGCGAGCCGCTGATCGGGCGGCTGCTGCGTTACGACGCGCTGGGCATGGAGTTCCGCGAGTTCAAGCTCCGCAAGGACCCGCGCTGCCCGGTCTGCGGCGAGAACGCGACAGTCACTGAACTGATCGACTACGACGAGTTCTGCGGCTTCGGCGGCGATCATGTCGAGGCGGACGAAGCGTTGACGCCGGAGTGGGAGATTTCGGCGAAGGAACTGGCCGCGGCGCGGGCGGCCGGCAAGCACCCGGTTGTCATCGACGTGCGCGAACCGCACGAGCGCGAGATTGGTTACATCCCGGATTCGACGCTGATCCCGGTCGGCGAGGTCCCGGCCCGGATGCACGAGCTCAACTCGGCCGACGAGATTGTGCTCTACTGCCGCACCGGTGTCCGCAGCGCCCGCGCGTTGGAGACGCTTCGTGCGGTCGGCTTCGGCAAGCTCAAGAACCTCGTCGGCGGCATCCACGCCTGGTCCGACGACGTCGACCCAAGCATCCCGAAGTATTAGCTCAAGAGTCCCAATGCGAAGATTCAAGAAGGGCGGCTGTGGAGTCGCCCTTCGCTAATCAAACCATCGTGATTCAACCCCGAGGCGACTCCTTGTCAACACCAATCACGACCAGCTCATGCTTCGCCCTTGAGCAAGCGACCAGGTGTAGTTGGTGGTCAGCCGGATAGCTGTCCATCTCGGTGAGGATAACGACCGGGCTCTCCAGTCCCTTGAAGCTGTGGATCGTTGAAACGAGCACCTGCCGGTCGGGTGGCGGATCCTGCCAGGTGAGGGCGTAGCGTCCCACGCGCTGCCCCGTCGACCAGCGGCTGCGGGCCTCGCTCGCTGAGGTCAGCACGACGATGTCCCCGACATCGACACCACCTTCCGAACAGAGGCGGTGCAACTGCTGGCCGAGCGCCTGTTCTGGATCTCCAGCCTGGATCACCACCGGCGGGCGTCCTTCGGGACCGGCGCTACGGACATTGCTGTCGTAGAAACGGGCAATGTGCTGGTGGATCGCTCGGGTGTTACGAAGGTTTTCGGTCAATTCGAAAGGAATGGCGTCGAACGGGTAGGACCGTTCCGGGTTGTAGATCGCCTGCCGGTCATCGTAGAAGACGTAGAAGATGCCCTCCTCCGGGTCACGCAGCAGCTCCAGCAACGCCAGCCACCAATCCTCCTTGAAGTCCTGACCTTCGTCGACGACGATCGCGTCATAGCGAGTGTCCACCTGCTCCAATGCATCCAACATCAACGCTGGCTGGTGAATGTCGAAGTAGTAGCCAAGATCCATGTCGTCCGGTTTCTCCGGGTCGATCCCAGCCCTTTTTGCGAGCTGGTAGGCGAATTCATGAAAGTGCTGGATGTGCAGCGTTTCCGGCAGCGGGCTGAGACAGTCGCGAAGCCAGGCTGCCAGCGCTTTGTTGTAGCAGGTGAGAAGGGTCGGGATTCCCTGCTCCGCCATCCGTCGCGCCTTCTCAGCCGCCAGGAAGGTCTTGCCCGACCCGGCGCATCCGCTGATCAACGCCCGCGGCGACCTGTCCACAAAGTCAAGCAGGCGGAATTGCTGCTCGGTCAACGTCCGGATTTCGACCGCTTCGCGTTTCAGGTCGAGGATCAATGGCGTCCGAATCTCCCAGGATTTCGCAAGGAGATCTACCGCCGCCCGGACGCCGGCATCTCCAGGCGCTGCGCCCTCGCCTCTGGTCCAGAAATGGAACATGCTGTCGATGCGTTTGTCGAGATCATCGAGATCGCTGGCATCGAGGATGATCGCTCGTGGCGCGTCCTGGGGCAATGTGTCGCGATCGACGATGCCGTCAATGAAGGCCAGTCCATGCCCACCCGGATAGCGAAAGCGGGATGTCGCATAGGCTGAGCCCAGCGTGGAACTCAAGTCGTAATACGCCCGGCGAGCCTGACCGACGGGATCTTTGATCGTGTTGTCGTGACCACCACGGCTGACGCTGTACCAGCGACCTGTTTGCGCGTCAAAGCCGACCCGGCCGCCCTTGACCTCGATCACCAGCATGCCGCGATCCGGGTCGAGCACGACGAAATCCGCTTCGGCGGTGCGTCCCTGCCCACGCTGGTTGGCGAAGATCCAGTTGACGCCCGCCAAAACCGTTCTTCGGTCGCTCAGTTGATCCCGAAGGGCCGCGAACAACTCTCGCTCAGCATGACTCTCGACCGATGGTGGAAGGCGTTCGGGATACATTCGTGCCATATCGGCGCTCCTCCACTAGAGATCTTTCCTCGTAGCGTAGCATTGACTAGACAGCGGCCTCGCAACGGCATTTGCCTGGAATTGTTGGTGACGATGGCTTCGCAAAGACAGATGCAGATGGTCCTCCATTTCGGACAATGGGCGACGACGTCCTCGCGATGGGATGCCGCCTACAGCGCCAATCGCGAGGCCAGCAGGCGCTGATCCGACAATTGACGGGCGGGAGAGCAGCGGCTAAAGTCTCGCAGATCATCCATCTCCCGAGATGTGAGACGGCGTATTTCGATATGGGAATTTCCCGATGAGGAGGGTAGTCCCGATGGCAGTCGAGCAAGCCCAGATCCTACGGCCGGAGACGCTGGTGAACGAGTTCAAGAAGAACGGCGTGACCCATGTGATCACCATCCCCGACAGCGAAACCAACCACCTGTACGACCTGATGACCGAGCAGGAATGGCTGGATATCGTGCCTGTCTCCCGCGAGGGGGAGACGTTCGGAATCGCGTTGGGGCTAAACATCGCCGGAAAGGTCCCGGTCTGCCTCATTCAGAATACCGGGATGCTGGAATCTGGTGATTCGATCCGAGGCATGTCGCTGGATTCCGGATTTCCACTGGTCATGATCGTTGGCTATCGCGGCTGGACCCGCCGGGGAAAGATCACCGACAGCGCCGCCCGCTACACCGAACCGTTCCTGCACGCCTTCGGGATCAACTACTACCTGGTGGAGTATGACGACGACGGCGACCGCATCTCAACTGCCTTCGAAGAAGCCAGGGCCACGAAGCGACCGGTCGCGGTGCTGATCGGTGACGAATACCATGGTTGGAATCGATAGCCGCGTTTCAGGAAATGAAGCACCGAGCGTTATGAGTCTGAGGCGACGCGAGCCCGGAAGCGACGATCGTTCAACCGGGCTGGAAAGAGTAAACAACGATGATTGAGGCGCTAGACGTATTCCAGGCATTCGAACCCTATCGGGGCAAAGCAATCGTCACGGCCACCGGCACTGCTGGTCGCCACTGGGGAGGCGTCAGCACCAATGAGAAGCGGGATGTCAGCCTTGGCGGCGCGATGGGCCAGACGACATCGGCTGCTTTCGGGCTGGCGCTCGGTCTGCCGGACGAGAAGGTCGTGCTGTTCGATGCCGAGGGCGCGCTGCTGATGAACCTGGGCGTGCTGGCGACGATTGCCGGCAAGAAGCCGGAGAATTTCTACCACTTCTTGCTCGACAACGAGTGCTATGCCACAACCGGTGGCCAGCCGGTCCCGAACGCTGGCGACATCAATTACGCGGCGCTGGCCCAGAGCGCGGGCTATGTTTCGGCCTATCACTTCGATGACCTTGAGGACTTCACGATCAGCGTCGGTGAGATCCTAAACGAACCGGGGCCGGTCTTCGTCTCGGTCAAGGTCGTGCCCGAGATCGAGAACCTGCCAATGGGCTTGCGACCGTCCCGTAGTGGCCGCAACCGCGCCGAGATGATTCGTGATCTTCGAAAGGAGCTGGAAATTGCTGCTGATTAGACAACAAGAGTTCCGGGATTGTCGCTAACGAACAAGTGATCCCGGACGCCATCCGGAGCCGCTGCCTCCAGGCTCAACCTGCGGATCTGCCCGTCCTCGACGCAACGGCAGCCAGAACACTCCTTGCGGAACGAGACACCAGCAAAGGTCTGGCAGAGATCTCGCTAGATCTCGGATTGAGCACGTCTGCGGTCACCATACAGCCAGCGGCGCTGATGCTTCCAAGTGGTTCAACGGTGAGTTGGTCCTCTATCGAAGAGATTGCTGGCGCGGGAGAGCGCTGCTACGCGGTGTTGGAGAATGGCGAAATCTGGCCAGTCGGCATCTATTCCGAGGAAACTGGATGGTACCGCTCGTTCATCCGGACCGGCAGGACGCCAACGACACTGGTCGCCGGCTTCACCATGCATCGCATCAAGGGCAGTGACCCGATGGACGATACCCTGGAGAAGATCAAGGCGATCCGACCGGTCACCGGCCAGGTGCTGGACACGGCGACCGGCCTCGGATACACAGCCATCGAAGCAGCAAGAACCGCCGATTACGTGCTCAGCATCGAGTTGGATCCTGCCGCTATCGAGATCGCGCGCTACAACCCCTGGTCGCGTGACTTGCTGGTTCGCGACAACATCTGTGTCGTCATTGACGACGTCAACCAGTTGATAGGCAAATTGGATGATGAGCATTTCGACCGGATCATTCACGACCCGCCCACAATGAGTCTGGCTGGAGAACTGTACTCCGAAGCGTTCTACCGAGAGCTTTACCGGATTCTCGATCGTCGGGGGAAATTGTTCCACTACATCGGCGATCCCGGCAGCAAGTCCGGCGGCCGGACAACCGATGGCGTCATCCGCCGCCTGCGAGCTGCGGGGTTCGAGCGCATCCGGCGCGCGCCTGCGGCGTTCGGAGTCGTCGCGCAACGGTAAGTCCATCGCGAAGCGAATTCGTTCCCAACGAACCTGCGTAGAAATGCGCCGCGGCGCGTCTCTACCTGGGATTGACTCTCGTTAGGCCGCCGAGGAGAAATTGATTGGAAATTTTATCAGGCTCTCGTCGCAAATTCGTCACGCAGCCCCGGCAACCGTTCCGCTACGTGATGGAGGACGTCGCGCTGGGACCCGTCGGGCATCTTGAAGTAGACCTCGCTCGCCCCAGCGTCGATATACTGGTTGAGAACGGCAGTGAAATCATCGAGGCTATCCCAGGGTTCGCGTCCGGCACGACGCGAGACAACGAACGCCGATCGGCGGATTTCAGCTGGATCGCGGCCGATCTCCGCGCAGTGGGCTTCCAGCATCTTGCCGCTGGCTCGCATCTCGTCCGGTCCAAAATCGATCGACCAGATATCGGCGTGTTCGGCGACAAGGCGCATCATCCTCCGCTTCTGACCACCAACCATGATTGGCAATCGCTCCTGGACTGGCTTGGGCTGGAAGGGCGCATCTTCGAGATCGTAGTGTTCGCCGTGAAAGCTCGTGCGCGGCTCGGTTAGCAGGCTGCGGACCACCTGCAACGATTCAGAGAGCATATCGACGCGTGTACCGGCCGAAGGAAAATCCCAGCCATACTTGCGATGTTCCGCCTCGTACCATCCGGCGCCGATGCCGAGATCGACTCGCCCGCCGGTGATATGGTCGAGCGTCACCGTCTGTTTGGCCAGCAAGACCGGATTTCGATAGGTGTTGCCTGATACGAGTACCGCGACCCGGATCCGCGATGATCGGGCCGCCAGGGCCGAGAGCATTGTCCAGGCTTCAGGAAACGGCCGGTCCAGCGCATCGCCTTCACCCGACGTCGGCATGAAATGATCGGTCACCCCGGCACAATCGAAGCCCAGATCCTCGACCAATTGCCAGGCAGCAAGAGTGTCGTCCCAACCCATTGGCGGCATGAATATACCGAGGCGCAGAGTCATCATCTGGACCCGCTTTGCGGGCACCCTGTCCTCCTCCAATGCCGACAGAAGTGGAAAGGACTAGAGTGGATGGTCCTTCGCCCCGGTTTCCGGGTCCTCGTTCTTCCCTGTTTCCTGTTACCTATTCCCTGTTCCCTCAGCTAGGACATCGGCACCTGAGCCACGAGCTTGCCGTCAATCCGCTCGAAGATCTCGGGCAAGGAATGGCCGGTAATGGTTACGCCGTGGTTCTTGAGACCGATCACGGCCCGTGAAGGGTCGGGTTCTTCGCGAATCAGGTCCGCGACCGCGACCGCAAGCTCACGAGTGCCGCACGGGTAGTTGACATGGGTCGATTTGATGCCATCCATCCAGGCATGAACGTGGATGATCGCGCCGACCTCGGGATGCTCCTGGTAGATCATGAAATGCTCGATGGCATCGACCGAAACGCGCCGCGGCTCGATGCCTTCAGGAACGCTCAAGACCATCGCGTACTCCTCCGGGTCGAAGTCGGTGACGAGCAGGATGTCGCGGCCGATCTCCTGAAGCTTGCCCTTGTTTACTCCGCTGGCGCTCATCCAGAAGGTGTTGGCATCTTTACGCGCCGAGAGGTTGCCGTAGGAGAGGCCACCGATGTGGAACAACGCCTTGACGTGGCGCAGTTCGCGTTTTGACAGGATCTCGCCGATCGGCCAGGGAGCCGGCAGCAGGTTGAGCGCGTCGAGCTTCCTTCCAGCCTCGATCAGTTCCTGGGTGATCTCATCGCCCTCCCAGAGATCTCTGGGCAGATCCGGATTGAAGATGTTGTTGATCACGTAGCGAGCAGTGACCAGCGGTTCGATGCGGTCGTGAATCTCCGCGAAGAAAGCGGCGTCATCGCCACCGGCTTTCCGGACGTCGTAATAGTGTCCCTGTTCCATCGTCATGAAGTGGGCTTCGATCTCGCCCTCATCCTCGATTAAGAAGATCCCGACCTGCGACAGAGAACGGACGAGCACCGGGTAGCAGGCGCGCACATAGTCATCGGGACGCTCCGGCAATTCCACGATCGCGATGCCGAAGGTGCCCTGTGACTTCCGGCGGAAGCTTTGTGGCTGCGCGTAATCGGTGATGTTCAAGACGAGGCCGGAATCATCAACCTGGCCCGGACGGTAGTCGAAACCGCGCCGTTCAAGCTCGGCGATCAGGCCATCGCGGAACCATTGCTGCAATCCACCAACCGAATCGTCGATGGTCGAAAAAGTCATCTGTCGCTGCTCGGACGCCGAACTATCGGCAGCCACGTCTGTTTTTGCTGATACCACTGAAGAATCTCCCCACTTCACTCGCGACCAGAACGGCCGTCGGGAAAAATGCTGCATGGATCTATCCGGAAGGGTTGAATCCTTCGCCCCACTCGGGCGGTCCCACGCAATATCATCAATCTATCGTACAGGATAGAGCCGAATATCGTCCGGCCCCCGCTACTGCTCCGGAGACGCGGCAACGACGTTCAGCACCCGTGGGACCACATCGACGGTAATCGGGGACGTTCCAGGCAACTCGCCATCAAGTTCAAGCATGAATGGATCGGGAGTCTCGACGGTTGCGGTCGCAGCGCGGAAGTGATGGACACCGCTTCTCCCGACATGCCTGCCGAGGTAGACACGTGGCAACAGCGACGCGAGCAACTCGCGCCGCCCGACATCCTCCAGTACGAAGACTTCGAGTAGGCCATCCTGCAATGATGACATCGGCGCGATGTGCATGCCCCCGGCAAAGTAGCGCCCGTTGCAGAAGACAACCATCTGGGCCAGACCTTCGTACACCGTCACGCCATCAACCGTCAGGCGTATCTCTTTCGGCCTGAACACCCGGATCGTCTTAACCGCTTGGACAAGGTAGGACACCATCCCGCCCAGCGCTTTGCCGGACGAAGACATCTCTATCCTGCGCGCGACATCGGCGCCGAGCCCCATGTCGGCCACGTTCGCGAAATAGCGCCCGGCGCACTCACCAGTCTGTTCGTCAACATAACGAACATGTCCCAGATCAATGGCGAAATTGTTGCCCTGATCCAGCGCATCCAGCATCTGCTCCAGCGAGCGAGCGCCGAGCGTCCGCACCAGGTCTTTCCCAGTGCCGACCGAGGCGATGGCGAGCCGTGTTTCCGGGCTTATCGCCGCGCCATGTTCCAACAAGCCGTTGATCGTCTCGTTGACCGTCCCGTCCCCGCCCACGGCGACGATCGTTTCAACCCGACGCTCGGCATACTCGCGGGCAAACCGGATTGCATCCCCGCGTTTCTCCGTAAACCGGACCTCGAAGTTGTAGCCACGCATGGAGATAGCGCTCGCGAACCTGTACCAGGATTTTCCGGCAGCGCCATTTCCAGAGGAGGGGTTGACGATGATATGGAGCATGCGCTCGCGGGGAGCGCCGACGTCAACCGTGCTTGTCAATGTCACTGCCAATCGAACTGAATGAACCGTCCATGCCGACCAGTATAGCGCTGCCGGTCGCGGGAGAAACCAACACTTCGTAAATCTCAATGTCATCGTTCTGAAACACAAGCTGGAACCGGTTGCCTTCGGCCTGCATCCACTCTCGCTCGATCGGCCAGCCGCCGAAACTGACGTTCTCGGTGACGACCAGGAAGTTAACACCGAAAGATGCGACCTGATCGGTCCACGCCGCCTGATCTGGTTCACCATAGAGGACAAAGGGCGTGTCCCAGCCAAAGGCGGCAACTTCTCCACTGTGCCAGATCGTGACCAGACGATTGTCCAGGTCCTGCCCATAGAGCGGAAAGACCTCATTAGTGCCGATCACGGCTATGGTCGATGGAGCTCCACCCGTCCGCGCGGCAAGCCATTCCCAGGCATCGGTTTGCTGGTTGAAACCCTGTATCTGCAGGTGCCACTCGTCGAATCGACGCTGCTCGTACTCTCGATTCCAGATCGGGAACAGGACGGCGGCTAGCGCGGCGATGCCCAACGCGCTGGCGGCGGCCAGCGATCCGATCCGCGTCGAGGCGATCCTGCGGATGAGCCAGAGAGCTCCCAACACCCCGCCCACGACGATCGCTGCGGCTATCCAGTAGATCGCGCGTTCCCGAACGGCCGGATCAAGCGGGATGTTCAGCAGATTGAAAACAATCACCGGGACAGCCAGATAGGCAGGAAGTGCTGGCCAGTGCCCCTTGCCGAGTCGAACCCACCACCAATTCAGCGCCCACATTGCCAGCACTGAGCCCCAGACTACCGGGGCGAAGAGAAAACGATCGAAGTGGTAGGGGATGATGAACCAGTAGATCGCCAGCGATATCGGAACGCAGAGGAGGAGTGCGAACCTGGGTAGCAGGTCACGCGATGGTGTTTCTCGCCGCAGTTTTTCGCAAGCGAGCGCAACGGCGGCCAGCAGGAAACCGGGAAGCGCCCAGACGGTGACGGTCAGTCCAAAGATCCGCCGGGAACCGAACAGGAAGTCCCGCCAGTCAAACGGAAAAAACGCATGATTCTGCCTCCATTCCCATGTCGGGAAATACAGGCCGTCGAGCACCGTCCGGCCCGCCAGGGCATAACCAGCCGGATAGAGGGGATTGTCCATCACTACCAGGTTGCGAAGATAGGAATACCCGCCGGCCACGATGACCACGCCCACGCCGAGAGCAGCCATCGAGCCAGCTCGGCGCCAGCCATCCGCTGCGCCTTTCCGGAGGACGAGGACAAGCCAGAGAAGCCCCAACAACGCTCCGTACGCGAGCGCAATCACCTTTGTACCGATGGCCAACCCGACGGTGAGCGCGGTCAGAACCGCCCTCCAGTCGCTATAGGAGCGCCAGAGTCGGGCCAGGAACGCGGTCACGGTCACCAGCAAAGCCGCAAGCATCAAATCGTTCTCTGGAAGCGAGGCGCTACGAGCAATGTCCGGCACGCTGACAGCCAGCGCTCCAGTCATGGCAGCCAGGGGGACAGGCAGCTTCAGTTCGCGGGCGAGGCGAAATGTTGCAAGGCCAAGTAGGAGAAGAAAGGGCAACTGGACGAAGCGGGCGAGTATCTCACTTTCAATGGGCGAAAGGAGCCAGAACATCCAGAGCGATGAGTTCAGTGGATAGAATGGCGGTGAGGGGTCGCCAGCGGGTGGAACCGGCATCCCCAGCGTGCCGGACTGGAGCCATTCGACCGCGAACGGCAAATGATACGCGAGGGGATCTCCGATCGGAGGTCGTAGAATCCGCCCAAGAACCGATTGGATAATCGCAAAACTCGCCAGAGCCAACGCGAGACTGGTCGCGAATCCCTGCCAGCCCAGGACTCCCGATCCAGCGTCCATGCCCGCGCTTGCTAGCCGTCCATGCGCCCTGGATGCGACCAGCCCTGCCACGGCCGTCAGGACGAGCAGCGACCACCAGGCCAGTATCCCGAGGCTGCCAAGAAGCAACCCGGCCAGGGCCAGATAGGCAAACGCAAGTATGGTGGCGTCGATGATCCGAACGTCGAGGGGTTCGTCTGGCCCCAGCCCAGCGATCCGCCAGCTTCCGATGGCCACAACCGATAGGGCCAGGACCAGCGACGCGATCGAAAACAGACTGTAACCTGCGCCAAAGAACACAGCGCCCCCGGCCGCGACAGCCGTCGCCAGAGACAGCAACGCGAGCGGTGACGCTTTCCCAGACGTCTAACTGGTCATCACACTGAACCGCCCGTGCTGCGTTTGCCCGCGTGACTCAAGAAGTCTCCGTGTTTCCGTTGCTCGATCGCCATCGGCAATTAGAAGGAGCCTGCCGGTTTCGCTCTGGGATGGCGTCCTGCTGGTTGCTGGAATCTCCCCTGCTGCCCGCTCCACATCCGGTTCGGACGAGTGCCCTCCTGTTGCATATGAGAGCCCATGCTTGGCAACGACGCAGCGAGCCAGGCGAAGAGCCGGAGCGAGTGTCACTCGCCCGGCTCTCCATACCGCCAGCCGTAATAGTGAAGCCCGACATTGCCGGCTTCCACCTGCCAACCAGCAGGATTCCCAGGCGTATAGGTCAGGCATCTCCGCTCGAAACACTGAAGCATGACCTGTTGATCGTTTCCGGCGACCCGCACCGTCGTCCAGTACGCTTCGGTGATCGGCAAACCAGTCGCGAAATAGGGATTCTCGAAGAGATCGCCGACGACGACCTCACCATCGACAAGAATCGGCGATTGGGAGGTCATGAATTCCCAGAACACCGACGCCGTCCGGTGGCCAGTCTCCGGTGACAGTGGGCCAGCCGTGATACCCGAGTCGGACGCGAGCACCCCATCCGGCACGACGGTCCCATCCGATTGCAAGACAGCTGTGATCGTCTGTCCATCGTCATAGGGATCGGCGGACCGCAGTCCCGCCAGCGTCGCATAGGTGATTCCCTGCGGGTCGTCCGGGTCGCCGGCCACGTTGATTCCGGCCGGTTGTGCGGGCACGAATTCGGCGTCGCCAACCTGGATCTGGCCATCCATCATTTCGACAACTAGCAGGCCGTTGGTTACGTACCAGACGAAAAACCCGTCGCTACTCGGATAGGTGATCTCCATCCGGCTCTTGTCGAAATAGAGCACCATACGTTTGCCATCGGGTGATTCCGCGTAGGGCTCGTAACGAGCCGGTAGATCTGGCCCGGGACCCCAGATCCACGTCCGGGGCAGGCCGCGCTCAGCAACAAGCCAGTCGGTTCGGTTCCATACCTCCTGGAAGGCGGGGTCGGCAAAGGTCGATCCTGTCACCAGAAGCGTCACCTGATTGGAAACCTCCCCGTCAGGGCCGTTCCGCACGCTGATCGTTCGATCGCCTGGGTTCAGGACGAACCCAGCTGGGACGGCCGCCGTCAACCGGCCGCTATCAACGAAGGTCGTCGCCAGGTCCTGCCCATCCAGGAGAACTTCGGAAAGTTGGGAAAAACCAGAGCCGCTCAGGTCAATGGCGAAATCCGTGCCGCCAGCGATGACGCCCGCCGGAGAGATTTCAGTGATGACCGGAAGAGCCGGGCTAAAGACGAGCCGAAACACCCGCCCGCCTATCTGATCGGTGCCGTAGAGTTCGCCTGATTCGTCCTCGCCGAACGATGTCCAGTTGACGAACGTGTCGAGCAATTCCATCTGCTGCCAGGCACCTTGATCATCGCGATATCCAGCCCAGATGATCCCGGTACACCAGTCACCGAAGATGTAGGCGCCATCCATGAACGGGGCCTCCGCCCCGCGATAGACCCGGCCGCCGGTGATCGAACAACCGAGCACCGCACCCGCATCACTTTCGTGGGGATAGACCAGCGCCGGTAGGGTCAGTCCTTCCGTGTCACAGTCAAGAACATCTTCCGGATAGCAGTCGAACCCCTCCATAATTGGCCATCCATAGTTCAGCCCTCCGGGGCTTGCGGCAGGTTCGACGTCGATCTCCTCCCAGGCATCCTGCCCGACATCTGCTATGTACAGATCGCCTGTCTGAGAATCGAAGGTGTATCGGAACGGGTTTCGAAGTCCCAGCGACCAGATCTCATCACGAATCCGCGGGTCATCGACGAACGGGTTGTCCGGCGGGATCGCATAGGGCTCAGCGCTATCGACGTCAAGGCGAAGCATCTTGCCAAACAATGACTGGCCATCTTGCGAGCGCTCGTTGGGATCACCCTTGCCGCCTTCATCGCCGGTGCCGTAAAAGAGATAGCCGTCCGGTCCGAAGGCGATATCGCCGCCATTGTGATTCGCGATGGTGTCTTTGATCGTCAGAATTTCGGTCAGCGATGCCGGGTCGGCCCGGTTTGGATCATCGGCCGACACCTGGAAACGCGCCAGGACATTGGTTCCATCTGGTTCCTTGGTATAGACGGCGTAAAAGTAGCCGTTGGTGGAGTAATCGGGATGGAAGGCGACAGCAAAGAAACCCTGCTCACCATCTTCGTCTCGCACGATCTCGGAAATGTCCAGGAACGGTTCGTCAAGCGCCTGTCCATCAACGACCACCGAGACGACGCCTCTTAGTTCAGCGACGAACAGGCGATCGGACCCATCGCCAGCGTTCGTGACATAGACCGGATCCTCGAATCCACCAACATACTCGACCAGTTCGAGGTCCACCTCGCCAGCGGAAAGGGCAAGCTGACGCTGCTCAGCTGACTGACTGTCACCCGGCGCCGTCGCGGCGGCCTGGATCGGCGCAACGAGCATAATGGCAGCGATCAACCAGGCTACCGGTGAGGAAATTATTCGATTCATCAGTGGTCCCTTCTTGACTTCCGACCGGCAATTGTATCGACCGAGCATGTATGACGCCGGGTAATCGATTCATGGGCTACATTCAATCCGCATGAACTGACTGCCACAGGAGGGATGCGCCAGATGAGCGCGCTAACGATTGAAACAGTACGTGAAGCCGCAAAGCGGCTTGACGGTGTCGCGGTCAGGACGCCCCTCGTCCCGTTGGGAGGTCCCGATGCGGACCAGATCTGGATTAAACCTGAAACGCTCCAGCCCATCGGATCGTTCAAGCTGCGGGGCGCGTTCAACGCGTTGGGTCTGATGATGGAAGATGGGACGCTCGAATCGGCAAAGACGATTAGCACTGGCAACATGTCGCAAGCCGTTGCCTGGTCCGCCCGCCACTTCGGCATTCCAGCGACAGCCGTGATGCCGGAAGGTGCGCCAAAGACGAAGATCGACGCCACGCGGAGTCTCGGAGCCCAGATCGAGTTCGTGCCTCGTGACGAACTGTTCGTCGCGATGGAGGATGGTCGCTACGACGATACGCCGGGCTTCATCCATCCTTTCCGAGATCATCGAGTCGCCGCTGGAAATGGAACGATCGGCCTTGAGATCATCGCTGACCTTCCCGATGTCCAGACCATCTACGCCCCTCTTGGTGGTGGAGGGCTAGCAACTGGAATCGCAGCGGCGGTCAAAGCAGTCAGACCCGAAATCCGGGTGATTGGCGTCGAACCGGAAGGCTGTTGCGCGATCGCCCGCTCTCTTCGGAGCGGCAAACTGGAGCGGATGGAGTGTGAGACGATCGTCGATAGCGCCGGTTCTCCCTTCGTGTTTGAGGAGACGCTCTCCTCCGTCCGCAAGTACCTTGATGACGTCGTAACCGTACCCGACCGGGAAACGAGAGCGGCGATTCGCCGGATCGCGATGAGGAACAAGATTGTTGCCGAGGGCGCGGCGGCCCTGCCGGTCGCAGCGGCACTCGCGGAAGCGCCCGAATCGCGGGGCTCACTGTTTGTGTCGTCAGCGGAGGGAGCATTGACATCGGGCTCTTTGTCGAAATCCTGACCAACGGGTAGTGACCCGATGAGGCGAGCGTGATACTGTATCGACAGTTTGCATGAGCGTACGGACACTAAATCGGAAGAGGCGAGCATTAGATGCGCCGCATTGTCAACAAAGCCATGGCGTTGAAGCTGGCAGCGCTCGTCGGAGCATTGCTGGCGTTTGCCAGCTGTGTCTCGATGGAGATGGAAAGCCAGTTCAACGAAGACGGTAGTGCCATTCACACCATGGCGCTCACGATCGATATGGGAGATCTCGGTCAGCTCGGCGACCTCGGGGAAGGCGAGCTTGATCCGTTCGAGAACTTCGATGACATCGAACAGGAAGCAGCGCAAGAGGGTTTTCGGGTCGAGCGCATCGAAGATGGCGACATCGTCGGTGTTCGTCTGACGAAGGAAGTTGACGACACGGAAGATCTGGGCGAGATTCTCAACAGCATGTTCAATGCCGGGGCAGCCGACGGCAGTAGCGTCGCGCCTTTTTCCGGAACGTTCGAGCAGGATGGCAACGAGTACAAGCTCAATCTGACCGTCGACGGCGCGCAACTAACTGACACCGCAGGCGAAGGGCTGGGTGAAGGCGGCGATCTCGGTGAATTCGGGTTGGATCTCAGCACCATCTTCGACTTCACTTACTCGGCTCGCATGCCGGGCGAAATCGATGTGGATGAAACGAACGGGCGCATCAGCGAAGACGGCCTGATCACCTGGGATTTGCCACTTGAGGGAAGCGAAACGCTAACCGCTGTCTCCGCGGAAGAGGATAGCTCCAACTGGGTATGGATCCTGGTTGTGCTTGGGATCATCGCTCTTGGACTGATTGCCATTGCGGGCATCGTGTTCGTGCTCCTGATGACGCGCCGGAAGCCCGCCACGGAACCGGCGGTCGTAAGCGAGACAGTTTCTCCCCCGGCCACCCCCACGTCTTACGCCGTGCCAGATCAGCCAACCACGCAGATTACTCCAGTAACTCCGGTCGAACCGGAAGCGGGAGCTCCGGATGAAAACGGCGGCGACGATCAGGACGGCGGACCCGGAACGAGTTGACGGCCAGATACACAGTCCTGGAAAGAACCGCGGCGACGCTAATCGCCGCGGTTCTTTGTGCCCACAATCTCTCCTGAAAATAGATCTCGGATCGTCGCGTCTTCCAGATAACTCCAATGCCATCACAGAGGATACGAACGAAAGGGGGCGCTATGTTGCTCATCGTACTGATTCTGTTGATCTTGCTGCTCTTCGGAGGTGGCGCATTTCTCGTCGAAGGCGTCCTCCGGCTGATGCTGATCATTTTTCTCGTACTGCTGATCGCAGGCGTGCTCTTCGGTCGTGGACGATTCAGCTAGACTGTATCCAGCGGCGCCTGCGCCCGTCTTCGAAGGCATCGATGGCGCGGCGTTGACTCATGCTCACGGTCTTTCGTAGGGGCAGGGCTTTGTCCCTACCCGGCCCGAAGACTGCATACGTACGCGGGCGAGGACGGACCTTGCCCGGGTACGATCTCCACAATACCGCGCATTGAACGGCCTCTCCAGTGCGCCTCGCGGTATCACCCCCACACCCGGCGCGCGACATTTGCTGTAAGTCTCAGCTTCTCCGCCTGCCGTTCATAACTGAGGTGATTGCCGCTGGCAACTGACGCAAATCCACACTGCGGGCTGGGGGCGAGGCGATCGAGCGGGATGAACCTCGTCGCTTCTGAGATCCGATTGATGAGGCCCTCTTCGGACTCCAGTTCCGGCCGTTTGGTCGAGATGAGGCCGAGGACAACCCCCGTGTTCTCCGGAACGCCTACCAGGGGTTCGAACGTGCCGGATCGATCATCGTCGTACTCAAGCAGCAACAAGGAGACGTTGCATGGCTGAAATATGCGCCGCGAGATCATTTCGTACCCTCCCCGGGCCATATACCGATTCGCGTCGTTGCCACGGCAGATATGCAAAGCGAACGTCATGCCCTCAGCGTCATGACCGTCGATGATCGCGTTGATCATCTCGATGCCGTCGTCCAGCATATAGTCGACGTTGAAGCCCTTGCGCTGGAACCACTCCCGCTGGTGGGGATCGAGGATCATGCCAAACTCTGGAGCATCGAATTGGATGTAGGTGGCGCCGAGCCGTATCAGTTCAGCAACTTCGTCGCGTAGGATCTGGGTCACTTCGGCCATGTAGACGCTTGGATTGGGGTAAGCAGCTTCCGAGACGCCGGGAAACCAGTAGTAGGCATACATCGTGGGTGAAGGGATCGTCATCTTCACCGGCTTCCGGGTCTTTGCTCGTAGATAGGTGAATTCTTCCGCCGAAAGTCTGCGCTTCATTCTAATCTTGCCGGTCAGAGCGACGGTTACTGGATCTCGCTGGAGATTGCCATCCATGTCGAACCAGTCGACATAGTTACCCTCAACGCGCTCAAATCCTTCGGACGCCTGAACGAGCTGGCTCGCGAACACGTTCCGGCGCATCTCGCCATCAGAAATGACGTCGATGCCTGCCTCTTCCTGGACTCGGATACAATCATCGACCGCTTGATCCTCAATCACTTTGAATGCGGCGGGGAACAACGCTCCACGAGCGAGCGCATCGCGAGCACTCAGCAACGTCTCCGGACGCAACATGCTGCCAACGGTCTCAGCTCGAAAACGCATCGACATCGCGATTTCCTTCCATCTTCCACGCCATCCGAAGCTTCCAGCGTGGCATTCGCCTGTGGACCATCGCCAACCCCGGCAGGGCTTGCACTATAAACTGAAACCAGCAAGGCCGGGAATCACGTGAATGAAGCAGTAGGGGAACTGGAGCGCACATGACATTCACAATCGAGATCATCGTCATCCTGGCTCTTGTCGTCGTGAATGGCTTTCTGGCGATGGCCGAGTTCGCGGTGGTGTCTGCCCAGCAATCGCGTCTGCAGGAACGAGCCAGGGGCGGGAACTCCGGCGCACAGGCGGCGCTGGAACTCTCTGCGACACCGGATCGATTCCTGGCAACCGTACAGTTTGGCATCACACTGATCGGCATCCTTGCTGGCGCAGTCGGTGGCGCAACGCTCGCCCAGGAAGTCGCCAAAAGCCTCGAAGACGTCTCGTTCATCGGCCCCTACAGCGAAATCGCGTCCTTCGTGATCGTCGTCGGTCTGACGACCTACCTGTCGCTCGTCTTTGGCGAACTCGTGCCGAAACGCCTGGCGCTCCAGCATCCGGAATCGATTGCGATCGCGCTGTCCCGCCCGCTCCAGGCCCTGGGCTGGGTTGGCCGCCCGATCATCACCCTGCTGAGCGCGTCAACTCACGCCGTTCTTCGCGTCCTGCGCGTCAGCCCGACGATGGAGACGAAAGTGACCGAAGAAGAGATCCGGATCCTCATCGAGCAAGGAGCGAGGATCGGAGTGATCGAATCCGAGGAAGAAGAAATGGCGCTCGGAGTGCTCGATTTCGGCGATCTCGTCGCGATCGATCTGATGACGCCCCGTCGCCAGGTCGTCTGGGTCGATGCCAATGCCGATGAGGCTGTCAACCGGCAGGCCATCACCAGTAGCGGCCATTCGTACTATCCGGTCTTTTCCGGCGAACTGGACAATGTGCTTGGATTCGTCGCGATCAAAGATCTCTGGCGAGAGGGCGCTTTCAATCTGGAAAACGTATTGACAACTCCTCAGTTTGTTCCGGAAACAGCGCCGGCTATCAATGTCATGGGACTCTTCAAGCAGACCGGCGTCCGAAGAGCCCTCGTCATCGACGAGTACGGGGCGATTCAAGGGCTGGTCACCCTCCACGATGTCATGGAGGCGATCGTCGGCGAACTCGACGCGCCGCCTGACGCGGATCTACCAATCATCGAGCGCGAAGATGGTTCCTGGCTCATCGACGGCATGGTATCGATCAACGAATTACGGGAAGTGTTCGGTACAGACCTGTTGATTCCGGACGAGCCCGCTCGCTATCAGACACTCGGCGGATTCGTCATGGCAAGCCTCGGGCGCGTGCCTGGACCATCGGATTTCTTCGATCATGCTGGATTACGTTTCGAGGTAGTTGACATGGACAGGACTCGAGTCGACAAGGTGCTGGTGACGCCTTCCCCACCGGAAGTGAGCGCGGGAGAAGACCATCACCGTTAGCACGACCCGCTTCATCCACGGATCTATGGTCTCAGGTCCTGCAACACATCGAGCGTGCGTCCGGCAAGCTCCGCATACAACGGCGCTGGCTGGATGCGTCCTATCGCCAGGAGGCATACTGGGGCCCATGGAAGCAGGTTCGCTCGAAGGAAACCCGGCGCGACGTCAGGCTCATGCTCGTAGAGATGGGCAAGGAACAATAGTTCGAGGCCAAGATGGTCGGCAGGCCCGGCGCGCCACTCCGGCGATATCCTGAACCCGTGACGGCGATAGAGGACCTCGACCCGTTCGGCTTCCGGTCCGTTGAGCATCGCCTCTTCGTCCAGAAAAAGCGATGCGTATGGCGGAACGAGTTGCAGCAAGACGCTGCTGTATTGCCGGGCCGCCAATTGTGGAGTGATCTTCCCGGCGACCTCACTCGATACCGGTGGCAGCGCCATCTGATCGAGCATCGCCTGGTCAGGCTCCAGCAGCCAGGCTCGTCCGAGCATCCGTAACAAGGACGCGGCGCTCGCCTCGGCATTCGAGTCTTTCTGTTCGTTGTGCGGGATTCCGTCGCTCCCTACTAGTTCACTTTTGAATGGGGTGGCATGCCATTCAACACATTACAGACGTTGGTCATCGCAAGGTACAGCGAGCGGTCAAAGGCTTCACGAGTCGAGCCTCCAACGTGCGGCGTCAGAATCACATTGTCGAATTCGGTGTATGGGTTGTCGGGATGCGGTTCGACCCGGAACACATCGAGCCCGGCGCCGGCGATCCGTGCCGCTGAGAGCGCCGCGACAAGCGCCGATTCCTTGACGACCGGGCCACGCGCGGTGTTGACCAGAATCGCGCCCGGCTTCATCAGATCGATGGCATCTTCGTCGATCAGATCGTGGGTGAACTCAGTGAGTGGAATGTGGAGAGTGATGAAGTCGGATTGCCGCAGAAGCACGTCCAGCGGCACATAAGAAATGCCATTCTGATTCGCAAAGGTAATGTCCCACTCCAGATCCGTTGCCAGCACTTTCATACCGAATGCCCTACCGAGCAACGCGCTGGACTTGCCAACCCGTCCGAGCCCGACAACGCCCAACGTCTTGCCCCACAATTCGACCCCATCGCGAAGCGGACCGCCGCTCGCCCAGCCCTCCGAGCGCATCGCCTCATCGTTCCCGCGGAGCTTCCGGGCAAGGCCGAGCATCATCCCGAAGGCGAGTTCGGATACGGCATGATTGTTGCATCCGGCGCAATTCGCAACGACGATCCCTCGTTCGCTGGCCGCCTCGAGGTTGACATGGTCATAACCAACGCCTCCGACCGAAACAACCTTGAGGTGCGGGGCGGCATCGAAGACAGCAGGAGTGATCTGCTCGAGTCCGGTAATGATTCCGCCAGCCGTTTCCACCAGATCCAGCAACTGAGCATCATCCACCGGGTAGGAAATCGGCTTGTCAACCATCGAGCAACCCTGCGACTTGAGGAATTGATGGACGTAATCGCTATCAGACTCCCGAAACTTTCGTGAGAGTATCAGCACTTCCTTCGACACTGTTCGCACCTTTCCATTTCAGCAGATTTAGGATGCCGGTCCCATTCTAGACAGGCAGCGACTGATCGTAGCCGGGTTTGTCGCTCCCTGGAACTGAACGCGAGATCGATGCACAAGACACAAAGGCTGAACCGCGCGAATGCGGCATTCGAAAATGTGCCACAGGGGCGCGAAATCGCCGGTTGGAGGAAACTCAATTCAATGTGTCGGCCAGCCCCTCGGGATGCTCGCAGCACTGCTATACTCGCACCGAGCGGCGTTCGCTTGCCGTCAGAATTCTGCCGGCCAACCATGGTTCGGGCATCAGCGAGGGAGAAATACGCGTGGCTGTCGCATCCGCCGATAAATTAACGAAATCCGCACTCGATCACGTCTGGATTCACAGTGCAACGTGGCAGCAACTTGCCGAAGAGAAGGGGATGAAAGTCTTCGATCGCGGCGAGGGCGCTCGACTCTACGATGTCTACGGCAAGGAATATCTCGACGGCATCGCCGGACTCTGGGTCGTCAATGCCGGCCATGGCCGGGCAGAGATCGGCGAGGCGATGAAGGAACAGGCCGCCCGCCTGGCCTACGTCTCTGCTGGCAACTACACGACCGTCCCGACGGTGGCGCTCGGCGAGGCGATCGCCGATCTGCTCCCGGGCGACCTCGATCGCCTGTTCTTCTGCTCAGGTGGCTCGGAAGCCGTCGAGAGCGCGATGAAGATCGCCAAGCAGGTCCAGGCGATGCGCGGTTTCCCGCGGCGCTACAAGATCATCGCTCGCCGCGGCTCCTATCACGGCATGACATTCGGCGCGATGAGCCTGACCAGTATTCGTGCCGAGAAGTATTTCGGCCCCTTCATGGCGGGCGTCTACCACGTTCCCTCGCCCAACAACTACCGCTCGCAATTCCCGGGACTTGAAGGCGAAGCCGACGAAATCGCCTGCGCTGACGCCTTCGAGAAGGAGATCGAATTCCAGGATCCCGAGACGGTTGCCGCGATCATTGCCGAGCCGATTTCGACGGCCAACGGCGTGCAGATACCGAGCAAGGCATACTGGAAGCGGCTGCGCGAAATCTGCGACAAGCACGGAGTGCTTCTGATCGCCGACGAGGTGATCAATGGCTGGGGCCGGACCGGCACCTATTTCGCCATGGAGCAGTACGACGTCGTTCCGGACATCATGACTATGGCGAAGGGCCTCTCATCCGGCTATGCGCCAATTGCCGCCGCGGCTGTGCGCTCCGAGCTCTATGAACCATTCAAGGAGCACAAGGACATCTCCCTCGGGCACCTGCTCACCTTCGGTGGACACGCCGTGGCAGCATCCGCCGCGCTGAAGAACATCGAGATCTTCAAGAATGAGGATCTTCCCCAGCAGTCCAAGGACAAGGGCGAGTATCTCTACAAGCAGCTCAAGGAGCTTGAGACCCATCCGTCCGTTGGCCAGGTGCGTGGACGTGGCCTGATGGCCGGCGTCGAACTGGTCAAGGACAAGGCAACCAAGGACAAGTTCGGGAGAGACTCCAAGTTCGTCAAGCGCGTCGACGAGTTGATGAACGAGAAGGGGATGCTGACCCGCGTCTGGGACATCATCCATGTCGCCCCGCCGTTCGTCGTCACCTACGACGAAATCGATCGGATGGTCACGATTATCGACGAATCGCTGACGCAGGCCGAATCCGAGCATTCGGACGAACTGGGCAGCTAGGCTAGACGCTCGAACGAGATCAGGGCCGGTATCCGGATGCCCGGATACCGGCCCTTTCTGATCGCTACGGTATCGTCACCCGAAAGGTGTGCACTTCAACGTGGGTCAATTCGGCCCAGAGTCCCATGAATTCGCCGAGGACGAACTGGCGCTCGGGAAATTCACCAACCTTTTCGCCGTCAATGAAGAACCTGGCAACGCCATTCCCAAACTCGGCGCGATAGAGATGAGGGCCGGGCGATAGGGAGCGCGGCACAGCGAGTAGCTCTTTTTCCACGAACCGGGCGTTCTGCCGCTCTGCGACCGCCATCATTGCCACCACCCCGCCCTCATCTTCCGGATCTGAGCGAACTCCAAATTCAAACCAGCCAAACCCTCCAGCCCGGGCCACAAGCCCGAAGCTTCCAAACTCAGTGGCGAGAATCTCGGCCTGAAACTCGATTGTCATTGCCATTGATGGATCAACATGGATCGGGGCTTCGATCCATGGATCGCGGCTACCTCGCGAGCCATCATTGACGAGCCTGGCGTCGATCGCATTCCAATCCAGCGTACCGATCCAGCCATCGGAGCCCTGGGACCAGTCGGAGGTGTAAACAATCTCCCCTGTGGGCGGTGGCAATGTCGCGCGAACGACCGTAGGGACAGTGGTCGCTGAGGGCGTCGGGCGTGGAGTAGCGGTTGCGGGAGCGCGAGTGGCGCTACCAGGTTCGCCCGCCACAGCTGTCGCGGATATCGCGCTCAGCACCAGCCGGTCTATCAGCGCAGTTTCCGGATAGATCCAGGCGCCGTCTTCATTGCGTTGAACGGGAACATCAATCGTGACGCGCCGCCAGATTTGCGACACGTCTGTTCGCACTGTGACGTCAAGCCGAACGGTGGCACCGTCCTCAAGCTGCTCCCGCATCGACGATGTTAGCTCCCGGTATCCGATTCCCCGGCCTGTCGCCCACACGACGAACGCCCCACGCGCGGCAATTCCGGCTGAGTCCTGGTTAGGTTCGGCGGATGGACTGTCGATGCTACATGCGTTCGCCGTGGCCTGGAGAATGCTCAAAGCGACAAGCAGGGCCAGGAGTCGCCAGCCCAGCCCCCAGCGAGCAAGGGAGCAGCTAGCTCCAGCCGATTGCCTGTCAAACATGCGATCAATCCAATCCCGCCGGCCGAGCGCAACTGATTCACCATCGAAGAGTGTAGGAAGCAGGCAGCACGGTCAGGATCGCCAGAACCGGTAGCGCGGGATCTCAGGTTGGCTCTACCAGATCATGCTGGTAGCCAACGCCAATTTCCTGTGCGGGGTTATCGTCGGGCCGGACCCAAAGATCGGAATAGCGACCGCCACGCCGCGCTTCAACAGCAATCACCGTGGCAGGTCCATAGCCATCGAGCTCTACCCTCTGGCCAACTCTGAACGCTGTACGCGACTTCTTCCTGCTCTTCGACGTAGCGTGGCCCTTTCGCGGAGACATCGTAACACCCTCGTCAGTTCAACATGAAATAGAACAGATGTTCTTATTCTAGCACGAGGCTGTGACTCTGTGTCCTGGCAAGGACGCCATTTCAGCGTATGATCGTTGCGAACGTTCGATAGTTAATGGCATTACCGGCATCGGCAAGTACGGATGGAGAGACCATGAAACTCGGCGTCATGATCGAGGGTCAGGAAGGGCTAACCTGGGAACGCTGGCAAAACATCGTTGGAAGCGCGGATCGGCTCGGGTTCGAATCCGTCTGGCGATCAGACCACCTCTATTCCGTGATGGGGAAGTATGAGCGCGAAACGGTCTCGCTCATCCCCTCGCTCACGGCGGTGCCCATCTGGAGCGACCGGCTTCGCTTTGGGCAGCTTGTTTCGCCGGTCAGTTTCCGCGAACCGGTACACCTCGCCTACGACGCGGCGGCGCTGGATCGCCTGTCGAATGGCCGCTATTCGTTCGGAATTGGCGCTGGATGGAACGAGAGCGAACATCGTGCTTTCGGCTTTCGTTTGCCCCCACTCAAGGAGCGTATGGATCGCTTCGAGGAAGCGCTCAAGGCCATCACCTTGCTCTGGACGGGTGAGCGGGTAGATTTCGCCGGCGAATACTATCAACTCGACGGGGCCCAGGCGGCGTTCACCCCATCCGGCGGCAAAGCGAGGATCTTGATCGGCGGCGGCGGTGAAAAGCGAACTTTGAGACTGGTTGCAGAGTATGCCGATGAGTGGAACGTCACTCCGGTGCCGGCGGATGTCTTCAACCACAAGGCCGAAGTCCTCGCCCAACACTGCCACGACGTCGGGCGCGATCCAGACGAAATCGAGAAATCGATCATGTTGTCTCATGTCATAGGGCGCGATCAGCAGGAAGTGCGGGAGCGTGCGCGACGTATCATGGCGATCACCGGACGCGACGACCAGGATGTGGATCAGGCGCTTCAGAACATGCGAGAGCGCGGGCTGCTCGTGGGCACACCGGATGAAGTCATCGAGTCGATCCGGATGCGTGAGGCTCAGGGCATCGACCGGATCATGCTTCAAACGCTGGATATGGACGACATCGACGTCCTCGGCCTCATCGCCCGTGAAATCCTGCCGCAGGTGTCGTAGCCGCCTCGCCGGGGCGCTCCCAGCGTGACTCAACATCGGCGATCTCGAATCCGCAGGCGGCGTAGAGCGCATTAGACGCGCTGTTGTCGACGTTGCTGTTCACATACGCTTGCGTCGCTCCAAGCGCACGCAAGCGGCGCAGACCCTCCTGGATCACGCAACGGGACAGCCCGCGACGGCGGTGCGCCGCGTGCGTTCCAACGGGTTCGAAGAGCCCGCTGCGGTGGACTTCGTCGAACCAGATGAGCGCATATGAGGCAATCTGGCCATCGGGCGCAACGGCAACGAGATCCAGATCCTGCCGGTAGAGCGGCGAGGCCATCGCCCGGCGGTGTTTCTCGATCGTCATGCGCGAGGGATGGAATGCGCTGCGATGGGCTGCAACGCGGGAGGCGATCTCCTTCTCGCCAGCGAACGCACGGACCGCGTAGCCGTCCGGCGGCGGCAGGCTTGGCGGCAGATCGTCGAGCGTTTGCGCTCGGACGTTGTGGGCGCGCCCAACTGACACGAATCCGCGCTCTCTGAGAGCGACGATACGGGGCGCATCGCTCTCGAGTGTGCTGACCGACAACGTCACCGTGCGGTTGGCCTGCCCGCCAACCCAATCGTCGAGGATTGCAGCTTCCAGCTCGCGGTGCTCGGGATGCGTAACAAAGTCGAGCGCGGTGCCGCTCGGCCAGCTGAAGGCGGCGAGCCGGTCGCCCACGAACCACAGGCGGACAGACTGGAGCGCTCCTGGGTCATCGTCATTGACCTGCCACCACTCGAAGTCACCGATCCAACAGATCACCGGCCCCGTTTCGGCTGTCTGCCGCAGCAGGTCGTGGATCAGGAGCCGGTCGCCGTCGGCGCGGCAAGGTCTACTGGCTACGGACATCCCAGACCGGTTCGATCTCCTCGACGGGCCGACCATCGGACGCCCAGCCGCTAAAGCCTGGTTCGTGGTGCGCGACGTTAGAAAAGCCCAGCTCCTTGAGCGCGACGGCGGCCAGCGCCGAACGCCCGCCGGTAGCACAGTGGAGCACGATCCGGCGATCCAGGTCGAAGTCCGCCCGGTGCATCGGGCTATCGGGGTCGGCGATGAACTCGAGTAGTCCGCGCGGCACGTGCACCGCACCGGAAATGACGCCCAGTTGCTCGCGCTCGACCTGTTCTCGGATGTCAACCACAAGCGCGCCAGCTTCAATCTCACTTGCAAGGTCATCGTTACCGAGATTCTCTATGCGGCCCTTCGCCTCGGCCACCATCATCATCGCGGTCTTGCGTGCCACCAGAGGGCTCCTTTCGATAGGCTCTATGTATGAGCTTGCATCGCGGATAGGGACAAACATCAACTAGGATAGTCAAAAGCCGTTGACTTGCGGGCTCGATCACCTTTCAACACTCGAGGAAAGGAACTCCAAATGCAATTGAAATTCTATGCTCAATCCGCTTTTCACATCACCGCGGATGATGGGACCAGGATCATGATCGATCCATTCGAGCACACCGAGCGTATCCGCTACGATCCGACCTTCGACAAGGCAGACATCGTCCTCGTCACCCACGAACATGGCGACCACAGCAACGTCGACGCTGTGCCCGGTGAGTTTCGCGTAGTACGCGGGATTGGCACTCAGTCAGTCCGAGGCAAGACCTTTCACGGCATCGGCAGTTACCACGACAAAGAGCAAGGGGCGACCCGCGGACCAAACACGATCTTCGTCTTCGACATTGATGGGATTCGCATCGCGCATTTCGGAGATCAGGGTTGCGAACTCGAACCAAGCCAGGTCGCGCAGCTTGCCGGGGTCAATGTCATGCTTGCGCCCATCGGCGGCGGTCCGACGCTCGAACCCGAGTTGGTCTGGTCGCTTGCCCAGGAGATCCAGCCCAACATTCTGATCCCTTGTCACTTCAAGACCCCGGACATCGACCTGCAGATCGTCAGCGTCGATGAATTCGTCGCCGACAAGGACGACGTCCGCCGGGCAGGCTCTAGCGAAGTCACGCTGACAGCAGGCGCACTTCCCAATCCGGTGCAGATCCTGGTGCTGGACCGGTCACGATAATGAGCGCCGGAGAATCCCTGAAGGTCGTCGCCCTGGCCGGAGGGGTCGGCGGGGCGAAGCTTGCCCACGGGTTGGCGCTCAACGGCCTGGGCGAGAACCTGACGGTTATCGTCAATACCGGCGACGACTTCAACCTCTATGGCCTGCAAATCTGCCCGGATCTCGACACCGTCCTCTACACCCTCGCCGGGCTCGCAAATCCCACCACTGGCTGGGGAGTTGTCGATGATTCACTGGTCACCTTAGATATGATGCGGGCGTACGGGACCGACACCTGGTTTCTGCTCGGTGACAAAGACCTGGCAACGCACATTCTCCGCACGGAACGGCTTCGTCGCGGTGAGCGACTGACCACGATCATGACTGATCTCGCGATGCGACTCGGAATCGAGGCGCGTCTCCTCCCGATGTGCGACGAGCCCGTCGAAACGAAAATCCGGACACCGGGCGGGGTGCTGGACTTTCAGGAGTACTTCGTGCGCCGCCGGCATAGTGACGACGTGCTTGGGGTCGAATTCCAGGGCATCACCAGCGCGACGCTTAGCATCGAGGTGGCCGCTGCGCTCGACGAAGCCGACTTGATCGTCATTTGCCCATCGAACCCGTTCGTCAGCGTCGACCCGATTCTGGGAGTCGCTGAAATACGCGAGCGAATCGCTGGCAGCGCGGCCCCGGTGATCGCGGTGAGCCCGATCATCGGCGGGCAGGCGGTCAAGGGCCCGGCGGCGCAGATGCTCGAGACGCTCGGACACGATGTCTCGGCTACCGGGGTCGCGACGTACTACCGGGACGTGATCGATGGCATGGTCATCGACAGCGTGGACGCTCGCCTGGCTTCGCAGATCGAGTCTCTTGGAATGATGGTTGGCGCCACGGCTACGCTCATGCAATCCGACGATGACCGGAGGCAACTTGGACGCAACGTAATCGAGATGGCGAACAGACTGGGATCAACTTGCGGAACATGACGATCGTGGCCGTTATCCCGGTCAAGCGCCTTGCCAACGCCAAACGGCGCCTGGCCGCACGGCTGAGCCCGTCCGAGCGGGCCGGGATCGTTCTGCGCTGTCTCGAGACGGAACTCTCCGTCCTGGGGAGCACTAGCGCGGTTTGCGAGTCGATTGTCGTCACTTCGGATTCGCAGGTGGCAGCTGTCGCGGAAATGCACAGCGCCACAACGCTGTTACAGCTTGACAATGGCATCAATGCGGCAGTTCGATCGGGAGTGACACACGCGAGGACACGAGGAGCCACAGAGGTGCTGATCCTCCATGGTGATCTTCCATTTCTTACGACTGGAGATGTAGAAGAGGTAGTTCGTGCGTCGTTGGAAGCCGACGTCATTATCGCGCCGGATCGGCATGGGACGGGCACAAACGCATTGTTGATTCCCGCCAGATCATGTTTCAAACCGGCCTACGGCAACGGGAGCTACCCGCGTCATCTGCGTAACGCTCGGGAGGGTGGGCTGAGGGTTAAGTCGGTTCACGCGCCGGGGCTCGCTTTCGATCTCGACACGCCGGTAGACCTGCAAGAATATCGGAGGAGGGTGGCCCACATGGCAGCGAAGCAGCGACACGAGGGAAGAACATGATCAACAGATGGAAGTCGTGGTCTGGTCTCGGGGTGATCCTCGTCGCCATCGGCGCCTCGTTCTGGGGAACGGACGCCATTCTCCGCGAACCCCTGGTCGGGGAAATGTCCTCCACCGAGATCGTCCTTGCCGAGCATCTCTTTCTCATGCTCTTTGCCGTGCCGGTCCTGCTCGTCGCTGGGCGCACATTCTTTAGTCAGCTCACACGGCTTGATTGGATCGCGTTGTTCATCATTGGCTGGGGCGGTTCCGGGCTTGCCACCGTCCTCTTCACCGAGGGGTTCGCTCGCGGAAATCCAACGACGGTCATCCTGCTCCAGAAGGCCCAACCGCTCATCGCAGTGTTACTGGCCTCGGTAGTGCTTGGAGAGCGACTGCCCAGTCGTTACTGGCCCCTCTTCATCGTCGCCATTTTCGGCGGCTACCTGGTTTCGTTCGGGACGCTTGATCCCTTCTGGAATCTCGGAAGTGGAGAGGTTGAAGCGGCGGGCCTGGCCTTGGGCGCGGCAGCTCTCTGGGGCGCTTCGACGGTGATGGGTCGTTTGCTACTTGGAAAGGGCTCCTTCTCGACGGTCGCTGCCGCACGTTTCCTGTTCGCCTTGCCATTTCTCTTCGGTCTCGCACTCTATCGCGGGGAGTTGGCTTCGACGTTCACCGGCATGGGAGATTTCACCGGACGGCTGTTTCTGGTTGCATTGATCCCCGGCCTGCTGGCGATGCTGATCTACTACGAAGGGTTGCGGAGAACCGCTGCTTCCTACGCAACGCTGGCAGAGCTTGCGTTCCCGGCCACCGCGATCATTCTGAACTGGATCTTCCTCGATCGTTCGATTACCGCCATGCAGGGGCTTGGATTCGTCATCCTTTGGCTGGCGATTGCTGGCATCTCATGGCTGCCGGATAGAAAGACCGACCCGGAGGCGCCGCGGCTTAGCCAGAGCACGGCTACCGGCTAGGCCGGGAGACGCCCAGCCTGCCAGGTATGGCAAGTTGGCGAAACGCGGGATGACCAGAGAGAGTAGCCGCCGGTGAACGGGCCTACTCCGGCAACCACTTCCGGGCGATCTTCGCGGCGACGGTGTAGGCCGGATCGAAAACGTTACCGATCTCGTAGCGAATGACCTGAGCCAGCAAGGTCGATGACGCCGTGTAATCCAACCCATGCCCGGCGTCGAGCCAATGCATCAACTCGGTCGTCGCATGTTGGAGCGCCTGGTCAAGTGGGCGGGCATTGCCCAGAGCGATCAGTTCGTCACCCGTTTCCACACGCGGCCAGTGACATCTTCGCCCTTTACGAACCTGAACCGTGAACTGAACGTCCATCGAGATCTCGATACCCGAGCCGACGATCTCGCCGTCACCCTGCAGGGCATGACCATCGCCGATGAAGAAGAGCGCGCCTTCCTCAAAGATCGGAAAGAGCACCGTCACGCCTTCGACGATCCCTCGATAGTCCATGTTGCCGCCGTGCGGGCCGGATGTCGCGGTCGATATCGCCTGACCACGATCCGGGGCAACCCCGAGGCAACCAATCATCGGGTCAAGCGGGAGAGCGATTTTGCCAAGCACCGTCTCCGGTTTGACCAGCGTCGCCGTCCAACTCTCGACATCGACATCCCACCTGCTTTCGTCACCCTCTGGAAGGCGCGGCACGAAGCCAGGATCAACAACGTTGGGAGCGACAACCGAACCGCTGTGCCCGAAACGCCGGTTGGGGCGAACCCGGTCGAGCCGGACCGCCAGGGTATCGCCTGGCTCCGCCCCTTCGACGAAGAAGGGACCGGTCATCGGATTGCCGCCAGGTGTTACTCGCTCCGCGCTTGCATCAATCCCGGCCGCACAGACTGTCGTCGTAACGACGGTGTCTCCACCGGCAATCCGTAGCACCGGATCGTACGTGCCCATCGCCCGGTGATAACGCTCTGGTGAAAAGTGGTGGGTTGTCATCGGTCTCGCCCCCTTCTACATCTGACTTGTCAGCAATCTAGCAAGAAATGGCGCCAGCCTGGCTACTCCAATGCCCGCAACCTGGGCAGGAAGACAAACGCGGCCACACCAAGCGCAACCAACATCGCAGCCATAATCGTCACCGTCCACTGCACCCCGATGAACTCGGTGGCGAAGCCAGCGGCCACTGTTCCCAACGGAACCATGCCTCTATTCAGAAAGAAGACGCTCATCACCCTGCCACGCATCTCATCGGACGCGTGTGTCTGGAGCAGGGTGTTGTTGAGTGCCATGTAGGTCGTCTGTCCAGCGCCCACGCCGAGCAGCAGAGCGAACGATAAGGTCGGGTCTGTAGACCTGCTGAAGAGAAACAACATCATTCCGAAGAAGATCATCAACAGCAACATCGTCCGGCCCCGGTGGCGCATGTTCGACGTTGCGGCGATCGTCAATGCGCCAGCCATTGCCCCTATGCCGGTGAAGGCAACCAGAATGCCGTAGCCTTCATTGCCGATACCCAGAACATCGTCGGCGAAGATCGGAAGCAGCGTCATGTAAGGCATGCCAAGAATCATCGGCGCGAGCGCCAGGACGATCAACGACAGGAGGATGTCGTTGGCCCGGATATACGAAAGCCCGTCACCGATCGAACGCAGGAGTGAGCGACGTCGAGTGTCATGGGCAATTGGAGGAATCACCATGAAGGCGAGGGTCACGATAAGGATCACGGTTGAAAGGCCGTTCACCAGGAAGACCCCGCCGGTCCCGATAACTGTGATCAAGATACCGCCGATCGATCCGCCGAGCACTCGGGTCAGATTCATCGTCGCGGAGTTCAGGGCGATCGCGTTCGTCAAGTCTCTACGATCGACGATATCCGAGAGCAACGCCTGTCGCGTCGGCATGTTGATGCTCATGACGATGCCGCGACCCGCGGCGATTGCAAACACCTGCCAGACCTGGACGGTGTCGGTCAGAACCAGCGCCGCGAGCAGGAGCGCCAGCACCATGGCGCCGACCTGGGTGACCTGGAGAAGGCGTCGACGTTCCATGCGGTCGGCCAGCGCCCCGCCGAAGAGCGTGAAGACTAGAATGGGCGCAGCCCGAAAGAGCGCCAGCAAGCCGAGATACGCGCCACTGCCAGTCAGTTCCCACATCAGCCAACTGAAGGCGACGTTGTCCATCCAGTCGCCAATGTTGCTGACAAGTGTGCCGATCCAGAAATAACGGTAGTTGCGGTGCCGGAGCGATGCGAACATGTCGGCTTTGAAAAGCGTGTGCGGCACGAGGTAACGAAGCGCGCGGCTGCGCTGGCGTTCTTCCTCCACGGGTTGGTCTGACTGGACCGGTTCTTCGCGTGCGATAGTCCGGTGCTCTCCTTCACTCCGTCGATGATTGAGATAGTTTAGCAGCGCTTCACCAGTGTGGCGACCATCGTTGTATCGGCGTTCGGCGAACCTGGCTGTTGAGGAACACCACCGCTTCCATAGGCCGGTCTAGAATACGTCCAGAAACTAGCGACTGCGATGGAAGTCAGAGGCAAAACAGATATGGCGACTCTCACCGGCGGGCAAGCGCTCGTTCAATCGATCAAGAGCTACGGCGTCGATACGATCTTTGCGCTGCCAGGCGTACAGCTCGACAACACCTTCGACGCACTCTATGACGAGCGGGACAACATCCGGATCGTCCACACCCGCCACGAACAGGCGACCGCCTACATGGCGTTCGGCTACGCCCAGTCGACCGGCAAGGTCGGCGTCTACCTGGTCGTTCCCGGCCCAGGACTGCTCAACACGACCGCCGCGCTCTCGACTGCCTACGCCACGAACGCGAAGGTGCTTGCGCTCTCAGGGCAAGTTGCGTCCAACGAGATCAACAAGGGATTCGGCTCGCTGCATGAGATTCCGAACCAGCTGGAGACGATCAGCCACCTGACGAAGTGGGCGGCGAGGATCGAACGGCCCTCGGACGCGCCTGCCATGGTCCGGGAAGCGTTCAGTCAGCTCAACACCGGACGGCCAAGACCGGTTGAGCTTGAGATGTCACCGGACATCATGGGGCTGGCCGAATATGTGGAACTTCTGGAGCCTGCCGGATCCTATCCGGTAGCGGAAGCTGATACCGATCTTGTTGCCCGGGCAGCCGACCTGCTCGCCAGCGCGAAGAACCCGATCATCTTCGCCGGTGGCGGCGCGATGGATGCTGGCGATCCCATCCGCGAACTGGCTGAAGTGCTCCAGGCGCCGGTGATCATGACCCCGAGCGGGCGAGGCGTAGTCAGCGACCACCACCCGCTCGCCCTGACAATGCTCGGAGGACGGCACGTCTACGCCAGCGCGGACGTCGTGCTGGCGATCGGCACCCGTTTCGATCGCCCGGCCACCGACTGGGGCACAGATGATGCGATGAAGATCATCCGGGTCGACATCGACGAGCAGGAAGTCGATCGGATCGTCGATCCGGAAATTAGGCTTGTCGGCGACGCTAACCGGACGATTGGCCAGATATTCGATCAGGTCGATCGTAAGACTTACACCCGCGAATCGCGTGAAGCCGAGATCGCGGGCATCAAGGAGAATGTTGAGGACCAGCTATTCGAGTTCCAGCCAAGCCATGACTTTGCGAAAGCGCTACGCTCGGAACTACCTGATGACGGAATCATCGTTGGCGATATCACCCAGCTCGCAGCCTACGCCGACATCGGCTTCCCGGTGTACCGCCCACGGACTCTTATCGGAGCGGGTTACCAGGGGACGCTTGGATTTGGTTTCGCGACCGCGCTTGGCGCCCAGGTCGGGAATCCGGATAAGAAAGTCCTTTCGATCAACGGAGATGGCGGCTTTCTGTACACGATGCCCGAACTTTCCACCGCTGTGCGGCACAACATCCCGCTCGTCGCCGTCGTGATCAACGATGGCGCATTCGGGAACGTGAAGTACATCCAGCAGACACGCTACGGCGGTCGAGAGATCGGCAACAGCCTGCACAATCCTGATTTCGTCAAGCTGGCGGAATCGTTTGGAGCGGCCGGGCTCCGGGCCACCAATGCTGAAGAGCTTGGGCACGCCGTTCGCGAGGGTTTCGCGAACAACCATCCGACACTGATCGATGTGCCGGTCAATCGCCTGCCACCGATCCGGATGGTCACGCGAGGGAAGATTCGCGGCTAATGACCGATCAGCGCACGGGACTGCTCGGAGATACGCCCCACCGTTCCTACGGCGACAAGCTGGAACGATACGATCGCTTTCTCGAACCCGAACTCCGGTCGATCATCGACGACATCGGTATCCTGCCCGGAAATCGAGTGCTCGACGCTGGCTGCGGTACCGGTCTGGTCAGCCGCTGGCTGGCAGAGCAGGTTGGACAACGCGGCAGTGTCGTTGGCATCGACCTGGCGCACAAGCACATCGAGATCGCCGCTGAGAAGCATCTAAGCCGTGATCTGCCACTGCGCTTCATGCAGGGCGACATCACCCAGCCAATCTTCGGACCAGCAACGTTCGATCTGATCTGGACCTACAACACCATCAACCACCTTCACGATCCGGTGGCCGGGCTCAGGACGCTTGCCGGAAGCCTCGTTCAAGGTGGACAGTTAGTACTCGTCCAGAACCTGCTGCTGCCCGAAATGATCTTCGCCTGGGATGAGCGGCTCGAACATGCGGTCGTCGGGGCCTGTCGTGCCTATTATCGAGACAAGTACGGCGTCACTCATCGTGAGATCACCGGACAACGCAACATCTATGGCTGGATGCTGGGGGCCGGGTTCGAGGATGTCACGATACAGACATACGTCGCCGAACGGGTGCCGCCGCTGGAGGAAGCCGATCTCGACTACTTCCAACACAGCGTCTTCGAAGGGTACTGGGGAGAAAAGCTACAGCCATACCTGGACGCGGGCGACTGGGAAGAACTCGTGACGTTGACCGATCTCGATTCCGATGCGTACGCTCTGCGCCGCCCGGACTTCCACGCAATGCAGACGTGCACAGTTGTCACCGGACATGTGACCTAGCCATGAGGTGTGGGGAATCATCCATAGGGAGCCACTATCCGGATGCCAGGACATCGCATCGGAGGTGAGAAGGAGAAATCATGCCGAAAGTTGATCAGGTCAAGGGCCGTCGCGCCGGGCTGGGGCTACGGGGCCACGATGAGGAACGGGCCTATCAGGGCTTTACCCTGTTCTCAGCCAACACTGGGCCAGGCGAGGTCTTCTTGATCGATATGGAGGGCAACGTCGCGCACAGGTGGGACATGCCCTTCCCACCGGGGCTGTACGGGTACATCACTCCAGAAGGCACTCTCTTCTACAACGGCAAGGTCATCGACGCCGAAGACGAGCGCTTCATCGGCAATGCGCCCTGGAAGGGCGGTGTTGTCCTCGAAGCTGACTGGGATGGCAATATCCTTCGCGAATTGAAGCACCCCGATCATCATCACGACGGCCGCAAGCTGAGAAACGGCAACGTCATCCTGCTCTGCCTCGCCGAACTGGACGAAGAGTTCCAGAAGCGAGTGCGCGGCGGGCGCCCTGGCTCAGAGGCCGAAGGCAACCGGATGTACGCCGATTACATCGTCGAAATGACCTGGGAGGGCGAGGAGGTGTGGCGCTGGAACTCCTGGGAACACCTTGATCCCTGGGAGCACGGTCTGGCCGCGCCAAACGAGCCCCGCGAGGAATGGACCCACGCGAACACAGTCTTCGAGATGGCCGACGGCAATCTGCTCGTCAGCTTTCGCAACCCGTGCAAAGTCGCGATCATCGAGCGCTCTACCGGCGACGTCATCTGGAACATCGGCCCACCGCACATTGCCCAGCAGCACGCTCCCAATGAACTGGAGAACGGCAACATCCTGATCTTCGACAATGGGACGAGTCGCCTGCATCACAATATCCCGCACTCGCGAGTCATCGAGATCGAGCGCGAGAGCAAGGAAGTGGTCTGGTCGTATCAGGAGAAGTACATCAGCGATTTCTTCAGCCCGTTGATCTCCAACGCCACCCGCCTGCCCAACGGCAACACCTTGATCTGTGAGGGCTCCTTCGGACGGTTCTTCGAAGTGACGCCGGAGGGTGAAGTCGTCTGGGAATTCGTCAACCCGCATTTCTACGCGACCTCTGACGAGCCGGACGCGCTGGTCTCCAACCGCGTCTTCCGGTGCTACCGCTACAGCCCCGAGGAGATCGCAAGGCTGCGGTGAAGAGGATAGGTTTCTACGCCGCCTACATGCGATGGTCGAAACCGGCATCTCATGGAAGCGGATACGGGAATACCGGCCTACTGATAGACAGTCTCGCAGTTCGTGAACACATCCGTGCCAGCGCCACCAATGCAGACATCGGTTCCACCGCCTCCATTGATGATGTCATCCCCACCCCCGGCAACGATGCAATCCCTGCCATTGCCGCCGTTGATTGAATCCGCTCCGCTGCTGCCTGGAATCAACTCTCGTTGACCCGTTCCAGAGATTGTGCCGCTACCCGTGCGAAGCCGGTTAAGTGACAGACTGACACATTGGGACGGATTCAACGTGTTCGCTGTAATCGCCTCGGAACTCAAGCTGGCCCGTGATGGTGAGACACTATTCGATGCCGCCGAGGCTGACCCGATCACGACAATCACCGCCACAGAAAGCACGATAACGGCTATGCCTGAAACCGCGTCCAGTGTGAAACAGGTTCCTGATGGAACAACGCTCGCTGCTCTTTGAGGCAGCAACCGGATCAGTGGGCTCCGCGGCACCGAACGGCAAGCCCCGGCTACTTCTGTTCCGCACACCATGATTTGCGAACTATCGGCCATGGCCATTTGGCGGCGGCGGGTCAGGACTTGTGGCCCCGTGACAAGACCGGGCCGCCGGGGGATGATGATGACGGTTCTTTCCTCCCTTCCCCAGCCGGGCGAGTGGCCTCCCCGCAGTATTTATCCGGCCGCTCGCCCTCCTTCTTTTCCGGAATACGATATTCATCCACTCTCGTCGGACTCCCAGGATGCTTTAGAATCCTTGATGGCGCGCGATGCCACCGGCGTTGCCCGCGTTGTCGCGAACACGATCAGGATTTATCCAGGGAGGACAGCCACGTGGCAGAAATGACCGGCGGGCACGCAATAGCCAGGACGCTCCAGAGCTACGGCGTCAACACGATCTTTGCGCTGCCCGGCGTGCAGCTTGACAACACCTTCGACGCGCTCTACGACCTGCAGGATGAGATTCGCATAGTTCACACCCGCCACGAGCAAGCGACCGCTTACATGGCGATGGGCTATGCCCAGTCCACCGGTAAGATCGGCGTCTTTCTGGTTGTTCCCGGCCCGGGCCTTCTGAATACGACCGCAGCGCTCTCGACCGCCTATGCCACCAACACGCCGGTCCTCGCGCTTTCCGGGCAGGTGGATTCAAACGCGATCGAGAAAGGCTATGGCGCGCTCCACGAGATTCCCCAACAGCTGAGAATGATCCAGTCGGTTACCAAGTGGGCGGTACGGGCTGACTCGCCATCCGAAGCGCCCGAGCTGTTGAGAGAAGCGTTCCGGCAGCTTCAGACTGGACGGCCCCGCCCGGTCGAGTTCGAGATGTCTCCGGACATCATGGGCAAGCGGGAAGAGGTCGAACTGCTCGATCCCGTGACCTCCTACCCGGCAAACGCTCCCGACGAAAGCAAGGTTGCCGAAGCGGCGAAGCTCCTCGGCAAGGCGAAGAATCCGGTCATCTTCGCGGGCAGCGGCGTCATCGACTATCCGGACGAGATGCAACAACTGGCGGAAGCGCTGGAAGCCCCGGTCGTGATGTCGCCCGGCGGGCGGGGCGTCATCAGCGACCGTGACTACCACGCGCAGACGATGCTCGGCGGGCGGATGTTGCTGGAAGACGCCGATGTCATTTTGGCAATCGGGACCCGGTTCGCGATGCCGCGGATGTCCGGCGGCTTCAAGCCGGACAAGCACACCCTGATCAGAGTGGATATTGACGAGCAGGAAGTCGACCGGTTCGGCGACGCCGACATCGCCGTCACCGGCGATGCAGGCGCCAGTATCCGGGCTCTCCTTCCCGAGATCGAGAAGGTCAACGGTTCCCGCCCATCTCGCAAAGAGGAACTTGAGTCGATTCGCGAGCGGGTCAACGATGTCTTCGGCGAACTGCAGCCCCAGTGGGATTTCTCGATGGTCATGCGCGAGGAGCTGCCCGACGATGGCAAGTACGTCTCCGAAGTCACCCAGCTCGGCTACTTCGCCCAGTTCGGCGGGTTTCCGATCTACCAACCCCGCACTTTCATCCATGCCGGCTACCAGGGTACGCTCGGTTTCGGCTTCGCGACGGCGCTCGGCGTACAGGTCGGCAATCCGGACAAGAAGGTCATCTCGATCACTGGCGATGGCGGCTTCATGTACACGATGCCAGAACTTTCGACAGCGGTGCGGCACAAGATCCCGCTGGTCACGGTCGTCTTCAATGATGGCGCGTTCGGGAACGTCAGGCGCATCCAGCAAGAGATGTATGGCGGCAAGGTCATGGCCTCGTCGCTAACCAACCCGGACTTCGTCAAGCTGGCCGAGTCCTTCGGGGCGGCCGGCATTCGGGCGACGAATGCCAACGAGCTGCGCGCGGCGATTCGCGAAGGCTTCGCGAATAACCACCCAACGTTGATCGACGTTCCAGTCGGCGAGATGCCCTCGATCTGGGGGCACGTCTTCCCGGAACGATTCGCGCGCCGTTAGCCCGGCAGGCCTGATGCGACCCGCGGGCGATCAGCCTTCACCGCGGTCCGAGGTGGCGAAGAAGATCCTGCGTGCCTGCGGACTCGATGTCGTTCATCTCCGCCCCCTGCCATCTGGCGCCCAGAGCAGCGTCTGGGAGGCGAGGACCAGACAGCGCCGCTTCGTCCTGCGGATTTCATCTCCACGACCGGGCGAGGAAACCCGCTACGAGGCTGAGTTCGCGATCCGCAAGGCGCTCTTCGCTGCGGGGCATCGAGTCAGCCGGCCAATCATGACGAATCTGGATCTGGACACCGGGCTGGAGATCGACTGGTGTCTGGATGAGTTTGTCGATGGGCGTTCACCGGGCACCCGTCAATTGCCCCAACAGATTTGCGGCGATATCGGCGAGGTGCTGGCGGCGTTGCACAGCCTGCCTGTCGAGGGGCATGGCTTCCTGCAGAATCGTCGCGATCGACTGGTTGGAGAGAACCGGTGTTTGCGAGACGGGCTGCTTTCACGGCTGGAACGTCCCTGGCCTTTTACCGGAGAGCCGATCGAGAATCATCCAATAGCGAACGAGGCGCCGGATCTGGTCGAGAAGCTTAAGGATCTCAAACCGTCGCTCCTGGCGCTTCTCGACCTGGAGCGGCACACCGCTGCTATCCATACCGACCTGCACAACGGGCAATTGCCGGTATCAAAGGGACGCCTTGCCGCTCTGCTCGACTTCGGCGACGCGGTTGCCGGGCCACCGGCCTGGGACATCGGTTCGTTCGCCTACTATCACGACTGGTCCCAGGCAGGATGCGTTCTGGATGCTTACACCGCTGACCCCGCTCGGCGCGCTGAGTTGCTCGAAGCGGGCCGGATGTTCGCGATCGTCATCGCCCTCCATCATGCGGGGCGTTCGGGTTTGCTCGGGGAGCCGCACTGTATGAGCGGCGCAATTCGGTATCTCCGTGGATCGATCGCTTGAAACCACTTTCCATTCGAAACTCTTTGGCGCAAGTTCCCTGTTTGCATTCGTTCTGATTGATCTTCCTCTGGACCTCCCGCCGCGAGTCATCGCGCGATTCGCACGCCCGAGATAACGATCTCCATCACAAACCGCCGCTCACATTTGGGTTGTGAGCGGCGGTTTACTGAGTAGCACGTTCCATCATCTGTACCTCTTCATTTCGCCAATTGGCAAACGCGCGCGGCGACGATACACTCTCCTGGCACATATGATCTACATCCCAAATCGAAACGTGAGCATGCAATGCTTCTCATGTCCGAAGGTGTCGAGTTGCTTCGCATGGCCGAAGTCAGGCGGATAGCCTGTAGGGAAACGAGCTAGTGATGGCGGCTGATCCTGCATTTGTGGAGTACGTCCTGGAACAGCTGGATGGATCCGGAAATCTCACTGACAAGGCGATGTTTGGTGGTCACGGGATCTGGGAGAGCGGCGACATGTTCGCGCTGATCAGCTCAGATTCGGCCCTCTATTTCAAGGTTGATGATGAAACCCGGCCACGCTACGAAGAATCAGGCAGCGAACAGTTCTTGACGATGCCCTACTGGTCGGTCCCAGCCGACCTGCTCGAAGATCGCGAGATTCTTCACGAATGGGCTGCCGAGGCGATCACCGTCGGTCATGCCACGGCGAAGAAACGGCGGTAGTCGTTCGCTGTCGGTTTCCGTCCGACTGAGTGCGATGCGCTCCTACACTCGCTCAGCTTCGCAAGAACGCCAGCACTTCCCGCACAAACAGATCCGGCGCGGTGTCCATCGGAACATGCTGCTGTCCCGGAAGCACGGTGATCCGGCTGTTCGGCAACGCTTCATCTATGCGTTCGATTGACTCGCGATAGAGTGGCGGGCTGTCCCCGCCAAGCATGAGCAACGTCGGGACCGTCATCCCCGCGAACTGCCCAGCTTCGAACCGGTACTCGCCAACTGCCAAGCCTTCTCGCAACAGCGTGTGCGCCGCGGCGACCCTCGACGGCCAGGCGGGGGATTGCTTCATCTGCCCGATATCTTCTTCCGGTATGCTGGCATACTCCGCATAGAACGTCACGAGCACACCCTCCCGGTCGCCGGCCTCAAGCATCGCCTGGAGGCGCGAGGCGAACTCAGGGGGTATTGGTGGATATGACACCGGAGGCTCACACAGATTCAACTTTTCAATGTTGTTCGTCAGTAAAGGCGCTTCGAGCGCGCAGATCGCGCCAAACGAGTGTCCCAGCAAGTTGGCCGGCTCGCCAAGCGCATCGACGATCGCCGCCAGTTGATAGAATCCTGAGCAGCATCGATCTGGCGAGGGCAATGCAGCGAGCGATTGTGAGCGGGCGATGCAGCAGACCCAAACGGGCGATCTTGTCAACGCGGTCGAATGGGCACGACTCATTCTGTCCGACCCCAACGTGCTCTATCTCGATACTGAAACGACCGGTCTGGACAGCGACGCCGAGATCGTCGATCTCGCGCTCGTTGACGCCAACGGGCGGGCGGTGCTCGACACCCTGGTCAGACCATCTAGCACCATTCCCCCGGACGCCACACGCATCCACGGCATCACCGACGCAATGGTCAGGGATTCCCCACGTTGGCCGGAGATTGCGCCTCGGCTTGGACGGCTGCTGGCGAATGCGAGCCACGTCGTCATCTACAACGCCGATTTCGACACCCGGATCATGGAGCAATGCAATAACCTCGGCCGCATGCCGGGCTACCGCGCCAACTGGCAATGCGCGATGAAGCATTATGCTGCGTACGTTGGAGTTCGCCACGAGCGCTACGGCGGCTACCGCTGGCACAAACTCATCGATGCTGCGGCTACCTTCGGAGTTCGGGAAGCCGGACAGCATCGAGCCCTTGCCGACGCCCGCCTCTGCCGTGTTGTTGTTGAGGGAATGGCGCGAGACCTGAGCTCCGTGGCGCGGTAAGCATTGACAATTCGTCGCTCCTGTCCCGAGTGCTGCTGAACGCATCAAAAGTCTGGCTCGCAAGGCACTCCGACATGACGATGCGCAATCAGCTGGTTACGTTTTGATTGACCTGCAACGTTTGACCCATCCGTGCAAGGGCGGCTCGCCGCTACGGATGCCGGGAACCTTGCATGTTGACTTCGTATGAGAGACCAACTTCCCCTGCGGGGCACGAATAGCCAGATCTTCCAGCCTATCATCAGCACTCCCTCAGATTTCCCTCAGTTCTTCAACATATCGTTGGATCTGACGAACGATCGTCGGGATGGACAGTGCGACATGTTCGAGGGCATCGGGAGTAAATGGATTTGGGCGATGCTACTCGCGCTCCTGGCGATGCCCACGATCACCGCATGCGATGTCCGTGGTTCCCAGGCAGCGCCACCCCCGGCGGATGCCGAGTTCACCATCGAACCGGGCGCCCTTGCCAGGCAGCTTCGTGGCCAGGTCGAGGAGTTGATTCCCGGGGAGATTGAGCTTGAAACCGGGCAGAGCATCGTGATTCACAACGAGGATCAAGCACTTCATTACTTCCTGTCGTCTCCGATCTGGCCTGGCCAGACGCTGACGAAGACGTTTGATGAGCCAGGAATCTACCGGTTCAGCGGCGCTTTTACGTGCTCGGTCGGCAGCAGCACCTCGCTGACCGTTTCGGTTAGTGATTCGGGCGCAGGTTCCAATTAATCGGGGCCGGAAGCAGGAGCGATGACAACGACCCGACGCCTCCACCATCAGGCAGGCTTCAGCGCCCGCCTACATCTCGACGACCATGGGAAAATGGCGATTGCGATCGTGCTGGGATTCGGATTGTTGGTCGCGACCGCGGTACTCGCCACCCGATTAACTGATTCCCAGAGTGAATCGGACCAAACGTTCGCTGGTATGTCGATGTCCCCACCTCCAACACTACCCGCTTTGACGCTCCAGCGCTCCGACGGGGCAAAATGGACAACTGAGGAAACCTCGGGGCGATTCTCGATGTTCTTCTTCGGATACACCAACTGCCCAGATGTCTGCCCGTTGACACTTAGCCGCGCGAAACAGATCCACAATCAGCTTGGCGTCGAAGCCGCCAAGATTGACTTCTACTTCGTCACCGTCGATCCCGAGCGAGACACGCCGGAGCGACTCGGGAACTACGTCAGCCAGTTCAACCCCTCATTCACCGGTCTTACCGGCACGCCCGGACAACTCGAGACGGCGCAGGCGGCCTTCGGCGTCGTGGCGGAGAAGCAGGCAGGGGGCAGTGGCGCGGGCTACTCAGTCGACCACACCGCCACCAGTTACCTCGTCGACGACCAGGGCCGGATCGTGCTCCTCTACGCGCACGACGCCCCGGCGGAGGACGCCATCGGCGACATCCGGGCGCTCTTAGGCGGCGAAAATCCCTGATACTCGGGTCCAGGGCCGGTTCAAAGCCGTCCGACTATGGATTACTAGGTGGCAGAAACGCTCTCCCAGCTGAACTGCCTCCATTGACCATCAGCACTTCGCCGGTGATGAAGTCAGCCTCCGGCGACGTGAGAAAGTAGGCGGCGTTCGCGATGTCTGCAGGCTGGCCGATGCGCCCCCAGGGGATTGAGTTCGTCAGGGTGGACTTGTACTGCTCGGAGATCGGCGAGACTTCGCTCTGGACTTCGACCAGTCCCGGCGCGATGCAGTTGACCCGGATACGGTGAGGCGCGAGTTCGAGCGCCATCACCTTCGTCAGCATGACGACGGCAGCCTTCGACGCACAATAGTGTGAGGCCCCGACTCGCCCGCTCTGGTAGGCGCCGGAAGAGATTGTGACGATGTTCCCTCCGCTGCCAGCGCCAATCATCGAACGCGCCGCGGCTCTCCCGGTCAGAAAGACACCCCGGACGTTCGTTTCCATCACTCGATCCCACTCGTCAACGCCCATATCCACTACAGGAGTGTTCGGATAGATCCCGGCATTGGCGACGACGATCGTCGGTGGTCCGAACGTTTCATCGATGTGGCCAAAATATCCATCGACCTGCGCTTCATCACGCACGTCGATGACGCCGGCTTCGAGCCGGTCGGACCGCCCCAAGCGCTCGACGGCTCGGGCGATCGCGTGCTCTCGAAAATCGGATATGCCGACTCGCGCTCCAGCATCGAGAAACCGTTTCGCGATGCCAAAACCGATCCCGGCCGCTGCCCCGGTGACGATGACGACCTCGTTCGCTCTATCTGTCATGTGCTCATTCTCTCCTTTGCTTGACGACATACACCACATTCAACTACGAATCGTGGCGAAACGAGAGGGGACCAGACAATGCCATTCGAACGTCCACGATTGCCGGGCGACGCTCGCTGCGCCGTTACCCTGACATTCGACAATTTTGGAGAGTCCTACGACCTGCTGCGGTACGGTCATGCCGGTGGCGCAAGCGCGGATGGCGTCTACGCTCCGAGACGCGGCGTTGAACGGGTGCTTGATCTGCTCGACAAACACAACATTCCGGCAACCTTCTTCGTTGAAGGCTGGAATGCCCGGAAGTACAGCGGGCTTGCACGCGAGGTCATCGCTCGGGGCCATGAAATAGCCGGTCATGGCTGGATGCACGAGCGCTGGAACGAGCTAGACCAGGAGACGGAGCAGGACCTTATCGCTCGCGCCACCGAGGCCATCGAGCGAGCGACCGGCAACCGTCCAGCAGGGTGGAGGGCGCCGTCCGGTCTGACGACGCCCTGGACTATCCAGCAACTGCATGGCGCTGGATACACCTACGACAGCTCGTTTGGCGACGACGATGTTCCGTACTGGCTGGAAATCAAGCAGGGCGAATCCGATGAAATCATCGAACTACCCTGGACCTGGACGCTTGACGACGCGCCCTACTACGCCCATCCCGGCACAATGCGCCGGCCGAGCAAGGTCATTGATCTCTGGATGGAAGAGTTCGACGCCGCTTACGCAATGACCGGCTACTTCATGCTCGTCTGCCACCCTCGCTATGCTGGGCGACCGTCGCGCATCCTCGCTCTTGAGCGGCTGATCGAACACATCAACAGTCACGACGGCATCTGGTTTGCACGTTGCGATCAACTTGCAGATCACGCCGGACGCGCAGCAACAACTCCGCATCATCCAGCAAGCGAAGCGTGGGCCGATTGAAGACCTTCGACCAGTTGACGATGCGTGGTCGCGCCCGGCGGCTCCGGAGAGTTGCTCGGAAGGCCCTGGACGCCTACGACATCGATGTCAAGCGCATGCGGCTCGTCAACAACATCTCGAACTGCACCTTTCGGGTCGATGCGACCGGTGGCCGGTCATACGCCCTTCGGATCAACCTGCCGGGCATGCGGAGCATTGAAGAAGTCCGATCCGAGCTTCTCTGGCAGGAGGCGATCTGTCGCGACACGGACATCGCGGCCCCGGCTCCGGCGCGCACGAGAACCGGAGATCTGGTCATCATTGCCGCGGCGGAAGGAGTGCCCGAGCCGCGCATCTGCAACGTATCCAGCTGGGTCCGGGGGATCCAGTTCTCGCTATCGAAAACGCCTGACAACTTCCGGCGACTGGGCATCCTTATGGCGAAGCTTCACGACCACGGCGCGAGCTTCACCCCTCCGAGCGGATTCAGCGTTCCGAAACTCGATACCCCGCTGTCTCCCGAGTTGCCTGACCTCATCTTCAACGACAACCCCGATTTCGAGATCCTGCCAGGGGCCCTGGCACTGATGATTGAAATAAGAGCGGCGCTCGACGCCGAACTCCAGCGGCTCTACCGGGCAGGCAATCCGCACGTAATCCACGGCGATCTGCACCTGTGGAATGTGCTCGTCGATCGCCGGACACTCCATCCGATCGACTTCGAGGACTGCGCGCTTGGGTTCCCAATCCAGGATATTGCGATCACCTTCTACTACCTCATGCGCGACGAGCGATTCGCGGATTTCCTCTCCGCCTATCGGAGCGGGTACGAAACGCTTCGAACCTGGCCCGAAGAGTATCCGGGACAATTCAACCTTCTCCTCGGTCAGAGAGCGCTCGAACTGGTCAATCTGCTGCTGAACTCGACGTTTCAGGAGGATCGGGCGATCATTCCAGAGTACATCGACATTGTTGTCAGCGCCTATCGCCAGCACTTCGAGCGCTGGCGTTCGTTGAACTAGCGGGCAGAGGCAGAATGCAACCGTTCGCTTTTCTCACGACCCAGGGCCGGGCGCGGCGACTTCGGGCACTCGCCCTGGAAGCGCTGAACTATTACGACATCGATGTAGCCCGCATTCGGCTGGTCAGCAACGAGACCAACTGCACCTTCCGTATTGATACCGTCGACGGGGGAATCTATGCGCTCCGGATCGGCGTGCCGGATGTCCATTCGAATGAGGAGATCGAGGCTGAGATCGCCTGGCAGCTGGCAATTGCCCGCGAAACTGATATTCCGGTGGCGCTCCCGCTGCCGTCTCGCTCGGGAGACAACGTCGTCACCGCCGGAGCGCGTGGCGTGCCCGAAGAACGGCAGTGCGTGCTCTTCAGCTGGGCGCCTGGACGAATGCTCGCAGCCAATCCCACACCCGAAGGATTCGAAACATTCGGCCGGCTCTCAGCGCGGCTTCACGCCCACGGAAGGATCTACATCCCGCCGATCCCGGCGGCCATCCGACAGCTTGACAGGCTCTACCCGTTCGGCGATCCCGAGCAGATCCTCAACGACAAGACACGATCCCTGTTTTCAGCGATCGACTACAAGCGTCTGCTGGAGATGCGCTCCGCTTGTGAGCGGGAACTGACCTGGCTCTACCAGCGGGATACAGCGCCGCAAATCGTCCACGGCGATCTTCACGGGTGGAACGTCATGAACTATCGAGGTCAACTCAAGTTCATCGACTTTGAAGACCTCTGTTGGGCTTACCCTGTCCAGGATATTGCAATTACTCTGTACTATGCGGCCCGAAGCAAAGCGTACGCCAACCTACGCGCGGCATTCGAGCGCGGCTACGAGACCGAAGCAATCTGGCCGGAGATGTATCCCGGTCAGATCGAACTGCACATGGTCCATCGCGCCATCGACCTCTTCAACTTCGTGCTGGGCTCGGCATACCGCGCCGACGAGGAACTGCTCTCCGGCTTTGTCCAGGCGATGCAGGGCCACCACGCAGAACAGTTCGAAATCTGGAAATCGCGGTTCAAGGATGAATACTACGCATGAAGCCATTCGCGGAGTTGACGGTCCGGGGCAAAGCCAGGCGGCTGAGACCGATCGCAATGAATGCGCTCCGTCACTATGCCTTCGACGTAGACAGGCTGGAGCTGATCCGCAACGACCTCAACGGCATCTTCCGCGTTCGATCCACCGAGGGCACTTCATATCTGCTTCGCGTCTGCCTGCCAGGCCACCATGACCTGTCAACGATCCAGTCAGAGGTCATCTGGTTGCAGGCACTGGAGGACGATCCAGATATTCAGGCTCTGCGTCCAATCCCAACACGAAACGACGAGTTCGTTGTCACAGCCAGTGATCCCGGCGTTCCGGAGCCACGTCGCTGTGTCGTCTTCAGTTGGCTTCCAGGACGGGATCTGCAGAGCGCCGGTGGCCCGGACGAGTTTGCAAAACTGGGGCGGCTTATGGCCCTGATGCACCGCCAGGCGGCCTCCTGGAGCCCACCCGATCGGTTCCAGATCCGCACGCTCAATCTCCTCTATCCCTTTGGGAGATCCAACAGGATTGCTCGGAGCGGCGCACCGTGATCGCTTCGAGCCGGAGACTCGCCGGTTGATTCGCGACTTCGAACGGACAATCGCTGACGAGATCGACCGCATGTACGCGGGCGGCTTCCCACAAGTCGTGCACGCTGACCTCCATTGGGGCAACGTCAAGGTCTATCGCGGCCGCCTCCACCCGCTCGACTTCGAAGATCTTGCCTGGGCTTATCCGATCCAGGATATCGCCATCTCGCTCTTCTACAACCTTGGCAATCGACGCTTCGCGGCGTTCCGCGATTCGTTCCAGAGCGGGTACGAGTCAATCCAGCGCTGGCCCGAACACTACCCCGGCCAACTCGATACCCTGATCGTTCATCGGGGCCTCGACCTCTTCAACTATTTGCTGACCGCGAACTTTCCCGGTCGCGAGCATTGGTTCCCGGCGTTCATCGACAACATCCACGGGCGTTATCAAAAGATGATCTCGGTTTACAGCCGCTAGCGCAGCACTTCGGCGGGGTTACGACATTCATCGACTAGAGCGAATCGAGGGTATCGCGTAGAATGGCCGGTGATGAAACTGACGGGAAAACGGGTAAGAAACTCGAAAATCCACCACAGGGAGGTTATGCCGCGTGGCTGAAATGACCGGGGGACAGGCAATTGTCCAGTCCCTCAAACAGTATGGAGTCGACACGATCTTCGCGCTTGCCGGGTGTGCAGCTCGACAACATCTTCGACGCACTCTACGACGAACAGGACAGTATCCACGTCTATCACACGCGCCACGAGCAGGCGACGGCATATATGGCGATGGGCTATGCCCAGTCGACGGGCAAGGTCGGCGTCTGTCTCGTCGTTCCCGGGACCGGGCTTGCTGAACACCACTGCGGCGCTTTCGACGGCCTACGCGACGAACACGCCGGTCCTCGCCATTTCCGGCCAGATCAACTCTGACATGATCGACAAGGGCTTCGGCCAGTTGCACGAGATTCCGAATCAGCTGCAGATGATCGCCTCGGTCACCAAGTGGGCGTCGCGTATCGATAGCCCTCGGGTGAAGCCCCGGCGATCGTCGCGGAGGCCTTCAAGCAGATGCGCACCGGCCGGCCACGTCCGGTCGAGATCGAGATGGCCCCGGACATCATGGGCTCGGTCGCCGACGTTGAATTGCTCGATCCGAGTCAATGGCTACGAACGACCGGTGGGTGATCCCGATCAGCTCGAAGCAGCCGCGAAGCTGCTCGGCAACGCCAAGAAGCCGATAATCTTCGCCGGTACCGGCGTCCTCGACGCTGGCGAAGAGTTGCTGGCGCTGGCCGAGATGCTCCAAGCGCCGATCGTTGCCTCGTCCGGCGGCAAGGGCGTCGTCAGCGATAATCACTACCTCTCGCAGACCTCTACGGCGGCCTACGATCTATGGATGGAAACCGACTGCGCGCTGGCGGTCGGCACCCGCTTCAACACGCCGATTTCCCGCTGGGGCATCGACGACGATCTGAAGACAATCCACATCGACATTGACCCCGAAGAGATCGGACGACTACACAAGCCAAATGTCGGCATCGTCGCAGACGCGAAAGCGGCCCTGGCCGATCTGGTCGACCGAACCGCGAAGTACAACCCAGCACGTGAGTCCCGCAAGGAAGAACTCGAAGCGCTCGATGCCCGCGTCCGCGATATGTTCTGGGAAGTCCAGCCACAGGCGGGCTACACCGAAGCGATGCGCAACACGCTTCCGGACGACGGCATCTTCGTCACCGAGATGACCCAGGTCGGGTACTTCTCGCGTGACGCCTTCCCGATCTACCACCCGCGTACGTTCGTCCACTGCGGCTACCAGGGCACGCTCGGGTTCGGCTACGCGACCGCACTCGGCGCGCAGGTCGGGAATCCGGACAAGCGCGTGATCTCGATCAACGGTGACGGCGGCTTCCTGTTTACCGCCCAGGAACTTTCGACAGCGGTGCATCACAACATCCCACTCGTTGCGGTCGTCTTCGTCGACGATGCCTACGGCAACGTCGGCGCATCCAGAAGAACCAATACAACGGGCGAACCATCGGTTCCGACCTCCACAACCCGGACTTCGTCAAGTACGCCGAGTCGTTCGGGATGCCTGGCTACCGCGCGGAGACGCCCAGACCAGCTGAGCGACGCGATCGAGGACGCCTGGAAGAATGGCGGTCCGGCGCTCGTCGAAGTGCCGATCGGAGAAGTTCCTCAGATGCGCAGCGTCGCCTGGAATCCGCAGAAGAAGCGGGGCGAATAAGACCGGATATTCGTAGAAACACGACAAAGCTCGCCCTCTCCCTCCTAACCGAGGGAGAGGGCGAAAGCTATTTCGGCTAGCGAATTTCCAATCGCCCGCAACCGCTCCTCCGTCTCCGCCGCCAACGTTGCTACGAGATCCGAAGCTGGCAGCTCGCGGGTCAGCGCCGCGGACTGCCCGGACCAGAGCGCCAGCACATCACCGGCTTCCTGCTCGGAAGCGGCCTGGACCAGCGGCCCGTGCAATGAAGCTTGCGCGGGATAGGGTGCGACGAGTTCCTCGGCATCCTGAAAATCCGTCATGTACTGATTTATCAGGCTCCGAGCCGGTTTACCCGAAAAGAGCCTTGTCACGCGGGTCGAGCTGTCACTCGCCATTGCAAGTGCGTCACGATGACGCGGGTGAACACTGGCCTCGGGACAGCGGAGGAAGGCAGTTCCCATCTGCACCGCACTTGCGCCAAGAGCGAGCGCAGCCACAATCGATCTACCGTTGGCAATCCCGCCAGCCGCGATGACTGGCACGCCAACCGCCGACACAACCTGTGGCAACAAAGCGAATAGCCCTGGTTGCTCCGTCGGATCGGCGCCGAGAAACGTCCCACGGTGCCCGCCCGCTTCGAATCCCTGGGCGATAACGGCGTCTATTCCTCGCTCCTCCAACCAGCGCGCCTCAACAACAGTGGTGGCACTCGACCAGATCTGACAGCCCGTCTCTCTAACAGCCTCGAACAGTTCATCGTTCGGAAGTCCAAAATGAAAGCTGACGACTTCCGGCCGGTGTCGCCGGATCTGCTCCACATGACCCCAACCAAATGTTCCAAACGGAACCGAAGGCCACGGCACCTCGCCCAGCCCGGCTTCGAAATACCGGCGTTGGAGTCTGGATCGCATTTGCTGGGCGGAGCCCTCGACATCGCCCGGATCTATGTGACAGAAGTAGTTGGCATTGAGCGACCGCCCGCTCAACTCATGATGTCTTCTCTCATCTGCGCCCCCGCCCGCCTCGGGAGCGGGTACGGTCGCCAGGCCGAGAGAGCCTAACGCGCCAAGCGTTGCTAACCGCCGCAGCCAGCTCTGGAGTCGTCGCCCCGGCCATCGGCGCCTGGATGATTGGCCAGGCCAGACCAAGCCGCTCGGTTAACTCATTGGACGGCCACATCTTGAACCTCCTGCTTGTCGAACCAGCTTCGATATTGACGAGCGGTCTCTTTAGCCCACGAGCGCCAGGACGCGAACCGGGCTACCACTGCCGCCGACGATCTTGAGTGGGGCGGCGAAGATCAGAGCACCCGTCGGAGGAAGCTGATCGAGATTGGTCAGGCTCGCTAGCCCAAACTTCCCGGCCCCGTGCATGATGTTGTGACAGGGGAAGGGTGGGTCGAATGCCCCTGCCTGTCCCGCGTCGGTGCCGACCGTCTCGACGCCGAAGCCGAGCACGTCACGTTCCTCGGCGAGCAACCGCACTGCCGGGCGCTCGGGCCCGGGCGTGTGAGGGCCGCTCTCCTCGGCGTTGAAGAACGTCTCCAGGCGTCATCCTTTTCGCCAGTCGGTACGGAAGAGCACCCAAGTGCCGGCCGGGATCGTGCCGTGCTTCGTCCTCCCAGGCTTCGATATGCACCGGCTCAAGAAGGAAATCCGGATTTTCATCGGACTCAGCGCTGAAGTCGAGCACGCACGCGGGGCCGACGAGCTGTGATGGAGGAATCGTGTCCCTCGTGTTGTTCGGCAGATCCCTGCCAGTGATCCAATGAACCGGCGCGTCGAAGTGGGTGCCGGTGTGCTCGCCCAGAGTGATCGTGTTCCAGTACCAGGCCGGCCCGGCATCGTCGTAGCGAGAGATCCGCTCGACCGACAGCCCGGCGACGGGGCGAACATCTCCGGGAGGGCAATAACCGGCGTATCCGGACTAAGCGGCAGAGTCAGATCGACAACTCGAACCGAGCCGCTGCCCAGATCTTGAATCAATTTCGCGACACTATCTGACATAATGACCATCTCTCCCGCTATCCTGTTTGACGACATCGTCAACATTCTAAGCTGTGAACGTGGCGACGAGGTGTCGTTCGGGTCGGCGCCGCTCGGCGACCAACAGGCGCGCAACCACTATGAATCACGCAGGTCCTTCAGATGGCGTGAAAACTGAAAGCGATTTTCGAGCAGCGCAAGGTCAGTGACGTACCCCGCCGGTCCCTCGGTCGAGACCTTAGCGACGAGTGTCGTCAACTTGTTCGCGGCAAGCGCTTCGTCGAAGGCGGCGACGAACTTTCGATGCCTTCAACCGTGCCCGTGCGGGGAATGCCTGCTGCGCGCGCGATGCCTTCGAGGTCGCTCCCCGTCGCGGTCGCCGTCGGAAAGCCGCCGACCGACAGCAGGCTCTCGTTGTCGAAGACGACGTGGGCCAGGTTCCGGGGCGATAGCGGGCGAGCGTCGTCAGGCCGCCGAGGTTCATCAGCACCGAGCCGTCGCCGTCGAAGCACGACGACCTGTCAGCTCGGGGCGCGCCAGCGCGATCCCGAGGCCCATCGACGAGGCCAGCCCCATGGCGTGCTGGAGGTAGAAGAAGTTCGGGCCGGTGGCCGATATCGACTGCAGCTCGGCCGCCACCGCTCCCATGATCGTGACCACGACGACGTCCTCCCGGGTCAACCGGTCGTAGATCGCTTCCAGGGCATCGTAGCGACGCATATCAGTCCTCCCACATCAGGTCGCGCGTCAGCAGCAGGGCGACCGGCTTGAGGGCAGAGTGGGCCAGCGCTTGAGCCTTCGCGATCCTCTGGGCAACATGAGAGGTATCCTCCAGCACAATCCAGGGTATCTGGAGGGCATCGAGGAGCGGGATCGTCACCCCACCCCCTTGCGTCTGCCACGGGTCCGGCTCACCGAACTCGCCACGATAGCTGATGATCATCAGCAAGGGAATCTTGTAGAGATGGGCCAGCCCGACAATCCCATTGATGCTCGCGAGAAAGCCGTGGTTCTGCATCAGCATCGCTGATTTCACGCCCGCAAGGTGCGCGCCAGCCGAGATGCCGACGCCTTCCTCCTCTTTCGCGAGCCGGACCAGCCGCACATCCGGATCGTCCTCAGCCATCCGGATCAGATGCACGAGCCAGGTCTCTGGCAGGGCGGAGACGATCTCGACGCCTGACGCCTTCAGCGCATCGTAGATGACCCGTGAGCTGGCAACCGAAACCGGCATGACTTCAACGCGGCCTGTTCATGATCGAGCAAACACATCGTGGCATCCTATGCTGTCGCCCGCCCCCCGTCAAGCGAGCCTTTTATCTAGACTGGATGTTCAGGAGGCGCGACTGTGAAAACCCAAGAAGCATTTCCCGACGGACTACTCGAATGCGCCGTAGAGGTTGGGGCAGTAACCGATCGATCGGTTCGCCTCTGGCTGCGCCAACCTGGCACAAGCGTCGTGAGCGGCAAACTCTCGATCGATAATGAGAACGCCGTGACTGCCACGACCCACCTATCCGAGGACTCGGATTGGACCGGAGCGCTGCAATTCGACCTCGCAGAGCCAGCACCCAATGCGCGGTTCCGGGTTGATCTCGCGGACCAAACTCGGACCGGAGCACTCGCACCATCGCCGGGGCAACGGACCGGGCTCACCTTCGGGTTTGGCAGCTGCAACTGTCCGTTCAAGATAGAAGAAGGAGAGATCGTCTACCACCAGGCCGCCGGAATCTATGACGCCTTTGCGGAGGATCTGGCCCGCGCCAGGGGAAGTTTCGTTGTCCTTGCTGGCGATCAGATATACAGTGACGAACTCGAGCCGATCAGTGTCAGGGCGAATTATCGCGACCACGACAACTGGTTGCCGACGATCGAGGAGACGATCGAAGCATACCGGCTGATCTCGCGCGGCTATCTCGGCGTGGGCGGTTTCCAGCGATTGCGCCAGCGATTCCCGACGCTCACGATCTGGGATGATCACGACATTTTCGACAACTGGGGCTCTCGCAAACGCGTCTCAGCGCTGGACCAGCGGATGTTCGAAGGCGCAACCCGAGCCTATCAGGAATATCAGCATGGACGTAACCCGGGCGGTTATGGAGAACAACCACCATTCCATTACAGCTTCAGCCACGGCGACATCGGCTTTTTCGTGCTTGACATTCGAGGGAAATGAAATTGGAGCTCAGGCGAATTGCTTGGCCGGTGTCAATGGGAAGATCTGCTCGCATTTCTGGACGGGCCAGCGAGCGAATACATCACGACTCTCTTTCTCGTCAGCAGCGTGCCGGTGGCCCATGTTGCACGCTGGCTAACCCTCATGTTCGAGCGCCTGCCCGGGAAACTCGGCAACTCGGTCCGTGATCGCTGGACAGCCGGTGCGTATCGCAACCGCCGCGACGCCCTGCTCGACCGCCTGGCGGCATGGCAGTCCGGAAAGCTGGAGCGTCAAGTGATTGTCCTCTCGGGCGACGTCCACGTGGCGGGAGCTCATACCATCCGGTCGCGACAAGACGGGACGAAGATCGAGCAGTTCACCAGCAGCGCGTTCACGACGCCGCTATCGTCCTATGAACGCTATCTGAACGTTGTCGCGGCGCGCGGGTTGAATCTGTTTGAACCGGAGTGGCGCTTCGTACGTCACTTCATTAGCTACGCCAACAACGTCGGTCTCGTCCGGCTAACCCCACTAGAAGAGGGAGGACATGCGGTCGAGTTCCTGGTGCGTGGTTGGAACCGTCGCGAGCGAGCTCTTCACACCGTCGCCCGATACAAGTGTTTACCGGTGGGCAAATGACTCGGGCCGGTGACCACTTTCAAGAGACAATTTGGTGCCTGATCGAACTATCGGCAATAGCGGTATCGTCCGCGAGCATCAGGGCTTTGCTCAAGATGACAGACAGCATCTGATCGCCCTCGAACGGCAGAAACAGCCCGTCGCCTGGTTTGCTCCCTCCGGCGCCTCGCCCGGGAACAATGCAGAGATACTGGCCGCCCGGCTCCATGAGAACATTGCCGCTGCCAAGGTGAATCCGGTAGCCGCGCAGGTCCCCGCGAATATTGAGAAAGCGATCGGTAAGCTCCCAGCGCCCGTCGAGCTGCGCTAGCCGGGGCAGAATCCCGGCTAGCGCGTCGCGCCGGGTGTTGGCCATCGCAGAGAGTTCGCCAAACGAAGCTTCCCACCAGTACTCTCGAGTGCCTTCCGGTCGATGCCCCCCACCATCGAGCCAGTTCGGATCGGCCCCGATGCCCGCGACACCGACAAACAGATCGATGTCGCGCATGACTTCAGAGAAGACGGCTGGCGGTACATCTGCCAGATCTACAGGAAAAGAGCTGTCAAGTTGTAGAAATCGGATCTGACCGGTCGTTAGATACAGATGCACACCAGTATGGGACAGCGCGGCGGCGCCTGCTTCCTCAATTCCTTCGACCCAGAACTCCGCGCGCAAGCCGCACACAGGAAGATCTCGGTAAGGCACGTTGTGACTATCCCAGGCGCCCTGGAGCTGGTACCTCCAGCCGCGTTGCTGACAAAGCGCACTGAATTGGTGCTGGCGAAGAATATGGGCCGCAAATCGGTTGGAATAGACCCGTGTCTCCCGTTCAGCGCCAGTCAGGATGTAGATCTCGCGATGCGCCTGCTTGAATGGCTGGGTAACCCGGTGACGCGCGAGCCAGTTGCGCCAGGCGGTGATCTCGTCAACAGTCGAGGCGATGGGATTCCAGAGCCGGACCGTTATCGCGCCGTCCACGAGGTCGAGCACCTGGTCATCAACATCGACGATCTCTCCATCCCTCCAGATGCCGGCCGTCGCCCCACTACAGGTCTCGAACGTCCAGATCAATCGGCGCGCGACGACCGCCGTCAGCGGGTGGTCGATATAGCGTTCATTCCAGACCACCAGCGACCAGCTGCGATCTTCAACCAGCAAGTGTTCGATCCGGCCACGCTGGCCGGAAAGCGCTTCGCGCAACGCCGCGCGCTGCTTGTGGAGTTCCTTCAGAGCGTCCGGGCAATCCCGGCGGACAGTAGAAGGGACGGACGCCTGAACCTTCCCGCCGGGGCGGTGCCAACGCAGCTCAACGCTGCCCGATCCAGACACCGACAACTCGGCAACGAAGCTGCCGATGGTTGTGCAGGCAACGCCATCGACCAATCCGTAGGTTGGAATCCCAATATCGGCGAGCTCTTGCCGGGATACACCGCGTCGCTCCGCCGCAACGGTGAGCGCCTTCTCGATTTCCTTCCGCGCCGAGGGCAGCGTCAGCCGGTCTTCGAGACGCCTCAGCTGGATGAGCGCCTCAATCGGCTGCATCTCCGCTAGCGCATGAACGCAAGCGTTGCCAGCTTTCGTGGAACGCGAGCCAAAGTCCGGGATCTTCGTGAAGCAGGCGAGCGCGGCGTCTCCGATCGCTCGGGCGAGACGCGCGCTTTCAAGAGAAGAGGCCGACCAGGCGATGCCTTTGAGAACATCAGCATTCTGACCGGCAACCAGCGCGGACGGGTAGCTAAAGCCATCCGGCCCACGGTTGTAGATGTCTCGCGTTGGCCGGTCGAGCAAAGCCAGAAAGTCGATCGCCAGCCGCTCGAATTCCGATGCTCCGATTGACTGGATGTGCTTCGCTGTCGCCCGAAGCCAGGTTCCCGACGGCCTCGTTCCAGAGATCGACGCCGCGTGAATGAGAAATCGCGTCCACGCTTCTCGCTGTTCAGCTTCGAGAAGCCCGAGCGCCACACCAGCAAAGCAACCCCAGTCGTCGTCGGGGTCTATCGTCGTCGCTTCTTTGTCGCCGAGCATCTCCTCGATCAAGTCGACCGCCTTGCGCCCCTCGCTGCTGAAGTAGGCGGAGACAATGCCCTCTCGGAATCGAGCCAGCGATGAACGGGCGTCTTCAGTAAGCTCGTTCTTGCGCGCCCAGCGCTCAATGCTCCGGAGCAAGCCCTGGATGCTAACAGGCGCCCACTCCAGCACGCCCCAACTGGCCTTCGGAAAGGCGATCCGGGCGAGCAACCACTCGACATCAGTGATCGAGTAATGGAGCTTCCGGCGAAGGATCTTGCTGGCAACCTGACCCACTGGGCGCAACTCGAAGCAGTAGAGTGATTCTTCGCGATCAGGATGGGCCGGGAAGCACAGATCGACAGAAGCACGGATGACTGCCATCAGTTCTGGAGGTTCAAGTTCCTGGATGCGTCGCCCGGTTGGTAGCTCGTCCGGCGCCATCTCGAAGATGGCTGGATTCACGAATCCTCCGGCCCGCTCGCGCCTCCGAGAATCGATCAGGGCCGCAGTTTCTTCCCGGAACTCGGCCAGCATCCGCTCCGCGCGAGCTCTGGTGACTGGATCAGGGTCCGGGATCGCGAATCGCTTTGGTCGTTCGTTGAGGGCGAACCCGGTAGATATATCTCGCTGCGACATGGCCGACCCCCTACCCGCCAACGAGTGGAACCAGGCGCAGGAAGGTTACCTCGGCATCCGCCTCCAGCAGGACCTCCTCGTCGAGATCGACAAGCTGCCGCTCCCCAACAAAGAGCAGGAATCGGTTGCCGGCAAATGCGTTCAACGCGCGCTCAAATTGCCGTTCCCAATCAACCCGGCGTGGGGGACCATTCAGTAGATTCTCGGCATCGGAAGGCTCGACTAACCGGGGCCGGCCCAGCACGTTGCGGGCATTGTGCTCGCTGACTTCCTGGTAAACGCGACTGTGAATCAGTTCTCTAACCGTGACTCGTTCGGTCAGGAATTGCACGGTCAGCGGCGCCGACCGTTCGCCGGAAGTTGATTCATCGACAATGGCTACCCTCACCGCCGGGGCTCCATTCCTCGAAGACAGAGCTCTGACTACAAGTCGAACATATTTTTTAGTTTCGGCTGGCGCTTGTCAACCGGACGGTGGTCCTGACTCGCAGCACTTCCAATGACACGCGCACGCCTCACTCCAAAGGTTCATTCGACGCACGATAAACGGCTTCGACGGCCCCAGCAAGATTCGACCTCGACTCCGTAGTGACCGTCATTACGTCTAAACCAGATGGCTCATACGAAATCGTTTCGATTGATTCCAATTCCCTGTAGCTGCAACGCGGCGGCGGCGACCGTAGTCAACCAGCGTTCGGAAGCAGGTCGAGAAGTAGACGGGCAGATTTCGTATAACCCGGATCAGGATCGGCGGCTGTTCGTTCCTTCTCGGTCCGCCCGCTGGAACGTCGTGGGCAGCATGGCGCGTTTGTCTGTCATAGACGCGCCCGCTGACCTTGACGCAAAGGCGAGTGGACGTCGCCAACGCCGCGTCCTGCTCTATCGCGAGGTCGTTGGCAGAGGTTCGGGATTGCTTGGGAGCGTAACGCCGTCGCACGGCGGGTAGGGCGGCTCCGGAACCGTGTTGTCCAGGTCTGGCAACCTGGGATCACCAAGCGCCTGCTTGAAGGCGGCTCCGTCCTGACTCAAGATGGTAAAGATCACGTCACCCGGCACTCCGGCTGAGAGATCGAAGATATAACCGACGTACTGAACGTGCAGCTCGCGGTCATCAGTAGGGACCACAAGGAGATTCCTCCCGGCGAAGTCGCCCTTCAGGATCACCAGGTACATTGGCCGCGCACATACCGGGTCCCAGTTACCAATGTTGAGCCCCATCTGGCGCATTGACTCGGCAGTGCACTGCACAGCAAGCAGCGATTGCGGCTGCGACCATCAGCGCCGAATCGATGTCACCTCCAGTATCGGCTGTCGGACTGACCTGAACTGCTGGCGTTATCGATTCGGTTGCGGGCTCAGGCGGCGAGCTTATCGCCGACACATTGGACGATGTCACCTCGCGAGCTTCGCCCTGGGGTCCTCCATCCGCTTGACCGCAAGCCGAAATGATCGTCACGCCAATCAGCAGGAGACCAGCGAGCAGTCCCGTATTGATCTTGTTCCTCCCTACCGGTAACTGCAGCATCTGTCCAGTTCGGATTATTGCAGATCCTCAGCGAAGTCTGTAGGGCAAGTTGCGCTTCCGTGGCATGGCGCAAGCAACGATCGACAGCCACCGTTCGGGTTCGCCAATCAGGATCGCAACCTGGAGAACAAGATGGCTGCAGTATGGGCCATAGCCGTCAACATCGGCGCATTTCGTTCGCCTCGTCTCGCCCCGCAATCGCCGAGCGTGCAGTCAGCCCTGTTCTCACCAGGCGAGTCTAACCTGCACAGGTCAAACCGGGATTGTCGCGTGCCGGAGCCAGCGCTACGATGCGCGCCAGCGACTCGCGGACGAGACAGGCACAAGGGGCAAAGCATGCGATTCTTCACCGGCGGCATTAACCACGAAACGAACACCTTCTCGCCAATCCCGGCGAGCATGCAACGATTTCGCGACATGCACTACGCTCGTGGACAGGCTTTGCTCGACGAGGCCAGTGGAACACGGACTGCGATCGGCGGGTTCATCGACGCCGCCAATGATCTCGGGATCGAGTTGGTTCCGACGATCTACAGCTTCGCGATGCCTTCCGATGCCGTGACCCGTGAGGCATGGGAGGAGCAGATCTCCGACACACTCGACGACCTCGAAGCCGCGCTCGCTAGCGGTCCAATCGACGGGCTGCTGCTTGGTCTGCACGGCGCGATGGTCATCGAAGGCATCGACGATGGCGAGGGCGAATACCTGCGGCGGGTACGCGAATTGGTCGGACCGGACATGCCAGTCGCAATGGAACTCGACCTGCACGCCAACATCTCGAGAGAGTCTGTGGAGATGGTGGACGTCCTGATCGGCTACGACACCTACCCCCACATTGATGTCTACGACCGGGCGGTTGAGTTGACTCACCTGCTGGCGGAGATCGTCAACGGAAAGGTAAAGCCGGTTTCAGCATTCCGGCAAATTCCGGTACTCGCCAACCTGACGGCCCAGTATACTGGCACCCCGCAGATGACCGATTGGCTGGCGCTTTGTCACGGAATCGAGTCCCGCCCGGGCGTGTTGACCGCGACGATCACTTGCGGGTTCCCCTACGCCGACATCCCGGAGACCGGCATGGCCGCATACGTGGCGACCGACAACGATGCTGAGCTAGCCGAGCAGTGCGTCCGTGAACTGGCGCAGTTCGCCTGGGACCGGCGACACGATTTCCAATCCACTCCAATGTCGATCTCAGATGCAGTCAGCTACGCGATTTCTGCTGACGGACCGATCCTCCTCGCCGATGTCGCCGACAATCCCGGGGCAGGGACATCCTGCGACGGCACCGAGATCCTCCGCGAGCTGATCGCGCAGAACGCACGATCAGCGGTCATCGCACTGATGTTTGATCCTGAGACAGCGAAACAGGCCGCCGGAGCCGGAATCGGAGCGACGATTCAAGCGCGCATTGGTGGAAAAGTTGATGACCTCCACGGCCCGCCAGTCGAAACATCCGCCCGGGTGAAGGTATTGACCGACGGCTATTTCATCAACGATGGTCCGCTTGGCACCGGATCCGAGTCGAACATGGGGCTCACCGCCGTGCTGGAGATAGGTGGCCGCGGTGGCATCGAGGTTATCTGCACTTCGCTGCGCAGGGCAGCGAACGATGCCAACAGCCTGCGCTCGGTAGGAATCGAGCCGACGAAGCGTCAGATCGTGGTCATCAAGTCGAGCGTCCACTATCGCGCCGACTTCGCCCCGCTGGTTAGGGAGATCGTCGAGGTTGACGCTCCTGGCCTTTCGACTCCCAACTGGTCCCGTTTCGACTTTCAACGCCTGCGCCGCCCGATCTTCCCGCTCGATCCGGAGATGGATTGGAAGCCATGATCGAGGGTGTATGCGAGCGAACGGAAGCGTGCTGAAACTGGCGGTGTCGCAATACTGATACGAAACAGCGGAAAACACTACAAAATCATCTCAATTCTGGAACCTGAATCTCTGCGGACCTCCCCGGCTACGGTTTCCTGCGACACTGGGTCTACAATCGAAAGCGGTGCGGCCCCAACGCCGAACAGAACAGGAAAACGCCAGTGGAGACCAGCGCGGGATTCAAGAGCGAAGCAGACGTCGTTGTTGTCGGCGGCGGGCTGTTCGGTTGTGCGATCGCCTATTTTCTGGCGCGGCGCAATGTCGACGTTGTGCTGATCGAAAAGAACGGCGAGGTGGGAAGCGAGCAATCAACCCGGGCCTGGGGCTTTGTCCGACAACAAGGACGAGATCTCGCCGAGCTGCCGCTAATGGTCGCTTCAAATCGAATCTGGCAGGAACTGCCCGCCGAGCTAGGAGCGGATCTTGAATGGAATCATCACGGAATCCTGTCGACCGCCAACACCGAGGACCAGCTGGACGATTATCGAAACTGGATGCAAAGCGCCCGGGAGTTTGGACTTGACACGCGCATTCTCTCGAAACAGGAGATCTCCGAGCTGATTCCGGAAATGCAAGGTCCCTGGATCGGCGGGATGTACACAGCGAGTGACGGCCACGCCGAGCCGACCAAAACAACACCAGCCTTTGCTGCCGCCGCAGTTAGACACGGCGCGACAATCTACACTCACTGCTCCGCAACTGGCTTTGAGGTGACCAACGGCGCGATTAGTGCCGTCCACACCGATCGAGGGACGATCAGGACTCCAGTTGCCGTTTGTTCGGCTGGCGCCTGGTCTAAAGTGCTTGCCCGGATGGTCGGCCTCAGCCTCCCACAGCTCATTGTGCGTAACACAGTCGTTGAGACAGCCCCGGCCCGCCACATAACGAATCTCGGCGTCGGTATTCGTGGTGGTGGTGTGGCATTCCGACAGCGCGCTGGCGGCACCTTTATTCTCGGAACGCTCGAACGATCCGAATATGACATAACGCTCGACTCGGTGCGCTACGCGAAGTGGTTCTTGCCAAACTACAGGGCGAATCGGGGATTGTTCCGCATGCACGTCGGTCGAGAGTTGGTGCGCGATCTTCGCCGGTCGCTACCGGGATCGGAGCAGGATAAGCATCCATTCGCCCACAGCGTCGATGTTGAACCGGAGCCCGACATGAATAGCGCCAACCGTCTATGGTTGAACTTCGGCAAGTACCTGCCGGAATTGAAGGACATCAAGGTGCGTCGCATCTGGGCGGGGAATATCGATTCCACACCGGATGCGGTGCCGGTTGTCGGCGACGTCGAGAGCCCAAAGGGATTCATCTTCGCCACTGGATTTAGCGGCCACGGCTTCGCTCTGGGCCCAATCGTCGGGCAACTGATCTCTGAACTGATCATCGACGGGGAGCCGTACATCGACATTTCCGAGATGAACTACCATCGCTTCACCGCAGGCAAGGAAATGATCGGACGAAAGGTGATCTAGATCTCGACCGCGAGTTCTGGATCAGTGAACAGCTCACGATGTGGCTATCCAAGACGTTTCGTAAACCAGCTCCGTATGCGCTCGTAGCAATCGATGCGGTGTTCGCGCTTTCGAAAGCCGTGGCCTTCTCCGGGATAGACGACGTACTCATGAGGAATGTCTGCTTCGGCGAGGATCCGGGCAACCTGCTCGGATTCGTAGGGAGGAACGCGCGTGTCGCGGTCGCCGTGGAGGATCAGTAGAGGGGTTTTGATCTCCCTTAGCCGATTGTAGGTCGAGGCGCGTTCCATCGCTTCGGGGATCTCGTCTGCCAGCCGATTCCAGTAATCTCGAGCGACGAATACTCTGCCCACCCGATCGGCGTACCGCTGGCCGGTAAACATATTCGTCTTGCCGTACATATCGACGGCGGCATCGAAGAGTTCCGGCGCGGAAACGATGCTATGAAGTGTCAGGTAGCCTCCGTAACTCCCGCCATAGATGCCAATCTTGCCGATCCAGGGCTGTGACTCTAGCCATTTACCAGCGGCCACGGCGTCCTGAGTCTGGCCCCCGCCCCAGTCAGCGTAGGACAGCCCGGCGAATCTTCGCCCATAGCCGCTGGAACCACGGTATTCGACCGCCATCACCACAAAGCCCTGGCGGGCAAGCCACTGTTCGACCGGGTGCCAACCGTTGTTGAATGAGTTGGTACCGCCGCCATGCACCTGGATCAGACCCGGGTAGCGTTTTGACTCGTCAAACCCTGGCGGCAGATAGAGATACGCGTCGCAGTAGATCCCGTCGAATGAACGATAGGGAACCTGCAGCGGATCGGTGAGCCTCTCAAAGCCCGAACGATTGTCAGTCAGGCGCTGTGGCAGTCCGCCCTTGACCGGCACGATCAACAGTTCCGGGGGTTGTGCCTGCGAAGCGTGGATCGCGGCCAGACGTGACCCATCCGGCGATAGCGCGAAATCAAGCACTGTACCCTCAAGGCTGGTAACTAGCGTTGAGACACCGCCCGCCGCCGGGGTCGCGGCGATGTTGCGATTGCCTCGATGATGGTGAAGGGAATAGATCACCGAGCCGTCCAGCGACCAGGCGAGTCCTCCACCTTCGAGCCGGAAGGTATGCCCGCCGCCGCTGGTAAGCCGCTGACATGGCCCTTCACCGGGACTGGCAACCCAGAGGTCGGCGTCGTCGCCATACCAGTGCTCGGTCTCGGCGTTGGCGACCACGGCGATCCGTGAGCCGTCCGGCGACGAGCAGGCGTCGGTGTTGACCCAAATGCCGCTCGTGATCTGGCGATGTTCCTGCCCGTCGAGACTCACCAGCCAGAGGTCGTCGTTGTTGCGCTCTCCAGAACGGGAGGAGACGTAGGCGATCCAGTTGCCGTCCGGAGACCAGCGCGGCGTCCAGCGCGGCTCGTCGAGTGGATTCGTATTGCTGGTCAGTCGTTGCGGGTCGCCGCCTGCCGAAGGCACAATCCAAACGTCGAGATGTCCGGACTCAGCGCTGATGTAGGCAAGGCGAGAACCATCTGGAGAGAACGACGGAGATCGCGTCTCGCAATTGCTCGACACGAGCACGATTTCGTCACCATCGTCAACCGGCACGAGGCAGATATCCGCGCCACCGCGGCTGTTCCCCCGGACGACAGCGATCCGCGAGCCATCAGGGTCCCAGGACGGCGTCCAGGGCATGACCGGCTCGTGGCCCAACGCACTGGTCAGACCGGTTTCGAGGTCAACCATCCTCACGAGCCAACCGGCGCCGGGCTGATCGTGGAGATAGGCAACGCAACGGCCCCCGGGACGCCAGACGGGGTATCCGGCCGCGGGAATGTCGACGAGGGACTGAACGTCGCGCATGGACCTATCCGTTTCATCGAATGCTGTACGATCTTTCGACTGCATCCTAGCCGAGTTCACGTTCTGTATCGAAGCGAGACCAGATGGCGGTTCGGCTGATTGAGGTAGTGGTTCGGACCAGGGATCTCGACGCGGTTCGCGAGGTGTTTCTGACCTATACGCTTGCCGACGTTTGGATCGATGAGATGCTCGACGATGTGGTGAGGGTGAAAGCGTTGGTTCACAGCCGCAGGATCGAGCGACTGTTCACTGAACTGGATCAGAGATTCGGGGATGATCCGGTATTCAGAGCCTTCGCGATTTCAGTCGAGGCGTCGCTCCCGAGATCCCCCATACCGCAACCCAGGATTGCTGGCGACGCGGAACGCTCTCCTCCAACCAAGGCTGAGAAATACCTTACCCGGGACCGGCTGAGCACGGACGAGTTGTACGAAGACATCCAGGAAATGACCGCGTTGACACCCGTCTACCTGGGAACAGTCGCGCTCTCAGCGCTAATCGCCGCTCTGGGAATGCGGAGCGGGCTCGTCGCGATCGTGATCGGCGCGATGGTCGTCGCGCCCCTGCTGGGGCCAACGATGGGCACTGCGATGGCGGCGGCGGTCGGCGACGCACAGCTGGGCCGGCAGGCAGGAAGAACCCTGATTGCTGGCGCGCTCCTGGCTCTGGCGCTCACGACGCTCCTTGGGCTGCTCGTCAGCGTCGATCCAAGGGTTGCCGAACTTAATGCCCGGACGCATGTGGCTATCGAAGATGTTGTGCTGGCGCTGGCCAGCGGGGCGGCTGGAGCGCTAGCCTTCGGCCGCGGGCTATCCAGCTCGCTGGTTGGCGTTATGATCGCCGTCGCGCTGATGCCGCCACTCGCCGCCTGCGGGATGTTGTTTGGGGCGGGCTACTCTTCCCTCGCGGGCGGGGCCGCCCTGCTGTTCGTCACCAACTTCGTCTGCATCAACGTTGCCGGCATCATCACCTTGCTGGCACTTGGCCTCCCACCACGCCGCTGGCGGATTACCGGCGTCCTGCTCGTACTCTGGTCCGGGCTACTCGTGCTCCTGATGGGCCTGATCCTTGGCAACGCCCTCCAGTAGTCAACTGGAGAATTCCTGGCCGCCGGTCATTTAACCCGAATTGAACGCGCCGCGCTGTGGCGGGGCGTGCACGGTCACCGGCGAAGAACGGGACGAACAATTGAATTGCGGATCTCGATCCAATCTCGCGCCAGTTCACGTTCGTCGGGCTTGATCCGGTACCCTGCCGGCAGCTCCGGGTGGCGAGTATAGAAGATCATGTTCGTAAGCACGTTCTCATCCCGCTGGCCCCCTTCGATCGCACGCCGGACAGCTTCCCGCCAACGACCAGCGCGCAGCGCCTCCAGCACCGCCTGGGATGACGACGCGGCGCGGCCTCCTGATGCTCCTCTCCCGCCGGACGCGGCCGCGTCCCGGATGCGGATCACCGCGAAGTAATGCCGCTGGTTTCCCGCCAGAGAGATGTGTCCGCTGGCATTGGTTCTCAGCGTCTTGCGCTCAACCCGGTTGCTAACGTTGCCGCCAATGACCTGCAGACTGCCAGCCGATCGCGCGGTAACGATGTCGCAGTGGGTGGCGCGATGGCCGGGACCGTCGATATTGTCATAGGTTGCGCCACTGTTGGCTCTCGCCGTGCAGACCAGGTCGCCGACATCCGGCGCGACTTCGCTCACGCGATGCGCCCAGAACGGGTTGCTGCGGTCGGAGCGCAGGCGATTCCGTTTCGCCGCCGCGATGTATCGCTGGTGAGCGCTGGAATAGTGGAACGTGCCTTCAGCGCCAGCCGTTCTCATCAACCAGGAGATGAAGACGGCGCTCCAGGGATGTCCTCGCTGCCAGCCGGGGTCCCGGAGGTTGGCGGCAGAGATCCGGCGCCCGACCCCGATGCGGTAGTACTCCTGAAGCACCGGAGTCATATCGGGACTGGTTTCAGTTTTCCCGACCCAGCGGCGACGCTCTCTCAGCGCCAGGCGGACGGCCTCCCGCCGGACGGCTTGTGGATCGACCACCTCCGCAAAACTACCCTCGAACTCAAGTTCTAGCGTTTCGTCATCTCCCTCATCTTCGATCAGGGAATCGATGGCGTCGAGATCGATCTGTAACAGCAACTTGTCCGGCAACAGACGGCCGGACTCGTCGGCGATCTTCAGTAATGCTCCATCCTCCAGATTTATCGGCGTCGGCCAGCTCCGAATGACATGAGCGTAGATCCCATCACCCTCACCATGCAGCCGTTGTTCGGCCGAGAGCGATGATGCCGACCAGGGCGCTGACGAGGCAACCAGGTAGGCGGTGGCCAACGATCCCTCACCCAGTGCTCGCTCGAGGATGAGCGTGCCAGGCGCTGGAAGCTCGCTCAGCCGATCTCCAGGCATTGCAAGCACCTCGACACCATCGTCAAGCATCAGCGCGCCGCTCGAAGCCCCTCCGGCGGTCAGGGTGTCGAACAGGTGCGCCGGGGAGGCGCTCGTGCCGCGTTGATACGCGGCAAGCTCGAACGCGAGTTCAAGCATTCCGTCCGGCCCTTCAGCGTAGTTGTCACTGCTGACAGCTTCGTCGATGGCATCGAGAATCCAGTTTGCAGAATCTGGAACAAGCCCGGCCATCCAGCCGATCTCCTGATTTTCATTCAAGACTTCTGTGGCGACGGTCCTGCTCATTACTTCTCTCCCGTTCTGAAACTACGCCCGTGTTCGAAGACGTTGCTGGTGAGGGTTCACGGTTCTTCGCCGGGGTAGGGACAAGCCATCCTGACGAAAGACCCCGCATATCGTCTTAATCCACACTCAATATCTCCGAACTCCGGTCTAAGCGACGGACTGCCTCAACGCCGGTCGAACGACGGTGTCGCGAATCTGCAGCCACTCGCGCGCATACTCGCGCTCGTGAGATTTGATCTGATAGCCGGGCGGGAGATCTGGATGCCTGGCATAGAAGATCATGTTCGACAGCTGGTTCTCGTTTCGTTCACCACCCCTGATCGCCAGCCGGACCGCCTCCGCCCAGCGGCCCTCCCGCAGCGCGGCGAGAATAGACCGGCTACTGGAGGAAGGTGTCGGAGGCGGCGTTCCAGAACAGCGCCCGTCTGGGTCGGAGATACGATTGAATGTTCCCTGGCTCGCCCGCGAGGGCGAGGAAGCCGGGGTGACATGGCGCCGGACGCGATGAGCCCCAGCGCGCGCTTGCCGTTCCCACTCCGCCACGGCTGCCACCGGATCGGCGATGCGCGGATCGCTCGGGCTCATGCCCAGGTGCTCGCCCCAGAGATTCCGCCGCAGATCCCGCGCGAATCGACAGACCCCACCAACCACTTCGGCGTCGACGACGGCAATCGAGATCTCAGTGTCGTAGGTCATGCTCCGGCGATTTACGTTCGATGTCCCGATCACAGCATAGACATCATCGACGATCATCAGTTTCGAGTGGACGTAGATCGGATTTCCACTTGCTGGCTGAACCGGGTGAAAGACATGCACCTTGCCAGGCGCGGTCCGGCGCAGGCGGTCGATGAACTGGCGCTGGTGAAAGTTGAACGCGGATTTGGGAAAGCCGTCGGTGCGCGGCGGCACCAGGATGACCAGCTTGCGAATGCGCGACAACGCCCGCGCCAGAGCCCGTGAAAGCTCCTCGGACACAAGATACTGTTCTTCGATATAGATGTACTCGCGGGCACGGGAGATTGCCTTCAGGTAACCAGCGAGACAGGTCCCCTCGCCCCGGGGGGCAAAGCTTGGATACTGGCCTGATACGCAGGCATACGTTCGAAGAACCTGGACATGGTGAGTTCCCGGTGAACGAGCAATCCGGGGAAGGCTAGAGGTGATCCGGCGTGGCGCGAGCGTCGGTCTCGGGATCAGCGTCGGCATCGTCCGGTCGTTCCATCGATCGCGAAAGTTACGCTCGATGTCGAGGGCCGCCGGTCCACGAATCCGAGAGTGGACATCGTGCCAGCCATCCCAGGACTCCTTACGCCTACCGGCCGGGCTGTCATGGCGGCGCGAGTCCCAGCGGTCTGCGGCCAGATCGATGCCACCGCAGTAGGCAATCGCCTCACCTTCGACCTGAACGATCGCGGATTTCTGGTGGTGTGATCCGGCGAATGGCGTGCGCGCGTCCAGAACGGCGGTTCCCCCGGCCCGGTTCAGAAACGCGGCGCTCTCCCGGTTCTGCACCAGGTTGGCGTTCAAACCTCCACTGCCACCACTTCCCCCGCCAACCGGCGGCGGCCGCCAGAGAAGCGTGCGCGATGTCACCCCGCGCCGAATCGCGTTCGTCCAGACTTGCTGGACCCGGCTGGCGGGCCGCCGGGCGATCATCTCCAGCGTCCGGTCCATTCTCCAGGCGGTAAAGTGGATGAAATCACCCCGTCTGGTCCGGTTCACATCATCATGTAGCGCGCGCATCATCTCTTCGCCATCGATGAGCGGCACAACGCGGTTCTGGCTGGTCGAGACGGCGAGCCTGCGGGGATGCCCGCCACGAGCGCGATCTATCTCCGCTCGCGTCAGGAACCAGTGCGAGGGGCTGGTATTGAATGCGCGTCGCTGCTCCGCACGCTCGAGCGCAGGGGCATAGACCGATGGAGTTGCCACTGCCGTTGCGCCGTTGCCGGGCCCTCGTTCAAAATCCAGCTCGGCGATCTGTTCCTCGAATTCAGCCCAGGGCACCGCTGGTTCCGCGATCGAAGGAATCTCGGGCGCTGACTGCCAGCTGGTGGCGTCACCAGAAACATCAGTTGATTCACCGTACAGATCCGCCTCCGGAGCGTCTTCGTAGATATGTCTAGACCGCGTAGGTTCCATGATCTTCTCCTGTCCCGCCGTTGCGACGCTGGCGCCGGCTGGTGCTGCTACGAGTTCAGGCTGCCGCATGGCGGTCCCGCTGATGGTCGTTTCGGATGCCGCGTCGAATTGCCTTACCGCCTCAACAGCGCGCCGGGTGTTGAGGTAGCCGCGCCCGAAGCCGCGCTCGGATTCGGCATCCCGCGCCGCCGCTGGATCAGCCGAGCGCAGGAGATGGCGGCGAAGCTCCTGAATGGGCATCGGCCGCTTCGCCGCCTCGAACATCAGGGCAGCTGTCCCGGTCACATGCGGCGTCGCCATGCTCGTGCCGGACTTCCGAACGAGCCGGGCCGTCGTGTGAAATGGATCGCGATGAGCGGAGCGTGTCGACAGAATCCCAACACCTGGCGCCACCAGATCCGGCTTGTTGCGTCCCTCCCGAGTTGGCCCGACACTGCTGAAGGTCGCAAGCTCGCGACCCCGGCTCGATGGATCGAATGCGCCAACGGCGATTGTCCGGTAACCATTGCAGATTGTGCCGGTCGTCGAGAGCGGGTCGGCATCGTCTGGATGAAAGCGGGATTGGCTATTGCGAAGCGTCGAATCTCGTTCGAGCCAGAGATGGACCCGGCCATCGACAATATCCTGTCCGTCGAGCGCGACCTCCCATACCCCGGCTGGCGCTCCCGGCTGGAGAAAGATGTTGATGTGATGATCTCCGGTGTTCGGCTCGTAGGCGCGATGATAAATCCGCCCAACGGTCCGGCCCTCGATCACAACCGCCGCGCTTTCGTTGAGCGTGACCCGCTCGCGATAGGTTTCGTCCGGCGAGATGAGGGTGACGTCCAGGGTGTCGTGGCTCGAATACCATGCCTCTAGCTCATTCGGCGTCTGATCGGCTTCGGAGGTTTCCCACCCGAAGCGCTGCCGTTCGCCAGGCCAGAGGGTGGCCGAAGCATGCATCCGCCCAGCGCGATAGTTGCCCGCGCTGAGACAGATGGCGCGATTCGGCTTCGCCGTGAGGGCGGCGTCGAATCCCTGGACCGCCAATGCCGTCGCATCGTGGCTCCCACCGGTGCTTCCCAGACTGCCGTTGATCACGCACGGTCGATCCCCCGCGACACCGAAGATGAAGTCGATCGCTTCGAGGACAGTGACCGAATCACCCAGATTCGCCCGGTCGCGAGTCTGGTAGCGCGTGTCGATATCGACGAAGACAATGTCCGCCTCGGGAGCAACGCCGCTAACGCCTGATCCCCGGCCGTTGCCCACCGCGATGCCGGCGACGTGCGCGCCGTGCGATCCGGTCGCGCCCGGGTCGCCGTCGGCAGGATGATAGCCGAGGGCGGCGTATGGGTCTCGCGCCTCAAGCGCGGCGTCGATCTCGTCGGGGCCGTAGATGATGCCGTAGCCATACTTGTTGGGCCGGTCGCCCGATTCCAGATGCTGGTCCCAGAGGGCGAGGAGGCGCGTCGAACCATCCGGATGACGGAAATCCGGATGAGCGAAGTCAAAGCCCCAGTCCAGAAATCCGACCACCGTCCCTCGCCCGGTCTCCGGCACATCCTCCGGGCGCTGGTTCTCCGCACGCTCCAACAAGGATTCTTCCACGCCGGGTATGTCCAGAGCGGCGCTGAGTAGCTCAGCGGCCTTCAGGCTAAGCACATCATCGCTGGCATGGACGGAGAGCACATCTCTCCGATGAATCCGGCAGGTAGCGATGTTGTCGAACTGGGTGATGATGCGCGCTTCGGGCGGCGAGACGGCGGGATCACGAAGCCGAATAACAGCTTCGATCTCGTCGTCCTCGTCGCCTTCCAGCGCCTCCCAGAGCGCGGCATCCATCGGATAGAGCGGCCGCGATCTTCCCTGATCCATGGCCCGTACCGATCAATTGATGCGCTAGCCAACCGTCGACTTCTGCTCGCCTGGCGGTTGGTTTCCGTCCACTTTGCTTTCGATTGACTTCAGACGCTCGAGAACCTCGCCAATTGCTATCTTCAGATCTTGAATGTCGGCGCGCATCTCTCTTATTCGCTCTTGCTGGCGCCGGTGCCCTTCTTGAAGCCGCTTGATCGCCTCGTTTTGTTCTTCATCTTCATCGTCTTCAGACTCGCCGTGGCTAAACAGCCCTATATCCAGAGCTGCCTTCGCCGCGATTTCCAGTTGTGAACGGGTTGCCGGATTCGCCGCGAAGAAGTCGATCGCGCTGTCCACTTCATCGCCATGGCGCGCGGCTTGCTCGTAGACAGACAGCGCCCTCAACGGATCGGCCTTAATGGCGATGATCGCCGCAGCAAGGGGGCGATCGACATGAGCCAGATCCTGTTCCGTGGCCGGATGGTGCGCCGCGTCGATGAGAAGCTGGAAATCGCCAGCGTCGTCGATGCCGTCGAGAAGCTCTTTGCGTCGTTCCGCGTCGGTATTGATCGTCACCATGACGATCTCCTGCAGCGCGACTTTCGGTTTGGTTGCCGCAATCGCCGCGATGATGCTGGTCGGTATAGCCTGAAGGTTGCCATCGAGATCGCCCGTGTCCGGACCGGTCCCGCGGTCAGGAAGCTGGCCAACGACGACCGGCGGCGCCTGGTCTGCCGCGCGACGTTCAGCGAACTGCTGGGTAAGAACAAGACCAACCGGTTGGGACGCGGCGTTGAACGTATCGCCGAGGACGCCGGATATCAGCGCATCCTGGCCCTCGAGCCCCGCGCGGCGCGCGAACAGCACGCCGGTGAGAAAGCCCATGCTCATGGTGGACAAACCTCCGAATTCATATGTGTGCCTCGAAAATCATCAGAGGCCGCCTACTTGAACGCTTCGGCAAAGACCAGCAACATCAGCGGGTTGTTGAGTCCCATCCCGCCACCTGTTCCGTTCGAGCTTGAACCGCTGAACGCCAGGAGCGGCAGCAAGCGGGTGAGGCTATCGCCACCGTCTTTGACTTTGATCTCATCGCCACTTTCGAAGGGACCAGCGTCCGCGGTGAATTCCAGCGTCTTCGTCCCGCCCGAGAGCAACGATGTCAGGAGCAGCTGCTGGCGAGTCGACTCGAGATCCTTCTTCAGATTCGTGATCGCCTTGGATTGCCTTGTATTGACCTGGGTCAGCTTACGAATGTCGCGAGTCTGGCGGGTGTTTTCGGCGCGAACGGTGTTGACCGAGGTCGTGAGCGAGGAGACATTGCTGTTGATCGTCTTGATCCCGGTCGCGTTGCGACGGATCTCAACACGGACGCGATTCAGGGCGGCCTGGAGCTGGGCCTGTGTCACCGGACCTTTTGCCGGCCGGCTTCGGTAGAGCTGGCGGCCGCGCGCGGTGGGCGCCCGGCGAACCCGGCGGCGCCTACGTCTCCGGCGCTCGGCCAGATCGGCGTAGGATTCATCATCATCCTCGCCTAGACTCTCGAGCGCGTCTTCCAGATCTTCGAGCGCCTCGTCGTCTTCCTCATCGAAATCATCGAACATCTCGTCGTCGTCTTCGAGCAGCAAACCTTCAAGCACTGCACTGTCAACCATGATCGGGATTGGTCCTTTCCCTAAAACACGGACTGAATCATTCCGGGGTCAAGAGGGGCCGTTCGGCTGGCCGGACACTCTGGGCATCATTGCCGATGTACGGCTGTACGAGCGTTTCGTACAGATCCTGGTCAAAGTCGCCGGCGCCGGTTCCGCCGCAATCAACGCAGTCTTGCTGCATCCCGAAGCAGGCGGGACAAGCGCCCAGGGCTTGTGCCAGGGCGTCGCGGATATCCGCCAGCGCCGCCACCTCCTCCCGCAACAGACGATTCTGCTCGCGCAGCTTGTCTATTGCTTCGCGGGCGCGGCGCAACGCGCGGTCGGTGCGATCAGTCCTCCTTTCCGTCCAAAGGTCTTCGTCGTCATCGTTGCTCTCTCCCTGGCTGGCCAGGAGCTGGAGCATGAGCCGGGTGCGTGGATCGGCGTCGGGCGCGATGAGCTCCATCAACTGGGTGGCCTCGGAGTTTGCCCCGCCACCGAGCGCTTGCAACGCCGCGGCTACAGCGTCGTCGGAGCCAGCGCTAGCCGTACCATTCGTCATCTTCGTCCTCCCAGACCTCGTCCTCATCGTCCGCTAGCTCAAGCAGAGCGAAGTAGGCCTCGTCCTCGTCTTCCGCCATCTCATCGACGTCATCGAGCCAGTCGTCTTCGAAGTCACTCTCTTCGTAGAGTTCTGCGTCATCTTCGATGTCCTCCTCGTCGTCACCTTCGAGGGCTTCGACCAACGCAGCTTCTTGCAGGAGAGCGTAGAGCGCGTCGGCGCGATCGTCAGCGGACATCGGATCGCCGTAGTACTGACCATCTTCCGCCATCAAGTAGTCGGGAATCTCGTCGTCGAAATCATCAGCCATCACGTTGGCTTCGGCCGCCGCCCGGCTGGCGAGGACGCTGAGCATGTTCGCGATGGAGCCAACCGGCACCGAGGTGCGCCCGACCTGCGTGCGAGAGTTTCCAGCCCCGCCCATGATCATTGCCATCAACGCCTGCAGAACTTCAGGGCGAAACATCGTTTGCATCAACTGGGCGGCGGCGGGCGATCCCTGAGTTGGGGCCGCATGTGGGGCGCGGCGGGCTGGCGCTCGCCTGCGACGGCGCGTTCGCGACTGCGTCCTTCGAGATTGTGGGGCACTGCCTATCGCCTGGCCCGCCAGCCCGCCGAGTTGCGCGCCGATGGCGGTTCCGACACCTGGCGCGACCAGCGACCCAACGGCGCCTCCAACAATTGGCTCGACCGTGGGCGCGATCTGGCGGACGACCGGCAACGCAGCCTGGCCGATGCTCTTGAGCGATTTGAGCAGGCCCTCAAGTTCCTCGGCGGAAACGCCGGAGCTTTCGAGCAAGATTTCTATCTGCTCGTCGGAAAACGCGTCGTACTCGGGCGAGAGAATCGCCCGCACTTCCTCGAATGTATCCGATGGGTAGCGCGGTGTCGCGCGTTCGCCAATGTCATAGGGAACCGCAGCGTAGGCTGACATCCTCTCACCTCTCCTCGGTATCCGCAACGAACCACGTACCCGCCTTCAAGCGGGCTGGATCTCGTTATGAGTTGAGGGAGGCCGGGAATCAGGAGGCGGTTGCTATACTTCGTCCACGGAGGTAGAAGCGGTCGCATCTGATCCGCGCTGCCTCGGGTCCCAGTGACGTGGCCTCGTCGCTGGGACCTCTTCCTCACCAATGTATAAGCTGATCACCATTTGTTCGTCTGGGACCAGACTAGGTCACGCCTTTCAACTTGTCAACTCCCTTACCGCTATGGTCGCAGATTACAGATGGTATGCCAGTCGCGCATCCGTAGATCTACGGATTCTGGGAGTCGAGGAGCGGGCTCCCGGCCGGCGAAACTATGATGGCGCGTCCCACGGTCAAAGCGTCAGCAAAGAGATTCGTCGAGACGAACGGAGGAGCCGCTCAAATAAGCGGCTCCTCGACTTGGGGTGGGGATGGGAGGAAGAGAGATGTCTATCGATGTCCAGCGCGCTCAGATGAGCGACGGGGTGTCCGACCCTTCACGACGCCCCCGCTTCGGGTCATACGGGATCTGTGCCAGATCACCCAGGTCGTCGTAACGTGCTGGAGCGCGGTAGGCGAGGGACTGAGCGTGGCGTGGAGGAGCCAGACAAGCCACGCGTGGACCGCCCGGCACGATGGCTGGCACGGGTTGGGGTTGCGGACGGGCGATCAGTTTCCGCAGCCTGCTGGTGGCGTAGCGGCCGGTGGGTAGTTTGAGCAGCACCGCATCGACGGTCACCCGCATCAACAGGCGATTGGAGCGTACCGGCCGTGCCGCCAGGTAGGCAAAGGCGCCGAAACCTGGAATCGCCGCGATCGCGATAACCACCGGATGATGCACGTCCCAGGCCGCTTTCCAGGTGCCGCGGTCGATGCGCCGCGCCAGCAAGCGGAGCGTTGCCGCCCCCAGCCCCCAGAGACTCCAGGCTACCCGGGCAAGACTGCCGAAGGGAAAACGCAACAGCACACTGATCACGAAGTGTGCGCCGAAATGTGGCAAGACCGCCTGGACCGCTGGGGAAGCAATCTCCGCCTGCAGCTGGCGGGCCTGGAACCGATCAATGCGGCCCTCAGCCTGCCACCGTTCCACCGCCTCGTTGAGCCATCTCGTCGCCTTCTGCTGTCCAGCGCTCACCCGGTGGTTGATCCGGCTGCGCCAGCTGCGCACATAGAAGCCTGCCCAGGCGGCTTTGAGCATCCGGCTCCAGATGCGTGGTTCGCTCCCATGCCAGGCGCTTGCCGCCCTCTCGGCTCGTGCGAGCGTCCATTCCAACTCATTGACCCAGCCCTGACCCATGGCGATCTGCATCTCGACGGCATGCTCCGCCAGGTACCTCCGGGTCAGATCGAAGGAGACGTCGTCGTAGAGCGGCACCATGCCACGCCGGAATGCCCGCCACCAGGTGCGCAGGGAGGCCAGCGGTGCGACCAGCCCCGACTCCAGATCGACGATCATGTAGCGGCCATCTGCCGTCTCCAGGACGTTGTCGATGGCTCGTGGCTGGCGTGGATCGATCTGCCAGGTGGGCAGTCCCACTTCCTCGAAGCGGGATCGCAGGTCTCGTAGCCAGGCTTTCGCGGCTCCCCGGTCGGCTGGTTGATGGCCATGAACCCGTTCGCTGGTCAGGGCCAGGTTGCCGTCAAGCACTTCGATGGCGGTGACCCGGGCCACGGCGGGCTGGCCATACCAGTATGCGCTCAGCATCGCCGCCAGGTTGCGGCGATGGCGGGCTGCTTCGAGGGCAGCCCGGTTGCGGATGTAAGGGAACTCAGCCTGGAAGGCCAGCCAGTAGAGCGCCCGGGGGACGAAGCCGGGGGCGTAGACCTTCGAGACGGTCTCCTCCTGGAAGAAGACGGTGCTGGTCAGGGCGTGGGCATGCTCACGCTGCTCATCATGGGGGATGAAGCCAGCCTGGATGAAGGGCAGGTGACCGGCGGCGGCATCGATCCGCTGGTAGGCGACAAGCAGCAACGTCAGCAGCAAGCCGCCAAGGCTGTAGGCGGCCAGCACGTCGGTCGGCCAGTGGGCACCTTCCCAGATGCGGGCAAAGCCGGTCAGCAGGATGATGCTGGCGGTGATGGCGCGGACACCACGACGCAGCAGGCGGTGCTGGAGTTTGCCGGCCAGGAAGCAGAAGAAGCCGTAGAAGAGCACCGCACCCATGACGTGGCCGCTGGGAAACGACGGGGCGTCGATGTCGGGCAGCGAGCGTTGGATGTTGTAGAGCGCGCCATCGGGACGGGTGCGTCCCACGACGGAGGCGCCGAGCCCTTCGTTGAGCAGTCCACCCAGCGGCAACAGGAGCAGTGCCAGGGCGGGAAGCCAGGCGCGGGCCAGGGCAACGACGGCCAGGGCGAGCAACCAGGCGATGATCGCGCCGTCGGAACTGGTCAACTCTTCGACGGCGCCGAGCAAGGTGGCGAGCCCGGGTAGATCAACCCGCTGGATCTGGTTGGTCATCCAGACATCGAAGGGGGCGACCGGTTGGAGGAGTGCGTCGATGCTCAAGCCCAGCGTCAGGAGGGCCAGGAGGATCGCGACCAACCGGGGACCGGGCAATCCCCATCGTCGCCACCCCTGGATGGTGTGGTGCGGTTCCGCGGCGCTGCGGATCGTGGTGGCAACCATTGCCAGCTCCCCTCAATGGTGATCCAGATAACTCCGTCGTTATCTGTTCTCGTCGCAATACACCAGACCTGCCTGGCGTTCTACTATCATGCTAGTAAACCACCGGTTGGGGCATGTGCCGGATGGTACATCCAAGGGTTGATTCTTCTGGTTTGGCGCCCCGGCGGCGGTCGATCGCCACTGGCAGGTGACTGCGAACTCACCCTGAATGGGCGAGGTCGCACCGGTTCTCTCGATCCTCTCGTCGTCGCCACTAGCGCCTGATTCCAGAAGCATGCTCCCCGCGCCCGGAATCCATCTTCATGCCGCAGGCGATCGACTGAAAGTCGACATATCTGCGAATCTCGCTGGTGCCAGGATTCGTGAATTGAGTTGGAATCGCCTGAACTACTGCGCGAAGACGCGGACGTCCAGGTGCTCACCAATTTCGTAGAACTCGGCCGCTGATCCGACGATCAGCGGATCCGGCGGAATGGCGATTTCCAGATCTTTGTTGGAGTACGGTATTCGTGCCAGCAGAGAACGCATGGCGTTAATCCGGGCGCGCTTCTTGTCATCTGACTTGACGACAGTCCATGGCACGTCGGCGGTGTCGGTATAGAAGAACATGGCCTGCTTCGCCTCGGTATATTCGTCCCACTTGTCCATCGATGCGCGATCAACCGGGCTGAGCTTCCACTGCTTGAGTGGATCGGCCTCGCGAGATTTGAAGCGCCGGAGCTGCTCCTCTCGACTGACCGAGAAGTAGAACTTGAACAATCGAATGCCGCTGCGTACCAGCATGCGCTCGAGCTCTGGAACCTGACGCATGAACTCGAGATACTCGGCCGGGGTACAGAAACCCATCACTCGCTCGACCATCGCCCGGTTGTACCAGGAGCGGTCGAAGAAGACGATCTCGCCAGACGTAGGCAAATGAGCAATGTACCGCTGGAAATACCACTGGCTGCGCTCGACGTCGGTTGGCTTTTCGAGAGCGACGATGCGCGCACCGCGCGGGTTCAGATGCTCCATGAAGCGTTTGATCGTGCCACCCTTGCCAGCGGCGTCACGGCCTTCAAAGAGAATCACTACCCGCTGGCCGGTGTCCTTTACCCAGTTCTGCATCTTGACCAGCTCAATCTGGAGTTCGGCCTTGAGCGCCTCATACTCCTTGCGCTTGAGCTTCTTGGTATACGGGTAAACACCCTTGGCGAACAGATCCTCCCGGCTAAGATCGACAACTTTGTAGCACATATCGACCGGACCGCGGCCGTTGGCCCCGATCCCGGTGATTGCGCTCTCGCTTCTGCCGTCAACTATCGTCATTACCTTTTCCAACCCGATATGACCGCATGTGCGGCCTCTGACCACAGTCTGCACGAGGGAACGTGTCAGAAGCGTTGCAAAATTGTGAAAAAGATCACAACTCCGTCACGGCTGTCCTCCTGTCGCTATAAATTTAGCCTACCACGAGCCCGCCTCTGCGCTGAAGCAACTGGTGGATAATCGACATCGCGACGAGACTCGCCGATTTCGGATTGTCGGCGCTCGGGATGTTCATGATCTCGAAACGCAACGTGCCGAACTCGCCCTCGGCTTCGACTTCGTGCCGGTTGCGGTCAATGCTCGGGTCCGCGAGTACTCTCAGGGTCGTCCGGTCAAGGCCCAGACCGGCGAAACTCACTGCGGCGGCGACATTGACGCTCTCCGGGAACTTCAAGGCGCCTTCCCGCGCCGGACCGCTAAACAACTCGACCGCTTCGTCAAGGCGAGCCGCCTCATCCGCGTTCATCAACGTTGCGGCCGGTTTGCGAGTTGTATGGGTAACACGCCGCAGATCACCAACTGAGGCTCCGGCAATAGCATCGAGCGCGCCGATCGCACCGGAGATGATCTTCGCCTGCCGCCCGCTTTCTCGTGCCGCGGCGATCAGATCACGCTCCGTTCCCGGGTCTGCCAGAGCGCCCACGGCGACAAAGTAAAGATCGCAGCCAGCGCGTAGCACGGCTGGTCCGTGCGCTCGAAGTCCCTCATGCCCGGCGACTTCGACGACCACTTCCGGTTTCTGGGCAAGGAGATCGTCAACGGACGTATACAGTGGAGGACAGCCCTCCGGTCTGGGCCGCGACGGGTCGCGAACCAGCGCGCCGACGAGTTCAATGTCATCGAACTCGCTCGCCCTCCTCACGACGCTGCCGCCAATCGCTCCTAGCCCGATCAATCCCACCCGGATCGTGGTTTCACCACTCATATGCTCCTACTTCCACGTGCTGGAATCTCAGTCTTGTTGCGACATCGTAGCGCGTGAGATCGACTATGCTAATCCTCGATTGATGATGACTGGCCCTGCGTGGCACAAAGATGAATGTGGGACGAATCGTGACCGATGACATCTGCTTTATGACGGCGACGGACCTGGCTGCGAGAATTCGGACCCGTGAACTCTCGTCCCGCGAGATCATGGAGGCGCATCTCGCCCAGATAGAGCGAACCAATCCCGACGTCAACGCGATCATCACGATGATCGATCCCGAAGATGCCGTCGCCCTGGCCGGCGAAGCCGACGCGAAACTCGCTGCAGGAGAAGCGATCGGACCGCTTCATGGCCTGCCAATTGCCCACAAAGATCTCGCTCCGACCGCCGGGATGCGGACCACATTCGGTTCCCCGCTCTTTCAAGACTTTGTCCCGGAACAGGACGCATTGATCGTCTCGCGTCTGGTCGAATCCGGCGCGTTGCGGATCGGCAAGACGAACGTGCCGGAGTTCGGCGCAGGGTCGCACACCTTAACCCCGTATTCGGCCCCACTCGAAATCCCTACGATCTATCGAAGACCTGCGGTGGCAGCAGCGGCGGCGCAGGAGCGGCGCTGGCCAGCGGGATGCTGCCAATAGCCGACGGCAGCGACCACGGCGGCTCGCTTCGGAATCCAGGCAACTTCAACAATATCGTCGGATTTCGTCCGTCGGCGGGGCGTGTGCCAAATCCGGAGGCCGCACTTGCCTGGTACATGCTTGCCGTGACCGGGCCGATGGCGCGAACCGTCCAGGACGTCGCCCTGATGTTCAGCGCAATCGCCGGTCCGGATTCTCGCGCGCCGCTTTCCCTTCCGGAACCTGGCTCTACATTCAATGTCCCACTCGACCGCGATTTCAATGGATGCCGGATCGCCTGGAGTCCGACCCTTGGAGGGCTGCCGGTCGACCCGCGGGTGACGGCCGTCCTAGAGACATCACTCCCGGTATTCGAGCAACTTGGATGTGAAGTCGAGGCCGCGGAACCAGATTTCTCTGGCGTGGAGGAGGCATATCTCGCCTTGCGCGGCTGGACGATGGCGGCGGGGCAAGCCGCGCACTACCGGGACCATAAAGACAAGCTCAAAGAAACGATTATCTGGAACATCGAATATGGGCAGCAGCTCTCCGGCGCTGATGTCGCCAACGCTGAAATCGTTCGCTCCGACGTTTTTCAGCGCATGCATCGTTTCTTCCAGCACTACGACTACCTGATCTGCCCGGTCAACCAGGTGCCGCCATTCGACGTTGAGATCGAATACCCTACTGAGATCAATGGCGTCAAAATGGAGCATTACATCGCCTGGATGAAGTCGGCGTATTACATAAGCTTCACCGGTTTGCCGGCGATCTCGGTACCGGCAGGCTTCACCAGTGACAATCCGCCGCTGCCGGTCGGCCTCCAGATCGTCGGCCTCTGGCGCCAGGATCTTGCGGTTCTTCAGATCGCTCATGCCTTCGAACAGGCGACTGGACACTGGAAGACCAGACCGCCGATCGCACGCTAGATGTAAGATCAGTACCAGCGACAAACCAGAATAGCCTTCGAATAGAGCGTGCCATGCCGTTTACTTTGCGCCTCCCCTGAACCAGGGCGGCAACGCCCTTTCGGAACAGTCAACTCCTGAGAGCCGGTTCGCAACGTTCGACACCTTGTGGATCGGCGTTCTATCGCTAGCACTGACGTCGCTGTGGCTCCTCCGAACGGACGTCATGCGGCGTAGCTCGCCCATGTTCGACCTGCCCTGGGACCGGCACAAGTACATCGAGATCGCCGCGAACGGCCCGCTCAACTTCCATATCGCCCCCTACTGCTGGAGGATCGGCAAGCCGTGGATGGCAGCGCTGCTGCCACTTGATCTGGAGATGAGTTTCCTCTTTATCTCGTTCGCGTGCGTCGTGGTGTCTGGGGTGTTGTCCTGGCTGATCGCTCGCGAAGCCGGGTTCTCGCGAGCGCCCCGCCTGATCGACATTCCTACTGCCCGGTATACGCTCAGAATTGCCGTGCTGCCATTGATCATGTTCGTTGGCATTCGCCTTGCCATCCCAGCTTGGAATGACGACCCTGACTACATCGCGACGCTGCCCGAGAGACTGTGGCTCGTGAGAAACGGGAGTTCTGAGTACGACCTCCCGACCGCGATGCGGGAAGAGGCTCGAAACCGCTTCGAGCGACTGGATCTCGGACAAGTGCGCATCTATATCGTCGGGACATTCGGTCTTGCAGCGACCTTGCTCCCCTTCTTTGCCTGGCGCAGCAATCTATCTTGGCTCGCCCGCTTCGTGCCATTTCTCCTGATGGTCGCCGCTCAAATGCTATTCGGTCATGATATCGAGCGCTATCTTATTCTGGCGTTCGCGGCAGTCCTGATCATGGCATTGAATGGGCTCGTCGTTGTGAGCGAACGGCTTCACATCCCAGTCCTATGTTGGATTGTCGTACCCATTGTGCTCACGGGCTTTGAGCTTGCGCTCGTCAACGAATTCTTTCTGCCATTTCGATTCCAGGTGCTAGCTCTCGTTGTCGCGATAGTTCTTATCGCCATACTGCGTCAGTTCTTCTCGTACCAAAACGACTAATCTGTGGTGAGCGCAGCCACACTTCCTCCATAGCAAACAACCGTACTTCGCCGCCTCAGCCCAGTTCGTTCTCGTCCATTTCAGACACGTATCGGCTACGATCCAGGGAACGGTATCGACCTGAGAGAAACACTGGAGGGACAACCATGCCAGCGGGAAGCTCGCCCAGCCTGAGCGCAGATGAAGCACGCCGGATTCACGAAGATGCTATCGTCATCGACACCCAGCAACCGCCGATCACGACCGGCATCGTCTTCAGCGAGGGCATGAAGGCAGCGGTGGAAGATCAGGCCGCTCGCGGACGCACCCGCGCGGAAGCCGCGCCAGCAATTGAAGCGGCGCTGGTAAAGGACATCCAGACTTCAGACAAAGCGCGGCGACTCTACCTCGACATGTGGGAACAAGCAGGCGTAACCGCAGCCTGTGGAACCTACTCCGGTAGCCACCAACTCTCGGTTTCATTTGAGAGCGCAACGCGCAAGATCGCCAATGCCCAGGCGATCGTCAGCGCGCTATCCGACGCGATGCTCATCGCTCGCAGCGCGGCTGACGTCGAGCGCGCCCATGCCGAGGGAAAACGGGCGATCATCATTGACTTTCAGAACACGGTGCCATTCGGTGACGATCTCAGCCGCATCCCGCTCTTCCACGGCCTGGGGCTGAGAATGGTCCAGCTGACGTACAACCTGCAAAACCTGGTCGCGGACGGCTGCACGGAGACCTACCAAGGCGGCCTAACCTATTTCGGCCGGGCTCTGGTTGAACTGTTGAACGAGCAGAAGATCATTGTTGACGTCAGTCATTGCAGCGAGCAGGTCGGCTGGGATGCGATGGACGTTTCTTCGGCGCCGGTCATCGTCTCTCACTCGTCCAGCGCCGCCGTCGCGAAGCACGATCGCGGCAAGTCGGACAAACTGGCAAAGGCGGTTGCTGAGCAGGGTGGCTACTTCGGCGTCGTTGTTATTCCGGGGTTCATCCGGGAAACTCCCGGCGCAACGCTCGATGACTTCGTCAAGCAGATCAACCATCTGGTTGACGTTTGCGGAATTGACCACGTAGGCATCGGGACCGACAAGGCCGGTCCTGGTCCGTCGACAAGCTCGCTGGTCGAGTATCCGGATTCGATGTCAGCGTCGGATCCGGACGAGTTCAACTGGTCCGGATTTCGCAATGTCGAACACCGGCTAACGGATGAATACGACATGGAGGGTTTCCAGAAGTTCGGTGACTGGCCGAATCTCACCGTCGCGCTGGCCGCCGCGGGCTACGACGAGGACGAATTGCGGAAGCTGCTAGGTCTCAACTATCTGCGGGCATTCAGGGAAATCGTAGGCTAGGGCATGGGCAGTATCTCCCCCGAAGCAGCCAGCGCGAAATCGCGCCGGACGATGGATTCGTCCGCAAGCGGACCCACAGAAATGCTTTAGTCAGACTTGATCAGTTTGATATGATCTGACCTTGTACTGAGACGCGCAAGCCTAGGAGTCTTCTGGCTTGATCACCACAACACGCGTGCGACAGCGGGCTGAGGGAGTCTTCTACGGCTGGTGGGTCGTCTCCGGCGCATTCGGCATCCAGGTGCTGCTGTCAGCACTCCTCATGCAATCCTTTGGCGCGTATGTCCCGGTGCTTCAGGAGAGTTTTGGTTGGTCGAAGGGGCAACTCTCCGCCGCGTTTTCACTCCAGCGTGTTGAGAGCGGGCTGCTCGGCCCGATTCAGGGCTGGATGCTCGACAGATTCGGACCACGCAACATCATGCGAATCGGCATGGTCCTCTTCGGCTTCGGGCTGATGCTCTTCAGCATGGTCAACTCACTGACAACCTTCTATCTGGTCTTTCTGCTAATCGCCGTCGGCGGCAGCATGGGCGGCTTCATGTCGTTGACATCGACCCTGGTCAACTGGTTCAGCCGGCGCAGGGCGACCGCGATGGGCATTGCTCAGATGGGTATGAGCGTTGGCGGGTTGCTCGTGCCGCTGATCGCGCTCTCGCTCACCGGGTTTGGTTGGCGCAACACCGCGTTTTACTCAGGCATCATCGTTATCGTCGTCGGACTTCCCCTCGCCCAGATCATGCGCCGGAGTCCAGAAGAACACGGCATGTTGCCGGACGGCGAAGATCCTCAGGCGGCGGCCTTGCGACGCGCGCAGGCGCGCGCTAACAACGCGCCGGATCCGGACGCAGAGGTTGAGTTCACGCCCAAACAGGCGGTGCGGACGCGGGCTTTCTGGTTCATCTCGCTCGGACATGGTTCAGCGGTGCTGGTCGTCTCTGCGGTCATGGTCCATCTCATCTCCCATCTCAATGAAGGACTGGGGTATTCGCTTGCCGCGGCGGCAATGGTCGTCTCGTTGATGACGGTGATGCAGATGATCGGGCTGCCGCTTGGAGGATTTCTCGGCGACCGCTTTGACAAGAAGAAGATTGCCACGCTCGCGATGTTTGGCCATGCCTCGGCGCTGATCGTGCTGGCCTATGCCACTAACCTCGCGATGGTGCTTTTCTTCGCCGTCGTCCACGGGCTAGCCTGGGGAATGCGCGGCCCGCTGATGCAGGCGATGCGCGCCGACTACTTCGGACGCAAGGCCTTTGCGAAAGTCATGGGACTGTCCTCGTTGATCGTCATGTTTGGAATGACCGGCGGTCCGCTAGTTGCCGGGATAATGGCCGACCGGCTCGGAAACTACCAGCTCGGTTTCACGATCCTTGGGTTGGCCGCGGCACTAGGGTCAGTCTTTTTCATCTTCGCGACGAAACCCACGCCACCATCTCCGCAGCCTCAGACAACCGCGGTCGCAGGTTTGGAACTCAGCCCGGCTGATTAGGCCGCCCGGCTATCGGCCTGGACTGTGAAGTCCGCGTCCGCCGCAACGGAACCGTCGACTTGAACGTCCACCGGGACAACCCGGACGACTATCGTTTTCGCGGCGAGATCACCCAGACGCTGCTTGCCGGGCATCGCCAGCACCATGGCCGCTCCCAGGAGATAGAAACCACCGGGCTGGCTGTCGACGATACGCAAGACATTGCGGATTGCGGCATCACGAACGCTAATCGGCCCACCATCCGGTGTACGGACCCGCAATCCGAACACGCGCTTGCCGACGGTCTGACCAGAACGTGCTTCCAGGATCGTGAAATAGAGGGTCGCTTCTACAAAGACGAGACCGAGCATGATCCACCAACCGCCGGTCCCCGTCTCCAGATCCCCGGCAATGGCGCTGACAATCATTGCCGTGATCAGCAAGGGAAAGATCAACACGAGGCCATCAAGTAGAAATGCCGCGGCCCGGCGGCCCAAACCCGCCCGGGGATGCTCTTTCATTGCGAATACCTGCCTGTCCTGAGCGGAATGGTCGATGCGTCATTCGACCCTGATGCCAGACTACCCGCCCAGGGACGCCAGGTCAGTCACCAACCAGTACCTGTTTGTCGCGCATCTGGCGCACACGGTCCCGGTAGTATGCGGGATACCAGCCCATGATCGCCCGCATTCCATCTCCTGAGTAGCGACCTGACAGATCACGCGGGAGGGGCGCGATCGATGAAATCGACAGCCAGAGCCGCTCACGCAACGTCGTCGCCCAGCGCCACGGCTGCTCGTCGACTGGATGCGCCTTGCGCGTCGACCAGGAAAGATCGAAGTATGAAGCAGTTTCGATCCAGTCGACCATTTCTGGCGATACGTGAGCCCGAAGGAAGGCGACAGCATCGTGAATCTGAGGGTCACCGGTATGGCGCGCCGCGAGCGCCAGGGCCGGATAGACGAAGCGGGCATGATAGAGCGCGCCCGATTTGCGGACAGCCGAGAGAATCGGTTCCGGGCCAGTGCGTTCGAGTTGCCGAGCGAGGTCAACGACCTGGATCATCCGCAATCGTGAGTCCAGGGCCGACATGGATGTGTGAACCGCAAGATGAAGAGACATCGCGCGATCATCCGGAAGCAGGCGGCCATCAATCTCCACAAGATTGTTGGTAATCCAGCCAGTGATGTCCCAGCGGATGCCGCGCATCATCTCGACGACCCGCGGATGAGACTCGATCTCGCGGGGGTGATCCGGGTGCTCGCCCGGCTCATCGACGCTGGGCCACTGGTACTCGCAACGCTGGTAGTGCAAATGTTTCCAGGTGAGCCCGCTCAGCCCGGTGGAATAGTCGAGTGGCAGGCAGTAGCCGGCATGCGCGTAGGCAAGGTCGATCTGTTGCTGCACGGGGTAGCGAACCAGGAGATCGATATCAGCCATCGGTCGCCATTCGATCTCCTCGCGGCGATCGAGCAGCATTGCGCTGCCTTTGAGCGGGATCGCCTCGATCGTGTCGCGCTCAAAGGCTTCCAGAACCCGTTCCAGATCTCCGGCCAGCAGGTTCTGCCGCTCGCGATTACGATCTACCTGACGGCGCAGCCATCCATCTACTTCCGGAGCAACACGGACCATTCCATCTCGCAACCGCGCTCCGAGAAGTGGCCCGACGCCATGGATCGCGACCAGCTCCACCGTGGTTTGCGGTGGAAGATCTGGTACCGCTGGCACTAGGCCCGATGAGAAGACCACCTCTTCAAGCCAGGCGCTAATCTGCCGGGCTTGCTGGCCCCGGTCATCATCGCGTTCGGCCAATGCCGGCTGGACTGATTGGGAAAGCCGAAGATAGTCGCCGGCCACCCGATCCCAATTGAAGTGCTGCCTCGCGCGCTCCCGGGCAGCTTCCCCGAGCAGTTCCGCTTCGCCGCTTGCGCAGTCGACCCACTCCATCAACTCAATCAACTCGTCGACCGAGGCAAAGTAGCGCACGGCTTCCCCGCCGACAGCGCGATTGTCGGGTATGTCGCGGACGAGCACTGGATTCCCACATGCCATCGCCTCGATGAGCGCCGGATGGGTGCCGTCCGAGGCGACCGGAAAGACGTAGGCGTGCGCATTATGATTCAACTCCCAGTAGCCGTTGCCGTAGATTGCTCCGGGGAAGATCACCTGCCCCTGTCCACGTTCGTGGAGCATGGCGATGTACTCGTTCGCGTATGGTGCGTCGCCGACGATCACAACCGGCCTGGTCACCCTGGCACGCCTCGCAGCCTCGACGAGATCGAGGACACGGTTCTCAGGTTCGAGACGGCCGACATAAAGGTAGTAACCGCCCGGCTCCAGTCCAATGCTGGCAAGCTGGCCATTCGAATCAGGAGAGCCAGGGCTCGCGCCATAGGGAATGTAATCGAGCTCGACACCGTAGTGGTCCTGGTAATAGGCGCTCACGTTGTGCGAATCGGTGATGGCCCGTGTCGCAGCAGTTCCGGCCAGTCGTTCGGCGAACTTGAGAAATGCCTGGGCAGGCGCCGGCCACTTTGCCCTCTTCCAATCGAGGCCGTCGACGTTGAGCAACACCCGCAAGCCTGTCAGTCGCATCGCTAGCGACTGCGGGCTGTTGCCGACGCCAAAGATGATCGCGACGTCATACCGGCGCATCATGGCGTGAGCCGCCGCCAGCGTCGTATGAGCGACCGTGTCGAGGTATTTGTTGCGGATAGTCGGCAGCTTGACCAGGCGAACGCCCCTGTAGACATCTTCCGGGTAGTCAATCGGAGGCACCCGGCAGTAGACGGTGACAGCGTGCCCCATCGAAGCAAGGCGAGGTGCAACCTCCTCAACGCAGGTTTCGAATCCACCGTAATTCGCCGGGATGCCGCGACTCCCGAGCATTGCAATTCGCAGGCGCCTTCCGCCCTGGTCCACATTCACCCCCATCTATCCAGCAATGCCACGGGCGAGTCTATCGACAGCGCCGGCCCGCTTCAACCCAAGCGCGGTGATAACCGATCGTACAAACGTGAGAACCCCTCAAGGTAGCGCTGGCGGCTATAGCGCCGGGAGGCAACCGTAGCAGCCACCTTGCCAGTCTGAAGACGCAGATCCCGATCTCTGATCAGGAGCTCCAGCGCCGCCGCAATCGAGACCGAATCCCGGCCAGAGTAGAACCCGGTCTTGCCGTGATCGAGAAAATCGTCACTCCCGCCGCCATTCAAGGTCGCAACTACTGGCAATCCGGACGCCATTCCCTCGATGACGACCAGACCGAATGGCTCTGGGCGCTGGGACGGCAACAGCAGGATATCGAACCGGTCCAGTTCAGCCTGGACATCCAGGGATTCCCCTGCAAAGATGACATAATCTTCGAGACCTAGATCGCTGACCAAACGCTGATACTCGTTCCACAGATCGGCCCGTCCTGGTGGGACGGCCCCAACGAAGCGCAGTGAGAACATCTCGCCCCGTTGTGCAAGAATCGCCGCCGCCTGGATTGCTTCACCAATCCCTTTGCGGGGAGACAGTCTCCCCATGACCCCAATCACGACAGGCATCGCGACATCGCGGCCAGAACGGTCCACAAACCGGATGTCCGGCCTGACGCTGTTCTCCACAACGCGTATGCGAGCGAGCCGCCGTTTGCTTCCACCGACAAGCGTTCGCGCAACTGGCCGCGAGTTGGCGACGATCAATCCAGGGCTGACCAGGAGCAGAAAACGGATCAGCGCGCGATAGGGCGCGGGCTCATCACCAATGTGCTCATGGACATGCCAGAGATGCGGGCGACGACAGAGCCTGGACGCGATAGCGCCACAGACAACGGCAAGGGTATTCGAATGCACCAGATCAACGTCGTACCCTCGAATCAGCCGCGCGAGTGTCAACGCCCCGCCGATCATGCGCCGGAAGAGCAGCGGCGCCTGGCGAGGCGACAGCATCGCCCTCCGGAGAACAAGCATATTGACCCGTTCGATCCGGGCGCCAGCTGCGAGCAGCTCGCGGGACAACGCGCCATCATAGGGGAAATCGGTTGGCAGAACGACAATTGCCCGGTCGATTTCAGGAAGCCCGCGCACGATCTCGAGCAAGCATCGATCTGAGCCATAGAGTTCGTCGCTTGGGTGCACGAAGAGAATCGTTCTAGGCATCGGGGTCGCTAGCACGACTGGTGAGACTGTGCGGGCAATCAGCGTCGGGGGCAGCATCAGCTATCATGGTTGAACAGCGATTCCCCAACATTGGACAGTCCAACACCACCTCATCGTCGTTTGCCGGTCCGTGCTCAACGATCCTAGTCATCGTTCCGTCATTGGCCCTCATCGGGATCTGAAGATTGGAACCACTATGAGATCCACACTTCGCAACAATAGTCAAACCATGAGTCGGACTAATCAAGGCGCGAACGGTGGCGACCATGCCCTTCAGCCCGCCCTTCTCTCGAGAACGCGAGCGTAGATAGCAACCATTTCCGCCGCAGTCTGCTTCCAGGTGCGGGTGGCAGCGTCACTGACGAACGGATCAATTCGCCGTCGTTCAGCCTCCTGATCTTCGAGGATCTCTATGACCTCGGCTGCAAATTCGTCAGGGCAGCACGGATCAGCATAGCGGACGGCAGCACCTCCAACCTCTCTCAGTGCCGGAATATCCGACGCAACGACTGGAGTTCCACAAATCAACGCTTCCAGAACCGGAAGCCCAAACCCCTCGTGAAATGAAGGTACGCAGCAGACGGCCGCGTTCTGGTAGAGCCAACCTAGACCTTCATCGGACACCAGTCCTGGGGTGAATAACCAGTCAGAGCCGCGTCTAAGCAACTCCAATCCCGGCCCAACGATGACGAGTTGGATCGAGGGATACCTTCGCCTTACCGTTTCGATCGCTTCGACGGCTGCACCGAGGTTCTTGTAGCGCGCTGGCGACCCAACAACCAGCGCGTAGCTGCGAGCGACCAATCCATCCACTGGACACTCAGATTGATCTCGGAATGTCGCCTGTGCTCCGTTCCAGACTACTTCGAGGCGGTCGGGCGATATCCGGAAGAAACGAACGACATCAGCTGCCGCTGCCTGGCTCACCGTGACGACAACGGCCGCGCGCCGGGCAGCAATAGCGCCGATGCTCCTCACATAGGCGCTCCAGATCGCGGAGGGCCGCCATTCCGGATGAAAGTCGAGGCCATCGTGGACGGTGACAACGAGCGGGCAAGGCATCAGCAATGGACCGATCATGCTCGTCTGGACAATTTCGAGTTTCCACCACCAGGCCCAGACCGGGAGAACCAGTTGCAGCCAGATAACGTGCAATGCTCCATTGAGGGGCATCCTGGCGTACCTCGGCATCGACTCCACTCTAGGAGCGGAAAACTGACGAAGCTCGATATCAGATCTCGCATTCAGCTCTGCTATCAGAGCGGACAAATACCGTCCGGTACCACTTGGCATGAACGCATATGTCGATTCGATTCCGACTCGCAGCTTTGACAGCTCCAATGCTGAACCTCGCCTTGGAGTCCGCGGTAGACCGTCAGCCAGACGATGACGAGAATAGATTTCCGAGAAGAGGGAGACAATTCCGACCAGAACGCTCATTACCAGCCTGATTCCGGAGCTACACAATCCCGTGTCAGAACCATGCCAGATACCAAGAACGTCGCATCGATCGTTATCGTAGGGGTTCCAGTATTAAGGCGCCGAGCAAGTAGCGATTCTGGTGCAGCCGCAAGGACCGCTTTTGCGAAGCCCACGGGAAAAAGGACAACCCCTGTCACAAGCAGAACGTTTCCCGAGCGTATCCAGGGATCTATCCGATAGACTTCTCTTTCGACTGGCGCCTGGCTGGTGGTGGCAAGAAACGCCATCGGTGTCCGCTGGCCGCGATCATCACTGGGATCCGGCACGGCTGGTTCCCGCTGTCACAATCACAACCAACGTCTGCCCGGCAAGTTCGACATCCCGTCCAAACCCGCCAGGCGGTGGCGCGATCCACGGTTCGCGGGCCGGTATTGTCGACGACGCGATGCCGGCATGTTCCAGGGCGGGATCATATAGCGCTGGACCATTGGCACGCGTAGCGACCGCAACATCCATGGCGTGATTGAGATCGATACCGTACGCAACAACAATGCCCGCATACCGATAACGCAATCCATCCTCCCCAATTGCTGCGGCGATGTCCTCGGAAAGCACCCTGTTTCCGATCTCTCCATAACCAGCCGGTGTTAGGCTGCGATCTTCAAGCATCCGTTGCAGAAAACGATTGGCCAGATCATCGAGCGAAGGTAGCCGATCAAGCGCATTCACATGATGCCGTTCGCGAGCATGATTCAGCTTGGCTATCTCAGGTGATAGCGTCTCCGGACTCTGAGCCGCAAATGCTCCATACCCACTCACGGCAATCACCACGAAAAGTAGCGCGCCGATACAATGGCGAATGAGGGGAACAGGTGCCCGGCGAACAATGTCAACCCGAACGATGCCACGGTCCAGCGTCACCCTGCTTGCCATCGCGATCTTCGCGATAGCGGGAGCTTCGGCGATGCTTGCCAGCCGTGTATCGCCGGTAGTGACCTGGCTCGATGTCGGTTCACCCGGCGATGACGCGTTCACAGATCTCTTCTATCCCCCGGAATCCAACACTACTGCTACGTTCCGCTGGATGGCCGATGAGGCGATTCTGTCTATCCCGGTCGAGAGGCCAGGATCCTATCGTGTCGATCTCAATCTTGCTACCGTACGTCCAGAAGATCGGCGGCTTGTCGTCCGCTGTGAATCTAACCAGTACGAAATCGACCTCACGTCCCTGGGGGCCGATTCTACTCCCTCCTTTGTCTGCGACGCCCGAGATGGCGAGATTACCGTCCAGCTAGAGACGGTTCCCGTTCGACTTCCGAACGGTGGCCGGGCATTGGGGGTGTCGCTTCTCGATGCTCGAGTGACCGCGACTGACCGAAACGACCGGTTGGCCTTTCGATTCCTGGCCAGCTTGACGATCTTCAGCTCGGCGGCTGGCGCGCTAACTGGATGCGCGGCGCTGTCGAGACGCTACTGGTGGACCGGGGTGGTCGCGGCGGGCGTGATGCTGACCGGCTGGACCTGGCTTATCGCACAGCGACCAGACCTGGCACTCTCGGCACTGAGCAGCCCGGGCGGCGTAATCGCGCTCATTGCTGGTTTGGTCGCCTGGTTTCTCGTGCGGCAACGGCGGAATACGGCGCTTGCGTTAGCAGCCGCTGCGGTCATTGTCGGATTTCTTTGGGAACAACCACTCGCAAGCCTCGTCCTACCGGGCCTCTGGATACGAGAAGAGATTGACGGGATTCGTATGCTGCCCTGGCTAGCGATCATCGCAATCGCAGGGGCGGCGATGATCGGTGGGCAACCCGCAAGATGGCTTGCCGTAGCTGGCGCCGCCATTGGTGTAACTTCGATATTCCTCACCACGATTTCCGCCTGGAGCATCGAGCGCTGGTTGATCGAAGTCGACACTCCCGGTTGGCCAAGTCAGTCGGGGCTTGCCGGCGCGATCTACGTGTTTGCCGCATTCCTGATTGTCGGGCTAGCGCTCTACGCGGCACGCGGGCATGACAACAACCTGCTCCTCTATTTCACGATAGCTGGCGCGGTCGGCATTGCCGGCTTGCTACTCTGGCGGGTTCAGATCATGCGCTTCAATGGGGACGAACCCCACTACTATGTCACAGCTCGCAGCATCGGCGTCGATCAGGATCTCGAACTCCTCAACAACTACCTTGAACCGCGCTATAGCGAATGGACATATTCGCCGGTTGGCAATATCTCAGTTCAGCGAGACGCAAGCGTCATCCGCTACGCTGGCGCTGTTCCCGCCAGCCAGGGCGCCTGGTTCTTGATCCCACCGCTGAATGAGGGCTGGACGATAGATCGCGACCTTGTCGGGCTGGTCGAAGCAAGCGATCCGCCGCCGCTGATCAACGGACCGGATGGAGCACTGGCGATTCCACCACCGCTCCTCACCGCGACCACTCAGACGATCGTCGTCGAGGGGCCGTGCGCCATCGAAGCGCTAGCCATCGGAAATCCGTCGTCCGAAGCCATGCAGATCCGCATCAGTATCCAGGACAACCAGGGCGAGATCATCTGGGAGACGGCTGGACAGGTTGCCGGTTCGTACCAAGAGGTAGCTGTTCCAACTGGCAGCGGACTCTGCGACGGCGCTGGTCCATGGGCGATCACCCTGCGTTCGAACCAAACCGCGTTCGTGGCCCAGGCGCTCGACCACTACAAGGGACTGCAGATCCTCGGTGCCGAACTACAGCGCGACTGGTTGTTCGGGGGATTGCCGCGCGATCGCTACGGCTCAGTCAACGTATCCAGCCGCTTGCTCCTTCACAATCCGTCCGCGGAGATCGTCCAGGTAACGATCCGACTGATCACATCCTCGGCCCAGACAGTGAGCGAGATCACGATCGGATTGCAGCCGGGGGAGTCAATCGTCGAACCGCTTCCAGTCGTTGGCGCAGAGGCTCTCGCGGTGCATGTCACCGAGGAAGTCGAAATCGCTGCTGGACTCTATGGCTTTGCCAGCGGTAGTCGCTATCGAGTGCCGTCGAGTCCCTTGACGCCTGGTTTCAGGGCGAGTATCCCCGCGATTCCGGATCACGATGCTGGAGCATGGCTAACGATCATCAACCCGACTGAAACACCCGTCGCTGGAACCATCGAAGACGGCAAGCAAGTACAGATTACGGTTTGCCCCTTCTGCGCCGAGACGATCCTGGCGCCTTCCGGCGCTGCTGGTCGTGAAATAGTGGTCGTCAGCGAGGAGCACATCAATCTTGGTTACGCCCTGGTCGCGTATGAAGAGCGCACCGGCAAGCTGCACTTCGACCTTGGATTGCCAGTCATTGCCGCGCCGCTGGCGCGCTTCGATGAGCCATGGCCAGTCCTGCTGATTACGGCGCTCGCCGGGCTTTCACTTGTACCTGGACTCTGCCTGCTCCTCCAGAGCACGGGACTCGAACAAAAGACAGCCGGAACAGCTGCGGTAATCGTTGTCATGCTCGCGCCTATCTCGACGTACGCTGTGCGCTTCTATACCGACATCATCGCTGCAGCGCTGCTCGTCTGGGCGCTTGTCCTCTGGGAACGGAGCTGGACATCGAATCGTGCTCTAGCGGGAATGATCGGAATCGCGCTCACCCTGCCGGTATTGCACGGGCGGCTAACACTCCTTGCGGTCGGGCTAGTCGCACTCGCCCTCTGGGCAGGCTTTCAGTCCAATCGCCAGCGGGTTCTGCGCTCTCCGCAACGCTGGACTGTGCCAGTCGCAATCCTCGGCTTTGCCGTGGCGTGTGCACTGGGTATCCTGTTCTTCACCGAGTATGCCGTTGCTCTCAGCTCGCGAGGGATCGGCAACTTCTTCCGATTGACCTGGGTGCTGCCGAATACCTTTGGGATGATGCTTGACCGTGGCTCCGGCGTGCTGCCCTTCGCGCCCTGGGTGATTTTCGCGCTCGCCGTTCCGCGACCGCTGCATCGCACCCAACGTGCCGCGCTGGCATTGGCGATCGGCTACTACGCGATGCTGGCGCTCCGGGCAGGAGGTTGGCAAACGTGGGGCGCTCCGATGCGCTACCTGCTGCCGGTGATCCCTCTTGTTGCCCTGCTGGCCATCCCGGGGATGGCACGGTTCTGGCAATCGGGTGCGTTCTGGAAGCGCGCGGCGATCACACTGGCTGTTGCCTGGAGCCTCAGCGCAACGATGCTCCTGCACTGGATCCCGCTTGCTGGCTATATCAACCGGCGTGTTTCCGGAAACGAGTATCTGATCGATGACGCCCTTGCCTGGCTGCCCTTCAGGTCGCCCTTCACCTTCCTGCCCACAATCGAAGCGTTGGATGGGCCCGGGTGGGGAGACCCCGCCGGAATCGCGATCCTGGCGCTCTATGCCGCCGCGGCCGCCTGGACTATCTGGGGATTGGTCAGGGATCAGAGTTCAGGGATTAGGGATTAGGAACTGGATACGATCCCAATCCTGTCCTGTGATCGGCATTGCTGGCTCACGGCTACCGTCTGATCCCTGCGTCTTCCTTCATCGAGTACGTGCCAAAGCCGCAACCGCAGCCTATCTGACCGCCTGATCTGTGCCCGCGATAACCCCCGCCATGGCATAGAGGAAGGCGTACATCATGACCCAGTGCAGCTTCATGGCATCGAACGGCATCGCCATGAACCCAATCCCGCCGAATCGCTCGCGACCGGCAAGCTTGCCAATGACGTAGCAGCCCCAGCACACCTCTTCGGGATGCAAGCCCAGCGGCTCGTCACCGAAGTCCTGGCTCACGCTCATGTCGAGAACGTCGGGATCTATCGCTATCCAGACCTTCGACGTGCCGTCGATCGTCGGCGCGACTACGGACTCGATCCATTCCTCGTAGCCGGTCCGGCGCGCCCGGTACGTCTCCCAGAAGGTGTGGATGTTCTCGCGCCTCGCGCCCTTCTCGATGAAACGATCGAAGACGCCCTTGTCATTGCGAGGTCCCCGTAGCCCAATATGGGTGTAGCGAGCCGGATCGACGTTTTCCAGATCAAGGATCCTCCGCGCCCATGTCCCTCCCCAGCGCGGGAGATAAGGGGGATCGTCTTCAATCTCTCCTTCCAAATTGTCGTGATGAGCGTCGAAGTTGACGACCGTCACCGGCCCTCCGGCCTCAATCCCAACCGCCTTGAGCACCCCGTAGGTTGAGGGGCCAGAGTTCCCACCGATGGTGAAAGGCATCGCGCCAGCCTGGATGATTTCCCGCACGCGAGCAACGGTGTTGTCGAAGGTCGTTGCGTGATCGTTACTTATTTCAACGTCCCCGCAGTCGACCAGTTTCAGATGCTCGAATATGTCCACATCCATCTCCGGCAGAAAGCCGCCGTACTTGACGGAGTTCGTCCGAAACGTCTGCGGGGTCAGGTTTGTGCCGAAGTAGGATGCTCCCGCCGCCCCGATGCGTGAATCAGGTACCGGCGCCTGCCAGGGGACACCGAGAAAGCCAATGTCCGCTCCGCGTAAGGCCGCTGATGATTCAGCTTTCGGCGCGCCGAACAGAGTTGGAACGCTGCCGTAAAAGCGAGGCAATCGGAGTTCCAATACCGGATCTGACGGTTTGCGCGGTTCGTGGTTCATGCAACTACCCCTCTCAGGCTTGCGATACCTCTCAACTGGCCGGCGGCCCAGCGCTTGCAGTTGTCTCGCCGGGACAACCACTCATCCTCTAGCTTCGGACGATCTCCTCCCAGCCGACCACTGCTCTTGATCCCCTGTGATCCAGATCAATCCGCCGCGGCTTCCGACAGCGGCACCACTGCCACCGTCCAGCTAGGCGACGCAAATCTCCCAACCAAATCACATTAGCGGCACGGGTCCATCACCGTCCATTCCAGCATCCTAGCAAAGTAGGGACCTGACCGTGATCGGTATGACAACTAGTCAAATCTGGTGTGTACGTACACACCAACGTACAATGTGTACGTACACCTTCAAGTGTGGCTCGATCGGGCAATGCTGGGAGCGCGATCGAATATTGAAACGCGAGGGGTAGTTTGAAGCGCACACAACTGTTTTTTGCCTTGACAGCGGCCATCATGCTCAGCCTAGGATCGATCGTTTCCGTCGCGGCGGATTGGGATCTCTGGGCCGGGGCGACGGCTCGCGTCGCATATACCGACGGCACGGGTGTCAACATGCGGGATGCACCCGGTTACGGAGAGGTTGTTGCGGTCCTGCCTGAAGGGTCGTATGTGACCATCCAGGACAGCGCGTGGATCGATGATGGCACCTACTGGTACAACGTGACCGCCGATCTGGCGTCTGGTTGGACAAGCGGCTGGGTCATTGCCGATTATCTGACTGATGACGCGGAAGCAAGCACCTTCGTCTACAACGGAGATGCCGCGGCAAGCGAAGTGCCGATCGCGGTCAACACGGCGAACGGCCCCCTCGGCATGCGAGCCAATCCCTGGTCAGGCGCCGAGATCGTAACCTGGATCCCGGACGGCGCCTGGATTGAAGTTCTCGCGCCTGCTGTCTTTGACGAAGCGGGGATCGGCTGGTCCCAGGTGCGCTATGGCGGAATGACCGGCTATGCCGCCGCGGATTACCTCGGCTACGACACTATCGGCTCCTACATTCAGAGTACCGGTCTCTGGGTTGGCGCGCTCGCTGTCGTCAGTGGCACCGGCGGTGACGGAGTAAACCTGCGCGTCGAGCCCGTCTGGGGCGACGTCATAGCCGTCCTGCCAGAGGGTGCGGTTGGCGATGTCATCGACGGTCCGCTTTACGATGAAGAGGGCAGCGCCTGGTATATGCTGGCCACGGACTACGGCAGCGGTTGGGTTCATGGCGGTTATCTCTCCGGGGCCACATCCTCGAACATGGGCGCAAGTGGCGGGGGATCAGCGCTGGTGAATCTCGCCTGGAGTTACGTCGGCACACCCTACCTGTGGGGCGGCATCACCCCCAACGGGTTTGACTGCTCCGGCTTAACCTACTACCTGCTGAACGAAGTACTTGGCTACGATTTCTCTCGCGTCATCGAGATCCAGATGGACTCTGGGTACTGGGTGTCATCGGATGCGCTGGTCCCTGGCGACCTGGTCTTCTTCCAGAACACGTATACTTGGGGGCTTTCCCATGTCGGCATCTACATCGGCAACGGCCAGATGATTAGCGCCAGCGGCGAACACTACGGCGTCGGTGTCAGTAACCTTGACCGACCCCTACTGGAGCGCCCGTTATTTGACTGCCCGGCGCGTAGCGTAGTCGAACTAGCGTAGTCGAACTGGAGATGTGGCCGCAGCCGTCGTCACATCTCCAATTCGAATTCAATCCCAAATCGCTCAGCGTAGTCAGCAGATTCCGTGCGCTCCCACGGCCCGCCCGGATTCGCCTCGAGCTCACGCTGCGTCTCCCGATCAGTGACGATCACAATATCGGCGTGCGGCGGGTTGAGGGGATAGCGATCGAGCGAATGCCAGGTACCGGCATAAAGCACATAGCCAGCCGAGCCATCGAGGAGAAACGCCCGGACATCTTGTGGTCGCGGCACATCATCCGCCGCAGTCGGGGCCGCGACGGCCACGATCGCGGGCGCCCCTCCAAGAGGGATGAACGTCTGCGTCACGTAGTGATGACGCTCCAGCATCCTGAATCGAAAACCGGAAAATCTGCTGCGATAGGTCATCACCTCAGGCGGGCTAGCGCTTGCGAACGACGACCTCCAGCCAGCGCTGCTGATTCCGGTGAAGTCCGGCGGGCGGTCGCTTGCGGCCAGAACCTCGCCGAACGGCGCGAATGAGTCCGCAGTCAGCGGCAATACCGTAATCCGCAGCGTCTCCAACGGCCCCTGACCGGAGTCACACATCGTATAGATCCTCTCCGAAATGCTGCGTTGTTCATTGACTGTTCTACAATGGTCCGTGAAAGACGATTTCACTCTACGCGCCAATGAAAGGACATTCCAGGCATGTTCAGAGGATCGCTCGTCCCGCTGGTGACGCCGTTCAGGAACGGCAAGATCGACGAGGACGCGTTTCGCAGGTTGGTCGAGTGGCACATCGAGAGCGGCTCGCATGGCATCACGATCACCGGGACCACCGGCGAGCCAGCTGCGCTATCCCAGAATGAGCGCAAACAGATCATCCAGCTTGCCGTTGATGCGAGTGCCGGGCGCATTCCGGTCATGGCCGGCACCGGCTCGGTCCACCATGCGGATACCATGGAGCTAACCGCTTTCGCCGAGCGGATCGGCGCGGATGCCGCGGTCCTCATCGTTCCCTACTATGTGAAGCCATCGCAAGAGGGGCTTTACCAACACTTCAAAACCGTGGCCGATTCCACCAGTTTGCCAGTCATGCTTTACAACATCCCCGGCCGCGGCGGCGCAAACCTCGAACCGGCGACGACTGTCCGCCTGGCGCAGGATTGCCCGAACATCATCGGCGTTAAGGAATCCAACAAGGATTTCGAGCACGTTGCCCGCGTCTTCCACCAAACCCGCGATCTTGGCCGCGATTTCGGCATCTACTCCGGCATCGAGCTGTTGACGTTCCCGATCCTCGCCCTTGGTGGCGCGGGCATGGTCAGCGCGACAGGCAACGTGATGCCGAGAGAGACGGCCGAATTGTTCGATCTCTGCGAAGCCGGCAAGTGGGATGAAGCACGGGAACTCCACTACGAGTTAACGCCAATCAACGACGCGATGTTCTACGAAACCAACCCGGTCCCTGCCAAGGCCGCGCTCGGGCTGATGGGCATGATCGACCCCGAGGTGCGCCTGCCGTTGGCGCCTCTATCGGAAGCCAATCACCGCAAGCTAGTCGAGTGCCTGGAGTCCTACAACTTGCTCGAAGCCGCCGTTGCGGCAGATTAGACCCGCGTGGCGCGCGTCCATTTCCGTCCTGTCGAGCTACAGAACCTACGGGAGTGTCTTGCGTTGCGCGTGTCGGACGATCAGACGAACTCCGTCGCCAGCAATGAAAAGTCTTTGGCCGAGGCAAGCGTCGATCCCGCCCTTTTTCCGTTTGCCGTCTACGATGAAGCGGCACGAGGAGAGGCTGATCCAGCGATGCCGATGGTTGGGTTCTGTATGTACGAGATCCGCTTCGGTGTCGGCTTCATTCTCCGGATTATGATCGACTCCGCATGGCAAGGAAACGGCTACGGGCGGGCGGCAATCGTTGAGATGATTCGACGACTGAGATTATGCCCGGATGTCGAAATGATCGCCACCAGTCACCGCCACGACAACTTCGCTATCGCCAGTCTTTTCGAGAGTCTGGGATTCGTACCCTGGGAGGTCAACGATCAAGGCGACGTCGATGGTGAAATCTATCTAATGCTTGATGAGGCGTCGGCATAAGGACGCCAGGGGAGGAAACACCATGAGACTCTGTCGATTTGCTACCGCCGGCCGTATCCATCGCGGCACATCCGTTGAAAACGATGAGGTGCTGCTCGACGAAGAAGGGCGAAGACACCGTCCCGACGAGGTGATGTGGCTGCCGCCGTTCGAGCCCAACGAGATCATCGGGCTGGCATTGAACTTCAGCGATCATGCAAGAGAACTCGGCTTCACTGAAGCGGAGGATCCAGTCCTCTTCCTCAAGTCGCACTCGTCGCTGCTTGGCAACAAGGGCAACGTGATCGCCCCGCCAAACATCGATTACATGCACTACGAAGTGGAACTGGCCGTCGTGATCGGAAAACCAGGTCGAAGAATCAAAGCCGGTGACGCGATGGATCACGTCATGGGCTACACGATCGCCAACGATGTCACGATCCGCGACTACGTCGTCAACATGTTCCGCCCGCCAGTCAAGGCGAAGGGCCACGATACGTTTACGCCGATGGGACCGTATCTGGTCATCGATGAGATCGACGACCCTCACAACCTGAACCTGCGTAGCTATGTAAACGGAGAACTTCGCCAGGAAGGCAACACGTCAAATCTGCTGCGAGACATCCCAACCCTGATCGAGTACATCTCAGAGTTCATGACCCTGAACCCCTACGACGTGATCCTGACTGGAACGCCGGAGGGCATCAGTCATATTTATCCGGGTGATGAATTGCGGCTGGAAATCGACGGGCTTGGGGCACTGGAGAGCACCGTCGTCGCGGACGAGTAGCGACCCCGCCTACCAGGCGATGTCGAACAAATCAGCGACGGGGATAACGAACCCGGGCAAAACGTCGCCGCCATCGAGCGTTTCTTCAGCAATGAGTTCCGTGGGTGTCCTGCTCCCTGCGTAGACTGATACGCTTCTTTCTTCGGGCCATGCAACCCAAATCAGGCGAACGCCCGCGGCGAGATAGTCGCGCGTTCGACGACGCAACTCGGCCGCGCTATTCCCCGGGGAAATGACTTCTATCACGAGGTCCGGCACAACGTCGGTGTAGCTCCAGGTCGGCCCGTCTTCAGGAAGTCGTTCACGTGAGATAAACGAAATGTCTGGAACACGAAGCGTATCAGGCTCGCGGCTGAGTACGAAACCCAAACCATCGACGATTACCAGCCCGGCGTTATTCTCGTCGGCGTGATCGGCAAGAAATCGATAGATGCGTCCCACGATTAACGTATGAATCATTCCCGCAGGAGACACTTCGACAAGCTTCCCGTCCACCAACTCATATCGCCAAATGTCTGGCTTTTCTGGGAGATCATAGACATCTTCAGCGGTCAGCTCTATCGCAGTTGTCGATGCCATTGACACGCTCCAATCGGTGGCCGGATGAAGGAACGCCGTGAACCGGCGCGGTTCAATTTTAGTGGTTTGCTGGAAACCGCACCAACATTGCAATCCCCCGGACGGAAGCAAACGCACGGTAACCAGGCCGCCATGCGTCTCGACCACAGCCCTCACGATAGTCAGGCCAAGCCCGGCGCCGCGACGGTCACGAACGTTGTGACCGGTGCGGCTTCGAGCGTCAAGCGGATTTGGACCAAATCAACGGAACACCTCGCAATGCCAATCAATGCCGTTTGGCCAGTCTGAGGATTCGGCGGCATGTCATCATCTGCGGGCCATCGCAGGATCGACTTCAAGCTCGAATCGCACCCGCTCGAAATCACCGAGCGGGTGTGCTTCGTGTAGGCTACGATACAGAAACGAACCCGCCACAGGTGAGGAGCATATCGAGATGCCGGCACGAACGGGAAGTGAATTTATCGCCGGGCTGAAAGCTGAGCCACGCGAGGTCTACATCGGAGGCGAAAAGGTGACCGATGTCACCAGCCATCCAGCTTTCCAGGGAATCATCAGCACCCTGGCGCATCTCTACGACATGCAGCACGATCCCGCATTCCGCGACGACCTGACCTACGTCTCGCCCGACACCGGAGAGCGCGTTGGCACATCCTTCATGCAACCGCGCACCAAAGCCGACCTGGAGCAGCGCTCGACGGCGATGCGCCGCTGGGCGCTCTATTCCAATGGAATGCTCGGCCGCACGCCGGACTACCTCAGTTCGTCACTAATGGCGTTTGCCGCGGCCCACGAATACTTCACGCAGGGTGCTTCACGCTTCGGCGAGCATGTCACCGACTACTATCGAAAGGCGCGGGAGAAGGATCTGTGCCTGACACACACCCTGATCAATCCCCAGGCGAACCGCGCCAAGGCGACGCACGAACAAGCCGATCCGTTCCTGGCGGCGAGGGTCAAGGAAGAACGCGACGATGGCATCGTCATCAAAGGCGCGAGAATGCTGGCGACGCTTGGCCCAATCTCGGACGAGATCGAGGTTTTCCCCTCTACCGTCGTGAAGGCTGACCCGAAAGACGCCCCGTACACTTTCGGTTTCGTGATCCCTTGCAGCGCGCCGGGGTTGAAGTTCGTCTGCCGGGAGTCCTACGACCTCAATCGCCCGAAACACGACCACCCATTAGGCTCACGTTTTGAAGAGATGGATTCGGTGGTCATCTTCGACGACGTCTTCGTCCCCTGGGAACGAGTCTTCCTCTATGGCGACCCCGAACTGGCGAATGGCGCGTTCGGCGCCTCCAACGCGGTGCTCCACATGGCGCACCAGGTGATCGAGAAGAACATTGTCAAGACCGAGTTCATCCTCGGGCTCGCAAGCCTGATCATCGATACGATCGGCATTGAACCCTTCCAGCACATCCACGAGAAAGTCACCGAGATCATCATCGGGCTCGAATCGATGAAAGCGCTACGGCTCGCGGCGATTCATCAGGCCGAAATCGATCAGTGGGGAATGATGACGCCTGCGCGTGGCCCGCTCGATGCTGCCCGGAATCTCTATCCCAAGCTCTACCCACGCTTCGTCGAGATTATCCAGCAGATCAGCGCAAGCGGGCTGATGGCTGCGCCAACCCTGGCCGATGTCGAAGCCCCCTGGGGGGAAGAGTTCACGAAATACTTCAGCGCCGCGCGCGCTGAACCTCGGGAGAGAATCGCTCTCTTCCGGCTCGCCTGGGACACCTCGGTCAGCACCTTCGGAACCCGCCAGGCGCTCTACGAGCGCTTCTTTTTCGGCGACCCGGTGCGCATGGCCGGGGCGCTGTTCCACACTTACGATCGCGAGCCTTACATGGATCGTGTGCGGGATTTCATCGACCAGGGTGTTGAGGAGAGCTTGAACGAATCAGCACAAGAGAAGGGCGCAACCGCGGCGTCATGAGCAGCAACAGCGCAATCGATCCCGCGACATTCCGTCACGCTCTCGGACTTTTCGCAACCGGCGTCACCGTGATCACCGTCCAGCGTGGAGAGATTATGCACGGCATGACCGCAAACGCGTTCAGCGCGCTCTCGCTCGACCCGCCATTGATTCTCTTCTGCGTGGGCAGGCAGGCAAGGATGGCAAAGTTTCTTGACGGCGCTGACGGGTTCGCGGTCAATATCCTCAGCGCCGACCAGGAGCGGGCGTCAGCCCAGTTTGCCGGCTACGACAAGCCAGGAGAGGGCGCAATCGAGCGCCTCCAACGTGGGCCGCTGGCGCCAATCATCCCCGGCTCGCTCGTTTCACTGTCATGCGCCGTCGAAAGTCTTCACGAGGGCGGGGACCATTGGATCGTCGTTGGACGAGTCGTTGAAATCCACGAACCTGAAGGCGGCAACCAACGCCCGCCGCTGCTCTTCTTCCGGTCACGCTATGGAACGCTTGTCGAGCGCGGCCCCAGAATTCCCGATGATGTCAGATGGTCAAACGACGCGATACGAATCTATCACGAGGAGTGGTCGGAGAACGCAGAAGAGAACCTGGAGGAAGAGTATGTCCGCGCCCACATCTGGTAAAGCTCCCACCGTCCATCAAGGGATGCCCGATCCTCAGTCCGGTGCGCACATCGTCCGGGGCGGGCACGGCGAGTACAGGGTCACCGATCTAGATCGAGCGCGCCACTTCTACGTCGACTTGCTCGGCTTCGTTGAGACGGAACGGACGAGCGAGGCACTCTACTTGCGCGGCTACGAAGATCGCGATCACCACGCGCTCGTCCTTCGCAAAGCGGATTCCCCCGGCGCCGGGCCAATGGCGTTCCGGGTCCGCGACCAAGAGGACCTGGACAGACTTGACCGATTCCTCAGCGGAGAGGGACTGCCAGTGCGCCGGGTGGAGCCCGACGAGGAGCCCGGACAAGGCAGGGCAATTCGCGCACAGTCACCCGCCGGGCTGCCAATCGAGTTCTTCGCGTCGATGGAGCGAACCGAGCGGATGTTGCAGCGCTTCGACCAGTATCGCGGCGCGCAGGTCATGCGCTTCGATCATTTCAACTGTCAGGTGCCTGACGTTTCAGTCGAATACAGCTTCTTTGCGAAAGGGCTGGGGTTCGGTTGTTCCGAGTACACCGCGACCGACGGGGAGCCAGAGCAACTTTGGGCAGCATGGCTGCATCGGAAGCAAAATGTTCATGATATTGCGCTGATGAACGGCATCGGCCCACGCATTCACCACCTCGGGTTCTGGCTGGCCGACACGTTGTCCGTCCTGCGCGCCTGCGACATCCTGGCTGGCGCTGGCATGGAAGCCGCGATCGAGCGCGGCCCCGGCCGGCACGGCATTTCAAACGCATTCTTCCTTTATTTGAGGGATCCTGATGGAAATCGCATCGAGTTCTATGCCAACGACTATCTCATCGCCGATCCCGACTGGGAGCCGATACGCTGGAGCCTCGATGATCCACGCCGGCAGACATTCTGGGGCCACGCAGCGCCGGCGTCCTGGTTCGACGAAGCGTCGCTTTGCGAATCGATTGTGACCGGGGAGTTGCTCCCAACATCTCAACCACAGCTCGTCGATCGCCCCCAGCATGTGACATGAACTCTCAGAGGCGTTCATTCGATGACGATTCCGTGAACGTACGATCCGCCGCCACCCCAAATCAACCTCGAACCGACTTTGACGCCATCATCGTCGGCGCAGGTTTCGCTGGCATGTACTTGCTCCACCGATTGCGAAAGCTTGGGCTGACGGCGCAAGTCTATGAGGCTGGAAGCGACGTCGGGGGAACCTGGTACTGGAATCGCTACCCCGGTGCGCGCTGTGACATCGAGAGTATGGATTACTCCTACTCGTTCTCCGACGAGCTCCAGCAGGAATGGAAGTGGAGCGAGCGGTACGCTGCCCAGCCAGAGATTCTCCGCTACGCAAACCACGTGGCCGACCGCTTTGACCTGCGACGCGACATCCAGTTCAATACTCGCGTCGTGTCGGCAATCTTCGACGAACCGACGCGCCGGTGGGTGATCGAGACAGACCAGGGAGACCGGGTATCTGGCCGCTTCTGTATCATGGCGACCGGCTGCCTGTCGGTCCCGCAGGTTCCGAAGATCGACGGGCGCGAAAGCTTCCGGGGAAACGTGTACTTCACTGGTTGGTGGCCGCACGAAGGCGTCGACTTCACCGGCCTGCGGGTTGGGGTGATCGGAACCGGCTCCTCCGCGATCCAGTCGATCCCGGTGATTGCCCGGCAAGCGGAGCATCTCTATGTGTTTCAGCGCACACCGAATTACAGCGTGCCTGCCTGGAACGCGCCGCTCGATCCCGACCGCGAGCGATCAATCAAAGAAAACTACGCCGAGTTTCGCCAGAAGGCGCGCGAGTCGCGTTCCGGTTTCCTGACTGCCGCCAGCCCCTATCAGGAGATATCAGCGCTTCACGTAACGGAAGATGAGCGCCAGCAACAGTTTGAATGGCGCTGGTCGATCGGCGGCTTCGGCATCACCGGGACTTTTTCCGATCTGCTGCGAAACAGAGAATCCAACGAAACCGCCGCCGAGTTCGTGCGCTCAAAGATCCGGAAAATCGTCCGGGACCCCGAGGTGGCCGAAAAGCTCGTGCCCCGCGACTACCCGATCGGAACAAAGCGACTCTGCGTCGACACCGGCTACTACGAGACCTACAATCGCGAGAATGTCACCCTCGTAGACATACGTAGCGCTCCCATCGAAGAAATTATGCCCGCCGGCCTGCGCACAACCAGCGCCAGCTTCGACTTCGACACGCTCGTCTTCGCTACCGGCTTCGACGCGATGACCGGCGCATTGCTCAACATCGACATTCGCGGAATCGGTGGCGTCACGTTGCGTGAGAAGTGGTCCGGTGGTCCGCGAAGCTACCTGGGCATTGCCGTGGCTGGATTCCCAAACCTCTTCACGATCACCGGGCCCGGCAGCCCGTCGGTCCTGAGTAACATGATGGTCTCGATCGAGCAGCATGTTGAATGGGTAACAGATTGCATCGACTATCTTGACGAGCATCAGTATGCGACGATCGAAGCGTCGCAGGAGGCCGAAGATGACTGGGTTGACCATGTCAATGAAGTTGGAGATTCAACGCTCTACCCGCTGGCCAACTCCTGGTACATGGGCGCGAACATCCCCGGCAAGACGCGCGTCTTCATGCCGTATGTCGGTGGAGTTGGCGCATACCGCGAGAAGTGCAATGAAGTCGCTGCGGCGGGCTACGACGGATTCTTGCTGCGCCCATAGGGCATAGATCCGGCCAACGCCGCTTCACGTGTGGTCAGCCCGCACGTGTTGATAGCTTTGAATTGGCAAGTAATACGAAGTCAAGATGAATAGGCATCCGTAGCGGCGAGTCGGCTCTTTGCACGTATGCGTCAAACGTTGCCGGTCAATCAAGACGTAATCAGCGCAATTGCGTATAAGCTGTTGAAGTTGTCAACCAACTTCAGAAAGCGCTCAGCTATCCGATGGGGTCCGCATCTTGCCGATAGCGCGGGCGACATTGCCAATGAAGGTGGGTTCTCGCTCGCCGCGAGCGCGCCGGGCCGCAGCCTCTTCAGCTTTGATCCGTTGCCGTTCGGCCTCGGCCTTCTTCCAACGCACATGGTAGATGTAGGCGACGAGCGACCCGATCCCGAGCGCGACCGCACCGCCGGCGCCTAATGGCTCGGTCGACACAATTCCGTACCCTGCGCGATCCAGGATGTACAGCACAAAAAGAGAACCCATCCATCCAACACCGAACCAGACGGTCAGGTTGAAGGCGTGGCGCAGGCTCCAGGTGTAGAAGAATCCGATGAGAAAAACCCCAACGAGAATGACGCCGAGGCCAAGATTTCCCATGTCTGCTCGCAGCCGTTTCGTTCAGATCAAGACCGGAAATGACGCCGGTCGTTCTCCACAATGTACGTTAGAAGGAACGCCATAGATCTGCACCCTACGGTAAGATATGTGGCGTCCGGGATCTTACGACAAGGATACCAACCGGCATTGGTGAGTCCGCGGTCAGTATCGAGCGAACGAAGGCAGGACAAATGGAACCGCAACACTGGTGGCTGGCGTTCGGGGTATTCTGTAGTCTCCTACCCGCCTATTTGCTGGTCCGTGCGATTATGCATATCCTCAACATCAATTCCCCCCAGCGCTGGCGAACGTTGCGCTAATTCAACCGATCCCTTCTCCTACGGGAAGCACTCCCTTCCCGTTCATCTTCCATACTGGAAATGAGACGACTCCCACCGGTTGCCGGTGGATAGCGTGAGGAGAGCCACCGGTCGTGCAGCATATTAACGAGACGATGAGCGAGGAGCATGGCCAGCTACCGATTCTGGTTAATGGACTCCCCATGCGAGGAGCCAGTCCCGCTCAATACACCCTGCAAGCAGCGATTGCTAGCTTCAGCGAAAACGAACGCCGCAAGTTGTCCCGATTGAGGGATGCGCTCGGTCCGACAATCGGAATCATCGACAGCCACTTCGATGACGTCGCGTTGCTATTTGGTGCTCTCGGCTTCGAGACACGGGGAATCGCCAGCGAGGATCTGGGAGAGACAGATCTCCGGCTGGTCGCCATCGGCTGCCCCCACCGCCACACACGCCTGGATCGCATCGACACTTGCGCTTTCCTGGAGCGCAAAGGGGTGCTCGTCTCCAGCGACCGCGCGGCCCGGCTTCCCGGTATTGTAGCGTCGCTCGGCCACCGGCGAGGACGGCCACAGACTCGCGCCCGGCTGTCCACAACCGGATGCGACGACGATCCAACGATTGCTCCGGTCTGGCTCGATCCTGGGCACCTGCCAATCGACCCGGCGACGCTTGGGGACGCTGGCGAGACGGTGATGGCGGTCGACCGCCTGTCCGGGGAAGCGCTTGCCGTGCTAACCCGGGCCGGAAGGGGAGGCATCCTCCATAGTGTTCCTCACTGGCTACAGGTCCCACACCCGGAGTTGCTCACCAGCGTCGAGCGGCGACCGCTCCGCGACGTGCCGCGCTTTCGCCATGTCGGCAATTCGTACCCTGACCTCATGCTCGGCCAGTTCCTGGGCCAGCGGGCAATGGCAAGGTTGCTGGTTTCCGGGCTTACAGCTGCGATCAAATCCGACAGTGTCGCGAAGCGGCCAGGTCACGGGCAAGAGAAGTAGGATCTCATGGCACGATACCCCGAAACAACCCGAATCGCTCGGATTCTCGAGCTGGTCTGGCTGGTCAGTCGCGAGCCACGACGCTGGACCCGCGCGGCGCTGGCGGCGGAGTTCGAGATCAGCGAGCGGATGATCACCCAGGACATCCAGATCATCCGCCACGGATTGCGGTTCGACCTGCGGTCGTCGCGCGGAGAGGGTTACTACTTCACCAGCCTCCCAAGCCTGCCCGCGGTCAGCTACTCGCTGCCGGAAGCGCTGGCGTTGATCCTCGCGGCGCAATCGGCCCGGCAGCTGAGCGGCATCTCGCAGGGAGATCTCGCCGCCGCGATTGCCCGCCTCAACGCGGTCATCCCCGAGGAGCTGCGGGAGATGGTCGAACGGCTGGGAAATACGGCGCCAGTCGTCCCGCAAGACGACCGCAGGCAGTATCTCCTGACGGCGATCAGCCATGCGATGTCAACGAGGCGACAACTGCGTCTCCAGTACTCGGCTGCATCGCGTGCCGGCGCGGAAAGCGAGCGGGTCGTCGATCCCTACGCCGTCGTGCCCTATCTCCGCTCCTGGCATCTGGTGGGCTACTGCCATCTACGCGAGGATATACGCGTCTTCAAGCTGGACCGGATCGACGAGGTCGAGACGTTGCGAACCACCTTCGAGCCCGATCCCGAGTTCGACCTGGCGGCGTTTCTCGGGGAGGGCTGGGGCTTGATCCGCGGCCTCGATCAACCAGTTGATACGGTGGAACTGCGCTTCGACCAACCTGCTGCGCGTTGGGTCGCCGAGGAGCACTGGCACGCCTCGCAGCAGGTTGAATGGCTACCCGGCGAGCGGCTCCGCTTCACCGTCAAGATCCAGATCACGCCCGAGTTCCGCCGCTGGGTCTTCCGCTACGGCCGCCAGGTCGAGATCGTCCGTCCGGATCATCTCAAGGAGTGGGTGCGGGACGAAGCTCAGGCAATGCTCTCGGCTGGCTAAGCGCCGCCGACAATGAGCCCAGGATGCCCCATTAGGTGCCATAGCGAAGTCGACGTCGATAGATTGCTCGCGGACCTGCATTCATCGGAATCCAATAGAGTAACAAGCGCGACGAGGACCAATATGAACGATGCAAGCGCTAGCTCGAATCCGCCGTCCAGCGCAGCCCGGTTCTCGTCGCGCTGGCAATGTAGTTGTCAGTGACGACGGCTTGGTCCCCGATGATGCGGGCGCCGTGAGGGACACCGGGCGGGATCGTTGCGAACATGCCTTCCTTTAGCAAGAGCGTTTCGCCACCGACCGTGAACTCGATCGCTCCGGAGTGGACAATCGTGAACTGCTCCTCGGGATGGGAATGTTCGGGAAACACGCTGCCCGGCTGGTAGGTGTAGCGCACGAGGGTGAAACTCTCGCCAGCCACCGTTTGACGGGCGATACCCTCGAATACGTCCTCGATCGGGACGTCTTTCCACGACATCCCCTCCTGATTTCCCATAGCGACGTCCTTCCCCATATCTCAGAATGCAGGTAGCCCGGTCACGGTGAATTCAGACTATTCGCCTCTGGTCTCCCTGGCGGCCGGTACTTTTAGCAGATGTCGAATAAGTAGCCCGTTCTTATCATACGAACGTAGCGGCCGCTTCTCTTCCGGTGAGAATGGAATGATGCACGATCAAGAGTCCACGATCCTCATCGTAGATGACAGCGCCAGCGTTCGGAAGCTGGTCGAATTGACCCTTCGTCGGTCTGGTTACTCGGTCATCAGCGCCGTTTCGGGCATTTCCGCCCTCGCCACCCTCGCTGAAACCAGGCCAGACCTGATCCTGCTCGATGTCATGCTCCTTTCGCTGGATGGCTTCCAGCTCTGCCGCGCCGTCCGCAATCATCCTGACTATGCGGAGATTCCAATCATCATCCTCAGCGGCCGAGAGAGCGAGGCGGACCGGCAGACCGGCATGGATGCTGGCGTCGACGCCTACCTGACAAAGCCTTTCAAGCCGAACCAACTGACATCAATCGTCAAGCAGGTACTGGTCGAACGAACCGGGGCGCGAGTCGTATGACGACACAAGGCTTCGCCCCGTCATACAGCGGCAACGCTCTGTCATCGCAGGCCCCGGTAACGCTTCCGGAAACGATGGCCAACCGGGCACAGTCGGTCACTCGGTCGGTCATCATGCGCTGGCTGCGCGGGGTCATCAACGGTGACACTGACGGCTATGCGGTCATTGCCGGTAGTGGACGAACGATCATCGTCCTCTATGGCGAGCATGCTCCATTGACCGCGGCGGTGATTCGCGGTCCAGATGTCGAGAACGTCCCCGAGGCGCTGGCCACGCTCCGCAGCGAAGGCCCGACCGATTTCTTCGCCATGACCTATCACCTTCCTCCGGGGGCTCCGGCAGCGCTATCGGGTCTCTTTGGCGAACCGGCAACGCGAGAAGTGCTTGATGATCCCAGGCCCCAGCTCAAGGCGCTGCTCTCCCGGCAGCTTGACGCCGAGTTTACCGGATCGATCGTCGTACGCTATCTGGACGTTCTCTGGGCAACGCTCTTGCTGGTCGATGGCAACATCATCGGCTGCTACGGCTCCGACGATTCTGGCCTTAAAGGCACGATCGATGACGCGATCGCGCTGCTCCATCTGGATGAATTGGAGATTTCCCTCCACCCCGGCTTTCGCAATCCGGAACTGGAAGAGGTCATCAGCTTCGACTCAACAAGCTATCTCACCAGTGAATCCGATATCGATGTGGCCGAAACAGAGATGGCGATGATCTCGCTCCTGTCGGAGTTTGAGAATGGCATTACCGGCATCGGCAGCGAAGATGCACCGAGCGCGCTGGTGTATGTGTTGATTGACGCCTATCAGGAGGCGCTCACGCTGATATGTGATGACCAGGCGGCTCTCAGCGTCGACCCTCCCGCACATCCGCTGCTTGAAACGCACTGGAACGTCGAACGGCGCGCGGTCGATACGACGGGCCTGGTCACTACCCTGGAGATGGCGGCAATACCGGATGCCTGGCTGGCCGCCGCGGATGCGCTGGTCCTTGCGCTTGAAGCGTCCGTCGAACAGCAACTGACCTGGTTGTCGACAGCGGACAAACTGTCGGCGACCGCGTTGAAGGAAGCGTTGTCGGATCTCCTGCTCGAATGCCGTTCGCGGGTACGCGGGTGGAGACAGGAACGACGTGCGGTAGAAGCCGGGACCATCAGCCCATTCGCCTCCTACGCTCATGGCAGTACGGTTCGATAACAACGTGGAACACACGCATCGAATCGTTGAAGGGAACCAGTCGAGATGCGCCGGATCCTCGTAGTTGACGATAGCCCAACCGAGCAGATCGCGATTCGCCAGTCACTTGAGTCGGCTGGCTATCAGGTTGTTCTGAGCGCAGACGGCGACGACGGGCTACTGCAGCTGGAGCACGACGATTTCGACCTTCTGGTTCTGGATGTCATCTTGCCGGGGAAGAACGGTTTCCAACTCTGTCGTCAGATCAGGCGCGATGCGCGCTGGACAGACCTCCCGATCCTCATGGTCACCTCGAAGGACCAGGAGGCCGACCGTTTCTGGGGTATGAAGCAGGGTGCAACCGAATACATCACCAAGCCCTTTCAAACTGACGATCTGGTAGCCGCCGTGCAGCGCAATATCCGAGCCAGAGAAGCGAGCCGTGTATGACCCAACATAGCGCAATCGAACTTGCAGCCAGCGGAGCGCAACTCCAGTCGCTTGTTGCTGGCGAGCAATTCATCGTCGTCGATCTCGCTGGAGAACCGTATGGAATCCAGATTAGCGACATTCTCGAGGTCGAGCAGGTTCCGAACATCGCGCCGGTACCGCACACCCAGGACTGGCTGCACGGGGTGGTGAATCTGCGAGGAACGGTTCTGACCCTGATAGACCCGGCAAGCCTCCTCGATATTGGCGTGTGGCAGAGGACGTCCGTCGCCCGCCTGATCGTCGTCGATCGACACGACCCGGTCGCGCTCGTCGTCGACCGCCTGCGGGGTATGCGCCGCCTTGCCGATCCTCTCGCACCGGAAGTAGTCGATGAGATGCCGGGGCGAGTTGCGGAATTCGTCACAGCAATCTTCCGCGAAGGCGACAGATTCATCAGCATTCTCGATTTGCACCGGTTGTTGAGCGATGCCGAGCGCTCAGCCTTTCGCCCGGATGATCTTTCAAGAGCGACTGTCGGGGGCCGGCACCCTGGCAAAGCTACCTTGACACAAGAAAGGAGCGCCACGTGAGCACCGATCTTCCGGGTGATCCTCAGAAAGATGGACTACTCGAGACCCAAAAGAACCGCGCCCCTCGCTCGAGAATGAGTCTACGCTGGCAACTCATGATCGCGGCAGTCCTGCTCGCGGTCGTGCCCATTTTCGTGCTGGGGTTCTTCCTCAACCGGAATACTTCGGCTTCACTCGAAGATGAAGCGGAACGTGGCGTCACAAATCAGGCACTCGCGCTCCAGACGACCCTCGACGAACTCGTCAACGACCACGCCTCCAACGCTATCCTGATGGCGACGAACGAGTTTCTATATTTCAACTCCGCCGACCTCAGGCAGCGCGAGGAGTTTGTCGCCGCGCACGGGGCCATCTGGGATTATGCCAGCGACATTATCATCGTCTCGCCAACTGGCCGCGTACTGGTCGGCTATGACGACCCGAATGCATATCCGAACCAATCCGAGGAGCAGTATTTTCAGCGCACGGCGGCTCTCGAGAACGGGCAGGCATTCGTTGGTGACGTCGGCCCGGACCCGATCACCGGCGAATTCGTGATCTCGATCGCCGCTCCAACTTACGCTGAAGGCGACGTATTCGTGGGCATCACCCGCATCGCCTGGCCTGTTACTGATCTCAACCAGTTCCTGTTCGGATTGACCGGCCAGGAAGGTCTCAACATCAGTGTCTACGACTCCAACGGTTTCGTGATCGGTAGCTCCGATCCGTCCCAGGCCGGCGTTATGGAGGTCAATCAGTCGGACGCCGTCCAGCAAGCGATCGTCGGAGAGTCAGGGGTGGTTGTTGAAGACTTCACCCAGCCCGGCGGCGTCGCCGAAGAGAGCTACGTCGCCTACGGTTCAATCGAACCCTCAAACCGGGTTGCGATCCTAGACTGGGCAGTGACGGTATCGACCCCGACGGCGGTCGTTCTCGAACCGATCAGCGACAGTCAGAATCTTGCCTTCATAATTGGCCTGGTCGTTGCGGCGCTGGCGGTTATCGCGGCGATCTTCCTATCCCAGTTCCTGGTCCGCCCAATCCGGAGACTTGCTGATGTCGCCCGAGACGTCGCGGCTGGCAACTTCTCTGCGCGCGCCGATGTTTCCGGACCAGCTGAAGTCAGTACGACGGCGGAATCATTCAACCTCATGCTCGACGAGGTCACCGGTCTCATTCAGACTCGTGAGGAACGCGACGAGATTCAACGAGAAGTGTCACGCCTGCTCGTTGAGGTGTCGGACGTCGCCCGTGGCGACTTGACCGTGGAAACCGACCCGGAGAGCATCGGAGACCAGACGCTGGGATCCATCGCTGCTTCGTTCAACTATATGGTTCGCCAGCTCCGACAGATCGTTTCGAATGTGAACGAAACAACTAACGCGGTAACCTCCGCCTCGACGACCATTGCGGAGCGATCCAATGATCTTGCGTTGGTCTCGACGTCCAACTCCCGCCGTATTTCAGAAACCGCCGGGGCGCTGGACGAGATGGTGCTGTCGATCCAGCACGTCACCGAGAATGCGCGTCTTTCATCATCGGTTGCGTTGGAGGCTCGCGGTAACGCTGAAGCTGGCGCCCAGGCGATGCAGGAAACGATCGCAGCCCTTCAGGAAATGCGGGATCAGATCCAGGAGGCAGGCCGCACCGTCACCCGTCTCGGCGAAAGCTCACAGGAGATCGGTCAAACAGTCCAGTTCATCAGCCAGATCGCCCGGCAGACGAACACACTGGCGCTCAACGCATCGATTCAGGCGGCCCGGGCTGGCGAGCATGGACGCGGCTTCGCGGTGGTTGCGGAAGAAGTTCGCAAGCTGGCTGAGCGCGCCGCTACGGCAACCCGCCAGATCGAATCTATGGTCAACACGATTCAGGCTGACACAGATGAAGCGGTAACCGCGATGACCATCGGCTCACGGCAGGTCGCCGAAGGCGTGGATCTTGCAGCCCGCACCGGCGCCCGGCTTGAAGAGATCGATGCGGTCATCAATCGCCTTGGCGAGCTGATCGACACGATGTCGACAGAAGCCGAGGAACAGGCGGCGACAGCGGTGGTCCTCGCGCAATCGATGCGGGTGGTGTCCTCCACGACCGCCGAATCTACGGAAAGCACGCAAGAAGCGGCCGATTCAGCCACCATGCTGGCTCGACTCGCCGAGCGATTGCGTGAATCAGTTGCCGTCTTCCGCCTTGGCGAGGACGACGAGAGAACCCTGGCAGCGGCAAGCGCCGCGGACGACGATTAGTCAGCCCGGATCGTCTGGTGAAACGGAGACCAGCATATGTCTACTGATCAGAACACAGCATCGTTCCTGGGGCGATTGAGCGAAACCCAGCGACTCGTCGCCATCGCGGCAATTCCACCTGGCGCATTCCTGCTCGCAGCCGTCATCGTGGCCAGCGGGAGCTCCAGCAACACCTCTCTGGCGCTGGGAATAGGGGCGCTTGTCGCAGCCGTCATCGCCATCCCACTGGTGATCTTCGTCGCGCGCAGCATCCTAGATCCGTTGACCGAACTGGCGGAGGTCACCGAGGAGATTCAGGCGGGCAATCTGACCGCCCGGGTCCATATCTCCGGCGACAATGTGACGAGTCATGCCGGGCTGGCCCTCAATCAGGCACTCGATGAACTGACGTCGCTCGTTCAAACACGCGAGGATCAAGATCGCATCCAGGATCAGATCATCACCCTGCTGGACGAAGTAAGTGCCGCGGCTGAAGGTGACCTTACTGTCGAGGCGGCGGTTACGGCCGACGCGCTCGGATCGGTCGCCGACTCCTTCAATTACATGATCTCCGAGCTGCGAGGCATTGTCGCAAACGTAAACCAGACGACCGCGGAAGTGACCGCGGCATCCGGTGACATCGCGCGATCATCGTCGACCCTGGCCGAGTCCTCAGAGCGGCAGGCAGGGCAAATCGCCGAAGCAGCAATGTCGATTGAAGAGATGGCCGTGTCAATCGCCCAGGTGTCGGAGAACGCCTCACTTGGCGCGACTGTCGCGAGTGACGCGCGTCGAAACGCCCAACGTGGAGCGGAATCGGTGCGTGCGACGATCGAAGGCATGCAGCGTATCCGCCAGGAGGTCCAGGGAACGTCGAGAACGATCAAGCGGCTTGGCGAAAGCTCTCAGGAGATCGGTTCGATCGTCGCCTTGATTGAGGAAATCGCGAACCAGACGAACTTGCTCGCGCTCAACGCCGCCATCCAGGCCGCGATGGCGGGCGAACACGGTCGAGGATTCGCGGTCGTCGCAGAAGAAGTCCGGCGACTGGCTGAGCGGGCCGGTGAAGCGACCCAGCAGATCGGCAATCTCGTCACCTCGATTCAAGTCGAGACGAGTGAAGCGGTCGTCTCGATGGATAACAGCACCCGCGAGGTGGTCGAAGGATCACGACTCGCCGACGAAGCTGGCGCAACCCTGACCGAGATTGACGCGGTGGTCAGTCGCATGGCAGAGCTCATCGAGGAGATTTCCGTTTCAACGAACGAGCAGGCGACGGTGGCAAACCGGATCGCCGTGACGATGCGCGACGTGTCCGAAAGCACGCGCACAACGACAGCCACGACACGAGAAGCCGCCGAGTCGGTCAGCCGGCTCGCGGGCGTTGCGGAACGTCTTCGCGAATCCGTCGCAGCCTTCCGGATCCGGAGATGACTCTATGCCGATGGTGGCGCCAACTCCAGCGGACGGAGACTAGTCAGGCCGTGTCTATCAGTGATGTCTTTACCGAGCAGACGCCAGGCAGCACGCAGCGAAGAGGTCGCACGCTGCCAAACTTGAATCTGGCGGCCCGTTCGCGTTCTGCCGGCGAACGTATCGCGCCCGATCGCCTCCGTGGATCGGGAAACGTTGAGCAGAACGGACGAATCCACTCTAAACCAGCCCGATGCGGGCTAACACGAGTGGCATACATGCCAACCGAACCAGTGTTCGGTGTAACCCGCTCGCTAAGCGAGTTGCGTCCCTGCGGGTAGAGCACCGTTCATGAGGAGGCACCGATGGTTTCACAGGCCGACCGCGAACTAATCAGTAATTTTGTAACCGAGCTACGACCCTATATTGAGACGGTCAATGCCGGCGTGCAGGAGTTCGCGCAGCCCAATCGAGACGCAGTCGTTGTCGGCCAGGCCGTTCAGGCGCTGGTAATGATTCGTGGCGCCGGTCAGATCCTGATGGTCGATGGTCTCGTATCGATCGCTGGCTGGCTCACTGAATCCTTCGAGACGATCCAGGTCAATCAGGAGATCGCACCGGACGAAGCCGTACGACGGCTCAGTGGGCTCAGCACGGCGATGGAAGATTTTCTGCAGTCGCTAGATCGGGGCGAGGACATCGATCCGATCGTCCTGCGAGCAAAGACGATCTATGAAGCGATCCCAGCCTTCAGTGGTCCTCTTCCAGGCACCGGGAGACTACGTACGCGAACCGATCTCGATGCCCTCTTTGGAGATGACGAACGCACCGCGCCAACCGACCGCATTATGCCTCCAGAAGCCGTCGACACAGAAAAACTTGGCACTGGAACTCGCATGTCACCCTCGGGCCCGCTCGGTGAAATCCCTGAAGCCGGACCGACGGTGCCGCTGCAGTTTCATTCTGCGCCCACCAGGCCTGTTGGCGGCGAACCCGCCCGGATCGTGCCAATTCCCCCGCAACCAACTGAAAAACTTCCGGAGGTCGATCCGGAGCTACGGGCGATATTCGAGGACGAAGCTCTCGATATCATCGGTTCGTTCGGAGACAACATCAGGATCCTTGCAGCATCACCGGACGACGTCGATGCAATTGAGCGCCTGAATCGCGCCGCCCATACCCTCAAGGGCGCCGCGAACATGACCGGTTTCCCCATCGTCGGGCAAATCGGAGCAGCGATCGAACACCTGATGGACGAGCACATCGCCCGCAACAAGCCCATTTCGCGTGAAGCACTGGAACTCGTCGCTGTGAGCTGGAAGATGCTCCGGGCGATGATGCCTCACTTGAACGATCTATCTGGCTTCACCTCGCCAAGCAACTCGGTCGTCCAGCGGGCCAATGTCCTGCGGGAGCAACTGGCCATGGCGGACGCCGAAGCCGAAACGCTTTCAATCGATCACAACCGCTACGGGCGTGCGACTTCGGTCGTCGGGACAACGGACGTCGCTCCCCAGGCCGGAGAAACGCCCGTTGAAGCCCGGCCAGCAAAAGCCGAGGACACGACGGAGATTCCGAAACTGCCCGAAGATGATGCTGGCGCCGACGCGATCGTAGAGATCCACGACGAGCCTGAAGACAGAATTGTCGCAGAGGAAGTCGTAGACATCGACGCTCCTGCCAATGTTGATCTGCAAGAGGTATTTGAGGACGTCATTGTGGCCGGGCCGGTTGAAGAATCTACTGGCACGCCATTCTGGAGTGCTCCCGAGGTCGATTCGGACGCGCAACCAGTGGACGAGGGACAGGACGAAGCACTAAAAGAAGATAGACCGCAATCGGAACCATTCTGGACGCCTGGCACAGAGCACTTGCTGCGAAGCGCAGTGAGCACCGATCAGCTCGCGGAAGAACTGACTGAAGAATCCGGATTTATCGACGATCTCGACACCGAGATTCATGCCGAAGACTCAGCCGCATTCTTCAACAACATCCCATCGATAGACGAAATCGATGCTGGCGAGCCAGCAGATGACAATGCTGAATGGCTCACCGAATCGGATCGACCGGGCACAAACCTCCTGCGCTTCGACGATAGACCTCAGACAGAACCGTTCTGGGGATCGCTCGACGACATGCGGAGCGATGAGTTCACACCCGGTCCGGTTGATGAATCCGTAGCCGATGCGTTCTTCGAGCCGATCCAGGAAATCGCTCCAATCAGCCTCGGAGGTGAAGGCGCCTCAGCAACGGATGCCGTGCCCAGCGAACAATTTGACGCGGTTATCCATGCGGGTGAAGAAGACGCAGACCTGCAAACCGGATTCGTAGTCGGTGACGTCCAGGTCGAGGAAACTGATGCCGCGACGGACGCTGATCTCATTGATTCCGGCGCGCTTCCTCCTGAGCTTGTTGAGGCGGCGCAGGAAGATCTATCAGCTATAGACGTGGAATCAGACTCCTCCCCGTTGGAAGAGCCGCAGATCGAAGCTGAAGCCGAACTCCCGGATATGGCAGCAGTCGAGACTGCGTTGCCGCCCGACCAGGACGTTGTTCGTCAACGCGAGGACGGAGATCTCTCCGAAATCATGGCGGCTGCGGTGCTTGCAGCTATCGAATCCCCGTCCAGACTGCCGCTTTCGGTCCTCGATCACGATGGCGCTGACGATCTGATTCTGGATGAAGCAGCGCATCCGATCGAAGCTGAAGCTTCGGATGGTGAGCATCCAGACGCTAGCCCGCTCCCAGAGATCGAGGCGGACCATGACGGTATCGACTTGCTTCTGGAGGACGACCAGACCGCCGATGATCCGGTTCCAGGCTACGTCGAAGAGATCGAAGAAGGCCTGCTGGTCGATCTCGATCTTGAACCGTTCGATATAGAAGACACGATGGACAGGTCAACCGACGATTACGTTGGCGAGTTCCCCGACGTTGATGATGAGGAACTGGATCGACTGGTCGCCGAGATCGAGGATGACACGATCACCTCGCCAGACTGGCTTGATCAGGTAGAGCCGATCGACCAATCAGCCGAAATGGATGTCGAGCCTCTTGATACTAACGAAGTCCCAGTCATCGACGCCACGGAAGATCACGTGGCCGCTCCGGCAATCGAATCCCGGTCTGGGTCCGAACCTTCCTCCGACACCAACAGGCTAACCGGCACGACGACGGACACCTTGCGCCCCGGCATTGTCGACATCGAGAGCATCCTCAGCGCCACGGGTTCGGCAGCGCTGAGTTCGGCGCTCTTGGACATGGCTTTCTCTGCACCGGTTCCGGAGGTGAACGAACCCATTGATGAACCGGCGCCGGTTTCCGTCTTTGACGAGAGCAGCGAGCGGGCACTCGAAATCGAAATGTTCGAGACATTCTCGCTCGAGGCGTCCGATCACCTTGAGGCTCTGGGCCGGGCGGCGATGCTGCTGGACCGCGATCCCGAGGCGACAGATCCGATAGTCGAGATCAAGCGCGCGCTCCATACGCTGAAAGGCGCGGCGTCGGCGGCTGACTTCGACACGGTATCCGGCCGGGCTCATGTTCTCGAAGACTCCCTTGCGAACCACGAGCGTTTGGGACCCCTCAGCGGTCGAGAGTTTGTCGATGAACTGTTGCTGGGGATCGATGAGATCGAGGCCGAACTGGCGCGGCGCAAAGAAACGCTATTCGGTCGCAGTGAAGAAGAGCGGCAGAATCCGACGCTCAGAATCGAAATCGGGCGAGTCGATGGCCTGCTCAACACCGTCGGCGAGATGGTCGTCAATCGATCCGGCCTCGAAGAGAGGCTCGATCGGCTTTCCACGACCCTCGACGACCTCTCCACGGCTGCAGCCCGTCTCCAGCGTTCAAATTACCTTCTGGAGCGAGAGGCGCATGCCGAGGACGCGATTGGCCGCCTTCTACGCGGAGAGCTCGGTAGTTCCAGCGATCCGATACTGATAAGTCCCACGTCCCACAGTGATTGGGACGTGCTTGAGATGGATCGCTACACCGAGTTCGACCGGTTGATCCAGCAACTCGCCGAGGTCGGCGCGGATGTCACCGCTGCCGTCGGTGAGATCTCAGCACTGAGGGGCGATCTCGACACGCTGTCCACCCGCCAGCGACGGCTAACGAGCACCCTTCAGGATGAACTCATGGACATCCGGATGGTGCCGATCGCATCCCTCGCGCCCAGACTCTACAGAGTCGTCCGCCGCGCGGCGGCCCGGCGCGAGAAGAACGTCAGCCTGGTCCTGGAAGGCGGCGAAACCCCCTTCGACAAACTGCTGCTTGACACCCTGAGTGAATCCCTACTCCATCTCCTGCGCAACGCGGTTGATCACGGCATTGAAGATGAGCAAACAAGACGTAGAAGCGGCAAGCCCGAAGCTGGCACAATCCGTATTCGCGCATTCCGAGAAGGAAGTGATGCCGTCATCGAGATCATCGACGACGGTGCTGGCATCGATCATGAACTCGTCATCGAACGCGCTTTGGAAATCGGACTAATCACTGATGGCAACATGTCAAGCAGTGAAGCGCTGTCACTCCTCTTCGAGCCCGGTTTCACAACTCGCGGCCAGGCTGACGACATTTCTGGACGCGGCCTCGGGCTAGATATCGTCGAGCAGACGGTCGAACGCTATAAGGGAAGAGTGACTGTCGAGTCGGTACCAGGCCGTGGAACCGTATTCAGCCTACGGCTACCGGTCATGCTCTCAGTGATACAAGCGTTCCTCGTGACTGCCGGAAATGGCGAATTCGCTATTCCCGTCTCGGCTGTCGATTACGTGATCGACCGGGTGGATCAACCACTCACCCAAATCGGGGAAACAATCGTCATCGAGTCTGCCGATCAGGTCATCCCGGTCGTTGACATCGGCAGCCGGCTTGGCCGCGCCACGATTCCGGTTATGGAACGCTCCGGCGGTTGGGTGATGATCGCGGAAGTCGCCGGGAAGCGCTGGGCGCTCATCGTCGACGATCTGCACGCTCAGCAGGAGATAGTCGTCAAGCCGATGGGGCGCTTCGTACGCTCGATGCCCGGGATCATGGGAGCGACCATCCTCGGCCATGGCGATGTTGCCCTGATTGTGGATGTTCCCACCCTGCTTGGGATTGACACGATTGGCACCCGCCTATCGGCCGCGCCAGCCGTCGTGGAGAGAACAGACGCACTAACCGAAGAGCCGGAGGCAGATAGTCTGCCGGCCAGTCGCCAGCGGTCAATTCTGATTGTCGATGATTCCCTGAGCGTACGTAGGGTCGTAAGCCGCATAGCGCAACGCCACGGCTGGTCTACCCTGCTGGCGCGGGATGGCGCCGAGGCCCTGGACATGCTCGACCAACATCAGGTTGACGTGGTCCTCACCGATATCGAGATGCCACGCATGGACGGCTTCGAGCTCGTCTCATCCATCCGTTCAAAGAGCATCTTCACCGATCTACCAATCGTGGTCCTGACCTCACGGTCGGGCGAGAAGCATCGAGATCGAGCATACAGCTTGGGCGCCGACGGATATCTCGTCAAGCCATTCCAGGAACAGGAACTAATCGCCATGATCGAGGAACTGTCTCATGTTCCGTCCCGGTAGTTTTCCAGCTCAGGAGATCGTCAGATCTTCACTGGAAGTGGCGAATCGGAGCAAGCGATGGTAACCCAGGCTACGAGGATGGAATTCAGCGCCGCGGTCGCTACCCGGTCAGAGATGCCCGGTAGTATGCTCACGCTCGTCCGTATGGAGATCGGCGGAATACGCTTTGTCACCCTGCTCGATCACGTCGCGGCGGTTATCGAGCCCACAGCCATGGAAGAGCTTGATCATCCAGAGGATAGCGTCTGGATTGGCCGGATAGCCAGCGCTTACGGTTCCATCGCGATAGCTAGCGGGGCCGAACTCCTTCAGATAGGAGACAGGACGATCAAGCCCGGAAGGCTCGCGATTCTGCGAGGAGTACAACCGGTCGGGATCGCCGTTGATAGAGTTCTCGGATCACGCACGATTCGAGTCGATGACATCCTGAAACTACCGGATACCGTTGCCGCGCTCAAGGACGTGCCGGTAAGCGGGGCAATCTGGAGCGAAGATGACGAGATCGAACTGGTCATCGACACCCGTGTTCTCCTGGCCGACCTGGCTTCCGACGTCACTGCCGGGCAAGAGTTCCGGCAACGGGTTAATCTCTACCGGCAGAACATCATCAGCCGCTATGGGAAGGTCGATTATCGTCGCGCGCTCGAAGTACATATTGAGGGAAGTGATATCCGCTGGGCGCTGCCAATGGCGACAGTGCGACTCGTAACCGATGCCCCGACGCCTCACCCACTCCCTCGTATGCCGCGACAGATCGCCGGATTGTTGTCCTGGCAGCGCAATCCGATCCCGGTCATCGATCCCGGCTACGGGCTCGGCATCGACCAGCCTGTCTCACTACCCGCAAAAGCGATCGTCATCGGGGAACCAGCAAGCGGCGGCGCTTCTTCGGACGCCGCCGACGCCGCGATCCTCGTGTCGAGTATCAACGGCATCCACGGCAATCTTCAAGTGGGCGGAACCGAGGCTCAGAGTCTCAGTGGAGACCGCCTGAGAATCATTCGATTCATGGACCTACTGTCCTGATAACCGGTCGTTAGCGAGCTTCGAGGCGCATAGCCTTGTTGGTCAAACGCCCGATGCCCTCGATATCGATCTCGATCGAGTCGCCCGATTGCAGCGTGAACTCGCTCGGCGGGACGATCCCGGTCCCGCTCATTAGAAATGCACCGGATGGGTGTTCCAACGCAGCCCAGAGACAGGTGATCAGTTCATCGAACGATCTCCACAAGCCCGAGGTCGAGTAGTTTCCCGACCAGAGCTCCGCATCATCTCGTTTGATTGTCATCCAAATCCCAAGCGCGGACGCATCCGGAAGCTCTTCCCGCAACATGATCCAGGGGCCAAGCGAACAACTAGCGTGATACATCTTCGCCTGCGTCAGGTAGCGCGGATCTTCTCCTTCGATCGAACGAGAAGTCATGTCGTTCCCGATGGTGTAGCCAGCCAGATCCCCATGAGCGTCAATGACAAGTGTCAGTTCTGGCTCTGGCACGTCCCAGGTAGAGTCCGCGCGAATCCCGACGAACTGCCCGTCGCCAACGCAGCGCCAGCCTTGCGCTTTGAAGAAGATCTCCGGGCGTGACGCACGGTATGCTGGCTGATACACGTCCGCTTCAACGGATTCCCGCTCGCGAGCATCCTCGCTTCGCTCATACGTAGCGCCTGCCGCCCAGACTTCTTGCTCATCGATCGGAGCCCGCATGATTACATTCTTAAGTGGAAACGTGGCGACAGCAGAACGCCGCAATTCATTCAGCCGTCTCAGACGTATGTCGCTCTGAAGCCCCAGGAGGCCAGCGAGCGTCTCCGACAATTCGAACACTCGCTGGCGTTCGAGGTCGACCCATCCCAGCCGGGTGATCTCACTCCCTGTAGCATGCAGTTGAAACCGGCATAGCGGCATCTCAATCCCCCCGGGAACTCTGGAGCATGTCGTTCGTCACTGTGAGAAATGCGAAAGAAGCGTATCTTTCGCCACCGATCGCGAACGACAGCCTATTCCCTATGCTGTGCGAGCTGTTCGATCACTGGAAGGTGATCGAGACGGACCCCGAAGATTATCTCGTCACAGCCAACCTCCCGATAGCGCTCAATGACGTGCAGGGCGCGGTCGAGTGATGACAACGGATCGACTGGAGCGATGAATAGCCCGACCGAGCGTTTGATCTCAGCCGGATCGCGCCCAATCTTCTCGCATGCGGTCGCCAGGTCAGCGAACCGGTCACGCACGTAGTTAGGACTTCCGGCAACGTTGTAATGGTCGGCGTATTCGGCGCAAAGCCGCATCATCATCGGCCTCGTCCCGCCGATCATGATTGGGATATGACCATTGACCGGCTTCGGCTCGGCAGGAGCCTGAACGAGGGTGAAGTATGTGCCCTGGAATGAAGCGTGCTCCTCGGTCTCCAGCAGACGCATGATTTCCAGCTGCTCGGCAAGCATTTCGACGCGCTCGCGAGGGGCAGGATAGGCAATGCCGAAGGCATTGTGCTCGCGCTCAGTGTAACCAGCCCCCAGACCAAGAGTGAACCTGCCGCCGGTCATCTGATCGAGCGTCAGCGCTTGCTTGGCAAGCATCGATGGATGACGAAATGTCACTGGCGACACGATCGTACCGGTCATGACCCGTTCAGTCCGGCTGGCCGCCCCGGCCAGAAGCGTCCAGCACTCCAACATCGGGACGAGTGGCGGGGGGACATCCGGGCTGGTTGGCTCGGGCTTGCCGCGCTCGGTCGTATAACCCTCTGTCATGATGTGGTCGCTCATCCAGAGTGAATCAAACCCCATCGATTCGGCGTTCGCCCAGAACGTGCGGATGTCGTCCCAGTTCCAGCGACTGCCCGTCGTTAGCCCGATCTCAACGCTATGATCCTGATTCGGCAATTCCGGCTCCCATCCTGCGGGTTTGTATCCTGGAGCCATACTAACGCGAATTCGACCACGAATGGCAGATTAGAGTCGGCCGGTGACCTCGCGCCGGACACGATTGGCAGGCTTTTACGCATTGGATCGGCCTACATTCTTGACACAAACCGAATGTGACAGATCTCCCGCACTCTCATGCCTTGATGACAAGCGGCAAGAACTACATCGAGTGAATCCGGGCAATTGTCTGCAATGCCCAGCCTCCGTGCGCGACATCCGATCTGGGCGGCAGCGCGTCGAGATCAAACCATGCTGGTTCGGCGAGTTGGCTTGAGACCTTCAAAGATGGAATCTCGTTGCAGCGAACGAAGTAGTGCAGCGCCAGGTGCCAGCTACGATCCCGTCCGGTAAATGATTCCGCAAACGCCAGATCTAATGGCAAGTTGCTAACCCCGAGTTGAGCCGCGATCACTCGCGCAGCAGCATCCTCGGGGTCTTCGCGATCTCGCAGGAGGTCATTCGGCAAGAACAGCCCCTTCTGACCGTCGTAGGCGTCAGGGTCGCGGTAGCGAGTCAGCAGCACTTTCCCTTCATGGATCAAAGCAACATCGACTACGAGCTTCACTTGATGGATTGCGTCCATTTCAGAGCTTCCTTCCCTGCCTCTGCAAACAACAACTCGAAAGCTCTGACAGAAGAACTTTCCGAATGAATTCCGGTGTCAGCAAGAGACCTCTCGAACGGAAACTGGCGCGACTGGCCAGGCAACGTCGGTGCGATAATCCTCCGGCTGGAGACCGGCGCGAGGAGAGGTCAGGTAAATCTCCCTCGGGGGACCAACCGGGTCAAGCCCTCTCTCTAGCATCCACGTACCAAGCGCCCGATAGGCTATTCCTAGCGATTCATATGGACCGATATGTTTCAGGACTGCGAACGTCCCGCCAGAGACTATCCGAGATGCATACGGAGGATTGCCACAATTCGACGGCAACACCGGCAAGCAGACTTCGACGCCATATCGATCCAGTTCATCTACTGGCTGTCGATAGATCGCGAACGGGGCGCCTGATGATGTAGCCTCCCCGGCAACAACGTGCACGTAAAGCTGCCCGATCGTTTGCCCGGTGAAAACTCCGACATCGTCCAGCGTCCTGAGATCCCGGCGACTGATGATCTGTTGTTCTTCGAAGAACTCCAATTGGATATCTCCGCTGGGAAAGTCGCCGTTCTCATCAACGTAGGAAATGAGCCGTTCAAGGTACGCGAGTGAGCCGCGCTTTTCCCCAAGATCGACCTCGATCTTCTCTCGATGGCGTGCCAGGGCGACGGCGAGATTACCCGACCGGCTATCATCGAGCGCAGCGGCGATTTGATTGAGCGGCATGTCGAACGATCGCAACAGCCGGATAATCTCCGCGGTAGACGCCTGGCCGGCACTGTAATAGCGGTAGCCTGTCCTGGGATCAACCTGAACTGGGCGAAGCAAGCCGCGTTCGTCATAATGGCGCAGCATGCGAACGGAAATGCGGGTGATGGCAGCGAACTGCCCTATGAGCATCAAACGTGCCATCCGACTCCCTTCATTCGAACCCAGTATCGTCCCTGACACGGTGTTAGAGTCAAGATTGAAAGTGTTCTAGAATCCGAATTGAAAGTCGCGTCAATGGTTGTGGAATGTTTCACAACTACCGTGCTAGACTTCGCGCAACAGGCGCTGGCGAGCCAGTTGCCGTTCCTCTCGGGGGAGAGCGATGACGAGGAAGGACAACAGAAGCATGCCGCGACGGATGCCGTTCAGGCTCATCCTGTTCGCCCTGGCGACCCTCATCATTCCAGTACTTCTGACCGCATGTGCCAGCGCTAGCGATAATCCTCAAACGACCGTTGATCCAGCTGGGCCCGCCGCTGAAGATATCAACAGTATCTACAACCTGCTCTGGGTTTTGGTCGCGATCGTCTTTGTTCTCGTTGAAGGCGTGCTGATCTTCGCAATCATAAAGTTCCGGCGAAACAAGAAGCTGGTGCATGGGCGTCCCGCGCCGGTTCATGGCAATACACGTCTGGAAATTATCTGGACAATCATCCCAGCAATCATTCTGGTGATCATCGCCGTCCCAACGATTCAGGGCATAGCAACCCTTGCCGAGCGGGACGACGACGCGTTCCATGTTCGGGTGGTTGGGAATCAGTTCTTCTGGGAATTCGAGTACACCGACATCACCGCGCCAGATGGAACCCCGCTCGTCGTCGTCGACGAGATGCATATCCCGGTCGACACTCGCATTGAGCTCACGCTTGTTTCCAACGACGTTATTCACTCATTCTGGGTACCGCGGCTCGCCGGAAAGACCGACGCAATCCCTGGTCGAGAAAACTTGATGTGGTTGCAGGCTGACGAAACAGGCACCTTCGAAGGGCAGTGCGCCGAGTTCTGCGGTTTGTCCCATGCACTGATGCGCTTCATCGTCGTCGCCGACACGCAAGAAGATTTCGCTGAATGGGTTGCGAATAGTCTGACGACGCCATCGGATCCGGTGGAGGCTGGCAAGCAGATTGTTGAAGCGAAATGCGCCGCTTGTCACCTTGTCGAGGGCACGACGGCGCAGGGCAATGTCGGCCCCGAGCTGACCAACTTCGCAGATCAGGCCGAGATCGCTAGCATCGTCCAGAATGACGAGGAAAATCTCCGTGCCTGGCTGGCCAATCCGGCGGAGCTTAAACCCGGAACGGCCATGCCGAATCTCGGTCTTACTGAAGCAGAAATCGATGCCCTCGTGGCATACCTGTACACCCTGGATGGCTCCGGGGGGCAATAGCGGCTCATCCAACTCCGGTTTGCCTGAAGACAGGCTGGAGCTAGGACACGCGGAGGAGCAGAGATGGCAACCGAGGTAACCACCGCCGGGCAAATTGTATCGATCGACCAGTTCTCCTATCCGAAGGGAATCTGGAGCTGGATCACGACGGTTGACCACAAACGCATCGGTATTCTCTACCTCTTTACCTCACTAGCCCTGTTGATCATCGGCGGCATCGAGGCGCTCTTGATTCGCGTGCAGCTCGCACAGCCCGATAGCACGTTCGTCTCTGCCGACACCTACAACCAACTTTTCACCATGCACGCACTGACGATGATCTTTGGCGCGGTCATGCCCTTGTCGGCAGCCTTCTTCAACCTGCTTGTGCCGCTCATGATCGGCGCCCGCGATGTCGCATTCCCGCGCCTCAACGCCTTCTCCTACTGGGTGTTTCTTTTCGGGGTCCTGCTGCTGAACTTTGGCTGGATCCACGGTGGGGCGCCGGATGCTGGATGGTTCAACTACGCCAACTTGACTTCACAGCAGTACTCCAGCGGTCTTGGCGTCGACTACTGGGTTGTTGGCGTACAGATACTCGGCCTGTCGTCGCTCGCGTCCGCGTTCAACTTCCTGGTGACTATCGTCAACATGCGCGCTCCAGGCATGACGATGATGCGCATGCCGGTCTTCATCTGGATGACGCTAATCGTCGCGGTGCTGATCATCATGTCGTTCCCGGCGCTCACCGTGGGTACGACGCTGTTGATGTTCGACCGCTGGTTCGACACGCTCTTCTTCGTTCCTGAGGCCAACGGGCAACCATTGCTCTGGCAACATTTATTCTGGGTGTTTGGTCATCCTGAGGTCTACATCCTTATCCTGCCGGCAATGGGCATCGTCTCCGAAGTCTTGCCGACGTTCTCCAAGAAGCCGCTCTTTGGATACACCGCCGTTGTCTTTGCTGGTGTCGGCATCGCTGTTCTGGGATTTAGCGTGTGGGCCCATCACATGTTCACCGTCGGCATGGGCCCGGTGCCCAACGCCGTGTTTGCTGTTGCGACGATGCTGATAGCGCTTCCAACCGGAATCAAGATCTTCAACTGGATCGGAACAATGTGGGGCGGGGCGTTGGAGTTCACCACCTCGATGCTCATGGCCATTGGATTCGTCTCGATGTTTATCATCGGCGGGTTGTCCGGCGTGATGCACGCTTCGCCGCCAGTCGACGCCCAGCAACAAGATAGCTATTTCGTCGTTGCCCATTTCCACTACGTGCTCTTTGGCGGTTCGATTTTTGGCTTGTTCGCTGGCGTTTACTACTGGTGGCCGAAGTTCTTCGGCCGGATGCTAGACGAAAGACTCGGAAAGGCCCAATTCTGGTTGATGCTTGCCGGCTTCAACCTGACCTTCTTCCCGATGCACTGGCTCGGCATCCAGGGCATGCCACGTCGCATCTATACCTATCCAGAGGGTCTTAATTGGGACCTCTGGAACCTGGTGACCACTATTGGCTCCTTCGTGCTGGCCGCTGGCATTCTTGTCTTCGTCATCAACGCGCTGAAGAGCTTTCGAGGTCCGAAGGACGCTCCTGACAATCCGTGGGACGGCGCGACGCTGGAGTGGGCGACGAGTTCCCCGCCGCCACCCTACAACTTCGCCGAGATCCCGGTGGTCAACAGCAACATCCCACTCTGGGTTGAGAATTATCCCGAGGTCTATGGACATGAGCCTGATTTCCGGGAGACATCGCCTCCCCCGGAAGAGCAGGAAGATGTTGAGCACGGCATCGTCGCTCACCACCACGACGACCACATCCACATGCCCAACGCCTCGTATTGGCCGATTGTCGTCGCGCTCGGCATTCTGCTCGGATTCGCTGGATTTATCTTCACTTTCGCGTTGACCTTTGTTGGAGCGGCGATATTGCTGATCGGTATTTACGGTTGGGCGCTTGAGCCTGCGTTCGGCGAACCAGACCATCTGTATTAGCTAGTAGAGGGACAGAGACCATGGCAACACGGCAGGATGCTGCCAGCCCGCCTATCCGACAGAACATCATCGAGCATCCGACCTCGACCGGTCTGGATAGCCGAAAGGTCGCGATGTGGGCGTTTCTGGCTTCGGACTGCATGTTCTTCGGGGCGCTGATCACGACCTATCTGGTATCCCATAATCGCTCCGCCGTGCCGCCGTATCCCCAGGGATTCTTCGATATTCCCTTTACGTCGGTAAGCGCCTTCGTGCTGTTGATGAGTTCGGTGGCGATGGTCATGGCGCTTTCGGGAATCCAGAAGGGCGATCTCCGTCGCTTCCGAATCTGGATTGTCTCGACCGGCCTGCTTGGACTGATCTTTCTTGGAGGCCAGATCTACGAATTCACCGAGTTTCATCACGAGGGTTTGGAACTCAGCACGAATCTGTTCGGTTCTTCCTTCTACACACTAACCGGCTTCCACGGGGCGCACGTGACGGTGGGGGTGATCTGGCTCTTCAGTCTTTTCCTTGCCTCGTTCCGCCAGCCACTGGTAACCAAAGAGAAATCACTCAACGTTGAGATTGCCGGCTTGTACTGGCATTTCGTTGATATTGTCTGGATCATCATTTTCGCTGTGGTATATCTGATACAGGCAGGGTAGATCGGCGACTAGATGGAAGAAGGGTACTGATTCGATGGAAGAAAGCCCGGAGCTTTACCACAACGAACATGCACACCCCCAACCACGGGAGTACGCTCAAATCGCGTCGATCCTGACGGTGATCACGGGATTTGAAGTTGCCCTGTACTTCTTTACCGGCGTCGGTCACAGCACCCTCATCGCCATGCTACTCGTGCTGATGGTCGTGAAATTTTTCATGGTTGTTGGTTGGTACATGCACCTGAAATTTGACCACAAGTACTACACGTACATTTTCGGCGGCGGCCTGTTTGTCGCCGCGGCGATCGTCATTGCCCTAGTCGTGCTCTTCGCTGCTGGCGATGCCGGCCAGGAAATCGTTCGACAGCTTCCGGCTGGCGAGACCCACTGACAAAGCGCCAGCCTGTGAGGACGGCGCGCGCAGGTGAGGATTCTGGCACAGACCAGCACAATTGAACCGATCAGCCTTCTTAGCTGGCAGCTTGACGTTCCGGTAATACTGGGAATCGTCGGAGCTGCCTCTATCTATCTGTGGGTCACTTCTCCATCGGAACGAGTCCGCTATCCCGGCGGCCAGGCTGTGCCCGCGATCCGGATTGTGAGCTTCTTTGGCGGGCTCCTGGCATTTGCGATTGCCCTGCTCTCGCCAATTGAGCCGCTATCTGACGATTATCTCTTCAGTGGGCATATGATCCAGCATATCCTGATCACGATCGTCGGGCCGCCACTGGTTCTCCTCGGAATCCCAGCCTGGCTCTACGAGGCGATAGCTCAGAGTCTGGGAGTAGTCTGGAAGATATGGCGCTTTCTGACGAAGCCGCTCCTCGCTTTCGTCCTCTTCAATCTGACTTTTACGCTGGTGCACTTCCCAAGCTTCTACAATTGGGCGCTGCAAAACGAAAACGTCCATATCCTCGAGCATGTTCTCCTCTGGGGTACATCCTTCATCGGCTGGTGGCCAATTCTGGCTCCGACGGCGGCATTGGGAGCGCTCAGCCGGCCTCTCAAGGGCCTCTACCTGCTGGGCTGCACCCTGCCGGGGCAAATCGTCGGCGCTCTCCTCACGTTCGCTGGTTCCGTCGTCTATGACGAATACACAAAAGCCGATCGGATCTGGGGCATTTCAGCCCTGACTGATCAGCAGATTGGAGGGTTGCTCATGTGGGTTCTGGTCGGCAACTTCTTCCTGATCGCCGCGCTTATCGTGTTGGGCCGCTGGGCGGCGGATCAGGCTGCCGCCGATCGACATCCAGCTGCCCCCACGCGCAAACCAGGTCCGGCAACTCCTCAATGAGCGCTGCCATCGAACAGTGGCGGGTATGATGTTTTGGAAGGATGACGGTGAGCCAGAAAACGACGGAAATACGACTTTGGAGACTGACATGAACTACCGGAATTGCTCGCGACTCGCTCGGCGAGATGCAGGTGCCGGCAGATGTGCACTATGGTGCCAGCACCATGCGGGCCTCGATCAACTTCCCGATCAGCGGCATCCGCTTTCCGCGCCGATTCATCCGGGCGCTGGGCCAGATCAAAGGCGCGGCCGCGAGAGCCAATGCCGATCTTGGACTGCTCGACGCGGACCTGTCGGCAGTCATCGAGCAGGCGGCCAAGGAAGTTGCCAATGGAGAACATGATGACCAGTTCGTGCTCGACATCTTCCAGACTGGTTCCGGCACATCGACCAACACCAACGCAAACGAAGTCATCGCTTCCCGTGCCAACGAGATCCTCGGTCACGCGCGAGGGCTGACGTCCCCGATCCACCCGAACGATCACGTCAACATCGGCCAATCGAGCAACGACGTCATCCCATCGGCCATGCACCTGGCTGCGCTGAGCGCGATTCACGATGATCTGCTACCAGCAATCCATCACATCGAGAACTGGCTGCGGGACAAGGCTGACGAGCTGATGCCAGTCATCAAGACAGGGCGAACACACCTGCAGGACGCGACCCCGATCCGGCTAGGTCAAGAATTTCTCGGTTACGCCAGCCAGTTCGAGCTGGGTCGTCGTCGCCTACGATGTGCGATCGAAGATCTGCGAGAAATCGCGCTTGGTGGCACCGCCGTCGGCACCGGCATCAACACCCATCCCGAATTCTCTGGACGTGTCTGCGAACTGCTGAGCGAGTGGAACGGATTCGACGTAGTCGAATCCCCGCATCACTTCCAGGCTCAGGCGACGATTGATGGCGTCGTCTTTGCGAGCGGAGCGCTCAAGACGATCGCGGTCAGCATGACGAAGATCGCGAACGACATCCGCTGGCTCGGATCCGGTCCGCGGGCGGGACTCGGCGAAATCGAGCTTCCGGCCGTCCAGCCTGGCTCATCGATCATGCCCGGCAAGATCAATCCAGTCATCGCGGAATCAGCAGCCATGGTCGCCGCCCAGGTGATCGGCAACGACACGACGATCGTCATCGCTGGCACATCCGGCAACTTCGAGTTGAATGTCATGTTGCCGGTCGCTGCCTACAACCTTCTGCAGTCGATCGAACTGCTCGCGAACGCCTGCAGGAATCTCACTGATCGTTGCATCATGGGACTAGTAGCCACATCTCACGGTCCGAACATGGTCGAACGCGGCCTGATGATTGGCACCGCGCTCGCTCCGGTCATCGGCTACGACGCCGCCGCGACAATCGCCAAGACTGCCGCGGCCAGCGGTCAGACGATTCGGGAGATTGCGCGTGAGCAGACGGATCTGACCGAGGAGCAGCTCGACGAAATCCTCGATCCGTTGCAGATGACGGAACCATCACCATAAGGGGCGGGATAGCTGGACTGTGAGCGGGTAGCGGGTGGGCATGTCCAGGATCGCTGCGGGTGTCAGACCCCTGCGCCGCCGAACTCGCGTAGACACACAATGACGCCGGATCTACTGATCGACAAGGCATCGTCGTCCAGGACAAGATCGGCCGCGGTTAGCTGAACCAGGTGATCGGTCGCAGCCTCGAATTCAGTTCCGGATGCCGCATGACAGAGACGTCCACTGTCGTAGCGCACAGTATAGGGGTTATAGGAGAAGGTATTCGTCTGGTGCTTCTGGATGCATTCCCACATCCAGCGGAGAACACCATACGCGGGTGGAGATACAAGTGGCCGCGGCGGGTCAATCTGGAACGCCAGAGCCCGCAGATCAGGAGGCAGCGCGCCGATAGCAAGATCGATCGCATGAGCAGTCTCGCAGATAGGGCAACGCACGTCCAAACTGACAACGACACCGTCCAGCGTTCCTACCTGCCCAATGACCTCGCTACAGCGATCGCATCGCCATTCTTGCTTGAGAATCGCATAGTTCTCGACCATCCAGGGCGTGCGCGCATATGGACGATAGGCATGCCTCCCGTCCCGGTGGCAGGTGATGCCGAGCTGGAGGCCAATCTCGATATCGTCCGATCGAGTGATTTGCGCCAGCGTGTGACGATTGCAATCGCACGTGAACCCGGCGAGCAATCCGTATTTCGGTGTTGAACTCTTGGCGGCCCCGGCTATCGACCAGTTTCCACCCCGTTCGTCGAGGGACAGGAGGCTTGTCAGAGGTCCAGTGGCGCGCAAGTTCGTTGTTAGCATCGTGTTCTCCAGCGTCGACTTCACGCGGCTGTTTGAACGGTCTCCCCGATACTAGAAAATTTGCGGCATCAGCGAAGAGGTGCCGGGGTCATGATTTCGTTCACCCATTAGTACGCCGCCGCATTGCCGCCTGAACCGCCATCACATTTTGACAGTGCGGGTCTCCGATATTAGACTATTCCATGACATCCAGTAAGACGATTACGGCATGGAGGCGTCGCCTATGAGGGACTTTCTATCTTCCAGTTGATTGTGATCCAGTTTTCCAGGGGAGGAAGAAATCAATGGGTACTCATCATCATCGCGTCAATCGCCGGGACGTGCTGAAAGCAGGCGCTGCTGCCGCAGCAGGAGCAGCCGCCCTTAGCGTTGGCGGTGTCGCGCGAGCAGCAACCGCTTACGGGGGTTACTTTTCCCCACACGCGAAGGACCTTGAAGAGACCAGTATCGCCGACCTGCAGGCGCGCATGGAGGCCGGAACCCTGACATCCCGACAACTCGTCGGGATGTATCTGGAGCGAATCCATGCGCTTGACAAGAGCGGCCCAATGCTCAACTCGATCATCGAGCTCAACCCCGACGCATTGCAGATTGCGACAGCGCTCGACCAGGAGCGCGCCAGCGGAACGGCGCGTGGACCGCTCCATGGCATACCGATCGCGATCAAGGACAACATCGACACGGGAGACCAGATGCTGACCACGGCCGGGTCCCTGGCGCTCGTCGATTCCCGGCCGCTCCAGGACGCGACGGTCGCGGCGAAGCTCCGGGAGGCTGGCGCTGTCATCATCGCCAAGACCAATCTCAGCGAGTGGGCCAATTTCCGGGGTCAGAACTCATCGAGCGGCTGGAGTGGTCGCGGCGGTCAGACGCGGAATGCTTACGTCATTGATCGCAATCCTTGTGGATCGAGCGCGGGCTCGGGAACCGCGCCGTCGGCGAGTCTTGTCGCGGCAGCGCTCGGCACCGAAACTGACGGTTCGATCGTCTGCCCATCGACGGCGAACGGTCTGGTTGGAATCAAGCCAACCGTTGGACTCACCAGCCGGGCTGGAGTCGTGCCAATCTCGCATACGCAAGACACCATCGGACCAATGGCGCGAACCGTGGCTGATGCAGCGGCGGTGCTGGGCGCGATCGTTGGATTGGATGAGCGGGATCCGGCCACTGAAGATGCCCAAAACATCAGTGACGACTACACCCAGTTCCTGGATTCCGACGGCCTGAGCGGCGCCCGCATCGGTGTCGCCCGCGAACTCTTCGGCTGGAGTCAGGAATCCGACCGGGTCATAGTCGACGCAATCCAGGCGATGGCTGACGCGGGCGCGACGATCATCGACCCGGTCACATTGCCGAATCTTGAAGAGATCAATGCGAGTGGCGCGGAGCTGCAAGTGCTGCTCTACGAGTACGGACCGGATATGGAAGCATACCTGGCCGGTCGCACCGCAAACTCTCCGAAAACGATGTCCGATCTGGTCGCCTTCAACAAGGCTAACTCGGGTGTGGAACTGAAATGGTTTGGTCAGGAGTGGATGGAAATTGCCGCGACGCTATCCGGCCTGAACGACCCGGACTACCTCAATTTCCTGCAAATCAGCCGCGACGGATCGCGTGCCCAGCTCGACGCGGCGCTCGATGACAACAACCTTGACGCGATCATCGCGCCAACTGGTTCACCGGCCTTCCCAATCGACCTGATCAATGGCGATCATTTCCTTGGCGGGAGTTCGTCGCCCGCGGCCCGCGCTGGCTATCCGCTGGTCACCGTCCCGGCTGGCTACGTCTATGGTTTGCCAGTCGGCGTAACCTTCATGGGCCGCGCCTGGGACGAGGCGACGCTGATCAAGCTGGCGTCCGGATTCGAAGCCGTTACCCAGGTGCGCCAGGCGCCCCACTTCGTCTCGACGCATAGCTGGTAGAAGGCAATCCGGAGTCGCGGCCCGCAGCTGGACCAACCTGGAGGGAACTGGCACTCGAACGCTACACACCAGTGTAGCGTTCGAGCCGCTGCCGGATAACCGGCTGTTGAATCATTGTGGCCGATTGCTGAGCCGCGTCGGAATCCCGCCAGAGTCGCTTGATCCAGGTCACGAAAATTGTCACTGCCCATCTCCTTACGGTCGGTTACGCCACCTGCTCCCCTGACGGTTTCGGCGTCCAGTCTCGCCATCAGGATCATCGCATCCGTGTGGCTCTAGGCTAGCGGAATGTAACCGGCGGACGTGAGGTACCAAAGTGGCAGCGATCGTCGTCCGTTGGTTAGCCCGCGGTGCGTCCGAAGGACTTACGTAGTCCCACTGTTGCTTTTCGCGCCTGAAGGAGTGGCAACGACGGCTGCATCGGAATCAGTCCATTGAATGTCGTGAGGTCTGGACTCGCCCCCTTCTACTGGAAAGGTTGCGACGCTGGCGCCAAGCACAACGCTGGGAACAGCGCCAAGTTGACTCGTGTAAGCACTTGGCGCATCGCTGGAACAATACGGTCGCCACGGTCCCGATCACTCGCATTGGGTCACGGCCCTTGGACGGACGCTAGAGCCCTCGCTGGTAAACGGTCGAAGGGATCTTTCATCATCTCTCAGATTCAAAAGCGCGACGCGACGGCGGCGTCTCTACGGTTTGTTCTCCTCGTGAATAATGCGGGCTATGAGGGGCAGTCGAGGCCCAAAGAGCCACACAGAACGAACCGATATGGCCCGGACAAGCCAGAGCATAGTCAAGAATGCCGATTACGGCTCGATGCGTCGAATGCTTCAACACGGTCAAAGTGCCGATCGAAGGAGACAACCTCCTCAATTCCGGCCCGTTCCATCAACGCCGCATGGTATGCGTCCGCGAACGAGATGTTGAGGTTTACGTAGAGCTCGAATACCCGGCGATAGAGCCGCTTATCTGGTAGACCAACCGCAGGTAGTTCCAAGAGCGGCAGCAATCCTGCCTGGATAAGCTCCCTGGGGCGGCGATAGGAGCGATCCAGCGTGAACACCGCCTCCAGGACGACGGTATCGGCTATTCGGACCCGCTCTTCTCCACGCTCGATCCGATCAATATATGCAGTCGCCCGAGGCGAATGTTCTGGATGATCTTCCAGAAGGTGACGAAGTATGACGTTGGTGTCAAGAAAACGCCCAGCCACCTACGTGCCGCTACGTTCGATCACATCCTGAGCAATGACTTCCTCGGCGATCTCGCGCAACTCTTCGGCTGACGGGGGCGACTCGTTCCCTTTCAGGATCCCTGCCGTGCGCTCGGCAACGCTCCTGACGCGCCGGATATGCACCTCATCGTCGACAAGCTCGAAGGCCACGCGGTCGCCTTCTTCCATATCGAGCGCTCTTCGCATCTCGGCGGGAATCGCCACCTGTCCTTTGCGCGTCATGGCGCCGGTCTGGTGCATCCTGGCAACACTTTTCACATGTACTACTACATAGTAAGTGTACTACGCAAAACTCACGGTCCAGATCTCATCCTGGGGCAACTCACGCTAGAATGAACCCCGAAGGCGCTAGCGAACTGCAAGGGTATGGTAATGGTCAAGCAAGACGAACGAACCGATCCGGCCGCTCTCGGCAAGGCCATCCGGCAGGCCGAAGCCTCGATGGCGACGAATGAGCCCTGGGATCCCAGCGTCACCAGCGGGCTGCGATCCTACCCACCAGCCGAGCAGTGGGACGACTGGGTCGAGCTCGACGCGAAGGCCTGGCCGCAGCGGGTCGAGCGGACGCTACGCGCTCGTCCCGACGATCTGCTTCAACTGCGAGGCGGCCTGCGGGCTGCTCGCCTACGTCGACAAGGAGACGCTGCGCATCCGCAAGCTCGAGGGCAACCCGCTCCACCCCGGCTCGCGCGGCCGCAACTGCGCCAAGGGCCCGGCCACGATCAACCAGGTCGACGACCCCGAGCGCATCCTCTATCCGCTGAAGCGCGTCGGGCGGCGCGGCGGCGGCCAGTGGGTGCGGACGACCTGGGACGAGGTGCTCGACGACATCGCCGGGCGCATCCGCAAGGCGCTTGCTCGAGGACCGGCAGAACGAGGTCATGTACCACGTCGGCCGGCCCGGCGACGACGGCTACATGGAGCGCGTGCTCCAGAGCTGGGGCGTCGACGGCCACAACAGCCACACCAACGTCTGCTCGGCCGGCGCGCGCCTCGGCTACGCCCGCTGGATGGGCGCCGACCGGCCGTCGCCGGACCACGCCAACGCCAAGTTCATCCTGCTGCTCTCGTCGCACCTCGAGACCGGCCACTACTTCAACCCGCACGCCCAGCGCATCATCGACGGCAAGATGGCGGGCGCCAAGCTCGCCGTCGTGGACGTGCGGCTGTCGAACACCGCCTCGATGGCCGACTACTGGCTGCCGACCTGGCCCGGCACCGAGGCGGCCGTGCTGCTGGCGATGGCCAACGTCATCCTCGACGAGGGCGGCTACGACCGCGAGTTCGTCCGCCGCTGGGTGAACTGGGAGAGCTATCTCCGGGCCGAGCGCCCGGATCTGGACGTGTCCGTCGACAGCTTCGTCGACAGCCCTGCGCGAGCTCTACGCCGGCTACACGCCCGAGCGTGGCCGAAGAGGAGAGCGGCGTCCCGGCCGAGCAGGTCGTCGAGGTCGCCCGCGAGATCGCCGACGCCGGCTCGCGCTTCGCGACCCACGTCTGGCGCAACGCCGCGGCCGGCAACCTCGGCGGCTGGCAGGTCGCGCGCTGCCTCTTCCTGCTCAACGTGCTGACCGGCGCGGTCGGCACCGAGGGCGGACGCCGCCCAACGCCTGGGACAAGTTCGTCCCGACGCCGTTCGAGAAGCCGCCGCCGCAGAGCAAGCTGGAACGAGCTCCTCTGCCCGAGGGAGTGGCCGCTCGCGCACCACGAGATGTGCTTCCTGCTGCCGCACCTGCTGCGCGAGCCGGGCCGGGCGCAAGATCGACGTCTACTTCACCCGCGTCTACAACCCGGTCTGGACCAACCCCGACGGCTTCTCGTGGATCGAGATGCTGACGCGACGAGACGCAGATCGGCCTGCACGTCGCGCTGACGCCGACCTGGAGCGAGACCGCCTGGTACGCCGACTACGTGCTGCCGATGGGCCTCGCGCCCGAGCGCCACGACCTCATGAGCCAGGAGACCCACGCCGGCCGCTGGATCGGCTTCCGCCAGCCGGTCGTGCGCGTCGCGATGGAGCGGACGGGCGAGAAGGTCGACTGCACCTGGCAGGCCAACCCCGGCGAGGTCTGGGAGGAGGACGAGTTCTGGATCGAGCTCTCGTGGCGCATCGACCCCGACGGCGCGCTCGGCATCCGCAAGCACTTCGAGTCGCCCTACCGCCCGGGCGAGAAGATCACCGTCGACGAGTACTACCGCTGGATCTTCGAGAACACCGTGCCCGGCCTGCCCGAGGCGGCCGCCGAGCAGGGGCTGACGCCGCTCGAGTACATGCGCCGCTACGGCGCCTTCGTGGTCGAGAAGGCGACCTACGACTGGCACGAGAAGCAGGTCTTCGCCGACGGCGCGCCAGCCGACATCCGCATCGATCCGACGCGCATCTCGCGATGCGTGGGCTGAATGGCTCGACCGAGCCGGTCGGCGTCGAGGTCGACGGCGAGATCTGCGCCGGCTTCCCGACGCCCTCGCGGAAGCTCGAGTTCTACTCCCAGACGCTGCGCGACTGGGGCTGGCCGGAGCACGCCCTGCCGGGCTACGATCGAGAGCCACGTCGCGCGCGAGAACATCGACCTCGATGCCGGCGAGATGGTGCTGCTGCCGACCTTCCGGCTGCCGACGCTGATCCACACCCGCTCGGCCAACGCCAAGTGGCTGTACGAGATCTCGCACACCAACCCGGTCTGGATCCACCCCGCGGACGCCGCGCGGCTGGGCGTCGCGACCGGCGACCTGGTGCGCGTCGAGACGCGGATCGGCTACTTCGTCGCCAAGGTCTGGGTGACCGAGGGCATCCGCCCCGGCGTCGTCGCCTGCTCGCACCACCTGGGCCGCTGGCGGCTCGGCGAACCGATGGCGACGGCGAACCGGCAGCGGCACGCTCAACCGTATCGCCTCCGCCAGGTCGAGATCGAGCCGCAGGGCGACGGCAAGTACGCTGCACCAGCTCGAGGGTGTGCACCCTTCGAGAGCGACGACCCCGACACCGGCGCGTCTGGTGGGGCGACGCCGGCGTGCACCAGAACCTGACCTTCCCGGTCCAGCCCGACCCGATCAGCGGGCAGCACTGCTGGCACCAGAACGTCAAGGTCACCAAGCGCAGCCGACCGACCGCTACGGCGACATCCACGTCGACCTCGACCGCTCCCGCCAGGTCTACGAGCAGTGGAAGGCGCTCACCCGCCCGGCCCCCGGCCCCAACAACCTCCGCCGCCCGCTCTGGTACGCCCGCCCCTACAAGCCCACCCCGGAGATGTTCGTCCTCGCAGAGGAAGAGCCGGAGGCGGAATTGGCGCCTGCGGATTGAGTGGAGAACATCGATGCGACCCAATAATTGAATATCTCTTCACACATGAAGCCGGAATCCTGTGATCACACCGCGTTGAGAGCAGATCATGTGCAGGTTGTAAGCTAAGTGACAGTGAACATTAGGGCAGATCGAGAAGGTCGTGGGTGAATGCCTCAAAGTAGCGCAGAATCCGGACAACTTCTGTGCGACCTTTTGTACCGTGTGCAGCAACACTGGCTCGATTGTAGGTTGACCGAACCAAGGCTTCGACCTTTGCATCTACGAGGTCAAGATTCTTCTCCACTAGCTCGCTCTCGTTCGATCCAGCGCCTCGCATTTTGAGTATGAATTTAGCTCGCTGTCGCTGAGTTGGCTTTTCATTGCCGGACTCTGGAGTAAACCACGGCTGGGCCTTTACATCCTTGTCTGGTGCAAGAGTACGTAGCATCCGAGACAGGACCTCTCGCACCTCATGAACCGTTCCGGCCCAAGAGACCCTATCCGGGTCCGCAAGGTCAAGGTAAACCTGCGAATAGCTGTCAGCGAGGGGCTGTGAGATATCCGCGAGTGCCTCGTGAATCTCTGTTTTCAGTCTTAACGGCGATGACCGGATCACAGGCCCAGTGACTATAGAAACGCGAGGCGTCTCTTGAATATAAGAATTGACGGCCCGTTTAGTCTCCTCCGCTCTGCGATGCCCCTCTCTGAGAAGAGCCATGAAGTCTTCGGTCACAAGCTACTCCTCGGGCCGACCCAGCAGATGAACGGAGATATTCTTGAAGATAGCCTCGTACGTCTCCGGCTTCGCGTTCTCTGGCAATTGGATCTGAATGTTGAAAGCAACCTGCGGTTGAATCTCGCCCACCAGCGACGAAGCCACACCGTTGGCAGGCAGTAGCGACTTGGAGACAGCAGCAACAGTTCCCGGAACGGCCGAACTAGATGCGGCCAAATCGGCTGTGGACTCGTCCGACTCTGTGTCCTCAGCAACATCATGTGAGATCGCCGCACCGGCCAGCGGATCGGGAGGTGTGATAACTCGCGAACCACCCTCGTGCGCGATTAGGTTGTAATCCGTCAGATTGTCTATGAACACTTTCAGGCAGGCTTTCGCATCTGCCTCAGGTAGCTCAAAGCTTTCTATTAAAGTAATCTATGACGACCTGATCAGCCGGGAGTGAGCGATGCTCATACTTATCCGCGAAGTCTCGAAAGATGTCATTTGAGTACATGACTTCCCACGCTGCAGAAAGCTTTTCAATCTCGCTTTCAGCTTCGACGAGAGCTGTGCCCAAGTTGGTGGGAGCGAGAAGCGCTCCGTTCCGTTCATCTCGGAGCAGACCATAGCCTCGAATGGCGGACGCCACCAACTGACTAGCAGAGCCGCTTGTGGCGGACCTGCCTAACTCAGCAAAGACGGTCGTGCGGCGCACGGGCTCTCCATGCCCCTCACGCTGCACCACCTCAACGAGTTTCAGCGCGTCCCTAAGCGAATTGCGTGGGAACCGGCCTCGGGTAAAGCTAGGCCCGCCTTTTCCATTTTGGGGTGTCTGTGCTGTCAATAGATGACCCCTTTCATGCAGAGTGTACTTCGACCATATGTATACTACACACAAGTATACAACAACTTGACGGTAATTCCCGCGAGAGGCCGCGTACATACGCGGCCTCTCGCGGATCGTAAGTTCACGCACGTTCTCGAACAATCTCCCACTTTACAGAATTAGCGGCAAGAGGCTTGCGGCGCTGTCTTTAGATCTGCCGGACTGAGAGGACGTACCCATGCGAGGCTACACGATCATTCTCGACTACGATCCCGACGCAGATGGCTACGCCGTGACCGTACCAGCCCTCTCAGGCTGCTTCACCCAGGGCCGTACCGTCGATGAGGCAATTGAACGCGCACGCGAAGCGATCCAGGGGCATATCGAGTCACTAGCGGAGGACGGAGAGCCAATACCAGATGACTCTGTAGATATTCGCATGGTGACGGTCGACGTTCCCGATCCGGCCCCGATAGCCTCCTGAGACTGAAAACCGGTATCGCCAAGCGTTTCTGTAGCCGGATCCGCACGGTCCCCATCGAGAAAGTCGAGCACGACGACGGCTCGACCATCTCGATGACTCCTCTGCCGGATGGTGCAGCACTAACCTGTTAGTGCGTGACCTTCTGCATGCCCCTGGTCATGACCTCCATGGCGTTCCAGAGCGGGCCTTCGTGGAAAGTCCTGAGTCGCCCCATCTGCAAGGCGAGCATCATGTACATGCCCCACTTGCCCATCTGCCACAGCCGCGAACCGCGCACGATGTAGTCGTCCATCCGCTCCTCTGGAACCTCCACGGCATGGAGAGGATCCCCAGTGAGATGCAACGGCACCTGCGCATAGAGCCCGGAGTCGAGCTGCTCCATGATGCACATGCTCAGCGGGTCGAACGGGTCGTACCCCGCCTCACCCTTGATCTCGCGGGCGAGGTTGTGCGAGACGGTGCCCGCCATGCCGAGTGCCAGGAACGCCTGCTTCACAGGGAAATCGCCGCCGTCCCCGACGACGTAGATGTTCTCCATCCCCCGCACTTTCCACGTGTCAGGATCAGCGTGGATGAAGCCACGATCATCTGTCGGCAGGCTGTCGAAGTGGGTATGACCAACATAGGGTGGGAAGGAGATCATCCAGTCAAAGTCGATGGTTGTGCCATCCTTGTAGATAGCGCGCTTCGGCTCGACGCGCTCGATCAGCTTCTCGCGATGGGCCTCGATGCCACGCCGGTTGAACTCCTGCGTCGTCCGCTCATCGAGCTTCGGCCCAAACGCGGCGATGAAAGACTTCTCGAACGTCGTCCATGTGATGCGGAACTGATCACGCACCTTTTTCCGCCGCAGGTAGGTCTCCAACATGAAGACCATCTCGTAGAGCGGTCCGGCACACTTGTTGTTCTCGGGGACGTTGAAGAGCACGTGCTGCTTCTCGCCCCGCTTCGCCCGATCGATCATCCGTTCGACCGCCTTCGCCAGGTGCAGCGAGTCCTGGAACCCCCAGATCGTCTCAGAGTTCTCGATCATTCCGGGCACGTCGCTCGGCTGCATGCCGGCGCCGGTAGCGAGAATCAGGTAATCGTAGGGCTGCTGGCGCCCGTTGCTGCGAATGACCCCTGCCGCCGGATCGATCTCGTTGACGTGCCACTCCTGGAACTCAATGCCGCGACTGGCAGCCGCTTTCCGGAGTCCAAGATGGGTCAAGCGTCGTTGCTTGAAGATGTGCGAAAACGGAGGATAAATGAAGAAGGGTCGCAGCGCGAGTTCGTCGGTCTCGGAAACCAGCACGACCTTCGCCTTATCGTCCAGCCTGTTGACGAGGCCAGCGGTCGTTTCGACGCCCCCCATGCCTCCCCCAACTACCACTATAGTCGGTGCCTGCGACGCCATCTTCAGATCCTTTCTGTATGCCGGATGCCTGAGTTGATCGCTATTGAAGAATCTACACCCAGCTTGCATGAATTGAGGCGTGTAGCGAAACCGACGGGGATTGTGTCGTGCGCCGTTACACGCAGCCTTACTGGCTCGATCCTACGCGAATGGATCTAACAATCGCATCCTGTTGCAGCCCCGAGACATGTCAATACCGTTACAGTTGGGGCGATGGTCGTCGGTATGCGCAAGTTCGACGAAGTCATGAAGTCCTTTCAGGCCATCGACCTGGACACTGCGAGAGTCTGGCGGGGCGCTGCCGTGGTCAATCAGAACCTGACGTTTCCGGTCCAACCGGGCCCGATCAGTGGCCACTTCTGCCGGCACCAACACGTCCAGATCACAAAGCCCGGTCCACCATCCGCTCTGGTACGCCCACCCCTACAAGCCCACCCCGGAGATGTTCGTCCTCGCTGAAGAGGAGCTAGAAGAGGAGTTGGCTCCGGCAGATTGATATACGATAGGAAACGTGTGAGCAACCTGGACTGCCATTTATCTCTCCAGCACTTGGTTTCTGTTTGCCGGTGCTGGCCCAGGTCGAAATTGCGTAGCCGCAAACACAGCAACAGATAGTGTGATTATGATTCACGCTCAGCAGGCCAGGGAGCAGGAAGTTCGACGTGCATAGCGAGACGTCTGCAACTCCAAATGTGATTGTGCCGCCTCCGGTTATCTTCCTTGGCGCGCTCGTCCTGGGACAGATCATTCACCTGATACGGCCGACTACGCTTTTGCCTCGCTTCCTCGCACCGGTGCGCTGGCCGGTTGGGGCCGGACTCATCGCTGCAGGAGTTGCGGTCGGATTCTGGGGTTCTCGAATGATGGCACGTGTCGGCACGAGCATAGACTCGAGCGAGCCGCCTATGGCGCTCGTCGAGGAAGGTCCATTTCAATACAGCCGGAATCCGCTCTATCTATCCGTGTTCGCCGTCTACCTTGGAGTCAACCTGCTTCGTAACAATCGCTGGGGAGTGATGCTACTGCCCACCCTCCTCAAATCCCTTCAGATCGGCGTCATTGAACGCGAAGAAGCGTACTTGCTTCAGCGCTTCGCTGAAGACTACCGCCGCTACACAGAGCGGGTTCCGCGCTGGCTATGAACTTCAGACTATCAGCCGATCAATGACGCGAAAACGCAAGCCCTTCGACTTCGACGCCTCCGTCCACGAGATCCAGACGAAGCCGTGCTTTCTGTGCGAGATCGTGGCGAAGAATCCAGAGTACGCGCATCACATAGTCTACGAGGACGACCTCGCAATCGCGTTCCTGAATAAGTATCCGGTGCTTTGCGGCTACACGTTGGTTGCGCCCAAGGAACACCGCGAGCAAGTCACCGGTGACTTCTCCGTCGAAGAGTATCTGGAACTCCAACAGGTCATCCACCGAGTTGCCGAGGCCGTGCGGGTCAAGACCGGAGCCGAGCGGGTCTACGACCTGTCGCTCGGCAGTCAGCAGGGGAACAAGCACGTCCACTGGCACATTGCGCCATTGCCGCCCGGCGTCCCGTTTGCGGAACAGCAGCTTGGATTCACAGAATTTCCGTTACAGACTCACTTCTGCTCGATGATCTTCACACCCAGCTTGGCCCGGGAGAGTCGGAAGCAATCGGGCTCACACTTGTCCTTTCAGGCCCTATCCCGCTGATCATTGATGAACGGCGCGCACGCCATATCGCCAGATCTCTCGGTCTCGAAACTGTAGGCGGTGCCGGGCTCCTGCTGCTTGGCAAGGAACAGGGGCTGGTTCCCGCCGTGGAGACGATACCTCACCAGCCTATTCGCACCGGCTTTCGACTCAGCAACGCAATCGTTGCCCACTTTCTCTTAGAAGCCGGTGAACTGTAGCCCAACATTGATCAGGAAACGGTCGACTCAACCTCGACATGCGCGAAGATGCTGAGGCCGATCCAGTCCTGGAAACTGAGTCGCAGAGACGATGTGCCGTGAAGCTTGAGCGCTCCGGAGCGCAGCGCAACGGCAACCTCGATGTCACCCATCCAGACACGCGTCATCGTCTCCAGATCAGTTTGCACGAACAGGTCGATCTCATAGCCCGGATCGTGCAGACAGAGCTCGATATCCTCTGCCCCTGCTTCTTTCAGCAACCACCAGCGACGTTGGGCGTCGGTCTGATCGGTGAACTCGAACTCGATCACTGTCCGGCCCCGTGGGAGATGTTCAACCTGGATCAGCCGCCGGATATCCCACATTAGCAACGACGGATCAAGATCCTGGTGGGTGAAGTTGCTGCGAACGTAGCGCTGTCCCCACTCGCCGAGCGAGATGATGATCGGACGGAGCGCCTCTCCTGCTTCAGTCAGAAAATAACCGCTGACACCCTCGCCGGGAATCTCTCGCCGATAGACGATACCGGCATACTCCAGCTCCTTCAGGCGCTTCGACAACAACGACTTGGACATCAAGGGCACACCGCGATGAATGTCATTAAAACGGTTGCAGCCGGAGATCATTTCTCGCAAGACAAGCGGCGTCCAGCGTTCGGCGACAATCTCGGAGGCTTTGGCGACCGGACAGAATTGTCCGTAACCTGTTCGCCTGGTCACTTTCACCCTCCTTACCGATCTTCAAACGAAAATTCCAAGGGGTAACTACAGATTCTGTACCGATCTCGGGATTCTGGAATTTGCGTTCAGCCCGGTTCAAGGCTGATTCATCGCGCTATCCAGCTTCCCAAGGGTGTTCTCTGACTCCAACCCTACAATATCACTCCCAATTCCGGTACAGAAATCGAACTTGAGCCTGCTCCGGCAGGTCCTTATCGTGAACGTGGATCGGCAACTGACGTGAAAACCACCGGGGCTTGTTACACAGCCGGCCGCAACAACATCCAGACAGGAAGGACTCAATGAACACACTGACCATTCGCACACGAACCAACGCAACAACCACGCTGCCTGGCGAAGCCATTGCCGCCTTCGCTGGACGGCTGCGAGGAAGACTCCTGCTTCGCGATGATCCCGGCTACGACGATGCCAGGAAGATCTGGAACGGGATGATCGACCGCAAACCGGCAATCATCGCCCGTTGTCTTGGCTCGTCTGACGTTGTTCAGGCAGTCAACTTCGCCCGCGAGCACGATCTGCTCGTTTCGGTGCGCGGCGCAGGCCACAACATCGCCGGGAGCGCGCTCAACGACGACGGGCTGATGATCGACCTGATCAACATGCAGGGCATCCGTGTCGAGCCGGAACAACGTCGAGCCTGGGTCCAGCCGGGCACGACCTGGGCGGATGTCGACCGGGAATCGCAGCTGCATGGACTGGTCGTCCCCGGGGGAATCGTCTCGACAACCGGCGTCTCGGGATTTACCCTGGGTGGCGGATTCGGCTGGCTTACCCGCGCCTGGGGCTACACCTCCGATTTGCTGAGATCGGTGGAGATCGTGACGCCTGATGGACAACTCCGCAATGTCACCGCGCAGAGCCACCCGGACCTGTTCTGGGCACTCTCCGGCGGAGGTGGCAACTTCGGCGTCGTGACTGGCTATGAATTCGAGGCAAAACCACTTGGCCCGACGGTCATGGCCGGGATCGTCTTCTACCCGTTCGCGCAGGTCTCCGCACTTTTGCGACACTTCCGAAAGATCACCGGACATGCCCCCAACGAGTTGAGCTGCCTCTTTGTCGTGCGCACCGCCCCGCCTGCTCCATTCATACCAGAGGAACACCATGGCAAGCTGATCACCGGAATCGCTATGAGCTACGCGGGGCCTGTTGAGGACGCACAGCGATATGCTGAGCAGATCAGATCTTTCGACAGCGATCCGGTTGTCGACCTGATCAAACCGCAGGCCTTCATGGCGCATCAGAAGTTTCTCGATTCCGGGCAGCCCTGGGGACGGCAATACTACTGGAAGTCGGACTTCTTTGACTCAATTGGTGATGAAACTATAGATCGTGCCGTGAAAAACTGGGAACGCATCACCTCCCCACTCTCGTCGACGCTCATCATGCACCTGGGTGGCGCGGCCCGGGACATCCCGGTCGAAGCAACTGCCGTTGGTCACCGCAACGCCGAGTATGTAATGGCAATCCAGGCAGCCTGGGAGAAACCATCGGAGTCGGACCGCCACATCGGCTGGGCGAAGGGATTCTTCAATGATGTCCAGCCACTCTCCAGCGGAAACGGCTATATCAACTTCCAGACCGAGGACGAAGGCGATGACCGTGTCCGCCAAGCCTATCCACCAGCAGTTTACGAACGGCTCGTTGCGGTCAAGAATCGATACGATCCGCACAACATGTTCCACCTGAACAAAAACATTGCCCCTGCTGGCTACGCTAGCCGTGGGCAGGCGGCGATGGCCCCGGCTCACGACTAGCGTTCCCGCGTACAAACTTCGACACCCGCGTGCCGGCTCAAATGCCAACATGCGGGTGTCGAGTACTCCGAACTGCACGACCACTTCGCGATCCTGAACGACCTGGAATCGGATTTCGATGTGGGGCGATCAACGGATTCGCCGCACTGGTGGACGTGACCAGTCGCGATCAATCCCACTATCGGCCTTACAATCACTCGAAGAGTGTCGGGCGACAGATTGGGAAGACGCATGAGCCATCAGTTTCGAGCGGGGTTCAGCACGGACCAGTTCCTCGGTTGGGAGCACCTGCCCGGGCGCTGGGAACTGATTGAAGGGGCAAGGTTTGACAGCATCTGGCTGGCGGACCATCTATTACCCTGGTGGACTGATCCCGGCACACGTTCGCGCAAGCCAGTTCCCTGGGATGAGCCGGAGAGCGATGATCGCGATCCGTACCTGGAGGGATGGTCGCTATTGACGGCAGCGGCAACCCTGACCAGCCGGGTCCAGATTGGCATGCTCGTCACTGACAACTTGCTCCGCCATCCTGTACTGACTGCCAAGATGGCGGTGACAGTGGACCATATCAGCGGCGGCCGCACCGCTCTTGGCATGGGCGCTGGTTGGATGGAGCTCGAGCACACGTCGTACGGATTCCCGTACGGCTCACCCGGCGAGCGCGTCGACCGGCTCACAGAGTCGCTTGCAGTGATCGACTCGCTAATGACAAATGACCGCACGACGTTTGGCGGCAGCTACGTACAGCTAAGCAACGCCCCTTTCGAGCCAAAGCCCGTTCGTGGAAAGATGCCGGTGGTCGTCGCGGGACGCGGCAATCGGATGCTGGGGCTGGTTGCGCGGTACGCCGACGTTTGGAACGCAATGCTTACTCCTGACGAATTTCGGGAACGTGGGAAACAACTCAACGAGGAGTGTGACCGGATCGGTCGCGATCCATCAGATATTCGGTGGTCGTACTACGGATTCGGCGAGGTGTTGGGAATCGATCCATTCTCGTCGGCGACGGCATTCCAGAGGGTCGCCGAAACCTTTCTGGACGTAGGTGTCAGCGAGATTATCCTGGAGGCGCCGCATCCTGATATGGGTCGGGACGAGGTGATCCGCGAAATCGGGGGCACGGTGTTGCCCAGGCTGCGAGACCGCTCGGGCTAGGCGCTGAGATTGGAACGAGGATGGGGTAGGGTTAACCAGATCGTCTGGACTATGCTCTTCACCGACGAAAGGAACCGAAGATGACTGAAGATCCGGAAAAGAGAGAAAAGAACCTGCGGGAATTCCTGGAGGATGACGACCAGCCAACCGTCGAACAGCGGCTGGACGACGTCGAGGGGAATGTCCGCCGCCCACCACGGAATGACCCACGTCACACCGACGACAGCATCCCGCCGGGCAAGCGCGACGTGCCGGCAGGCGGCTCGACCGGCGAATACATGGGCGGCTCGGCACAGAAGCGTAAGGGTCAGTCCGGCTAGCAGTCGTGGAACCAGAAGGCTGCAAGAAAGGGCCCCGGTGCGCGTTCTGTGCCATCGGGGCTTCGGCTATGCTCTGCAGCAAAAGGCGTGAGGAGCAAGGGGGAAAGGCACGAGATGGATCCGCAACCGCTGGTCGGAGTCATTATGGGGTCGCGGTCGGACTGGAAAACGATGGCCAACGCCACTGAGACGTTGGACGCGCTCGACATTCCGTACGAGACACGCGTCGTGTCAGCGCACCGGACTCCGGATCTCATGTTCACCTATGCGGAGTCAGCGGAAGAGCGGGGGCTGGAAGTCATCATCGCTGGCGCGGGCGGCGCGGCACACCTGCCTGGCATGATCGCCGCCAAGACGGTCCTGCCTGTGCTCGGCGTGCCGGTACAGTCGCGGGCGCTCAATGGCATGGATTCGCTGTTGTCGATCGCCCAGATGCCCGCGGGCATTCCAGTCGGCACGCTGGCAATTGGCAACGCGGGGGCAGTAAACGCTGCTTTGTTGGCCGCGGCGATCCTGGGGACGAAACACCCGGAAATTCGGGAGGCGTTGCGCGGCTTCCGCCTGACCCGCACCCAGGCGGTGCTGGGAGATCCCGACCCTTCCATTCCATTGGAGTCAGTATGAAAGTCGGCATTCTCGGCGGCGGCCAGCTTGGCAGGATGCTGGCACTGGCTGGTTACCCGCTTGGACTGACATTTCGATTCTTCGATCCGGCGGTCGACGCCTGCGCGGGCCAGGTCGGCGAACTAGTCCATGGCAGCTACGACGACCTGGAAGCGTTGAAGCGCTTCGCTGATTCGCTCGATGTCATCACCTACGAGTTCGAGAACGTGCCGGTCGAAGCTGCGACCTTTCTGGAAGAATTCGCGCCGGTCTATCCACCACCGATCGCCCTTGAAGCCGCGCAGGACCGCCTCGTCGAAAAACGCTTCTTTCGCACGCTGAACATCCCGACTCCCGAGTTCCATGCCGTCGATTCGAAAGAGGACCTGACGGCTGCCATCGCCGCGGTTGGGCTACCAGCGGTGCTGAAAACGCGAAGAGAAGGTTACGACGGCAAAGGACAGGCGGTGATTCGGGATATTGGTGGCATTGACGTCGCCTGGAATGAACTGGGGAACCGGCCGCTCATTCTGGAAGAATTTGTACCGTTTGACCGGGAGTTATCGGTCATTTCCGCGCGCAACCGGGACGAAGCGTTCCGCTACTACCCGCTCGTCGAGAACACCCATACATCGGGAATACTGAGCCGCACGGTTGCGCCAGCGCCGGATGTCTCGGAACACTTGCAACACGCCGCGGAGAGCTTCGCCCACCGCGTCCTGCACGGCCTGAGTTACGTTGGAGTGCTAGCCATCGAGCTTTTCGAGTTAGACGGACAGTTGCTGGCCAACGAGATGGCGCCGAGAGTCCACAACTCCGGGCATTGGACAATAGAGGGCAGTGAAACGAGCCAGTTCGAGAACCATCTTCGCGCGATCGCCGGATTGCCGCTCGGCGCGACGACGATGCGCGGCCAGGCGACGATGCTCAACCTGATCGGATCCGAACTCGATCCGGAATCAATTCTGAAGATCGAAGGCGCCCATCTGCATCTCTATGGAAAATCCGCACGACCGGGGAGAAAGATCGGTCACGTTACCCTTCGCGGCGATGATCCGGCCATCGTCGAGGCGGGCCGGTCAGCTGTCGAAGAACTGATCGCTGGCGACGAGAACGATGAGGAAGCCGATGAGTAGCCTACAGCTCCTCATCATGCGCCACTTTCCGACCGAGTTCGGTCACGCGAAACCCTCCTGGCCGCCCGATAACCGGTGACACTTCCTCGATGTAACCATTTTCTAGCAAGTCCTGATAGGCACCCTGATCCAGAAATCCGGCAGGCGCAATGAGATCCTGTTCCATTGACATGAAGTCACCACTATAGCGAAAACCGCCGTCGTGACAGATCATCGAATCGCCGGCAAGTTCGGCCTCGCAAAGCAGTCTCAGCTGCTCCACAAACTGTTCATTTATCTGATGTTTGCGACTCAAAACGACAACCTCCCACGGATCCTGCGCCACACCATCCAGTGTGCCAGATCTCGAAATTCGGTGTCACAGATGCGTGCTTTTTTGTCACAGATGGTGTACAATTAGAACATAAGTTCTGCAAGGGCAGGACACCAGTCGCTCTGGTGATTTGTCGAAAGCTGAAGGAGTATCTAAGCAATGAGCGGCACGAACAGCAAGACCTCGACACAGGCCCGTGTGTTCAACCCGAACGAGCACATGCGCGTCTTCGAACGGCGGCAGCGGCAGCTCGACGGGAGCTACAAGACGGTCAGGGTTGACTACCTCGACGTCAAGTGGCGCATTGTCTGGTTCCGAACCGAGCACCCAAACGGCTCGATTGAAACCCGCCTGCTTTCTGATCCTGGCGTAACACCGGCAGTGGTCCAGGCGACGGTGAGGCTGGAGAATGGTGTCACTGCGACCGGATTTGGCCAGTGCGGCCAGGATGACTGGAGTGACTGGTTGGAGAAGGCAGAGACCCGGGCTATCGGTAGGGCGTTGGCCTTGCTCGGCTACGGGACGCAGTTCTGCGAGGATTTCGACGAGATTATCTCCGATTCTCCGGTCGAATCCCCGCGTCGCGGTGGCGCAAGCGTCCAGTCGATGGAACCCTCGACCGACCCGATGACACCAAACCAGCAGAAGTACCTCTTCTCGCTCGCGCGGGAGGCCAGCATTCCGAACGATGAACTCGATGAGATCGTCCACGAGCGCTTCGGACACGGCACAAGCGACCTGCTCAAGAATGAAGCAAGCGCGCTGATCGGTTCGCTCCAGGAACTTCGTGACGAGCGCCAGGTCAGCGACGCAGCAGCCTGATTTCCCTTCTACCCCTTCCCGCCTCGAGGAGACGGCCTGGCCAGCCCGGGCCGTCTCCTCATTTTTATCCACCCACCCCCACTTGACATCCAGTCGAATTCATCGCTACGTTGACTGAATTGTGCGCCGGTAGCCTCATGAACTGAGGGGCTCCAACTGATGATCGCAAGCGCAACCAGCCGTTCAGCTCTCCTGTCTGCCGTCCTATCCCTGATGGTTCTCGTACCCAACCTGTCTCTAGTGAGAGAGGGGCCTACACGTCGACCGGCCATCCGCGCCGTCGAGGCAGCGCTCGCCTACCCCCATGTGCCAGGTGAGATCATCGTCCGGTTCGCCGACGAGACCAGCGAGGAAAGCCGCAAAGAAGCAATCGCCGCCGGTGACGGCGTTGAACTTCAATCCTTCGACGAAATTAGCGCCAAACTGATCGAAGTCCATCCCGACGATCTGTCCCTCGTCCTGGCGGAGCTCAATGTCGACCCGCGTGTCCAGTACGCCGAACCGAACTTCCTGCTGTCGATCGACGGCCTGCCAAACGATCCCCAGTATCCATTGCAGTGGGGACTCGATAACTCCGGACAGATCATGGATGGGCAGATCGGCAGTGTGGACGCGGACATCGACGCCTCGGAGGCATGGGAAGTAACAACCGGAAGTCCTGGCGTGATCGTCGCGGTTATCGATACCGGCGTCGATTTCGCCCATGCCGATCTCGGCGGCAACAACCGTGACAATTCGACGATGTGGACCAATTCTGGAGAGCTCTGCCCCGGCTGTTCGACCGACGGGCTCGACAACGATGGCAACGGATACATCGACGACTGGCGCGGTTGGGATTTCGTGAACTATGACGACAACCCGCGGGATGACAACGGCCACGGCTCGCACGTAGCCGGCATCCTTGGCGCGCGGGCAAACAACAGTGAGGGCGGCGCGGGTATTGCCTACAACACCACGATCATGGCGCTAAAGGCGTTCACCGCGGGCGGCGGGGGCGCGGCTGGCGCAACGGTTGGAGCAATACTCTACGCGGCCGAAAACGGGGCGAGTATCATCAATGCTTCCTGGGGTGGCATCACACCATCACTCACGCTGGAAGAGGCCATTGTCTACGCCGGTGAACACGGCGCGCTCTTTGTCGCCGCCGGGGGAAACGACGGGTTCGATACCGATCTGATCGGTCATTTTCCATCGGCGCTCGACCTCAATAATCTGATCGCCGTCGGCGCGACGAATAATCGCGATGAACTCAGCAGCTTTTCCAACTATGGCCTGAAGACAGTCGATATCGGCGCGCCCGGCGAGGATATCTACGCGCCCTGGGTGCGCACCGATCTCACCAGTCCCTACCGCTACGCGAGTGGAACGTCGATGGCCGCGCCACACGTCGCCGGTGTCGCGGCCCTGATCAAAGCAAGGTTCCCTGAAGCGACGCCGCTCGGGATCAAGAACTTGATCCTCAACTCGGCAGATAGGATCGAGAACCTTGTCGGGTTGGTGAGCACCGGTGGACGGCTCAACGCAGGTAATGCCCTGGCCTGCCCCAACGAGCCACAGGTCTGGATCGATCGGCCAGTACCGGGCTTTGCATCGGTGCCGGGTGAGCCGATTGAAGTCCGAATTCTGGCATCGAATTGTGCCGTACCGGACGGCGTCACCGTCAGCGCGAATGCTGGTGGCCAGGCGATCGAGCTGGCGGCCCAGGGCGCGGGTCTCTACACCGGAACGTTCACTCCAGCCGCGCCGGGCGCGCTAACGATCAATGCACAGGCCCAACTTGGCGACCGGGTTGATAGCCACCAGATCACCGGCGAATCGGTTCTGAACTACCGATTCGAGAACGACGTGTTCAACTGGCTGGATGCAACCGCTGGCACAGAGATCGCCTTCGGTGGGGAACGCGACTTTGAAATCCCTGTCCTACTTTCATTCCCGTTCACCTTCTATGACAGGACATTCGAAGAGATCACAATCGGCGAGAACGGGTTGCTCGGGTTCGGGGGCACACGCGTCACGAACCCCTTCAACCAATCGATTCCAGACATACTCGCGCCAAACGGATTCATCGCCGCGTATTGGGACAATCTCGATCTTGAAGCTGGCGGGCAAATCTGGCACGACGTCGTTGGCTCAGCGCCAAACCGCAGGTTCGTCATCTCCTGGATCGATATCCCGAACGTCCTCCAGACGAGTGGTCCGACGGCCGGCTCGGGGCCATTCGACGGGATCACGTTCCAGATTATCCTGGAGGAATCAACCAATTCCATCTACCTGCAATACCTGGACGCGGATTTCAACGCGAACACGATCGACTACGGCATCGGCGCAACGATCGGCGTCGAACACTTCAGCGGCACGATTGGCCGGCAGTTCTCATACAACGATCCTTCCCTGCGCCCCTACGAAGCAACGACAGCGATCCGGCTCTCGCTCCAGAACCCGGAACAACCGGAGATTCTCACCGCTACCCTGGAAGACGCCGCTGCCGGAAAGCCCTACATCCAGCACCTCAGCGTCGAAGGGGGCAGTCCTCCATATATCTGGAGCATCGTCGAGGGCAGCCTGCCTGAGGGTGTTGGATTCGACCCTGCCACCGGTACGATCGCTGGCACACCGTACTCGCCGGGCGCGTTCTCGCTAACCGTCCAGGTCACTGACAGCGACGGAAACGCGGCACGCCAGTTCTTGAACTTCGATGTCGCCGCAGGGTACGAGTGGATTGACGACGAGTTCAGCTGGATAGACGCCAGCGACGGCGGCGAGCGGCTTCCGTTCGAGCGTGACGATCAGGCCTTTACGATCGAGTTGCCATTCTCGTTCAGCTACTTTGACGAAACCTTCAACCAGTTCCAGGTATCCAGCAATGGCTATCTCGTCTTTGGCGACGATCGCGCCACGACCTTCCTCAACACGAACCTCCCGGATCCACGCGACCCGAACGGGACAATCGCCGTCCTCTGGGATGATCTGAGCCCCCAGGATGGCGGCAGCGTATGGATGCGGCTGACCGGCGACGCGCCAAACCGCAGAGTCGTGGTTAGCTGGAACGAGGTGCCCCGCTTCAAGCTCCATGGCGGCGGGACCTTCCAGGTCGTCCTGGAAGAAAGCACGAACGACATCGTGATGCAATATCTCGATTTGACGTTTGATGATGAAACCTATGACCTTGGCGCATCGGCAACGATCGGCATCGAAGATCCGGACGGCACGATTGGCGTGGAATTCTCGGTAGATCAGACAATACCAGAGAAGTACATCGGTCAGACGGCTATTCGGTTCACCGGTGGTGAGCCAGCGTCTCCAGTCATGAACGTCACCTCCCTACAGGAAGGGCAGCTGGGCGCGCCGTACTTCGATCTGCTGTCCGCGAGAGGCGGCTCGCCGCCTTTCACCTGGAGCATTGCCAGCGGCGACTTGCCACCGGGGTTGAATCTGGCTCCTGAAACCGGGATGTTAACCGGCGTCCCGGCCGCGACCGGAAGCTTCACATTCGCTGCTCTGGCGACCGACAGTGGCGACCCGTCTCAGTCGATCACATCTGAATATGTGCTGAGGATCTTGCCGGGTTATGAAATCAGCGACGGGGCTTACGAGTGGATCAACGCCATCGACGGCGGCATTCGGCTGGATTTCGCGGGCGACGATTCGGCGGTAAGCATGTCCTTGCCTTTTGTCTTCAACTACTACGGGGAGTCTTTCGAAGAAGTGCAGGTATCAACCAACGGCTACCTCGTCTTCGGTGGGGGCAAGGCTGTATCCCTCTCGAACAAATCGATCCCCGATCCGACGGAACCGAACGGCATGGTCGCCGCGCTCTGGGACGATCTCAGCCCTGATGTTGGTCAGGGGATCTGGGTGCGCGCGCTCGGCGAGTCTCCAAACCGGCGCTTCGTCGTCGGCTGGATCGACGCCGCCCGCTTCAATCAGGTCGGCGCGTCCACCTTCCAGATCACTCTCGAGGAAGGCACGAACCGGATCATCTTCCAGTACCAGGATGTGTTCTTTGATGACATCCGCTACGACTACGGCGCGTCGGCCACGGTCGGCCTGGAGTCGGTCAACGGCACGATTGGAACCCAGTTCAGCTTCAACCAGCCAGTTCTCGGCCCATATGAGGGCAAGCAGTCGCTTGTCTTTACACCAGTTGAGTAGAGAGATTGAGAATCCGGCTCAAAGGACGCTGTCTCGTCGTCCTGCTTTGGCGCGCAAACTCCCGTAGAAACGCCAGCGGCACGTCTCGGAGTCGGCGGCGTGTCTACGTTGGTCAACCCAACGCCCCCGGCCCGCTCGGGGCATAACCCGGGCTACCTGTACATCGGTTGCACATAGTGCTTCAGTTCGACGCCGTGACCATCCGGGTCCTGGATGTAGAGCGCCTGACCCATGCCATATGCCCCCTGGCGCGCGACCGGTCCCTCGGTGATCGGAATGCCAAGCTCACGGCAGCGGCCGGCGATGGCATCGAGGTCATCGGGTTCAATCAGCAACGCCATGTGGTTCAGACCTGTTCGTTCGGCGTCCCAATCGTCCGAATCATCGGGCTGGATGTCGATGAGCTCGTCGCCAACTCTGAGCGCGGCGAAACGAATCTCGCCATCACCGTCCCGATCGAGCCGGACGAGCCGCAATCCCAGTACTCGCGTATAGAAATCGATTGAGCGCTGGATATCGCGGCTCTTGATATTGACATGATCGAAACCGATGACATCGACGAGCGGTTCCTTCACGGTCATAAAAACGCATCCTTTCCTGGCTCTCCTGGACAAGGTCGATCCACCGGTCACAAAGCATAGCCCGGCGGCTAACCAGAACGTGCCAGATCGTCGATCCGGAGGTCGGTGATGAACATGTGGCCCGGCGCGTGGGTAATCATGAACTCTGGCTTGCTTTCCAGCGCTACGGCTTGAGGCGTGACGCCGCAGGCCCAGAAGACCGGCACATCTCCGGTCTGGATCAGCGGCGGATCGCCCCAATCGGGCTGCGAGAGGTCTTCAATTCCCAGTTCGGCGGGATCGCCAACGTGAACCGGTGCGCCGTGGACCTGCGGATAGCGGCCCGAGACCTCGACGGCCAGATCGACCTGTTTCTCGGGGATCGGCCGCATCGAGACAACCAGCGGCCCGTGGAACTTGCCGGCCGCGACGCAATCCCGGTTCGTCCGCCACATCGGCACCCCCAGGCCAGCGTCGATATGGCGCATTGGTATTCCGGCCGCCAGCAGCCCATGCTCGAACGTAAACGAACAGCCCAGGAGAAACCCAACCAGATCGTCGCGCCAGTAGTCGCGAACGTCGAGTGGTTCAGCGATGAGTTCGCCGCGCTCGTAGATTCGATATCGCGGCAGATCAGTCCGCAGATCGGCGCCCGGCGCAGCCGTCATCGGATGTGCTGAACCTGGTACGGAGGTGTCAATGACCGGGCAAGGTTTGGGGTTGAGCCGGGCGAACTCGGCGAAATCCGAGGCGTCTGCCCCGGGTAATATGACGAGATTGGCCTGGACGTATCCCACGGCGAGCCCGGCGGTCTGGCCGCTCCATAGACCGTCCCGGATAGCGGCTCGAACACGCGGAGGGGACAGCGCTCGAATCTCTGCGCCAGTCAGCATGACCGCCATCTACTTCATCCGTTCGTTCAATGAGGATCGCTACACCCATCATTGTAATGCAGCGCTTTGACCGCTGGTCTCACTACATCACCAGGCCCGGCTTCGGCTTCGGGGTGCGCAAAGAGGACACAGAACCGCCGGCCCAGTGGGGTAGGGCCGGCGGTCTCAGGGGAAAGTGAAGGGGTGTTGGGGAGCACCCGCTGGTATAGAGACGTATCTCCGGGCTCAAAAGTTCCCGGCCCCGCAAAACGGAAGATGCCACGGCGCGTGGTGAGATTCGAGGATTGCGGCCGCGGAGCGCAGCATCGTTAGCGGTGCGGACCCGAAGCGCGGGAGTAGGAATTGCGATGCGACGAGTATGTTTCCTAGAGCTACCCGCCTGTTGACTCCAGTGCCGCGTACAGGTCTACCGGATTGCCGTCAGGATCCAGCACGGTCGCGTAGCGCTGGCCCCAGAACGCGTCAAAGGGCTCGACTTTTGACCGATATCCCGCCCCGGTGATGGTCGCGAAGGCGGAATCGACTTCTGCTGGCGATTCGCAGCGGAACGCGAAGCCAACACCACGCCCGCCGGCTGGCGGCTCGTAGTTGCTGAAACTCTCGACCGTCTCGATGGTGTCGAACATGACCCTGAACCCGCCGGCGAGTTCAGCCTCGACATGACCTTCCGTCTCAGCCCCTTCCGGGAACTCGAGTCCCAGAAGCCGGTAGAAATCAAGCGTTCTGGCCATGTCGGAAGCGATGATTCCAATCGCGTCGAATACGGGCACGGTAGCGTTCCTTTCAAATTCCAGTCAGACCAGAAGCGCACGTGCGGCCTTGACAATGCTGGTCGTGCCCGGCGCGTACGATTCCTCCAGAACCGGGGAGAATGGGGATGGAGCAAAGGGCGCGCCAAGCCGTATGACCGGGGCTTTCAATTCGTTGAAACAGCGTTCGGTGATCTGGGCGGCGATCTCCGCGCCGATGCCGCCAAATCTCACCGCCTGGTGGACGACGACGACGCGGCCGGTCTTGCGCGCCGATCTGGCGAGCGTTTCGATGTCGAGGGGCTGGAGGCTGCGCGGGTCGATCACCTCGCAGGCAATCCCATTTACCGCCAGTTGATCGGCTGCCGAAAGAGCATCCTGGACCTGTGGCCCGATGGCGATGAGGGTCACATCGTCGCCGTCCCGAAGCACCCGAGCCTCGCCGATCGGCAAACGGTAGGACTGTTCTGGCGCCGGACCTTCAAGGCCAGCCAACTGTCGCGATTCAAGGAAGATCGTCGGGTTCGGATCGTCAAGAGCGCTGAGGAAGAGCCCTTTCGCGTCGTATGGCGTAGTCGGATAGACGACGGTCAATCCGGGAATGTGGGCAAACCAGGCTTCGAGCGATTGCGAATGCTGCGCTGCCGCATTGACCCCGCCGCCGACGTGCATCCTGATCACGAGCGGGACATCAACTTCACCGCCAAGCATGTAGCGAATCTTAGCGGCCTGGTTGACGATCTGATCCATTGCGACCGTCGCGAAATCAGCGAACATAATATCGACGGTCGGCCGCTCCCCGGCCAGCGCCGCGCCAACCCCGAGCCCGACGATCGCAACCTCGCTGATCGGGGTATCTCTCACCTGCTGTTCCGGGAATCCTTTGCCCTTCGAACCGGCCTCGAGGTCTTCGCCGGAGTATGTCACCCGCGGATCGGCTTCCATCGCCTGGCGCAGCGCTTCGTCGAGCGCCGCGCCAAGGGTCAGCACACGGTCGCCGGGTTCGGGGATGGGCTCGACAACAGGGCGGACGCCGTAGACGCCACGCTCCATCTGGGACGGATCGGGAAGCGGCGCAGACTCAGCCGCCGCAATCGCCTGCTCGATCTGGCCGTCGATCCGTCGTTCGATCTCCTCACGGTCTCCGGCCACTTGGTCGTACATATGGGCCAGTGAAAGCACCGGATCGCGCTCGCGCCAGGCGGCGATCTCAACGGCCGAGCGGATGTCGGCGCCCGCGCCCGAATGGGCGTAATGCCGGTAGGTTTTGCACTCGAGCAGCGTCGGGCCGTCGCCAGCCCTCGCCCGTTCGGTCGCCTCCCTGGCGGCTTCATACACCGCTACTGCGTCGTTACCATCTACGGTGACACCGGGCATACCGTAACCGATGGCACGGTCAGCAATGACCGGATTGCGCTGGTGCTTGGCCTGGGGAACCGATGCCGCATAGCCATTGTTTTCGCAGACGAAGATCGCTGGAAGTTGCCAGACGGCGGCCAGATTGAGACTCTCGTGGAAGGCGCCCTGGTTGACGCCGCCATCGCCGAAGAAGGCGACCGACACACGGTCTGTGCCCTGGCGCTGGTGAGCAAACGCCGCGCCGGTTGCCAGCGGGATGCCCCCACCAACAATCCCATTCGCGCCGAGAATGCCGAGGTCGAGATCGGCGATGTGCATGCTGCCGCCACGCCCGTGGCAGTACCCGGCCTCCCGGCCAAAGAGCTCGGCGAACATGCGCTCAAGGTCTCCGCCCTTCGCGATCAGATGTCCGTGTCCACGATGGGTGCTGGAGATCGTGTCGTCCGGTCGCAACGCCGCACAGACGCCAGTCGCGACCGCTTCGTGTCCAATCGAGAGATGAGCGAATCCGTCGAGGCGTCCCATCTGAAGCAGATCGCGCACTGCCTCCTCGAAGCGGCGAATCGTGAAGGCTGTGGTGTACAGCTCGCGCAACAGTTCGATGTTGACGGATGTTTCGATTGCCATTGGTTGCTCCCATTAATGATCCGGTTGGTTGATCACGCGGAATGTAGCATGTCGTCCTGATCATCACCGGCAATGATGCGTCGAACAACCCCACCCACAGAGACTGCGCCGCCGGGGTATCTTGATGTCAGTGCGCACGTTCCACAAACGCATAAAGGATGAACGGGGGAAGGGCGCCAGCGACACAATCCAACGAGGTGTTGTGCACGCTGCACAACCGACCGGTCCGGTTTCGGTACGATGCCCGTAGCCCAGCATCGATGTTGTGCCTAGGCTGTGTGAACGAAACGACAGGGGTGAAGTTTGGAAGAGAAGATCGTAATCCGCCCGGCAAAACTCGACGATGCTGAAGCCATCGCTGTGATCTATAACCAGGGCATCCGGGGGCGCAACGCAACCTTTGAGACCGAGGAACGCTCATCGGGTGAGCGTCGCAGTTGGTTAGCAGCCAAGGACGAGCACCATCCAACGCTGGTTGCCACACTCGGGAATCACGAAGACGCGCCGGTCGTCGGCTGGGTGTCGGCCAGTGATTACCGCCCCAGAGCATGTTATCGAGGCATCGCGGAATTCTCGGTCTATGTCCATGACGACTACCAGGGACTGCGCATCGGTAGAAGGCTGATGGACGCCTTCATACCCGCCTGCGTCAACGCCGGGATCTGGAAGATCCTCTCGCGCATCTTCCCCGAAAACGAAGCGAGCCTTGCGCTCTGCAAAGCGGTCGGGTTCCGCGAGGTTGGCACGTACGAAAAGCACAGCTATCTCGACGGCATCTGGCGAGACGTCGTCATCGTCGAGCGACTCTTCCCCGAAAACATCACCGATCCGCCCCCAGATCCATCCGAATGGTAACGACGGCACCCGACAGCGAGCGTTCGATCGTCGCCAGGACCGCCCCTCTGCTGGCGGTCGTATTTGTCATGGTCGGCAGCGTCAGCACCCTCTGGCCGGTCCTGACGCCCTATGCCAAGGATCTTGGTGCGAACGGGGTCCAGATTGGGCTCGTCGTCGGCGCGATCTATGCGACCCGTCTGGTCCTCCAGCCGTTCATTGGCGGGCTAGCCGATCGTCACGGTTTTCGGCTGTTGTTACTTGCCGGGACGCTGCTCTACATCCCGATCGGCATCGTCTATGCCCTGGCTGACAGTGTCACCTTGCTGGTGATCGCCCGCTTGCTGCACGGTGTCGGCTCAGCGATTGTCTTGCCAATGGTGATGGCCGTGCTTGGCTCGCACGCTGGTGGCAAGGGTGGGGCAGCCATGGCGCGCTTCAACGTCGCCCAGTGGATGGGCTATGCCATCGGTCCAATCCTCGGTGGCCTAATCGTGGAACTTTACGGGCAAGAGACGGTGTTCCTCCTGCTGGCTCCAGCCGGAGTCCTCTCGGCAATCGCCGTCGCAATGACTGATCGGGGCCTGATGACGGCCGAGGACCCGGCAAACAAGGGGGCAGGACCTGCCGCCGAACCGAAGTCCGATCGCATCAGATCCGACCGCATGGCGATGGCACTGCTAGCCTTCAACTTCCTGGCCGCGCCCGCAAGCTTGATCATTCTTTCCTTTTTCCCGCTCCTGGGTGACGAACGCGGCTACAGCCCAGTGATGATCGGCGTGCTGCTGGCAATCGCCAGCTTCGTCACCGCTGCGATCCAGCCCTTCTGGGGCAGTGTCGCGGATGGGAAGGGCTTGAGACCGCTGCTCCTGACAGGGGGGCTTGGCTCGATGGTCGCGCTGTCATTGCTCGGGCTGGTCGATTCGCTGGCGGTCGCGGTTGTGGCGACGGTGCTGGCCGGAGCAACGCTAGCGGCGCTGGTCGCGGGCACAGCCACGGCGGCGGTTGAAGCGGGAAGACGGCGGGGGATGGGCGCGTTTATGGGCTGGTTTGCGTCAGCGGGCAGCACCGGCCAGGCGCTGATGCCTTTGCTCTACGGCCTGTTGCTTGGAGCAATCGGCGTCGACGGATTGCTCGTTGCCGTCGGCATCCTTGTCGCCATTGGATCGCTCGCCTATCTCGCGGCACGGGAAAGACCAACCGGTTAGCTTTGGTATTGCGCCACGAGTCTTCGCGCTCTTCAAGATGTGCCTCACGCTGGGACTTCCGGACCAATCCGATATCTCGTAGTAGACAGCGCTATGATCGTGTGGTTAGCATGGGGATTAGTGCCGGGAGAACGTCCGAACATGGCGCTGCGCTGGTGGAAACTCGTGACAATCATGGTGATGGCCGTCCTCATCCTGGGCGCATGCGAAGGAGATTCATCCCCTTCCGAACCCAGCGACCAGGAAGCGTCCAGCCAGGGCGCCGCACTCTATGAGGAAAATTGCGCAAGTTGCCATGGCGGAAAGTCTGGTGGCGCGATCAGCGACAGCCCTCCGCCCCACAATACGAACGGTCACACCTGGCATCATGCGGACTGCCTTCTGGTCGACATCACGATGCGCAGCGCGGCCGCCTGGGGTGGCGATCCCGCATCGTCCGCAATGCCGGCTTTTGATGGCAAGCTGTCCGAACAAGAAGTCCTTGCCGTGATCGACTACGTCAAGACGTGGTGGACCGACGACCAGCGGGCATATCAGTCAGAAGTAACACAGGCGAACTGTCGGTAGCTCGCCATTGGCTAAACCGCCATTCACCGACAACAATTCGTATCAGGCACTGCTGGCTATCAATCGGGTTGCAAGTTCACCCGGCGCAGGAGCTGGGCGTTGAAAGCGACGACGATCGTCGAGACGCTCATCAGCAGCGCGCCAACGGCAGGCGGCATGACGAAGCCAATCGGCGCGAGAACGCCTGCGGCGAGCGGGATCGCGACCAGGTTGTAGCCCGCCGCCCAGCCGAGATTCTGGACCATCTTGCGGTGGCTCGCCTGGGAAAGGCGGATTACCGCGACGACCGAGCGGGGATCGTTCGAGGCCAGAATCACCCCGGCGGATTCGATCGCGACATCGGTCCCAGCGCCAATTGCGATACCGACGTCGGCCCGCGCCAGGGCAGGCGCGTCATTCACACCATCGCCAACCATGGCGACACGCTCGCCACGCTCCTGAAGCTCGACGACGGCGCCATCTTTGTCCTCGGGCTGCACCTCGGCGAACACCTCGTCGATATCGAGATCTTTTGCGACAGCTTCGGCCACCTGACGAGCGTCGCCGGTGATCATGACGACGCGCTTCCCGAGGTCGTGAAGCTCGCGGACCGCTTCTCGCGATTCCGAGCGCACCTCATCCTCCAACGCAAAGGCGCCAATGACCTCATCATCAGCCAGAACATGCAATATAGCGGCTCCACGTTCGTGCCACGGCTTCATCGCATCTTCGAGCGCGTCGGGAACGGCAACGTCGCGCTCACGGAGCATCACCGGTCCGCCGACCGCCACACTGAGTCCAGCCACCTCTGCCGCTACGCCGCGGCCAGCAATCGCATGAAAGTTCGTTACGTGCTGCGCCTCTACCCCGCGTTCCTTCGCTGCATCGACAATCGCCCGGGCGAGCGGGTGCTCACTGTCCGCTTCGACCGCCGAGGCTAGAGACAACAAACGATCCTCCGAAACTTGGTGCGTTTTGATCGCCGAGACGACGTGCTCCCCACGAGTCAGCGTCCCGGTCTTGTCAAAAAGAACCGTATCCACGTCGCGCATTCGCTCCAGCGCCAGGCGATCCTTGATCAGGATGCCCTGACGGGCTGAAAGCGATGTTGAGAGCGCGATTACCAACGGAATAGCCAGCCCGAGCGCATGGGGGCAGGAGATCACCAGAACGGTGACCGTGCGAACAACCGCGTCATCGACCTGGTCGAGCAACACCCAAATGATGAATGTCACCAATCCAGCCACGACCGCGACGTAGAAGAGAATGGCCGCGAAACGGTCGGCCAGCGCCTGAGCCCGCGATCGCGATTGCTGGGCTTCATCGACCAGCCGCTGGATGCCCGCCAGCGCCGTCTGGTCTCCAACGGCATCAAGTCGTACCCGGATCGATGAACCGGCAACGACCGTGCCCGCGACGACGTTATCCCCGACCTCTTTCGGGACGGCTCGTGATTCGCCGGTCAGCATAGATTCGTCCAGATCGGCCTGTCCCTCGACGATCTCGCCGTCCGCGGGAACCCGGCCGCCGGGCCGCACCAGCACAACGTCGCCTTCGCGGAGCTGGTCGAGTGAGACAGTCTCCGTCTCGCCGTCTCGAACTCTTTCCGCCTCATCCGGTAGTAGTTCCGCCAGCGCGCTCAAGGCCCCCCGCGCCTGTCCGAGCGCCCGCATCTCAAGCCAGTGCCCGAGGAGCATGACGTCGATCAGCAACGCCACCTCCCACCAGAACTCGAGATCGAAGAACCCGAGCGTCGTCGCGGCGCTGGCGACGAAGGCGACGATGATCGCCAGTGAAATCAGCAGCATCATGCCGGGGCGGCGAGATCGAAGCTCGTCCCAGCCGCCCTCCAGAAAGACTCTCCCGCCGTAGATGAAGATCACTGTTCCCAGCAGCGGGGCAATGCCGTCGCTGCCGGGGAATTCCGGCGAGCTAAAGCCGAACCACTCCTGGATCATGTCGCTATAAATGAGGACAGGGATCGTCAGCAGCAGCGAGATCCAGAAGCGCTGGCGAAAGATCTCTGCGTGACCCTCATGCCCGCCGTGGGCACCATGCCCTCCATGCCCATTGGAGTGGGAGTCATGTGAATTCGGGTGATCGTGCTCCGAGTGATTGTGATCGATCATCGTCTCAAGCCCTCAACTCATCACGGGCCGGCAAAACGAATCGCAGGACCAGCCAGATCGGTCGCCCCGCGGAATGCTTGTGTCATGCCTCGTCCGCTAGATCCCGCCGCAGTTGCTCGAACTCTTCGCGGTTGATCTCGCCCTGCGCGTAACGCCGTCGAGCGATCTCCAGCGGATCGTGTAGCGATTGCTGTTCGTTCCGGGAGGAGCCCGGCCGGGCTATAGTCAGGACGGCAATAACAATCAACAGCAGCAAAAGAAGCCACATACTCCCGGCGAAGACCATCCACCAACCCATGCCATCGTTGGTGTGCCACATGATACGTTCCTCCAATTCGTTGGGCGACGCCGCGCGGCCCGCGGCTCAACTCGTGCCCCAGGTGGCCCCGCCGTCATTACTTCGATAGAGATTTCCTTGCTGATCGAGAACGAACATCCGGTTCGGGTCTTCAGGATGCGCCACGACGGCGAGAACAGCCCCGTCGGGGGTCAATGTCATCCTGGCCCAGCCACCGCCAGCTGACCGTCGCCACAACCCATCGGACGTCCCGACGAGCAATTGCGGGGGAGCGCCCGGCGCCGTCGCGATCGAGATGACTGTGCCACCTGGGCCAGGAAGTGAAGTCCAACTGACCCCGCCATCCGGACTCTCCAACACCTGATCTCCAACACCGGCGTAGAGGTATAGCGGATCGTCGTAGCTCACTGCGAGCGGGAGCAATCCCGACTCCATGCCCGGCGGCAGCGGCAGACGTTCCCAGGTCGCGCCGCCATCGGCGCTCGTATAGAACCCGCGAGAAACAATCTCGAACGCATAGAGCCGGTTGCTGTCGGAGGGGGCCGCTGCAAAGCCGTGCAAATCAAGGCCCGGCAGATCAGTCACAGGGGACTGCCAGGTCTTGCCGCCATCACTGCTCACATAGAACACTTCATGGCCGGCGGCATAGCGCCGACCGCTCCCGTCGACCGGAATCGATTGCTGCATGACATCAACCCCCTGGGGCGCCGCATCTTCCCAGGTTTCGCCTCCATCACGGCTGATCATCAGTCCGCCGTGATGGCCGAAGTAGAGCGTGTTCGGATCAGCCGGATCGAAGGCAAGCGAATGGTAATCAGCAGTGTCGAACTGGAACAGGGCCTGATCCGCGATGTCGTCGGAATCATCGCCGCCCAACCACCAGACAAGTCCCAGACCGATAGCGACGATCAGGACGAGAGCGATTCCTCCCCGGTACACCAGGCGCTGTACCCGGCGCCGCCGCGCCTGTCGCTGGGCAGCAGCGCGACGTTCATCCCTGACTCCGGACTTTTGAGTCGACATGTTTGGACGTCCTTCCAATCAGACTGAAGAGGTGAAGACGCGTCCCGAGAAGTGAGTTTCGGAATGGTGCTTGACCCGGTATCTTCCGGCTTTGGGGACGACTACCCGGCAACAATCAGGCGTCCGACGATGGCCCGGGGCATCGGACGCAATCGAAATGCGAAGCGTGCCGGATCCCGGCGGACGTCTAACCGGCGACAGACGCGACTGGATACTCCTCCTGGGCAAGTGCTTGCCGCATCAGTTCAGTTCCGACTCGCGCTTCGTCATACTCGACGTGAACTCGTCCAGCAGAAATGTCAACGTCAACGCGGGAGACGCTATCGAACCGCGCAAGTGTTTCCGTTACCACGCGAGCACGGAGCTCGCAAGATATGTCTAGAATCGTGAGAGCAGTGGCTTTCATTCGGCACATCATCCCGTGATAGCTTCGGTCACCGGAACCAAAATAGCGTGGTTCTTCGATAAGTATAGCCTACCCCGGTAGGGTATAAGAAGCGCCGGACTCGTTCGGGTTGCATGGTAGGGCGAGACAAAGGCTGCGAGCTTCGCTGGCAAGTCGGGAAGCGACGCCACAAATCAAACGACCCGGGCGATTGATCCTCGTCCCGGGCCGCTAGGGCTGTGAGTGGGTGCCCTCTGGGTCAGTTGTAACCATGGTGCTCTCTATCCGCGCTCAACTTCTCCGCGCTTGTAGCGCCACTTCAGAAATTGCACCTGCTGGAATTCCCGGTGCGTCTCGAACTGTTCACTGAAGGCGCTGTAGTTCGACTTGAATTGCGCGAGTCGCTCGACCTGTTCTGCGGAAAATCCCATCTCAATCAGGTTGCTGGCTTCGAGGCTGCGGGGCGTCGTCACTGTCGCGGCTGTCATTGTTCTGCTCCTCTCGGGCGCTTTGGGCGCTCCGCTTTGCTGTTCCTGTGATATCTACTCTACGGTTCCAGGTCCGATTGCGAGATCTCGCTGGATACATTGCGGCTGTTGTGCTGGTTACACCGCCTTTGCTTTCTCTATACCCATAAGACAACCTGGCGGCGGATTTCTTACACAACTGTTGGAATAGGTCAGAAGGCAGGTATCCTTCCCACTATGAGAGTTACCCGGAGCCTCCGCATTACATGATCGATCTGAACAGGCGCAAGCTCATCGACATCCACGCCCATGTCCTGCCCGGTGTCGACGATGGCCCGCGAACCATTGAGGCCGCGCTCGAGATGCTCCGGGCCGCCGCTAGCGACGGGATCGGCACGATCGTCGCCACCCCTCACAGCCACTGGGTGGGAGGCCGCGAGTTGCCGGAGGCGGTCGAGCGGCTCAACGAACTGGCCACTGAAGCAGGAATCGATATCGAGGTGCTGCCGGGCAATGAGGTCCGGATCGCCGCCGACCTGGTCGAGCAATATCAACGAGGCGAGATTCTGACCGTCAATGGCACCGGCTATCTCCTTCTAGAGCTCCATCTCAGCCATAACTGGAAAATCGAGGTGATCGAGAGCGTGCTCGGCCGTCTGATCGAGGCCGGCCTGAAGCCGGTGCTGGCACATCCGGAACGCTACCCATTCGTCGTTCTGGAGCCTCGGGTCGTCGAGCGTTTCGTCGCTCTCGGCGTGCCCATGCAGATGAACGCCCTCTCCCTGTCCGGCTATCACAGTCAGGGTTCGCAGCGGGCGGCACACGCATTGCTCGACGCCGGGCTGGTACACATCGTCGCCAGCGATGCCCACAGCGCACATTACCGGCCACCCCAGCTTCGAGCGGCACTCGACCAGATCGCGTTGGAATGGGGCAATGAGTACGCCGAAGGGCTGGTGGACAACGCTGAAGCGGTCATCAACGATGATCCATTGCGTCTTGAACTCGGCAGCGCTTGACTAGTGGGCAATAATCGGATGGTGTTGAACCGCTTTGACGCATCGTCTCATCAGGAGGCCCCATGCCCGACATAGACGAATGGATTAACGAGATCGGCCGCGTGGGCAAGATCCTGCACGACATCGGCGCGGCCGAAGGCGGTGCGGGGAACATCTCACTCTTCCTGCCGGCTGAAACCACCGGGCTGCGGGGCTTCTGCCTGGCGCGCTTCCCCCGGGAACGCGAGTATCGACTACCCGGCAACGCCCGCCTTCCGCACGGGACCCTGCTCGTCACCGGGAGCCGGCGGCGCCTGCGCGACGTCCAAACCCAACCGGATATGGCGCTATGTGCGGTGCAGGTCGAAGCCGATGGAACCGCCTACTTGCACCATGCCAAAAACGAATCAATCGAGCCGACGACGGAGATCGATTCCCATGTCGGTATCCACGAGGTTCAGCTCGCTGGCGCGCCGAAGGTTAGCGCAGTCGTCCATGCTCAGCCGCCCAACACCACCTACCTTACGCACCTGCCGGACTATCAGGACCAGGCGCGCTTCAACCGCCAGATCTACCGCTGGTTGCCGGAGACGATTGCCGTCATTCCTGCCGGGGTTCGAGTCCTGCCCTTCGAAGTTCCGGGAACCCCACATCAGGGCGAATTGACTCAGGATGCGATGGTCCGGCATAAGATCGTCGTCTGGTCCAAGCACGGTGTGATCGCCCGTTCAACCGAGGGGCCGATGGAGGCGCTGGATCTGATCGAGTATGTCGAGGCGGCGGCGACCTATGAGCGCTTCGACATCCAGGCCGGAAGGCCCGCAGGTGGGCTGTCACTCGCCGAGCTAAAGGCGATTGCCAGCCGATTCGAGATCCACGCGCCGGTGCTCGAAAATATGCCAGAAGCGATTTTGTAGGCATCCCATGGCTTCGCGAATCAGCACTCAAGCAGCAGTTCTTGTCCCTGTCTACCGGGATCTGACCGGCAGCGCACGCCTGGTGTTGATTGTCCGCGCTCCCGGTGGGCCGCATGGCAGCCAGATCGCCTTCCCGGGCGGTGTACGCGAGCCCGGGGACGACACGCTCCGCCAGACCGCGTTGCGCGAAGCACATGAAGAGATCGGCCTGCCCCCTGAACGCGTCGAGATCATCGAACAGTTGGAGATCGTCGACACCCTGACTTCCGGCTTCACGATCACCCCTTTCCTCGGCCGGATTGAGCCTCCGGAAGAGTGGCGTCCCCAGGCGGCAGAGGTCGCCTCAGTTCTCGACGTGCGGGTAAACGATCTGCTGCAACCGGAAACCCACGGTTCCCGCATGGCCACCTTCCCCGGTTGGCCGGATCCACGGGAAATCAGCTTCTTCCGCATTGGCCCGCACGAACTCTGGGGCGCGACCTACCGCATCGTCCACCCGCTGCTGCCACGGTTGGTTGCCGGGGAGTGGTGATCCTGACATAGATTGAGAACAGTTCTGAAACAGAGCCCGCGCAACTACCCGCCGTGAGCCAGCTCGGCGTCGCTGTCGGTGAAATCCTCCGGGTCGGGGCGCCAGTTCTGGGCGACGTGGAACTCTTCCGCGTACTCGACGTCGTGGCGCTTACCGGTTTCGGACATCCAGCCACGAATCATCTTCTCTAACCGCTCGAAATTTGCGCCAAGCTGGCTGTCGTGAGCGCGAAGCGAAGCAATCTTGCGGTCGGCGACTCCGGTAATGTCCACGAAGGTGTTGGTATTTGGCGCGGCGATGAACCAGATTTCGCTCACCTTGTGCGGCTTCAGCCCTTCGTCCATCATCAACTCCGGGAAATCCCATGGATTTTGCGAAGCCGGGTAAATCGCCGCGACGGTCGTCTCAGCAACCGCGAGGTGGTCGGGATGGTAGAGGCCGATCATGTATTGCGGCTCCCAGTTGACGACCGGCGCCATGCAGATGATCCGGCTCGGGCGATGCGTCCGGATCAGGCGGACAATGTCCCGGCGCAGCTCCAGGGTGTGAAAGATCTGTCCATCGGGGTAGTCGAGAAAAGTGATCCCACTGACGCCCAGCACATCGCAGGCAGCTTTCTGCTCCGCCTTCCGGGTCTCGGCGAGTCTCTGGCGTGCTTGCGGCCCGACATCGGTCGCATCATCTCCGCCGCCCGCCGTGCCATCAGTCACGATGACGTAGTGAACGTCCCAGCCATCATCAGTCCACTTCGCAACGGTGCCAGCGCAACCGAATTCGGCGTCATCCGGATGGGCAACGATCACCATCGCGCGCTTTTCAAGCTGGATATCTTCGGGCATATTGTTCGCTTTCGTGTAGGACAGAACTAACTTGCTTCAAATTGAAGACAGCCAATGCTAACACCCGCCCTGCCGGGATTCAGACTACCCGAAAGGTCAGGCGCTCGAATCTGTCGAGCAATGTGCCCATGTGGGAACGGACCGCGGTGAATGCTTCGGACGCTGCTGCCCAGTCCAGATCCGCCTGGCGAGCGTCGAAGTCGTCAAATTCGCACTCCCAGACGAACGCCGGCGCATCGCCATCCTGAGGACCATCCGAGAGCAATATCCGGCCAACCGGCCGTTGTTCATCGCACCGAACCTCGCTCGCGCGCCGCCGGGTTTCCAGCCCTTCAGCTTCCAATCCAGGCCGAATAAAGTACCGATTCTGGACAACGACGGTCATCAGTTCCTCCTTTATGGCTAGTTGCCGGTTTGGCTTTTTGCATCGTAGCGTGTTAGAACAAGCGGCAGTTCAGAGGCGGTGGGGGATCTTAGGCCGCCTCCCGAGGCACCGTAACGCTCCTGGGATGAGCGCCATGGGTCAGTGGGAGGGCGAAACAATGCACGGTGTAGAAGTACGGCGGCCCGTAGGGCTGCTGCTGGTTCTTTGCATACTCATTGCCGCGCTAACCCAGAGCGTGGCCGCTGAATCGCCGCGTCCAACCTCCGCGGAACGCGATCTGAGCGCGAACACCAACACATTCCGAGTCTATGCTCACCGTGAGGGACTGGTCGGCTACACAACCGCCAACGGCCACGTCATCCAGCCCAACGACTTCTTCGTGGCCCTGCCCTGCTGGTGTTCCCTCTCAAGCAAGGGTGGCGACGAGTTCCAGGTCAAGCTTGACCTACAACGGAACCTCGCTGATCGTGCCAGTCTGGGACGTTGGACCGTGGAACACCGAAGACAACTACTGGGATCCGCCTGAGGAGCGCCATTTCCAGGGATTGCCACAGGGTGTGCCCGCTGCCGAGGCAGCATATTACGACGGCTACAACGGCGGTCTGGACGGATTCGGCCGGCAGGTGCTTTCCCCCGCCGGCATCGACATTGGTGACGGAGCGTTCTACGCGCTGGGCATGACCGGATCGGACTGGGTCGACGTCACTTTCCTATGGCTCGATCCGCCTTCCAGAGAAGATGTTCTCGCCTCGATTCCACCTGTTCACCCACAGTTCGGCGACATCGCGACGGTCCTGTGGGACGAGCGGCCGCCGGTCGACGATCATGTCGCGCCAATTCTGGATGGACGCTACGGGTACATTTCCGAAACTGGACATAACGTTCCGGTAGAATTTCTGGAGTACTGGTACACGCATGGCAGCTGGAGAACCCTCGGCCTGCCGGTCAGCGAATTCCATCGCGCGATTGAAAGCGACGGATCGGTGCGCTACATCCAGTACTTCGAGCGCTCGATCCTCAGACTCGACTGGCCCGATGGCGGAAACTCCGCGATTGTCGTTCCCGAACAACTCGGCTATGGCACGTACATCGACCCCGAGGCCTGGGAACCGATCGAACCCTTCAGTGACGACGACTGGGCCCGGTATATTCCCGCAACAGGACACTCGATTGGCGGCGGATTCCGGGTCTACTGGGAAACGCATGGCGGGGCCGAGGTCTTTGGACTTCCGATCTCCGAAGAGTGGGGCGCGGTGACGCCTGATGGACTACCAGTCGTCTATCAGGTATTCCAGCACGCCCGTTTCGAATGGTGGCCGGACAAGGCGGGATCTGACGAAGCGATAACCACCGGATTGCTCGGACTTGAGCTGCTGATCGACCAGGGCTGGATCGAACCGGCGCCCGAATAGCCATTGCGATGATCGTATCCACCAGCGGCTGAGACAGATCGAATTGCGGCGTAACCTGCTTTGTCTGCTACGATTGCATCAGGTGAAACTGTTAGAGCACGCTGAATCGGTCTCCGATCCCGGCAACCGTCTTTCGATCAGCACGAGTAGACGTTAGGTCAGAACACGTTGACCTGGTTTCCTGGTCCCGGTGGCCATCCTAGCCAGTCCCGATTGTCACAGGGCGCGAGGCACGAGCCATTTAGCCCGCGCATTCCTGGTTTCATCCTTGAGCGCCCGATCATCCTGGGGGCTGTCTTGGCAACGTTCGGCATCGGCACAAGCGTTGTGATGATCAAGACGATGCACCGCTGGCCAGCCTGGATGATCGTTCCGAGCATGGGACTGGCAGTACTGGCGATGGCGGCTACCGTCATTGGGCTCGTCATCCTCACCATTCTTGCGCTCCAGCCGTTGATCGAAGGTAAGGAAGATCTGGGCTGGGATGCCGAGCCGCTCGCGTCGATGGGGATCCCGTTGGGCCTCCAGCGCAAGTGCGAGAAACTGGGTTACTGGACCTGTGAAGCGCTCTCGGAAGCAATTGCCAAGGGTCTGTTCCCATGGACGGACCTGGACTATGATGAGCGCCAGCAGATCCATCGAGCAGTTCAGTTCTGGCGTGCAACAACTGGTGCGGGCGCTTAGGCTCGAATGGCCTGTGGGGTTGCAACCGCTGACACCAGTTCGACGTTATATATCGTAGAGGGTGCATCTGGGTCGCACCTCCTACCACACACAGGGAATAGATATACAGCGTGATCAAACGCGCGTCGGTGATCATCATCACTCTGGCAATACTGGCAGTTCTGGCATATCTGGCTGATTTCAAGCTGCTGGTCGCGGTTCTTGATGCCCTGTCGCCGGTCACGCTCCTCCTGCTCGTGGGGCTCTTTCTTGCCGGAGCGGTCGTGAAGGGACTGCGCTGGGCGTTCTACCTGCGGGCGGCGCGCCTCAACATCCGCTGGCGCGACGGCACGACGACTTACCTGGCGGCGATGACGACCTCGCCGCTGCCCGGTGGTTCCTGGCTTGCTCCCCGGCTGGCGCAGGAACACGGATTGATCCGCATGCGGCAGGCTGCGCCAGCACTCTTCTTCGGCTTTATCATCGACGCCCTGACCGTTCCCCCGATGGTGCTGATCTTCTTCCTCGTCACCGGACAGCCTCGCTACAACCTGGCGATTCCCCTCATCGGGATCGGCATTGGTATCGTGCTCTTCGCGATGGGACGATCGCGGCTGGTCTGGAACTTCGTCGCCCGGCAGCTTGCGCGCAACCGCTTCACCCGCGGCTGGCTCCCCAAGGAACGCGATGTGCACTTGCGCGTACAAGCGCTGATGCGCCCTGGCTCAATCGCTGGCGGGATAGGCTTCAGCATTGGCGCGACACTATTGTCAGCGGTGTTTCTAATGGTGCTCGTAGACGCGCTAACCTTCCGCGGAATGAGCAGTGTTGAAGCGTTCTGGGTTCACACAGTTTCCGAAACGGCCGGCATCGCGCTCCCAGTCCCTGGCGGCTTTGGCGTGACCGATTCATCGATCACCGGCCTGCTCAACCAGCTGGGCATCGGGTTGCGACGCGCGACCTTCCTGGCGCTGATCCTACGCTCGATGAGCGTCGTTTTCAGGGTCTTTTTCGGCTCTCTGGTGCTCTTCCTGGTCTACGACCAGTTCCTCCTCAGCGTCCTCAATATTCGCCGCCACACACGCCGCGCCTACCGCAGAGCAGCGATGGTTCCGGGACTCCGGCACGCCCTCGCACGGCTGCGCCATCAGTTGCACCTGCCAGAGCGACCGGTCGTCCCGACAACGCCGGAAGTCCCGGTCCCGGACGACACCGCCGGGAGCGCCAAGAGCGCCTGAGTCCCAGTGGTCTGTCTTCTGGAGTAGCCGACTCGAAAACATGCCCAACTCAGAACCCTTGCGATCTGCGGATCAAGGCGCGTTTCCTGTGCCGGATGAGCCGGTTCCGGATTCTGCGATCCCCCGCCAGATCTCGTCGAGGAGGCGTTCGGGGAGGTCCGGACGGGGCGGGGTGTCGGGAGATGACTGGAAAAAGATGTGGAAGAAGATCCCTCCCGGTATCAGGTCAACCAACAAATCGACATTGCAATCCGGACGCACGTCACCGCGCGCTCTACCCCGTTCGAGGACCGTGCGTAGAGCCGCTTGCCTTGGCGCGAGCAGATGTGTGCGAAAGGCATCGAGGACCTCCGGATTTGTCAACGCAGTTCCCAGCACCTGGCTCATGACCGGAAAGACGATCGAGGATACGGTGCGGTCTCTGAATGATTGGATCAACCACAGGAGATCGTCGCGCGTATGGCCGGTATCAGGAATTTCAATCTCACCGGTCATGCCGCTGAATGCCGCGATCACCACCTCTTCTATCGAATCGAATCTCCGATAGATTGTCGTCTTGCCAACACCCGCCCGCTCGGCGATGCCTTCGATGGTCAGCGCTTGGTAGCCATCTTCAATCATCAACTCGACGGTGGCTTTGAGGATGGCCCGGTCAGCACGGGCGCTGCGTGGGCGCCCGGGCCTGCGGGTGGCGGCATCTGCCGTTCCCATCTGGTCCTCTTTCATGCGCGTGCAATTTCAGAAGAGGTCAGCGTAGCCTGCGATTCATCTGGAGCCATGACAGACTGCTCCCTTGCCGGGAGGAAGATCAGCGCGATCACCGCCGCAGCAAACGCGAACCCGGCAGCGACGAGGAAGGTCACGCTCATCGCGTCCACGAAGCCCCTGTTGGCAGCTTGCGCCAGCGCCTCGCCCGCCTGGCCTCCAAGCCGACCGGCAACTCCAAGCGCCCCGCCAATCGAATCTTCAGCAACTGCCGCCTGTGGGAATGGAAGACCCGCGACCGCGTCGCTCATCTGAGACGTGTAGATCGTCGAGTAGATGCTGCCAAGGATAGCCACGCCCAGCGCTCCGCCGACCTGACGCGTCGTGTCATTGACCGCAGACCCAACCCCGGCATTGGCTTCCGGCACGGCGCCCATAACCGCGTCGGTCGCCGTCGCCATCGTGCTCCCCATGCCGAAGCCGAACATCAGGAAAATCAGCGCGATCATCTGATAGCTGCTGGTCTCGCTCAGCAGGGAAGCAACGCCAAGCGCCAGCCCGACGACCGTCAACCCGCCAGCCACAATCAGCTTGCCGCCGATCTGCGGCGCGAGCCGGGTGCTCAGTCCGGTTCCAAGCATGATCCCGACTGCAACCGGCAACATCCGCACGCCCGCTTCCAGAGGCGTGTAACCCAGGACGAACTGCAGGTACTGAGTCAGGATGAAGATAGAACCGAATAGCGCAAAGAAGACCAGGCTGATCGAAGCCGCGCCAGCGCTGAAGCGCGGGTTGCGGAAGAAGCCGATCGGGAGCATTGGTGCTGGGTTTCGGAGTTCCCAGAGGACGAAACCGGCGATCAACGACCCTGAAATCGCGAACATCGCAAGAATGAATGGGTCCGTCCAGCCTTCGTTCGGTGCCTCGATGATCGCGTAGAGAAGCGTCGCCAGCCCGGCAATCGAAAGCCCGCCGCCAACCCAGTCGATCGCGGGAGCATGTTCGTCGCGGGATTCCGGCACGAGCCAATATCCGGCCACCATCGCTGCCAGAATGATCGGAATATTCACCAGGAAGATCGAACCCCACCAGAAATGGTCGAGCAGCCATCCGCCGACAACCGGGCCGAGCGGCACACCGATCCCGGCCGACGCAGCCCAGATCGCGATCGCGCGGGCACGCTCTTCTTTTGGAAAGACATTGACCAGAATTGAGAGCGTAGCCGGCATGATCAGCGCCCCGCCGACTCCCATCAAGGCGCGGCTGGCGATCAACGCGTCCGACGTCCCGGAATAGGCGGCCAACAGCGAAGCAACGCCGAAGATGGCGAAGCCGGCATAGAGCGCGAGCTTACGTCCAAACTTATCCCCTAGACTACCCATGACCAGCAGCAGGCCGGCAAAGACGAGCACGTAGGAATCGACGATCCACTGCAGCTCACTACCGCTGGCGTCGAGTTCGCCCACCAAGGTCGGCAGGGCGACGTTCAGGATCGTGTTGTCCAACGCGATCACCAGCATGCTCATACACAGAATCGCCAGGGTCCACCAACGGCGTTCATAGCCGCCTGCCTTGATCGACATCATCGCCGATACTCCTTCCTGATTAGCGATACGGTATTGTATCGCTACGTATACGTATCGTAATATAGCTCTGAGGATTTGTCAAGACCGCCCCGGAGACGGTCCAACCAGCCACAGAGAACTCCCCCGCCTTTGCTTGAAGACGGGGGAGCTGGAGATGGGGAAGGTGTGGGTCGTAGTGGGCGGGCTGTTGTACCTGCCCTATGCCTTACTCAAACTCCATGACCGGCCGGACTTCGATCGTGCCATCCTTCGCGCCAGGGATGTCTTTCGCGACCGCGATGGCCTGGTCAAGATCATCAGCCTCGACTATGTAGAACCCGCCCAGATGCTCCTTCGTCTCGGCAAACGGGCCATCGGTGATCAGTGTCTCGCCATTGCGAACGCGCACCGAGGTGGCAGTGCCAACCGGCAGCAGGGCCTCGCCGCCCCGGATGGCGCTGCCCCACTTCTCGTCAAAGGCCGTGTAATCCTGGTACTGCTGGGTCGCCTCCGGCGTCCCCTCTTTCGGATCGGTTTCGTGATTCGTGTAGATCAGGCAAGCGTAGCGCATACCGTCTGGTCTCCTTCCGGCTGACCGAATAGATGATGGGCCGACTTCCGGCCTTCATACTATTGTCGAATGGGAGCAGGGAATTTCGACAGCCTTCGACAGCAATTCCGAAAATTCGTTCGGAATGTACGGACAGAGACGCCGGAGAAGCGCTAGACCCGGCCCGTTGTGAACAGGAAGATGACGTAACCCACGACCAGCGTCATCGAAAAGAAGGTCGCGGCTATTCCGGACAGGATAGGGTTGGTGTCGCGGCGGCGGAGCAGGCTAAAGACAGCCATGCCGGTGAGAAAGGCGACGGTGATTGCGAAGTACTCTTGCATGATGATCACATCCTCTCGGCCAGAGCGGAGCACGAACGCTCTACTTCTAGTGTAGAAACGGGGGGCGGCATCGCGAGATCGCCCATTCGTCCCCTTTCACCGATTAGAATGCTCCAGCGAACCTGGAACTGGATCTGAGGAAAGTTGCATGACCCGATCAGCGTTACGCCCCGACCCTGAAACGCTCGGAGTGGAATGGAAACGCATCGTCATCGAGGAATACGAGCAAGTAGAGTCAGTCCGCGAATGGCAGGATGAGGACTATTATCGACCCATCGCCCATCACTTCGCCGACGATCCCCATCGCACCGATGACGAGATCCTGAACTGTCTGCTCGCGCTATCCAGCCCGGCAACGACCTGGCTGGACGTTGGAGCGGGCGGGGGCCGTTATGCCCTGCCATTGGCTCTTGCCTGCAAATCGGTGACCGCCGTTGAGCCAAGCGAGGGCATGCGAACGATTCTCAGCGAGCAGGCACGGGAGCATGGGATCGGCAACCTCGATATCCGGGAGTACGCCTGGCCCGAGGGAGCGGACCGTGTGAACGTTGATATCTCGCTGAACGCCCACGTCGGCTACGACATTCGACCGATCAACGCATTCATCGACGGCCTCGAACAAGCCAGTCGGGATCTCTGTGTTTCGCTGTTGATGGACCGCGCGCCAAGCGGTGGGTTCGTCCGGCTCTGGGAGAAGGTGCACGGTTTCAAACGCCAGCAACTTCCGGCGATGCGCGAATTCGTCCATCTTCTGCTAGCCCGTGGAGCCACGCCGGAGATCGATCTCTTCCCGCGCGATTTTCGGCAGTGGGACGAAGATGATCTTCTCAAGTCAGCTCGGCGGCGTCTCTGGCTGGTCGAGGGTTCGGACAAGGACCAGAACCTCCGACGGCTGCTGGAGGAGGAGCGCGCGGCGGGCATCGACGACTACCAGCAACCAACGCTGATCGCGATGATTCGCTGGCAGCCGCCGGGATAAGCGGGGACGGCGCTACCCCAGCACGACCAGTGCGGTCAGGTACATGATTGCCACACCAGCCGTAACCCCGCTGAACGTCGTCCAGCTGACGAGCGCGCCATCCCGGCGCTGGTTCCAGCGGGTGATCAGTCGCGAAACCTCGACAATCACCTGGGCCAGCGCACCGACACCGATCGCCAGGAAGATGGTCGCCCAGAACGGCGAGTAGACGAAGCCGCCAATCCAGACCCCGAGAATAGCCGGGAGTCCCGCCAGCGCCGCCAACCCGGCAAAGTGGATGAATGGCGGCCGGTCACGGAGAATTGGAGCGGCTATCCCCACGCCCTCGGTGACGTTGTGGAGCGTGAACCCGACGATCAGGAACACGCCCAGCGCAATCTCACTCAGCGCAAACGCGGCGCCGATCGCCAGCCCCTCGCCCAGATTGTGAAGCCCGATCCCGAAGGCGATCCGATACGACGTGCCAAGCGGGCTGCGCGGCCCGTCGCCGCGACTGCTCGACACCGTTATCAGCAACAAGAACGTGATCAAAGCGATCAATGGGACGAGCAGCGGTCCGTCGAGCGTCGCCGGCACCGCGGCGGCAATCTCCGTCGCCTCCTGGAAGGTGTCAAGCGCCAGGAAGAGGAGCAACCCGATCGTCAGCGCCAGCACAAACTGCAGTCCTCGTGGCCCCATCCGCCGCATGAACGGATACCAGAGCATCCCGAGCGCGATCGGAACGATGCCAACGTAGAACCCGATCAACGCGAATCGCCCGAAGGTTTCCGCGTTCGGCGCAGGCGACTCGACCGCGACCGCGATCTCGCCATCAAAGACGATGCCTGTTTCGGTCACGATCGCGATGGCGTGGGTTTCATCCTCAACCCAGGGGTACGGAATGACGATCGTGGCCGAGTCGAGCGGTCCAAGCGTGCGCCCGCCCTCGACCGCATGCGACCAGTACGCGCCATCGACTTGCACCTGAGCGATGGTGACGTCATCCGGTCCCTGGTTGACGACGTTGACCTCGATCATTCCGGGTTCAGGCAGGACGATGCGTTGAATGCTCAGATCTTCGATCGGCGGGGCGTTGCGGTCTCCAATTCCGCCATCTGTTGCGATGATCGCGGCGACAATGAGCGCCAGCAGCAACAGCGGCAAGATGCCGAGGGCGATCCACTTCAGTGTCCAGCCTTCGCGCTCCGGAGCGACGGTGGCGTCCTCCGCCGGGGCAGCGATCGCATCCACTGGTGTGTCGTTCATCCCCAGCCTCCTATTCGACGACTTCGAACACCGACATCCAGCCGAGCTCCGCGAACTCCGACTGGTGCGCGTGAAACATGTACTGCCCGGGCTCGAACCCCTTGAACGACAATTCGATAATGCCGCGCTGGGCCTGGCACTGCATGATCGTGTCGACTGTCTTCAGCGTTGGTTCCAGCGTCGTGCCGTGGTCGTAGTAGTCGAAGAAATTACCGTGGACGTGGAAGGAGTTGATTGGATCGAATTCGGTGATGTTGGCGAGATAGATCCGCACCGGTCGCTCCCGCTCAACGACGATTGGATTGCGCATGAAGTAGTGAGCGATCGTATTCACGGCGTAGACCTCATTTTCGTCGTCAAAGGTCGTGTCAAAGGCGTTCATCACCATCACAAACTCCTGCCACTCCGCCGACTCCTCGTAGTCGGGATGGCGCTGTTTCGCGAGGTCTCCGTGCGTGTCAGGGTCGGGGTTGATGATGAACGCTCCGTACAACCCCTTGTGAATGTGGCGCTTCAGCGGGATCGCGTGACAATGGTAGAGGTGACATCCGAATGGCAGGGCGTCGAATTCGTAGGTGAAGGACTCGCCGGGATAGATCATCCCCCGGCCGATGCCCGGGACGCCGTCCATGAACGCGGAATGAATACCGTGGAAGTGAATCGTATGCGGATGCGAGCCAGCGTTGGTGAAGTGAATCTGGATGCGGTCGCCCTCGTTCGCCCTGATCGTCGGTCCCGGCACCTGGCCGTTGTAGGTCCAGGCCGGGAAGAACACTCCCGGCGCGATTTCGATCTCCCGGTCGACGGCGACAATGCTGTACTGGCGCAGCGTGCGTCCATCACCGAGCACGCTCTCCTCGCCATAGTCAAATCCAGTGAGATACGCGAACGGGTCAATGCCCATCGCGTCGGGACCGACTTCTCCGACGGTCATCATGCTGCCGTGGCCGTCATGACTCGACGCCGGGCTCTCATGGCCGCTTTCATGGCTGGTTGTTTGCTGGGTCGCCTGGAGATGCTGGGGCATCAACGATCGGGTCACACTTGCCGCGCCGATCAACGCCGCTCCTGCCACCCCTCCCTTCAACACATCTCGACGGGATAGCCAGTCTCGTATCATGCCGGTTGCCTTCCGTGCCTGCGCCGTCAGAGTCGTAACACGGCTCTCATCTGTTTTATGCATACAGTAGTTTCAAGATTAGCCTAGACTAATCCTGAGCGCAAGTGGAGTGTAGAACGATGGTCGCGGGCATTCCGGAATTGAGTGGCGCGCTTCATCACCCGTGCCGCACCGAATCGCACGGTAAACGAAATGGTCTGGTGGACTGGGCGCCCGGCGCGACGGACAGTTCGCACCGTCAGACGTGGTTGTAGAGACGGCTCTGGGGCGCAGCCGATATCCACGCCGGTATTGTGGGGCTGGACCGCTCGATACCGTGGGATCGGTCCAGCGCTCCAGACGCCGCCGCTGGTTTGGGGCGGCGGCGCTCCCCAGGGCTCGCTTGCCTTTTCAGGCTAGCGAGTCGCTAGCAACCACCACTCAGAAATCGCCATAGATACCGGGCAGGCCATGCTGGCCAAGGGCCAGGGAGAGCTCGCCTCCATGGTGGATCTCATGTTCGAGCACATGCCAGATGATCCATTGCCTGGAAAACGGAGGGAAGTGTTCCCGCTCTTCTTCCTTCAAGGCGGCTGGCGGCTGGAAGATAACCTCGAGGTCGGCTGGAGTCCAGCGATCGAGGGCATCCTGAATCATCTGCCAGGTTGCTTCCAACCCGGCAACCAGCTCGGCGGCGCCAAGTAAGGGTTGCTCCAGGTCATCCGCCGGATCCCAGTGGGCGATCGGGGCAAGCTCGGGGCTGCCTTCGCCCATCCAGACCTGGAACCACCAGACCCGGTTTGCGATCAGATGCTGGGCCACCATCCCGATCGTCCAGTGCCCGGGAGCGGTGGGCAGCGCCAACTGTTCGGTGGAAAGCGGCGCGATGATGTCGACGAGATTCCGCTGATACGCGTCCCAGCCGTTGTAGAACGTGCTGAGTGGAAGAGCTTGCCCTGTCATGCTTCCCCTTGACTCGCAACAAGTACCGTGAACCGGACGGCGCAACCATAGTGAAGCACGTTGGTCGAAGCGAGATCATAGACCAAATGTTCTAATCACACAAGTTCCGGTTTCAATCCTCACTCCCCCCCGAGGGGGAGTGCCACCGCGTCGCGGTCGTTGAGCAGTCCTACCTTACCCGCGTTTCAATCCTCACTCCCCCCCGAGGGGGAGTGCCACCTGGAGGCCATTCGGTCATTCATCGTCAAGGACATGTTTCAATCCTCACTCCCCCCCGAGGGGGAGTGCCACGATCCGTTGAGTACCGATGGCAGTGACTACCGTAGTTTCAATCCTCACTCCCCCCCGAGGGGGAGTGCCACCTAGTGCTACGTCCAACAGTGGCGAAAGATATCACGTTTCAATCCTCACTCCCCCCCGAGGGGGAGTGCCACTGCCGTCGCCCGACTCCCGAGATCACCATGATCGATGTTTCAATCCTCACTCCCCCCCGAGGGGGAGTGCCACGTCGCGGTCTAGGTCGCCACTCTGACTTCATGCGTTTCAATCCTCACTCCCCCCCGAGGGGGAGTGCCACGACGGCATCGTGTCATATTCGTGGGCTGTCGGTGCTGTTTCAATCCTCACTCCCCCCCGAGGGGGAGTGCCACCCGTCTGGCGGCTACCATCCGACCTTGCTGATGTTTCAATCCTCACTCCCCCCCGAGGGGGAGTGCCACGATAGACCGAGTCACTGCACTGCACCGAATGCTGTTTCAATCCTCACTCCCCCCCGAGGGGGAGTGCCACAATTGAATCCGGCTTCGTACGCGATTCTAACGTTGTTTCAATCCTCACTCCCCCCCGAGGGGGAGTGCCACATGGACGCGGCGGTTTACGCCCTGCCATTTGAAGTCGAAGTTTCAATCCTCACTCCCCCCCGAGGGGGAGTGCCACCGTCACCGAAATCCAAAACGCAGATGCTGTCGTTTGACGTTTCAATCCTCACTCCCCCCCGAGGGGGAGTGCCACAGCGACAACACAGAGCACGCGCAGAGCGACAACACAGTTTCAATCCTCACTCCCCCCCGAGGGGGAGTGCCACATTGCACCGAGTGCAACGTCAAGCAATGGCGACTGGTTTCAATCCTCACTCCCCCCCGAGGGGGAGTGCCACGTCGACTCATATCCTATTGTGCCAGGCACAAGCACGTTTCAATCCTCACTCCCCCCCGAGGGGGAGTGCCACTTTGATGTCCCGGCGTGGTCGATTTCGCCGCGGACGGGTTTCAATCCTCACTCCCCCCCGAGGGGGAGTGCCACCGACACTCAAAACCGACAATTCGACAGCGATGGCACGTTTCAATCCTCACTCCCCCCCGAGGGGGAGTGCCACGACAGAATGATATGCACGTCGACTGGGTGACCCTGACCGTTTCAATCCTCACTCCCCCCCGAGGGGGAGTGCCACGTGCGACGTATTGGTGTACTGTGCTTGTGGGCGAGTTTCAATCCTCACTCCCCCCCGAGGGGGAGTGCCACGGCCACAGATGCGAGACGCGGATGCTCGATGCGCGTTTCAATCCTCACTCCCCCCCGAGGGGGAGTGCCACGACGTGTTGGACGTACGCGCGCAGCAGAACTGTTGTTTCAATCCTCACTCCCCCCCGAGGGGGAGTGCCACTGTCGGACGTGGGCTATGCCACGCGTACTGATAATCGTTTCAATCCTCACTCCCCCCCGAGGGGGAGTGCCACATGCGGCACGTGACGTTATCGACGTAACTGGTTCATCGTTTCAATCCTCACTCCCCCCCGAGGGGGAGTGCCACGCAGACACAGTGCGACGGCTTGGTGAAGCCTTTGGGTTTCAATCCTCACTCCCCCCCGAGGGGGAGTGCCACGCGACGGACGTCGTAAGTCTACTGCTGTCAATAACGTTTCAATCCTCACTCCCCCCCGAGGGGGAGTGCCACAGCGATCATACACGTCACTGTGGGGAGACGGTTATGTTTCAATCCTCACTCCCCCCCGAGGGGGAGTGCCACTACCTAACGTAGACGCATCTCGGCATTGCCGTACATGGTTTCAATCCTCACTCCCCCCCGAGGGGGAGTGCCACGTGTTCACGTCGTGTACGCATGCGAATCTGCATGCGTTTCAATCCTCACTCCCCCCCGAGGGGGAGTGCAACGGTGCGATCTATGACGGCTCCGTTGTCTGATTGACGCGTTTCAATCCTCACTCCCCCCCGAGGGGGAGTGCCACGTGTTCCGCGTCTTGCAGTCGCGTGTTCTGGTGACGTTTCAATCCTCACTCCCCCCCGAGGGGGAGTGCCACGTGCGACCTGCACGATCCGGCTTAGCCGAGTTTCAATCCTCACTCCCCCCCGAGGGGGAGTGCCACGCATTGCCACGAGTTCAGTCGCGGTCGACGCAATGTTTCAATCCTCACTCCCCCCCGAGGGAGAGTGCCACAGAGGCTACCGATGGTCGATTACCAGGCGTCGTTGTGCTCGAGTTTCAATCCTCACTCCCCCCCGAGGCAGAGTGCAACAACCATTCGGCGCCGTCCTGCAGGCGCACGTTGACGTAGGCGTTTCAATCCTCACTCCCCCCGAGGGGGAGTGCCACGACCGTGATCACAGGTTACGACATATGACACAAGTTTCAATCCTCACTCCCCCCCGAGGGAGAGTGCAACACGTGCTGGCAACGTGCCGAGAGCGTGTTTCAATCCTCACTCCCCCCCGAGGCAGAGTGCCACCGTGTTCACGGTCAGACTCGGTGGCGACGATTCGTTTCAATCCTCACTCCCCCCCGAGGGGGAGTGCCACAATCTACGGATCGACTGTCGACAGCCGAGATAGCCTGTTTCAATCCTCACTCCCCCCCGAGGGGGAGTGCCACGTGGACCGCATCTGCGACCGGCGGAGCGAGCGTTTCAATCCTCACTCCCCCCCGAGGGGGAGTGCCACCGCGTCAGATCGCCGTGTCCCCCGGCGGAAGACGTTTCAATCCTCACTCCCCCCCGAGGGGGAGTGCCACACCTGTTCAGCCCGACCTTCCCGAAGCGTGGCTGATATGTTTCAATCCTCACTCCCCCCCGAGGGGGAGTGCCACGTTGAGTACTGATGGTAGCGAGTATCGAAAAGCGTTTCAATCCTCACTCCCCCCCGAGGGGGAGTGCCACAGCGCGGGTTTTCCTGCCCGCGCGAATCACGAAATTTCGGCCTTTTGCGCGAACCTCCTCTCTTTGGCCCTTCCAACCACTGGACAACCGAGACCTGCGACACGAAAATGCCGCGTACGTTCGCATGCAAACAGCCTTGCGCGAACCTCCCGGGGTTTTCATGTGTGCGATAGGTTCGCGCAGACCTCCGGACATCCCCGGGAAACCAGTCTTTAGCCATGAATGCAAACGATCAGATAACCAATGGTTCATCGAAGTCGATCTCCATCGTCGAACCATAGACCGTCAGGTAGCGATCCCGGTCACCATACAGGCGGTAGATCCTCAGCCGGTCATGCTCCTCATTGATACATCGTAGCAGCCTTTGCTCGAATCGCGCATACTGGGTTGGCGTCAATGTGCATTCAAAAACCGATTTCTGGACCCGCTGGCCAAACGCCAGGCACACCTCGGCGATCTTCCGTAGCCGGCGTTGCCCGGCGACGGTGTCGGTCGCGATGTCGTAGGTCACCAGGAGCTGTATAGCGGGTTCGGACATTTTCCACTCCGCTTCTCTCGATTTCGCTGCTAGCGCGCCAGGAAGGGCGGGTAGCTTTCCAGATCCCCCCGCAGGTGGCGGGCCAGCAGCCGCGCCTGGACATGCGGCACCAACCCCAGCGGAACCTGCCGTTCCAGCATCGGGTGGGTCAGTTCATCTTGCTTGCGCTTTTGATAGGCCACGATCACCTGTTTGCGGGCATCGTCGGTCAGCCGCATCGCGCCGCCGGGCTGCTCGTCGAAGTCGCTGGCCGCGATCTGCCGCCGGTTGATCAGCGTCAAGACCAACCGGTCGGCAATCACGCTGCGCAGTTCCTCCATCAGATCCAACGCCAGCGCCGGGCGACCGGGCCGCAGGGTATGCAGGTAACCGACCTGCGGGTCCAGTCCCACCGATTCCGCCGCCGCGACACAGTCGTTGAGTAGCAGCGCATAGAAGAAGGAGAGCAGGGCGTTCACCCGGCCAACCGGCGGGCGCCGCACCCTGCCATTGAATGCGAACGTCTCCCGGTTAACCCGCACCATCCGCCCGAACGTCTGGAAATAGGCGCGCCCGGCCTCGCCTTCCAGACCGCGAATCTGTTGCGGGTCGCTGTGATGCTCGAGACGGCGCACGACGTCCGCCAGCCGGTCGGCTGCCTTCGCCAGCGCCTCTCGATCCTCGCTATCCTCTGCTTCCCGGGCCGCCCGCAACAGCACCTGGCGGCTGTTCTGCACCTTGCCAGCCACGATGTTGCGACAGATCGCGCCAACCTGCTCCGGGTCGGAGAGCGTCTCATGCTGGGCGCGACGCAGCAGCACATTGCCGCCAGTCGGGCCGACCACCCGCGCCGAGAAGCGGCCCCGGCCATCGTGGAAGACAACCGAACGGCCATCCTCGGCGCAGCGTTGCATCAATGCCGCGCTCATGTTCACCCTGCCCATACAGACAATCCCGCCCAGGTGGAGCAGCGGGACCTGGAGCACTGTCTCCTGATCCATCTGCACCTTCACCGTGTCGTGATCCAGCCGCAGGTATGCGCCCGCCGTCGTGACATAGAGCGTGTTCAGCAGTTGGTACATCAGGCCTTCTCCTGTCCAACGGCATCGACCACGAACAACCGGCTCAGGACAGCCTGCTCCCGCGCCAGGTTGCCGGAGACGCCGGGCATGCAAATCTCGTTCAGCGAGCAGTGCCGGCAGCCCGCGTCGTTGATCGGCGGCGGCAGTTGCGACCCCGCCAGTTGAGCGCGGACCGCCTCGATGGTCCCCGCCACCAGATCGCGAAGATCATCGTCGATCTCGACCTCGCGCCTTGCCCGCGAGCCGTGATAGAAGATCGCGCCCTCGCCCACCGGTTGGCCGGTCATCTCCTCCAGGCAGAGCGCCTGTGCGCCGAGCTGGATAGCTTCGTGTGCCCACTGCCGCCGTTTCCCGACCTTGTACTCGACCGGGAAAGGACCGGAAGGATGGAACTCAACCAGATCCGCCCGCCCGACCAGCCCCAGCCGGTCCGACCAGAGCGGAACCGCCCATTCGCGCCGGATTCCCGGGCGTTGCTCTTCCCCTGGCTCGTCCAGCCGCTCGTGGCGGGCGGTCCCGCGCACGGTGAAGCTGTTGTCGTCCCAGCTCTGTTCGAGATGGATCAGCGCGCACTGCCGGGGACAGTAGCTGTAGTGCTCCAGCGCCGAGATCGTGACCGGCTCCAGGCTTTGCTTCGGGGCGTTCATCGCTCCTGCCTTACTCGCCGAGCCGCGTCAGCGTCACCCCGCCCGGCATCTCGGTCTCATCGATCCGCACGGTGTAGTCGGAGAACGCCCGTGGCGCTACGACGTCCGGGCTGCGCTCGACGGTCACCCGCTCGAAGAGCTTGTGGGCCGGCGCGTTGCCGAGCTTCGAGTCGTGGCTGAAGATGTAGAGCCCCCGGCAGCCGGTCAGCCCGCGCGAGGCCGAGCGGTCCAGATCCCACATCATCTGGAGCGCCGTCCAGAAGAGCCCCAGATCCTCGCTGTCGAAGCCTGTCTGCTCGGCGAACGAGGGCACGAAGAAGCCGTGCGCCCGGTAGAGACCATAGGGCACGAGCGACTTGCGTCCCATCTCCGTCACTTTGCCGCCAGTCGTCTCGCCGTCGTCGCCCTCGACGGTTGCGACTTCATCCTCACGAGTAACCGCGACGCGGGTGATCGAGACATCGAGCGGCACGATTGGATCGATCGAGCGGGCAAAGGTCAGCTGGATTGGGCCGCGTACCTGCCCGGCGTTTACCTGGGTCGTCATCACCGCGCCAAAGGTGCGAACGTCATAGAAGTTGTCACACATCCAGGTTCGAGCTAGTTCGACATCCTCACGCCCCTGTCGCGAGCCGGTCGATTTCAGTCCGAGATCGTCGTAGGCCCTGCGGTGCAAGGCGTTGAGCGCGTCGCCCTTGTTCTGTACATAGATCTTGTAGTTGCCCTCATCGCCCCTGGCTGCGTCGACGTAGTCCCGTACTTTGCGCTTGATCGCGACGTCGGTAACGAGGCCGTGCATCGTTTCTGGGTCGACCCGGGGAAGATTCCCTGCGTCGGGATCGCCATTCGGGTTGCCATCCTGCACGTCGAAGAACAGCACGAAATCGTGGCGATGGCTGGTGTCGAGGTATCTTGCGGTTGCTGTTGCGGTCATCGGAATTACCCTTCTTGTCCTTCATCGGTTGAATCAGCATTTGCCTGATCGCGCCGGTCGATCGCGGCCCGGCGGTCCGCCGCTCGCTGGTGGTAGTAGCCCAGCACGAACAAGCCCTGGTCGTGCAACGCGAGCGTTGTCGGAAAACCGTCGAGCAGGTCGACAATCTCCTGCATCCGGTTCTCCAGCGCCCGTCCTGTCGTTGGCCGGTCGCGCCGCAGTTTCGCCAGGTGCGGCTGCGCGCCCCGGACGAGCCGTGGAAAGACAGTTAGCGGCGCGGAGGAAGCCGTGCCAAAGTAGCGGTCGATGATCGTCGCGTTGCGCTGTCCGAGCGCCGCCCGCTGGATCTGATCCAGCACCGCCAGCAACCGGCCACAGAGATAGGCCGGTTGCTGATTCTGTTCGTCGAGATGAGCCATTGTCGTTATCCATTCTTCTCGTTGTGAAGCCAGCACCATCTTGACCAGCGCCGCTCGTAGATGGTCGATCTCCTGTTCAGCCCGCAGCCGCCTGATTACCTGCGCCAGCAGCCAGTCGGGCAACGGCCCGCCCTGGAACGCGCAGCGCATCAGCGCTCTGGGCACGTTCGCGTCGGGGCTGTCGTTGCCCTTTGCGTTGGAGCGCAACGTGCCGCGGCTCAACCTCCAGACGCCGAAGTAGCGCTGCTCATCGCTGCCCCACGGCTCGGTCATCGCCATCAGTTCGAAGTAGCGCGCGAAGCTGCGCTCGACCCGTTCGATCGACATGTCGAGCCAGTCACGGACTGCGGCTCGCCCGCCACTTGGTCCAAGCCCAACGCAGTAGAACTGATCGCCGGGAATGCCGAGCGCTCCGTGCCGCCCGCTCCGAACGGCGCGAAGCAAGGCCGCTACTTCCTCTGGATTGGGGTTCGTGAGCATGTTGCCAAGCACGCTTGAATCAGACTCCCGCGTCCAGTATGCATAGACGAGCGGGTTGATCCGGGTGTGGCTGGTGTCGGTCGCGAGCAGCTTGTTCAACGCCTTGGACGATGCTTCGGCGCATTCGATGCAGATCGGAGCGCAGGACATGTCGTCCAACCCGTACGACTCGAAGGCGTTCTCGTTTGTCGAGACGAGGGCCGTGCCGGAAGACTGCCCTCCAGGGATGCCCTTGATCTTTTGTGGGAGAAGGCGAACGACCGGATTGCGTTGACCACAAACCAGGCACTCCGGTGGATCATCGGGATCGCCAGTCAGATCGCTGACATATTCAGCCCAGAATCGCTGGACACCAGAGAAGTTTGCTGGATAGCGGCCATCAACACTAAACGTCACGATCCATCCTCGTTCGAACCCTTCCGGCATCGAAAGCCGTTCGGATTCGTCCCGTTCAAAGTAGCTCGCGACGGCGGCGACTTCAGGCGAGCCCGTTGCCGCGGCACACTCGACGAGAAGTTCGGCGAAGGCCGCGTTGTAGGCTTCGGCCTTATCCGGCCGGTCTCCCCATCCAAGCGCGTACTCGGCGGTGTCCGTTAGCAGGATTGGCCGGACTGCGGCGCCCGCTCGTACCCGGTCGGGCATCATCATCAGCTTGCCGGCGTTCTTCCCTTGACGTTCCTCGCCAGTCAACTCGATCAGGTTGCGCGGACGCCCATCGCGATCGAGGGCAACCTCGTAACGCACCAGCTTGTTGACGTACATCGGCGGCCCGAGGTCGTCCTGCCGTCCGGCGTACTCACGCAGCCGCTGCAGCAGCATCGTCTTCACCTCCATCCCCGTTTGGATTGAAGTAGGGCACCTGAATCACACCATGCCGCATCACGGCGTCGAAGAAGCGCGGCTGCCCCGGCCCACGATTCCCCTCGGGATAGGCGATGCCCAGGAGCATCCTGCCAAGGTCGCCGCTCATCGGAATCGGCTGCTCGCTCCCGTCTGGGCGCTCGAACGCCGCCGCAAACTCCCGGCAGCCCAGGTAAGGCTGGCTAAAGCAGGCGCCCCGTTCGACCCTACGCCGGAACTGATCCCGGAACTTCGCGGGATTCTCATCCACGGCAGCTTGCAGTTCGACATCGGCTTTGACGATGTAGCCGACGTCGCGCAGCGCCAGCGTGTGCCGCTGGGTACGGTCCTCGGTGGCCGCAAAGCCGCCGCTGCCACCCGCATTCGCCCAGTTCCGGGCGCTGCGCTCGGATTGCCGGTTCTTGATCTCGTTTCGCAACAACGAGAGATAGTTGACCGGCTCCAGCACCTGGATCTCGCGCACGATCCAGGTGAATTCCGGTTTCCAGAAGATCGCCTCCAACACTCCGCGCGCCGCGGAAGGCGTGATGACCGGGTAGGAGACCCGTTCAACCTTCATCTCCGGTCTGGTGAAGCAGGCGAAGTCGCCCCACACCTTGACCTCCAATAGAACGCTCGACGCCACATGCGCCTCCTTTCTTAAGGGCGGGCACGGCTCTCTGCCGCTCTCCGCTAAAGCACATAGCCCTCAGGGTTGCGTTCCCGCCCCCCGATGCCGATCACCGGGTCATACTTTCCAGTCCATTGATAAAGGTTCTCCGTAACCGGCGCGACCAGCGCCTCGCGCCCGAATCGCTCAAGCTCCCTCCGGCGAATCGTGAGCAGGAATGGTTGTAGCTGTCGCCATAAGTCTCGTGGATTGCCATCCTTTGCCTGAAGCCCCATCAGTACCTGATCAAGAGGCGTTCCGTCTGGAAGCTCGTCCCGGTACTTGACGACGACTGGCTGGCCGTCGTCCGCGATGATCCGGTAGCGGCGAGCAACCTCTTCGTAGTTGTAGTGTTCGCGCTGCGGCTGAATATCTTTGGCGTCGAGATCGACCCGGTCATAGAGCAACTCGAAGTAGCGCTGGTAAAGTGCCGGATCGTGCAGGTCTGCGTCGCCCATCCCAAGCAGCATCTCCGCGACGCCTGTTCCGGTGCGGTACGCCCCGGGTGGCGTCCCGCCCTCTTCCGGTCGAAAGATAATGACCTGTCCTCGTTCCAGCTTGCCTTCGCGGTTACAGCGCCCCGCCGCCTGGACAACCCGGTCGAGCGGCCCAAGAGCCCGCATGACAACCGGAAAGTCGATGTCCACACCGGCTTCGACCACCTGGGTAGCAACGAGCAAGCACGGTTCATCATTGCCAAGCCGCCGCTTGACTTCGTCCAGCACATCGCGCCGGTGCGCGCCGCAAAGCAATGTCGAGAGGTGCAGGGTGTCGGGATCGTCCAGCGCGTCGATCAGCGCAAGAGCGTCGGCGATGGTGTTGACGATAGTCATCGCCTGGCGGTGAACGCCCATCATCTCGGCGACTTCGACCCAGCTGCGCGGGTTGTCGTCCCATTCGTAATCAACGCGCTTGAGACTGTCAAAGTGGCTGGCAGGTTCCTGAACGATCTCCCGCACATTCCCCAGCCCGCCAAAGCCCGCGCGTTGATCCAGCGCCGGTTGAGTGGCCGTGCTCAGCACGACGGTTGTCCCGTAGCTCCGGACCAGTTCGTTGAGCGCATCCAGCGTCGGTTCCAGCAATGTTTCGGGCAATGTCTGGACCTCGTCGAGAATGACGACGCTTCTGGCGATGTTGTGGAGCTTGCGGCACTTGCTGGTCGAGCGAGCGAACAGGCTTTCAAAGAACTGCACCGTCGTCGTGACAACCAGCGGCGCGTCCCAGTTCTCGCTGGCAAGGCGTGCCCAGGTTTCCTCGGGTGATCCCTCATCGTACAGTTGCGACTGCCAATCGGCGGCGCTGTGGTGTTCGAGCACCGCGCGTTCATGACCGAAGATGTCGCGGTAGGTTGCCGCGGTCTGGTCGGTAATCGACAGGTACGGCACGGCCACGATCACCCGGTCGAGGCCATGCAACCCGGCGTGGCGCAAGGCGAAGGCGAGCCCAGAGCGGGTCTTGCCTCCCCCGGTCGGCACCGTCAGCCGGAAGAAGCCTGGCGGTTCTTCGGCGGCTGCCAGGCAGTCCCGATAGACCTGATGCCGCACTCGCCCGACGACATCGAGCGATTTGCCCGACAGTTGTTCCTGATTCTCCCGCAACTCCGTCCAAAGCTTGCCGATCGAAGGGTAGCCGCCGCGGATTTCAGTGTGATGGCGTGTGAAGTGCCGTTCGGTGTCGAGAAAGTCGGCGTCAACCAGCACTGAGAAGAGCATCCGGATGAAGAATTCCGCCTGGCGTTGCTCCTTGATGACTTCTGGCAGAGCCAGGCTGCTCACCGGTTCCAGGTTTTCGACGGCGAGACGAGCGCGCTCAAGCGCCGCTGGAACCCGCCCTTCATCAGTCTTTTCCTTGAGCCAGGCACGGAGGTCGGCGTTGTCTCGCAAGCCGCCGTGGTGTCCCTGCAATGCGCCGGCCAGGAACTGACCATGTTCGGCGGCGATCACAACTCCGGCTGCCTTGTGGTCCGGGCCACGCTTGCGCTTTCCCGCTTCCGCATCGAAGAGGTATTGCTGGAACTCCGGGTGGAACTTCCCGAGATCGTGCCAGACTCCCGCCCAATGACCGAGCCCGGACGCGTCGAACTTGCTGGCGAAGGCTTCTGCAAGCCCGGCAACCGCCGTCAGGTGGTCGGCGAGATCGTGATACTCGCCATCCTCGTTGCGGGTATGGGCGATGGGTGATCGGGTGAGCCTGACCTGTTCCATGGTTATTCCTTGTACTTGCATTCCAACATAGGCGAATCAGACAAGTATACAAGTTCTGGCTGCGGTGTGGAACATATGTTCTCGCAGGTTCTATTGTCCACGTTGGCGATGCCTCGACGTCTAGACTTCGGGCTACTCGCCTTTCCAATAGCCCGTTTCAGCGGTGGAACACTGTCACTGCTTCGATACATTCAGCGTAAGAAATGGCAGGCGGCTACGATATGTGCGCCGGGATATCGTCAGCCTGAATCCGGTCTAGCCCGCCAGCAGGTGGCGGCAAAGATGAGGAATGGCGCATGTCTGACCCGACGGCAAATGCCCAGCTTCGAGACGTCGTTCCTGACGATCTGCCGGTGTTCTTCGAGCATCAGTCGGATCTCGACGCCGCCCGCCTTGCCGCATTTCCACCCCGAGACCAGCAATCCTTCATGGCGCACTGGCGGCGGACTCTGGATGACGACACGGTGCTGGCGAAGGCCATACTCGTCGACGGCCAGGTTGCCGGGAACATCGTGAGCTTCATCTATACCGGCCAGCGACGGGAAGTGGGCTACTGGCTGGGACGTAAATTCTGGGGACGTAGCATAGCGACCAGAGCGCTGGAGCTCTTTCTCGAACTGGAAATCACGCGCCCGCTCTATGCCTTCGCTGCCCAGCACAACGCCGCCTCGATCCGTGTTCTCGAAAAGTGCGGTTTTCGGCTGGTTGGCCCAGGCGACGAGGTTGAAGGAGCGGGTGGTGAACAGGTTCGCCTCATGCTGATGGAACTACCTTCGGGCGCTGAAGAGATACCGAGATAGAGTCGACCATCCTGGTAGAGCCGTGCCGGTGGCGCGGCGCTAGATCCTTTCCGTCCGGTTGCACCTGATGATCAGGACAAAGAAGACGCACCGCGGTGCGTCTCTACAGGTCTGCTCAGATGGGTCATGTAGCAGGTACACTGGCGCGGAGAGAGGGGGAACATGGCTGTGAGCTTGCGACTGGGAATCGATGTTGGCGGGACGAACACCGACGCGGTTGTCCTGGATGAGCGCTCCCGACTGATCGGAAGCTTCAAAGCGCCGACGACGCCGGACGTGACCGGCGGCATCCGGGCAGCATTGCGGGGCCTGGTCGAGCGGCATCCTGATCTGGATCTCAACCGGATCAGTCACGCGATGCTCGGGACCACCCACTGCACCAACGCGATCCTCGAACGCCGCAACCTCAATCGGGTCGGGTTGATCCGCATCGGCGCGCCAGCTGCCCTGGCGATCCTGCCCTTCGCTGGCTGGCCGGCGGATCTACGTGATGCTATCGGCGGCCACTACGCCATTGTCGAAGGCGGGCACGAGTACGATGGGCGCGAGATCCTGCCGTTGGATCGCCGGGCCATTCGACAAGCCGCAGAATCCTTCGGCGACGAAGTCGACTCGCTGGCCGTCGTAAGCGTCTTTTCGCCGGTTGATGCGTCTCACGAGGAAGCGGCGGCGGATGTGCTGCGAGATGTCCTCGGCGACCTCCCAGTGACCTACTCTCACGAAATCGGCAGCATCGGCATCCTCGAGCGGGAGAACGCTTCGATTCTGAATGCCGCGCTGGTCAACGCCGCCCACAACGCCGCGTCCGGCTTTGAACGGGCGCTTCGGGAGCACGGCATCCAGGCGGAGGTGTTCATCAGCCAGAATGACGGCACGTTGATGGCGCTCGACTATGCCATGCGCTACCCGATCCTGACTGTCGCGAGCGGACCGGCCAACTCGATCCGCGGCGCGGCTTTCCTGTCGGGACAGCAGGACGCGATCGTGATTGACGTTGGGGGAACGACGACCGACGTCGGCATCCTGCTGAACGGGTTCCCTCGCGAGTCCGCAATAGAAGTTGAGGTCGGCGGGGTACGGACGAACTTCCGCATGCCGGACCTCCTTTCGATCGCCCTCGGTGGCGGAACGCGAGTCGAGGTGGAAGCTGAGACAGTGACGGCGGGACCGGAGAGCGTCGGCTACCAGATCACCGAAAAGGCGCTGGTCTTTGGCGGCGACGTCTTGACCCTCTCCGATGTCGCGGTTGCTCTCGGCCGGGCGGAGTTCGGCGATCCGGCGGCGGTCGCACACCTCGATGGCGAATTCCTGAACAGAGCCCAGACCTGGATCGGCATGCGGACCGAGGAAACGATCGACCGGATGAAGATCAGCGCCGAACCGCTGCCGGTCGTCCTGGTCGGCGGTGGAAGCGTCATCATGCCTGCGTCCTTTGCCGGCGTCTCGGCCGTCTACCGGCCCGAGCATTTCGGCGTCGCCAACGCCATCGGGGCAGCCATCGCCCAGTGCAGCGGGGAGGTCGAACGGATCTTCTCGCTTGACGAACACTCTCGTGAAGAGGCGCTGGAAATAGCCCGGAGCATGGCGCGCGACGAGGCAGTTCGAGCCGGAGCGAACCCGGCAACCGTCCAGATCATCGATGTCCAGGAGGTTCCACTGGCCTACCTGCCGGGCAACGCGACCCGCATCCGGATTCGCGCCGCAGGCGATCTGATTCTCTCTTATCGAGACGAAAGCAGGGCTCGCTAACCATGCCATGGAACCTGACGCGCGAAGATGTCCAACGGATCGCAACCGGCGCGGGGATCCTCGGGACCGGAGGGGGATGCAACCCTTATCGTGGGATGATCCGGGCGCTGCAAGAACTTGAACAGGGTCGCAACCTGACGATCGTAGCGATCGACGAATTGCCCGACGACGCTCTGATCGTCCCCCTCGGCGGGATGGGCGCGCCAACGATCGGTCTGGAGAAGATCGGACGTGGCGATGAAGGGGCAGTCGCTGTCCAGGCGTTGGCTGACTACCTGGGTGTCGAGGTTGCCGGAACCGCGCCGATTGAGATTGGTGGCGGAAACTCTTTCGCGCCGATGATCGCCGCTGCCCAGCTTGGTCTGGTGACAGTAGACGTCGACGGCATGGGCCGCGCCTTCCCCGAGACATCGATGATTTCATACTACTTCGATGGCAAAGCATCCTCCCCGGTGGTCATGATCGACGAGCGACATCAAAAGGTAATCCTCGAACACATCCCCGACACTCACAGCCTTGAACGCATTAGCCGCGCGATCTGCGTCCAGCTTGGCGGCAGGGCGATGGTTGCCGACAATCCTTTGACGATTCGGCGGCTACGCGAAACGGGCATCCCCGACACGATTCGTCTCGCACACACCGTCGGCACAGCGGTCAACGAGGCCCAAGCGACGGGAGTTAATCCAGTCGAAGCGATTTGCGAGGCGATGGGAGGGGCCGTGCTCTTCAGCGGCAAGCTCACCGATGTCGACCGGCGTTTCGAGCGCGGCTACAACTTCGGCCAGATCACGCTTGAAGGGCTCGACCGATACCGGAGCCGCAGCTGCCAGATCGAGCTCCAGAACGAGTTCCTGATCTGCCGGGTCGACGACGAAACAGTCGCGATTGTCCCCGATCTGATCACCCTCGTCGACACCGACCGCGGCGATCCGATCACGACCGAGGTGCTGCGCTACGGCCTTCGGGCGACAGTCATCGGCATCCCGGCCCCGCCTCAGCTCACGACCGCCCAGGCACTCACCTTCGTCGGCCCTCAGGCCTTCGGCTACGACGAGCCCTTCGTCCCGCTCGATGGCACCGAATTACGGCGCAACCCGTCCTCCATCGATAGCAGCAGTGCCCCTGGTGCATGAAAGAGACTGTCTTGACTCGTGGTCCTGTGCAACCGAATCAAGCTCCGAGACCCTCGCATCGTCCGATCTAGAATCCGGCTAGCGACTACTCCACCGCCCATATAGCCAGGTTGGTGAACTCCCACTCGACCGATGAAAGAAGATCCAGGTTGTAGACATAGAAGCCGACCAAACCTCCCGGCGGACCGGTATGCGATGCCGTGCCGACGAGTTCGTCGTTGACCAGGAACCAGAGCGCCTCAGCGCGATGAATGATCGAAAGCCGGGTCCACTCGTTCGCATCAGTCGAACCGGCGCGCTGTGCGTAGGGCAGCAACTCTAGGTAGTCACCGGAATCGACTTGATCGTATCCGCCATATGTATAGCCGTCGTTCGTCAGACACAGTTCGTAGTTGTACGAAAGCGAGAACGGATCGAGCCGTGTCACGAGACAGGCATCGGCAAAAGCTCCATACTCGGTCACCATGCGCACGTCGAGATCCACACGCACATCGGTATAGGGATTTTCACTGTCCAGATAGACGAGCGGTGAACCATCGACACTCGCGGTGATGTGATAGGTCCCATTCTCGGCGAAGTATTCGCCATCATCGGTGGAGTCCGAGATCCAGTCAGTTAGATCCGACGAATAGAGTAGCTCGCCGGACGGCGGGTAGGAATCAGGTGTCGGTTGGGTGTAGCGCCAGTTGTAGTAGTGCCGGCCGACGTTCCCGGCCTCGACGACGAACCCGGCCGGATTGCCTGGCGTATAGGTAAGACAACGGCGCTCGAAGCACTGCATCAGCACGTCACGCGGGGTACCTGCGACCTGTACCGTGGCCCAATACGCCTCTGTGATCGGTCGACCGGTCGCGAAGAACGCATTCTCGAAGAGCGGTGCTGTGATGTAGTCGCCGTTGTCGTAGATGATGCCGTTAGAGTTCATGAACTCCCAGAAGGGCTGCGCGATACCGTGGTTCGTGACAGTGTCGACGTATCCGACGACGACCTCATACGCATCGAGGGAGTTATCGTTGGTCAAGGCGCCCGATCGGCTAACGCGCTCGATGACGACGGAGCCTTCAGGACGGGCTGTGTCCCCGAGGAGGCTGCCGAAGGTTGAGTAGGTCGGGCCATTCGGGTCATTCGCATCTCCAGCAACATTCGTCTGAGCAGGCTGGCGATCGGTAAAGGCGCTGTTGCCGACCTGCATTCGGCCGGTGATCAATTCCGTTGCAAGCAGGCCGTTCGTTACGTACCAGATCGAATTCGAATCAGCACTAAGGTCTGTAATCTCCATCCGCGACTTGTCGAAGTAAACGACCAGGCGTTCGCCGCCGGGAGACTCGTCATAGCGTTCCAGTTTGCCCTGGATCGTGAACGACTCAGGTCCCCACATCCAGGTGCGTGCCGTGACTCCATCGGCAACCGGCGCGTCGGTCCGTTCCCAGGTGCGTTGAAACGGATCGAGCCCCGGATCGGCAAAGACACCAGCGCTGAGAGGCTGCGCCAGCATGCCGCCCATCGACAGCGCCGCAATGACTGCAAGCAAAAGCCGTCCCGGATTCATAAGTCAAAGCCCTCCCCGTGCCGCGTATTCTTCGTAGCGGCCTGATGCTGCTATCCGTAGCCCTATCTTCAAGACGTTCGAATACGATCTATGACGCATTGTGCGCAGCAAGAGTATAGTGCAGGCCGTTCTTGTGCGAGACATGGTCACGCATTGCTGGTGCGTTTCTCGTTCCTCCCCAATCCCGATGCGAGCGCAGCCAATCGGCCACGCCTTCGCCTAAACATTGTGAGGCAGAGTTGCACAGCGCTCGTCACCTGTAAACCAGACAACACCCTGAAGGTTCAGTGCCTCTCGTCCCAGAACACCGGCGCTCCTTAGTCTGGAAGAGGGTAAGGATTCATTCCGGTGAGAGGAACAGTCACATGGGTTTCCAGGCACGCTTCAACCGAATTCGAAGTATCACGCTCCGAGCGACAGCCGTTTCCGTGATGGTACTGACAGGTCTTGGCACACTCGACCAACTCGAGGTTAGCGCCCAGAAAGGTCTCATCCACTTTTGCGCTCGTCACCAGGCGACGATAGCTGGCACAAGCGGCGACGACCTACTGTACGGAACAAATGGCCCGGACGTCATTGTTGGGCTGGGCGGCAACGATCAGATCGTTGGCAATGCCGGAGATGACATCATATGCGGGAACGACGGCAATGACGTCATTTGGGGCAACACCGGGAATGATTACCTGTACGGAGATGATGGCAACGACCGCCTTCTCGGTGGCATCGGAGCAGATTCCCTCTACGGCAACAACGGCAACGACTCGCTCTGGGGAGAAGAGGATGACGACAAGATCTACGGCGGTGACGGTTACGATGGATTGATTGGCGGGCCGGGTTTTGACAAACTCTATGGTGAAAACGATCCAGACAGTCTCTATGGAGATGACGGCAACGATCTCCTGAATGGCGGCGATGCCAGCGACGTCCTCTTCGGCGGAAATGACAACGACGAACTCTACGGCGGAAACGACAACGACACGCTGCGCGGTGAAGCCGGCATGGATTCACTGTATGGTGAAGCCGGAAATGACTGGATGGACGGCGGCAGCGGTAACGATGGGCTCGAAGGTGGCGATGGCAACGACAGCCTTATGGGGCGTTCGGGCGATGACTGGATAAGCGGCGACGGCGGCAATGATCAACTCTGGGGTGAGAATGGTGGCGACGTGGTGTGGGGCGGAACTGGAAACGACTATCTGAGTGGCGGCAATGGCCAGGATCTTCTGGATGGTGAAGCTGGGAACGACCGCGTTGACGGCGGCGCTGACGATGACTCGGTCTGGGGCGGCACTCAAGCTGACACATTAATCGGCGGGAACGGCATCGACTGGCTGTATGGCGGCGACGGGAATGATCTCCTGTGGGATAGCATCGGAGCAAATTTCTTCCGCGCCGGTGATGGCGAAGACGCTTGCCCCTATATTGATCCCGCTCCCTGGGCCAGTTGCGAAGCTCAACTCGTCAGTCGCCCGTAGTTAGTAACTCTTTCAACGCGCAACAATCGCGACCCGCTCGATCGAGCGGGTTGCCCTCTCGGCAGAATTTCGCCATTGTTTCCGGCTACCTATCAACCCGTTCCCAGTGCAGCCGCCCGACGCCGGCGATCAAGACAAACGACTGCCCGTCGTCAGCGACCTCGAAGCCGCGTGGGAGATCCTTACCTACCTGGTTGGCGTCGAGGTGGAAGAGCGGCTGGTGGATGACCCGGTCGCCTTCGATCTTGTAGTTGCCGCAGTAGATCACAGTGCGGGTCTGGCCATCGGCAGATGGCAGCAGCAGCGACTCCGACATCCAGCCCTGCTCGGTGTAGACAATCGCACCAGTTGGGTTCGGCGTTGTGACACCATCCGCGGGCGGATTGTCCCATTCCATCCGCACCAACTTCCACATCCCGACAAGTGGGTGATTCGCCATGTTCTCTCCTCTATAAGTGTTTCTGCGAGTGGTATCTTCTGGGTCGTGTGATCCCGGACGAAGAGGGGATGAGGCGCAACCAATGCCCGCGACCGGCTCGCCACCGCCCACCCCGAATCCGGACGACGCATCACGCATCCTAACAGAGGTGATGGGCGAGCATGTCGAGTACATCGAACGGTTCACGACCGGCCTGGCGCACTACGTCTACGACGCCCGGCTCAGCGACCAGCGCTGTTTCGTCGTCCGGCTGACGCCACCTGCGCAGGCGGGCGAGTTCGCCGGTGCGCTCTACTGGTACGAGCGTTTGAAGCCGCTTGGCATCCCGCTACCCGAACTGCTCTATGAGGATGTCGGCGGAACGCAGCACGGAGTCCCGGTGATGATCATGGAGCGGCTGTCAGGGACCGACCTCGGCCACGTCTATTCCTCACTATCGGATGGACAGAAGCGAAGACTCTCCGCCTGGGTGATCGACCTGCAGCGTCGGACCGCGAAGCTGCCGCAGGGGCCCGGCTTTGGCTACGCCCTCTCGTACGACGATCCAGCGCTACTCCCAACCTGGGGCGATGTTTTGCTGGGCAGTTTGGAACGCAGTCGCAGTCGCATCGAGTCAGTTGGCGTCGTCGATGTGGAAGTTGTCGAGCGCGTGGCAACGCGGTTGGACCAATTCGATGCCTACCTGAGCCGGATCGAGCCCATTCCATTCCTCCACGACACAACGACCAAAAACGTCATCATCGACGCTGGCGAGCCAACCGGCATCGTCGACGTTGACAGCATCTGCTTCGGCGACCCGCTCTTCACCCCGGCGCTCACCCGCATGGCGCTCCTGGCCCATGGCCACGACACCGCCTACGTCAACCACTGGGAACGCCACCTGAGCCTGACCCCCGACCAGCGCCGCGCCTCCCTCCTCTACACCGCCATCCACTGCGTCGCCTTCCTCTCTGAACTCGGCCAATCCTTCAACGCCGACGCAGCCCCGCCCGTTGATCCGACCTATCGTCGCCATTTGCGGGCGGTGTTGAAGAGTTTGGTTGAAGCGACAGGCGAAGAGCGCGCGACCTTCGCGAAATGATGGTTGGCGCAAGCGAACTCTGCGGCTGATCTGGGCTATCATGGCGCCCGGCTGTTCGATTCACCCTTAGCGGGATCAACTGGGCGAAGGCATTGGCAACGATAACTCTGCACCACAATCGACGGCTGTATGGGCTAATCCAATGGCACGCATAAACTGCAAGACACGGCGCACGAGCGCCTGGGGGCTCCTGGCTGGCTGCGCGCTTGGGGTAGCGCTGCTGTTGGTGTTGACGGCGTGTGGCGCTAGCGAAGAAAGCGACGAGTTTGAAGCCAGCGGCCCTGAAGACTGTCTGGATGACGAAGCGTATGACCCTGTAGATGGAGTCTGCTACTACATCGGCGACGAGGACGATGAACTGGCTGCTGACGAAGACGAACTCTTCGATGACGGTTATTTCGAGACGGCTGATGACTGCTTCGATGATGAAGTCTTTGATCCCGTCGATCGTCTCTGCTATTTCGCCGACGATGCTGACGCGGAGTATGAGGGGATGCTAGATGACATTTTCGGCAGCTTCGCCGGGGACGAGGGACAGTATCAGGATCTGCAGGAGTTCGGTGAAGACGCCATTATCATCTATTCCGTCGATGGCAACGCGATTAGCCTGTTCGACGCGCCGGCGGTGCCTGTCGAGTGGCAACCCTATCAGGAAGACCGCGCAGCTCATCAGGCTATCTGGAGTTATTTCAGCAGTCTCATTCCGCTGGAACAACGCAGCTATCTGAGTAAGTTCTCGATCTTCACCGACGGCGAGGATGAGGTGTTCGCGGCGGTGGGGCAAGACGCCGACGATCCCACGCGATGGGTGCTAGCCGTGGATATCGTTGACGCGGTCAACCAGCAGGAACTGACCTACAGCTTGATCCATGAGTATGGCCACCTGCTCACACTCAATGGCGCGCAGGTAGACCTGGACGCCGACCTCTTCTTCCAGCAGGACAACGCAGAATTGATTGATGAAGCCGCCGCTTCCTGCCCGACCTTCTTCCCTGGCGAGGGTTGTAGCAACGACGATTCCTACATCAACCAGTTCTATCAGCGTTTCTGGGTCGATCTCGAAGATGAGTACCTGGAAATCCAGACCATCGAGGATGAGGCGGAGTACGAGGACGCGGTGGCTGACTTTTACGAGCGCTACGCCGACCAGTTCGTCACCGACTACGCCGCCACCAATCCCGGCGAGGACATTGCTGAGTCCTGGACGGCCTTCGTGCTCCAGCCGCGCCCCACTGGCAACAGCATCGCCGAGCAGAAAGTGCTCTTCTTCTACGACTTCCCGGAACTGGTCGAACTTCGCGGCAGGGTCATTTCCCGCACTTTTTCGCGACTGCGCCGTCAGGCCGGATCGTCGTTTGTTCCCAGCCCGACTGCGGCGATCGAGCTGCGTTTCCTAACCGTAGGTTAGCTCGCGGTCGGGTAACGGGAACACGTCGAAAGATGGTGGAAATCTGTACTAGGCGCCTGAGCGGGAAGGACGTCACTCAGGATGGTTCTCCTCGGTCTCCACTATCACTAGTCTTCTGCGCAATCCCCCTACTCCACCGGCACACCAATCGAGCGGGCGATGGAGTGGGCGGCTTCGTCGCCGTGGGGGGTGAGGGCAATGCGGCCGTTGAGGATCTCGACGTGGCGGTCCCGCTCGACGGAGATGCAGGCAAGCTCGAGCTGGGACCATATAGCCTACGGCAGGTCAGTCGACGCATGCTACGCTTGTCTGATAGTCAACGGGAGAACTGGCAGTGAGGGATTCTTGTAGTGCCGCGTATTTTCGACAATCAGACTCTCAAGCTTAGCTACGCTCTAAACCAAACTCTTCCTTTGAGCCACCGCGCCGACTTCTGTGTCGGCTATTTCAACTTGCGTGGCTGGCGGGAGATCGATGAGCACATTGACTGCTGGCCCGGTGGCGACGGGAAGTGCGCCCGGGTACTCGTCGGGATGCAGTCGACGCCCCAGCAGGAACTCTACGAAGCGCTTAGTCTGCGACGGGATGAGAACCGCGTCGTTGACAACGCGACGGCGATCAGACTCAAGCACGAGGCCGCTGAGAGTTTTCGCGAGCAGCTCATGCGCGGTGCGCCAAGGGATGCCGATGAGGAAGGGTTGCGACGGCTGAGCCGCCAGTTGAAGGCCGGCAAGGTCGTGGTGAAACTCCACACCAAGTACCGACTCCACGCCAAGCTCTACCTTCTCCATCAGGATCACCCGGATGCTCCCATTGTCGGTTTCGTCGGAAGCAGTAACCTGACATTCGCTGGCCTTTCGCATCAAGGCGAACTCAACGTAGATGTTATGGACAACGACGCATGTGAAAAGCTGCAGGCATGGTTTGACGACCGCTGGAATGATCGACTGTCGATCGACATTTCGCAGGAGCTGGCGAAGATCATCGATGAGAGCTGGGCGCGGGAGGAGCTGATCCCGCCCTATCACATCTACCTCAAGATGCTCTATCACCTGTCGGAAGAAGCGCTGGAGGGCATCGAAGATTTCCGGATTCCCGAGCCGTTCGACAGGGAGCTGTTCGATTACCAAGCGGCTGCGGTCAAGATCGCGGCGCGCTATCTGAACAAGCGCGACGGGGTGATGGTCGGCGATGTCGTCGGGCTGGGCAAGACGATCATGGCCTCGGCACTGGCAAAGATCAACGAGATTGACACCGGTCACAGTACGTTGATCATTTGTCCGAAGAACCTCGAACGGATGTGGAATCAATTCCGTCTTCGCTATGGACTCTCTGCCGAGGTCTTGCCGCTGAGTATGGTCGAGCGGCGGCTGGACGAGATTCCGGCACGGTTCCGGTTGGTCCTGATCGATGAGAGCCATAACCTGCGCAATCGCGAGGGGCAGCGCTATCGGGCGATTCAGGACTACATCCAGCAGAGCGGCGCGCGCTGTATCCTGCTGACGGCGACGCCCTACAACAAGTCCTACGTCGACTTGGGCAGCCAGCTTCGGCTGTTCGTGCCGGAAGAGGAGAACCTCGGCATCCGGCCCGAGCAGTACATCCGGGAGATCGGCGAGACCGGCTTCATCGCGAAGCACCAGGCGCCGGTAACGTCGATCGCAGCGTTCGAGCACAGCACCTACGCCGACGACTGGCGCGAGCTGATGCGGCTCTTCCTCGTCCGGCGCACACGCAGCTTCATCATCGATAACTACGCCGATACCGACCCGGACACCGGACGAAAATTCCTGAACTACCCCGGCGGCGGCAGGGCGTATTTCCCGACGCGGATTCCGAAGACGCTGAGGTTCAAGATTGACGAGAAGAACGCTGAAGACGCCTACGCCCGCATGTTTTCGGCGGAAATCGTCGACGCGATCAACAAGCTCTACCTGCCGCGCTACGGGCTCGGCAACTACATCCCGGATGGTTCGAAGGCCAGGCAGACGCCGGCCGAGAAAACGACGGTCGATGGACTGGCGCGGGCCGGGCGGCGGCTGATGGGCTTCACCCGGACGAATCTCTTCAAACGGTTGGAGAGCAGCGGCCCGGCATTTATCCAGTCGCTCGACCGGCACATCCTGCGCAACTTCGTCTTCATCCACGCCATCGAGAACGGCCTGCCGCTGCCGATCGGGACGCAGGGCTCGGAGTTGCTCGACCCGGCGGTCGAAGACGAAGATCCCGACCTGGAGACGCCCCGGCTGTTCGGTGAGGACCGCGAGGACCAGGAGGAATCCAACTTCGCTGGCGCTATCGCCACGACCGGCGACGAAGCCGCCCACCGCAAACGAGCCGCCGAGATCTACGAGCTGTACGAGACGCGCTACAAGCGTCGCTTCAAATGGCTTCGGTCCGACCTTGTGACCGGCGACCTCCGACGCGAACTGCTGGAGGACGCCTACACGCTGCTCGACGTTCTCGACAGGTGCGACGACTGGTATCCCCGCGACGACGAAAAGCTCAACGCGCTGACCCGGCTCCTCACCGTCGATCACCGTAATGACAAGGTGATCGTCTTCAGCCAGTTCGCCGACACCGTGCGCTATCTGGTCGATCAGCTCCATGCACGCGGCGTAAAAGCGGTCGAAGCCGTCACCGGCGATTCATCCGACCCGACGGCGCTGGCCGAGCGCTTCAGCCCCAAGAGCAACGGGGTGAACGTCAAGCCGGAGAATGAGCTGCGGGTGCTGATTTCGACCGATGTGCTTAGCGAGGGCCAGAACCTGCAGGATTGCGCGGTCGTCGTCAACTACGACCTGCCCTGGGCGATCATCCGGTTGATCCAACGGGCCGGGCGCGTCGACCGCATCGGTCAGGAAGCCGAGGAGATTCTCTGCTACTCCTTCCTCCCGGCCGATGGCATCGAAGACATCATCTGGTTGCGTGGCCGGATCATGACGCGCTTGACCGAGAACGAGGAAGTCGTCGGGGCCGACGAAGCATTCTTCGAGGATGACGACAAGCGCGGCAGACTGCTCGATCTCTACAACGAGAGGGCCGGCATCCTCGACGCCGAGGATGATGAGGACGACACCGACCTCGCGTCGAGAGCGTTGAAGATCTGGGAGAACGCGATCGCGGACGATCCCAGGATCGAGCGCATCGTCAAGAGCATGCCCGACGTCGTCTACTCGACCCGCGCCCACCAAGCCTACGCAATGACACCTGAGGGTGCGATCATCTATATGAAGACTGCTCAAGGTACCGACGCGCTTGCGCTCGTCGATTGGGACGGCGAGATCGTCACTCAGTCCCAGAGCCGTATTCTCGACCTGGCCGCCTCGAATCCGGATGATCCGGCAATTGAACGCCATGAGCTCCATCACGATGCCGTCGAGATTGGAGTGAAGCATCTGATTGCAGAGGAGGGTCGGACTGGCGGCCAACTTGGCCGGCCATCCGGCGCACGATTCCGCACCTACACGCGGCTCAAAGAGTTTGCCCAGGCGAAGCAAGGGCAGCTCGTCGCTCGCCCCCTCGGCGAAGCGCTCGAAGACATCTACCGCCACACGCTCCGACCGGTTGCGACCGATACCCTCAACCGTTTGCTCCGCAGTGGAGCGGACGATCAGCAACTGGCAGACACCGTCATCCGGCTACGCAACGAAGACCGGCTCGTCGTTGACCATGGCGAGCAACGCGTTGAGGAGCCGAGGATCATCTGCTCGCTAGGACTCCGCGACCCGAGAGAGGACGGCTAATCCCATGACCGTGAACCCCGAACGCATCCGCCAGCGCCTCCAGGAATTTGAGCTGGACGACCTGTTCATCGAGGAACTTGGCTGGGATTATCATCGCGAGACACTCCGGAACATCACCCTCGACGGCCATGAATTTGACATCCGGGCGATCGCCGAAAAGCGCGGCTACGTCGCCTTCCGCTGTGGCCCGGGGCCGGATGGCGAGATCCCGAACGACCAGGATCGGAAGAAGATCGAGCGTCAGGTCCGCAAGCAGAAGCACGAGCACGCGATCATCTTTACCGACACCGGCGAGACCGAGCTGGTCTGGCAGTGGGTCAAGTACCAGCACGGCAAACCGCCGCAGTCGCGCGAGCAGCGTTTCCAGAAGGGACAGACCGGGCAGGCACTGATTGAGAAACTCGTCCCGATAGCTTTCGATCTCTCCGAAGAGCACCTGCTCACCCTGACCGACGTCGCCAGCCGCTTCGGGGCGGGCTTCGACGTCGACCGGGTGACGAAGAAGTTCTACGACCGCTTCAAGAAGGAGCACGACAGCTTCCTGACGTTCATCGAGGGCATCCCGGTCGAGGACGACCGCAAGTGGTACGCCTCGGTGATGCTCAACCGGCTGATGTTCGTCTACTTCATCCAGAAGCAGCGGCTTCCTCGACAACGACACCGACTACCTGCGAAATCGCCTGGACATGGTCCGACAGCAGGTCGGCCGGGACCGCTTCCACTCCTTCTACCGCGATTTCCTGATGGGCCTCTTCCACCACGGACTCGGCCGGCCGGAGCCGAGGCCCGGGAACGTCAACGACCTGATCGGCGACATCCCCTATCTCAATGGCGGGCTGTTTGACCCGCACGAGATCGAGCGCGAGCACAGCGAGATCGACATCCCGGATGAGGCGTTCGAGGCGATCTTCGACTTCTTCGACAGCTACCAGTGGCACCTGGACGACTCGCCCGCTGGAGCGCGACGACGAGATCAACCCCGACGTGCTCGGCTACATCTTCGAGAAGTACATCAACCAGAAGCAGATGGGCGCGTACTACACGAAGGAAGACATCACCGACTACATCGGCCGCAACACGATCATCCCCTACCTGTTCGACGCCGCCGAGCGGGATTGCAAGATCGCCTTCCGGCCCGATGGCCCGCTCTGGGGCCTGCTGCGGGAGAATCCCGAAGAATACATCTACGACGCCGTCCAGTTCGGGGCCGAAAAGCAGATCCCGGACCATATCGCGGCCGGGATCGACGATGTCTCGCAGCGCGGCGACTGGAACACCCCGGCCGCCGACGGCTTCGCCCTGCCGACCGAGACCTGGCGCGAATACATCGCCCGCCGGGAACGCTACGAAGAAGTCTGGGAGAAGCTGGTCGATGGAGAGGTGGCGTCGATCGACGACCTGATCACCTACAACCTCGACATCCGCACGTTCGCGCAGGACGCATCGAGTCCTGCGAGGGGCCGGAGTTGCTGCGCGCCTTCTACAAGACGATCACCAGCGTCAGCGTGCTCGACCCCGCCTGCGGCTCCGGCGCGTTCCTCTTTGCCGCCCTGAACATTCTCGAACCGCTCTACAGTGCCTGCCTGGAGCGCATGGAAACGTTTATTGACGAGTACGAGCGCGCCGGGCCGAACGGCGACTCCCGGAAGTACGGCGATTTCCGGCGGACACTCGCCGAAGTGGAGAAGCATCCGAACCGCGAGTACTTCATCCTGAAGTCGATCGTGATCAACAACCTCTACGGGGTCGACATCATGGACGAGGCGGTCGAGATCTGCAAGCTGCGGCTCTTCCTCAAGCTCGTCGCCCAGGTCGGGGACGTCGCCCGCCTCGAACCGCTTCCGGATATCGATTTCAACATCCGCGCAGGGAACACACTAGTGGGCTTCACATCGCTTGACGATGTTCGCCGTGCAATGGCCGCCGACAGTCGTGGAAACATCCGGCTGCTATTGCCGGAGGATGAGGCTGCCATTCGGGAGATCGAAGAGCAGGCCGAGATCATCGACCGGGCCTTCGAACGATTTCGCGCAATGCAAGCGGACTTCGAGATGGATCAGGAGAAGTTTCGAGAGGCAAAGCGCAGTCTGCGCGACCGGCTTGATCGGTTGAGAGATCGTCTCGACAAGTACTTGGCAGTGGAGTACCTATCGAACCCAGACAATCCAGTTGATTTTGACAAGTGGCTTACTAGCCATAAACCCTTTCACTGGTTCGCTGAATATTACGGAGTCTATAGTGGCGGCGGGTTTGACATCACTCTCGGTAATCCACCGTATGTGCGGATATCTAGCGTCGATACCTATACGGTTCGAAACTTCCGTACCATAGACTGCGGTGATCTCTATGCTCCTATTGTTGAGCGTAGCTTGAATATTCTCTCGGACGATGGTCGATCAGGTTTTATAGTTCCCCTTAGTGCTTTCTCACTCACCAGTTTCGAGCCCTTGCAGGATGTCTATTGCTCACTAACGAGTTCGATTTGGATAAGTAACTGGTCAGGCGATGCTCATCCGTCAAGACTATTCGAAGGCGCTAACAATAGACTGCAGATCCTACTCGCTACGCGAGGCTCTCATGGGGAGGCTAGTAGGATCGCTACATCGAAATACATAAAGTGGTATGCAGTCGAACGGGAAAACCTGTTTAGAACACAGCCCCTTTACCTAGCAGCCCCAAAAAGCCAAGAGCTCATGAGCCTTGAAGCTTCAATACCAAAGCTACACTCTCCTGTAGAAGTCGCGATCGTCAGGAAACTCCAATTAATCGACGAGTCGGTTTCGGACCTGTTAGCTCCTGCCGGCGACTCGATCATATATTACACTCGGAAAGTTTCCTTTTTCTTGCAGTTTTTAGATTTCATTCCGATAATTCGTGACTCAAAGGGTAGGACTCGTGAGCCATCAGAACTGAAGACACTTTCTTTTTCTGATGACTTCACGAGAGATCTCTGTTTGCTTTGCCTTTCTTCTTCTCTGTTCTATTGGTTCTATACGGTCAATGCGGACTGCCGAAACCTCAACAAGCGGGAGGTCATTTCATTTCCTATTCCAATTGAAGAAGCATACAGAGGTGCCAGTGACTATGCGGAAAAAGTTCGGCAACTCATGTGTGACTATGTTCAGAATTCAACTTTCCGAACCGTGAACTACAGGAGAGTTGGGGATGTGACCGTTCAGTACTTCAATTTTCGTGCCTCGAAGACGATTTTGGATGAAATCGATCGTGAGATTGGTACATATTATGGACTCACGGACACAGAGATCGACTTCATAACCAATTTCGAAGTCAAGTACCGAATGGGAGGTGCCGCCTGATGCTGGAGCATTCAGAGCGCGTACGTCAGATTCTGGCTGACCTTGAGAGCCTGCGTGAAAACCTGCTTGCACTCTCCGATGACATCTGGCTAAGTATCGACCATAACGATCAGGACACTCTGGACGCCGGCTACGAATTCAAGAAGACATACAATGCGAAGCTAGCTGACTTCGATAGTGTTGCCGAGGATCTTTCCGGGTTGGTTCAGCGCTTCACCGAGATTGAGCTTGAGCCCGATGTCGACAACTTGCCAGCGCATCAGGACCGAGACGAGCGCGACCGTATTGTCCAGGAACTCGACCGGGCCCGTCCCCATTCACTCGCCGAGGACTTCACGTTCAAGAGACCATACGGCTACTCCCTTCACGACGCAGCCCGGAAGGACGTCGTGACATGGAAGCGCTTCTATCAGTTGGTCTGCCGACAACTTGCCAACTACGATGTTGATCTCTTTCAATCTCTCCCAGAGCACTCCGAGTTCATCAGTAACCGCGGGAATCCATCGTTTTCACGGAACCCGGATAGTTTCCGCAGTCCGGTCGACATTGGGCATGGAATATATGCGGAGGCCCATCTGTCGGCCAACCATATACGCAACATGATGCGTGACCTGCTGACCGTTTTTGACATCAACCATGATGATCTCAGAATCTTCCTCCGCGAGGACCGAGACGCGGATGGTGAATGATCTCGGGTTTCTCCGGCATGGAGATCCACGATATCCTGCTAGCCTCGCCTCCGGAGGCTCTCAGAATCGGCCCGAGATCATTACGCTCGGAAGCACATCTGCTATTTGTGGTGATCTGATCGGGCTCTTCTGCTCCGAGCGCTGTCCAGGGAATCTGATCCTTCATACCTACGATCTCGCTGTTGCGCTACGGGATGCTGGCGTCGCCGTCGTCAGCGGGTTCCACTCGTCGATGGAGCAGGAGTGCCTGCGATTGCTAATGCGCGGGCAGCAACCGGTGGTCATCTGCCCGGCGCGGTCGATCCACCGGATGCGGATTCCCCGCGAATGGCGCGAGCCGATCGAGCAGGGCAGGCTGCTGGTCGTCTCGCCCTTCGACGAACGCCACCGCAGGCCGACGGCCAGGCTGGCCGAAGAGCGCAACCGCTTCGTCGCGGCGCTGGCCTCGCGCATCTTCATCGCCCACGCCTCGCCGGGCGGCAAGACCGAAGCGCTCGCCGCCGAGCTGCTCGAACATGGACGGCGCGTGCTCACCTTCGACGACCCCGAGAACGAGCATCTGCTCGACCTCGGCGCAGAACCGGTCCGGCCGGGGGAACTGCCGGATTAACGTGATCATTGTAAGCGTGCACAATTCCAGTATCAGAGCAGCAACGATAACGAGTATTGGCGTACGTACAATAACTATAAGTTCCGGTGGTCTAAAGTTATAGTTATCCGGTCAGCCTTCGATCGTCGATAGGATCTCTCTAGCAACATACCAGTGCGCGCGTCGAGGTGTTGGAACGCGTACAAGGATTCCCTGACTCTCAAGCCTTTTGATGTGATTGCGCGCCGCTGGCTGGCTGATTCCAAGCCGCTCGGAAATGCGCGGGGCACTGATGATCGGCAACTCGAACAGCATATCGATAATCGTTGTCAGGTTTGCGGAGATGCTCTCGCCCGCCGCGGTCTGCCGGTACTGATTATGAAGGTGCTGGAATCGTTCGATGCGCTGCAGGGTACTCGTCGCCTCGCTCTGGACGCTTCTGAGAAAGAACGCAAACCAGGCATTCCAGGCCCCTTGTTCCGTTACTTCCCGAAGATGCCGGTAGTAGTCCTCCCGATGAGATTCCAGATAACCGCTGAGATAGAGGATCGGTTGGGGCAAGACATCCCACTTCGCCAGTAGCAATGAGAGCAACAAACGTCCCAGCCGGCCATTCCCATCGATAAATGGATGTAGGGCTTCGAACTGGTAGTGGATCTGCGCCAGACGAATGAGCGGTGGCAGCGCTACATAGGAATTCATGTTGGTTTCCAGCGTCATCAAGCGGGCGCGAAGCGCAGATGGAGGCGGGCCAACATAGGTTGCGTCCTCGATTGAGCCTGAGGGGCCAATCCAGTTCTGGACTTCTCGCAGCTTACCGGGATGGGCGCCGGCATCGCGAGTGCCCTTCAGAAGCATCTCGTGCAGTTGGCAAATCAAGTCCACCGTCAGATGGGCATCTGGATCCGCCCGGATGCGCTCGATACCGTGCCGTAGAGCGCCCTCGTAGTTTTGCGCCTCTCGCATCGCCAGGAGGCGGTCATGAGCGTCATCCCCGAAGAGGGAGAGTTGTCCCGCATCGTAAGCGTAGAGATCGGCGACATATGTATGCGTGCCCTCGATACGAACGGAAAGCACGGCCTCCCTGCGAAGAAGCGGGTCAACGAGCAGTCCCGGATTCGGAAGGTGCCGACCTTCGCTCGCAAGCTCGCCAAGCTTCCGGTCCGCGTTCGAAAGCTCCAGGATGAGCTGTGGAGAAAGATCAACGAACAACGGGAGATCATGAGGAACAAACGCGCTGTATTCTCCGAAGCGATCGTCTATCTCACGGACGAGTTCACCGTTCGCCGATGCGCTGAATGCTTCGATGTTCATACGGGGCAAATCCAGTTCAACGTGATCCGCTGTTCTCGAACTAGATCGTTAATCCACCGGCACACCCAGTGCCTGGGCGATCGAGTGCGCGGCTTCGTCGCCGTGCGGGGTGAGGGTAATGCGGCCGTCGCGGTACTCCACGTGGTGGTCGCGTTGGGCGCGGGAGATAATGCGGGATAGCCAGGCGTCGGTCCAGTCGAGTTCGGCGGCGAGGTGGTCGGGGGATTCGCTGGCCGTGCGGTGATGGTGGAGGTGCATCACCAGCAGGTCGGCGGCGAACTGCTCACGCTGTCGACGGCGGCGGAAGAGCTTGCTGACAATCCCCTGCGATGGCGAGAACAGCGCCGCCAGGGCAAAGAGTATCCCCAGCATCACGACCATCATGCCGCTGATCGAGACATCGAAAGCAACCGCCGAGTAGTAGCCGAGCACGGCCGAGATCGCGCCGGCGGCGACGCTCAGCCCGATCATCAGGTCCAGCCTGTCCGTCAGCAGATAGGCGGTCGCAGCCGGGACGATCATCAGAGCCACCACCAGGATCGCGCCGACGGCCGAGAATGCGCCGACGGTCGTCATCGAGACGAGTGTCATCAGGCCGTAGTGGATCAGCGCCGGGGAGAAGCCCAGCGCGGCGGCCAACCCGGCGTCGAAGGTGGCTAACTTCAGCTCCTTGTAGAACAACAGGATCGCCACCAGGTTCACGACCGTCATCGCCATCAGGACGATCAAGGGATAGGAGCCGTAGTTGGTGTTGCCGATGATCAGCAGGTCGAAAGGCGCAAAGGCAATCTCGCCGTAGAGAATCGCGTCGGCGTCGAGGTGGACGTCCGAGAAATAGCGCGTCACCAGCAATGTCCCGATTGCGAACATGGCCGGGAAGACGATCCCGATTGCCGCGTCGGACTTCAGCAGACCGGTGCGTTGCAACGCCTCGACGGCAACGACCGTTGCGATGCCGGCCAGCGATGCGCCGAAGATGCCAACGAAGAGATTCGGGCCATTCGCAAGGACGAAGGAGAAGACCAATCCGGGCAGAATGGCGTGGCTGATTGCATCGGCCATCATCGCCATCCGCCGCAGGACAAGGAAACTGCCGACCAGGGCGCAGGATGAGGCTGCGAAGATGCCGGTCAAGAGGATGACCTGCTCACTCGTCAGGAAGGTCATGCCGGCTTCCCTTGCAGCTCAGCTTGACGCCGCCGTTCGATGTTGCGCTTGCGGGCGCGCCGCAACCGGATCGACTCCCAGACGATGCCACGATTCGGCGCGAAGAGGATTGAAACGAGGACGATGGCGGTCATGCAAAGGACGATCATCGGGCCAGTCGGGATGCGCGCCGCCTGGACGCTGATGACCGACCCCGCCACACCAGCCGTCGCGCCGAAGAAGGCCGAAAGAAAGATCATTACGCCGAGGCGGTTGGTCCACTGCCGGGCTGCTGCTGCCGGGCCAATCAGCATTGCCGCCATCAGGACAACCCCGACCGTTTGGAGGCCGATCACGACCGCCGCGACAATCAGCGAAGTCAGCGCGACATCGAGCCAGCGCACGGGAAATCCGAGGCTGGCCGTGAACTCGGGGTCGAACGAGAGCAGCTTGAACTCCTTGTAGAAGAGGGCCACGATGATCAGCGCAACCAGTCCGACCGCACCCATCTGAAGCACCGTCTTCTCGACCAGCGTCGCCGCCTGACCGAACAGGAATTTATCGAGTCCGGCCTGGTTCGCGCCGCGATTGTGCTGGATATAGGTCAGCAGGACAATCCCGGCTCCGAAGAAAACCGTCAGGACGATGCCGAGTGCCGAGTCCTCGCTGATCCTCGTCTCTCGAACGAGACTGATGATGATCAGCGTGCCGAGCCAACCGGCCACCGCCGCGCCAAGCATCAGCACCAGTGGGGCCTTCGAATTGGTCAATAGAAAGGCGATTGCGATTCCTGGCAGAGCTGTGTGGGAGAGCGCATCTCCGAGCAATCCCTGGCGACGGAGAACGGCGAAGCTGCCGAGCACCCCTCCCACGATCCCCAGCAGCGCCGAGCCCAGCGCGACATTGCGCAGGGTATAGTCGAATATGAGATCGCTCAGAATCTGTGGAAGCATCAATCGTCACCCACCAGAATTAAACGTCCAACTTCGGCTCCACCAAGCGAGTTGAGGGCGGCAATCCGACCGCCGTACGCCTCGCGGATGTTCTCCATGGTGAAGGCTTCCTCGGCAGGACCGCTGGCGATGACCTGGACGTTGAGCAGGACGACCCAGTCGAAATACTCGAGCACCGTCTCCAGATTGTGGTGGACGATGATCAGGGTCTTGCCGGCCGCCCGCAGATCGCGCATGACATTGACGATGGCCGTCTCGGTCGCGGCGTCGACGCCAGCGAAGGGCTCGTCCATGAAGTAGATCTCGGCGTCCTGGGCCAGCGCCCTGGCCAGAAAGACCCGCTGTTGCTGGCCGCCCGAGAGCTGGCTGATCTGTCGGTCGGCATAGGCCTCCATGCCGACCTTTTCCAGGCACTCGTAGGCGATCCGGCGCTCCTTCTTGCCGGGCCGGCGGATCCAGCCAAGCTTGCCGTAGAGCCCCATCTGGACGATGTCGAGCGAGGTTGTCGGAAAATCCCAGTCGACGCTGCCCCTCTGGGGCACGTAGCCGACCAGGTCGCGATGCTCCTTGTAGCTCTTGCCGTAGACCGACACCGTCCCGCTTGTCCGCGGCACCAGATTGAGGATCGCCTTAATCAACGTCGACTTCCCAGCCCCGTTCGGCCCTACGATTGCGACGAGCCTTCCCTCTGGGATGGTCAGATCGACGTCCCAAAGGACCGGTTCCTCGTTGTAGGCGACGGTCAGGTCACGGACAGCGACGGGGGACTGTTCGAGGGTTGTGGCGGTGGTCATACGAAAGTGGCTCCCTCTCCTGTCCCCTCCCTCGAAGCCGAGGCAAGGGGATCAGTTGGGCGCAGGACGGTTCCGGCGGAACTCGCCTGTTGCGAGCAGACTCCCCTCCCTCGAATTCGAGGGAGTGAGCCGCTTTGCATCACTTCAACGCCTCAACAATCACATCAACATTGTGCCGGTACATGCCGAGATAGGTGCCTTCTTCGGTACCCTCATCGCCCATGGCGTCGGAGTAGAGCTCGCCGCCAACAACGACCGAACCGCCCTTGGATTCCGCCGCCTCGATCACGGCTTCGACGGTTGATAGAGGGATGCTCGATTCAATGAAGACGGCCTTGATGTTGTTCTCAACAAGGAATGCAGCCAGATCCTGAACGTCACCAGCGCCGGCTTCGGTCGCCGTGCTGATGCCCTGGAGGCCGCGCACCTCATAGCCCCAACGCAGGCCGAAATAGCCGAATGCGTCGTGGGCCGTCACCAGCACCCGCTGACCCTCCGGCACCATCGCCAGCTGTTCTTCAGCATAGGCTTCCAGCGCCTCGATGTCTTCGAGGTAAGCGTCGAGATTCTCTTCGTAGGCCTCCGCATGGTCGGGGTCTAGCTCGGCTAGCCCGTCGGCGATCTGCTGGAGAGAGAACTTCCAGAGCGCCGGGTCGAACCAGACGTGGGGGTCGAACTTGCCCTCGAATTCGGGCGGCTCGGCCAGCATGTCTTCGGGGATGGCTGCGGCGACGGCGTAGGTCGGTTTCTCCGCGGCCATCGTCACCATCAGATCAGCGAGGCGACCTTCAAGGCTGAGTCCGTTGTAGAAGACGATGTCAGCTTCTTCAAGCTCATTGACGTCGCCAGCACTGGCTTTGTAGAGGTGCGGGTCGATGCCAGGCCCCATCATGCCGTAGACCTCGACGCGGTCGCCGCCGATAACGCGCGCAGCATCGGCGATCTGCTGGGTCGTCGTCGTCACCTGGATCGTCCGGTCGCTGACGTCCGCCCCGCTGTCACCGGAGCCGCCGGCATCTTCGCCGCAGGCCGCCAGGAGTGGAACGAGCAGCAACAGCAGCGCTCCGATTGCGAGCAACCGACCTCTGAGAGTGCGGCGGATATTGCTTCGTTTCATGCATAGTACCCTAATGATTTAACTGCATAACCAGTGCGAGACAAAGTCTAAAGGGGTGCCTCAATTCATCTCGATTCTATCCACCTCTTTCAAATTAGGCAAGGCTAAATTACGCGCGTGACTGGTTGATCCGTCAGCGGGCCAAGGTAGAGAAGCAACCAGCCCGGACAAGCTGGTCGTCGTGTTGGGCCATCTGCCGAACGGACTGTTATCAGCCCACTCGTTTGACGCTTCTGTTCCTCCGAGAAGCCGGTCTTGAGCTTCTCTTCGTCCTCATTCGAGAGGTTGGTTGAGGCGACCTCAATACCCATTCCCTGGAATTCGGGCAGAGCCCGACCCGTCACCGCGCCCGAGGAAAAGAGGAATAGCCCCGAGGTACCCGGTGTGATCTGGTCTCTGGTTTGTTTGATGACGTCGTCATCAATGCCGAAGTCCATGAAGTGACCGGTGATAGCCCCATGCCTGCGCCGATCGTGAGGCCTAGGAACGGCACGAAGAAGAGCATGCCTCGGAATGCGCCGTTGAGCGCCCCGAATGCCCCAGGGCGCAGATCGATCTGGCGCCCGTCTTCAGGAGGCCCGTCTCGTCGACCACCAGCACCGCTTCCAGATCACCCGATTTCTCGACCACGCTCGCAGATCTCCCCGCACCCCGTCCACATCCCAGATGGCGCGACCCCCTAGATGCTGCAACCCGTAAGGGCTCATCGCAACACTGGCTTCGGCCAGTCGCCAACTGTTCTTGTCTTCAACCGGGCTGTGTAACCCCACGATACTCATCCTGATCGCCGGGTTGGGAACGCTCCCAGAATGGCTTGACAATCGGGAATAATCGAGACGTGTTTGCAGTTATGGATAGTGACAACTTGGAGGGCCGGTAACGCGCAACCTCGGATTATCTCCCCACCTACCGATCCCGAGGCGCCCACACACCAGATACGACGCGAGTCCGGCCCGTTGAAGTCCCTTTCCCCCTTCCCCTTTGCCCGGGTGGTTCCCCCGCCACCCGGGCAGCTTTTTGGGGCGCCCACTATTCCCGATGACAACATGGGGCCAATCTGATTGACCTGGAAGGCGAAGACGCTTCGACGTCATGACGGGCAAGAGCGCGGATAACTGGTTCGAATCACGCGGACAGGCGAGCCAGCCGGTGTTGAAGACTTTCGCGATAGCGAGCGGCCAGTTCAGGAAGATCAGCCAGGGCTGCTATTTCGCTGGCGTCACGGCCCCTTCGGGTGGCAGCTACCCGCCGAATCGTCCATGATGGATGTGGGTGATCGATGAGGGCATGAATCTGTCCCGCCTCGACATGGCCTTGCTGGAGTGTGCGATAGTACCAGCCGGTCCAGCCAAGCTCTTCGACCCGCGCGGTGAGTGTCGGGATTCCGTGCCGGCGGGCGATCTTCCAACAAGGACCACGTGGACTGGTGACCTGGATGACCACCTCGCCAACTTCGAACGTGTCGCCGATGCTAACCGAGTCCTCGTCTAGACCATCGATCGTGAAGTTCTCCCCGAACGCGCCGTATGGAAAGTCGGGCCGTTCAAGTTCGGCGCGCCAGTGAGGATAGTGGCCGGCCGAATAGCCGAGGATCGACTGGTCCGGCCCGCCGTGGACGTCGAGATCATCCTGCCGATCGCCATTGAGATTGAGCTCACCAAGCCAGACCGGTCCGTCGATTGGCTCTTTCAGAATCGCGCTTGACCAGGAACGATCCGGCCGGAAGCCGTCTTCATCCCCGAACATTTGCGGCATCCCAGTCTGTATTGACACCAGACGCACAACCACACGTCCAACCTTTCTCTCACCTGCCTGCGGGTCTTTCACGCACGCCAACGGTACGACATTTGTCCGATGCCTGGCAGCCAGTATCCACGGATACTCAACGCACGACATTGAACAACGAACGAGGACGCAAATCATGACCAGAATCGCCCCAAAACACGCTCGCGAGCGGCTCTGCTATCTGGCCACGACCGGTAGAGTCACTGGCAAGCCCCACGAGATCGAGATCTGGTTCGCCCAGGGCGAAGGAGAACGAATCTACATGCTCTCAGGTGGGGGTCGCAACCGTGACTGGGTGCTGAATCTGATCGCGGATCCCGCGGTCACCCTACGTATTGATGGAGCGACCTATCGGGGGACGGCGCAGCCGATCGATGGTCAGAAGGACGAGCCGCTAGCACGCAGGTTGCTCGCAGGAAAGTACCAGGATTGGTCCGACGGCGCCCCGCTCAGTGACTGGGCGCGCAATTCATTTCCGGTGGCGATTGATATCGAGGCGTAGCCCGGTCGCAACGTCAATGGCCCGGAGAACCTCGAGCGGTCGAAGGCAAGATTCGCCGCCAGCGGCTGGCATGAAGATCGCCAGCGGGGTCGATCGTCGTTCAGCCCTGGGCCGCAAGGCTCCCGGTCAGACGGATGGAATCGGACTGTGCCCCGCGCTCGGTCGCGTCATCTTCCAGGGGTTCGAATCGTTGATGGGTCAGGAACGCAACGTTGAGCGGAATGCTGGGCAGGAACTGTTCGGCGATCAACCCAACGGCTGATCCCAGCTGATCTTCAATCAGCGCCTTGATTTGCTCATCCAATCGCGCGGCCCCGTTATAGATGGCGGTTAGGCGCACCGGCTGGCCATCATCAGGGGGCACGCCTTTGTCGGAGAGGACAAAGAGCGTGCCAGTCCCATCATCGAACTCGTAGAGTCCATACTGGTCGAGCACCGGGATCGTATATCGGCGGCTAACCGTGCCGACCAGTTCGACCGTATTTCCGTCATACCCGGAAGGGTCGGCACGCAATTCAGCGATGGTCACGTTGTCGAGAGTCTTGCCATCGCCATCGCGGGTGATCAGGACTGCCACGGCAACGAAGATGATGAGCACGAGGAAGATACCGGCTACGAGCAAACCCGGCGTCAGCCATGCCGGGCGCCTCTTACCCATCGGAGACTCATCCAGCTCTACGTAGCGTTTACCACTCACGGTTCATCTCTTACGCGAAATTCCAGTGTTTGAACCACGACGTCGTCCACAAGTAGCTCAACTCTACAGGGCTCACCCGAAGCCAGCGGATCGATATCTCCCGCACGCTCGTTAGCAGTGAGGTGCCAGACCTGCCCGGAGCGGTCAAGGGTAACCATCGCTGGCGGGCTCGTGGCCCGAAGAGTGGCAGCCGGATCGTACCAGCGCGAGGTGAAGGTAAACTGAAGATCCCGCACCTGGAATGCCGATGAGACGACGAAAGCGAACGCGATTGCCTCCTGGCCGGGCGCGAATTCAACGGCCGTATCGACTGGCTCTTCGATGCCCCCAGCATTGCGTTCGATGCCGGTTGTCATCGTCGCCCGCGTCACCTGGAGCGTCTCAGCGGCTGGCAACGGCTGGAGAACCAGGGTGAGTTCCTCGGGAGCGTTATCCCGGTCGATTGTCTCTTCCGCTGGCAAAAAGCTCGGCAGTTCGGCAAGTAGGACGTGTTCACCATCCGGCAATTCTGTGATGGTACGTGGCGTCGTACCGGCGAACTGGCCGTTGACTGACAGATTCGCGCCAGTGGGCAAACTGAAGACGGTAATAGTTCCGGCCGTGGATGCCCCGCCATTTGACAAATTTGGCCGCATGATGAACGAGGCGGCGATCAGCACGACCAGCATGACGAACACGCCAGCGATAAACCAGCGGCCTTGTTCGGTCATCCAGTCCCAGACAACCAGCCTGCGCCTCAGCGGTTGTTCAATAACTGTTTCCGGATCAATTGCCGGAGTAGAAGCCGTCGCGTCCGGCAATTCGATCGACGGATGTTCGCCAGCCGCGACAGAGAGCGCCGCCGCAAACTCGCCAGCGGTGCGATAGCGGTCATCGGGTGACTTGGCGAGCGCCTTGCCAATCACTGCGCTCATCTCGACCGTGAGTTGTGGGTTGCGATCATGCACCGGCAGCGGTGGTTCGCTGATGTGGCCAAGCAGTACCGCATGAGGCGTCCGGTGGGGGAACGGCGTCGTCCCGGTCAGGAGTTCGTAAACGACGATGCCCAGCGAGTAGATATCAGATTGAGCGGTCGCGGAGAATCCCTGGGCTTGCTCTGGAGACATATAGGCGGGAGTGCCGACGAGCATTCCCTGACTGGTCACATCGATATCTTCGGCGGCCTGGGCAATCCCAAAATCGGTGAGCATTGCCACTTCGCCATCAGCGGCGACCAGAATGTTGCCCGGCTTGATATCGCGGTGGACGATCCCGCGCTCGTGGGCGTAATCCAGCGCGGACGCGATCTGGCTAACGTAGCGAATGACCTCCTGGAGATCGGGCGCGCCCTGGTTCACCACCTCGCGCAGAGTCGCGCCGTCGACATATTTCATCGCCAGGAAGTACTGGCCATCACTGGTCCGGCCGGTCTCGTAGATGGGCACGATATTCGGATGTTCGAGGCGGGCCGCCGAACGAGCCTCACGAAGGAAACGCTCGACGAAATTATCATCGCCCGCTAGTTCGGGCAGCAGGATCTTGAGCGCGCTCATCCGGTCGAGAACCCGGTGGTGAGCACGGTACACCCTGGCCATGCCGCCTCTGCCGACCTCGTCTTCGATGATGTAGTCCTGGACTTGCTGCCCAATCAGGTCGCTCATAACCTGTCCGCTCGCCGCGCTTCCCCCGAACGATGCCCGCGCGCCCCGCCGGTGCCCGGACTATGGAGAAAGCCTGACACGCAGAAGGTCACGATAGATAGGGCTATCATGCCTATTCCGAGCCCGTTCTTGCGCCGGCCACCCGGTATACAAGTACGGGCTGGCTACGTCCTTTGACCAACCGCGAACCCATTTCTTCGACGTCGAATTGATCGCGCACCCGCTCGTAGGTTGCGTCGCTGATTAGCACATCGCCAAGTTGGGCATCGGCCTGAAGTCGTGCGGCGACATTCACAGCGTCCCCGATAGCGGTGTAGTTCATCAGTTCAGCGGTCCCGATATTGCCAACGATGGCTGGGCCGGTGTTGATTCCCACTCCGAAGCCGATCGCCAACCCATCGCCCGGCTCCTCATTCATACGCCGTAATCGCCGTTGCATACGGAGTCCCGCGCGTATGGCGGCGGCTTCATGGTCAGGGAGATCGACCGGCGCGTTGAAAATCGCCATGACCCCGTCGCCAAGAAATTTGTCGAGAGTGCCAAGCTCTGCCAGGATTTCGCGGGTCGCCAGCGCGAGGTATCTGTTGAGGATGGTCACGACCTCTTCGGGCTCGCGATATTCCGAGAGCGTTGTATAGCCACGCAGGTCGGCGAAGAAGATCGTCACCTCCTGTCGTGTGCCGCCAAGCTGGACGTCGTCCGGATTGATAAGCAACTGTTCAACGACGCGCGGGGCAAGATAGCGGCCAAAGAGCTGTCGAATCTGCTGCCTGCGGCGTGCTTCGGCCCGACGTGCCTCCTCAAGACGCACGATCTCGGTGAGATCGTTAATAAGGAAGACGAACCCCTGACTGGCTGAATCGTCGCCACCAAGCCGCAGCAGGGCGACCCGTGCAGTCAGAAAGACCCGATCCCGGTCGCCAATTTCTCCGCTCCAGTCATGCCCGATCATCATTGTCTGGTCATCGGTTTCTGCCTGAACGCTGAGCACCTTCAGCCATGCCGCGAATTGGCCAGAGACGACGTCATTGAGTGGCTGGTCCACCGCGTCCCCGGCCTGAACGCCAGTCAACTGTTCAGCCGACGGATTCCAGGTGGAGACGATTCCTTTCTCATCGATGGCAATCAGCGCCGATGACATCGAGCGAATGATCGATTGCTGGTGCGCTTGCTGGCGGGAGGTCTCGGCATGGAGCCGGGCGTTCTCAATCGCGGCGGCGGCCTGTCCGGCAAAGCTCGCCATCAGATCGAGGTCCTCCCGGCTGAACGCCGCACGCTGGACCGACGAATCGAGATAGAGCGCGCCGATCTTTCGCCGGCGAGCGAGCAACGGTACGGAGAGGATCGAGCGTAGGGAAAGACCAACGATGGAATCGACGGTGCTAACTTCCGGATCGCTAAGCGCGTCGCTGGTGATGAAGGGCTCGCCGCTCTCAATCACCCCTTCGACAACCGAACGGCTAAAGAGAATCGCGTCGCCGGCCAGCTGGATCCTGCCGGAGCGACTCAAGACGAACTGCCTGGCCTGGTCGAAAAGAGGCTCGCCACGTTCGTCGCAGAGGATCACTGCAGCATGCTCTCCACCCAGCAGCGCCAGTAGCTCCTGCATCACCGAATTAATCGTGACGTCGAGATCGAGCGATGCTCCGAGGGAACGACCGGCGCTCTGAAGGATTGCCAGGCGCTCGCTGGTTGTTTCGCTGTCGACGAACGCGCCAGTGGCGTGAATCACGACCACGCTTGCGCTATCGGCCCCGCTTCTCCGGCTCGCAAGTGCGACAAGCGCATCAGCGGGATCTGCGATCTCAGCGCCGGCAATCGCCGTCTCGATTTCCTCCGGGCCGATATGTTGACCCGCGCCATCGCTCGCCAGCACGATATGAAAATCATCAACAACCTGATGAGTTGAAACATCCACTTTGATCTGCCGCTCAATGCCCAGCGCGCGAGTAAGGACATTTCTACGGGGGTGGCTGGCGGCTTCGTCGGGCGAGATCCTGCCGGCATCGACCTCACCAGCTACCCAGGTGTGATCCCTGGTCACCTGCTCAATCTCGCCGCCTGCTGCCAGGTAGGCACGAGCACGGCCAAGATGAGCGATGTACGCAGTGCCCTCAACCAGCGCTAGAGCCACGACCGTCGCGCCAGCTATTTCATCAGTATCCGCTCGCGTATCCCGTAGCATCAGATTCGCGCGTTCGATTGCCGTCCGAATGCGAGCCTCCGGATCGGAGATGGCGCTGTTCCAATAGTGTTCGATCACGATCCGGGCAGCCAGGCGACTGGCGTGGAGCGCTTCATCCCGTGGTCCAAACCCATCGGCGATCACCCAGATCGAGCCTTTCTGGGTGCGTTCGAAGGGCGCGTTTGATTCGCGCGACTCGACCGTATCAAGCAAGACATCCTGATTCCGACTCGGCCGGCTGGCCTGCCATGCCTGGTAGCTCAACGTGGACAACGACATCAACGCTCGACTTCGTTGGTTCGGATAGACCACTCGGTGAAGTATAGGCAGAGGAGAGAGGAGGGATTGGGAGAGGTGGCGAGGATGATCTTCTCCAGCCGACAGATTCAGCTTGCACAGTGCCTACGGCAGGGCAATCCAGCCCTGTTGGCCGGTGAATCCAGGTGGCGGTAAGTCGTCGATCCACTGGTAGCGGAAGGTGTCGTTGAAGAGGGGGCGCAGATCGACCTCACTCTGGATTTGCCAGGCACGAAGCATGTCGTAGGCAGTCACGATGCCGAGCGCGTGATCGGCGTATATTTGGCGCATCGCTGCCCAGAAATTGTCCCAGCCCATTGTGTCCAGCACCGCCATGTAGAAACGCTGTCCTTGTTCGTAGATCGCGAAGTAGGTTCCGCTACCGCTCTGGGGCAACTCCTCCCAGCGCGCGTCGAGTGAGCAGCAGTAGCCCCCATCCGGGTAGGGGGCGACTTCGCTGAAATTGCTCGCCAGTCCGCGTTCGAAGAACTCCGCGCCACCCTCGTCGATCCAGCCTTCCTCCAGCGTGCGCGTGCCGATGATCCCGTAGAGCCACATGTGGGCGACCTCGTGGTAGATCAGACGGTCGAGCGGATCGTACAGGGGGTTGATCCAGATGTGGTTGCCATATTCGATCCCGCCCGGCAACGAAGGGCCGGCGTCGGCAATGCGTAGCGTTGGCCACGGGTAAGGACCGAGCAGACTGGACAATCGGTCCACGGCATCGGTCGCGACGCTTAGCACCCGGTCGCTGACATCCGGCGAGATGCCGCCACGCCAGGCATATTCGATCGTTACGCCAGTCTGGGAAACGGTCGAGGCAAAGACATAGCTCGAAGCGAGGGCCAGATCGAAATCGCGGATGTTCTCGCCATGCAGCCGGTAGCGCACCCGGCCGTCAGCCAGTTGCTCGCTTCCGGTGACCTCGCCGGAGTGGCTGAATTGGAGACCGGCGTCGAGATCGAGGATGACGTCGAAGGTCGCGATGCGGGTATAGGAGGGATCGAGGGTCAGGCTGAAGGGGTGGTCGTCGGAGATCTGGGGAAACCAGTAACCAAGTCGCAGGACGTCGGCATCGACCGCCAGATAGCCCCAACCGGAGGTCTCCGGCCCCCCGACGTTGAGCCGGAAATCGATCCCGATCTCGACCGGCGCAACGACACTGTCCGGTACATCAACCACCATCGTTGCGCCACCGTTCAGCCATCTGGGTTCGATTGCAGCGCCGGCAAGCGTCAGACTATCGAGGGTGAAGAATCCATAGCCAGCCGCTGGAATCTGGAAGTAGAGCACGTCCGGCACGAAGCTCCTGAATTCGCGAATCGTGACGACTTCGCTGGCCCGAACGAATCCGGTCGCTGTTGAGAGTTCGCTGATGTGGACCGCGTAGTGCAGATCCAGATCGGGCAGTTCGACCTGCTGATCCTCCGGGCGCTCGTCCGGCAGCCAGGGCGTCGGCGCGACCGGAACCTGGTCCGGCTCAGCCGTCAGGGCCGGCTTGAGGTCAGGCGTGGCTGGAAGCGTGGGAGCGGTCGGTGGCGTAGAGATTGGAAGAGACGAGAGGGCTGTTTGAGTCAAGGTTGGCGCCACTGCCGATCCAGGATAGGTAGCGGCTGTAGCTGGTTGCTGGCCCGTCGGCGAGGTCGCGGTTGGCGTGAGGGCGCGCTGCTCCGCCGTCTCCACCCCGGATTCGCCCGGTCCCGAACAGGCTGCGATGAGCGGGAGGAAAACCAGGACAATCAGCGCGACTTGTATGTACCTGCGTAAGAGTTGGGCCTGGGCGCGCAATGGTGTTTCCCAACTCGTTCGTTGCTGACCGTCGCAGGAGGAGCCTATCGATGCCCCTATCCTACTGATTGAAACCGGAAACAGACAAAGCCGTCACATGGCGAACACCCGCAAGGGCGGGTGTGATCTTCGATACTGATCGGAAGGAGGAGCTGGGCGGATTCGAACCGCCGATCAGAGTTTTGCAGACTCCTGCCTTACCACTTGGCTACAGCTCCAGGATGGGACGATTGTGACTGACCGCTTAGGAATCACAAGGATCAATAGTATAGCCCAGTGGTTCACACCCGTACAGGAGCGGTGAACTATATGGCGCCAACTCGGGACATTACTGACGACGCTAGAGCTAGGAGTCAGTGTCGACGGGCCCGGCAGCCAGCGCCTTCGGGAGGTGAGCCCCGTTATCAACGTATGCGCCACGTTCGTAGCGCCACTTCATGAACAGCAGGCGGCGCCACTGCTCGTTCGGGAAGAACTCAAGGTGGGGATAATAGCGCACGCTGTTGCGCAACTCTTGTAGCTGGTAGATCTCCCGCAACGTTAGGCCAGCAGTTCGGAGATCATCCACGCTGGTTGCTTTTCCACTATCGTTCGCCTGGTTGAGTTTCTTGGCGGCGGCTTCTTTCTTATCCATCATCGTGTTCCTTGCTTCTGGCTATTCGTTCAGGATCTACTCGGGGGCTGGCGCGCTGGGCGGTTGTGGTGTGCGCTGGAGAGTGATGAATCGCGCGCTGTTGCGTGCACCGGGGTATTCAAAGTGTTAAACACCTTCCTCTTTACAATCATTCCGGGGCGGATTCGGTATCGTGGCTGTTCGCGGTGACACCTTCCCCACGCCGGGCTAGACTGACTCGATTACGTCAGTATCTAGAAGCACCCGTTGGATGGGGAAGGGATGACGATGAGCGCAGGATCGCTGCCACCAGTCTTTGATGGTCACAACGACACCGTATTGAGCATGATGAACCACGGACGTTCATTCTTCGAGCGCGGCGAACCGGATCTGGACATGCACGCCGGTGGTCCGGGCGGCCACCTCGACCTGCCCCGGGCAAAAGAGGGAGGGTTCGCTGGCGGATTCTTCGCCGTCTATGTACCGAATGATCCCGACGCCGATGGCATGATGTCCACCGCATATGCTCAGAACTTCGCGCTCAAAGCGCTCGGTGTTCTGATCAAGACAGCCGAGCAATCCGATGGCCAGGTGAAGATCGTCACAACCGCCGCCGGCATCGAGCAGTGCCTTCAGGATGGTGTGCTGGCAATGGAGCTGCACCTCGAAGGCGCGGAACCGCTTGATGCCGACGGACGGGCGCTCGAAGTGCTCTATGCCGCCGGTGTACGCTCGATTGGTATCACCCACAGCCGGGACAACATCTTCGCCCACGGGGTCAACCAGCCATTCCCGCACTCTCCCGACACTGGCCCCGGCTTGACCGCCGCTGGCAAGGAACTGGTAAAGCAGTGCAACGAGCTTGGCGTGGTTATGGACCTCTCCCACCTCAACGAGAAGGGCTTCTGGGACGTCGCCGAACTGAGCGAGGATCCGCTGGTGGCGACCCACTCCAACGTCCATAACCTGACGCCCCACCCTCGCAACCTGACCGACGAGCAACTCGACGCGATCCGCGATAGTAACGGGATTGTCGGGCTGAACTACGCCGTTTCATTCTTGCGCGAGGATGGCGGGCGCGATTCCGACACGCCGCTAGCAACGATGGTGCGTCACATTGAGTATCTCGTGGATACGATCGGGATCGATCGGGTGGCGTTCGGGTCAGACTTCGACGGCACGATCGTTCCCCGGGAGATCGCCGACGCCTCCGGCAACTGGAGACTCCTCCAGGCGTTGGTTGACCGGGGTTACACCGGCGAGCAGGTCGAAAAGATCGCCTGGAAGAACTGGGTGCGGGTGTTGCGCGCGACCTGGGGAGAGTGAGAGGAGTGGTCGTTTGTAGAGAGATGAGTAGGCGACGAGTTAGATTCTTCTCTTCCTACAAACGTCCAGCTACAACCTGCAATCTGACTTCAGCCAGCCCCCCACGCATATTACGCCGGCAGGACGGATTCGGCATCTTACCGGCGAGTAGGCTCATGGTGCAGTAGGGAAAGACGGAAGTCTGATGAGGTTCATTCACGCTTCCAATAAATGAGACCTTCTGGCTGATGCTTATGCAATAGCGGAGGTCGACCGTGTGGTATCGTACGGAAGAATGAAATGCCCGTTGCCAGGGATTAACGGTGATCCCAGAGTGACGAGGCGGGGAGTCAAACTTTCAAAAGGAGGATCTATGGCGAGTTTGTCCGTGTTCAAGTTCCCTACCGCTGATGGTGCGAGCGTCGCGCTCCACAAGCTCCAGGATCTGCAGAAGCAACAGTTGATCCAGATTCAGGATGCAGCCTTGGTGACCTGGCCGGCTGACAAGAAGAAGCCGAAGACCCAGCAACTCAATAGCCTGGGCGCATTCGGGGCGCTCAACGGCGCATTCTGGGGCATGCTCTTCGGGCTCCTGTTCTTCGTGCCGTTCCTTGGCCTGGCGATTGGTGCTGGTATTGGCGCCTTGATGGGTCATATGACGGACGTTGGCATCGACGACAACTTCATCAAGGAAACCCGTGAAAAGGTTACTCCGGGCACGTCCGCCCTCTTCCTGCTTTCGGCGGGCGCCGTGACCGAGCGCGTGCTTCCTGAATTCGAGGGCATGGGCATCGAAGTTATTTCGACAAACCTCTCACCGGAAGACGAAGAGAAGCTCCGCGCCGCGTTCGGTGACGAGTAGACCTCGATAGCAACCGCGAGCTCCGGTTCCTCATATGAACTGAGCAGTCGCCGATCACTCGAAACCGAGTGATCGGCGTTCTCTTTCCTCCTCGTTCCAAGAACGTCGCAAGCCACCAAGTAAGCACCCACGCGACGTTGGTCATGGCCGGCTGTCCCAGCGACAAGTGACCGTCACACTGTGCATCTCCGGTAGCACGATCGAGAGGTGATTGCGACAGCACCGCACGCTTGGGATTGGGATCAGTTCCGGTCGACCGCGCCGGATCGGACCTGTTGATGAAGCCATCCTGCATCTCTAGTTGCAGGCGCATCCTCGGGCCAAGCTTGCACAGCGCTGTTAACTGTGGGAAACTGCGACCGGTGTCCAAGTCAGCCCCGCGACGATGTATCGCTCCATCCAGCAACTTGACTGGACGCGTCAACGCCAGCCAATCAGACGCTACCCGTGTTTCTACTACCTGTTCAGAAACCCTCAAAAACACAGGATTCCGAGTTCGGCTCTAGAGATGAAACGATGCGACGCTCATCAGTCACCATCCTGCTCATGCTTGTGCTCATTGCCGCCGCTGGCATTGCCGCCCAGCCGCAGCCAGCTGTCTCTATCACTAACGCTGAAGCGGAGGAAATGCTGTACATCTTGACTCACGTCGGCGGCCAACCAGCGACCGAGGCGATGGAACGGATCCGGAAACAGGACGACAAGCGTTTCGTCGCCGCCTTCATCGAGCTCCAGCGCGCGCTAGTTTTTGACAACGATCGCAACGCCCACCTCGAAACACTCGAAGCACTGAGCGGTCAAACTTTTGGCCGCGACTGGGTCGCCTGGCACGAGTGGTATGCCAGGACCGATCTAGCGCCGCCTCCCGGATTCACCGAATGGAAAGGGACGGTTCTCGGGCGAATTGACCCTGGCTTTCGCGACTTTCTCAGCGGGCACGCGAAGAGCACGATTCGAGTCGAGGAGATCGTCTGGGGAGGTGTTCCGATTGACGGCATCCCGCCACTCGAGCAACCATCAGTAATTCCAGCCGCCGACGCATCCGGGATGATCGACGGAGAGCCAGTCTTCGGGCTGATGGTCAACGGCGAGGCGCGGGCCTACCCCCTACGGATCATGGATCAGCACGAGATGGCGAACGACATCCTCGGTGGTGAACCGGTCTCCCTGGCGTACTGCACCCTCTGTGGCGCGGGGATCGCCTACCGGGCCACCCAGCCGGATGGCACGGTCTTCGACTTCGGAACTTCGGGTCTGCTCTACCGCAGCAACAAGCTGATGTACGACCGCCAGACGATGAGCCTCTGGAATCAGCTCACCGGCGTCCCGGTCGTAGGCGAACTGGCTGGATCCGGCATCCGCCTTGAAGTCATACCGATTGTTCTGACATCCTGGAGCGAATGGCGCGATGACCACCCCACGACGACCGTGCTTGATCTCAACACCGGCTTTCCCCGCCAGTACCTTCCCGGCGAACCCTATAGCGACTATTTCCAGAGTTCCGGCACATGGTTCCCGACACCGGGTAGCGATGACCGGCTGAGAGACAAGACTACGGTTTTCGCGATCGAAATCAACGGCAGTCCCAAAGCCTATCCCATCGACGATGTGCTCGCGGAACAGGCGATCAACGACAGCCTTGGCGGGACCGACCTGGTGGTCGTCGGCAGCGGCCAGAACATCGAGGTTTCCGGCGTCGATCGGGATGGGATCGGCTTCAGCTACGAGACCGGCGGGCAGCCCGAGCGTACGAGCGGGACGGCCATGTCTTCAGCATCGGCCCGCAACCCGGCACCTTGCGCGACCAGACCGGTCAACTCTGGGCCATCACCGAACGAGCCCTGATCGGACCCGCCGACCAGCAAATGCCCCGGCTCGCCGGCCACCTCGCATTCTGGTTCGGCTGGTCGAGCTTCTATCCGGATACAGCTGTATATGGCCCCGACCCATCATAGTGCAAGCTGGACTGGCCGGAGTAACCCGAGCAGCGCCGTGCTGCCGCGCATCCCCCCGCATATCCCCAGCGGTCTGTGAACAATCCAGACAGTCTCCGCTCAGGTCAGCCCCCGGCTTCGCAAAACGATTTCAGCGGTGCAGTTGTCTTTCTAGTGCCCGTCAACCTCTACCCAGGCGGCGACGATGACGCAGCTATTCCCCGCCAGCGTCGAATGGCCCGCTGCAGCACGGGCATGGTTGCCGATCTCCGGACCGAAGATCTCGATGATCAACTCCGAGAAGCCGCTCATCACATAGGAGGTGCGGTCGAATCCCGGATCGGCATTGACCATCCCTGCGACGTAGAGCCACTTCGAGATGCGGTCGAGATCGCCAAGTTCTTCCTTGAGCTGGGTCAGAATCGTCAGCCCGGCGCCCCTGGCCGCTTCACGCGCGTCATCCGGCGACACCTTGCTCGGCACTGCGCCCTTTGGGCGCGCCACCCTTGCCATCTATAGCTCGTGAGGAATGCCCCGACACATAGGCGATGCCGTTCCGCACCACCACCGGCACCGGTGGTCCCGTCTGTGACGACAGATATGCTCCGACCGGCGGCAACACCAGCCCCATCTCCTCTAGCTTTGCTTCTATTTTCATTATGTCATCTTTCTCTAGACAGCGTGAGTCCATGCGTCAATAGTAGACCGGAATGCGACCGTTTCAAAATCTCTGCCGGATGTATCGCGATCTCTCACAGATGAAGAAGCTGAATTGATCTGAGCTACCGCTTCGCGAGCGCCAGCCTGACGCTCAATGCGATGAACGCGCCGGCAAACGTCCGGCTCATCCATGTCATCACTCGAGGGTGTGAGATGACGTGGTTGCGGACCGAGGCAGCGAACAAACCGTAACCGACGAAAATGACGAAGGTCATGAGCATGAAGACTGCGCTCAGCCCGAGCATGTGGAGCGATGCGTTCGGTTGGTTCGCGTCGACAAACTGCGGCAGGAAAGCCAGAAAGAAGATCGACAACTTCGGGTTGAGGATGTTGATCAGGATCGCCGTTCTGATCACCTGACCGGTCGATTTCGAGGTGCCTTCTTCGTCCACGGTCAGTGTGCCCTGGTTTCTCAACGCGCTCCAGGCCAGATAGAGCAGGTAGGCTACACCGAGATACTTGAGCGTCTGGAACGCCAGTGCGCTGGTGTGCAGCACTGCCGCCAGCCCCAGGATCGCCGCCGCTATATGCGGGACAATCCCGAGCGTGCAACCGAGCGCTGCGATGATACTCGCGCGAATCCCACGCGACAGCCCGGCCGCCAGGGTGTAGAGCACGCCGGTCCCGGGCGTCACGACGACGATGAGCGATGTTATGAGGAACTCGATGGTCATAGACGGCCCTCGCCCCCGGCCCCTCTCCCAATGCCGGGGGAGGCGAGAAGAATCCAGAGATGAGTCACTATTGAGTCTTCTTGTTCCCCTTCTCCCAGGATTGGGAGAAGGGGTTAGGGGATGAGGGCATCTTCGGCTGTTACCTCTTCCCTCTACACCACCACCGCCTCGGCCCCAACCGCTTTCACCTTCGCATTGAAGGCCGGCAGATCGCTTTCGAGCACGGCGTTGAGCTTCGTCAGTTGCTCGTCAACTCGCCCCGCGAGGTCATTGTAGACGTCGTAGGATTGCTGGGTTGGCTTGCCTTCGATTGCGCCGACCATCGAGATCAGGGCGGCCAGCTTGGCGTTGATCAGGACCGGGAAGTTGAGCGTGTCCTGAGCCGCTTTGGCGCGCCACTGGATCAGGACATCCTCGACCTCGCGTAGCTTGGTTTTCAGATCCTCGCCCGCCTGCGGTCACGCCTTCGTCATCCAGCCGCTCGAGCCACATATCGACCTGCGCCCGGACCTTGCGCATGCAATTGACGCCTTCGTGCAGCTCCGAGAGCTTGGCACTGACCTGCTGGGCCAGATCGAACTGCTCCTGATAGTCGGCCTGACTCGCGCCGGTTCGCGGATCGCCGAGCACCTCGAAGTCCTGGCTAAGTGTCTCATTCCCAACCGTGAGTTCAACGGTGTAGCGGCCGGGAACCGCCTTCGGTCCGGTCGGCGCTCCACCGGCAAAGCCCATCGAACCAGTGTCGTCCGGAACCGGCGTCGCGTTGGGGTAGCGGAAATCCCAGACGAAGCGGTTGGAACCCTGGTCCGCTTTGACCACTGGCGGACGGGTAAGACCGGGATTGTCCTTGTAGTGCTGATCGTCGAGCTTCTTGCTGGAATAGCTCTGGACAACGTTGCCCTCGCTGTCCTTGATCGTCAGCGTGACCTCTTCGTCTGGTTTCTCTGGCAAGTAATATTGAATGACGACACCATCGTCCGGATTTGCGCCGGCGTCGAGCCACTGACGCTCTAGTTCGCCTTCCTCATTCTTCCGATTCTCGTAGCTGACGACGAGCCCGGTCGAGCGGAAGTAGTTGCGGCCCTCGTATGGACGGCTATTGAAGCCTCGCGCCGACGCCCAGCGGACGGTGTCACGCGGTTTGAAGAGCACGACGCCATCAGTTTCGACGGCGCCGCTGGCGAGCTGGCGCAGCGGGCCGAGGTCGTCGAGGATCCAGAACGACCGGCCGTGGGTCGCGACGACGAGATCGTCGTCCTTGACGACCAGATCGTGGATCGGCACGACCGGCAGGTTGAGCTTCAGCGACTCCCAGTTCTCGCCGCCGTCGAACGAATACCAGACGCCGCGCTCGGTGCCGGCATAAAGCAGGCCGGGCACTTCCGGATCTTCGCGGATGACGCGGGTGAACTCGTTCGTCCGGGATGCCGTTCGATGATCAACGTCCAGGACTCGCCGTAGTCGTCGTCTTCAGAGGTAGGGCGCGTCGTCGTGCGACTTGTAGCGGGTTGCGGCGACATAGCATGTACCGGCGTCGTGCGGCGACGGCTCGATGATCGAGATCAGAGCCCACTCCGGCAACAGATCCGGACCGGGTGTGACGTTGTTCCAGTTCTCGCCGTCGTCGCGGCAGACGTAGATCAGGCCGTCGTCGGAACCGGTCCAGATCAGACCCTGTTCGACCGGTGACTCGGCGATGGCGAAGATCGTCGCATAGGTCTCCGCGCCGGTGTTGTCCTTGGTGATCGGCCCGCCGGAGGCGACCAGTCGTCTCGGGATCGGCGCGGGTCAGATCCGGGCTGATCGCCTGCCAGCTGTGGCCGCCGTCGTTCGAGCGGAAGACGATGTTGCCGCCGGGTAGAGCGTGTTCGGGTCGTGCGGCGAGAGGACGATCGGCGAGGTCCACTGGAAGCGATAGCTCCATCTCCGCTGGCGGCTGACCCGAGCAGTCATCTCCGGCCAGACGTTGATGTTCTTCACCTGCCGGGTGCGGTGCGTTGTAGCGGTCAGCAGTCCGCCGTAGCTGCCGGCGTAGATGATGTCCGGGTCGTCCGGCTCGACGGCGATGTAGCCCGACTCGCCGCCGCCGATCTCGTTCCACTCGGGACGAGTGATCGCGACGGTGTTCGAGCGGCTCGGCACGCTCATCGTCGTGTTGTCCTGCTGCGCGCCATAGACGCGGTAGGTGCACGGCGTTGTCGATGGTGACGTGATAGAACTCGGCCGTCGGCTGGTTGTAGATGGTCGACCAGGTCAGTCCCGCCGTTGAAGCTGACCCGTGCGCCGCCGTCGTTGCCGAGGATCATCCGGTTGCGAGTCGTCCGGATCGATCCAGAGTCGTGGTTGTCGCCATGCTGGACGGCAACGTGCTCGGAAGCTCTTGCCGCCGTCAATCGACTTCCACATGTCGACGTTCAGACCCAGACGGTGTCGGCGTCGTTCGGGTCGGCGTAGATGTGGTGGTAGTACCAGGCGCGCTGGCGCAGATTGCGGTCGTCGCTGCCGCGTGTCCAGGTCTCGCCGTAGTCCTCCGAGCGAAAGACCGCGCCCTCCTCGGCTTCGACGATCGCGTAGACCCGTCCAGCCTTCGCGCCGGAGGCGGAGACGCCGATCTTGCCGAGGACGTCCCTTCGGCAAGCCCGGGTTGTGAGTGATCTCTTCCCAGGTGTCGCCTGCATCGGTCGATCATCCAGAGGCCGGACTCGCTTGCCGCCGATGACATGATAGTGCGGTCCCGCGACTGCCTTCCCAGATCGCAGCGTAGAGGATGCGTGGGTTCGTCGGGTCCATCGCGAGATCGACTGCGCCGGCCGTCGTCGCTCTTGTACAGCACCAGTTCCCAGTTCTCGCCGCCATCCATCGAGCGATAGACGCCACGCTCGGCGTTCGGCCCCCAGACGTGCCCGAGCGCCGCCACGTAGACGATGATCCGGGTTGGTCGGATGAATGCAGATCTCGCCGATGTTCTGCGTCTGCAGCCAGCCCCATGTGCTGCCAGGTCTGGCCGGCGTCGGTCGACTTGTAGACGCCGTCGCCGCGCGAGACGTTGCCGCGAATCGTCGTCTCGCCCATCCCGGCGTAGATCACGTTCGGGTCCGACGGCGCGACCGCCAGCGCTCCGACCGAGGCCCACTTGAAGTAGCCGTCCGAGACGTTCTTCCAGGTCGACGCCGCCATCGGTCGTCTTCCAGACCCCACCCCCGGTCGACCCGAAGTAGAAGGTCGATTTGTTGACCGGATCACCCGCCACCGCAACGACGCGACCACCACGATGCGGCCCGATATTGCGATACTCCATCGCTCCAATAAGCTCAGCTCTATCTGCCATCTGTTTCCTCCCTGTGCAGGTGGATAGCTCGATCATGTTCGATTCCGGCGGCATTGTAGCGCGGGCGGCGCGCCGCACATGCGAAGATTCCTCCAAACCACAATGCGTAGTACTTCAGATGGAGACGGTGAGATCCTTCGATAAAGTGAATCCAATACCGCGTGCATCCATGACAATTCGCGACAACTACGGAGGTGGAAAATGACGGCAGAGTTTCAAGTCCAACAGATCGACCACGTCGAACTGTTCGTGCCGGATATGGAGGCGGCACTGGAGTGGTATCAAGAAGCGTTGGGGCTCGTGCCGGTCGAGGCGATGGATGTCTGGCGTGAAGCTAGTGGGCCGATAATGATCTCCAGCGATGGCGGCCAGACGATGCTGGCACTGTTTCACGGCGAAGGGCCCGGTGAGCGCGAGTTCATCGGCCATCAACGGGTCGCATTCCGGGTCGATGCAGCTGGTTTCATGGATTTCTTAGACCACATCGAGCGAGTCGATGTCCAAAACCGCCACGGCGACCCGCTCACTCGCGACCAAGTCGTCGATCACGATCTGGCCTGGTCGATCTACTTCCGAGATCCCTGGAGCAATCCCTACGAGATCACCAGCTATGACTATGACGAAATAGGCGCTGTGCTGGCGAGCGGCAGCTAGCCCTCCCACAGCCCGAATTGTTCGTATATGATGATATTCTCGATCAATCCCGGCTACTCCGGATACGTGCCAATCATCGCGATTAGGAGCACGCTCATGGCTACCCAACAATCCCGCGGCGTCTGCCAGCTCTGTGGCGAAACGTTTACCAAGAGTGGCATGAGCAACCATCTCAAAGCCTGTCGAAAACGGACCGGCGACGATGCCGGTCATTCGCTCGCAGCGACGCATCTGCTGCATCTCGTCGTTCAGGATCGCTATATCAGCGACTACTGGCTGCACCTCGAAATACCGTGCACCGCGACGCTTGGGATGCTCGACAGCTATCTGCGCGATATCTGGCTTGAATGCTGCGGCCATCTTAGCGAATTCTTTTTCGATGAGACGCGATATATCTCCTACGACGAAGATGACGGCGTGGTATTCGGAGCCTTTGGGATGCCGCCCAGTGCATCGATGTTCGAAACGACATTCTTGAATGTCTTGCCGGTCGGAGCGACGTTCCGCTACAGCTACGACTTCGGCTCGACGACCGAGCTTGAAGGGCGCGTCGTCGCTGAGCGGGTCGGCAGGCCGCAGGCAAACACTCCGGTTCGGCTCCTGGCTCGCAATCTGCCGCCGCAGATCCCGTGCAGCGAGTGCGGCGAACCGTCCGCCTGGATCTGCCCGTATTGCATGTGGGAGGGCAAGGGCTTCTATTGCCAGAGTTGCGGCGAGGATCACGACTGCGAATGGGGTAGCTGGGAGGAGTTGATGCCCGTTGTCAACTCGCCCCGCACCGGCGTCTGCGCCTATGTTGGCGGTCCGCTGACCTGACGCCATCTTGCCCCGCCTCCTGCCAGGGCTGTAAAGCAGACTACAGCGACTGTTTCCGAGCTGTTACGTTCGGCCAGCAGACTAGAGACATCGGAAGTGCTGGTCAGTAACAGGAAGGAACACCGAGATGCAGCACGAGAATCAGCCGAAACCGTTTCTGCTGGACATCCAGGGGCTCAAACCAATCGACTTTGGGCCGGTTGCGCCCGAACCAGAAGCCGATGGTTTCAGAACCCAGCCGGAGGATTTGGAACATCCCCTCGACCATATCGAGCTCTTCGGTGCGCCAGAGCCTACACCCACTAGCGTGGATGTCTGGGAACACAGCTACGGCGTCGAGCCGGACGGCTACACCGCCACCTGTGACCTCTGGCGCTGGGATGATGACAGTGAGCCTCATGCGGAACTCGCCGAACAGGAGGTCGATGCCTTCGCGAATCTGCCATAACCTCAGGTAACCAGAAAAGCCACGCTCCGGCTTCGAGCCGGAGCGTGGTACCACGTTCGTCCGATTGAGCGACGGGAAACAGTTCCTCAGGAGTCCGGTCGAAACAGATTGAGTTAGACGGTGAGTTCCTCGCCAAGCGTCTCTTCATTCATCGCCCCAACCGAGAGATGGAATTGAACCATCTTCCAGGCTCCGTCTTCCCGATGACAGACGCCGGTAAAGCGCATCGGAATCTCTCCGCCGTCCGGCAACTTCACCGTTGGCTGATTGGCGACCCACCCGACGGTGCCTTCACTAAATGCCTGAACATCGCCGGGTTCAAAGCGCATTCCCGCTCCGTGCATTTCAGGAATCTGGGTCAGGAACGCCTCACGAAGGGCGTCGCCAGCCCACCACTCTCGAGGATCGGAGCCGATCCCTAAGACGTCTTTCTCCCGAGACAGAATACCGTCGATGGCAGAGACATCACCCGTCTCAAAGATAGCGAACATTTGCTTCACATAAGCTACGAGCTCAGCATTTTGCTCCATCCTTACCTCCTTGTCAGAGCTCAAGAGTAAATAGAACTCCTATACTATGAGTCTGGCCAATAGCTCTGTCAATATGGTGGACGGGCTGCCTAATTCTCCCAGCGGCCCCAGTGAACGATCTCGTCAAAATCCTTGCGCTCGTTTGAGCGCGATGGCGGTTTGGTCCTTGGGTCGGGGTAGCCAATCGTGATCGCACCGATAGGGTCGTACTCTTTCGGGACGCCGAAGGCGTTGTGGATCGTAGCTTCGTCGCGGATGCTGAAGAAGAGCGCGCCCAGTTCCTCGTCCACCACCGTCAGTAGCATCAGCATCGCGCCAAAGGCCGTGTCGACGTACCAGTGCGGCACCCGCCAGCGCTCCTCGTAGTTGGGAGGAAAGCCCTTGTCCGGCTGGGCGTAGCGATCCAGGTAGGCCTGCTTGTGGGCCAGCGGGACGATGATCACCGGCGCGTCATGGAGCTGCGGAGAGCCAGTCGCCTCGACCTGACCCGGTGGATTCGTCGCCTTCCAGAAGAGCACCCGGTCATCCGGTTCAGTCAGCACCAGATAGCCCAACCCCTGGGCGAAGCCTGCCGACGGCGCGCGCGTCCCGTTGCGCAGTATTCGCTCGACGGTTTCGCGAGGCACGGGCCGGTCGGGATCGTACTTGCGAAACATCCGTCGGCGGTTGACGACATCCTGAAACTCCATCGCTAGCTCCATCTTCCTCTACGGACGACTTCGTCGATTTCTCTGCGGCCCCGCTTCAGTGATGGCGACTTCCGGTCATTTGGCGCGGGATGACCGATCGAGATTGCACCGATCGGCTCGTAGCCTTCGGGGATCCCGAAGGCTTCCCGGAATGCGTGGTGTGTCGACGCCGAAGAACAGCGCGCCGAGACCGAGGTCGGTGACGGTCAGCAGCATATTTTCGGCCGCGAAGCTCGTGTCGATCATCCAGAAGGGCACCGGCCAGCGGTTTTCGTCCTTGTCTTCCCAGCCCTTGTCCGGCTCAGCGTAGCGGTCTAGGTAGGCCTGCTTGTGGGCCAGTGGGATGATGATCACCGGGGCATTCTGCATCGTTGTCCAGCGGTTGTCCTCGTCGCGATCGGGCCAGTTTGACTCCCAGAACCGCTTGCGGTCCGCTTCATCTTCAAGTACGAGAAATCCCCAGCCCTGGCTGAACCCGGCTGACGGCGCCCGGATGGCGTTCTCGAGAATGAAATCGATCGTCTCTCGGTCGACCGGTTTGTCGAGATAGCTGCGGATCATCTTCCGCTTGCGAATGACGTCTTGAAATTCCATTGCGTTTCCATCCACGGTGGATGAGGGGCGTGATAAGCTCGCATTCGAAAACGCCCGATCTCGCACGCGATCGTCACACAGTTGTCAACTCGACCGAAGTGGAAAGTTCTCTATCGAGCGACAGTACGGCGTTCACCTGAGACTCCACGGCGCTGCGCGGAGGCTACCGTCTGGGTCGACGCCGCTTCTGACAGGCCGATTTCGTTACGTCTTGAATAGTCAGTCTGCAACGACGGTCTCCGTGCTGATGCCAGAGCCTCCCGCTCGCGGCGCGCCTGCTTGCGTGCGATTGTGGCGAGGGCCTTCTCGAAGTCGGCATCGAGCAGTGGGTAGAACCAACCAGCGATGGCGAAGACGGCCAGCGCGCCGGTCACCGAACGCCAGAATCCGTTGCTGTCACGTAGTCCGACGACCTGGCTGAAGACATCGTAGAGGATCGGGATGATCAGGATCAGCACCAGCTTGCCGTTGAGCTTCCGGAAGCCTAGCCGTTTCACCAGCACATAGAGCGGACCGGCGATAGCCGCGGCGGGAACATAGCCGTCTCGCGATGCTCGAAGCCCATCTTCTCCCCGGCGATGAAATAGGAGTGGCTCGGTTGCTGTGGGCAGATGACTCGATATGCTTTGTAACCGAACCACGCCAGGGTGTCGAACCCCCCGGCCGCCAGAAGCGGAATAGCCACCGCCCCGCCGACGATCGCCAGCGACAGGATCGACGAAAACGCGACCCAGTGCCGCAGGTAGAACGCGATTTGTCGGTCGATCCAGGCTTCCAGACGCAATTCCAACCCTCATCCCCCGGCCCCTTCTCCCACTATTCTGGGAGAAGGGGAGAAATCAACGGGTGTTCGATCGTCTCTTCTCAATTTGCCTCGCTCATCAACATCGGAGGAAGAAATCAGATGCCTCAACCACCTGATCTTACTCCCCTCTCCCAGAATTGGAGAGGACGTGGAGCCCTCTGGGTCGCAAGTGAGAGCTACTTCCCGTCCCTCGACCTTGACTCCCTCCGTCCCTGCAAACCGCTCCACCATCACCCGGATCGCCTGCTCATTGCTATCCACCAGCAGAAAGTCCCGACCCAACTCCATGGCGGCCACGCCGGTGGTGCCGCTGCCGGCGAAGAAATCGAGCACGAGGTCGCCGGGGTTCGACGATGCCGCGATGATCCGTCGCAGAATGCCGAGCGGCTTCTGGGTTGGATAGCCGGTCTTTTCCTTGCCGGTCGGGCTGACGATCGTGTGCCACCAGATATCCGTTGGCAGCTTGCCGCGCGCTACCTTCTCCGGGACTGACCAGCCCCGGAGCCATGTACGGAATGCGGTCGATATCGTCGGTATTGAAGACGTAGTTACGCGGGCTCTTGACATAGACCAGGATGTTGTCATGTTTGGCCGGCCAGCGGCGTTTCGGGCGTCCTCCAAAGTCGTAGGCCCAGATGATCTCGTTCAGGAAACATTCGCGGCCGAAGATCTCATCGAGCAGCACCTTCACGTAGTGCACTTCGCGGTAATCAAGATGGACGTAGAACGTGCCGTTCAGCGCAAGCACTCGATGGGCTTCCAGCAAACGCGGTTCCAGAAAGCCGGGATAATCGTCGAAAGAATCGTTGAACGCCTGCGAACCCTTCCGCTCGGTGCGGTAGCGCTGGCCAAGAAAGCCGGTGCGATCGCCGTCCTCATCGCGGGTCATCCGACAGATGTTCCCGCGTCTGTGTCGTGCCGGTGTTAAAGGGCGGGTCGATATAGATTAGCGGCACGCTCTTGTCAGCGATGCCAGCCAGCACTGCCAGGTTGTCTCCGTAGACGATGCGCTTCACCCGCTGTTCGACCCTCTTTCGTGATTCATCCACCTGTGGGAAGATCGTATCTCACTGTTCGATTAGGGATCACTATTGTAAGGAACAAACATGGCAGCGAGTTTGACACCGGAAGCGCTGGTGTACGGGTTGAAGGCTGCGGGAGATCCTCAGATTTCCCCGGACGGGACACAGATCGTCTACACCCTGTCGCAGGCGAACCCAGAGACGCAGAAGAGCGAAACGCACCTCTGGCTCTGCGATATAGACGGCGCGAATCAGCGCCAGCTGACGTACAGTGGCAAGAGCAACAGCACGCCGCGCTGGTCGTCTGATGGGAGCCAGATCACGTTTGTCTCGGATCGCATCGAGGACGAACGCAAAGGCGCCCGCGCGATCTTCGTGATGTCCTTTGATGGTGGCGATGCCCGCGAAATCACCCGTCATGGTCAGGGCGTCAGCAACCTTGCCTGGTCTCCGGATGGCAAGAGTATCGCCTACAACACCGATTTCGACCCCGAGAACCCTAATGAGGAGAAGCGCGATCCGGAAACCGCGCCAACGGTGCGCGTCACCAGCCGGATCGACTACAAGCAGGATGGCATGGGCTATCTCGGTGACAAACGCCAGCAGGTATTCATCGTCGATGTCGCTTCCAGCGAACGGCGCAAACTGACCAACCGGCCCAATGATTTTCAGCTACCAGTCTGGTCGCCAGATAGCAAGATGATCGCCGCCGCGCTTCCCAACCGCAACGGCATGAACTCGCAACTGGTGCTGCTCGACGTCGCGACCGGCGCGGAGACGATCGTTGGCCCCGAGGACGGCACGATCTCGTCCTGGTCCTGGTCTCCGTCGGGAGACCGCGTCGTCTACACCGGCGACGTCGCCCAGACCTGGCAGTCAGATTTCTTCGTCTACCACGTTGACACCGGCGGATCGCGGCGCATCACCGAGGATCTGGAGCCGCTGCCAGCAGGGCTATTCTTCGGCAGCGCTGCCCCCGTCTGGCTCGACGACGACCGGGTTCTCTTCAACGGGGCCCGTGCCGGAGCCAGCGGGCTCTACGTCATCGACCTCAGCAATGGTGACGTTGAGTTGAGCCACGGCCATCATGCAACCAGCGGGGGGCTGAGCGCCGACAGCAATAATCGTTACGTTGTCCAGACCCATTCCAGCTTCGATTCGACCGGAGAATTATCGGTCTACGACCGCGAGCGTGGTGACCTCAACGTCATCACCGGCTTCAACGAAGAATTCCTGAATGAGCATCCACCGGCAAGCTGGGAGCGGATCGAGGTCGACCGCAATGGCTACCCGATCGAAGCCTGGTTGCTAAAGCCCAGCGATTTCGACGAATCGAAGAGCTATCCGCTGGTCATGACGATCCACGGTGGGCCGAACGGTCACTATGGCTACGACTACCAGGCTGTCCAACAGCTTCTGGCGTCAAATGGCTTTCTCGTTGTCCTTGCCAATCCACGCGGATCGAGCAGCTATGGCCGTGAATTCACGATGGCGGTTTCGCTGGACTGGGGCGGCGAGGATTATCAGGATCTGATCGCCATCGTCGACAAAGTCCTGGAGCGTCCCTACGCCGACAAACGCCGGACAGGGATCTACGGCTATAGCTACGGCGGCTATATGACTTCCTGGATGATTGGCCAGACTGACAGGTTCAAGGCTTGCGTCTGCGGCGCGCCCTGCTTCGACCTGGAGTCGATGTACGGCACCAGCGATATTAGCCATACCTTCGGCGATCTCCAGTGGGGCGGCCAGCACCACCAGACTCCGGAGTGGTATCGCGACCACTCGCCGTCGACGTTCGCCCACAATGCGGTCACCCCAACCCTGATCATCCACGGTGAAGCCGACGAGCGCTGCCCGATCGGTCAGGGCGAGCAGATGTTCATTGCACTCAAGAAGGCCGGATGCGAAGTCGAATTTGCCCGCTACCCTGGCGGCTCACACGGCTTCACTCGCCTCGGCCCGCCACCGCACCGGGAGGACATGCTCTGCCGAACGCTCGGCTGGATGAAGGATCACCTGGAAGGTTGCTAAGAGGTTCGCGTGCTTTGACGTGCAATTAGGAAAGGTCGAGAGCCGTGGCTGCGTACATGGTGGTTGAAATAGCCGAGATGATCGACCCGGCGGAGTTTGCAGAGTATCGAGAACGCGTCGGCCCGATACTCGCTGCGCATGGCGCGAAGATGATTGCTCTGAGCGATCAGATCGAAGTGCTGAATGGAGACTGGCGCCCGAACCGGCTGATCATCTTCGAGTTCGAGAATCAGGAGCGCATCCGTGAGTGGCATGACTCGGACGCGTATCAGGCGATCATCCCGCTGCGCGATCGAAGCGCCAATCTACGGATCGTGAGCGTCTCCGGCATTTGAACACATCACCTCATAGCGGAGCTTGCACGTTATCCGGGTGGATCATCGTAGACCCGGAGCATCTGACGGAGATCATCCTGGATCAGTTCGCGCCAGGCGGCGGGCTCGACAAGCTCGGCGTCCGGTCCCAACCAGCGCACGAGTTCACGGACGATCTCCGGCCGGTCCTGCCCGAAGGTCAGCATGATCTGGCCATCAGGCAACTCGTCGTAGATCGCGTGCCGGTAATACCAGTCGCCTTGTAGGCGCTCGGCCTGCTCCGGGGTAATCCGAATCCGCACAGGGTGATGGGTTGCCCAATCCCGCATAGCCGAAGCCAGCCAGGCACGGTTCAGATAGGCGCTGAGATCGGGGACAGGCAGAGCTGGCCAGTTGCTCTCTTCCGCATCGATCGATTGAACGCGGTCCGCCCGCCAGATGCGCTGCTCGCCATCTTCCAGCACGCCGGCAAGATACCAGCAATCGCGATCCCAGAAAATGCCAGTTGGCCGTGCCCGGTATCGCCGGGGACCATCTGGCCGGTAGGGCGACCGGTAGCGGATTTCGACAACCTGTCCGGCGAGAATCGCACCGAGATAGGTCTCCAGGACGCGGTTCTCTCCCTCCGGCGACGCTACTGGAATGTCATGTTCCCCATGCTCGATATGGAACGCGGTCCGGGCTGTGCCCTCAAATCCGATTATCCGCCGGGCACGGCGCAACGTCTGCTGGAGTGGCGACGGTAGCGCCTGGAGGAGCTTGCTCTCGGCGCGGTCGAGATCGGTGGCATAGGGACGGGACCGCAAGCTCCCAAGCAAGGCGATGGCGAGAATCAGCGAAATCGACTCGCCTTCAGTGAACATGATCGGTGGCAGCTTGTACCCCTCGACCAGTTGAAAGCCACCGTTGCGCCCGGCCCGCGCATAGAATGGGATGCCCAATTCGCTGAGCGCGTCCATGTCGCGGTAGATCGTCCGCAGCGACACCTCGAAGTGCCCGGCGAGCGCTGATGCCGGCGTCACCTGCTGATCGTCGAGCTGCAGGAGGATCCCAAGCAAACGATCGGATCGATGCATTTCGACCTCTGTTCGAGACAAACACTGACATTACGCTGACAGCATTAGGAGCATACACTCGAATCATCGTGAATGGCGCGAAAGGTGAGGCAATGGCGCCTGCATGAAGATCCGAGACAACTCCTATGTCCGGCTGTTCGAGATGGCGTCCTACCGGCGCTTCTGGTTCGGCTTTGCCTTTTCGTCGCTTGGCGATGCCATGGCCCGAGTGGCGCTCACCTGGTACGTCCTGGAGCAAACAGGCTCCGCACGCGCAGTCGGCTACCTGGCTCTTGCCTACACCGTGCCAATTCTCGTTGGCGGGCTGGTCGCGGGAGCGCTGCTCGACCGCTACGACCGCCGCAAGGTGATGGCTGTCGACAATCTGACGCGGGGAATTGCGATGGCTGCTGTTCCACTTCTTCACCTGCTCGGAATGCTCTCGATCTGGCATGTCTACCTCGCCGCGGCGGTCTTCGGAAGTCTGATGATGGTCTCGCTAGCAGGCGGCCCTTCCCTTATCCCATCGATCATCCCGCGTGATCAGCTAACGGCGGCGAACGCCTTCGAAACGCTCGGATTTACCATTGCTGGCGTTGTTGGCCCTCCAGTCGCCGGTCTCCTGATTTCCTCATTCGGCGCTCCATACGTCCTGATGATCGATGCAGCGTCATATCTCATCTATGCCGCGGCGCTGATCAGCATCCGCTATCTTGAGGAGCCGGTCATGTCATCCGTCGTTAGCGTGGGAGCAAGAGTAGGGACGAGCCTTGGCGATGCGGTACGGCTCCTGCGGGGCAACCGAATTCTGCTCTCGACGACATTGATGTATATGTCGATCAACGTCGGCTTTGGCGCGGCGTTCGTCTGGATGCCAATCTATGTCGAGCGGACCCTCGGTGGCGGAGCGAGTCTATTTGGCCTGCTGCTCGGAGGTATAGCCGTTGGCCAGACGGCTGGCTCGATTCTCTCAGTGGGATTCAATCGCTGGTTCTCGCTGGGAACGCTGATCTGCATGGCTGGAATTCTGGCAGGTCTGGCCTATCTGCCGCTGCTGGCTGGCGTTGCCGGACTCGCGGTTGCTTCGCTGATGATCTTCGGCATGCTGACGGCGCCACTCACGATCTGGGCGCAGACTCTGAGGATGGAGATCATCCCGGCCCAGCTGCGCGGGCGGACCTTCTCCCTGCTGCGGATGATGATGCAGGGTAGCCAACCGCTGGGTGGGGCGCTTGCTGGCTTTCTTTTGCCAGTCGTTGGCGCCAGCGCAATGATCGGCTTCTCGGCCTTCATGGTAAGCGGCGCGAGTTCCATAGCCGCTCGTGTCCGCGAGCTGCGGATTGCGGGACCGCCACCCAAGCCTCCGGTGCCCGGAGCAGCGCCTGCCATCGTCGAGTAAGCAGGGCACGGTCTGGGCATAGAGCTTTTCAGGAATGGGAGAACGAGGACAACTCAAACCAATACGCAGAATGTCGTGCATCCCGATCTGTCGAGAAAGCCCTGGACCGTGTTTCAATGGTGAAGTCGACTCGGCAAGTATCGGTCGCGCGGAGTCGTGAGCGACGCCCACGTGTTCAGGGTCGCACATTCTGGACCATCGTGCCGGGTGACGACGGGCATCATCCCCGGCAACCGGCGCGGGGAAGCATCGCTTATCACCGTATATGCCGCAACTCGCTCGAACATCTGGAGCAGTATGACCGTCACGGGAACCTACACATTCCATCCCCTTACGCCCGACCGGTGGCCGGACCTGGAGACGTTGTTCGGACCACGCGGGGCGGTCGGTGGATGCTGGTGCATGACGATGCGCCTGACACGCTCTGCGTATGAGCGAGAGAAAGGCGAAGGCAACCGGCAAGCGTTCCGGACCATCGTCGAAACCGGCCCACCACCAGGGGTGCTGGCCTATGAGGGCGCCCGTCCGGTCGGCTGGTGCGCCATTGGCCCGCGCGAGGATTTCCCGGTGCTTGGCCGCTCTCGAGTGCTTGCTCCGGTTGATGACCTGCCAGTCTGGTCGGTGACCTGCTTCTTCATCGTGAAATATCATCGCCGCAAGGGGCTGTCAGTGTTGCTGCTGCGGGAAGCGGTCGCGTTCGCCGCGAACCAGGGCGCAACAATCGTTGAGGGTTACCCGGTCGAGCCGCGCAAACCGGAGATGCCGCCGGTCTTCGCCCACACCGGGCTGGCGTCAGCATTCCGTTCAGCAGGTTTTATCGAGGTTGCGCGGCGTTCCGAGACGCGCCCGATCATGCGATTATCCACGTCCTGGAACGAGGATGTCTCGAAAATGTGATGGGACCGGGCAAGCGACCGGTCCCACGCTACATCTGTGATCGGAAAGCTACCGGGAGGAGCCTGTCCAGCTCGTAGCGTTGTAGTTCTCACAGGTGTTCAGACCGTTCTGTTCCCAGCGTCGATCGCGAACATCCCAGCTCCAGTAGCTGCAGGCATCGTTACCATCGAAGCCGACAAGGAGGTTCGTCGCCGGCCAGAGGACGTTGCCATCATTCCATGTGTCGAAGAGGTTGTCGTCGCCGCGACCACCATAGAGCCGGTCCGAGCCCATACCACCGACCATCTCGTCGTTGCCGTCGTCACCGATCATCTCATCATCGCCGTCGTTACCGGCCAGCTTGTCGTTGCCAGCTTTACCATCCATGATGTCATCGCCGCCGTTGCCGAACAATCGATCGTCGCCATCATCACCGAAGATCGTATCGTTTCCTTCGCCATACTGGGTGTAGCCGTAGTAGTCGCCCTGGATAAAGTCGTTGCCAGCGTCGCCGCGGATCGAGTCGTCGCCGCCCATGCCAAAGATCTGGTCATCGCCGTCGCCGCCACAGATCAGGTCGTTGCCACCCCACCCGAAGATGAAGTCGTTGCCGCCTAGTCCTACGATCACGTCCCGGCTGTTCGTGCCATAGAGCGTTTCGCCGTTTGCTGTGCCGACTATCGTCGCCTGATACCCGAAACAGTTAAGTGAGTTCGCCGCGGCGCCCTGTGGCGCCAAGAGGCTGAACGCCGAAACGACGATCGCCGCGATGGCGAAGACACTCACCGTTCGCCGGACCGTTATGCCAATTCCTGCTCGCATGGCGCATTCCCTTCCTGAGTGCATTCCTGCGATTGATCTGTCTCGGTGCCGCCGCCGGTCGAAATGGCGACGGCGCCTTGACTCTGATCATGACGTCTGGAATGTCCACAGGTAGATGTCCAGGATGCTGGAAGGGTGTTGTCTGGTTTACAACCACAAGGTGACTTTGAGAGGGCGTGATCTGCGTTCAAACTCGGACGGCCCTGCCTGTCGCGCGCGGCCATTCAGGGGCAGTTCGGCAGCCTATTCTGATAGGGACTCTCGCAGGATTTCGTCGACATCGTTCCCGAGTTGAGAAGTTGTGGCGTGTCATGGATAGTGCAGGCTTGCCCCAACACCCCATCACGAAAAAGAGGACGAAGGATATCCCAGGTGCTCAGGGCGACCGGCCGTCCGAATAGATCTGACAACTCCTGCTCGATCACGACAGACTCATAGGCGCCCCGGTCGCGCGTAAGACCAGTGCACGTCCCTAGATCCGGGGCAACGTCTGCACGAAGATCTCATCCTCAGATCTACCCTGCCAGTTGCGGGCGGAGATCGTAGCGCGCTGTTTTGCGCCGACACGTTCGCCCTGTTCGAGCAGCCAGCCTTGATCGATGTTGGCGTGCTTGCCACCATCGATGATGACCTTGCCATCGACTAGCACGGTCTCGATATCGCTGGTGTTCGCCTCATGGATCAGCGCGAGAATCGGGTCAACAACCGGGCCGATGTGAAGCTTCCGCAGGTCGGCGATGAAGATATCGGCCTTCGCGCCCGGAGCAATCTTGCCCAGATCGGTCCGGCCCAGCGCTTCCGCACCGGCTGCCGTCGCGGCGTGGTAGAGGTCACGCGTATGCGCCGCCGACCAGTCGCCAGTGACAACCTTCGAGAGATAGGCGCCCAGACGGATCTCCTGGAGGAAGTCGCGCGGCAGGGTATCGGTGCCAAAGGTCATCCGCACTCCGGCATCGAGATAGCGCTGGAAGGACTCCATCGCGATCCCCCGGCGGGCAAAAACCGTCACCGAGTGAGCAACCGATGATCCACCAGCGGCGATAAGCGCGAGGTCGTCACCGGGAGGCGTCGCGGTCATGCGATGGCCGCTGACGTAGATGCAGTGGCCGAGGATCATTCGCGGGGTCAGCAAGCCGAGATCGTGCATGTGCTGGATCGGCGTCCGGCCGGTTCTCCGAAGCAGTTCGTGATACTCGAAGCCTGCCTGGGCAGCGTGAACCGAGATCGGAACGTCGAGAGATTCGGCGGCCGCCTGAGCGTCCCGCAGCAGTTCGTCTGTGCAGTTGTCGAGCCGCGCCGGGATCATCGCGCCGCGCAATCGCCCGTCGTGGTCGCCATCGTGAGATCTCGATGAAGGCCACTGCGCGATCAAAACCAGCCCGGCCCGCCGTTTCGTTCCAGTGGTACCGAAACGCGCCGGTATCCGCATCGAGCACCCAGGTGGCGTCCTCAAAGCCAGGACCGGCGTAGCAGCGAATACCCGATTCCCCGACCAGCTCACCGAAGAGGTCGATGTCCCCGATCGCCCCGCCAATCTCCAGAAAGGTCGTGACACCGGATTTGAGTAGCTCAACCTGCGGGTAGAGTCCAGCGGCGCGACGCTCCTCGTCAGTCCAGGCAGGGCCGGTGTTGCTCATAGTCGCGGTGGAAGCGCTGGCGAAGAGCATGCCCGAGTTGTAGTAGCCCGGCGCGCCCTTGTCAGTCATCAGCACCTGGGTATCGATCCCGGCGTGGACATGACAGTTGACGAAACCTGGAGAGACCAGTTTGCCGCTGGCGTCGATCACATGACCCGCGCCGCCGGGATCGTCGCGGGTGACATCGACCACCCGGTCGTCCTCGATCACGACATGCGCGCCCGGCATCAACGCGTGCCCGCCGTCGTGCCAGACCACGACATCGCCACCCGAAATGATCATTCTTGCCATTCCAGCTCCCCTTCCCTCCTCCGGTTTGCAACCCGGCTGGAACGATACAGCATCCCGGCACTTCCTCAGGAACTGACGACCGCTTGACACTGGCCCAAAACCACCGCTCTTCCGGAAACATCCGGGACAGGCAGAGAGTTCGGCTGACTATTGCCAGTTCCTACATTTCTCGATCAGCACTCGATCGAAGGTTCAAAGAGCCCTCGTATGTGTAAGGATTCAACGCGGCTGTCTAATGTGATTGGACGGAGCTCAATTCATGAGTGCGGCAGACAACGGCAATATCATGCTCGGTATCGACATTGGCGGGTCGGGGATCAAGGGGGCACTGGTCGATGTCGAACTGGGCGAGTTAGTTGAGCGACGTTACCGGATCCCGACGCCGCAACCTTCGAAACCGAAAAGGGTGGCCGGAGTCGTCAAGCAGATCGTCGATCACTTTGAATGGGATGGTCCGGTTGGGGCGACATTCCCAGCGATCATACGCGACGGCAAGATGCACTCTGCTGCGAACGTCCACAAATCCTGGCTCGGATCGGATGGACGGACGATCTTCGAGGAAGCAACCGGGCTACGCTTCGAGGTGCTCAACGACGCCGATAGCGCTGGCATCGCCGAAATGACCTACGGCGCCGGTCAGGGTCGCGATGGGACGGTGCTGATGCTGACGCTCGGCACAGGCATCGGCAGCGCGCTCTTTCATGACGGAGTCCTCGTGCCCAACACTGAACTTGGCCACTTGATCTTCAAGGGCTCGGACGCCGAGCATTACGCCGCCGAGAGTGTCCGCGAGGATCAGGGCCTGAGCTGGAAGAAGTGGGGCAAGCGGGTCGGACGATACGTCGATCACGTCGAGTTTCTCTTCAGTCCGGAGTTGATCATCATTGGCGGCGGGGTCTCGAAGAAGCACGAAAAATACTTCCGCTACTTCGACACTGACGCTCAGGTCGTGCCGGCCGAAATGCTCAACGAGGCCGGGATCATTGGCGCGGCACTGGTCGCTTACCGGGGACTGCAGCGCGGTTGAGACCTCTCAGCTTTCAGACACGATCACGGAATGAGCGCAACGAGGGCGGGTCCATAGCCCGCCCTCGCAACCGTTGCGTCTCGATCTTCGTTGATCGCTAGCAGCACCCTCCACTGGGGCAACAATCGTCACAACAGTCATCCTCGCAACAACCCGGATCAGCGCTCTGGGCAATCCACTTCTGTTCCATCGTCATAGCTCCCTTCAAGTGAGCCTCTTCGCGTCTTCTGACCGGCCATCCCGATCGCTCTAGTAGACGCAGGTTCCTGGAAATGGACGCAGACATCAGACAGACTGTGGGAGCTTGTGGTAACAAGTGCACGGATTCGACTTGCGGGTGGATCTCGCAACCCCTCGCGCGCAACGACCGGGAAACGAGGATGTCGCACCGGAATCTGGTGTTCCCCACCGGGTTGCAAAATACCAGCCGGCAAATGCATCCTTTTCGGGTCTCGAACGTCTATCATTCTGAGTGATGGAGGGTAAACCCATGACCGTTGCTGAACTGACGGACGTACTGGATACACACTACGAGCGCTTGCGTCGCTTCGTGCGCTCGCGTGTTTCCAACCCGGACGAGGCAGATGACATCGTCCAGGAAGTCTGCCTGCGTGCCGTCAGCCGTTCGGCATCTTTGCGAGATCCGGAGCGGGTCGAAAGCTGGCTCTATCAAATCGCGCGGAATGCCATCATCGATCACTACCGTCGCACCCGGCCGTTGACAGCGCTGCCGCCCGATCTGATCAGTGTCGACGAGACAGATGAGCCTGGATCTCCAGATCTCGCTGCTTGTTTGCCCGGGCTGCTCGATGGCATGCCAGCAGCCGATCGTGAGACATTGCGATTGACTGCGCTGGAGGGGCTCAAGCAACGGGAACTTGCCGAGCACCTCGGACTGTCGGTCTCCGGGGCCAAATCGCGTGTGCAGCGGGCGCGGGCACGCCTTCGCGATCTCGTCATCGCCTGTTGCCGCCCTGAGTTGGACCGGCTCGGCGGGGTGATCAATATCCACCCAACGGGCAACTGCCGGGCACACACAGAGTGCGCTTGCCCCTCCGGCTGCCCGTCCTGCTGATCATCAACCAGGCGACTCCAACATCTTGTCGCGACGCCACGTCATCAGTTCATCACGACCGTAGCGTACGCCGAGCCAGGCAACCAACGCGAGCAGCAGCAACGCGGCCATCGAAGGCAGCGAGCAACAACTGATCGAGAGCGACACCGAACAACAACTAAACGCCGGCCTGGTATCTTCTGACTCATTCTTCCGGAAGCGCATTGAGCCTCATCCTCTCCTTACGTCGGTCCGTCGTAGTACGTTGAGCCTACCCGGAACGCTTGCTATTCCCCCACAGGCTTCCGTGCGACGAGCAAGAATCGGTGGTTGCGGACCTCGACGAACCCGTCCCTTTGAATTCGCTGGTGCAGGCTCCAAAGGCGGTCACGGTAGGCCTCGACACCGAAACCCGGGATCTGCCACGGAACAGCCTTCAAGTAGTAGATGATTGCGCCAACATCAAAGTAGCGGGTGAACGTAAAGTCCTCAAGTTCGTCGACAATCTCCAGGCCACACTCGTCGAGCTGACGCGCGGCATATTTTGCCGTCCAGTGGGCATACGGGTGAACATCGCTAGCGCCGAGAAGCCGGTTGAGATCGAGATCGTCCTCGCCGCCGACCTGCTGGGTAATGAACGTCCCGCCGGGTATCAGCACCCGCCGGACTTCGGCAGGATCGTAGGATTCGTGCCGGTTGATGATCAGATCGAGCGTATCATCTTCAGGCAGGATCTGATCGTCGTCGCAGATCTCCAAAACCGTCACGCCAAGCGGTTCCAGCCGTTCCCGTGCTATCGGGATGTTTGGCGCGTAGCCCTCGGTGGCAAACGTCCTTGGCGGGAGCGGTTGAAGCGACGCCAGGAATTCGCCACCGCCAGTCCCCATATCCAGCATCGAGCCGGACGAACGTGCCAGCGGCAGGACCAGGCTGGCGTAGCTCCAGGTCAACGGAGCGGTTTGCATCCTCCCCGACTCCGTGATGTGCGTAAAGTCCCAGCCGGCGAAGGGAGTTTCGGCGTCGCGGAGGAAGGTTTCGAACGCTGAGGCATCAGACGCCGTGGACACCTGGTTTCTCCGTCCATTGTGCGCCCGGTGGATGCCGTGCCTGAAACAGCGTCAACGGTTTCGACAGAGACACACCCGACACGTCTCCGTTCAATCTGGCCCATGCGCCAGCGGACGGCCAGCTAATAATAGATCGTCAGCGTGCGATGGTAGGGCTCGGCGTCGGTCGGCAGGTTCTGGGAGGCGTTCCAGAGCAGCCAGTCGATTTCGAATGCGCGCATCGGTTGATTCCGCTGCTTCAGCTGCTGGCGTAGCAACTCGACCGCCCAGATTGTCGCGGCTCGGATCTCGACTTCACGCTCATCGCCCGGCGGGATCAACTCGTAGCTGGCAATGGTCCGGGTGAGATCTGGGTGGTATTCGAGGATTCCAAATCGACGAAGAATCTGGGGCACTTTGTAGTCCGCGAATGCCGTAAGGCGTTCGAGATCGTTGAAATCTCCCAGCTTGCGGCCCTTCAAGGCTCCGTGAAGATCAGCGACGAGGATCTGGGCGCGTTTGTAGAAGTGAACCTGGCGCCCCTGGTAGATCGCCGTATCGCGGAATGACGGCAACGCGGTCAGCACCTCCTCGATCACGGCGACCGACGAACCATTCGCGCTAATGATTACCTGCTCGAATGATCCAGCCCAGCGATCTCGCAGCGCCCGGCCAACTTCTTTCAGATTTACAAGCCTGTCCGGGAGTAGCGGAATCTCCTGGTGTCCATCGTCTGGCGCGAGCAATTCACGAACCTGGTCCAGATTGAGTCCCGCCAGGTAATCCGGGTCGGTCAGCGGCGTCCCACTTTCGACCGCGCGGCGCAACGCGACGGCGAGCGCGAGGTACCCGTCGTAGCGTGTTCCCTGGTAGTTGACACTCCAGCGAGGCTGTGTCGAACCGGGCAGCGGCCAGAAGCAGAAATTCAGCGCGTCGAGAATCAATACCAGTGTTGCCGTCTCAGCATCGTCCCGCCCCACCGGATGGAGATGCTCGTCCCACTCCGGCAACATCGCGGATGGTCCGGCGAGGTCATCGGCGAGTTGCCGAACGGCTGCCAACTTGATCGTCACCCACCGCGACCTGGCGACCACCGGCTGAATTGTTCCCAGTACGTTTGTCAGCCCACCTCCTAACCAATCCCTAATCCCTATACTAGTCCCATGGACAGACAGGAGTCCACCGCCGGGTTGGGGGAAGGCGGGTATCGGACTCACCTTCTAGCCCTCCTGATTTTCACATGTCTTCAGCATCGCGCTCACCTGGCCACTGGCCTGGAAGATGCGCGACACGATCGTCTCCTGGGGCGACCCCGTCTTTCAGGTCTGGACGATGGCCTGGAACTGGCACGCCTTGACGAGCTCACCGGGTGAACTCTTCGACGCCAACGTCTTCTATCCCTGGCGCAACGTCCTGGCCTATTCCGACCACCTGATCGGTCAGACGCTGCTCGTCTGGCCGGTCTATCCACTGACCGGAAACGTCCTGCTGGCCGACAATCTGGCCTTCTTCATCGCGCTGATCTTTTCCGCGATGGCGATGTACCTGCTGGTCGTCGACCTCACCGGCAACCGGCTGGCCGGGATCCTTGCTGGCGCGGCCTTTGCGTTCGCCCCGCCACGCATGGCGCACGTCGAGCACCTGCACATCCTCTCGGCCCAGTGGTTGCCGCTGGCGCTGCTCTGCCTGCGCAGGCCGACGATCTCGACTGGACGAACCAGGATCTGGTGGGCGGCCGGACTTGGAGGCGGTTTCGTCGCTCAGGGACTGTTCGGAATCTATTTCCTCTATTTCATGGTCGTCATGCTGATCGTCGCTGGTGGCGTCTATCTTGGATTTGCGCTCGTCGACCGCGATCGGAGAGTCGCGGAGTCGATCGGTATCGGCGCAGCAGCCTGCGTAATCGCCGGGGTGCTGCTCTTTCCAACACTCTGGCCCTATCAGCAGGTGAACATCGATCTTGGCGTTGAGCGCGAGGAGAGCGAGGTCGACTTCTGGAGCGCAATCCGCTCGGATTATTTCGCCGCGCCCCCGTCCAATGATCTCTGGGGTGGAATCTTCGAAGACAAGCACCGCCACATCGAGCAGGACCTTTTTCCGGGGCTGTTCCTGCTCGTTTTTGCCATCGTTGGGCTCTGGGAGCGGCACTCAAGGCGAAGCCGCTGGATGCTCCTTGGCGTGGTCGTAGCAGGGGTGACGCTGTCCTTCGGACTGACTGGTGTGATCTTTGGACGCACGACCTGGATGCCATATCAGCTCTTCTATGATTGGCTGCCGGGTTTCAAAGCGATACGGGTTCCTGCGCGCTTTGCCCATCTGTCCCTCGTCGGGCTCGGCGGCCTTGCTGGATTGGGGGTGAGCCTGACCTGGCGACATCTCCGGGCCAGGGTTGGCGGGCGGAACCAGCTCTATGCGGGCGGCGCAGCGGTCATTGCAGCTCTGGCCCTCATCCTGGCCGACACTTCAACGACGATGAGCCTGCCGCCGCCGCTGCCAGTCGATAATCCACGAGCGGATTACGCCTTCCTCGCCGATCACCCTGGAGCGGTGCTTGAACTCCCGATGGGTGAGGGACCGGTTGCCTCCGCCTGGCCGAATTTCTGGTCGACCAAGCACTGGAACCCGGTCGCAAACGGGTTCTCCGGCATCCTTCCGCCGACCTACGATCTGCTCCGCGAACGATCGCGGGAGATTCCCGATCCGGCAGCCGTTCGTCTGATGCAGGGTTTCGGTATCGATTTCATCGTCGTTCACAAGGAGATGGATCCGGAACGGCGCGCGGAGATCGAAGCCGGGCTGGCGGCGAACCCGACAGTGTCACTCGTTTTGCCTGGCGAGGATGCAGTCTACAGCGTGGAGGAGGATCCCTGGCTGTGGAGGCTCGTGGGCGCCGTTCCCGGCGATGCGACGGTCGATCTGCCGGATATCCGGTCGGACCCACTGGCTTATGGCCTGCTCCTCGCAGTACTTCAGCGGGAAGGGCATCCCGTCACCGGGAACGGGATGATCGGCTACATGGAACTGGACGAAGCTGGTTCCCCAGCCTGCTACGCGATTCTCGACGCGACAGCCAACCCGGCGCTCTACGGCTACAACAACGTCGAACCGGGACTTGAAGAAGAGGGCTATATCCTCTATCACAACACAGAATGCGATTAGCTCCCGAGAGGGCGAGGTTTCTTCTTTTGCGGACGCGCTCTTCCGCTGCCGAGTCTCGCTCTACGCGTCCAGTTTTCGCTTCTGTTGCTGCTGTCGAGGGGCACGGCGTTGGGACCGGCCCCTGGCAATCGCGAAGTGGGTTTCCGCCGCGATCTCGTCGTTGATCATGGCTGTCACCGTGAAGTTTCCTTCTTTCTCAAAGCGCAGCGGGAGCTTGAACGCAAGCTGAACCCGTTGCCCCTGCCCCGGTGAGATCCCGGTCGGCCGCCCGGCTTCGATCTTGCCTTCCATCCTCGCAAGTTGTTTGCCCTCTTCGTCGTTGATCTGAATCTCCATCGGATGCGGGATGTTCGTCTCCTCCCAGCCAACGGCAAATGAAACCGCGATTGAAATCAGTTGCTGAGCCGGGAATGGCTGGTGCACGATCAAACGGTCCCAACCGCCACCCATCAGATAGAGCTTGCGATTCACGACTTCGGCGGAGTCCGCCATGATGATCCATTCGACACGCATCAGTTTCTCCCATGTATGCTGGTTTGTATGCCACCAGGCGTCATTCGACGACCTTCTATGGATCATACCGGCTGGCACGTACTCACAAGAACGGACACACCGGTGGAGAGTCATAGTAACAGGGCACTGATCCAACGCTATTGCGACGCCTTCGAGCGTGGCGACATTGCCGCGCTGGACGATCTGGTCGATCCGGACGTCGTCGACAACAACGCGTATGAGGGTCAGCCAAGGGGCATCGAGGGGTACCGCGCCTTCTTCCGGCTTTGGCACGAAGCGTTCCCGGACCTCAAGCTGACGCTCGATCTGACGATCAGCGAGAGCGACCTCATCGCCTACCGCTGGACCGCCAGTGGTACGCATCTCGGTGTCTATCAGGGTTACCCGCCAACTGGCCGCGCGGTGCGCTTCAGCGCTATCTCGATCAATCGCATCCGGGACGGGCGGATCGTCGAGGAATGGATCGAGCTCGACGGTCTCGGACTTCTCCGGCAGATTGGCGCAATCGAGTAGCCGCCGGGGAGCGAAACGATCACGCGAAGATGGCCGCCAGCTCCTCGATGCTCTCAACGATTACGTCGGGCTCGATCCCCCAGGGGTCGGGCAGGGCGTTGGGATCCCGACGCAGCCAGGCGGCATGGAGTCCGGCCTGCCGGGCACCGACAACGTCCCAGTAGTTGCTCGACACCAGCCAGGTCTCGTCGCGCGGACTTTCGAGACGCTCGGCCAGGTAACGATAAACGACTGGCGCAGGCTTGAAGGTCCGGACATCGTCGACGCTGATGATCCCATCGAGATGATCCAGCACACCGGCGCGTGCGAGCATCTCCCGAAGCGATCGTTCGACGCCGTTCGAGAACGCGACCAGCATGTGTCCCTGAGCCTGCAACGCATCGATGCCGGCAACGACATCTGGATAGACCTCAAGGTTCAGATATTCGTCGATCAGCATCTCGGTACTGGGCTCCGAAATTTCCACCCCGGTGGCGCTGGCCGCGTAGAGCAGCGCATCGCGCGTGCAAACGTCAAAGTTCTGATAACTATCCATCAATGCTCGCCTGAAGGAATACTCAAGCTGTTTCGTTCGCCAGATCGCCGCCATCTCGCCGGCTCGTTCCCCGGCCAGCGATTCCAGCGCCTGGCTCATCGCCAGCGGGTCAACCAGCGTTCCGTAGACATCAAACCCGATCGCCGCCATGGTGTCGCCTCGATTCACGTGTGAGGAGAAGTTCATCCCTGATCCCTGTTCCCTCATCCCTACGTCCTGTACCCTATGCTGCTGGTTGCAGTGAAGACAAGATACCGGAAAGGGAGACGAGAGCATGGATATGGAACGTAGCCTGGTGATTGTAAAGCCCGATGCGATGCAGCGGGGATTGATGAGCGAGGTGCTGGGACGGCTGGAACGGCGCGGGTTGAGATTTGTGGGCATGAAGTTGATCCAGGTCAGCCGTGAACTGGCCGAACAGCACTACGCCGAGCATGCAGGCAAGCCGTTCTATGAAGGGCTTGTCAGCTACATCACTAGCACCCCGGTCGTCGTCGCGGCCATCGAAGGTCCGGCACAAAACATGGACCGGGAGAACGGCAAACCAGACGAGAAATCCGGCGCCTGCGCGATCATCCGCAGCACCGTCGGCGCGACCAACCCCGCTGTCGCGACGCCTGGCACGATCCGCGGTGACTTCGGCCTGACGATTGGCCGCAACCTGGTCCATGCCTCGGATTCCCCGGCCAGTGGCCGCCGCGAAGTCGCGCTCTTCTTCAGCGATAGCGAACTGGTTTCGTACGACCGCGATCTGGATGGTTGGATTCTGGAAGTGTAGGGAACAGGGAATAGGGAATAGTAGGGTTGAGTCGGGAAGTGAGCTCGCATCGGGATCTGGTTGTCTGGCAAAAGTCGATGGATCCCGTAGAGACGCCGCCGCTGGCGCGTCTCGGTTTGGATTCTGTTGTCTCCCCAGACCAGTGTTGATGGTGGTCGCGAGACGCGCCGGCGGCGGCGTCTCTACGAGATCAGATCATCTTCTCCCTGAATAATCCAGGCTGGATCGATCCGAACCGAATATGCTCGATTCGTATCGATTGCCAAAGGTTCGTTGATGAAGGCGGAGACGTAGGGGATGCTCGCGAATCGACTGAATTATGTTTCAGAACGGGAAATGCGTTCGATCCTTGACCTGATCACCGTAATCGGTAAGATGCTGAACTCCATGCGCTCTCGTCTCTTGTCTTGAACTATTCCCTGTTCCCTATTCCCTCGCATCACTACGAATCCACGCGAAAGAGAAAAGTCTGCTGCATCGTCCAGGCGTTGAGGAGACGGGAGATAATGTTACGGGATTGGCGGACCCACTCCGCGCCCGGATCGCCGTCGAGGTCGAGATCGATACGCTCCTGCAGGGGGCGGCCCGAGAACTTCTCGTAGTTGGCGGCTGAAAGGGTATCGGTGCGTTGTGCAACCCGGTGAAGCTCGGCGTAGACGCTCTTGCCATCGGTCATGAAATAGGCGCCGAATCCAGGATCAAGATTGATCCCGAAGACGCCACCGCGTTCGACGTTGTCGACGAGGGTTGGATAGCCGCGACGAACGCGACCAGTGTATTGATCCCTGAACGCTTCGAGCATCGGCATGACGATCGAACGCAACTGCTGGAGTTGGCCAATGCACTCTTCGGTCGTCCTGGCCGTTGCCGTCTCGACCGGATCGGGATGCTGATCCGCCCGCGACTCTGCCTCCGCCTGTGCTTGTTCCTGGGCGTTCGTTGGCGCTCGTTCCTCAGCCACGCTTCCGGCTCTCCGCTCTTTTCTCCGCAACCTTTTGCCCCCGGTAGTATCGCAAGTCTGGCAAGCTCCTGCCATCCGCTTCCTGCTCCGAAGCCCTGAGGGATGTCTCCGGCGACATCGAACTCTAGCGTCTCCAGTTCGCGATCGCTTCAACAACGATTCGAGCGTGCATCATGGGAACAGATCGATCCGCCTCAGCACGACGAATCCCCGGTTGACAACGACCGGGGATTCGTTTTCACTCGCGATGTCGCGGACTAACCGTCCTGAAGCGTTGCCTCCGTTCCGGTCGAAGGCGGCGGCTCGCTATCGACGATGACCGTCATCGAGTTGCAAACCTCGTGCTCCATCACCCCGTCATAGACGGTGGCGCAGTTACGGATCTCCGGTGGAACGTCGTCTTCCGGCGGCGGAATATCCTCCACCACATCGACGGTGAAGCGCAACACGAGCGTCTCGCCGGGGCTGATCGTCGCGCCTTCCATATAGACTGCGTGGAGCAGCTCGTCGTAGCCGCACTCACCAGCGTTGCACTGGATGATCATGCCGAACTCGACCAGTTCCGGAAGCGGGTCAAAGATCGTCGCATCGGATGCGGCGCCAAGCTCGGCGCTCGCCGGGACGACAATCTCGTACTGGGCGCTTTCGCCCGGGACCACCTGATCTTTGTTTGACTTCTTCGTCGGGTCATCGGGGGTGCTTGGCTCGACGCAGGTCACTTTGACCGTATCGGCGTGGACGTTGAAGTGCAGCCAGTGCCGGCCCTGGTTATGGTCCACATCTTCATTGCGCATCCGCTCGTGATCGTGATGCTCGTCCCAGACTATCAGCCGGATAACCTTTGTGCCCGGCACGACACAGGGGTAAGCCACCAGTTTGCCAACGGCGTCCCGATCGTCGTCGGGCTCGTCAGCGTCGTCACGGTCACAATCCTCGTCGTCACATTCGGAGTAGAGCTGGCCCTCGACATAGTTCGGCTTCGGCGCAGGGTGGTCGATTGCCGTGTCGAAATCCCAGTAGTAATGCTCAATGGCCGTCGTCGTGTGCGCCGGGACGTCGTTGCCGCCCGGGCCGTTCAGCCAGTCGCCAAGCGTCGCGTCTTCAGGTCCATCGCTGTCGGATGAGCCACGCCCGCTCAGCTGCACCTGCGTGCCGACCTCAACGGTGATCTCCTTGACACAGGCGTTTCCGAAGACGATGCAAGCGTCCGCCACCGGCTTGTAGTAGCGATGCAGGAATTCATCCCACATAGTGTCGTTGGGGAATTCGAAGCCCGGATCGTCTGCCATCGCGTGCGGCTCTCCGGCCAGCCGGGGCAAGAGGATGTTCGCGTCCAGCTTGTAGAGATGAGCGTCCGGGTTGATCGCGGGATCGTACTTGGGATCATCGAAGGAGTCGATCGAGAGTCGCCCCGTTGGCGACTCTGGGTAGGGCGCGTCGACACGGCCATCAGGCAGCAGGAGATCATGCGGGAAGTTGATCGAGAGACCATGGGCATTGGGATTCAGGCTCCCGTGATCCTCCCAGCGGACGACCGGGCCACCCTCGACCAGGGCAACCCTGAGCGGGCCGGCAGGCGCCGCGGCCTTGAGGGGCTGCTTCGAGACCAAATCGGCAAAGTGGTAGAGATCCTTGAAGTTCGTGTCGGAGAAGTACTCCGCCTGCTCCAGCGCGGCGTGTTTGATCACGACCTGGCTGTTATCCGGGTAGTAATCATGCTGCTTGACCTCTTCAACATCACTGATCAATTCACCCGCAAAGCTGTCGATCTCAGGCTTCAACGTTCCTGTCAGGCCTGCCAGATCGATCGAGGCCATCGTGAAGAAGTTGCGAGCCGCTCGGGAGCGGGCCGCCCGGTGCCCGTCGGCGTTCAACTGTGCCTTCCGATCGGCATATTCCCCGGCATTCCAGCCCGGATTGGCTTTCAGTTCATCGAAGAACTCTCGCCAGGGTAGGACGCCCCACATGATTTCTTCGCTGGCGACCATCATCTGCGCCGTTGGCGCGATCTGGTAGCCAACTTCGGCCTGTCCCATCAGGCAGGATTCGAACTCGACGACCTCGAACTTTTTACTTAGCGCGGAGAGGCCGGTGCTGAGCTCGGACATCTTCAGGAAGTCGTTACTCTCGCCATTGAGCATCGTGCCCTTCCAGCCCTGGCCGTGACCGATCAGGACGATGGCGTACTTATCCGCGGGGAAGTTCTTCTCAGCCCAGGTAATGAAGTCGGAGAGCGCCTGCGGATCGCCGGGGTTGGAAGCCTCCCCTACTCCAAGCGCATAGCTCGCCGGAATTCAGCCGGCTCATATTGGAATCCTGGGTGAGATGCCATCGCTGGGCGGTCGTCCCGCCGCCACCGGTGTTCCAGGCAACCTGGGCAACGATATTGACATCCTGGTTGGAGCCGGAACGTTCCATCTTGTTGATCTCGTGCATAACGGCACGATACGTCTTCCAGCTACCGTCTCCATCTCGCCGGCCCTCGCCAAAGACCATCACCGTCCATACCGCGTCTTCATCTTCGCGAGTCGGAGGCGTTGGTGTCGGCGGCGGCGACGGTTCTATCTGGTGAGCGTTGCGGGCACCCGGCGTCGCGCCGAGCGCGTCCGGTCCGCCAAGCTCGGCCCAATCGAACGATGTATTGGTGTCCGTCGAATCAGCGTCGCGCCCAACCGTCTCGCCCTGGCCAACCGGATGAACGAAGTCGACATCGTTTCGCCGGGTTGCGTCGAAGAAGTCGCCATCGCTCCAGATCCCGGCGTCGACGGCATCATCGAAGGCGCCCTGCGGGGTATAGGCATCCTCGTAGCTCCAGACGAAGAAGTCAACGAACGTGTCGACACCTTCACCGGCAGTACGCAGGGCAACCTCGTCGAAGTCGATGTTGAAGAAGTCCTGCGGCGCATCCACATCGTAGTAGGCGCCCTGATTATCACTGAAATCGAGGTCATCCTGGCCATCGCCGCCGAGATAGACGACAAGATAGGCGCCCGGGGGAAGTTCCACCGCTGGCAGGTTGCTGACATGATCGCCAGCTCCATTCGTGATCCGTAGCCCGCTCAGGCCGGCCGGTTCGTTGCCGGGGTTATGGAGTTCGACCCATTGCAGTTCACCGTCCTCGGGCCAGAACTCGACCTCATTGATCAACGGCAACCCATCGGCCGGAGGTGGCGGCGGAGGCGCCTGGTAGCGCCAGTCGTAGTAGTGCAGGCCGACGTTACCTGCCTCAACCTGCCAGCCCTCCGGGTTGTCCGGCGTGAACGTCAGACAGCGACGCTCGAAGCACTGCGACAGCACCTCTTTCGGAGTTCCGCCAACCTCGACCATCGCCCAATACGCTTCAGTCAACGGCAATCCGGTGGCGTAGAAGGGAGAGAGGAAGAGGTCGCCCTCGACGAACGCATCCTGACTCTCGTCGTAGATCAGCCCGGTGGAGTTCATAAACTCCCAGAATGGCGAGGCCACTTGATGGTCGATCCCTGGAACCTGCACGTGGTAAGCCGCCGTTGCGCCGTAGCTGGCGAGCGCGGCATCCTCAGTGACGTTTCCGTCTCGATCTACCCGTTGGGTAATCACCGCGTCGTCGGCAAGCGGGGGCAAACCCCGGAGGGAGGCAAAGGTCTGATAGGTTGGCCCGTTGGGGTCGGCTGCGTCACCGGCGACGTTGATCTCCGCTGGCGCGCGATCCTCGAAACTGTTGTTCCCCGTCTGCATCTGGCCAGTCATCAACTCGACGACCAGCAGGCCGTTCGTGACGAACCAGGGACTGTTCGGGTCTCCAGCCGGATTGTTGACTTCCATACGGGATTTGTCGAAGTACTGGACGTCACGCATTCCGCCAGGAGATTCCTCGTACTCTTCGGTGACGACCTCGGTGTTTGCCTGGGGACCCCAGAGCCAGCTCCGGGAGACCAGCAGTTCCGAGACCGGTCTGTCCACCCGCTCCCAGGTGCGCTCGAAGTGAGGCGGTCCCGGCGCAACCGCCCCGGCAAGCTGGGCGGTTGCAAGCATGCTGATGAGCTGTATGCCCAGCGCCGCAAGAGCCACCAACCTCACCAGTACGTGAATGGACGGCAAGCCCATCGTTGCGAGTCGAAGTCGATGCGTATCCATCTGCTTGAGCCCTTCCGTGGTTACTGCGATGGTTTCTGTATGGGTAGGACCGGCGACGGCGAGGTTTTCTTACACCGCATCGCGAACGAGGTGGAGTAACTACCCGGCGCCCGCTGGTAACATGTCATCCGTCGTTTGACTCATACTTTGTCATTCTGGCGCTGGTGTCAGCTTTGGCGGGCAGGATTCGCAGCGCCGGAGCATCGATGCCAACCCGAGAACCTGGCGGGTAGACGCTGGCGCCACTTCCAGAACGTTGGGGAAGGGTGACTATTTTCCCTCGAACGCTGGAGGTCGCCGTTCCAGAAATGCGCGAATGCCCTCGGCGGCGTCTTCAGTCGTATTAAATAGGCGGCTCGCTCGCGTTCGAGTTGAGCGCCTCATCGAGCGGCAGCTCGAACCCGTGGTCCACGAGCATCTTGATCTCGCGTAGAGCCAGCGGACCACTCTGAATCGCCAGTTTTCGGCCAACTCTTTGCGCCGCGTTGAGTGCCTTTCCCCGCGGGTCGCCCGATTGACCAGTCCCCATTGTTCGGCTGTCGCGCCACTGATGTGGCGACCCGTGAACATAAGATCCTTCGCCCGGCCCGGACCGATCAGTCGCGGCAAGCGCTGTGTTCCACCGCCGCCGGGCAAAATCCCGCGCAGCACTTCCGGTTGCCCGAGCTGTGCCGTCTCCGACGCTATGCGCATATCGCAACACATGGCCATCTCAAGACCACCGCCGAGCGCGTAACCCTCGATCGCGGCGATGATCGGGATCGAGACGGCTGCCAGCGCGTCATAGGCTGCCAGAGTGGGAGATGGGCCGGTATGTGACGAACGTTCGCTAAGGTCGGCCCCGGCGGAGAAGGCACGTTCGTTACCAGTGACGATCAGTACACGCGCATCTGACAGTCCAGCGAGCGCATCGCATATCTCCGCTGCCATCAGGCGATTGATAGCGTTCAACTTCTCCGGGCGGTTGAACGTGAGCGTCGCGACTGCATCCTCGATCTCGAACCGTAGCGCCTCGTAAGTCTTCGACTGCATGTGTGCGACTACTTCCCGTAGAGACGTGCCGCTGGCGCGTCTCCCTTTCAACGCCTATGTGTACCGTGTATGAGCGGCGTCTCTACGTCCGAGACGCGCCGCCGGAGGTCTTACATAATCGTGCGGGTCACACGACTGCCGAACTCCGCTCCGCCACCAGCGCCGAGCGGCGGATCTTGCCTGCTTCGTCACGCGGCAGCGTCTCAATGAACTCCCATGTCTTCGGCACCTTATAGGAAGCGAGCCGTTCCCGGCAATGCGCGTCCAGAGCCTCGGTCGTCAATGGCTCGGCCAGTTGAACAACCCCGTGCACGCGTTTGCCCCATTCGTCATCCGGTAGCCCGATGACGGCAACGTCGGCGACGCCGGGATGTTCGCTCAAGGCGGCTTCGACCTCGGCGGGTAGACGTTAGCGCCGCCGGTGATGATCAGATCGGTGCGCCGGTCTGCCAGGAACAGATAGCCTTCATCATCGACCCAGCCCATGTCGCCAACGCTGACAAAGCCGTCTGGCGTCGTCCTGGCCGGATCGGAGCCGATGTAGCTGTAAGTCGGTTTCTCGGAGTGCGGTCGCATGAAGATCTCGCCAACCTCGCCGGTTGGAACCGGCTGCCAGTCTTCGTCAAGGATCGCCAGATCGCAATTGACCGGACGGCCGAGCGAACCGGGATGCTCCAGCCACTCATCTCCCCGAATCCGACAGCTCCCGACCGCCTCGGTCGCACCAAATCCCTCATAGAGCTTCTCGGGGCCGATCAGATCGATCCAGGCGCGTTTGAGCCAGGGCGGGCAGGGCGCGGCAGTATGGAAGAACGCTTCGACACTGGAGAAGTCGCGCTCCTGGACATCCGGCAGCCTGACAATGCGCTGCATCATCGTCGGCGCGAGGAAACCGAAGTTAACCTTGTGGCGTTCAATCGCGTCGACAACCCTGCGCAGCATCGAACTTCTCGAAGAGCACCAGCGTGTGATCCTCGAACAAGTCCCATATGGCTCCAGCTAAACGGAGAGTTGTGATAGAGCGGCCCGGCGACCAGCTGGACCTGCCCCTGCCGCATACCGACACCGACGCGGGCCACCTCGCCCGGCACGAATGCCCATGGACGCGGATCGACGATGATCTTCGGTCGTCCGGTCGAGCCGCCGGAACAAACCGACTTGCCCGGATGCGCGGTCGCATCGGGCAGCGCCGAATGTCGTCCCACTATACGATGCCTCAAGCTCTTCGCGGCGAGAATCGGATGATTGATTTCCTCCCCCAGGCGGCGATGACGACCGTCGGACGGCCAGATCAAGCAGTGCGTCGCGTTCGCGGGCCGGTAGACTGTAGCGGATCGGGATCACGAGCGCGCCGAGCTTCCAGGCAGCGATCGTCAGCAAGAAGTGGGCAGGTATATTCGGCAGCCCGACGACGACCCGGCTGGAGTCATCCACGCCCCGTGCTGCCAGCAGCGTGCCAGTTGGTTCGACCGCCGGTCGAGCCGCCTCCAACTGACACGTGCTTCTCCCCCTCCGGCGGGATGTAGATGATCGCATCCCGTTCCGGATGTTCCTCCGCCAGCATCGAAAGTCCGTCGTCCAAACGAGACAGCCTCGGTCATGTACCCTCCTTGTGTGCTGTGCCCTTCTCGCAACCGAATGATCTTCGGCAAATTTTCGCAACCTGATGCAGGCGCGCCCTCGGCCTGGCCCGGCGAGGTCTGAGTGCGGTGGCTCGCATCGATCGTGTCAGGGCACTACGAGGTCCGGAATGGGAGAACGGCAGGGCAAACAGAGCGCTGGACAGGGCTTCGCGACGAGGGCAATACACGCCGGAGAAGCACGCGATCCGGCGACGAACGCGCACAACACGCCGATCTACCAGACGGCAACCTTCACCTTCGGCTCAGCCGAGGAGATGGCGGCGGCGATGGCCGAACCCTTCGACAACTTCTTCTATTCCCGAACCGGCAATCCCGACCCCGGCCGCGCTCGAGACGCAAGCTGGCGTCGCTCGAAGGCGCGGAGGAAGCCGCGGCAACATCATCGGGGATGGCGGCCGTCTCAACAGCAGTGCTTGCCAGCGTCAAGGCTGGCGACCATCTGATCGTCGCCAACGATGTCTTCGTCATCAGCAGCCAATTCTTCGAGCAGGAGTGCGCCGACCTCGGCATCGAGGTCAGCTTCGTCGATATCACCGACCACGGGGCCGTGCGCCAGGCGATCAACGAACGCACGAAGTTGCTCTTCACGGAGTCGGTCACCAATCCGCACATGTGGGTGGCCGATCTACCGGCGTTGAAACAAATTGCGAACGAACACGGCCTGACCTTCATCGTCGACAACACCTTCCTGAGCCCGGCTCTGCTCCGGCCGGTCGAGTTTGGCGCGGACCTGGTCGTTCACTCGGCAACGAAATATCTATCAGGGCACGGTGACACCATCGCCGGAGTAATCGCTGGATCGCGGTCCCGCATCGGCAACGTGCGGCTGAAGCTTGACGCTTTCGGCCAATGTCTCAGCCCATTCAACGCCTGGCTGGTGCTGCGAGGGATTCGAACCTTGCCGCTCCGCATGCGGGCGCACAGCGAAAATGCGCTGGCGCTGGCAACGTTCCTGAGCGACCATCCGGCTGTGCAATGGCTCAGCTATCCGGGGATGGAGCAGCACCCGAACTACGAGGTCGCATGTCAGTTGCTCGGCGAACGGTTCGGCGGAATGATGTCAATGCGCCTTAAGGGCGGTCTGGGCGAAATGAACCGTTTCGCGAACGCACTGAAACTGGCGGATCTTGGCGTCAGCCTTGGCGATGTCTACACACTGGCTTATCCCCAGCCGCGCAGGGACAACCTTGTGCGCATCTCGGTCGGCTGTGAAGATTGTGAAGACATCATCGCGGACTTCCAGCAGGCGCTCGACCAGGTATGAAGTTACGGCGAGACGGTTGGAGATGGAACTATGAGCATGTACCCGGGACTGAGCCAGAAGCGCTTCGCGGAGCATGTCGGCAGCGAGTTTACGGTTCTGGTCGAGAGCAACCGGACAGTCTCGCTCACCCTGTGCGAGGTCAAAGAGCTCGGCAGCCGTCAAGCTGGCGAACACACGATCGAGTCATACTCGTTGTTGTTTGAAGGTCCTACGGCGCCGATGCTCGCTCAAAGCAGCTTCGAGTTCGTCCACGCTGACCTGGGCGAGCTGATCATTCTCATCGCCCCGCTCGGCCCCAGAAGCGGCGTCATGCTCTATGAAGCTGTGTTCAATTAGTCAAGGGTTGTGGCACGGGTCATACAGGAGCGTTTCTCCAGGTTGACGGTCACCATCTTCGCCGTTGTGGGCGAAGAATCATATCTCTGGTTTCATCCAACACCGACGAATTGAATTAGACGATCGCGTGGCGTGTCTCACTGGTATACGCTGACTGCAGGCGGGAACACGGCGACGCCACGAGGCCGGTTGAACTTACCCGGCGTTTGGCCGATTCCTGGCCCACCGGCAAGCACTGACCACTTCTCCGATATGCGTACCTGAATCCGGCTCGCGCCCGTGTCAGCCAGGTAGAGAATGCCATCCCAGGATGCCGCCAGACCGTACGCTTCGGTCATCTGCCCGGGCGTAGTTCCAGATTCATCAAGCACAACAGTCCATTTCGACCCGTCGTGCATCTGAATCCTGGCGTTTCCGAAGTCGATGACATAGATGTTGCCAGCGCCATCGACCGTCACACGCCAGGGCTGGTCGAACTCGCCCGTCTCGGAGCCGAATCCCTTCGAGAGAACGGTTCGCACATCGTCCTCGATCATAATCACCTCGTTGGAGCCGGTATCGGTGACGAAGATCGTCCCGTCCCGATCGACCGCCACCCCTTCTGGACGAACGAAAGTGTCGTCAAGTACGGTCCATCTCCGGCCATCCCAAATCTGAATCCGCCCATTCGTCGCATCAGCGACCCAGATTCGGTCGTCAATATCTACTGCCATGCCATACGGCAGAAGGAAATGCCCCGTTTCGCTGCCTACCCCATCCGAGATGACTTTCCACGTCTTGCCATCGAAGCGCTGGAGCCGGTGATTGTTCGAGTCCGTTACGTAGATGATGCCGCGACTGTCGACAGCCACGCTGCATGGGAATTCAAACTGCCCGGGTTTGGTGCCCTGGCCACTTTGCCCGGGTACGAGCGACCAGGTCACTCCGTCAAACATCTGAATCTGATTGTTCAAGGTGTCGGCGACATACACGATTGTCGCTGGAGGAGGTCGCCGGGCCGGCGTCGGACTGGAAACCGGGGTGGATGAAGGCTCGTGAGTAGGCGTCGGGGCCAATGTGGGGATGAGCGTTGACGTTGGCGTTCGTTCCGCGGAAGTGGAAACTACAGCCGGAATCGATGGCGTTGCAGTCGCCGTCGCGTTGACAATGCCTTCGATCAAGCCTTCTTCACGTGTTTCATCAGCCTCGCCAGGTCCACCGCCACATGAACCAACGACGATCATGACCAGCAAAATCCAAACCAGATGAGACGTTACGCTGCCTTGTTGCCGGGCACGCAGATCCTTCCATCGCAGCATCTTGCCGGTTCTCCTCGTGATTCGAGCGTCCACTGATGCATTGCACGGCAATCTGTACGTACAATGCAATCACGATAAGCTATGAAAGTCATGAGGATTTGTCAAACGTCAGGCCGATGGATCAGTAGCCGCGTCACCACCAGAAGTGACAGTGGCGATACGAGGCCTCCTATTCTTGAGGATTGGGTGGATTACTCGCAAAGTAGTCCATGATGCCTTGGAAGTGGGCGCGGCCGTCAGCCTGAATGTCCATTCGGGAGGATACAGACAGATCCTGAGAAATTGTCTGGGAGTACGATTCAGTCCACCGGCGGATCGGGGCCGTGGAGGGCAATCACCGGGCTATACTTCGAAGAATCGTGCTCCGCGCAAGCGAAACTTCGACGGCGTAGAACTGCGAATCATCAGTGCTTCGCGAACGCTGGGGCCAGCCAATGCCCCGAACCAGCGGAGAACGACGATCAGGCTCGTAAGGCAACCAGCCAGGAGGCGCTCAATGGACCGCGTTGATCAAACCTTACTTACGCCGCTTCTCTTTCTCGAGCGATCGGCGCGTGCGCTGCCGGATCGCGTCGCGATTACCCACGGCGAAAAGCGCTACAGCTACGAGGAAATGGCCGGTGAGGCAACCCGGCTCGCGCGGGCGCTCCAGGCTTCAGGCATCGCAGCGGGAGATCGTGTCGCCTACCTCTGTCCGAACATTCCGGAAATGCTCATCGCCCACTTTGGCGTACCGCTAGCCCATGCCGTCCTGGTTGCGATCAACATCCGGCTATCTTCGAACGAGATCGAATATATCCTCAACCACTCCGGCGCGAAGATCCTGGTCATCGACACCTCGCTGATGCCGTTGTCGCTCCAATTCGCGACAATCTGGAAACCGTCGAGGAGATCATCTACATCGACGACGCGGGCATCGATCCGTCATTCGATGCGGCATCGTTCGGCGCCCTGCTCAAGCGGGGAACCGACGATCCGCTCCCCTGGACCGTTGATGACGAAGACCGGATCATCTCGATCAACTACACCTCCGGCACGACCGGCCGGCCAAAGGGCGTCATGTACTCGCATCGCGGCGCCTACCTGAACGCGTTGGGCGAGATCATCCACTCGCGCCATACGGTCGACACCGTCTACCTCTGGACGCTTGCCGATGTTTCACTGCAATGGCTGGTGCACGACCTGGGGCGTGACTGGCATCGGCGGCACGCATGTCTGCCTGCGGGCAGTCGACGCCGGCGAGATCTGGCGGCTAATTCGTGCTCCGAGGGCGTCACCCACCTTAACGCTGCGCCCGACGGTGCTGATCATGATCGAATCAATCCGACGCCACGCCCGAATCGAGTCGCAGCCTGACGTCGTCACGACCGCTGGCGCTCCTCCCAGCCCACGTTGATCGGCCAGCTCGAGATGGCCGTGAATATCTCGTCCATATGTACGGACTGACAGAGACCTACGGCCCGTACACGGTCTGCGAACGGCAGCATGAATGGGGAACCAACTGCGCGATCGGACGCGCCCGGCTGCTGGCGCGGCAGGGCGTGCGCGTTCGCCATTGGCGATCCGATCGCGAATCGTCGACGACGAATGAACGACGTTCCCACGGACGGCGAAACGCTGGGCGAGGTCGTCATGCGCGGCAACATCGTCATGGCGGGCTACTACAACGATCCGGAAGCAACGGGCAAGGCGTTTCGCGGCGGCTGGTTTCACAGCGGCGACATCGGCGTCTGGCATCCCGACGGCTACATCGAGCTGCGCGACCGCAAGAAGGACGTCATCATCTCCGGCGGCGAGAACATCTCGACTATCGAGGTCGAGCAGACGATCTCCAGCCACCCGGCGGTGCTCGAATGCGCCGTGATTTCGATCCCGCACGAGAAGTGGGGCGAACGACCAAAGGCCTTCGTCATCTGCAAGCATGGCCAGAGCGTCAGCGAAGCGGAGATCATCGAGCACGTGCGGGAAATGATCGCCCATTTCAAGGCGCCTGATGTGGTCGAATTCGTCGATGAGCTGCCGAAAACAGCCACCGGCAAGATTCAGAAGTTTGTCCTGCGAGAGCGGGAATGGACTGGTCGCAAAGCACGGATCTACGGTGGGTCAGCCGAGATTGAGTGACATTCAGCAGGAGGCAGATCTACCCGCCCGTTTGTGAACGACATAGAAGGGCGCCCTGAGAGCCAGTCATGCCCCCGACCAGCAACACCCCGGCGCACGTCCAGCGGGAAGCGCTGCTGGAGCGAACCGATCACCTGCGTGAGCTTTGGACCTACCTCGATGAAGCGAAAGAGGGTCGCGGGAGTATCGTCCTGCTCGGCGGGCACGCCGGGATTGGCAAGACTTCCCTGATACGCGAGTTCTGCAGCCGAGCCAAGAGAAATGTGCGCGTGCTCCTTGGAGCCTGTGATGCCCTCTCGACCACCGAGCCGCTCGCGCCAGTGTTTGACATTGCAGATGCGGCTGGCGAAGACACCGGGGCGCTGCTCGACCAGCGCGGCAGCATTGCAGCAGATGAGCGAGAGTGAATCACAATCCATTCAAGGGGGAGCGCCTCCGTCCACTCTTGCGAACCCGACGTCAGGTCGAAGTGGTGCGGCTGATCGCCGGTGGGCATAGCAACAAGGAGATAGCCGGTCGGCACTTCATCTCGCCTACGATGTCACCTGGCTACACTCCAACGTCAGCGAGGATCATCGCAATACGTTTTGCATCTACGATGGCCCGGACCCCGAATCAATCCGCAAAGCGGCCGAGCAGAATTCGCTGCCCGTCGATCGCATCACCAGGGTCAGCGTGCTCGATCCTTACTTCTACCGATAAACAGGCACCGCCGCGCAAATGCGAATAGGGCACGCTCGTGAGCGTGCCCTATTCGATACTATCCCCTTTGGACATGAGACATCAGACCAAACGGTGCCAGGACCGAATTGCCTCGCCCGGTTGCCGAGGGCGGATCGCAGCTACAACGTCTTGATATAGGCGATCAGATTGTCGATATCCTCGTCGGTGAGCAAGTCCTCGAACGAGAACATTACACCCTTGGGGTAGCCCTTGACGACCTTTGCGTCCGGATCGACGATCGACTCGCGAATGTACGCGTCATCGGCGACGACCGTTTCACCGCTTTCGAGCTCGACATCACGTTCATACAGACCCTGCCAGGTCGGTCCAACCAGGGTCGAGCCATCGGTGCTGTGACAGGTGATGCAGTTGGCCTGGGCGATCGTCTCCCCAGCGGCTGCTGCGCCATCATCTGAACCCCCACCGGAACCTGAGGTCGCGGTCGGAGCCACCGCGGCGGTCGTTGCGGTCGGGGTATCGTCATCGTCATCATCGTCACCCCCACAGGCCGCCAGCGTGCCTAGGGCCATCACGCCAATGACGAGGAGTAGGACGAGTCGTAATTTCACTTCAGATTCCTTCCGCTCGTATCTCGTTCTTCCGGTACCATCTTCGTTATATCACTGACCTGTGAGCTAATGCTCACCCGCGCTCCACCCGGCCATCATATCCTCCCAGGACATCACCATTCCACCCTGATCCGTGGCAAATGTTTCGGCAGCCTCCTGTGTCTCGAAAGCGACCACACCAAAACCCATTGGCGTGATAACTTCTTCCGCCACGACGAAATACGCCTCCGTCGCATTGATCCACTCAACGGTATTGTAGTCATGCACCCAGGCGCGCCGCTCGCCCAGCCCATCTTCCTGGAGAATGATGAACATGCCGCCGATGTCGTCGAATATCTCCGCGTTTCCGTCTTCATCCACTATCCCGCTTGCGTACTTTTCCTCGGAGATGATCATGCCGCACCGTGAGCAGATGTCTTCTCCATATGCAATCTCCGGTGGCTCGTTGGGATCAGCCCCTTCTTCACCACAGGCGACCAACGCCAGTCCAACGCTAACGACCAGCACAAAAGAAAGAGCAAATCGCAACAAGTTCACTTCACCCTTCCGGTACAACGGGGCATAAGCATCAACGCAGGCTTGTCCGTTTAAACAACCAGTAGCCAATTGGCAGCGGAATCAAGACCCAGAGCAGTTCGAATAGGAGCAGGAGCGGGAGCAGCCGGTCACCGTACCGGTCGGTCGCGTAGATGCCGGCCGGGCCGAGCACGTCGAGCGACGTGTGGAGCATCTCCACGCTCGCGATTTTGTAGGTGTCGAGCGGGTTGATCACCGTCATCGCGAACAACGTCTCCGGTCGGATTCCAAGCACCAGAGAACTGCCGATCAAGCCAAGATCCCCGATGACGACGAAGATCAACCAGAGGGTGACCGCGATTGCAAGCGCGGTCGAGGTCTGGGTCGAAAAACTGGAGATCAGGAACCCGACACTCAGCATCGCCAGCCCGAGCAGGATCGTCAACACCATCAAGACAACGTAGTCGCCGAGATTCCCTCCGGTGCCGCGCAACGCGATGACCAGCGCGGACCAGGAAAACCCGAGTATGAGAATGAGCACGATCGACGCCGCGCCGCCAAGGTACTTTCCGGCGAAGACCTGGATCGGTGACACGGGCTGTGCGAGCAGATAATCCAGGCTGCGTTCCTGGTGAGCCGAAACGATCGCCTGGGCGCCGATGGTCAATCCAATCAGCGGCACGACCAGCAGGAGCAAGTTGAGCAGCCCAGCCGACGTGCGCCCGAACCCTGATTGCCCCGCAAGATCGACGCTGGAGAACGCGATCCACGAAAAGCCGACAATGAGCAGCAAGAACACAACGGAATAGAGAATGAACCAGCGATTGCGAAGCGCGCTGCGCAGTTCCCTCATGGCGATGATGGCTACGATTGACTGATCCACGCCCCGCGCTCCAGTTCAATATCCTCCACAACGTATCCACTGCTGATGAGCGTGCCGATAACCTGTGCTTTTTGCCGGGTATTCACCCGCACGGAGAGCGTGGACCCATTCATCACGACACTGTAACCATGTCGTTCCAGCTCCTGCCGGGCTCGCTTCCACGGATTCGTCATCGAGATAGAGCACCAGGTGCGTGTGCGCGCCAAGATCGCCCAGGAACTGGTCCGGCGTCGTCTCCTTGCGCGAGCTTCCCGTGCTCGATAATCAGAATCCGATCCGCCAGCAGCAGGACGTCTTCCGGCCGGTGGGACGAAAAGACCAACGTCATGCCTTGTTGCTTGAGCTGTTTGAGCAATTCAAGCAATTCACCTCGACCGCGAGCGTCGAGATTAGCGGTTGGCTCGTCCAGGAGCAGAATCTCCGGATCACCAATGAGGGCCAGGGTCAGCGCCAGGCGTTGCTTCATGCCCCCAGAGAGCGCTGCAATTGGCTTATCAAGTTGATCCGCTATCCGGAGTTGCTCGAGGCGAGCAAAGGCATTCTCATCCGGAACCTTCTTCAGACGGGCGATAAACTCAGCCATTTCGCCCACGGTCAGCGCTGGCGCCGCGAGCTCCTGGGGCACATACCCGATAATGCTACGGACGAGACGTCCATCTTCATCAGGGCGATGACCGTCAATCTGAACGTCCCCGGAGAACCGGGCAATGCCAAGGAGGCACCGGAGAATCGTTGTCTTGCCGGCGCCGTTGGACCCCCAGAGGGCGATTGACTCGCCGCGGCCAATCGAAAATGAGACATCATCGACGGCCCTGGCATCGCCATAGCGTTTGACCAGGTTGTCAACGGTGACGATCGAATCTCGCGCCTGTTTCTCGTCCGGTGGGACGCCGTTTGGCACGAAGGCAGATGTCAACTCAGACTCCGGTTTCAGCACATTGCGGCGACGCACGGTCACAACCATTCCTAGTGCCAGACATCCCCCAATGAGCCAGTCATCCCCGCCAGAAACCGGTTGGACATCTCCATCGCCCCGGCGGGCGGCAGTTCGGGTGAAGCGACCGGCTTGACGAGCGGCGCGCTATCTTCCAGTTTCAACGCGGGACGGAAGACCGGGAAATGCCTTCGCGGAGAAATCAATGGCGATCTCCGCGGGACTGTAGAGAAAAAGTCTAAGCTCTTCGTTGTCATCAGTCAGCGATTCGAACAGGCGTTGAGACCGGTACGGAATGTCACCGATCCCGTCACCATCCGCATCATAGCCAGCATAGTCGCTCCAGAAGTTCCCGACCCCGTCCAGCGACCAGGAAACATTCTTCAGCTGGCCACCGCCCTGAATGCTGACATTCTGAATGTTGTCAGAGAACGTGTTCTCAGTGAATGTGTTCTGCCGCACATTCGGGAGCAGGGCCAGACCAATTTCATTAAACGCGAATACATTCCCCTGGAACAGGTTCTGCGCCGCGATCTCGCTTGGCGAGTTATCGATCTGAGCGCCAATACTGTTGTTGACAAATCGATTACCAATAAGCCTTGCGTTATCAACATCCTTGAAGCCCAGCCCCTGCCCCCCGGCGGTGCGATTGTTCGCAAGGGTGTTGCCAACAATCGAAACGTCCCGGCTGTACATAACGTAGAGGCCGATGGAGTTATCCTGCAACGAATTGCCTTCGACAAGCGTCTGGTTGCTGAACATCAGGTGCAGGCCGTAGCGGCCACTGTTGAAGAAGTTGTCGCGCATCACGCTGCGGTCGGAGTACCAGATGATGACGTCGCGGCCATTGCGAACGGTGTTGCCCTCAATCAGGATGTCATTCGAGTACCAGGCACGAATGCCATCGCCACGGCGCGCTATCGGAAGAGATTTTCCGGTCACCAGGTTGTCCACAACCTGCGTTCCGGCCGCGTCCTTCACATAGATCCCGAACAAGGAATCCTCAACTTGATTGCCGCGGATCGTTGCCGGTCCACTCTCAATCAGAATTCCGGTGTCTTCATGATCGAGACTCTTGCCGCATCCGCGGACGATGAACCCTTCAATGGTCACACCCGGCGCGGTTACGCGGATGACCGTGCCCTCGCCACCGCTGTCGATAACCGGCTGGTTGACGCCGACGAGTTCAACCGAGCGATCTATCTCCAGTCCACCAGGGTAGACGCCCTCATGGACTTCGATTCGTGATCCAGGAGGTGCGCCTGCCAGCGCTTCAGTAATTGATTGATACTCACAGGTCGAGCAGACGACGATGGCGTCGCTCCGCCATCATCATTGCCGGCGTCGCAAGGAGAGCGATCACCGGTGCGACGAACGCTCCGACCGCAATCCAGCAGACACGCCGCAAAGACGGCCGGCTATTGTTCAGCACTCGCCGACTTCCGGGCGAGGATCGTTGCCACAATTGCGGCGACGGACGCCACGATCGCCAGGTAGAAACCCCAGGAGAAACTGGCTTCAGTCGAGAACTGGCCGATTATTCCGGTCCCGAGAATCCGGGGAGTAAATTCCTGGATCGAGTTGCTCAAGGCCGCGTTCGGGTCGAGCGAGTGGCCAGCATAGTAGAGCCAGATGAACAGATCCACGAAGAATGCGATCGGATAGATAACCATTGGCAGCACGGCAAGCCACTTCCAGCGCCCTGGAATCCAGAAGGATGCAAGGGCGAGGAGCGCAATGATTGGAAGAGCGATCTTCGCCAGTGTCCGCTCGAAGGACGCGGCGTCTTCCAGCGTCATCATGCCGATGTAGTGATTGAGGCCATCCACCTCGCTAACATCCCCGGTGAGATGGTCAACGTAAATCTGTACCTGCAATCCGCCCGGATACTGCGGGGCGTGGAGCGTGATCGACCAGTATGGAAGAAATATCGAGGCGACCAGCGCTATCACGGCGCCGGCGAGTAGTCCAATCTGCAAATAATCCGCTCGCGTTTCAATTCGAGCTCTTTTGGCAATCTGTGTCCAGGTATCCGATGTTGAGGTCGGTGCTCTTCCTGGCTCTCTATGGCAATCATCCGTATAGGCTCCATTAGGAATTTGCCTTGCCGGCCGTCGCATTGGCGGCCGGCAAGGAAGAACAGGTCAGGCCGGCTCGACGATGAAGTATCCCATCATTTCCAGGTGAAGCGCCGAGCAGAACTCGGTGCAGTAGAACGGGTAGACACCAGCCCGGTCAGCTCTCGAACGAGATCGGACGTGGTCTCGCCTGGCTCGATACTGAGGTTGATGTTGGGACCAGGAATTGCGAATCCATGGGTTGCGTCCTGGGCCGTGTCGATGTTCGTGATGTGCCAGGTGATCGAGTCACCCTCCTTGACCCGGACGATGTCCGGAGTGAAGTGACTGCGCACCGAGGTCATGTTCACCGTGACGTTGGAGCCATCGACGATCAATGCTTTCTTCGCCTGGAACGGTCGCGAATTCGGATGGCGCCTGAGCGAGCGGATCCCAACCGGTCTCCGGATAGACAGCCCACGGTTTCAGCACATCCGCCCGGACCGTCTGAGCATAGTGCGGCTCGCCAATGCCGATCGGCGAGTCGTAGACCAGTTGCATCGTGTCGCCGGAGATGTCAATGAGTTGGAAGTTCTGCGGATGCAGCGGTCCAACCGGGCTGAAGCGGTCGATCGCCCACTTGTTCAACGCGATGAGGTACTTGCCCTCTGGCTTCGCGGTATCACCGTGGCAGGCCGTCAGGTGACCGATGTTGTAGTGCACCGAGAGCTTCTCAACCACTTGCCAGCTATCCGGTTCGCCCGCATTGCCGACTGTCCAGCGGGCGACGGCGCTATCGAGGAAGAGGCTGGTGTAGGCGTAACCCTTGTCGTCGAACTGGGTGTGAAGCGGGCCAAGACCAAGCTCAAGCTGGAGCCTCGACGCAGTCGTCGAACGAAAGAATCGGAACGCCGAACTCGTCCGTTTCCCAACCCCCAGCAGCGATGGCGTCTTCGATCTTCTCCATGCTGTAGACGGTGACATGCGGGTCGAGCTTTCCACAGATGACGATGAAATCTCCGGCCGGCGTAACATCGACGCCGTGCGGGCTCTTGGGTTCCGGGATCTGGTAGAGGAGACCCTCTTCGACCGCGGTCTCGATGCGGATCATCGGCATCCCCATGATGTCTTCGGTCTTCCCAGCCTCGAAGACCTCAACCGCCTTTTCCCAGTTGATGACCGACATGTAGTCCATGTCGCTCTGGGAGGCGCTGGCTTCGAGCGGCGGTTGCCCCTCCATGATCCCGCCGGTCGCCATCTCCGTGTTGAAGGAGTTGGAGAACACCCAGCCTGCGCTCGGGCCGCGGCCAACGTCGCTCAGGTCCTGGAAGTAGGGCGGGAGTTCAATGGAGAAGGACTCTTCGGTGACGAAGCGCCCGGCCTCCCGATCGAATTTCCAGAGCGTCATCGCCCCGCGATACTTCTCTTTGAACTCTTCAAGCGGGGCGTATTCCCAGCCGAACGGGGTCGCGTACTGGCTCGCTTCGATGATGTACTCGGTGTTCGGAGTGACGAACGCGCCGCCGTGATTGCTGATGTAGTGCGGGTTCTTGACGATCTGCTTGGTCTCGAAGTCCCGGAGATCGATCACGGCCATCCGGGCGTGGGCTTTGTCGTTGATGAACAGCCATTCACCATCATACTCAGCATTGGTCTCGCTGAGCGCCGGATGGTGGGTGTCCGCCCAGGAAATGTCCTTCCCATTCATCCTGCCTCCGGCGAGTATCTGCTTCGTCTCGTCGGAGAAACCAAAACCCTGCCACGGCTCTGGCGTGAACACGCCGATGACCTTCAGCAGCCGCATCGACGGCACGCCGATAACCAGCACCTGCCCACCGTGCCCACCCGAGGCAAAGATGAGATATTCATCCAGCTGACCGCCAGGGACATACGATTTCAGCGCCGCGGTGACGTCGTCGGGAGTGAAGCCACGAGCGTCGGCAACTTCTTGCGCTGAAGCCGATAGACCGGTGGAACCGTTCGTTTGACTGGCTTCGGCATCATCGCTGTCTTCAGAATCATCGTCATCTGACCACCAGCCACATGACGAAAGCGCCACGCCAGCGATTGGTGCAGCGATCGCTGTTGCGCCTATTCCCTTCAACAGGTTCCGGCGATTAACAGTGCTTCTGGGTTTCGTTTCCGGTCCCATTCTGGGATCCTCTCTGTCATCATTTCACATGCTGCAAGCGCCAGGGTTCGTTCGAAGCGCTCACCACCCGCTCACCACGAACTCTTCGCTAGAATGCTATGTGAAAATCGTCACAATGTCTGTGATATTTCTCACAAAATCCCGGTCAAAATGGTCGGGATTGGTGGATCGTGAACTTGCAGAACTCTCCGCATTTCTAGCAGAATGTTGCCTCCACGCCCAGCCAGAACAAGGCATTCGGCGACACTGTGTCGTCTAAGGCAGCGAGGAGGAGAGCATGCCTCCCAACTACGTCCCTACCTGCATGACAGGGCCGGGTGCCACCTGGAATGCGTTTGCGTGCTTCACTGATGTCGTGACGCTACGACATCGTGGAAGAAGGATTGGAGAAGGCACGATGGGTGCAACGAACAACGCGCTGGAGTGGCTACAACCGCGGCAAGACGCCATGATCGCCGAACTCGCGGGGTATGTCGCGATCGAGAGTGGCTCCTACGATGTCGACGGGGTCAATCGCGTTGGCAGGGAGCTTGCTCCGGCTTTTGAGAATCTGGGCTTCACGATTGATCGCGTCCCGGGGGCGGGATGCGGGGATCACCTCGTCGCCCGGCGCGCCGGATCCGGATCGGGCAGCCTGCTGGCCCTGATCCATCTCGACACGGTCTGGCCCGCCGGGACGCTCGCCGAGAATCCTTTTCGGATTGAAGATGGGCGAGCCTTTGGACCCGGCGTTCTCGACATGAAAGGTGGCTGGGTTGTTCTCCTCAACGCCCTCCGAGCCCTCGGCCAGCTTGGTCTTTATGGATTAGCCCAAACCACGGTCTTCATGACTGCCGATGAGGAACTGGGCAGCCCGACGGGACGGCAGCATATCGAAGATCTGGCAAAACAGGCGGGCTGGGTTGTCGTCATGGAGCCGGCCCGGACGAACGGCAACCTGTGCATCCAGCGAAGCATGGTCGGCGCAGTCTATCTCGACGTTTCCGGTCGGACGGCCCACACGATCTACGCGGACGATCGGGCCGCCAGCGCCATCGAGGAGATCGCCCACAAGACCCTGGCGCTCAATGCGCTGAACGATCCCCAGCGCGGCGTCCTGGTCAACGTCGGCACGATCAGCGGCGGAAGCGCCCGGCAGGTGATCCCCGACCGGGCGACGATCAGCGTCGATTTGCGTGCCCCGACGACGACGCTGGGAGATGAACTGCTGGGGCAGGTTGAAGAAATAGCCAGCCGCCAGTACGTCCCCGGCACGACGACCACGATGCGCGGCGGCGTTACCCGGCCAGCATTCGAGGCAAATGAGGGCACGCTGAAGATGCTCCGGCTGGCCCAGGCGTGCGGCCGCGAACTTGGGGTAGCGCTGGATGGCGTATCGTCTCAAGGCGGCTCGGACGGAAGCTTCACCGGCGGCATGGGCATTCCGACGCTCGACGGACTCGGGCCCGAAGGAGCGAACAGCTGCAGCCGTGATGAGTACGTCCTGGTCGATTCATTGCCACGCCGCGCCGCCTTGCTGGCAGGCATCATCGCCGGGCTTGGAACGATTGCCGGGCAATAGCAGGCCCGGCAGCAACTGCGCGGCCGGAACACGACATCCAGCGGGAACGCGGCGCTGGTGGCGAACCTCGCTTAGCCGACCCTCGCGGCTTCAGCCTGCGAATGTTCCTTTACGCCAGTCACCAGATCAACGAACCAGCGGTGGAACGTGTCGTCGTCAGTCAGTTCGGGATGAAATGAGGTGCCGATCAGCGATCCCTGGCGCACGGCGACGATCCGCCCGTCATCCAGACGTGACAGCACGTCCACCTCCGGCCCTACATCCGAAACGACCGGAGCGCGGATGAACACGGCCGGAATCAGAGCATCGCTCAGTTCAGGGGCCCTCAGGTCGGTCTCGAAGCTATCGAGCTGGGAGCCGAAGGCATTGCGGCGCACCCGCAGGTCCATGAGCCGTAGAAGTGGTTGTTCCTTCCCCCGGGTGTCTTCATCGACTTCCTGAGCGAGAAGGATCAACCCGGCGCAGGTACCCCAGATCGGACGCTGAGTCCGGGCCAACTCCAAGATCCCATCACGCAGCGAGAAGCGATCGATAAGCTTCCCGATAGTCGTGCTCTCGCCTCCGGGAATGATCAGGCCATCCAGTCCTTCCAGATCGCTGGCGAGCCTCACCTCCCGGGTCTCGACGCCGAGCCGGGCGAGCTTGCGGATATGCTCGATGAATGCGCCCTGAACCGCGAGCACGCCGATCATCACCATCGCCGGTTACCTCCTGTCAACGTCGTGCGGATAGAAACGCAGCCCGGCACGAAGGCCCGGCCGGGCTGCGTCGAAAACATTGTTACCAGCCGCGCTTGGCGAGCAACTCAGATTCGGGCAACATCGCGGTGTGCAGGCCGCGCATGGCCGCGCCAATCCCCCTGCTCACCTCGGCGATGATCTCCGGATTACGGTAGTTCGTCGTCGCCTCGACGATCGCTTTGGCACGGGCAGGCGGGTTGTCGGATTTGAAGATGCCGGACCCCACGAACACGCCCTCAGCGCCAAGCTGCATCACCAGTCCGGCATCGGCTGGCGTCGCGATGCCGCCGGCACAGAAGAGCACCACCGGCAATGATCCAGTCTCAGCCACCTCGGCGACCAGGTCGTAGGGCGCGCCGATGTCCCGCGCTTCGCTCATCAACTCTTCTCGCGGGAGACCCTGCAGCCTGCGAATTCCGTCGGTGATCTCGCGCAGGTGGCGAACAGCCTCGACAATGTCGCCGGAACCGGCCTCGCCTTTGCTCCGAATCATCGCCGCGCCCTCACCGATACGCCGCAGCGCCTCGCCGAGGTTGCGCGCCCCGCAGACGAAGGGGATGTCGAACGGGTGCTTATCTATATGGAAGCGATCGTCAGCTGGCGTCAGGACTTCACTTTCGTCGATATAGTCAATCCCAAGGGCCTGAATCACCTGCGCCTCAACGAAGTGTCCAATGCGGGCCTTGGCCATTACGGGAATCGTCACCGCCTCTTTGATTCCCTGGATAAGATCAGGATCACTCATCCGTGCAACGCCGCCGTCGCGACGGATATCGGAGGGAACCCGCTCAAGCGCCATAACGGCGACTGCGCCGGCATCTTCGGCGATTTTGGCTTGATCCGGGGTAACGACGTCCATGATCACGCCGCCCTTGAGCATCTGCGCCAGCCCGGCCTTGGTCCGCCAGGTCGACGTCTGCGTCCGCCCGTTTTCCGATCCCTGTCCGTTGCTCATGCCAACCTCCTCCATCTCGGTTCATGCGTAGCAGGATCGCGCGGGAAAATTGCCGCGCTGGACATTTGCGCGCCAGTCGCGCGATCTCCTGATTGGACCAGTATTGGCATGCTATTGGACCGGTGTCAACAGCCAAACACGGCCATCCAAAGATTCATCCACGCAACCGGCAGCCATCCAATCAGCTCGATCCGCCTGCAACGACACCAACGCAGAGCTCATGCTCACCCGCTGAGTGCGCCAACAACACCTCTCACTGGCAGCCTAATCTGCATTTCCAGCGTATACCGCCCTCCGCTGTCTCGCGGGACTTGAGGACATCTCCCGTGGCCGGATCTTCATCGGCGACCGGGATGTCACTTACCTCGATCCAAAAGATCGCGACATCGCAATGGTCTTTCAGAGTTATGCGCTCTATCCTCATATGTCAGTGCGCCAGAATATGGGTTTCAGCCTGCAACTCAAGCGTGTCTCCAAATCACAGATCGCCGAACGGGTTCAGAATACCGCACCCATTCTGGGGCCTGAAGATCTCCTCGACCGCAAACCCCGTGAGCTCTCCGGCGGGCAGCGGCAACGTGTAGCCCTTGGCCGGGCGATCGTCCGCGAGCCACAGGTGTACCTGATGGACGAACCGCTCTCGAACCTGGACGCAAAGCTCCGTGTTCAGACGCGGGCCGAAATTATCGAACTCCAACGACGGCTTGGCGTCACAACGATCTACGTTACCCATGACCAGGTCGAAGCTATGACCATGGGCGACCGGATCGCCGTGATGAGCGACGGTCTGCTCCAGCAACTCGACACGCCCCAGAACCTCTATGACCATCCAAAGAATCAGTTCGTCGCCACCTTTATCGGCAGCCCGGCAATGAACATCTTTCCGGCCAGTATTATCCAGATCAACGGAAGTCTCTCGGTGCAGGCGAGTGACGACTTCAAGCTGGAAGTACCGGCATCCCGCAGCGGTGTGTTTGAAGCGCACGACAAGATCGAGGTCAATGTCGGCATCCGACCCGAGGATATCGAGACCGTCGACTATCGCTGAACGAGTCGAAGAGCACAACACATTGCGGCTACCAGTAAAACTCGTTGAACCATTAGGCGCGGAGATCCTGCTCCACCTCACCGGTCCCGGCCCGGAGCCAATCGTCGCGCGCGTCGATCCCCCCGTGCGTCTGCGCCCTGGCGACGTGGCGCACATCGCGATCAACACTGACCACCTCCACGCCTCCGACCAGGAGTCCGAGGATGCGTTGATGTAGCGATGCGGGAGAGTGTCACGAGCAACCTCGTTTCACCCTTCATCCTGATTGCTAACCATCTTCTCCAGGTATTGCTGAATATTGGGGTGGCTTCGATGGCGGCGACGCTCTCGGTTTCAGCCCCCGGTCACGTTCGGATGCTGAGCAACGATCGAAGTAGCGATGAAGGTCTGGTAGGCCTCGAGTGCTGACTGGCTTTGATAACGCACCGTCCGTCCGTCCACCCGTTCCATCGTCGGGATCATCATGACCATGTCCGCCTGCTGGCTGTAATAGAGCGTCTCTTCAACGACGATCGGGGCATCGAAACGCAATGGTTCGAACTCGCGACGGCGTTCGACTGCTTCTTTCGCGCCGGTATGAATCCGCTCTCGCGCTTCCACGGGGTGCAGGCTATCAGCCGCGAAACGGGTCAAGCCCTTCTTGACGGCCACGCCGATGTGAGGGGGCAACAATTCTCGCGAACGCTCGATGGTCGCATCGTCGCCGGTCACCAGCGCGAGCGGAACGTCGAAATGCCCGGCAACCGCGGCAACCAGCCCAACCTCGTCCCATTCGACCCCGGCCCAGGTGAGCAGGAACGGGTGGTAAGCGTGATTCAGGATGCCGTCCGCCCGGCTCGGCGGCGCGTGGTAACCGACTGCCAGGGCGACATCGAAGGAGTCATCGATCCCCGCGCAAATCCCGAGAGGCTTGACTCGCCCCTGGATCAACCTGGCCTTCTGGTGCATCAGCTCCGGAAGGATGTTGCGCGCTTTGCCATGACCGTCGTTAACGACCACCTCGGTCGCGCCGGCTTCGAACGCGCCTTCGACGGCGGCGTTCGCTTCCAGCGTCATCAAGCGCTGCCCATGCATGAAGTCGGCCCCGCCCTCGGGATCACCCTGGCTGAAGTCGATGATCCCGGCAATTCCCTCGATGTCGACCGTAATGTACACACGCATCCTGTTTCACTCCTCGTTTCCACCCTGCCCTCCGATCACGAAGATCATTCGAGCAACTTCATACAAGAACGGAGCCCTGGCAATTCGTCACAACTGCCCGGATGACCCCAATGATGATCCTCGGAACAATGTCCCGCCTGATCCAACGCGCTATACTGCGCAATTCGATCTCGCGCGTCACAACACAGCTACTGATACGTTCCTTCTTGTTAAGGAACAGGTGCACTCATGGTAGAGGAAATCGTCGTCCAGCGCGCCCTCCGTGGGGAGAAGGCCGCACTTGAGGAGCTGTGCCGGGCCGAATGGCAGCCCGTGTACGGTCTGCTCTACCATACTGTCCAGAATGCGTCTGAAGCGCAAGACCTCACACAAGAAGTGTTTCTACGAGCCCTGCGGTCGCTCGATCGTTATCAGATAACTGGCGCACCCTTCCGCTCATACTTGCTGACGATTGCACGCAATCTCCTACGCGATCGGTGGCGACGCCGGACTCTCCCGACACTGACGCTCGACAATGCATTTGAGATCGGTTCTGGAAACCCGGGCCCGGAATCTCTCGCCATGGCAACGCTCGAACGCGAAACGATCGAACGAGCGCTACTTTCGTTGCCGGCTGACTATCAAACGGTCATCCGGCTTCGCGTCATAGAGGAACGCAGCTCACCCGAAACCGGCGTCATCATGGGTCGCACGCCGCAGGCGATACGCCAATTGCAGCGGCGAGCCCTCGCGGCATTGCGCCTGGCACTGACACAAGAGGAGGTAGTCGCATGAGCGAGCAAATCGGACGCGACGACCTCGACCGCATGCTCGATAGAGCCCTGGACGCGATGGCTGCGGAACAGGCGCCGCCGGCTAATGGCGACGAAGAATACATGGACCTCGTCGATACCGCCCGCATAGTTCGCCGGCTCCGCAGGCCCCAGATGCCGGACGATAGCTTTGCCAGTCAACTTGCGGAAAATCTCTGGCCCCAGATCCAGGAAGGCTCCCAGAACGGTCGCGCGTCCATCGCTGAATTCGAATCCACTCGGGCGGTCCGGACGAGATCGAGCCGGAGCAGGTGGCTGCTGGCATCTTGCGCCGCACTGTTACGGGTGCTTGGCGCGGGCGTCATTGCCGGCGCACTGGCGGGGCTCATCGCGATTGGCGTCGGCGGTCGCATCGCGATGCGGATCAGTGGGGCGCTCTATCTCCGGGACCATCCCGGCTCAACGAGTGTCACCGATAGCAGCGGACAAACAGTGGGTGTGATCACGCTGACTGGAACCATCGATTTCTTGACCCAGGGCATGTTTGCCGGTGTGCTTGGTGGCGTGACCTACGTTATCGTCCGGCAATGGCTACCTGCGGGGCATCGCGCCCGTCCTCTCGCTACCGGCGCGTTTCTTCTCTGTGCGACTGGCATCGTATTTATCGATCGAAGCAATCCTGACTTCTCGCGTATCGGCATTCCCTGGCTAAACGTTCTGATGTTCTCAACGTTTGTCGCGCTATTTGGATACCTCCTCGCTCTGGCAGCCGAAAGGCTCCTGGCGAAAAGCAGGCCCACTCCAACTCGGAAACCGTCAAGACTACGACATGCACTGGGCGCCATCATTATCTATCCAGCGGGTTTGTTCGGGCTGCTGGTCCTCGCATCGATGCTGTTGTCTGTCGGGGTTACAAGCGCGCTCGGGTTCATCGAAGTTGTCATTGGCAGTTCAAACCGGTTGCTGCTGCTAGCCCAGGCTGTTCTTGCGCTGCTGGTATTCGCCCTGCCACTGCTCAGCGTCGCCTCGCGACAGGATGTTGACACAGTCCCTGCTGGAAGCTTCCGGTATCGTATCCACGAGCACCGCGATAGCTTCCAGCATGCCGGGCAACTGATACTCCTGCTGGCCTCAGCGACGGGACTCTGTTTTCTGCTCTACACCATCTTCGTTATTCTCGAGGGCTGATTCATCGACCAGTATCCGCAAGCTTCGTCACACATCAGCCTCGCTCACGTTCTTTCTCAATGAACAGCCATGGCTCGCGAGATATTCATCCAGAGGCGCTGACTCGATTCACGGGACAGAGCCAACAAATGAAGGAACACACAATGATCCGTCGCAGACGCATTCTTCTGTCCCTATTCGTCGTCGTGCTCGCCACTTTGACTGCCACGCCCTGGATCGCTGGGCTTGCCCGCGATGGAGGCCATGGCCGGGACCACAAGGGCCGTGTCGATCTCTACGACATCAACGGCGGCCAGGTGGGAGAAGCAACGTTGACCACCACGAATGCCGGGGTCAAGGTCGATATTGCTGTCAATAACCTCGCCCCCGGATTTCACGGATTTCACGTCCATTCCATTGGCCAGTGCGACGCTGGCACTGGATTTACCTCGGCTGGCGGCCACTACAACCCCAGCGGCGCTCAGCATCCTCACCATGCCGCAGACTTCCCGCTACTGCTCGTCGAACAAGATGGTGTCGGGGAAGCACACTTCTATACCGACCGCTTCAAGGTGCAGGACCTCTTCGACGCTGATGGCAGCGCCCTGATCATCCATGCTGGCCCCGACAACTACGCCAATATTCCAACGCGTTACGCCCCCGGTGGCCCGGATGCAGCCACGCTTGGAACCGGCGATGCTGGTGGACGGGCAGCGTGCGGAGTGGTTGCCCGACGGTAGGGCACCGCAACCCGTTCTTGAGTGCCTGGCTCGGATGCTGGAAGGAATCGAAATCATGACCGCGGGAACCGTCTCATCGTTGATGAGACAAACTGATGGCCACATTGCCACCTGGAAGGATGTAGCCTGGGATCGAGCTGGCGCTCTAAGCGGAGTAATCTTTGTTGTCTTGACCTTCATCGGCATCACGATAGCTGATCCGAACTCAACCGATATCGACGCGAACCCGGATCAGAATTCGAGCGTGATTGCCAACCTGTTCGTCGAGAACCGGGCAGATATGGAACTGGGTGCGCGTTTCCAGATCGCAAGCATCGCATTCTTGATCTGGTTCATTGCCTACCTGTACCGTCGAGTCCGGACCAAAGAGAATGAGCGCGGATGGATTTCCGCGGCCATTCTCGGCGGGGGAATGGCACTTGCTACGATCATGCTGCTCTTCGCCGCCTTTACTCTTGCGATATCGACAATCGACGACTATGGGACCGACACAGCGGTCGCTCGCACGCTAGCGGCGCTGTCGTGGGATATGGTCGGACTCATGAGTGCCCCGCTGGCGACGTTTATCGGCAGCATTGCCGTTGCGAGCTTGCGGTACGGCGCGCTTCCACGGTGGGTTGGCTACACCGGCGCACCACTGGCACTCATCATGCTGGCAGCGCCAATCTCAACTCTGGGTGAAGTGTTCTGGCTTGGATTCGTGATCTTCTGGCCCTGGCTTCTCGCGGTCAGCATCTATCTGGTCATCCGGCCGCAGATACCAACTCTCGAACCTCGTCTCGGATAGGCAACGAACCCACAACGAGCCGTTCGGTCCTGAGTGACCGGACGACTCGTTCCAGTGAGCCGGGAAGCTCGGCGCTGTTGTGACGAGCGCCAGTCACCGGTTCTCATCCGCGCGCCTGGTGAGGTTTATGGTGGTCAATTTGAGCCAGGTCAGAGCGCCGGTTGCACAACGTCGACGATCCCCAGGGCACGGGCCAACATCTCCGCATCCCAGGTGACGAGCGACACCCCTAATTCATACGCTGCGGCCACATAGACAGCATCAGCGCCACGGAGTTGGTAGTTGGAGGCTAGCTCAATGGCCTTTTCCACGAGTACAGGTTGCATTGGAATAATTTGAATAGCCGGGGATGCTGCAATCCAACGCGCAACGCGAAGTCCTCGTTGAGGAGAATTCTGAATTCGAGCGATAGCACCCGCGACCTCCACAAGTCCAAACGATGGGACCGCCGTTGTCACGCCAGATTCAGACATCGATCGGAACCAAAGTCGGCTACGCCGGTGAAACACGTCTTCGCGGATGAATGCACTCACCCAGACGTTTGCATCGACTATCATTCGATCCTGCGGCGACTTTCGCGAATAGCTTCCACCGCGTAATCGCCTTCAGGAAGCAGTGGATCATATTTCACAAGCTCATCCCACTCTTCGAAGAATTCATCGATTGTCATCACCGATCCGAGAGTTTCTGCAACTGGCACAAGCCGCGCAATCACCTTACCGTGATAGGTGACATCGAAGGACTCACCATCTTCACGGACACTCCGGAGGATCCGACTCGCATCCTGTTTGAGTTCTCGAATACCGATCCTGCCCATGCCCGCCCCCAAATGTGACCACAATTGTGGTCACATTATACGCTTGCTTGCCTGGGCTTAGCTCAGCCCGGCACGACCGGCAGGATGATCCGGGAGCGATACGCCGGTTCATGATGGACGGTCTGCAAGGCGCTGGCAACTTCCGTCGAGCGGCCGGGCAGTTCGCCGGTGTTCGGGTTGCGGTCAAAGCGCGGGAAATTGCTCGACGAGATCTCCACCCGGATACGGTGACCCGGCTGGAAAACGTTGCTCGTCGCCCAGAGGTCGATCTCATAGTCGATCACGTCGCCTGGTTCGATCAGTTCGGGATCAGCTCATCGAGTTGCGATAGCGTGCCCGGATGACGCCGTCGGTCAGGCTGCGAGCGTAGCCACAGGGTGGACATCGACCAGCTTGGCGGTCCAGTCGGTGTCGAGGGCTGACGAGCTGGCATGCAGGATCACTTTGACCGGGCCGGTGACGTTGACCGGCTGCTCCATTGGCTCGGATGTATAAACCAGCACATCCTCGCGGGCTTCGACCGGGCGCTGGTCGTAGGCTCCACCAAGACTCCAGACCGCGTTGCAGCATAGTCCGCCGCCCACGAGTCGGCACCGGGATTGAGCGGGTTGTAGACGATATGAATCGGGCGGCTTCTGATCCGGGCTCATCGCGACTGAGTGTGCCGTTGCCGTTGAGTGAATTGGCGCTGCCCTGGCTATGGAAGTGCCAGTTCTGAAAGTCAGTTCCTGGCAGCGGCCAGGAGTCAGCGTGCCGCCACTCGATTGATGCCCATCGTGAAGAGCCGCACCGGCGGCTGGTTGTCAAGGTCGGTTTCCATGCCGCGTAGCCATTTGTCGTACCAGGCGATCTGCATCCCTTCGGCGTCAATGTATGCGCCGGTCGAGCGAACGCCGAAATCAAACTCGCCGATCGGGTTGCCGGCCGCCATCCCGCCGTGATTCCAGGGACCGATCATCAGACCGGTTCTGACGGGATGCATCGCGTGGCCCCGCGCGCCCGCATCCCGGTGAAATTCTCGATCGTGCCGCCCATGAAGATGTCATACCAACCGCCGATGTTGAAGGCGGGCACGGTAATTTGTCGTAGACATTGGAGACGTCGAGTCGCTCCCCAGAGATCGTCGTCGTACGTCGGATGATCGATCCAGTGGTGGTAGTACGCAGCGTACTTCTTCAGATTCGGATGATCGTTAAGCGGAAGTCGGTGAAATTCGGCGTCCATCGCGTCAACAGCGTCAATCAATGATTCATGCGTGTCGGAATACAGTCCGGTCTCCCGAATGACCGTGTTGGTCGCCAGAACCGAGAGCGTCCAGGAGAGGTTGAAACCGAATTCAAAGGCGCCACCCTGATAGGCCCAGCCGTCGTGGTAGTCGCTGGCGGTGACGACCGGCACGATGGCTTTCAACGCCTCATGACCGCTCATCGCCGCCTGCCACTGGGTCAGCCCGACGTAGGAACCGCCGAACATGCCGACATTGCCGTCACACCACGGCTGGCCGCCAAGCCACTCCAGCGTGTCGTAGCCATCCTGTCGCTCGTTGACGAAGGTCTCAAAAGGTCCTTCGGACGTGAAGCGGCCGCGCACATCCTGAATGACGACAGCGTAGCCGGCTGTCGCCGCCCGGACGACGAATGGCGCCGGTCCGCGCAACGCCTTGTCGTACGGCGTCCGGGTGAGCAATGTCGGGTGTGGCCCGGATTGGCGCTGGTCGATAGACGTCCGCGTAGAGCGATCGTCCCATCCCGCATCGGGACGGGGAGATTGCGGTCGACAGTCAGGCTCACGGCATCCGGCATCAGGCCACCTCGGATTCAGTTCGTTCAGCGAACTCATGGTGGCATCGTAGCAGGTTGCGGATCAGGTTTCGCTTTTCACCTCATGAAGCACGATATCCCGGTAGAGCAGCCCTATCAGCTTGCCCTCCGGTTCGGAAACGATGACGTGGTCGATGTCAAGCTCGATCATGTAGTCGAGCGCGTCAGCCGGGTCAGCGTCAGCGCGATAGGTTTTCGGACCAAGCTCCATGGCGGATGCAACCGTCTCGCCATCAGCTTTGTCTGCGTCCTCGCGAGTCAACAACCCGACCACGATGCCATCATCAGCAATAACAACGCCAGCCCGCCCATCATGCTGGTCGATCAATTTCACCGCGTCGGACGGAGACATCTCCCGGCGCAGCAACGGCGGATCGAGGGCGAGCACGCCAACGGTCATCCGATCTGCTTCGTCACCCTCGACGGTGCAGGCCACGGGCAGTCCAATCCATCTTGCCCAGGGTGTAATCCCAAACATTTTCAAAGCCAAGCTCTTCGAGCAGCACCGCTGCCCGCGAGCTCATGTCTCAGTAGGCGTCCCAGCAGTACACGGCAACCGGTCTGGACTGATCGAGCCACTCAGTCGTATTTCGATCGAGCAGGGTCAGTGGGATGTTCATCGCTCCGGGCAGGTGCAGGCGCGCATGTTCATCTTCGGACATCACATCGACGAGTTGTAGCGCCCCGGCGTCAACAATGTCCTGGTAGGTCACGGCTCTCACCATCGTTCAGCGTTCCTGTCGTTCGTGGGCACAATCTCACCTCTAAGTGTTGGAGGCAGAGACGCCAGGGAGATCAGCAGCGATCTATCCGGGGTGCACATTCGAGGGCACGAATTGAGGCAAGAGAGGGTGGAGATCGGACGGTTGCCGTTAAACGAGAGCCCGCAAACCGCCCACCAGAGACGAGGCGCGTCGCATCACAAGCTGGAATTCTTCAATCTTGTAATGGTAAAGCCCGGCGGAATAGACCAGCATCCCGGCAGCGACAGGAATCACGACGATCAACAGATCCCGCCCTAGCGCGCCAGCTGTGCCAGTCATTGCAGGCAGGCCGTAGCTCAACCCGAGCGCGAGTAGACCCGCCGCGACCATCATCGCGATGCCGCTACCGGTGCAGACCTTCAACGTCCGCGCGAACTGACCGTCGTCGAATCGCTTCGCCAGCCAGCAACCGCCTGCCAAGCCAGATCATCACAACTGTGTGGAAGATGAACTGGGCCGAATTCGCCGATTACCAAACCGGCCATTCCAAGTGGCTGGTAGAGCGACAACGCGAAGATGAAGTAGACGACGACAGCGATAATGCCCACCAATTGGGGCAGCTTCGTATTCTGTCGCGCGTAGAACGCGAAAATCAGCACTTGATCGAAGCCGGCAAAGAGCGTTCCCGGCAGGTAGAGCAATAGCGCCAGCCAGATCAATTCCGCGCCTTCTCGCGTCGTCGCGCCATGAAAAAAGATCAAGCGGACGATTGGCCAGGAAAGCACCGCCATGCCGAACGCCGCCGGAATGACCAGCACCGTGACCATGCGCAGGCCGAGCGCCAATGTCGCCCGATACGAGTCCTCATCCCCTGCGGTGAAGTGGCGTGACAGGGCTGGCAACGCGGCCAGCGAAATTGCCGCTGCCACCAGACCGAGAATCATCTGATTGAGCGTCGTCGCGAAGCGCATCGCACCCAGCGCATCTTCCCCTACACGCCAGGCAAGATTGCGGTCGACGACCAATGCGAAGGTATTCGCGAAAAGGCCGGCGAAGATCGGCAGGTAGAGCAGATAGATGCGCTTGATCGCGGGATGGCGAAAGTTCAGATTGGGTCGCGGCATCGCGTCCTTTAGTCCCGGAAGAAGCATGAGCACGAGCAACAACGCGCCGAGCACAATGCCGACGACCAGCGATCGGACGCCGAGCGCTGTGCGGCCCAACGTCAGCGCGGCAAAGATAATCGCCGCGTTGCGAACCGACAGTGACATCGCTGGTCGTGTAAACCGCTGGAGCGAGTAGAGCGTCGCCATCAGGATTGTCGACATCGACAGCAGCCAGACGGCCGGCAAGATCAGACGAACCATCTGCACCGTCAGATCGACAACTTCCGGACTCCGCGTCTGGTCGCCGCCCAGTCTGGTCATCACAAACACTGCCGCTGGAGCGAACATCTCCAGGATGACAACGACCGCGCCAACGCCGATCGACGAAGCTGTCAGCAGCGTACCGGTGATGCTGCGTAACTCGTCGCGTCGATCATCGCCAACGTACTCACTCAGGACCGGAATCAGCGCGGCCTGCATCATGCCACTAATGACGAGATCGAAGAGCATCGTGTGAATATTGTCGGCGATCGTGAACGCGGCAACAATATCGCCGGTGCCGAAGAGATAGGCCGTGACCTGCTCGCGCACGAGACCCAGAATCCGCGAAAGGATCGTGCCAGCCATGAGCAGGGCCGCGGCCGTGCCGATTCCTTGCCCAGTCGAGACTGGAGGACGGGCGACGCCTTCAGCCTGACTCACGACAGACTCCGGCCCTCGCGAATTGCAGCGATGATATCGCTGGTCGAACGTCCGGCGACGAACGGCAAGATTACGACCCGGCCGCCGAGAGCCTCGACAATTGGCGCTTCGGGAAGCCGCGCGCCACCTGGTCCGTAGTCCCCGCCTTTGACGTAGACGTCGGGCGCGACCAATTCAACGACGGTCCCGGCCGTCGGCTCGGAGAAGACGGTCACGTAGTCAACGCATCTGAGGCCAGCAATCAATTCTAATCGCTCAGGCTCAGGCATCACTGGCCGTCCCGGACCTTTGCGCGCCATCGTCATCGCATCGTCGTTGAGGGCGACAAACAGCACATCCCCGAGCTCCGCGGCCGCCTGAAGATAGCGAAGATGGCCGACGTGCAGCAGGTCAAAGTGGCCATTCGTCAGAACGATCGACGTGCCGCTGGCGTGAAGGGATTCCGCCAGGCTGGAAAGATCGGCTCGGGAGACGATCGACGTCATTCGAGCAGCTTCGTTTCGATCTCTGCCCGCGAAGCCTGGGCATTCCCCCACTTGCCGACAACGATCCCGGCAGCAACCTGGGCGAGCCGGGCGGCGTCCACGGCTGGCGCTCCAGCAATCAGCGCGGCAGTCATCACGGCAACCACCGTATCCCCGGCGCCCGTGACGTCGAAGACCTCGGAGCGTTTCGCGGCAGGAACCTCCAGATACGACCCCTCCTCAACAATTGACGCACCTTCGCTTCCACGTGTCACGACAAGGCAGCCGCACTCAAGTTCGGCGCGCAATTCGGTAAGCCGTCTCCTTCGATCGGAGGCCCCACCAAGGTCACGACCAAGAAAGGTCTCCACCTCGCTGAGATTGCATTTGATCAGATCGAATCGCTGAAAACGCCGGAGATCCCCCTGGGAATCGACGGTTGCCAGGCAGCCCTGCACTCGCCGGTATTCCAGAATCTGGTCGACGAGCCCATCGGTCAACACACCGGAGCGATAGTCTGACACCAGAACGGCTGCGGGTTTCACCGAGCGAATCGCGCGCCCGACCAATCTTTCGACATCTGGCGATATGTGGCTGCGCTGCTGTCGATCGACCCTCACCAGTTGCTGGGGAAATAGGAAGAAGCCCTCGGCGACGATGCGAGTCTTCACGGTTGTCGGGCGAGTCGCGTCCACGGCTACATGATCGGCGTCAATACCCGAGGCAATCAACAACTCGACAACCCGCCGGCCGGCCGCGTCGTCGCCAACCACCCCGCTAACCGCGACCTCACAGCCAAGCGCGTTCAGCGCCAGGGCGGGCGCGGCTCCACCGCCAAGCCGGTCTTCTCGGCGCTCTTCATCGAGAACCAGCACCGGCGCTTCACGGGAAACTCTTTGCGGACTTCCGAAGATGTAATGGTCGAGGTAGAGATCGCCAATGACAAAGAGTTTGCGACCTGGCATTCGCGTTAGCACATTGCGCACGCGGCGGCTCCTATCTGAACCGGATGTAGGCGATGGCGAATGGGATCGCCATAAAGAGGAAATCAGGGATCACCTGGAGATAGAACGCACTCCGGATGACCTCCTGATCGAAATTGTCGATCAAGAGCTGAAAGGTGAGGTCGATCGGGAAATGCTCCGGATTGACCACGGCGATGGTGTAGCGACTGACGACCAGGCCGATCGCCATTGCGCCAAAGGCGGTGACTTGCAGTTCACGCCCCCGTTTGTATTTCGCGGCCCAGGCCATTGCCTCGGCGGTTCCAAAACCAAGCAGCAGCGCCATGTAGAAGCCCCATGCAGGAAAGTACCCCCAGAGTATCCCTACGCCGATTGCAACAACCGTGCCCGCGGCAAGGGCGCGAATCAGCAGTTGCGATGAAGTCCGGTACACGGAGATCGTCGGACCACTGGCGCAGTCCCGGCAACGGAATCCGACTGGACTCTCTACCATGCACTCGTAGCAGATCGGTTTGCCGCAGCGAGAGCAGCGCAGGCGCGTCTTGATGCCTGATCCGCAGACGCAATCGACTTCGCCTCTTGGATAATCGGTTGCCATGACCTTCGCGTTCTTAGCGGGCGCGGGCGCGCACGAATATTGACGTGACCGCCGTCCACATCACGAGGATACCGAACAGTGGCAGAACCATTTGACGCCGCCATCGCCAGGGCTGGCGCACGAGCCGGTAGAGCCATTCCAGGCCAAGCTTGCGCAGCGCCTGCGGCGCCCTCGGCACGCCTCCCGACAGGTAGTCGTACACCCCGCCGATGCCGGACGCGACGAGTATGCCATGCGCCGCCAGTTGCTCCCGGTAGGTAGCGATCCAGAGATCCTGTCGCGGGTGTCCGAAGGCGACAAAGAGCACCGTCGGGCAGGCGGCCGATAGTTGCGCCGCGATGTCATCCCACCCGGACGGAGAAGGGTCGCCGGAGAAGGTTCCGACGATCGAAGCATGGTCGTTACACTCCCGGAGCACCGAGGCTGCGCTTGCGGCAACGCCTTCGGCCGCGCCCAGCAGGAAGACGCGTTTTTGCTTGTGCTCCATAGCGGCAACAAGCTCCACCAGATCGTTGCCGGTGATGCGCGCCGGGACCGGCAGTCCCAGCAGTTGCGCCGCCAACACGATTCCCGCGCCATCGGCGAGCGCGAGATCAGCATTCCGGAGCGTCCAGCCAAAGCGCCGGCTACGGCGCGCGGCAATGACATATTCCGGGTTCACGGTCACGATGTGCCGCAACCCTCCAGCGGGATCATCCAGCCACTCGCCGATCTCTTGCCTTATCTCATCCGGGCCGTGGAGATCAACAGGGATCTCTAGTATCTCAATACGGGGCCGCGCGGCTGGCACGTTATCTGGAAACTTATCAGTCAACCTTGACCCCGTTCGATGTCCTGAACTATGCGGCGGTAATAGCGACCAGCTCAACCAGCCCGGTGTTTCCTCCGGAGGAGCTCAAAACTTCAAACCGGAGGGTCCTGGCCATGACGGATACCGGAAATGTATGCACGCCATTGGCGTTGGAGACGCTAAATGGGCCCAGCACCTCCCCGGTATCGGTTATAACCTGGAAGGATTCGATCTGCGCGCTGCTACCCATCGTCCGCGTCCAGATGCCGACCGCTTCCAATTCGGTCGAGGTTGCAAGCTCGACCGTGATGAACGCGTCATCTCCATCGTTCGCCGACGACCATTCGGTGGTCGGATTGCCATCGATCGCATTGGCAGCCTGCCAGCCATCCCCGAATTCACTGCTGACTTCGATTACCCGTGCTCCGGAGTCCGCGCTCGCCACATTTTCATCTGCTGCCAGCAGGTCCGACGATTCACTTGCCGCTGGCGTCTCGAACGTCATGTCCTCGCTGCGGTAGAGCGTTCCATCAGGCCCGGCCCCAACCAGACGGTAGTGATAGACCGTCTCGGGCTCGAGGTTGTTGAGGAGCGGATTGTGCAAGCTATGCCCGCCGCCAGCCATGTCCGTGTCTGTACTCTGCTGGCCGTAATCCTGTCCAGTGCCGTAGACCACAGAACAGGCAACATCAATCGTCGTTTCTGCCTTGAGGCGCGCGCTCGTTCCGGTCAGATCGACGATCTCGATAGAACCAGCCAGAATCTGATCGATGTTCTGTACCCCAGCATCACTCCTGCCATCTCCGTCGCTCATCGAGCAGGACGGCAGGAGAATGGCCAACATGACGATCGGACACCAACATCGAAGCCAGAATGCATACGACAACAGAATGATGCGAATCCCCCCGGGAAGCTATGCCGCGTACGTCCCGGCCCTCAGCCCAGGGTTAAGTGTTCCACCAATTTCGACGGCACGTCGATTGGCGCTACGATCCTGGCTGGGCATCACGTGGAGCCGGGCAGCAACGACGAGGGATCGTGTGAGCAACGGACAGATTCTCAGGACGCTGGAGACACACGGGGTGATCGAGGACCGGCAAGGGTGGTCGCTGGAGCCAGCCTCCGGAGGCATGAACAGCCGGGTGCTTCATTTGCGGAGGGACGAAGAGCCGGAGTTCACCGTTCGAATTGCCGGACCGGATCGCACCTTCGACCTGGAAAACGAGGCGATCGCCGATGTCTCCGACTGTCCAGGCGTGCCCAGGATGGTATATGCGAGCGACTCGCTTCTCGTCCATCGCTACCTTGCGGGCAGCCCGCGCCCGCTCCAGGAAGCCAGTCATGCGCAACTTCGGCAACTCGCCAGCGTATTGAGTTGTGTCCACAGCAACATCCACCAGGGGTTCACACCGTGGCCCGAGCGGCAACTGGTCGTGGGTTCTCGCGCCGATCTCTTTTCCTTTCGAGTCCAATCGCTTCGGTCCTATTCGATACACTCAGCCATTTCAGTCGACCAACGCATTGCGGGCCTACTTGCAACGTTGGAGGCTCCTGATCGGTTTAACGATCCCGGATGGGGCCACACCGAGTTTGCTCGGCTGCACGGGGATCTCAGTGTTGGGAACATCCTCTGGGCCGAGAACAGCGTCAACCTCATCGACTGGGAATACAGCCGCATCGGCGATCCGGCGGAAGAGTTGGCATACCTGATCACCGAACAACCGGTGGATCAATCTCGCATCAATGCCCTGAAGGAACACTATGGCGACGAGGGCGGCGCTATCGGAGCATGGAGCAGGGTTCCGTTGTATGCCGCTTTTACCGCGCTGGATTCAGCCCTCTGGTGGGCTGACTACGGCGTGGCTCAGCAGGTTGAGGCCCGAAACGAAATCAGGCAACGCGTCGACACAGCCCAGCACTGGGCGTCATTTCTCGGACTCATCTAACGATCAATAGCGGAGATTCCTAATAGTAGGCCATCGGAACAAGGCTGAGGGACCAATGGTCCCTATCGCTTCTGGACGAATCGGCACTGTCCTGAAAAGTCGCGATCCCGGATCATTTGGAGCAGAAGATCGACGCGACGTGGAACAGGACGGAATGCCAACCAAGATTCGTAACACTATCTGGCTTGCAGTTCTCGCCATTGGAGTGCTGCTTACGGGTCTCCATAGCCTTGTCGCGGCGCCAGCTAACGATATCTTCTACTACACGGTGAGTGGGATCTGCCTGGTTGCGGCGATTAGCGGACTCTGGTTTCATCGCCCGCTCTACAGTCGCCCCTGGCACCTGTTGATCGCCGGTATCGCGCTGCTCGTCGCAGCGGATGTCATCTGGGACTTTCACAGCGCAATCTTCGGGCGCGAAGTTACGAACCCGTCTTTCGCGGATCCACTCTATCTGGCTGGATTCGGACTGGTTATCACGGCATTCGTCTTCTGGAGCCGGTTCGTTAGTTTTGGTGTCGATCGGGAAGACAGTCTCGATTCTGGAATTTTCGCCGTCGGGCTTTCGGTCACCGTCTGGATCGTCTTTCTCGAACCCCGGCTCGGTGGCACTGAATTGAGCCTCGGTGGCCAGGCAATCAGTGTGGCCTATCCGATTCTCGATCTGTTCCTTCTTGCTTTGTTGGTGCGACTAGCACTCCGACTCGATGCTAGCCCCCGTCGCGCCCTCCTGCTGTTTGCTGCCGGGACAGTCGCATTCGGCATTTCCGATGTGTTGTACGGATGGGGAGAATTGACCCAGAATTACGGGGCGATTGAAATCATCGCCGATGCGGGTTGGATGCTCTGTTACACCTTCTGGGCTGCGGCGATGTTTGACCCGACAATCCGTGTCCTGGAGCAACGACCCGCAGTCACCACGCGAGCCGGGGCACAACTTTCGACCCAACGCGCCGCGCTGCTGGTGGGCGTCACTCTCCTTGTGCCTACGCTATTGATCGTCGAACAGTTTCGGCAACTATCGCTCGACACATTGGTGATCGCCGCTGGTTCGGCGGCACTCTTTGTTCTCGTGATATCGCGACTGCGTCTCATTGTGGGTTCGCTGGAATCGGCGATAGAGAAGCGGGCCGAGCTTCAACGGGAGCTTGAGTATGCTGCATTTCACGACTCGCTGACCGGCCTGGCAAACCGCTCGCTGCTAAAGGCCAGTTTGGACGAGATCCTGGAACAGCCCGGGGATGCTTCAATAGCAGTGCTGTTCCTGGATCTCGATAATTTCAAGGATGTCAACGACCAACTCGGTCATGGCGGTGGCGACCGACTCCTGGTCCACGTTGCTGAACAATTGTGCGCCTGCGTGCGATCCGGGGATATGGTTGGTCGCATTGGCGGGGACGAATTCCTGGTTCTCCTGAGACTGCAAAATGAATCGCCGCGCGAAACCGGCATCACGGTCTCCAATCGGATCCTTGACGCGCTTGATGTTCCTGTAAGGATTGGCGGGCGCGCGGCGGCAGTTGGCGCAAGCATCGGAATCGCCTGGCCAACCGGTCCCGATCTTTCGATCGACAGCATCTTCGGGGCAGCCGACCGCGCCATGTATGAAGCCAAACGCGCCGGGAAACACCGCTTTAGCGTTGCCCCAGAGGTTGTGGGGGCCGCCGGCAACATTGAGAGCATTCCTGGCATCCTGGTCAGTCCCGGTCCGTCGAGCCTGTCCCCTAACCATTCACCATTCCTTCAGACCACAGAGCTATCCCGCAGCGCCTGACCTACGTCGCGTCAGATTCGCCATCCCGCTAAGATCTCGAATGTGACCGGCGGCATCGGTCGCTTGTTTGAATTGTTCGCCAAGTGAACAAAGCGAAGGAAGATCTGAATGACAAACGGGAGACCATGCAAGATCGGCGTCTACCTGCCGATGGCGGAAAGCAGCATGGACGGCGACACCCCGCGATGGGCTGATGTCCTGGCGATTGCTCGCCGCGCGGAAGAACTGGGATTCGACTCCGTCTTTGTCGCCGATCATCTGATATACAGGTTCGAAGGACAGGACACCTTCGGCATCTGGGAGGGGATGTCGCTCCTAGCTGGTTTAGCAGCGGCAACCGAGCGCATCGAGCTTGGAACCGGAGTCGTCTGCACTGGCTTCCGCAACCCAGCGTTGCTGGCCAAGATGGCGGATACCATTGATGAGATCAGTGGCGGACGCCTGATCTTTGGCATCGGCGCCGGCTGGCACGATCCAGAATATGAAGCGTTCGGCTACCCGACTGACCGTAAATTCAGCCGTTTTCAGGAAGCGCTGGAGATCATCCATCCTCTGCTGAAGACAGGCTCGGTGGATTTCCAGGGCGCCTACTACGAGGCGCATCACTGCGAGCTGCTGCCGCGCGGTCCGCGTGGCAGCAATCTGCCGCTGATGATCGCGTCGACCGGCAACAAGATGCTGGACCTGACGGCGCGCTACGCCGACTACTGGAACGGCTGGGTTGTGCCTGGAAGAAACGAAGAGGTGATGTCCAGACTGGATGCCGCTTGCCACGCCGCCGGCCGCGACCCGGCGTCCCTTCCACGCATCGGGATGGTCATGGTCGATCACACCGGCGCTGAACCAGATCCAGACGCCCGCCGCCCCCCAGTCCAGGGCACACCCGAGGAGATGGCGGCAGCATTTCGCTCTCTGGCGAACGACGGCGTATCTCACCTCGTGATCGCCAACACCCCGGATTCGATGGAGGGGTTGGAAGCGCTCGCTCCGGTCCTGGATGTGCTGGACTCCGCCTCCGGTTAGACGGATTTGCCCGGCGGGTCGAGCGGGCGTCCGGCGTTTGCCCGGGCCACCCGCTCAACGATCGGCGGATGGGAATAGAGCAACCAGACCCTCAGCCGCGAGGGCGTTGGGTCAGCGAGGTTGGCTTCGGACAATTTGGTCATCGCCGACGCAAAGGCGTCCGGATTGCGGGTGAGCGCAAGCGCGTACGCGTCGGCCCTGCGCTCGACCTCACGGCTGTAGGCTAGCTGCAATGGAGTCAGCAGCAGGCTCGCAGCCGAGAAGGCGAGCCCGAGAGCTGGCAACGACCGAATATCGGCGAGATCGCGCGTGCCGAGCAATCGTCGTCCCGAGTGGTCGAGAAAGCCCCGGACAACGCGATCCGCGACGAAACCGGTTGCAAGGGTAAAGGCCGATCCCAGCGCGATGAACCGCCAGATATCGCGATGGGTCTGATGGGCAATCTCGTGGGCGATAATCGTCTCGATTTCATCGGGTTCGAAGCGCTCGAGCAAGGTATCGGCGAGAACGATGCGTTTCGTCGAGCCCAGACCAGCGAAGAAGGCGTTTGCTTTGCTCGTGCGCCGGCCCATGTCCATCTTCATGACATCCGCCACCTGGATACCGCTTCGTGCCGCCAGTTCCCGCAGGCGGCTGACAAGGTCCTCATCCTCAAGTGGCGTGTAGGTATTGAAGCGGGGGGCTATCAGGACAGGGAACAGATGGGCCATCAACGTCGTCAGCGGCACGGTCGCCAGGCTGACGATCAGCCACCACCAGCGCGGAAAGGCTCCAATTATCCGGTAGAGACCTTCCAGGAGCGGCAAACCAATCGCCATGCCAATTGCCTGGCCCTTCAGTTGGTCTGAAAACCAGGACCGGCGCGATTGGCGGCTCAGACCGTAGCGATGCTCGACGATGAAACCGCTGGCATAGGACAGTGGCAGGCCTGCCAGCCAGGAAGCCGTTGCCAGGACAAGCGCATAGACCCCTCGGGATTGCAGCGTGCCGCCGCGCCGGGGGAGGAAACGCCCGGCGACGACTTTCGCGAGTCCAGAAAAGACGAACACTATCCCCGAAACTAGCCCCAGCGCTATGCCCAGCAAACCAAGCTGCTCCTTGAGGCGGCTGTACTCCCGGGCTCGCTCGATGTCATGCACAGGCTGGCCTACTTTCGATGTGCAAATTGTTGGCGCCTCGAATCGCGAATCTCATCCACTCCGAATCATGCCATCCCCGATACACCCGCCGGACTGCCGCCGCGGAATAATACTGGCTCGATACGTGTTGTAGATTCCAGTGAATGATCGACGAATTCGCCGCTCGCTCGGGATTGTTGAGACCAGATCGAGCCGACCAGCCCCGGTCGACAGAGGCGTCCGATTCCCCGCATTTAGCGTAGGACAATAGAAGAGCGCCGCTCGACTGGTGGCTTGCTGGCCGGTGGCCGTGCTGTTCACGCGAGTTCTGGATTGTTCAAAATGCATGCGTCGAAATAGTTGACAAATAGCGCAAGAGGGTGTACGTACATTGTAGCATACGGTTGGATTCAGGAAGTCCGGGATTTACAGGACCGGGTGCGATGGGTAGTATGGAGGGCAGGTTTGTGGATTTCTTCACAAACTCGGCTCGTTAGTGATTGACGTGGGACGTCAATACTGCTAATGTAGTCAGGTTGCGCTCCAGTTCAGCCTGTAACCACGGGTAGTCGGAGCGCATCAAAGTATAAAGAATGAAGGGGTCGAATGACCGAGCGAGCCGTAAGAGATACATCATATAAGGACTCGTACGAGCTGGAGAAGCTGGTCGATAAGGCTGAAGTCGGCGAAATTGTCGATGAGTCAGCCGAGTTACTCGACCAGGCAACGAGTGACGCCGTTTATCGCTATTTTCGCGATGTCGGTGGTCACCGCCTGCTTAACCACGAAGAGGAGATCGATCTCTCCACCAAAGTGCAGCGCATGCTCGAAGCACAGCGCTGGATGCGCACCGAGGAGGCCCTCGACCGCCATCCGGCCGTCGCCGCATCCGGCGTGCTGACCGTGCCGATTCCCGGCGTGGATCCAGAGACGGTCGAGCCCAAGGAACCAACCCACATGCAAAAGGCATTCGTGGTGCTGGCCAATGGGACGGAACCGTCCGATGAACTGGTGGAGCAACTCAAGGCGTATGTCGATGAAACCGTCGATAGTCACCATGTGCCGGGCGCCATTGAATTCGTCGAAGCGGTGCCGCGCCGCAAGCGTGGCGGCATCGACCGCTATGGGCTGAAAGTGATGGAGTTTGGCGACGCCGCGAAGCGTGACGAGCCAATCGCCGTCGTGATCGAACGTGGCCGGATCGCCCGCGAAAAGCTGATTCGACATAACCTGCGCCTGGTTGTTTCGATCGCGAAGAAGTACCGCTCCAGCGGTCTCCCGCTGATCGACCTGATCCAGGAAGGCAATATCGGCCTGATGACGGCCGTCGAGCGCTATGACCCGACGTTGGGCTATCGCTTCAGCACCTACGCGACCTTCTGGATTCGCCAGGCCATCGGCCGCGCGGTCGCTAACCTGAGCCGGACGATCCGCGTCCCGGTGCACATGCACGACCTGATCTCGAAGGTCCGCCGCACCGAGTCCCAACTCGAGCAGAAGTTGGGCCGCCCGGCGAACGACCAGGAGATCGCCGAATTCCTCGAGATGGAAGTTGAGAAGGTCGAACAGGCCCGCTCGGCAATCCCAAGGACATCGTCGCTGGACAAGCCGATCGGCGAAGATGGCGAGTCGACCATCGGCGACCTGTTGCCGGACCCGGCCAGTGACCAGGTGGTTGAGGAAGCCGTCTCAAGCGCGATCCGCGATCAGATCCGGCGTTCGCTGGAGCACCTGAGCGACCGCGAGAAGGGCGTCGTGATGCTGCGCTTCGGCCTCAACGGCCAGCAGCCGCAGACCCTCGCCGAGATTGCCGATTTCTACGGCATCAGCCGCGAGCGTGTTCGCCAGATCGAGAAGGAAGCCCTCTCGAAGCTGCGCCGCTCCGACCTTGTCGAGCTCTCGACCGCGGCCTAGCGTTCCAGCCAGCCAAGAACGAAACAACCGCCCTTCCTGGAAACGGGGAGGGCGGTTTGGTGTCCTGACCTGGTGTTCTGACCAGCCAGCGATCACACTTCTGAGCATGAAAGTGAAGTGGCCCTCGAAAACGGGGGCAGATCACGTTCACTTACGTGGAAATGAGGCTGAAACTCGTGTCGCAAAGCCCTCGGGTTGAACCGAGTCTCGCCGTCGTCGACTGGCGGGAGCGGATCTTCGATCTCTATCGCGAGATTCGCCAGATCCACCCAGTCGACCCTGAACGTGCCTTCAGGCACTTTCGCGAAACTCGCGATGAACTGTTCCGAGACCATCCGGCAAGTCCGTTGGATGCCACGCAACGCCGCCACTTCAAGACGCTCCCGTACTTCGACTACCGGCACGATCTGAACATCGAGGCGCAGATCGTCACCGTCAACCACGGCAAAGCAATCGACATGGAACTGGACGACGATGGGCTGTTACGGCTTTCCCACATCGCCAGCGCGCAGTTCTCCCACAACGAAACTGCTCATGCTCTGCCCGTCTACTGGCTTGGCGGCTACGCTGGCGGGCTGTTCATCCCGTTTCAGGACGAGACGAATGGGGAGACCACCTATGGCGGTGGACGCTACCTCTTCGACACGCGCAAGGGAGCAAATCTGGGCTTCGGCGCCGGAACGTTCCGGCTCGATTTCAACTTCGCCTATAATCCCTCCTGCGCCTACAACGAGCTCTGGATCTGCCCGCTCCCCCAGCCGGAGAGCAGGCTTCAGATCGCCATTGCGGCCGGTGAACGTTGCCGGTTCTGGTCGTCGTACAGGGCAGGTGTGGACCACACACGACTTCCAGCAAACGACTCCTGAGCTATAGAGGACTGCCTTTTGCCAGGTTCGGCGAAAGCAGCCCTCTGCTACAGCAGCGATGACAGGCGCCACAGCGCATGTCTAGCCCGGGACCACCCCTGCCTGCTCGGATGGCGCACACGTGCCATCCGAGCTGTACCGTAGCCCCCGAGTCCAAGGATTCGCGCAGTAGGACAATGGACCGTCCCCGGGAACCAGGTGGGCTATCCATCCTGACGGGCAGACTGCCCCGACCCAAACGTGGAGCCCACCGGTAAAGGGATTACCGCAGAGCCGTGTCGGCTCGGACGCTGGCAACACAATCGGCGTTGCGTTCGCTGCGCACGAGTCGCCTGTCCCGGGCACATTCAGCGCCGCGGTGTGTGCATTGAGGCAGAGCAAGATGACCTGTTCGATCTCCACCGTCGCCGTCGTAGCCCCGCCATCGTCATCACTGACTTGCACCCCAATCGTGGAGACGGCCACGGCAGGATTGAGCGGGCACGTGCCAGTGTTGCCACTGCCAGCCGTCTCGTAACCACCATCGCCATCACAGTCGAAGTCGAAGGTGAGTGGGTCGTCGACTCCAGCAGGATCGCTGGCAGTCACTGAAATCACGGCGGGGGTACCCTGGAAGACAGGGCTGTTGGTTGTAATGTCGTCGATCGTCGGCGGCACGTTGGCCACCTGGATCGGGACCACGTCCTGCGGGCAGAAATTGTAGAAGGGTCCACAAACCTGCAACCGGACGTTGATCGTCGCCGGGCCGTCGGCCCCTGCGGTGTCATAGCTGGTCGACACGCCATTGACCTCGAAAATGAGGTCACCATCCAGATCCCAGCGGTGGGTGATGCCGGTATCACAAGCACCGACAAACTGCATCGAACTGGCGGTATCGCCGAACCCGTAGTCGTCGAAGTCGCTAATCTCTTCGACCTCCCCGGTGCCGGTGAGAACAAGGTTGTCGCCGCCGTAGTTGTCGTCCTCATAGAGCACGATGTCGCAGCCAACCGGTGCTGCCCAGCGCGCAGCGCTAGTCTTGTCATTGAAACCAAGTTCGAGATCCCATGCGGCATCATCGAGATGGTTAAAGTTGTGCCAGTCGTCCTTGAAGCGATCGGCGTAGTCGATAACGATACTGCGGTCCATGAACCCCGCGTCGTCGTAGAGCTCGACCCACGGTTCGGCGATTGGCGGGGAGGACTGCCCACCATCCAGATTGACCACGGTTCCGCTACCCTCCGGGACAACATAGCCGTCGTCCGGACCGGCGATTGCGGTTGGCGCCCAGGCGGGACTCGCCGGACGATAGGTGTCCTCGTGCCGAAACTCGCCCATCCGCACTGTACTCCACGGTCCAACAATTGGGAGTTCCGATGGCCCCTCGTTCTCGTGTTCGGTCGAATAGAGGATCAGCTCGCCAATCGGGCTCGTATAGAATCCGGCTGCCGCGACGAAGTTGCAGATTCGGCCAGCCGCCGAAACGCAGAAGAAGTGCCCGTTGCTCGCCTGTGTGAGCTCCAGTTCATTGTCCGTACCGATCTCCAGCTTGTAAACAGTCGCATAGTCATCGCCGAACTCCGGCAGTCCAGGATCATTCCGCGCTCCGAGCAGGTAGATGCCGTCCTGGCAATCCTCGATCAGATTCAACGTCTGATGCGCTCCAGTGCCGGTCGGCCAGGATCCCCCGATGAGCTCGCTTCCGTGCCACTCATCAATCAGGTGGAAATCGAGGTTCTGGTGATCGAGATCGTAGCCATTCGACAGGTAGACCTTCAAGGTGTCATTGTCGTCAGGCCCCTCGACGATCATCAGGTGCCGGTTGGCGGTGGGGTGGCGTGCGACAGCGACGGCGCCAGCGACATGGGGAAACGAGAACTCGTTGATCAGTTGCGGATTCTCGGGATCGCTCATGTCTATCAGCGCGACCATGCCGGGCGACGGAGCCGTGGGGCCTTCGTTGTCGAGCGCGACAAAGAGCAGATCTCCATAGGTCTGCATACCACCAGCGTGGCGGTAGTCCGGCCAGCCGTTCCCATCAAAGTAGATCGTGGTAACCGCTCGGTCATCGGCTGGCGGAATCGTGTCCTTCGTCTCACGCCCCTTCTCGAGCCGGTTTGAGCGCAAGCGTTCGCCGTCAGTATCGCGGGAACCGAAACGCACGACAACCAGATTGCCCGGTTCGTTGAAGGAGATCGGATCGCCAATGTTCCGGTTGGCGTTGCGGCTGATCGCGAAGTACGGGGTGCCTTCTCCTGGTAGACGCTGGATGCCCTGATAGTGTTTTCCAAGCGTCGGGTCGGGCGAATCCCCAAGATGAAAGCCAAGCGCCTCGCCATGGTGCTTGAGCTCGTTGAATTGCCCGACAACGTTCGGAATGCAGCCAGGCTCAGTCAGCGTCGCGGGGACGCCCTGAGGCCCGCGCTCGACATCTGCATCGGTACCCCCTGCCTGAACGCCCACTGGAATAAGCAGACCAATCACAAAGAGCATCGAGATCGCCCTTGATCTCAACATGAATCTCACGTATCTAACCTTCCATGCTTCGTTGCACATTTCGTTGTGATAGACGTCGACAGGAGGACAAATTCCGCCCTCCACCAGTTCGCTACGTTCCCGTCTCCTCCTCCCAGTTCCGCGCGGCTCCACGACAGCCGGTCACTAAACGATGATGCGATGTCCAGTTGGAAGCTGCATCGGGTGATTTACCCAGTTTTGCATAGAGCGTCGCGGATGTGATTGCGTAGTTCTACGCGGTGTTCTCGCCATCTGCTGGTGCCACATATAGTGAATGAGACAAGCAGACGATGACGCCCCAGGCGGCACCGCAACGCGGGATCCGGTCGTGCCCCGGGATGAAACCCCGTTTGCAGGCAGGGAGAGGGCTACGCGATCTCCCAGGCAATCTCGACGGCGACGGAGAATTCAGAGTCAGCGGGATTGATCGGTACCGGAGCGGACATCGAGCGAGCTTCCATAACCATCATCGACCTGGCTTCGTAGCGCTCGACCTCGACTGGCTCGTAGGTCGTCTCGCGCATTGAGACCACCCCTCCGAGGCTGACCCCGGACAAGCGGGCAAGCTCCTCTGCTTTGTGAAAGGCGTTGGCGTAGGCCAGCTCCCGGGCGCGATCGGTGTGTGGGGCCGGGTTCTCGACGCTGAACCGCACGCCGCCGACATCATCGGCGCCGGCGTTCACCCCGATCGAGAGGATCTCACCAGTGCGGTCGATGTCCCGAACAGTTATCGAAAGGTCATGGCTGATACGGTAGCCTCGGTGAATCCTGCGACCGTCAACGTGGTCGTATACTTCGTCGATCGAGAAGCGACCCAGCGTGACGTCATCGCCGGCAACACCCGCCGCCCGCAGCGCTCGCTGGACGCCAGAAATGCGTTCATTCGAGAGATTCAGTGCCGCATCAGGATCGCGATTGGTTACCCGCACGCCAAGCCGAATGTGCCCCAGGTCAGGGGGAGCGGAGACTTCGCCCCTCCCGGACACCTGGATCGTTCGGTCATTTTCGGCCATTCCCGCCTCCGATCACCATGTAGTTCTGCGAAACATGCCGGGGATCATCGATCAAATTGGTTAGAGTATTGCATGAGCAGCCCGGCGCAATGTTCCAACTTTCTGCCAGGGGTATATTGATCCAGGAGACAAGAGAGGCGCCCCGAAGGACGCCTCCTCTGAGCCTAACTGGCGAGTTAGTCGCTGCGATTAGTTCAGTTCCCAGGTCACCTGGATGCTGACTGTGAACGACGAATCACCAGGGTTGATCGGAACCTCGGAGACCGCCTCCCCAGCTACCGCATCGCCAGCGAATCCATACTGCTCGATGGGCACCGGAGTGTAGGAATTTTCCGAGATTGACACGACTACGCCAAGAGTGCCACCCGAGAGGCTGGCTAACTCCCCGGCCTTGTGCTCGGCGTTGCCAAAGGCCTGTTCGCGAGCCTGATCCAACGCCGAGGTTGGATCCTCAACTCCAAAGCTGACCCCGTTGATCACGTTCGCACCGGCATCGACCGCCGTTGAAAGCGCCGGGCCAGTCTGGTCGATATCCCGCACAGTGCCCCGGCATGGCGCTCGCTTCTGTCTTCCTCCTCTCGACGATGCTCGCCTCGACGGACGCGGCGCTCGGCCAGAAGGTCGTCACGGACCCCTCGGTCCCTGATCGCGTGCGTCAGGCGCTCGACGTGGAGAGCGGGCTGAACGACGGCCTCGCGGTGCCCTTCTTTCTGGTCGCGCTCGACCTCGCCAACGCCGAGCTCACGACCGGGATCACGTCGGCCGTCGTCTCGAACGCGGCGCGGCAGATCGGCTGGGGACTGACGGGAGGCGTGGCCGCCGGCGTCGTCGGTGGTCTCCTTCTTGCGCTTGCCGAACGGCGCGGCTGGGTCGGGCGTGAGTGGCGGCAGATCCTGCCGCTGGCCACGGCCCTGCTCGCCTACGCAGTGGCGGTGGAGCTCGGAGGCAGCGGCTTCATCGCCGCCTTCGTCGGCGGCATGGTCTTCGGGCGGTTGTCCGGTGAGCACGACTCCGCGGCCCTGTTCACTGAGGAGACCGGCGGGCTTCTCGCTGCGGTCACCTGGATAGGGTTCGGCGCCGTCGTCCTCGGCTGGGCGGCGCCGCACGTCACCTGGCAGGTCGTCCTGTACGCCGCCCTCAGCCTGACGCTCGTGCGCATGATCCCGGTCGCGATCGCCATGGCGCGCAGCGGCGCGGGCAGGCCGACCGTGGCCTTCATCGGCTGGTTCGGCCCGCGCGGCCTCGCCTCGATCGTGTTCGGGCTGCTCGCCTACGAGCGAGGCGTCCCCGAGGAGCAGACGCTGCTGACCACGGTCGTGGTCACGGTGGGGCTCAGCGTCCTGCTCCACGGTCTGAGCTCGGTGCCGCTGGCGGCCGCCTACCATCGCTGGTACGAGAGCCACTCCGAGGTCCATCCCGCGACGCCCGAGGCGGCGCCGGCGACCGTGCCCCGTCAGAAGCGCCAAGTGAGCGCCACCGATCTGGCGCGGCTGGGCCGCAAGGACGAGCCGCGCTGAGACGCGTCTGCCGGTCGGGCGACTCCGGGCCCGCGACAGGAATCACGTATCGTGCGGCTCGCCGGCGTCCGGTCTGGCATTCGCCTGCCGCGCCGCGATGCGCTGCTGAAGCGGCGGCATGGCGACCATGACGGTCGCGATGGCGAGCACGATGAGCGCCACCATCGTCGGTCCGGCGTCGAGCATGAAGCTGGTGAGGAGCACCACCATCAGTGGGGTCCGGAAGAGCGCGTAGATGGCGCCGGTCATGATGCCGGCGACGAAGATCGCCACCGGCACGTCCGTGAACGCCAGGTTGAGGGCCAGCGCCACGCTGACCGAGGCGAAGATGAGCGGGAAGGTCGGCCCGCCGAGGAAACCGCTCTTGAAGCCGACCGAGAGCAGCGCCAACTTGCCCACCGCCATCACCAGGAGCACGGCGATGCCGTAACCGGAGGCGTCGTCGATGACCGTCAGCACCTGCGTCTCGCCGGAGAACATCATGACCGGTGCGAGCACGCCCACCACGCTGAAGATGACGCCGGCGACGAGCGCCCGCAGGACGACGCGCTCCTTCAGTCGTCCGAAGAAGCCGGCGGACGCCTTCATGAAGACTGCGGTGAGCAGGGCAAGCGCGAGCCCGGTGAGCGCCAGCGGCACCATGAGGAAGGCGTCCCAGATGCTGTAGCTCTGCACGGGGGGAAGGTGCAGGAAGTTCACGAAGCCGGTCTCGCCCAGAAGGAGGAAGATACCGTACCCGATGCCGCCGCCGATGAGGCTGGCCGGCAGCGTGGAGAGGCCCTGCTGCTTCGTCTCCGCGACCTCCGTACCGAGAACCGCGGCGAACACGGGGTTCTCAAGGAGACCGTTGTAGCCCGAGGCCACGCTGGCGAACACGAGCTTCGGCCGCCGGTCCGCGGGGATCCTGAACAGGTCGCAGTAGAGGGCGGCGATCTTGGTGGCGATGTTGCCGATGGCCCCCTCGGGGCCGAGCACGGCGCCCGAGAACAGTGAGGCCAGCGACTGGGCGATCGTCGCCGGCAGGTCCTTCCACTTGAGGCGCATGACGTCGCCGGTGAGGCTGTCGAGCATCGAGCCGTCGAGGTTGCTGGGCGCCTTGGCGTACTTCACGAGCAGCCCGACGAGCAGAGAGAACGGCAGGCAGATCGCCGGGAACACCCACGGGTTGTCCACGACGAAGCCGCTGTCCCAGATCAGCTTGTTGAGCGCCTCATAGACGACGAACCAGGCGAGGACGCCGAAGCCGCCGATGAGCGAGACCACGATCACGTGCAGGTAGAGACCCCGCGGATACGGCTGCGCGGCAGGCGCCGCGGTCTCGGGCGCGGCAGGTTCCCCGGCGTCGGCGTTCACGGATCGCTCACCTTTCAGTCACGCAGATAGTCCCAGAGGCCTCGTGCTACAGCAGCCGCGAGAAGAGCCGCGCCACCGAGTTGCGGAACCGCTGCCCGCGGGTCAGCGACTGCAGAAAGTCCGGCTGCGATCTGCTCGCAGTCCTCCAGGTCGCGCTCGTACTGCTCCGCGTAGCGCGTCGCGACGCCTTCGTCGTAGAAGATCGAGACGACTTCGTCGTGCAGGATCTGGCTGCGGATGTCCCAGTTGCAGGTGCCGATGATCGACGAGCTGGCGGTCGACCGTCACGGTCTTCGCGTGGAGGAAGCCGGCCTTGTACTGGTAGACCTTGACGCCGGCGCGCAAGAGCTGGGGGTAGTACGCCATCGCGGCGTTGAACGGGATCTTCTTGTCCGGCACGCCGGTCATCATGAAGCGCACGTCGGTGCCGCTCGCGGCGGCGGCGCACATCGCCGTGATCAGCGGTTCGTCAGGGCACGAAGTAGGGGGACTGGATCCAGATGCGCTCGCGCGCGTTGAGCAGCGCCGTGATGAAGACGTCGCGGATGGTCTTGAAGGTGGTCTGCACGCTGGAGTGGAGCACCTGCACCGGGATGCCCTCGTGGCGGCGGTGCTCCTCGGCCGGCGGCATGAACTCCGTGGCCAGGTCCTCCTCGCCGCCGTTGTACAGCCACGTCGATGCGTAGAGCATGAGGTAGGGCGCCACCACGGGGCCGCTGAGGCGGAACGACGTGTCGCGCCACACGTTGAAGCGCGGCCCGCCGTCGATGTACTCCTGACCCATGTTCATGCCGCCGCTGTAGACGCTCTTGCCGTCGATGATCACCATCTTCATGTGGTTGCGGTAGTTGATCTGCGGCAGGCGCTTGTAGCACGGCATGACGACGGCGCCGGCTGCGGCGAGCTCGTTGAGCTCATCCTTCTTGTAGCTGATGCACGACGAGCCAGTCGTAGAGGATGTGGACCTTGACGCCGGCCTTGAGGCGGTCGAGGAGGACCTCCTTGACCTTGGCGGTCAGCTCGTCCTGCTCCCAGATGAGGTACATCAGGTGGATGTAGCGCTCGGCGGTGGCCATCTCCTCGAGCAGCGCGGGGAACTTCTGCGCGCCGGCCGTGTAGATGTCGACGCTGTCGGCGGGGAGTGGCGACACCCCGCCTTCGGTGCGTCCCACCGACTGGATGTGCGCGCCCGGCGTGCCGGCGAGGTCGGTCACGGCCGCCCTCGGTGAACTCCGTGTTGGCGGCCTCCACGGGCTGCAGCGACTCGGCGGCGACCGCGTCCATCTGGGCCATGATCTTCCTCCGCCGCGGTGAGTCGCGGCGGAAGTTCCGGCCGATGAAGAAGTAGGCGATGATCCCGAGGACCGGGAAGCAGCAGCACGACGAAGAGCCACGCCAGGACGGTGCTCGGGTCGCGGTCGTCGGTGGCGAGGACGATGACGACGGATGCGATCGCCAGAAGAAGGAGGACGTTGACGCACCCAGAACCCCAGGCTGAAGAAGTTCTGGGTGAAGAAGGACGCCGATCAGGAATCCGGCATAGCTTGCGATCATCATGTCTCCCCGATACGTTCGCCAGGTCGCTGGCGCATTCTCTCACACACATCGATCCGCGTGCACCGAGCGGTCAGTCCGCCGGCCCGTCCCGGCGTCGCAGGTGGTGCAGAGCCCAGATGATGAAGCCGGGGATGGCGGAGGCCGCGACCGCGATCGCCAGGGCGACGGCCGAGGTAGTCCTGCACCCACGGGACGTTGCCGAAGAGGTAGCCGGCGCCGAGAAAGATCGTCACCCAGAGGACCGAGGCCAGGGCGGCGAAGGCCAGGTAGCGATGGAACTCCATCCTGGTCATGCCGGCGACGAAGGGCACGAGGGTGCGGACGATGGGGAGGAAGCGGCAGGCCACGATGGCCAGGCCGCCGTGCTCCTCGTAGAACTCGTGCGCCTCCTGCACGTGCTCCGGCTTCAGGTACTTGCGGGGTTTGCTCAGCAGATGCCGGCCGATCCAGCGGCCGATCAGGTAGTTGACCACGTCGCCGAGAAAGGCCGCGCCGACGAGCAGCGGCCAGAGCACCGCGATGTGCAGGAACGCCGGCGCCGGCGAGCGTGCCGCTGGTCAGCAGCAGGGACTCGCCGGGGAGGAAGGGCGCGACCACGAGACCGGTCTCGGCGAAGATGGTCGCGAAGATCGCGACGTAGGCCCACAGGCCCAGCGCCTCGACCGCCTGCGTCAGGTAGGTGTCGAGGTGGAGGACGTAGTCGAGCAGCTGATCCACGCGTGCCACCGGCCCGGCGATCCTGGCCGGCGCCTGAGCCGGGCCAGGCCGCGCCGTGCCCGCCGCCGGCCGGCCCGCCGCTGCGCCTTATCGCCGCCGGTACAGACGCCGCGCCTTGTACACCGTGCGGTACCGGTCGTACAGCACGATGACGAGCGTCAGCAGGTACGAGAAGAAGAGCGTCATGCCGAACGGCGTGCGCGCGCTGCGGACGCCCAGCCAGCGGTCGAGCGCCTCCAGCGCGAGGACGATGACGAGGTTGACCACGAGCATCGTCACGAGCTCGCCGGCGAGCAGCCGCCAGCTGCGGCCGCGGCAGCGCCATCCACTGGCTCACCGCGGCGTTGATCGACCGTGAAGATCGCCACACCGACGACGATGCGCAGCGGGTTGGCCGTGCCGCCGGTGAGCATCAGGCCGAAGATGACGCAGAGGATCGCCGTGAGCGCGATCTTCTCGCGGAGGGCCCAGCCGAAGATGCTGGTCTCGGCGCGGACCTTGCGGTACGGCTCTGCGCCGTGCAGCTCGGGCGGCAACGGGTCGGCCGCGATGTGCGGGCCGTGGTCGAACTTCGGCGCCTTGCGCGTGACGATCCAGTAGACGACGGCGGCGAGGACGGCGACGACGGCGATCGCCAGCGACGAGCACCCACGGCCGGTTGGCGATCGCCGTGCCCCAGCTGGCGTCCGCGTTCACGCCGAACAGCGTCTCCTTGATGAAGTCGGTCATGTCGAGCTGGGCGATGTGGATCCACCACTCCTGCGGCAGCTTGATGAAGATCCAGATGCCGGCCGTGGCGAGGATCACCGTCCACTTGCCCATGCGGTCGGTGTTCCAGCCCAGCCGCACGAGCTCGACGAAGAGGAAGAAGTACTCGAAGGTGTTCGGGAAGATGAACAGGATCGCCCGGACCTGCGTGAGCTCGAAGGCGAGCACGCCGACCATCCGGTAGTAGAAGAGGAACTGGCTCATCCGGAACGCCGTCTGATTGGTCCAGTTGCGGAGGGTCGAGAGGTAGGCGACCGAGAGGTAGTAGACGTCGAGCGCCTTGTCGTAGGACTGGTAGCCGTCCAGCGGGATGGCGGGGAACTGCTGGAAGATGCTCTGGTCGACCGCGTCGAGGATGAGGCACGCGAGGAGCGCCGGCACCGGGAAGTAGGGGATGAGGAGCGGCAGGAAGAGCCGCGCGCCGACGACGAGGATGACGACGATCCATTCGGTGGTGCCCACGCCGGCCTGCGCTCAGTCGTCGCCCGCGGCCGGCTGCTCGTGGCCGAGGTCGTGGAGCTCGTCTCTTCAGTACGTTGTCGAACGCCGCAGTCGTCGCGCGCCGGCGTCACCGGTTCCTGCGAAGCCATGATCTGACGTCCCTGTTCGTCGACGGCGACCACATGGTCGTGCTTCGCGACCTGTTCGTCGGCGACGTCGGGTACGACCTTCTGGCTCCGGCGCATGAGCCAGAAGATGAGGAGGCCGAAGCCGAGGACGAGCAGAACGGCCACGATGATGATGACGCCCAGTGTCACGCCGACCTCCCCCTCGGATGCCCTGCCGCCGCTAGCCTAGCCCGGCGTGCACCCGCGTGTCCACGCGCCGTGGGGGGTCGTGCCTGAGTGGCAGCCCCCTGACCCCTCGGCCCGGACGCTCCTCGCCGCGACCGGCATGGTGATATCCTTCCTCTCGTGCAACGACAATCACGATCGGAACGGGAGAATGCATGAGTGAGATGATGGTTCTCGGCTTCGAGAACGAGATGGAGGCCGACCGCTTTGGCCTCAAGCTCGCGGAGCTGCAGAAAGACATGATCGTCCAGCTGGCCGACGCGGCGGAGGTCGTTCGTGACGCCGACGGCAAGCCGCACGTCAAGCACGGCGCTCACATCGTCGGCGCCGGCGCCATGGGCGGGGCCTTCTGGGGCATGCTCTTCGGCCTGCTCTTCCTCGTGCCCTTCCTCGGCATGGCGATCGGGGCCGGCATGGGCGCCCTCTTCGGCAAGCTCGGCAAGACCGGCATCGACAAGCAGGTACTCGAGCAGATGGGCGACGCGGTGCCGCCGGGCAAGGCCGGCTGGTTCCTCATCATCAACCAGATCACGGAGGACAAGTTCCTCGCCGCTATCGAGGGTACGAACGCCACCCTCGTGCGCTCCAACCTCACGGAGGAGCAGGAAGCGGAGCTCAAGCACGCCTTCGGCGCCAAGCACCACAAGAAGGACGCCGAGACCGCCTGACGAGAGTCTGGGCTTCTGTGTGAGCCACGGCGGGCGGGCCACCGATCAGGTGTGCCCGCCCGCCGTCGTACCGACAGCTATTCCGCGCCGGCAGGCGGCCGGAGCCGGCGCGGCCAGACGGGAGGTACGCATGAGCGGCACACCGCTCGAGAAGGGGGCGAGGAGCAAGGGCCGTCTCGAGGCGTTCAGCGATGGAGTCTTCGCCATCGCCATCACGCTGCTGGTCATCGAGATCGCGGTGCCGGAGCGCGCCGGGGGCGGTCTCCTCTCGGCGCTCTTCCATGAGCGGCCGGTGTTCCTTGCCTATTTCATCGCCTTCATGTCCATCGGCATCGTGTGGATAGAGCACAGCGCACTCACCGAGGCGCTTGAGCGCGTCAACGCCGGCTTCCTGCGGCTGAACCTGCTGCTCCTGTTGCTGGTCGCCTTCCTGCCGTTCCCGGCCAGGGTGATGGAAGCCTACCTGAGCATGGTCGACACTGAGAGCGGCGGTGAGCGTACGGCGGTCGCGTTCTTCGGCATCATCCTGTTCCTCATGAGCCTGATGCTGATCGTGCTGGGCAAGTACGCCGAGCGCGAGGGTCTCTTCGGCGCGGGCGCCGGGGAGGAGCGCGCGGAGGACAACCGCGTCAAGTATCAGCTGGCGCCCGAGCCTCATCTTCTACGCGATAGCGACTGCCGCCGGGCTCATCTGGCCGTACTTCGGGGTGGGCCTGTATCTGTTCATCGGCGTCTACCTGCTCCTGCCGGTGAAGACGGTCAAGCGCATGCTCGGCCGCGAGAGCTGAACCGCGGCCGGGCTTTGCGCCGTCTCGACCGATCGACCACGCTGTCCGGGCACGGCGGAGTCTGACTTGGGGACGTGATGGACGAGCAGATGACGTCCGGAGCGGGCGGGGCCGCGGCTGTCGCGAAGGCGGGCGCAGGCCTGATCCTTTTCACGCTGGCCGCCGGTCAGTTCCTCATGACCCTGGACTCGTCGGTCATGAACGTCTCCATCGCCACCGTCGCCGATGACCTCGGCACGACCGTGCAGGGCGTGCAGACGGCGATCACGCTGTACACGCTGGTCATGGCCAGCCTCATGATCCTCGGCGGCAAGATCGGCGGCCTGATCGGTCGCAAGCGCGCCTTCTCCATCGGCTGCATCATCTACGGCTGCGGATCGCTGACGACGGCCCTGGCCCCCAACCTCACCGTCCTGATCATCGGTTGGTCGTTCATCGAGGGTATCGGCGCCGTGCTCATCATGCCGGCCATCGTCGCGCTGGTGGCGGGCAACTTCCCGCCCGCGGGACGCCCGCGCGCCTACGGGCTTGTGGCCGCCGCGGCGGCCATCGCCATCGCCGTCGGCCCCGTCATCGGCGGCTTCATGACCACGCGCTTCTCCTGGCGCTACGTGTTCGCCGGCGAGGTGATCGTCGTCATCGCCATCCTGTTCCTGGCGCGACGCGCGGCGGACGAACCCGTTGGCAAGCGCCCGCACCTCGACCTGATCGGCGTGCTGGTGTCATCGTCGGGCCTGGCGCTCGTCGTGCTCGGCGTGCTGATGTCGTCGACGTGGGGATGGTTCCTGCCCACGGAGGGAGCGACGTCCTTCCTCGGCCTCTCCCTGACGATCTGGTTCATCATCGCCGGCCTCTTCCTCCTCTGGCTGTTCCTCCGCTGGCAGCAGCGTCTCGAGCGCACCGGCAAGGAGCCGCTCATCGTCCCGTCGCTCTTCGGCCACAGGCAGCTCACCGGCGGCCTCGTCACCTTCCTCTTCCTGTTCCTGATCCAGGCGGGGGTCTTCTTCACCGTGCCGCTGTTCCTCTCGGTGGTGCTCGGACTGTCGCCCATGGAGACGGGCATTCGGCTGGTGCCGCTCTCGCTGGCGCTGCTCGTCGCCGCCGCCGGCGTCCCACGGTTCCTCCCGCAGGCCAACCCGCGACGCGTGGTGCGCATCGGGCTGCTGGCCCTGATCGCCGGACTCCTCGTGCTGATCGCCAGCCTCGAAGTCGGGGCCGATGCTTCCATCGTGTTCGTCCCGATGATCATCATCGGGTTCGGCATGGGGGCGCTCGCATCGCAGCTGGGCAACGTGACCGTGTCGGCTGTGCCGACCGAGCAGAGCTCCGAGGTCGGTGGCCTGCAGAACACGGCCACCCAGCTGGGGGCCTCTCTCGGGACCGCGCTCGCCGGCTCGATCCTCATCGCTGCCCTCACGACCTCGTTCCTGGCCGGGATCGAGGCCAACCCCAACGTGCCGCAGCAGATGAAGGATCAGGCCAACACGTACCTCGCCGCGGGCGCGCCCTTCATCTCGAACAGCGAGGCGCAGGCCGAGTTGGACAAGGCCGGCGTCCCCGCAGTTGCCCAGGACAGCGTCCTCGCCTCGTACGAGGACTCGCAGATCGCCGGCCTGCGCACGTCGCTCTCGATCCTGGCGGTGATGGGAGTCATCTCCCTCTTCTTCACCGGACGGATACCGAAGGAGCAGCCCGGCTCGGCGCCCGCCTCGACCTGGGCCGAGATGCCGGAGGGATCATAGAGCCCGTCTGGTGCTGATCATTCGCCAGAGCTTCAGGAGGACCCACGAGCCCATCGCCGCAAGATGAGGGGGGCGCTCCCCGGCAGGGGGAGATGATCCCGCCCGTATCCAGACGCTTCGAACGCTGGATCCCCGGCGTGCGCGTCGTGCGTACCTACGAGCGGCGATGGCTGCGCGCGGACCTCGTGGCGGGTGTGATCCTGGCCGCGATCCTCGTGCCCCAGGGCATGGCCTACGCCGAGCTGGCCGGCCTGCCTCCCGTCACCGGCCTGTACACGACCATCGCCTGCCTCATAGCCTACGCCGTCTTCGGTCCCTCGCGTGTGCTGGTCCTGGGGCCCGACTCGTCGGTCTCGCCGCTCATCTTCGCCGCCATCGTGCCGCTCGTGGCCGGCGGCGACCCGGCGACCGTCATCGCCCTCGCCGGGATGATGGCGCTCTTCGTCGGCCTCATCGAGATCGGGCTCGGGCTCGGCAAGCTCGGCTTCGTCGCCGACCTGCTCTCCAAGGAGGTCCAGGTCGGCTACATGAACGGTCTCGGCATCACCATCATCGTCGGCCAGCTTCCCAAGCTGTTCGGCTTCTCGACCGACGCCGACAACTTCATCGACGAGGTTCGGGCGTTCGTCGCCGGTCTCGACCAGACCGACGCGACGACGCTGGCCGTCGGCATCGCCTGTCTGCTCGTCCTGCTCGTGCTGCCGCGGTTCACGCGCCGTCGTTCCTGCCGTGCTCGTGGCCGTCGTCGGCGCCACGATCGTCTCCGCCGCCCTCGGACTTGCCGAGGAGGGCGTGAAGACGGTCGGCTCCCTGCCCCAGGGCGTGCCCACGCCGGCCTTCCCCTGGACCAGCATCGGCGACGTGGGTCCGCTGCTCATCGCCGCCGTCGGCATCACGCTGGTCTCCCTCACCGACACCATCGCCACGTCGACGAGCTTCGCCGCCCGGCGCGGCGACGAGGTCGATCCCGATCAGGAGATGATCGGCATGGGCGCCGCGAACCTCGCCGCCGGGTTCTTCCAGGGATTCGCCGTGTCGACCAGCAGCTCGCGCACGGCGGTGGCCGAGCAGTCGGGCGCCAAGAGCCAGGTCACCGGCCTGGTGGGCGCCGGCCCTCGTCGCGGCGCTCCTGCTGTTCCTCAACTCGCTGCTCGCCGACCTGCCCCAGACGACGCTGGCCGCCGTGGTGATCTTCGCCGCCCTCTCGCTGATGGATTTCGGCATCCTCGGCCGCTACTACCGGGTGCGCAAGTCGCGCGCTCGCGCTCTCTCTCATCGCCACGCTGGGAGTGGTGCTCTTCGGCGTGCTGTGGGGGATCGCCATCGCCGTTATCCTGGCGATCCTGCTCTTCTTCCGGCGCAGCTGGTGGCCGCACGGATCCGTGCTCGGACGCGTCGACGGGCTGCCCGGGTGGCACAGCATCGACACGTATCCGGCCGCCGGGCAGCTCCCGGGAATCGTCGTTTACCGCTGGGAGGCCCCGCTCTTCTTCGCCAACGCCGGCAGGTTCCGGGACCAGGTCCGCCACCTGGCGCGCACCGAGCAGGTCTCCTGGGTCGTCCTCCAATGCGAGGCGATCACCGACATCGACGTCACGGCGGCCGACATGCTCGAGCAGCTGGACGACGAGCTGAACGCCCAGGGGATCCACCTGGCGTTCGCCGAACTGCGCAGCCGGCTTCAGGATCGCGTCTGGCGCTACGGGTTGTTCGAGACGCTCGACAGCGACCACTTCTACCCCGACCCTCAAGGCAGCCGTCAGGGCAGTCGAGGCCATCGGGCCTCTGCCGCCGGCCGCCGAGACGTCCGGCGGGCACGGGCACAAGCACAGTCGCGGGACGGGCGGCGTCGGCGACCGCCCCCGGGAGGACGGCCGGCCTCGCTCCTGAGGCCGGACGAGGCCGACCGCGCACCTCCATGGTACTCGGACCTCAGGCGGCGCACTCCCGGGCGGGATCACATCTTCGATGTTACGCGCGCCCCGGGACGGCTAGGATGAACGTCACGCAGAAGGCTGGGTGGCCGGCGGCCAACGTGGCGCGACATCACACTGATCTTCGACAGAGGGGACACGACCGATGGGGAAGAAGCCCAAGAAGCCCAAGAAGTCCAAGAAGTCCAAGAAGTCCAAGAAGTCCACGACTGTGCACGAGGCGACGGGGTCGGATGTGACCTTGTCGTCGTCGGCCGGCCCGCGTGAAGACGCTGCCTCTTCCGCCACGCCCAAGATGAAGCGCAAGGAGTACGAGGAGGAGATGCGCGTTCTGCAGGGTGAGCTCGTCGCCATGCAGGAGTGGGTCAAGGCCACCGGCGCCAGGGTCTGCATCGTGTTCGAAGGCCTGGACTCCGCGGGCAAGGGCGGCACGATCAGGAGGATCACCGAGCGGACGAGCCCGCGGGTGTTCAAGCACGTCGCCCTGCCGGCCCCGAGCGATCGGGTCAAGTCGCAGATGTACGTGCAGCGCTACATGGCCCACTTCCCGTCGGCTGGGGAGGTCGTGATCTTCGACCGCAGCTGGTACAACCGCGCCGGCGTCGAGCCGGTCATGGGCTACTGCACTCCGCAGCAGTCCCAGAGATTCCTCGAGATGGTGCCGATGGTCGAGAAGGCGATGGTCGACGACGGGATCATCCTGATCAAGTACTTCCTCAACGTGAGCGTCGAGGAGCAGACCCGTCGGCTCGAGAACCGGATCGACGACCCGCGCAAGATCTGGAAGCTCTCCCCCACGGACCTGAAGTCCTACAGCCGCCGGTATGCCTATCTCCGTGCTCGTGACGCCATGCTCGCCGCCACCGACACATCGTGGGCCCCGTGGTGGGTCGCGGACAACGACGACAAGAAGCGCGGCCGGCTCAACATCATCTCCCACCTGCTCGGCCAGATCCCGTACAAGGCGCCGTCGCGTCCCGACGTGAAGATGCCCAAACCGCCGAGCGGCCGCGGCTACGTGGAGCCGGATCTGCCGTTGCACCGTGTCCCGGAGAAGTTCTAGCCAGACGGGGAGGAGGAAGCGGACATGACCGAGAGACCCGTAGCGCCGGTCGACAGCGATGCCACGGCTACGGCCTGGTACGCGCTCTCGGCCGACGACGTCGCCGAGAAGCTCGGCGTCGACCCAGACGAGGGCCTCTCCGCGGCCAAGGCCGCCGAACTGCTGGAGAAGAACGGGCCCAACGCTCTTCCGGCAGAGGCGGCGCCTCCCGGCTGGAAGCAGTTCCTGGCCCAGTACAAGAGCTACATGCAGATCATCCTCGTGGCGGCGGCCGTCGCCTCGATCCTGATCGGCGAGTTCACCACGGGCATCGCCGTCCTTGCCATCACGGCCGTGAACGCGGTCGGTGGGATGCGCCAGCGGGGCAAGGCCGAGAGCGCCATGAACGCGCTTGCAGTCGATGCTCAAGTCATCCGCCCGGGTCCGGCGTGACGGGACCGAGGTCAAGGTCGATGCCGACAAGGTGGTGGTCGGCGACGTGGTCCTGCTCTCGGCGGGTGACGATGTCTGCGCCGACGGGCGGATCATCCAGGCGGCTTCCCTCGAGATCGACGAGTCGGGGCTGACGGGTGAGAGCGTTCCCGCGTCGAAGAGCGCCGACGTCATCTGCGGCAAGGACCCAGCCCTGGGGGACCAGGCCGACATGGCCTTCATGAACTCCCCCGTGACGCACGGAAGCGGCGTCATGATCGTCACCGGGACGGGCGTCGACACCGAGGTGGGCAAGATCTCCGGGATGCTGAAGTCGACTCCGAGCCTGAAGACCCCGCTCACCGCGCAACTCGACACGCTGACGTTGTGGATCGCGGGGGCCGCCGGCCTGACCATCGCCATCATGTTCGCCCTCGGGCTCTCCCGCGGAGAGTCGCCCGAGGTCATCTTCACGACGGCCATCGCCCTGGCCCTGGCCGCCGTGCCCATGGCCATGCCCACCGTCCTGCAGGTGATCCTGTCCAGCGGCTCCACGAAGCTCGCGGACCACGGCGCCGTCGTGAAGAGCCTCGACTCGGTCGAGACCCTGGGTTCGACGTCGGCGATCAACTCGGACAAGACCGGCACCCTCACGATGAACCAGGTCACCGTGGTCGAGGTGATCGACCCGACGGACCGCTATGCGATCTCCGGCATGGGCTACGGCCTCACCGGCGAGGTCCAGCACACCGCGGGCAACACCAACACGATCGAGCAGGCGATCCTGCCGTTCCTGATCACCAATGACGCCAAACTGGTCGACGGCAAGGTCGTCGGCGATCCTACCGAGGGGGCGCTGCTCGTCCTCGGACACAAGGCCAAGCTGGACGTCGAGGGCACGCAGGCCGCCTACCCGCGGCTCGCGACTCTGCCGTTCGACCCCACGTACAAGTTCATGGCCGTCTTCGCCGACGCCACGGATGCGTCCGGGAAGGCCGTTGTGCGGGCCTTCGTCAAGGGCGCCGGCCCGGCGGTGATCGGGCTGGCCTCGTCCGCCTTGGCCGACGGCAAGGCCGTTCCCTGGGGCGACGACCAGAACACCCGGTCCTCCCAGGAGATGGACCGTCTCGGCGCCAAGGGTCTGCGCATCATGGTCGCGGCGTTCCGAGACATCGACCCCGCGGACTTCGACCCCGACGGTGACCTGCTCTCCATGATCAAGGACCTGACGATGACGGCGATGGTCGGGATGATCGATCCGCCGCGCGAAGAGTCGAAGGATGCGGTCCGGTCGGCCATGAGCGCCAACATCCGCGTGCGCATGGTGACCGGCGACGACGTCGTCACGGGCGCGGCGGTCGCCAGGCAGCTCGGTATTCCAGGAGAGGCCATCCTCGGCGCCGACTTCGCCGCCCTGCCCGAGGAGGAGCGGCTGGACCCGGATCGACGGCATCGGCGTCGTGGGTCGGGTCGCGCCCGAGCACAAGGTGCTGATGGTCGACACCCTGCGCAAGAAGGGCGACGTCGTGGCCATGACCGGCGACGGCGTCAACGACGCCCCGGCCATCAAGGCCGCCGACATCGGGATCGCCATGGGCACCGGCACCGAGGTCGCCAAGAACGCCGGCAACATGATCCTCACCGACGACAACTTCGCCACGATCGTGCGTGCCGTCTCCGAGGGCCGCAAGCTCTACGACAACATGCTGAAGTACATCCGCTTCATGTTGGTGGCGCTGGTCGCCTACGTGGTCACGTTCCTGGCGGCGAGCGTGCTGAACATCGCCGGCGGGCAGCCGTTCTCCGCCACCCAGATCCTGTGGATCAACTTCCTGATCACCGCTCCTGTCGGCATCGCGCTGGGCATGGACAAGGAGACCCCTGGGCTCGATGGAGCGCAGGCCCCGCTCCCGCGCGGCCAAGACCATGAGCCCGGCCGTGATCACGACGGTGGGCCTGGTGGGGCTGTTTCTCGCCGCCGCGATCAACCTGCTGATCGTGTTCGGAGAGAACCAGTACGACAAGACCGTTATCGGCAGCACCATGGGCCTCGTCGCGTTCTCCCTCATGCTCGCGGTCGCGGCCTACGAGTCCCGAGACCGAGAACGGGACCATTCTGCGCGTGGAGACCTTCGACAACAAGACGCTGAACATCACCATCGTGATCGAGCTCGTGCTCGCGCTCCTGATCGCCAGAGGCGGCATGCTCTCGGCCTGCTCGGCACCGTCTCGCTTTCCGGCGGGCAATGGCTGATCGGAGCCGCTCCCGCCGTGCTGCTGTTCGTGCTCTGGGAGCTGGGTAAGCTCCTCGCGCGCCGCGGGAGAAGAGCGGGCATGCAGGCAGCGCCCGCCGCCGCGGAGAACCCCGCCGCGTCGGCGGCGTGACTGGCTGGTAGCAGGGTCTCCACCGGGAACGCGTACTCTGGTGGAACGCGCCAGCTGCGCCAAGATGCGACGGGGGTGAGGACACATCGTCCTCACCCCCCGTTCGCGGATCGGGCCCGCGGTACGACGGCCGGGCCCGGATCAGCTGTGCGCCGGCTCAGCGCCGGCGGTCCTGGCGGTCGTCGCGGCGGTCGTCGCGACGGTCGCCTCTCCGGCGCACGCCGTGGGCCACCACAGCGGTGGTACCGACCACGGCGGCGGTGCGCGCCACCGGGCGGCCGATCACGCCTCGTCCTCTGCGTCCTGGACCAAGAGGCATGTCAGGCTCCTTCCGTCGCGGCGGCTTCCTCGTCCGCCTCGAGGGCGGCGAGGATCGCCTGCATGGGGATGCGGTCGCTGGCGACCAGCTGGCCGCCCGAGTGCCGGATGGACGCGGCGAACGGCGCTGCCCAGGTGTTCTCCCAGACCAGCGCCGCGGCCACGGTGCCGGGCTCGAGCGCCTCGGCGATGTAGCCGACATCCTCGTCGGAGAGCAGCTCCGCGTACTCGGCGCCGAGCTCGCGCAGCAGGCCGGCGTCGCCGTCCTCGAACTCGTGGACCTCGAAGGCGTCCACCTCGCCGCCGCGTCCTTGGTGATGATCAGCAGGTCGAGGACGCGGATCGTGCCCGCCTCGACCAGCGCCTTGAGCTGCTCCGCCATCGCGCCGGAGAAGTCGGCCTTGCCGGCCGGGAACTCGACCACGAGGTAGTCGATCGGTCCCAGCTCGTCCAGTACGTCGTCGCTCATCGAGACTCCAGTCCGCTCTGTGTCGTCGGGTCTCCGGTCACGCCGTCTGCGAGCCGGACATGCGGTCGCGGCTCTCCCGCGCTCCACCGGACCATGTCGCGACGTCGAGCATGACTGCGAGTCCGATCCAGATCCAATCGAGGCCGTTCACGCCGTACGGTGCGACGATCACCCACATGAGCGTCGTCCAGGGCGCGATGAAGAAGCCGATGACCGGCCACAGCCAGCTGCTGAAGGCCAGATCCCAGCGGGTGGGGTCGGCGATCCACCAGATCAAGACGCCGGCGCGCGCACCGAGCAGGAAGATCGCGGTAAAGAGACAGCACATGTCAACTCCGATCTTGTCAGTGCAACGGGATCGCTCAATGCGGCCCCGTCGCTTCCCCCCACGAGCGTAGAGCGATCAGGGCAGAAGCTACCAGATGGTCACCCATCCGTACAGGGGGCGGGGTGGCTTGCCGCCTCGCCGCACTGCGGGTCATCCGAGCCGCAGCTGCATCGCCTCTTCGAGCGTGCCTCCCGCGGAAAGCTTGCCCAGCTCCTCTGCTCCCACTCCTCCTCGAGCCACGCCCTGACGCCCTGCTCGAGGAACTCCGGACGGGCCCACTCGTCCACGTCGAAGTCGTTCTTGATGTAGCCGTGGCTGACCATGAAGTCCTTGCCGATCTTGATGCACTCCATGTTCTGGGCGCTGAGGCTGGGCACCATGTCGACGTCCTTGATGCCCTGGTAGGTGTCCTCGGCGTCCTTGTAGAACGTCTGCCGATTGAGGATCGCACGCTGCGCGCTTGTGCTCGTTGGCCCAGCGCCCGACCTTGACCATCGCCTTCATGTAGGCGACGACCAGCTCGGGGTGCTCGTCGGCCATCACATCGGTGCAGGTGATGACGGCGGGGGTGTTGGCGACCTGTACGGTCCAGTCGGGGTACTTCGAAAGGTCCTCGATCATCTTGATCTGGCCCGTGGCCTCCTGGAGGTGCTGGAAGACCTTGCTCTGCGTGTAGATGGCGTCGACCTTGCCCTCGAGCAGCGCCGTCTCCAGCGGGCGGAAAGCCAGGTCGTGCTTGTGGTCGCGGCGCATCCACAGCTCCGACGGGTTGTTCATCTGGACCTGCAGCATCTCGGGCTTGTCGTACCAGTCGTCGGGGTACGGGAACTCGACGAGCTCGATGTCGTCCATTGTCATGTCGTTCAGCATCAGCATGTTCTCGATGCCCATGTGCTCCTGGATGCGCCACCAGTCGTTCTTGATGGTGTTGAGGCTCTTGGAGATGCCGATCTTCTTGCCCTTGAGGTCCTGCATCCGGAAGATCGTGTCGCGGGCGCGCACGGCCATGCAGCCGCCCTCGTACACCCACGTCGCTCCCAGCAGCACGGTGCGGCGGAGGTCGGCGTGCACGTGGATCGGCGGGTAGAGCCCGCCGAAGCGGATCGAGATTGTCGAGGTTGTGGATGTAGTGCGGGTACCAGTTGTTCTCGGGCGCGTGGCGGAAGTAGGCGTACTCGACGCCGATCTTCTTGAACTCCTCGCGGCACCAGCCGAGCTCCTGGTCCACGTTGTTGGCGGACACCATCGGGCAGTTGGTGAACCACACTTCATTCCAGTCCAGGGGCACCGTGGTGCTGACCCGTTCTTGCTCTGCCATCGTCGGATCCTCTCCCGTCTTCTGTCGGATTCGGTCTGTGTCTTGCCGGACGGGCGCGACTCAGAGCCCGTCGTGGTGCTCGTTGCTGGGCAGGCCGGCCTCCCGCCAGGCGGCGAAGCCGCCCTTGAGGTTGGCCACGTTCTCGTAGCCCATCGCCTTGAGAGTGGCGCACGCGAGCGTGGCACGCGCGCCGGAGCGGCAGTACACGATCACGCGGCCGGCCGGGTCGAGCTCCACCTTGTAGCGAGGGCTCCCAGGGTCGGCGGCGAACTCGAGCAGGCCCCGAGGAACCTGGACGGAGCCCTCGATATGGTGCTCCCACTCGACCGGCTCGCGGACGTCGAGGAACACCGCCTTGCCGGCGGCCACCTCGTCTGCGGCGTCCTTCGGTGACACGTTCTCCAGCTGGGCGCCGGCGATGGCGATCAGCTCGGCGACGGTCTTCGTCATCGATTCCTCCTCTGTGCGGACACGGACAGTGTCTAGTATGCTGTGAGGTAACTCAATACTATATATGTTACTTGTCGTTGTTGGTGATGGCCGGGGGATGCGCCGCGCCGAGGCTTGGGTACCGTCGGGTGGACCGACGTTCGTGCCGGCTGGGGAGGCACTGGGCTTGAGAAAGCGACTCGACGAGGATCGCCGGGACGAGCTGCTCGACGGCGTGATGCGGATCATCGGCGAGCGCGGGTTTTCGCAGGTGACGGTCGCGGAGCTGGCGCGAGAATTGCACTGCTCGGCGGCGACGCTCTACAAGATCGCCCCGAGCAAGGACAGCCTTGTGCTGCTCGCCTTCTCCCGGTGGGCGGACGTCGCGTTCGCCGACCTGGAAGCACGCGCCGCCAGAGGCAAGACACCGTCGGCGCGCGCCCGCAAGTACTTTCGCGCCGGCGCCGACAGGCTCCAGCCTCTGTCGCTGACCTTCTTCGCGGACGTCGCCCACTACGAGTCGACCCGGCTCGCGTGGCGGACGGCGGTCGTCGACCGCTACATCGACAGGTTCGTCGAGCTGGTCGGGGAGGCGGAGAAGGCGGGCGAGATCCGGCGCGTCAACCTGTACTTCCTCGCCGAGCTGCTGCGACAGATCGGTCAGGTGACGCGGGACGACCGGGCGCTGAGCGGCGCCGGTCTGCACGCAGCGAAGAGGCCGTGCTGCTGGTGGACTCGCTCATCTGGGAGGGGCTCCTCAGGTCGTAGTCCGCAGTGGGCCGGAGGGGCCGGCGTGCGCATTGCGCGGCTGCTGGATCACGTCGCTGGTCGCCTGTGGCGGCGCGCCGAGCGCGGGGTCGCCCGGCTGCGAGGTGCTCGCGCAGATACAGCCCGGCGGCGTCCTGCGGCGCGCCGTTGCGCTACGGCCAGCGCCACGCCCTTCAGGCCGATCGAGGCCCAACGCCGCCGGGCCGCGCTCCGCAGGGTGGCCTCGTCGACGTCGTGCACGAGGAGACTTCGGCTCCCGCGCGAGGTAGAGCGATGAGCAGGCTGAGTACGAGCGAGGCGAGCAGGACGTCGACGCCGTAGAGCAGCGTGGCGATACCAGCATCATCCCCGCGCAGGCCGCGCCGACCATGACGGAGGTGGTGAAGGGCAGCAGTCCGACGAAGAGCAGCAGCAGGAGGTTCAGGGCGTAGACAACGTTGTCCCCGAGCTTCATGAACTTGGTCACGCTGGAGTGGGTGATCGAGATCCCGCCGATGAAGGCGAAGCTGATGTCGTAGCCGAGGAACTCCGGCCACTGCTCGCGCAGTGCCGGCAGCAGCGGGACGCCCTCAGGCGGAACGGCGATCTCGATCGCCAGCAGCGTGATCGCGATCGCGAAGACGCCGTCGGAGAAGGCGTTGAAGCGGTCGAGCGGAAGGGAGCGCGGGTCCCGGACAGCGCTCCCGCCGTCGAGGAGTCTGTTGTGGTTCGTCGCTCATGACGACCTTTCCTGTCCGATGGTCCCTGCGGGTCGTCCGGCGCGCGCCGCCGCCGCCCTTGTCCCCGGTCCGGAACGGCGCGAGGGGCGGAGGAAGGATCCCTCGCTCCGCCCCTCGCGCCGAACGCTACTTCTGCCGTCAGGCCGAGCGGTCGTCTACGCCTCCTGCTTCTTGGCGCCGGCCAGAGCTCTTCTTGAGCTCGTCGGCGGTGTCCTTGTCGGCCTTCTTGAGCGGCCTTCTTGTCGGCCTTGGCCAGCTGCCGCTCGACCTCGTCGACCCAGATCTCCTCGAAGACCGCGATGACGCCCGACGTGCCGGGCGGGACGACGTCCTCGACGTCCTGCGCGATGCCCTTCTCGTCGTGATGCTTGGCGAGCTTGCCGACCAGGCCGCCGATGAGGCCGCCGACGACCATCGCGCCGAGCAGCGGCGGTGCGAAGAGGCCGACGACGAGGCCGCCGGCGACGCCGACGGTGGCGCCCTTGAAGACGTCGTGGTCGCCGCTCTCCTTGACGTGCATCGGTGCCGTCGGCGTCACGGCTGATGAGCACGGCGCCGTCGATGAAGACGATGCCCTGGCGCTGCGCCTTCTTCAGGGCGTCGAAGTCGATCTTGGCGGCGGTCGGGTCGCTGTACCCGGCGATGTACAGATCGATTGGTGCGTCGCTCATTGTTCCTCCTGGAGGTGATATGGCGTTCGTCCGCCACGTGAGGCCTGTCAGCGGACGCTGATGCAGGGTCTACCGCGGTTCGCTTCTCTTGAAGCATGCCGGCCGAGCCGCCTCGACCGTTGCTCGCCCTCTCTCTACTTGCCACTTGCGCCACGGCGCCTTGTCTCGTTCTGCGGCACGACGCCGAGCTGGGAGCGCGCACGCGGCCGCTTGTCGACGTCGACGCGGCCGCGGCCGAACGCGTCCATCCTGCCCCAGCGACCGGGGATGTCGAGCAGTTCCAGCCGACCGATGCCCGTCGGCAGGGCCGGGTCGACGATGAGGTGGTCCCCGGTCGGCTCGAGTCCGAGCATCGTGCGCAAGAACAGAAGCGGCGCGCCTGTGGACCAAGCCTGCGGGCTGCAGGACGTCGGGTACTGCACCGGGTACTTGGTCAGCTCCCGAGGGTAGCCGCCGAACGCCTCGGGCAGGCGGCCGTCGAAGAACTCGGCGGCGTCGAGGATACCCGCGGCGATGCGCGCCGCCTCGTCTTTGAAACCGTACCGTCGGAGCCCCCAGGCGATGAACGAGTTGTCGAACGGCCAGATGGTGCCGACGTGGTAGCCGATCGGGTTGTAGCGGGTCTCGCCGATGGCCAAGGTGCGCACGCCCCAGCCCGAGTACATCGCCGGCGACATGAGGTGGCTGGCAACGGCCTTCGCCTTGGTCTTGTCGACGATCCCGCTCCAGAGAAGATGGCCGTTGTTCGAAGCGAGGGCGTCGACTTGCTGCCGTCGGCCTCCAGCGCGATCGCGTAGTACCTTTCGTCGGCGAGCCAGAAGTCGCGGTTGAAGCGGCGCTTCAGGTCCGCCGCCTCCTTCTCGAGCTGCTTGGCGAAGTCGGGATCGCGCCACACCTCGCGTGCCAGCCGGGCGCCGCGCACCTTGGCGTCGTAGGCGTAGCCCTGCAGCTCGCAGGTGGCGCGCGGGAAGCCCGGCAGGCGACCGTCCCGGTACGAGATCGAGTCCCAGGAGTCCTTCCAGCACTGGTTCTCGAGACCCGTCTCCTCGTTGCGCCGCTGATACGAGATGTAGCCGTTGTCCTGCAGGTCGGCGTAGTCGTCGATCCAGGCCAGCGCCGCCCGTGCCTGGTGTTCGAGCGACCGGACCAGCTTCACGTCGCCGGTCCAGCGCTCGTACTCATCGAGGAGCACCACGAAGAGCGGCGTCGCGTCCACGGAGCCGTAGTAGGGCGAGTGCGGCCGCTCCTCGAAGGCGGTCATCTCGCCGAAGCGCAGCTCGTGGAGGATGCGTCCCGGGTCCTCGTCGCGGAAGTCGTCGCGGCGCGACCCCTGCCACAGGCCCAGCGCGCACGAGCGTCGTCCGCGCGAGCTCCGGCGTGAAGGGCAGCGCCTGGAGGCTGGTGAAGATGCTGTCGCGGCCGAACATGGTCATGAACCAGGGCAGCCCGGCCGCCGGCAGGTAGTGGCCGGGCAGCGACACCGGCGAGAAGCGCAGGGCCGCGAGGTCCACCAGGCTGCGCTGGTACGTCCGCTTGAGCGGATCCCAGTCGCAGGCGATGCGCGGTGCGTCGTCGAGCCACTTCGTCGAGGCTGCGCTCCATGTTGGGCCGCGCCTTCTTGGCGTCCCGCTCGTATTTCGGCTCGGCGATCGTCATCCCGCCGGCGCCGCGCCCGGGCGTCACGTGCAGGTCGGTCGTCCACTCCCCGTGCGGTTCCACATGGGCTCGGAACGTGAGGCCGTGGTCGTCGATCGCGCAGGCCGCGGTCGCCGAGATCCACGTCTCGCGCACATACGTCTCACGACGGTAGCCGAGCACCAGTCGGCCGTCGTCGACGCTTGCGTAGTACTCGCCCTTCTTCTGCAGATCGTCTTTGACCTCGAAGAGGTCGGCGAAGTCAGAGGCCGCTTCGACGCGCACCTCGACGTCGATGGCCGTCTCGTCGTGGTTGAGGATCGTGAGCTCCTCGTGGAAGCCTCCACCGACGGCGCGCTGGCGGATCACCGACGTCTTGGCGTCGATGTAGACGGTCCCGGTGCCCGGCACGAGGAAGAACCGGGTCTCGAAGTACTGCAGGTCGTCGACCGACAGCGGGTTGAGGCGCTGGCCGTCAACGGTGAGCACCCACTTCGAGAGGAACCGGGTGTCGAAGGAGAACAGGCCGGTCGGGTCGGTCAGCGAGGCCTCGATGTCGCCGCGGTCGTCGCTGACGACGAACGTGTTGCCGTCCAGGATCTTGACCTCGGCGCTCATGACGATCTCCTCGCATACCCGGCCGTGGGTGCGGCGACATGCCCGTCCGAACCGGGGAAGAGTCGCTGCAGCGCCGTCAGCAGGACGACCTTGCCCTGGACCTCGAGCGCGCCCCGCAGCACTGCGGCCATGGCGTTCATCTTGCCCGTGAGGATGGCGTCCACCGTGGCGATGTCGGCGCTGAGCACGCAGTCGGGCTCTGGCCCTTTGTGGGACACGGTGATGTCGCCCTTGCGAATCTGAAGATACCAGTGCTCGGTGCGCTCGCCGTCGGCGATATCGAAGCGCACCACGCCGGTCATGCTCTGGAGCAGAGGCTGGTGCTCCTCCGCGAGTCTCTCGAAGAATGCGCGCGTCGGCTCGGTCATCGTCGCCCCTCCTGTGTCGTGCGGTCGCGACTGACTCACAGTCCCTTGTTCCAGCGGGCCATGCCGCCGTCGATGTAATAGGTGCTGCCGGTGACATACGCAGCCTCGTCCGAGGCGAGGAACACGGCGACGCTCGCAACCTCGTCGGGGTCGCCCAGACGACCGCTGGGGATCACGTCCTGGAGCGCGTGGAGCAGCTCGCCGTCGCCGAGCGTGCGTTTGTTGATCGGCGTCGCGATGGCTCCGGGGGCGATGTTGTTGACGGTGACGCCGTGGGGCGCCAGCTCCTGGCAGATCGTGCGCGTGAGCATGCGCATGCCGCCCTTGGACGCCGTGTACGTGGCGTACTGGAGGAAGGCGACGTCCTCGTGGATGGAGGACACGTTCACGATGCGCCCGCCGTGGCCGGCTGCGATCATGAGCTTCGCCGCGGTCTGGGCGGCGAAGAACGCCCCCTTGAGGTTGACTCCGAGGACCAGGTCGTAGTGCTTCTCGCTGACCTCGACGAACGGCTCGCGGACCTCGACGCCGGCGTTGTTCACGAGGATGTCGAGGCGGCCGAGAGCAGCGTGCGCGTCGCGCACGAGCCCCTCGGCCTCCGCGGCCACGCCGACGTTCGCGCCCAGCGCGACCGACGTTCTGCCCAGCCTCGCAATCGCGCCGACAACTCGCTGCGCCTCGTCCTCGCCGTGGTGATAGTGGACGGCGACGTCGGCGCCCTCGCGGGCGAAGCGCAGCGCGATTGCCTCGCCGATGCCGCTGGAACTGCCGGTGACGAGCGCCGCTTTGCCTTCGAGTCTCATGCTGGTACCGCCTTTCCGCGCTCAGCCGGCGAACGCGTGGGTCGGGAGTCCGGTCACGCCGGCGTCCAGGCGCAGGAGCGCGCCGGCCAGCGGCTGCGCGGCGAGATCGCTCGCGCCGAGGCCTTCGCGTCGGGTCGTGACGTACAGGTCGCGCAGGTCGCCGCCGCCGAAACAGCAACTGGTGATCCGCGCGACCGGAAGCTCCGCGGTCGTCGCGAGCTCGCCGTCGGGCGAGAAGCGTTGCAGGCCCCAACCACCGTGGAGCGCCACCCAGACCCCGCCCTCGGCGTCGACGGCAAGGCCGTCCGGGACGGCGCCCTCGACCTCGACGGCGGCGAACCGCCGCCGATTCTCGAGGGCGCCCGTCTCCGGATCGCAGTCGAACACGTCGACGCGGCGGGTCGGGCTGTCGATGAAGTAGAACTTGCGCCCGGAGGGACTCCAGCCGAGGCCGTTCGAGATCGTCGTCCCGGTGAGGACGGTCGTGACGCCCAGGTGCGAATCCACCCGGTACAGCGCGGCCACCGGCGAACGCTCGTCGAGCGCCATCGTCCCGACCCACAGCCGCCCCGCCGCGTCACAGGCGCCGTCGTTGGTGCGCGTGTCGGCCCGCTCGGACTCGATGGCCGCGATCAGGGGCGACCGCTCTCCGTCGAGGAAGTGCAGGCCGTCGGGGAGCCCGGCGACGACGCCTCCCCGCCGGCGCGGGAGGGCGAGGCTGACGACGTCGGGGACGGATTCCACCGTGTCCTCGCCCGTCGACGGATCGTAGCGGTGCACGCTCCGTCCGGGGATATCGACCCAGAGCAGCGTTTCGGTCGCGGCGTCCCAGCGCGGACCCTCGCCGAGTCCCGCGCCGGCTGCTACGGCGACGTCGAACTCCACGAGGCGCCTGGCGCTCCCGTCGGCCATGTCGTGACTCCTTTCGCTCGGGGTCGTCGTCGCTGTCTTCATAGCGTCGCGAAGATCTCGTGCGACAGCATGCCGCCGGCGACGGTCCGGGCGTTGAAGCCGTTCTGCAGGAGGATTCGCGTGGCGTAGTAGGCGCGCTGGCCCGAGCGGCAGATGACCAGGATCTCCTGGTCGCGGGGGAGCTCGTCCAGCCGTCCGCGGAGCTCGTCGACCGGGATGTTGACCACCCCCGGCAGCTGCTCGACGGCGAGTTCCTCGGGATGGCGAACGTCGAGGAGGAAGCCGTCTGCAAGGGCGTCCCAATGGACGATCGGCATGTCGTCGCGAAGGACGTTGGCCCCTACCATTCCGGCGAAGTTGGCGGGCGACTTCGCCATGCCGAACTGCGGCGCGTAGCAGAGCTCGCACTCCTCCAGGTCGTAGATGGTCCCACCCAGCTGGATCGCCATGGCGAAGGCATCGATCCGTTTGTCGACACCCTGCCTGCCCACGGCCTGCGCTCCGAGGAGCCGGCCGTCGGATTTGCGGAAGAGCACCTTGATGGCGAGCAGCGTGGCGCCGGGGTAGTACCCTGCGTGCGAGTTCGGATAGAGGTAGATCTTCTCGAAGTCGTCGTCGCCCGCGCGGCGGAGGGTCTTCTCGTTGACGCCGGTCCAGGCGACCGCTGCCCCGAAGACGCCGAGGATCGCGGTACCCTGCGTGCCGCGGAAGCGCGAGTCGCGACCGGCGATCACGTCGGCCGCGATGCGGCCCTGGCGGTTCGCCGGCCCCGCAAGCGCGACGAGGGACCACTCGCCGGTCATGCAATCCTTCTTCTCGACGGCATCGCCGACGGCGAAGATATCCGGATCGCTGGTGCGCATCTGGTCGTCGACCCGGATGCCGCCGAGGTCGCCGACCTCGATGCCGGCCATCTCCGCGAGCGCGGTCTCGGGACGCACGCCGATACCCAGGATCACGATGTCCGCCGGGTACACCCGGCCTTCGCCGCCGAGCACCTCGAGTGACCCATCCGCGGCCTCGCGGAATCCGGACGCCGCGGCGTTCAGCAGGACCCGCACCCCGTGCTTGTCCAGATGGCGCTCCACGTAACGCGCCATCTCGGGATCGAGCGGGCCCATGATCTGCTCGCCGCGTTGCAGCAGCGTGACCTCGAAGCCGAGTCCGACCAGGTTCTCGGCCGTCTCGATGCCGATGAAGCCTCCGCCGACGACCACGGCACGCAGCGCTCTTGTGCGCGCCTGGAATCCCGTGTAGGTGTCCATCCCGTTCGCTCTGCCGCGACGCTCATCGATCCAGGCGCGTATCTGGCCGGCGTCCGGCACCGTCCTCACGCCGAAGATCCCGGGGAAGGTCGATCCCCGGCATGGGGGGGCGGATGGGAGCTGCCCCGGGTGAGATGACGAGCTTGTCGTAGTGCTCGAGGGTCACCTCACCGGTGTCGCGGTCCTTGAGCTGCACCGTCTTCTCGGCCGCCGCGATTCCCACCACCTCGCAGTTCGTCCTCGCGTCGACGGCGAACAGTTCGCGGAAGGTGTCCGCCGTCGCGACCAGGAGGTTCGACTGCTGCTCGATCACGCCGCCGATGTAGTACGGAAGCCCGCAGTTCGCGTACGAGACGTAGGGGCCGCGCTCCACCATGAGGATCTCGGCGTTCTCGTCCAGCCTGCGCAGGCGCGCCGCGCACGAGGCGCCGCCGGCCACCCCGCCCACGATGATCACTCGTGTGCCTGCAGTCTTGTCTCTGGGCTCCACTGTTGCTTCCTTTCGCGATTCCCTGTTGCCGCGGGTGGCTGGGCGCCGGCCGGGTCCAGGCCGCGACCGTCGTCACCTTACTACCCGCGATGAGATGCTTGCGTCGAGTCGGCGTTCGCTTCGCCCGACGCACTGCCACGTTCGCTTCCTCTGACGCGCGCGACAGCGGGCAGCAGATCGGTCGCGAGCGCTCGCTTGAGCACGAAGGCGTCGGCGCCGGCCTCCATGGCCGCCCGGCGCACGCTCTCCTCGTCGCAGACGCTGAGGACGATCACCTTGAGCTCAGGAAGACTTCGCCGAAGCGCTCTCAGCCACACCAGGTTGTTGTCCGCAGCCAGGGACAGGTCCACGACCGCCACGTCGGGTCGGAGCCGGCTCGCCCCCTCGAGCAACGACGCCTCGTCGGCGACCATGACCACAGACCCGAACGTCGTCTCGAGCAGCCCGCGCACGCCTTCGGCGAGGCCGTGGTGGCGGTCCGCAAGCAGCACGCAACTGGGAGGATTGTCGGACATTCATGCCATCCATCTCGGCGACTGTGATCGCCGCGATACCTGTCGGCAGCGGGTCGAGTAGAGACTAGTCAGGATCGGGAGGGCTGTGACCTCGGGATAGTACGGGGTCCGTTGCCCGGGAACTACGAGGTCCCCGGGCCGTGGGGCGCCCTATGGTCGGCGGATGATGTACCGTGGCAGCGTGGCCGATGGCGATGAGACACCGCGCTCAACGGAGCAGACCGAGAGCCGTCTCGAGTTCGAGACGCTGATCTCCGAGCTCTCCTCGAGGTTCATCAACCTGGCGGGAGGCGAGGTACACGACGAGATCGAGGACGCGCTGCGTCGTGTCTGCGAGTTCATCGCTATCGACTTTGCGATGCTCTGGCAATGGTCTGGCACGGCCCAGGATTCCATCCTGCCCACCCACGCCTACCCCGCCCTATCGGGCCTGCAACTTCCCGAGCCGACCCGCCAGGAGCACTACCCCTGGATAGTGAAGCAGATGCGGGCCGGCCGCGTGGTCGCGCTCCGCACGCCGGAGGATCTGCCGGCGGAGGCCGCCGTCGACCTGGAGTACGCGCGCCGCGGCGGCATCAAGTCGACCTTGTGCCTCCCGCTCTCGGTGGGAGGCGCTCCGCCCGTCGGGGCAGTGGCCTTCAACACCCTGCGCGCACACCGTCACTGGCCGGTCACGTTGATCAATCGGCTGCAGCTGGTCGCGCAGGTCTTCGCCCAGGCGCTGGCTCGCCAGCGTGCCGACGAAGCCTTGCGGGAGAGCCAGGATCGCATGGCCCTGGCGGCGGACTCCGCCGAGGCTGGGCTCTGGACCCTGGACTACGGCACGGGTGTCTTCTGGGCCACGGAGAGGGCTCGTGCTCTTTTCGGGTTCTTGCCTGACGAGCTCATCACGATGGAGCGTCTGCGGGCGTCGGTGCATCCCGACGACTGGGGAATCGTGCGGGGAGCCATAGAGCGGTCGGCGCGGGAGGGCGAGCTCACCGACGTCGACTACCGGATCGTCCTTCCTGCCGAGGGCCGCGTGCGATGGATCTCTTCCCGTGCCCGGCCCCACCTCAATCCCACCGGCGAGCCGGACAGGTTGATGGGCGTCTCCATTGACGTCAGTGAGCGCAGGTGCGCTCAGGAGGCCCTGCAAGCGAGCGAGGCGCGTCTGATGGCAGGAGCCGAGCTCGCCGGTCTCGCGTTCTACGAGGTGGACTTCGGCACAGGCGCCCTCTACATCGACGACCGGTTTCGCGACCTCTGCGGAATCCCTCCCGACCGGGAGCAGGGCCTCCAGCCCTTGGAGTTCTGGATGGAGCATCTGCATCCGGACGACCGCCCCCGTGTGATGGAGATGCGCCGGCAGCTGCACGATGGGACGGTGGAGCGTCTCATCCTCGAGTACCGCTTCCTGGCCCCCGGACAAGGGCAGAAATGGGTCCACCACATAGCACGTGTCTCCGCGCGCGACGCCGACGGACGCGCGGTCAAGTCGTACGGCGTCCTCCGTGACATCAGCGACCGCATGCGCGTCGAGGGAGAGTTGCGCGACCTGAGCCGGCGCCTGATCGGCGCCCACGAGGAGGAACGGGCGCTGCTCGCGCGCGAGCTGCACGACGACGTGAGTCAGCGGCTGGCCGTGCTGGCGATCGACGTCGGCCGCGCCGAGCTCGTCGCTCCCGACGAGGCGCAGGCAGAAGCGATGCAGGCGGTGCGCGCGGGCCTCGTACGCCTCAGCGAGGACATCCACTCGCTGGCGTACCAGCTGCACCCCTCGATCCTCGAGGAGCTCGGCCTGGCCGAGGCGCTTCGGGCGGAATGCGAACGGAGGGAGCGCCAGAACCGGCTCGACCTCTCGGTGGATCTCGATCCGCTGCCCGCGGTCGTCGGCAAGGACGCCGCGCTCTGCCTCTTTCGCGTGGCGCAGGAGGCGTTGAACAACGTGGTCCGCCACGCCGGCGTTCGCGCGGCGGCGGTCACGTTGCGCCCAGTGGACGACGGGCTGCTCCTGGCCGTCTCCGACGACGGTGTCGGCTTCGATCCGGAGAAGCCCGGCGAGGGGATGCGCCTCGGCCTGGCGAGCATGCGCGAGCGCGTGCGGCTGGTGCACGGGACGCTGGACATCGAGAGCGCGCCTGGCCGGGGCACCATGATCCTCGCCTGGACGCCGGCGGATGGAGGTTCGCGATGAGCGCTCCGCGCCGGCCGCGCGTGCTGCTGGCCGACGACCATCTGCTGGTCGCCGAGGCGCTCGAGAGCCTTCTGACCCCGGAGTTCGATCTGGTGGGCGTGGTCGAGGACGGGCGCGCGCTGATCGAAGCGGCGGCGAGGCTGCGGCCGGACGTCATTGTCGCCGACATCACGATGCCCCACCTCAACGGCATCGACGCCCTCGTTCGGCTGAGACAGAGCGGCGATCGCGTACCGGTGGTGTTTCTCACCATGCACCGGGACGTGACCTTCGCGCGGCGTGCGCTCGATGCCGGAGCGTCGGGCTTCGTGCTGAAGCACTCCGCGTCGGTCGAACTGAGCGCGGCGCTTCATGCCGCGCTCGAGGGCAAGACCTACCTTACGCCGCAGCTCGCCGGGGAGGTCTTGGAGGCCATGAAGCAGGGGCCGGACTGGGCCGACGATCCGGTCGACTCCCTCACGCCACGGCAGCGGGAGGTCCTCCAGCTGTTGGCAGAGGGGCGCTCGGCCAAAGAGATCGCCTCGAGCCTCTCGATCTCGGCCCGAACGGTGGAGTTCCACAAGTACCAGATGATGGAGACGCTGGACCTGCACACCAACGCCGAGCTGATCCACTTCGCCATCAAGCACGGTCTCGTCGAGTTCTGACCGGCCTGCCGCCACCTGATGTCGCCGGCTGGATTCGGCCGGCTTCGATCCTGTGCGCCTCGTAGTCTCCCGCCGACGAGCCCCGTACTATCCCGAGGTCACAGCCCTCCCGATTCCGGCTAGTCTTCAGCCCGCACGCGTTGACTGGTCTGCGGGCACGCGCGCGTGCACAGCCAGCAATCGAGGAGGACGAATGAACGGCAAGTGGCAAGGCTGGGCGGCGACGGCCGGCATCCTGATGGTGATCGTCGGCGGCTTCAGAGCGATCTCCGGCCTCATCGGTCTGTTCAACAGCGAGTGGATCGTTCAAGGCTACACAGGCTACTATTTCGTCGACATCAGCGCGCTCGCCTGGTGGTACGTCATCGTCGGGGTGATCCTGGTCTTCGCCGGCTGGGCCGTGCTGAACGGGCAGGCGTGGGGCAGGTGGGTCGGCGTGTTCGCGGGGGGCGTCGCCATCATCTCCGAGCTCCTCTGGCTCCCGGTCCACCCCATCTGGTCGATCCTCCTGATCACCATGTACGTGTTCATGATCATCGGCCTCATCGCGGTGGGGTCGGAGGAGTAGCGGCGCCCGCCGGCTTCCCGCCTTGCGCAGGCACGACGCGACCTGCTCTGAGAAGCTCGCCCATGGCGGCCGACGGAATGCGCGGCGGGGCAGGACGAGGGTCCTCCCCCGCCGCGCCGCCTCGTTGTCGACGCGAGCAGAGTGAAGCACGGCGCGGAGCAGAACGGCGTACACGCCCGTGACAGCTGAGGCACGCCAGAGCACCGCGGACGGCGGCTCGCCGACCGGCCGCACGCCGTCCGGCCGCACGCCGTCCCGCCAGACGGCGAGCCGCCGGCGGTCTCCCGCGCGGTCCGCAGCGCCGCTGCGCATCGGCGTGATCAGCGACAACCACGGCTACCTCGACCCCGAGGTCCTCGAGATCTTCGCCGGCGTGGCGCACATCATCCATGCCGGCGACATCGTCGACCCCGAGATCCTCATGGCCCTGGAGGCCGTCGCGCCAGTGACGGCGGTGTCCGGCAACCTCGACAGCTCCGGTCCCACCGCCGACCTGCCGACCGAGGCCACCGGCGAGGTCGGGAGCGTGCGCTTCGTGGTCGCGCACAAGCCGAAGCGGCTGCTCAAGCGCCTCGCGGCCGGCAAGATCGGCGTCGGCGAGGAGCGTGCCCGCCCCGACCTCGTCGTCTGGGGCCACCTGCACACCCCCACCGCGGTCTGGGTCGACGGCCAGCTGCAGCTCAACCCGGGAACGGCGACCTCGCCCGACGAAGAGGACGACGGGCCGACGGTGGCGATCGTCGAGGTCACGCAGAACGGCCTCGCCGTGCGCTTCGTTCCCCTGCGCCGGCGCACGGCCGAGGAGACGAGCGGGCGGCGGTGAGCACCCGCGCGGACGTCGCCGCTTCGCCGCCGCTGGCCGATGCGGCGCCGGACGACGCAGGGGAGCCGCCCGACCGGGCCGTTCGCGGTCGTGGGACGGGCCCTGGCATCGCGCGGCAACGGTTCAGCACCCAGCGTTGGTGCGGCTCTGACCAGGTGGTAGGTTCATCCTGCGATCCGTGCACGAGAGGGGACGGCATGAGGGGTGGTCATCCAGGGTGACTGACGGTCTCTTCCTCGGCCTCGACATCGGGTCCTCGAGCACCAAGGCCGTCCTCGTGGACGCGAACGGCGCAGTGGTTGCGGACGCCAGGCTGGCGCATGGCATCTCACGGCCGCGCCCAGGCTGGGCCGAGCAGGATGCCGGGCGCGACTGGTGGGGAAGCGCGGTTCAGATCTGTCGCCGCGTGCTCGACGGCCGCTCAGGGCGAGTACGGTCCGTCGCGGTGAGCGCCCTCGGCCCCTGTGTGCTTCCGGCCGACGACGCCGGGCGACCGCTGAGGGCGGCCATCCTCTACGGCATCGACTCGCGAGCGAGTGACCAGGTCGGGCGGCTCACGGCGGAGTTCGGCGCGGCGGAGATCCTGGCCCGCTGCGGCTCCCGGCTGTCGAGCCAGTCGGTGGGACCCAAGATCCGCTGGCTCGTCGAGCAGGAGCCCGGGGTGTGGGCGGCGACCCGGCGCGTCTACGGCGCGAGCTCCTACGTCGTCGCCGGCCTCACCGGCGAGTACGTCCTCGACCACCACAGCGCCAGCCACTGGGCGCCTCTCTACGACGTGCACCGCAATGCGTGGATCGGGGACTGGGTCGACCGTGTGGCGCCGGCGTTGCCGCTGCCCCGACTGGTCTGGCCGCAGGAGCCGTGTGGCAGGGTGAGCCGGGAGGCCGCCGCCGCGACCGGGTTGCCTGAGGGCATCCCGGTCGCCGGCGGCAGCATCGACTCCTGGTGCGAGGTGACGGCGTCCGGGCTGCGCGGGCCCGGGAAGGGCCTGCTCGTCTACGGGACCAGCATGTTCCTGGTCGAAGTCGACAGCCCCGCTCGTCCGGACGCGCGGCTGTGGAGCACCGTGGGCTTCACGCCGGGATCACTCAACATCGCTGCTGGGGTCGCCTCGGCAGGCGCACTGACTGCGTGGCTGCGCGAGCTGAGCGGCGGGATGCCGTACGAGACGCTGTACGGGGAGGCCGCCGGGGCCGGACCCGGCGCCGGCGGCCTCCTCGCGCTGCCCTACTTCGCAGGCGAGCGCACACCGCTGTTCGATCCCGACCTGCGTGGTGCCCTGCTGGGGCTGACCGCCGCGCATGGCCGGGGGCACGTGTTCCGGGCGCTCATGGAGGCTGCCGCGTTCGCCGTGCGCCACAATCTCGAGAGCATGCAGGAGGCCGGCGCCACCATCGCCGGGCTGCGTAGCAGCGGCGGCGGGGCCGCTGGCGCACTGTGGCCGCAGATCGTCAGTGACGTCGCGGGGCTGGAACAGGAGGTGCGCCAAGGCCCGTCACAGGCCGGCGTCGGCGCGGCCCTGCTCGCCGCGGTGGCGGCGGGTGCGGCGACGCTCGACACCGCGTGGCCGCGCGCAACGGTGCGCGTCGTACCGGATCCGGGGGCGCAGGCAGCGTACGACGAGCTCTACGGGTGGTTCCGTGACCTGACACGCGCCACCAAGCCCTGCGCACATGCGCTCGCCGCATGGCAGCGGGAGCGCGGCGAGCCGAAGGAGAGCTGACTCCCGTGGTGTGCTCGGCAACTAGCTCTTCGGCCGTTGTGGGTGACACCATCTGGCCGGTCACAGGAAGGGGGGACGCGTGCGTGAGAACCAAGCATCGCTGAGGCCGGGGATCGGGCGCCGGCTCGCCGCCATCACCGCGCTCGTGCTCGTGGCGGCGGTCGTCGTGCGGACGGTGTTCGCCGTGCTCGACGACCCCCTCGGTGTGATCGCCGAGCTCATCCTTCTTCTCGTCGGCGCGCTCGCGGTGTGGGATGCGCTCACAAAGAAGGGCGGCCGCCGCTGGGCCGGTGTCGTCGTCGCCGGAGCGGCTGTGGTCATCATCCTGGTGATCCAGTTCTCGGGCGACGGAAGACCGGGGTTCTCGCTGGTCGCGCGGCTGGTGATGCTGGGCGCGGCCATCATCCTCGCGCGCTACGCGCTCTCCCGCGACACGCGCGCACTCAAGCAGATCGCGACGCCGGGCACGCCGGCGCCGGCCGCACGCAAGGGCACACTGATCATGAATCTCAAGTCCGGCGGAGGGAAGGCGGAGCGCTTCCATCTGGAGGACGAGTGCAGGGCGCGAGGGATCGAGCCCATCGTCCTGCAGCGCGGCGATGACCTGCTGCAGCTGGCTCACGACGCGATCGACCGGGGAGCCGACGTCGTCGGCATGGCGGGTGGCGACGGGTCTCAGGCTCTGGTCGCGAGCGTCGCCGCGGAGCGGGGCGTCCCCATGGTCGTGATCCCCGCGGGGACGCGCAACCACTTCGCCCTCGACATCGGGCTCGACCGCGACGACGTGGTCGGCGCGCTGGCTGCCTACGGCGAGGCGCGCGAACGGACGATCGACCTCGCCGACGTGAACGGGCGGATCTTCGTCAACAACGTCTCGCTGGGCCTCTACGCGACGATCGTGCGATCGCCGGAGTACCGCGACAACAAGCGTGAGACGACCCTGGCCGCACTGCCCGAGATGCTCGGTCCGGGGAGCGAGCCGTTCGACCTGCGCTTCAGCACGCCGGACGGCGCTCACCACGAGGGCGCTCACGTCATCCAGGTCTCGAACGGGCCCTACGGCACGACGCTCAAGGGTCTTTCCTCGCGTCCCCGTCTGGACACGGGCATGCTCGGCATCTTCTCGCTCGTCGTCCCCGATGGGCTCAGCGCCACGCGAGCCATCGCGGCGCTCACGACGTCGCACCCGGAGTTGTACGACGGCTACGTCTCGTGGAGCGCCCCGAGCTTCGAAGTGATGTCGGGGGCCCCTATCGCGGTGGGGCTCGACGGCGAGTCGCTGGAGATGGACCCACCGCTGGTGTTCTCATCCCGGCCGGGCGTCCTTCGCCTGCGGCTGCCGCTGCACGCGATCGGCTACTCGCCGGCCGCGCGGTCGATAGGCGTCCGCGCGCTGCTGCCGGACCTGTGGCGGACCGTGCTCGGACGGCCCATCGCCCTCGGCGGCTGACGGATGGTAGCATCGGCCACATGACCGAGTCGGCTGGATGCGCAGGGGCAGGAGTCCACGGCGCGCAGCGTGCTGCGCGAGCTGGAGGAACTGGACGTCGCCGTGTACCAGGCCGTCGAGGCCACCCCCACCCCGCTCATCGACGTGCCGCTGCGGCGGCTTTCCCGGTCCGCCAACCACGCCAAGCTCTACGTGGCGATAGCCGCCATGCTGTTCGCCGTCGGCGGCCGCAAGGGACGCCGCGCCGCCGTGACGGGCATGGTCGCGGTCGGCGTCAACTCGGCGGTGGTCAACATCCCCATGAAGTTCGCCGGCCGGCGGCCCAGGCCGGAGCGCGGCACCGTGCGGATCGCGGAGGAGCGGCACGTCAGGATGCCGACCTCGACCTCGTTCCCGTCGGGGCACTCCGCCTCCGGCTTCGCCTTCGCCGCCGGGGTCGCCGAGTCGATCCCGGCGCTCGGCGTGCCGCTCCGCGGGCTCGCGACGGTCGTCGCCTACTCGCGGGTCCACACCGGGGTGCACTACCCGGGCGACGTCATCGTCGGGTCGCTGGTCGGGATGGCCGTCGGCGAGGGGACGGCGCGGACGGCGCGCGTGCTGCGGCGTCGTTTCGCGGGCGGCGAGAAGAGCGACTGACCCGCGCCCTACTCATCCGGCTCCCCTCTTCGGTCGTCGAGGAAGCGGCCGGGGTAGGAGCGTCGCTGTCGCGTCACCATTCGTCAGGGGTGGGTGCCGAGCCGAGCAGGTCGAGTCCGAAGCGTGGTGAAAGCAGTCGAGCCACGAGCTGACCCATCGATCATCGCCCTGCCCTTCTTGGCCGCCGACTCCTGAACGTGCCCCTGGCCTTGGCGACGCAGGTGCGGCTTCGAGGTCCGTCGGGTACGCTCTCTACCGGTCGTAGTCCGGAATGGGAGATGCATATGAGCGAGATGATGGTACTTGGCTTTGAGAACGAAGCCGCCGCCGAGGAGTTCGGCGTGACGCTGGCCCAGATGCAGAAGGACATGATCGTGCAGCTGCAGGATGCCGCCATGGTGGTACGCGACGCCGACGGCAAGCCGCACGTCAACCACGGCAGCAAGCTGGTCGGGGCCGGCGCCCTGGGCGGCGCCTTCTGGGGCATGCTGTTCGGTCTCATCTTCCTCGTGCCGTTCCTCGGCCTTGCCATTGGCGCCGGCATGGGCGCGCTCTTCGGCAAGCTCGGCAAGACCGGGATCAACAAGCAGGTTCTCGAGCAGATGGGCGACGCGGTACCGCCGGGCAAGGCCGGCTGGTTCCTGCTCATCGGACAGGTGACCGAGGACAAGTTCCTCGCTGCGGTGGAGGGCACCCAGGCGACGCTCGTCCGCTCCAACCTCTCGCACGAGCAGGAAGAGGAGCTCAAGCAGGCCTTCGGCACCGAGAAGCACGACAAGGGCTGAGGCCGGCGAGAAGCGACCGACGAATGAGGGGCGGCCCGAAGGGCCGCCCCTCATTCTCTCGGTCTACACTTGAGCCGGCCGGCACGTCGGGAAGGGGGCTGAGGTGACTGAGGTACGCCCACCCGCAGGACGGCTCCGGCGACTACGTCTGGCCGTACTGAGCCGGCACACAGACTGTTCGGCCTGAGGGCCGGGGCGGCGATGCCGTCCCGGCCCTTTGTTCGCGGTCGCCCGGCCGGCGGGACGTCTCCGCCGACGCCGCGCCGGTCATCCGTCCATGCCCGCCGCCACGGCGCCGTGGCTGGCCGCGTCGTGCAGCTTCTGCTCATCCGCGTGCGCCGCCGGCTGCAGGTCGAAGACGACCTTCTTCACCGTGCCGGTGAACGCGTAGGGCGCCTTGTCGCGGTAGCACGGGATCGACCGTCATGCCGTTGTCGCAGCCGACGTCCATGCCGGCGTAGAACGGAGAAGCGCATGGCCACCGTGTGGTCCATCCGTCCCCCGCCGATCTGCTTGCCGTCGGCCCACAGGGTCACCGCGCCGCCCGTGCCCGGCTTCGTCTCGTCGGCGTCGAACTGCATCCGCACGCGTGACGTCCCCGGTCGGGAGCGGCTCCGTGGAGACCTGCTGAGTACTCGTAGACCGCCATCATCGAGTAGCTGTGGTGTGAGCCTCCGCTCGTCGTCGACCCAGAGGGAGAACCCGCCCATGTCGTCGGCCTCCGCCACGATCACGCCCTCGGCGCCGCCCTCGGGGATCGAGAGGTCGGCCTCGATCGCGTAGGAGCGGCCGTAGATGCGCGGGATCATGCCCGAGGCGACGTTCTCGACGTCGCCGTAGAACGTCGTCCGGGTGGCCGTCGGCATCGGCGGCAGGATCCCGAAGAACAGCGACAGGCCGCCGAGCAGCGGCAGCACCTTGTACTTCTCGGCCTCCTCCCAGAACAGCTCCTTCAGCTCCGCGAGCTTGTCGGGATGCTCCGCCGCGAGGTCGTGAGCCTGACTGAAGTCGTCGGGCAGGTAGTACAGCTCCCAGGTGTCCTGCTCGGGGTCGTAGACGCCCGGGGCGAGCTTGGCCAAGGCCTCGACCGTGAGCGTCCCACGGGATCGCGGTCGAGCTTGGCGCACGCCCACCAGCCGTCCTTGTAGATGGCCCGGTTGCCGACGGTCTCGAAGTACTGGACCGTGTGTGCGCTCCGGCGGCCCCCGCGTCGTCGAAGGTGTAGACGAAGCTCGTGCCGTGCATCGGCTCCTGCTCGATGCCGTCGACGACCTTCGCGGCTGCGGGATGCCTGCCGCCTCGAGGATCGTGGGCCCCAGGTCGATGCAGTGCGTGAACTGCGAGCGGTGGCCGCCGCAGTCGCTGATGCGCCGTGGCCAGCGAAACGACCATGCCGTCGCGCGTGCCGCCGAGGTGTGAGCCCACCTGCTTGCCCCACTGGAACGGCGTGTTGCCGGCCCACGCCCAGGCGGCCGCGTAGTGCGGCGCGATAGTCGGCCGTCCCCCAGGCGTCGAGGCCGCCGTACTCGCCGATCAGCGAGAGCTGCTGCTCGGGCGGTGAGCGTGATGCCGTTCGGCATCGTCAGCTCGTTGAACGACCCGGTGACCGTGCCCTCGAGGCTCGCGCCGTTGTCGCCGAAGATGTAGATGACCAGCGTGTTGTCGAGCTCGCCCATCTCCTCGATCGCGTCGAGCAGGCGGCCGACGTTGTGGTCGGCGTTCTCCTGGAAGCCCGCGTAGACCTCCATCTGGCGGGCGTAGAGCTTGCGCTCGTTCTCCGAGAGCGAGTCCCAGGCGGGGAACACGTCCGGACGCGGCGTCAGCACCGTGTCCGGCGGCACGACGCCGAGCTCCTTCTGGCGCTCGCAGCGTCTCCTCGCGCAGCTTGTCCCACCCCTGGTCGAACTTGCCGCGGTACTTCTCGCTCCATTCGACGGGCACGTGGTGCGGGGCGTGGGCGCAGCCGGTCGAGTAGTAGACGAACCACGGCTTGACCGGGTCCTGCGCCCGCACCGCGTGGATCCACCCGATGGCGTTGTCCGTCAGCGCCTCGGGCAGGTAGTAGGGCTTGTCGGCGGTCCCCTCGGGCACGCCGACGATGCGTGTTGTCCTCGGCGATCAGCGGGTCGTACTGTCCGGTCTCGGCGCCGAGGAACCCCCAGAAGTGGTCGAAGCCCCAGCCCATCGGCCAGCGGTCGTGGGGGCCCGCCGCTCCCTGGACGCGGTCCGGGGTCAGGTGCCACTTGCCGAACCCGGCCGTCGCGTAGCCGTTGTCGCGGAGCACGCGCGGCCACGGCGTACAGGAGCGCGGCCAGGCGGAGGTGTAGCCGGGGAACGGGCCGGGGAACTCCGGCAGCGAGCCGAAGCCGACCGCGTGGTTGTTGCGTCCGGTCGAGCGTCGCGGCCCGCGTCGGCGAGCACATCGCCGTGACGTGGAAGCGGTTGAACGTGAGGCCCTTCTCGCCCACTCGAGTCATGGTCGGCGTGGCGACCGGACCGCCGAACGCGCCGGGGTTGCCGAATCCGGCGTCGTCGATGAGCACGAGCAGGACGTTCGGCGCGCCCTCAGGCGGCGCCGGCAGCGCGTTGATGCTCCAGTCGGCGGCGGACTTGTCGAGCGTGCGGCCGATCGCTCCTCCGAAGTTGGGGTCGGCGAGCGGCAGCACCGTTCTGTCGGGCTGGAACTTGCCCATGGCCTCCTCCAGCGAGCCCTTGAGCCCGCGGAGGAGGCCCTTCTTGTCCGAGTGCACCAGCGACAGGGCGGCCGCACCGGGCAGCGCCTGCTCGATGACGAGCCGGTGCTCCTCCGGGAAGGCCGCGATGATACCGGCCGACCCGGGCGGTAGTGCTTCGCCGATCTTGTCGTGGAGCCCGGTCTTGAGCTTGTGGTCGGCGAACTTGCCCACGACCCCGCCAGCGGCGGCGCCTACGGCCACCGACGCAAGCAGCGGCGGCGCGAACAGCCCTACCAGCAGGCCGACGCCGCCGCCCCACCCAAGACCCTTGCGACCGACGTGGTCGCCCGTGTCCAGCACGGTGACGCTGCCGTCCTCCTCGTGGACGACGAGGATGACGCCCTCGACCTTCACCTGCTTCGACTTGACGAGGTCGACCACCCCGTCGAAGTCCGTCGTGCGCCTTGTCGACATCCTGGTAGGCAGCTACCAGCACGTCCATGTCTGTGGCGGTCATGGCCTCCCCTTCGCTTCCCCCATGCGTCGCTCCCCGCGGCTCCGGACGGCGAGTTCGACGAGTCCGGGGCGCAAGCGCATTCTTCCCAGCGCCGCCGGCCATCGTCTCTTACCCACTACGTAGTGTCTGTGTGCGGTGTGCCTCACGACGCTGATCCGGCTGCGCCGGTCAGTCGTCGAGCGCCATGCCGAGCTCGACGCCGACGGCGAGCAGGTCCTGCGGGTGGAGCCACTTGTCGGCCAGGGCCACGCCTCCGGTGTTGGCGATGGCGTTGCGCAGCGGGATCGCCCAGCGATGCTCGAGGATGACGATCGCGGCGGTCATCCCCGCGGGGATAGAGTCGGCCATGTACCAGACCTCGGCGTCGTCGTAGAGCTCATCAGCGTCGCCCAGTTCCGCACCGGCCTCGGCGCCGACCTCAGCGCCCTCTTCGCCGGCCGCGCCGAAGCCGATGAGCGCGCCGGCGAAGGCGCCGAGCTCGGCGAGCTCGGCGTGATCGGCGATCTCGAGCTTCTCGACCGTACCGTCTAGATTGTGGTGGACGACGAGAAGGTCGATGACCCGCACGATGTCCTGCTGGCGCAGCAGACGCAGCTGCTCGAGCGCTTCGCCCTTGAACTCGGCATCCTCACCGAAGCCGACGATGAGGACCTGCACAGGTCCCATTGCCATATCAGTCTCCTTCTCTGTGGTCAGTCGCGTCCCGACCGCCTACATGCTCTGCAGGATCTTGGTCTTCTGGACGTCGAACTCAGCCTGGGTGAGAACGCCTTGGTCGAGCAGGCTCTTGAGTTGCGTCAGCTTGGCCATGGAGTCTTCGGTGCTGGCCGGAGCCGGCGCGGCCTGCGGCGGCGCCTGCTGCTGCTGTTGCTGCGCCTGCAGGTCGGCGATCTGCGCGTTCTGGTCCGCTTCCTGGTCGCGACTTTGCTGGCCCTTCTTGCCCATGTGGTACGCGGTACCGCCGACCACGGCAGCCCCGAGCAGTGGCCTTCTCCTCATGCGCATGCTGATCCTCCCTCTCTCCGACCGACCCATCGAGGGGCCGGTCCCGTGCTTGATACGATCGTAGGCGGGGTCAGTGGACTACGCAATGTCCACGTCGTCTCGCCCGGATTCATTCCCACTTCGCGACTTCCTGGAGCAGCCGCGAGAACAGGCGGTAGCACGAGTTGCGGAACCGCTCGCCGCGGGTCAGCTTGGCGAGGTCCGCTTCCGTGATCTCGATGCAGTCCCGAATGTCGCGTTCGTGCTGGTCGGCGTAGTTCGTGGCGACGCCGCGGTCGTAGAAGATCGAGACCACTTCCTCGTGCAGGAGGAAGCTGCGGATGTCCCAGTTGCAGGTGCCGATGATCGAGAACTGGTGGTCTACCGTGACCGTCTTGGCGTGCAGAAAGCCGGCTTTGTACTGGTAGACCTTCACGCCCGCGCGCAGGAGTTGCGGGTAGTACGCGCACGCCGCGTAGAACGGGATCTTCTTGTCCCGGACCCCGGTCATCATGAAGCGCACGTCGATGCCACTCGCCGCGGCTGCGCACATCGCGGATGGTCTTGAGCGTGGTCTGCACGCTGGAGTGCAGCACCTGGACCGGCGTCCCCTCGTGCCGGTGATGCTCCGCCACCGGCGGCATGAAGTCGGTGGCCAGGTCCCCCTTGCCGCCGTTGTTGAGCCAGATGGAGGCGTACAGCACGAGGTAGGGGGCGACCACCGGTCCGCTGAGGCGGAACGACGTGTCGCGCCAGACGTCGAACCGCGGGCCGCCGTCGCGGTACTCCTGCCCCATGCTCATGCCGCCGCTGTACACGCTCTTGCCGTCGATGATCACCATCTTCATGTGATTGCGGTAGTTGCAGGCGGCTGCCCGGCAGCGATCGGGACTGATCCTTCCCGGCGCCATGCGGAATGCGGCTGCTCCGGGCGCGTTCTCTCCGGCGCCCGTCAGTCAGCTCGGCCCGCGCTCGCGGCGGTGTCCGCCTGCGGCAGTCCCTGCTCGCCCGTAGCGGGGTCGCTCGCGCCGGCCGCTTCTTTCGCTGCGCGGATCCTGCGCGCCGTCATGATGACCGTGGCCGTCACCGGAGCGGCCAGGATCATCAGCGTCATGCCGCCGACGATCGCGGCCACGGCGGTGGAGACCAGCACGATGACGGGGTGCATGCGGAGCCGTTTGCCCACGGCCCAGGATGCCACGACGCTCTGTACGCTGCCGTTTGACACCACTACGGCGATGGTCACGACGATCGCGGCGTCCACGCCGCCCGATCCCAGAGCGACCAGGATGGCGAAGGCTCCTCCCACCCAGGCTCCGACGTAGGGGACGAACGAGGAGACGAGGTACACGAGCAGCACCGGCAAGAGGAGCGGAAGCCCGAGCAGCGCCATGGGGATCACGACGATCGGCGCCGTGACCAGGGCCGTGAGTCCTGTGCCTGCGAAGTAGCTCCGGATGGCCGCCTCCGCGTCCTCGATGACGGCCGCCCCGTGGATGTTCGCGAGTCCGAGGCGCTCCTCCATCCACAGGTTGAGCTTGTGACCGTCCCGGAGCGCGAAGAACAGCGTGAAGAGCGCGAAGAACGCGCCGATGAGGAATCCGACGATGCTCCACGTGATCCCGACGAGCGCGTTCCACAGTCCCTCGCCGAGCACGGGCAACGCTCGCCGGACCGCCGTCGCCGTCGCGTCTGCGTCCGGCCCGCTCTGGCCGCCCCCAACGAACCATCCCAAGGCCGTCTCACCGCCCTGCCGCGCGAGCCGGGCGATCTCGGGGGCTTGCGCGGCGAGCGTCCGCACGCTGAGGGCCGTCAGTCCCACGACGACCGCGAGGACGGCGACGAGCACCAGCACGCTGCCCGCGCCTCTCGGGATGCCGTGGCGCTCGCCTCTGTCGACCAGCGGACGGAAGAGCACGCCGAGGACCGCGGCGAGCAGTATGGGCATGACGACCGCGCTTACGGCGGAGAGCCCGACCACCACGACGGCGGCCGCGGCGAAGACGCCCAGGAGCAGCCAGCTGCGCACCCCGAGCCGGACGAGCCAGCCCGGCGCACCGGCCATGCGCAGACCGTTGTCGAGATCGCCCCCCATACGGTCAGCCTCCCGCGTCTCGTGCTTCCGTGTCGATCGGCGCCCCGAGGACGTCGCGCGGCACGCTGCCGGCCCCTGTCGACGTCATTCCTTCACCTCGGCACGCGGCTCGCCGGACCGGGTGAGATGCCCGATGAGGATGTACGCGCTCACGAGGAACACCCAGGCAGGGAAGACCAGGACGACCTGCGTCGCCTGCGTCAAGACGAAGAGAAGGACGAGCGCGACAGCGTAGGTTGCCAGCGCCATCCACCTTGGCATCACGCCGGTGCGCCACCAGAGTGTGGCCTGGGAGATGAGGAAGACCGCCGCCATTCGCAGCGCATAGACATTGAAGATCTGCGTGACGATGTGGCGCGCGTAGACGATGGTGGTGCTGGCCGAGAAGCCGGAGGGGTCGGCGGCATAGGTGGCCGCGATGGCCCCCGCCGATGCGGCCGCCGCGAAGATCATGGCCAGGAACAGCAGACCGCTCCCCAGGAAGACGGTGGAGAAGAACTGGTCCTCGAACTGGCCCAGCCGCTCTCGCGCCACGGCGATGAACCACAGGAAGAACAGCCCGGCGAAGGGCACGAGCGAGATGGCGAACTTGAAGCGTCCCGCGTCGGTGTCGAGCCAGGAGCCGGTGTCCTTCGGCAAGTCCTGCATACTCGCTTGGATGATCGTGACGCTCAGCGAGAACAACACGGCGAAGAGGATCCCGGCGATGGCGCCGGCCACGGGCGTCGCGGCTCGTCGCTCCGCCTGCCCGAGCTTCGCTTTCTGGCGCTCTGCCCGTCTCATGCCGACCTCCCCGGCTCGCCGCGATCGTCGTGGAGCGTCCCCGCTTCCGGACAGGCCCCGTGCGGCCCCTTCTCTCGTCCCTGTTCCTGCCGTTCTTCTGCATGCGCCTCGCGCCAGGCTCGACCGGCCGCGTAGGCCGCGGCGCTCGACTCGCCGATGGTGCTTGTCTGCGGGAAGACCTCGAGGCCCTCGGCGTCAGCCTGCTCGGCGCGCCTGAGCTGCGCGAGGAGATCGGGCGCGATCCCGCTCAGCAGCAGCCTGCCGCCGATCTCGTCAAGCCGGGCGCCGTAGGTCGTGAGGATCTTGTAGGAGGTGACGCCCAGCGCAGTCCTGCCCCGCAGGCGCAGGACTACAACGGGCGCTGCGGCGCCCTGCGGATTCGGCAGCAGGGACGCCAGCGTGCGCGCGCCGGCGTAGTAGAGGCTCCCGTAGACGTCCAGCAGCGTCACCTCGTGACCGACGAGTGATGTGGGTGCGGGCCGCTCCGCGAACTGCCCGTCGGGCTGCGGCACAAGCTCCACGAGCGTGAGGTCGAGCGCCTCGCGGTTCAGCTGCAGGAGCAGGGACAGAGCCACGCCGATGCCGACGGCAGCGGCGATCGGCAGGAAGAGCGTCGCCAGGAACGTCGTCACCATGGCGATCGTCGAGCTCGCTCCGGTGCGCAGCGCCATACGGATCTCGTCGGGCTTCACGGAGCTCACGGCCGCGAAGATGAGGATGGCGCCGAGCGACGGCATCGCGACGTTGCCCACGAGCCCCGACAGGGCGATCAGGATGGCGAGCATCCAGATGCCGGAGAAGATCGCCGCCCAGCGCGTCCTCGCCCCCGCCGCCGCGTTCAGCGCCGTCTGGCCCACCGAGCCGCCGACGGGCTGGCCGCGGAAGAAGGCGGCCGCGATGTTGCCGATGCCCTGCGCCCGGAAGTCGGCGTCGACTTCGGGCGGCGAGCCGTCGGGGTTGGGCGCCGCCTCGGAGACCCCGGCGCCCTGGACGAGCACGATCACCGCGACGACGAGCGCTCCCGTCAGCACGTCGACCGAGAGCAGCATGTGCAGCGGTGGCAGGGCGGGGCAGTGGGATGCCGGTCGGTATCGCACCGACGTCCGCGACCGTGGCCACGGCGGGCAACCTCAAGGCGAGCAGGCTCGGCAGGATGACGGCGATGACGGAGGCGTAGGCCGCGATGCGCGTCCTGGTGAGCACGATGAGCAGGACCAGGGTCGCGCTGCCGACGAGCACCGACTCCAGTTCAACGCGACCGGGATGCAGGAGGATATCGATGGCTCGCGTGAGCGCGACGCCGCCGTCGCCCTCGGCGCCTGTGAAGTCGCCGACTTGACTGAGCACGATGTTGGCGGCGACGCCCGTGAGGAAGCCGAGCATGACCGAGAGCGAGACGAAGCGCGTGTAGCGGCCGAGCCGGAAGAGGCCGGCGGCCACCATGAGCACCCCGGCGAGCAGGGTGAGGATGATGAGCGCCTGCTCCCGCTCCGCCGCGCTGAAGCTCTGCAGAGCCGAGCCTGCCGCCAGAGCCGCGGCGCTCGTCGTCGTGATCACCATGAGGCGCGTGTTTGAGGTCAGCCCGCCGAAGATCGGTCCGGCGAAGCTTGCGTAGAGGCCGTGCACGGGGTTCACTCCGACGAGCACCGAGGCCGCCATGCCGTCCGGCACGCTGCCAACGGCTCCCGGCACGCCGGCCACGGCGTCGCGGCCGAGGTCGCTGCGCGAGACGGCCAGTGAACCGAGCCAGGCCTTGAGGGCAGGGACGGCGGCGGCCAGCCTGCGACCCGCGGGTGGCGTGGCGCGGCCTCCTTCGCCGGTCACGGCGTCTTCTCCGGGTAGGCGAGCCCCACGATATCGAGCAGCACCTCCTGGATCGCCGCGTCAAGCTTCTCATCCGGCAGGTCGTCGAGGCCGGTGCCACGCCGCACGAACTCGCCGAACAGGGCATAGCCGAGCACGAGCGAGCTCAGGCAGGCGACCACGACGCGTGGATCGTGGCGGCCTGCCGGCTGGGCGCGAGGTCGGCCTCGATGCGCTCGACGAGGCCGCCCATGGTCGGGTAGCCGGCCGGGAAGTCCGGCAGCACGCCGTCGAGAGAGGCGCGGGCAAGGACGGCGACGAACTCGCGCTCGCCCATTGTCGCCCGGTAGAGCAGAGTCGCGTCGTGGCGCACGTCTGTGACCTGCGGGAGGTTGGCGGCGATGGCCCGCTGCGACTGCTCCATGGCTGCCCGCATCAGGTTCTGCTTGCTGCCGAAGTAGCGGTAGACGAGCGCCGGGTTCACGTCGGCGCGCGCGGCGATCTCGCGCACCGTAACGCGACCGGAGGGACGCTCCGCGAAAAGCTCTGCGGCGGCGTCGATGAGCGCACGGCTGACCTCCTCGCGCGAGCGCCGTGTGCGCTGCGGTCCGTCGCGCGCGCCGCCTCCCTCGTGACCGGGCATCTGCCTGCGCGCCAGCGCCTCGCCTGTCCCGAGCCCCGGCTCAGCTCTGGCTGCCCGCGACCTCCTGGAGCTTCTCGAGCACGCGGTCGAGACTGAAGGAGGCGGGCTTCTGGCGAGGCGGGAATTCCGCGAACTCCTGGATGGCCTCCGCCACCACCGCCTGGGCCGGGACCACCATGTAGATGCGGTCGATCATCCAGTCGTAGTAGGTGTTCGAGTCGGTGAGCGCGCGCTCGAAGGGGTCGCGCCGCAGGTTGACGATCTTGGGTGCGCGCAGCTCGACGAACGGCTCGAGCCACAGGGCGAGCTGATGGGCGCGCTGCTCCCTGAAGACGAACTTCCAGTCGCCGACGCGCAGCGCGACCAGCTCGGCGTCGTCGTTGACGTAGAAGAAGCGGTCGCGCGGGCTCTCGTCGGCCTCGCCGGCGAAGTAGGCGTTCATGTCTTTGCCGTCGAGGACGACCTTGAAGGTCTTGCCGCCGGCCTCGTGGCCGGCGCGGCACTTCGCCGCGATGTCGGGCTCCCCGGCGGCGGCCAGGAACGTGGTCAGCATGTCCTGGTGGGCGACGATGCCGTTGAGCGTCACGCCGGCCTGCCACTTCGCCGGCCAGCGCAGGAACGCCGGCACGCGGTAGGCGCCCTCCCAGTTGCTGTTCTTCTCGGAGCGGAAGGGCGTGATGGCGGCGTCCGGCCAGGAGTTGTAGTGCGGGCCGTTGTCGGTGGAGTAGACGACGATCGTGTCGTCGGCGATGCCGAGCTCGTCGAGCTTGTCGAGCATCTCGCCGACGTGGCCGTCGTGCTCGACCATGCCGTCGTTGTACTCGCCCTGGCCGCTGATGCCGCGGAGCTCGTCTTTGACGTGGGTGCGGAAGTGCATGCGCGTCGCGTTCCACCAGATGAAGAACGGCTTGTCCGCTCTCGGTGGCCTCGTCGAGGTACTCGAGCGTGCGCGCCGGTGACCTCGTCGTCGATCGTCTCCATGCGCTTCCTGCGTCAGCGGGCCGGTGTCCTCGATCTTCTGCGTGCCGTCGGCCTCGCCCAGCTGTGGATCACGCCGCGCGGCCCGAAGCGCTCCTTGAACGCCGGGTCCTTCGGGTAGTCCTCGTGCTCCGGCTCCTCTTCGGCGTTCAGGTGGTAGAGGTTGCCGAAGAACTCGTCGAAGCCGTGATTGGTCGGCAGGTGCTCGTCGCGGTCGCCGAGGTGGTTCTTGCCGAACTGGCCGGTGGCGTAGCCGAGCGCCTTGAGCAGCTCCGGCGATCGTCGGGTCCTCGTGGCCGGATGCCGACGTCGGCGCCGGGCAGGCCGACCTTGGTGAGGCCGGTGCGCAGCGGATTCTGGCCGGTGATGAAGGCGGCGCGCCCGGCGGTGCAGCTCTGCTGGCCGTAGTAGTCGGTGAAGAGCGACGCCCTCGTGGGCGATGCGGTCGATGTTCGGCGTCTCGTAGCCCATCATGCCGCGGTTGTAGCCGCTGATGTTCCAGCCGATGTCGTCCCCCCAGATGACGAGGATGTTGGGCTTGCCCTCGGGCATGGCGTACCTCTCTTCGGTCGACGGCTTGGCACTGACCGGGCGAGCGCCGCGGTCGCACGAACCCTACAGATGTAATCAGCGGGTTACAATGCCGCAGCAGCGTTTGTATTTCTTGCCGCTGCCGCAGGGGCAGGGGTC